>CATKXY010000034.1 GCA_949840915.1 uncultured Lachnospiraceae bacterium | reverse complement strand
CCAGCGGTTGCATATTCTGTTTTTCCTATAGTATAGTCGAAGCAGTTGAGAATCGGTAAAAAGGAGGCGAGGGAAAACCGGGTGTGGCGAGGCGGAGGACGCAGGCGGGCTGACGCCCGCCAAGGACGACAACGCGGCCATGCGCCCTTTGTATCCCCGAGCTTTTGCCAGGAATTCTGATGATTGCTATATATGGTTTCCCGATGATAACAAGGAGTTCACCAAATCGGTGGGGGTTGCTCCGGCGGCGTGGAGAAGGCGTACTGATGTCATGAATTGGATAAAAAAGCCCTTCGGACCGGGAGGCCTGAAAGGATATCCACAATCAAGGGATTGAAATCTGTATACATTTCTGTTAAAATAAAAAAACTATGTCTCCCTTTACAAAAGGAGAGTGCCTATGTACCAATTTAGAGATCCTGTCCATGGATTCATTGATGTTTCTGAAGATGAATTAAAAATCATAAACTCAGCTCCCTTTCAGCGATTACGCAATATACATCAATTAGCTACCACATATTTGGTTTATCATGGGGCTGAACATACACGGTTTGGACATTCTATCGGTACTATGCACTTGACCTCCCGCGCGTTTGATTCTGTGACGCAAAAAACGCCGAACCTCTTTTCAGATAACAGGGAGGAAAACCGGCGTAAGACGGCGTGGTACCGGCAATTGCTCCGGATTATTGGACTGATCCATGATTTGGGACATGCTCCTTTTTCTCACGCATCTGAGGAATTGTTTGAGAATGGGCAAAAGCATGAAGATTTTACACGGATTATTATTACTGAAACTGAGATCGCAGATCATATTCGCAGGATTGGCTCAAAGTTTCAGCAGGAATATGGTGAAGCTTATGATATCACGCCAGAGCTTGTTTGGATGATTTATGAGGGAAAACAGGTTACAGATGAGAAATTTGTCGTTCCTGATTTTCTCTTTTTGCAAAGCTTTATGGATGGCGAGCTTGACTGCGATAAGATGGATTATTTGTTGAGGGACTCTTTGTATTGTGGCGTTACTTATGGCAAATATGATCTGAATAGATTTATTTCAACATTGACTGTCTATAAAGATGACCACACACTACAGCTTGCTATTGAGAGGGGAGGTGTCCAGGCCTTAGAGGAATTCGTGCTTGCGAGATATTTTATGTTTATCCAGGTTTATTTCCATAAGACACGCAGATATTTGGACAAGGTTCTGGTCAAAAGTTTGAAAGCGATCCTCCCAAATGGAAAGTATCCAACGGAAGTTCACGAGTATTTGAAATGGAATGATTCTCGAATTCTCAGCTTGATTGCAGATTCGGAGGCACCGGAGGTCACTGCCTTTAAGCAGCGAGAAATTATGACATGTGTATTTGAATCAAAAGCTCATGCAGGAAAAGGTGAAAAGACAAATGCCAAAGTGATCTATAAAATCCTGCAAGAGGCATATGGAGACCAAGTTGCCTACGACAGTGTTGATAAAGCTGCACATAAGCTTGCGCCGGTGCTGCTTGCGCCTCAGGATGACAGCGGAAAAGGTATTATGATTCTTGATCCACAGACGCGCGCTGTGACAAATATTATGGAAGAGTCCATTATTTTAGAATCTATCGTAAGGCCCATTAACATCCATCGCATTTATGCAGGCAAGGACATCGTCGGGGAGGTATTGGCAGAAATAGAGCGCTTACAAAGCGATTGAAATTCGGAGGATTATTCATGGTCAATAATCATGCAATTGTAAATATCGTCAACAGGATAACGAAGGAAAACGCTCCGCCGTGTAAAAAAACACTTCAAAAAATTGTGTTCCTGATTCAGGCAAAGCAGATAGACCTTGGCTGTGATTACGGAATTCATTTCTATGGGCCATATAGTGCGGATTTAGATTTTGCGGTTAGAGAATTAAGTGACGAGGGCATTTTGCAAATCCATTATACCCCTATGGAACATTTGATTTCTGTGGCAGATACATCCGTTCTGGAACGTGAGCCCTATAATGATGCAATTGTCAATGAGGTTATAGATGAATTTGCCAAGGATTCCCCAAGCGAGCTGGAGCTGTTGGCCACGTCGCTTTATGTCTATTTGCAGGCAAAAAAAGATGTATCTGCTGTAAAACTGGGAGTTATTAAAATCAAGGGGAATAAGTATTCGGAAAAGAGGATCGATTCAGCGATCGACCGTCTTGCAAGAACGGGATATATCGCAAAATGAGGCCTCACTAGGAGTTAACTTGCAAACTGCCGGCGTCCGTTGTGCCGGACAAGCCCCAAAAAGATGCACCGCTGCGCGGTGCATCTTTTTTATTTCCGGCGCTCCCGCGCCCCCGTTATCGGACCTCTCCGGCTGCCTTACGCCTTTTCCCGCTGTTTCCGGCTCTTCCAGACGGCGGCCAGAATATCCTTCAATACCAGGAAGGCGTCCAGCTCGCTGTAGCCGTAGCTGCTTTTTAGATCTGCGATCATTGCGGACAGCTGTACGGCGTAGTTGTCCACGTTCACATCCTGCCGGTAGGTCAGCAGGATGGGGTATTTTTTGCCCCAGGCCTTTGTCCAATCAATTTTTTCCTCCAGAACGGCACTGGTCCGCTCAATGGCCTGCTCCACCTCCTGAATATCCATATCAAAGTCGATCAGTTCGTCCAGCGACAGGCGGTACAAGAGCGCCAGCCCTTTGGACTGCCGGATGTCGGGCAGCGTCTCATTGGTTTCCCACTTGGATATGGTCTGACGGCTCACCCCCAGCTTTTCCGCCACCTCCTCCTGAGAGAGCCCGCATTTCTTACGCGCCCGGAACAGGTTGTTTCCCAAATTCATCATGGCACCTCTTTCTTCTTAGGATGTCCCCATTATACCGTCCCTCGTCCCCCAAATCCACCAGGCAGCTCATGCAATTCCGCCCGAATAGTTAACATCCCCTATGTGCCGCAAACTCCTCAAAGCTTCCATACCGCCGGATACGACCGCCGCTCTCCTCGATCAGGCCAACAAGCTCTGCCTCGATCCTCCGGGCGGCCTCCGCCAGCCTGTCCAGCGCTCTATGGTCGTACGCCTCCAGCAGATCATACTCACCCACCTCGTCTAATTCCCTCTGCAAACACACTGCCGAGAGAAACGCCAAAACCGCATTCCCCGCCTCACAGCACACGTAAATTTTATTTCCTCATAGAGTCCCGCAAGCTGCATTCCGTCGATGGCGCCTCCTCCCGGACTTGCATCCTCCACCGCCGCCTGTACCGGCACCGCGATCCCCAGATGCCTGCAAACATCCGCCAGCATCTTTCTGGCGCAAGCCGCCGCTTCGTCTCCGTTGGATGCCTTCACCACGCTCCTGTACCCCTCCACGATCTCCTTCCGGCACTTCCCGGAGCTTCATCAGGTCCTCAAATTGCTGCTTCAAGCCAAAATGGAAGTACCCATGTTGGAATACTGCCACCGCATCCGCCAGCGTCATGATGACCATTCCCGTGAGCTTCCATGCCTCTGTCTCCGTGCGTACACGCTCCAGCATCCCGCAGAGCCGCCCTGCCTCCCTGCACCGCTCCTCTGCAATCTCCCGGACGTACGCACCGTCAGCCAGACAGCACTGCGATTTCTCCTGCATTCCCTGAAGCCGCGCCATGTCCTCCGCACTGCCGCAGAAAATGATCTCAGCATCTCCCACCAGCGGCGTCAGGTTCTCCCGCAGACAGGCGATCCGTTCTACCCTCTCCCAGGACATCGGGAATATGTCATACCCCACACCCTCCAGGATAAACCCCGTCGCCATCTCATACCCGCGTTCCGTCTTCGGAATAAAGCAGCAGTCCACATCCGACCTGCTGTTGGCCGTACCGTTGACATAGGACCCATATATCAGTACCAGGCTGATATCCTCCGCATATTCCCGCTCCGCCTTCTCCGCGATCCACCGGACCAGCCTGCCGTTGATCTCTTTCCGTCTTTCCATACATTCTCCTCTTAACGTCTGCCGTCCCGCAGGCTCTCCAATACCTGC
>CATKXY010000033.1 GCA_949840915.1 uncultured Lachnospiraceae bacterium | reverse complement strand
TATCTTCTTTCCCCGGTTTATCACCAGGTTCCGTTCAACACGGTTTCTATCCTGCCAGTTCTCTCTGGCTTCCGGTCAGCCGTTTCTTCCGCCTCCCTCCGTTTCCTTCGGGCTGCTTCTCTACGGCTTTCCTTTACTGTTTTTGGGTCGCGAATCTCTTCGCTTTGATTCTTTGATTCTCTCTCGGTCCTCTCCGAATCTTCTCTTCTGAATCTTCTCTGCGGATTGCTCCGCTTCTGGAATTTTCAGGGTTGCATTGCTGTTTATTTGTCAAGGTTCATTTCGCAGACCGCTTCGTCTGCTCTGTTGTCAACTCAGCGACAACTCTGATATAGTATCATAGGTGTTTTGCTTTGTCAACTACTTTTTCAAAAAGTTTTTAGACCGAAGTTCTTATATCTGAATCTAAAACTTCCTGGCTGCCGTGTCTGTATTCCCCGACAGCAAAAATGAGTATAGCACTGCTTTCGACTCTTGTCAACAGAAAAAACGTAATTTTTTATTTTTTATCACACAATTTTTTCAACTCAACAAAAATCCCTTGTTTATCGGCTTTTTTTCACCTTTAGCCATGTGTGAAGCCAATATGTTTACAGTTTTTATCACTACAAAACTTGAATTGTGTATGAATTTACATCATTTTTCAGACTTAAAACGATGGACTCCACACTGCCTGTCTGCGCAGCCTCCAGTTCAAACACCAGAACCAGTTTCTCAGTGCCGCCGTCTGGCAGCGCTCCTTTATAGGTTGACAAATCTTCTATCAGCATAGTGGACAGCGCCGTCCTTGTATCGCTTGCATTTACACTGACGCGATAATTGTCCCGTCTGTCGAAAATATTTATCTCCTGGCTCGAGCCTGACTGGTTCTGCACGGTAAACTGCAGCACCAAAAGCTCTTTTCCCTCCGTCGCTTCCAGGGCGAAGTGAGTGTTTTCTTCCCCCTCATAGCTCTGGGTGAATTCATATCCTGTGCAGAGCAGACTCACACCCTCCGGCAATTCAAAAAAGCTCTCCAGACTGTCTGCCATTTCCGGCTCCGATGTATTTGTGTCCGTCACCGGCGTATTCTCTAAATCAAGCGGCTCCGCAGAAGGCTGTTCCTCCGGCAGCGGCTCTGCAGAAGATGGATCAGTAACAGAAGGCTCCTGCGCCTCTTCGGATTGTTCTATCTGAGACAAATCCACCAGACGGCTCCGGCTGTTTGCATCATATTTTAGCAGAGTGATTGCCGCATACTCGCCAATGGCATTTGCATCTTCGTCCGTCATGTCGGGCAGGGCAGCTCCGCATCCCGTCAAAAGCATTGTGGCAAGGCACATGATTCCAATTCCTTTTTTGTTCATTGCAGATACTCCTTTTACTGTTTTCGTTTCTGATTTCATGATTGATCCCATTTTAACTTCCTGTTTCATTCACTTTTGATTTCATTTGTGAGCGCGTTTTTGCGCTCATTTCTTTTTTCCCGGCTGCGCTCCAAAATCATATAGATTGCGGCAATAGCCAGCGCCAACAGTCCCACTGCAAAAAACAGAATCGTCTTCTGCAGAATATTGGCTCCCATAAAATCATACAGAACCAGTTTACCACAAATCACCAGAGAAAGCACCAGTCCATAAATGCGCACAGACTTCTTATTGACTGCGAATCCTGTTCCCACACACCCCAGCGCAAGCGCCATCAGCAAAATACTGTTGGTGATAGGGTAATTTGTTCTCACGATCAGACCCATATAAGTCAAAAATATTGCAAGGATCAATTGTTTACATCCAAAATCCAGATGATATTTCTTTTGGAAACAGATCATAATCGTTGCTGCCCCGAAAACCAGCATACAAAAATAGGTGAGATAGGCATTTCGATATACCGGATTGATGAGAAGCAGATAACAAACCGCCTGTCCGCTCAGCGCGAGCGCATTGAATCCGGCAATGCCCATACCTTTTCCCCGCCATTTGCTGACATTGTTAAACAACAGCATTCCGACAAACAAAATTCCCACGAATACCGGAAGCTTGAGCAGCGTCAGCATATGGCTTGAAGTGTACAGAGCAATGGTGAATGTGAGTATCAGCTCAAAATAAGTGTACCAGTAGTTCAGGCAGAGAATACTCAGAACCAGTCCGACCGCCAAGGGAATCACACTGGTGCATTCGCTGTTGAAGTATACTGCCATACATATATATGCGGTGACAACTGCGTCGCTGATAAAGAGCATGGGCCGTCTGGTAAAAGAGAGCAGCTTGGAAGCCGCCAGCATTACCAGAAGACACAGAGACGTCTCCCAATCTCCTCCATTGACAACATGAACCCCCATTAGCCAGAGATTCAGGGCATACCAGATGAACCATTTCTCCTGCTTCTTCCGAAGGATCAGCATGGGTATCAGACAGAGCACAGTCACGGCTCCCGAACAGATCAATCTGTCCAACAGATACGCGTCTCCAAATAGTTCTATCCGTGTCATGGAATCGGAAAAATCTGCGGCCAGCCCCAACAAGAGCATATAAAACAGGCTTGATATCCCATACGTTACACAAATACCCGTATTACTTTCCATGGAGCAACCGGGGCTTTGCCTCTCCTGCCAGCACACCTGTACGACAAAGATCATATGCATGATCAGAATGGAGACCGCCAAAAACAAGGGTTTCTGCCATGCCTGATACTGCCATAGCTCACTCATCACGGGAAATGAATCCTCCAATGCATAACTCCAATTAAAATAAGCAATGAAGGTAAATGCTGTATTCAAAGCCATATGCGTGACATGAATTCCTGTGTGAGCCTTCTTAACGGGCACTGCCAGACACATAATATTGACTGCAAGCGCCATGATCGTCGCCGTCAGGAACTCCGTCACGGACATTCCGCCGCCCAGGACCTCACTGTCCGGCACCAGCAAAATACAGATATACACGGCCGTCATACCGAGGATCCGGTAAGCCGCCGCATCCCGCCTGCGGCTGAGAATGATCACCGTCAGTGTGATGAGCAGCGTTATCCCCAGAGCCACCCATTGATTGAAATTGTGCAGCACCAGATAATTGATCAGAGTAGATATGTACAAACCACCCATCCCGATGGCCGAGAGTGTCATGCCCAGTCCCGGCCACCGGCGGTACAAAACCGCTTCGGCCAAAACCATTACCGCAATACATACCGCAAAGAGCATCAGACCTTTCATAAGGCCCTGCATAAAATAAATGCCCAGCAGCACCATAGCCGTAAGAATAAACACTCCGCCCACTATCCCCAATACTGCAGCCCCTATGGTAAATTCTGCGCTGCGCCGGCGCTTCATCTGCTGAGCTGACGGCCCCGGCTGTTGCGCTGACGGCCCCGGCTGTTGCGCTGACGGCCCCGGCTGCTGCACTGTCACCTCCGGCTGCCGCACCAAAGGCTCCGGAGTTGTCTCGGCAATCTGCGGCGGCGGAGCCTGGGCTGACCGCAGTCTGTTCTCATACATCTGCACACGGCTGTCCAGCTCCTTGCTTAAACTTGCTATCTGCTGCTCCTGAATGGCGATACGGCCCTGCATCTGGTGAAGGTATACCGTAAAGTCCTTATCCTTTGAATCCTGAATCAGAATATCCACCCGGGTTCGCAGCAGTGTCAGGCTGTCCTGTTCCTGCCTCTGCGTATTTCTCTTTTTATCATCTAATTCATTAAAATACATAACTGCACCTCTTGCCTGATCCGGCCGACATCAATCGTGTTTTACAAAACTTTCTCAGATCAGAAACCGCCCGTATCTGGATGCATCCTGCTCCTGACACCGAACCTTCAGATAGATTCCGCCCTCCCGGTACTCCTGTTCCAATACCACAGTCTGTTCCATGAGACAGGACACCGCCCGTCCCTGATCATAGGGCAGCATAAACTCACATTCCCTGTAGTGTTCATATAGTTTGTCCTGAATCAGTTTTGCCAGTTCTCTGATGCCGGTTCCCGGCCCGGCCGCCATATGAATGTCATCCTTACGCACCCGGGGCAGACGTTCCATCCGGCATCTGTCAGACTTATTATACACTATAATCTGCGGAATGTCTCCAATTTCCAGTTCTTTTAAAGTTTCTTTTGTTATTTCCATCTGCTGACGATAATTCTCATCGGAGTAATCTACCACATGTACCAGCAAATCCGCAAATCTCACTTCCTCCAGCGTGGACCGGAATGCCTTCACCAGTCCGTGCGGCAGCTTATGGATAAATCCCACTGTGTCTACCAGAAAAAACGGTCTGCCATCCTCCATTTCGATACAGCGCACACTGGTCTCCAGCGTGGCAAAAAGCATGTCCTTTTCCAGCACCTGCTTCCCCGGCACTCTCCCGAATTCCTCCAGCATCCGGTTCATTATGGTGGATTTACCCGCATTGGTGTACCCTACCAGCGCCACCTGCGGAATGCGGGAGGCATTGCGCTTCTTGCGCTGAATTTCCCTCGAACGCTCCACCGTCTCCAGTTCCTTCTTCAGCTCGGAAATGCGGTGCTCGATCCTGCGTCTGTCCAGCTCCAGCTTTTTTTCTCCGGCGCCCTTATTGCTCATACTGCCGCCTGTTCCGCCCTGTCTGCCCAGCTCCTCATGCATGCCCACCAACCGGGGCAGCATATATTGGAGTCTGGCCATCTCCACCTGCAGTTTGGCCTCTCCTGTCCTGGCACGGATCGCAAAAATATCCAGAATCAACTGGGTCCTGTCCAGTATGGGTATATCCAGTTCCTCCGTCAGATTGCGCATCTGTGAGGGGGTAAGTGAATTGTCGAAAATGATCTCTGCGGCCTCGCACTCACGAGCAAACTCACGCACTTCCTCCACCTTACCCGTGCCGATATAGAAAGCCCTGTTCACGCTGTCCATGCGCTGGGTGATCACTCCGGCCACCTGTTTGGCACAGGCCTGCGCCAGACTTTTCAGTTCCTCCATAGAACGGTCAAAATCCGTCTCTTCCCCTGTATCCACACCCACCAGCAAAACCCTCGTTCCGTATTCCATGCTATCCGTGAAATTATCTGTCATATTATCTGCCATACTTTCTGTTATATTTTCTGTTATATTTTCTCACCCGCCACAGACCTGCACTACTCCTGAACCGTATCCACGGTAAACCAGAACCGCACACCTCCCCGGCAGTTCTCCGCCCCGTATTCCTGATGAATGGATTCCTGTATGGCCTTCACAATGGAAAGCCCCACGCCGCTGCCGCCGTAAGCTCTTGTATGAGCCTTATCCACTTTATAAAATTTCTCCCAGATATGAGGGAGCGCATCCTCCGGTATCGGGGCCCCGGTGTTAAATACCCATACTCTCACCCGGCCATGTTCCTGTTCCAGCCGGATCTCGATCACCTTTTCCCCCTCGCAGTGATTTACCGCATTCGTAAAATAATTCATAAACACTTCTTCTGTCTTAAACTCATCTGCCCACACATAGAGAGGCGCATAATCCGCCATCCTGACACTGACCTCGTTCTGTTGTGTCAAAATCTGTGCAGACTGTATATAATTCCGGATCAGGGTCACCAGATCAAAACGCTCCATTGCCACCACATCATTTCCGAATTCCAACTGATTCAGAGTCAACAGTCTCTTTACCATGACATTCATCTTTGAAGCCTCATCCACGATCACTTCGCAATAAAACTTCCAGCTCTCCGGATCATCGCTGATCCCCTCCTGCAGTCCCTCCGCATAGCCCTGGATCAAAGCAATGGGCGTTTTTAATTCATGGGAAACATTGGCGAGAAACTCCTTTCGCATCTCATCTATCTGTTCACGCTTTTCAATATCCCGCTTCAGCTCATTGTTGGCTGTTTTCAGCTCTGAGACCGAACGCTCCAGAGAGGCAGAGAGCTCGTTGATATTTTCGCCGAGCATATCGATCTCGTCAAACACCGGCGACAGGCTGTGCCGTCTGCTCCCGTATTTCGCCTCAAAGTCCAGATGCACCATGCGTCCGGAAATATAACTGAGCTGAGCGATGGGCTTTGTAATCCGGTAGGACACCACCCAGATAACGATTCCGCCAAACAGTGTACCCAAAATTCCCACATAGGCCAGAAAGCGGTTGGCCAGATCGGCGCTTTCCCGGATACTCTCCAGAGGTGTCTGCATAATGAACGAGATACCGGACGTCAGTCTGCCGTACATCTCCAGATATTCTCCATCCCCCTGACCGGTGATCCGAATCCGATAATCTACTCCGCTCTCAAGCTCCCGTGCCTCTTCCTCCGCAAAACCGAAAATATATCCGATCAGCTTGGCCTCAAGCTGCCGCCCGCCATTCTGGGATACATATCTGATCTGGGAGTCCACATCCATGACACAGACTGTAATATTATAATTACGGCAGACTCCCTCCAGTTCTCTCACAAAGGAATCTGTCCCGTAACTGTCCTGCTCCGCCGCCCTTCGGATGGTCTCATAGGCATCATAAATGATTGCGCGCTTTTCCCGGATATAATATTCCTCCAGAAACAGAATATTCACTGACCAGCACAACAGAATCACACCGGCCATCAGAGTGATAAAAATCAGTGCAAACTGACTGCGGATGGAAAATCGCTTCCTCTTACCTGCCATCATCATTCCTCTCAGTCAAATTTATAGCCGATGCCCCACACGGTTCTGATCAGGTCGCCCTTTTCTCCAAGCTTGCTCCTGAGTTTCTTCACATGAGTATCGATGGTCCGGGCATCCCCAAAATAATCATAATCCCAAACCTGATTCAATATCTTCTCCCGGGAGAGAGCGAGTCCTCTATTTTCCATAAAATATGCCAAAAGCTCGAACTCCTTATAACTGAGTTCCACCTCCTGTCCGTCTATTGTCACCCTGTGAGCTCCTTTGTCCAGATCGATACCGCCGCTGCTTATGATCTCACCCTTTCCCAGCTGGCCGCTGCGGCGCAGGATCGCCTCCACTCTCGCCACCAGAATCTTCGGGCTGAAGGGCTTTGCAATATACTCGTCCACACCCAGTCCGAATCCCTGGAGCTCGTCCTGCTCGTCCCCTCTGGCAGTGAGCATAATGATGGGTACCTTGGAGCAGGTCCTGATCTCCCGGCAAACCTGCCATCCGTCCATCTTAGGCATCATCACATCCAGGATCAGCAGCGCAATATCCTTTTCCTCATAAAAGAGATCCAGCGCCTGCTCTCCGTCCTCCGCCTCCAGCACCTCATAATTGCTGCGTGTCAGAAAGTCCGATACCAGCTTACGCATTCTGCTCTCATCATCCACCACCAAAATCTTCAATCTGTCCATCCGTTCCAAACTCCCGTCAATATTTCCCGTTATTGCATTTTATTATTCCACTCCAGCTCCCGTTCCCGGATCGCCTGTTCGCGCTCTGTAAGCTCCTGCTCCCAGGAAGCGTAACGATCGGTCAGCACCCTTTCATAATTCAGGATATTCGCCTGCTTTGCCCCCAGAGCGATGGCAAACATGGCAATCACGGCAGCCGCAAGTCCGATATTGGCAATCACGGATATCCGCAGGGCCGGAGACTTTCCGGGCCCCGGGTTCTGTGCAGGCTTCACCCTGTTGCGCGCAGGGCTGCTCTGATCCCGGAACTCACCCTCAAAAGAGACATACAGCTGGATAGCGTCCACCTCATCCGGGTCTATGTCCGGCTGCCGCAGCAGATACTGCTGCATCTCTCTGAGGAAAAATAATCCCACCGGGGATTTGAATATCCTCTCCGCCAGGGCCTTTTTGTAAATACGCAATATGCTTTCCGCATTGTTGTAGTCCAGACGCGCCTTCAGATAATCCACCTTGCGGCGCTCCTCCTCAGCCAGAGCCGCATCCCGCTCCGTATAAAAAGAATATCCGTCCGATATATATCTGCCCGCATCCTGTATGTCTGCCACAGTGCTTTCCTCCTGCCTTCAAACTTTTGTGTTCAATCGTCTATTTGCTTTTCTGCTCTCCGGGACACTCCTGCTCCCTCACAGTGTGGTCCGCCTTTTCATCCATTATACAGACACCCCGGTTATTCCGCAACCTTGAGTTCACCACATTACGTCTGCGGATAAAAGAATCGGGAACCTGATCTTCAGATTCCCGATTGACCATAAATCCCTTGAGTGGAGTAGACGGGAGTCGAACCCGTGTCCAAAAGCCCATTCCCTGTACTTCTACTATCATAGTCCGTTATTTTGGAGGAACTTGCTTCCTCCTGTTCCCTCCTCCGCCCGGAAACGAACAGCCGGCCGGATTCGGTAGCTTCTGATACGCCCATGTGCCCGAAGCCCGTCACATGTCGTTTCTCACATCAATGATGCCCGGATTCTAAAGTGTGAGTGCCCTAGAGCGGACAGCGGCCATAAAGACCGCGGAATTTACAGCTTACGCTGCAAATGCTAAATTATCTTCAGCGTTTAATTTAATTTTGCCATTTAACGCATCGCATGCGGATAGCTTCTCCAGCTGCAAGACCCCTGTCGAAACCTTTACTACCCCTTATTCATAATCAAAAAGCCCTGCTTTTTGACTCTATACAATTATAACAACTGCAGTTTCTTTCGTCAACACCTCCTCACAATTTTGCCGCACGGTTTGTAACAGCATCGCTCAGCAATCACAGATTCCTCACCTTGAACTCCCTCTCCGTCTCTCTTCTGGCGTCCTTTTTGGCGATGGATTCCCGCTTGTCATAAAGCTTCTTACCCCGTGCCAGTCCGATTTCGACCTTCACTCTGCCCTTTTTAAAGTATACCTGCAGCGGCACCAGCGTATAACCCTTTTCTTTGATTTTGCCCTCCAGCTTATCGATCTCATAGCGATGCATCAAAAGCTTTTTCACTCTAAGCGGATCTTTGTTAAAAAGATTGCCCTTCTCATAGGGGCTCACATGCATGCCATAGACAAAGACCTCACCGTTTTCAATGCGCACAAAGCTCTCCTTGATGCTGCACTTCCCCATCCGCATGGATTTTACCTCGGTTCCATGCAGCGCCACCCCGGTCTCGTAAGTCTCGTCTATAAAATAGTCATGGTATGCTTTCTTATTGTTGGCAATCAGCTTCCCGCTCTCCGTCTTCGCCATCTCTAGTCTCCTCCGATATCAAAATCTATGGTGCGGTTAAAACGATCGCACCCGGCCACCCGGACGCGTACCGGCATCCCAAGCTGATAGCTCTGCCCCGTGGCTTTCCCCACCATCTCACATGCGCCCTCATCATAGTAAAAATAGTCTCCCGGCAGCTTTGAGACATGCACCAGGCCCTCCACCGTATTGGGAAGCTCCACATAAATGCCCCATGAGGTCACGCCGGAGATCACACCGTCAAATTCCTCGTCCAGATGTTTCTCCATATACTCCACTTTCTTTAGCTTATCAGTCTCCCGCTCAGCCTCGTCTGCCCGTCGCTCCAGCCGGGAGGACTCCTGCGCCACATCGGGCAATATCTGCCTGTAATGGGCGATGCGCTCCCCGTTCATTCTGCCCCGCAGCTGTTCTTTTATGATACGGTGTATCTGCAGATCGGGATAACGTCTGATCGGTGAAGTAAAATGACAGTAATACTGACAGGCCAGACCAAAATGCCCGCTGCTCTCCACACTGTATTTGGCCTGCCGCATACTGCGCAGCGTAAGTCTGGCAATCATAGGCTCCTCCGGCGTTCCCGCAATCTTTTCCAAAAGCTTCTGAATCTCCTTCGGATGCACCTCCTCGCTGCCCACCTTGCTCCCCCGCTTATCCGTGGATTTCATATAGTATCCGAAATTATTGATAAAAAGGGCCAGCTTACGGATCTTATCCGAATCCGGCACATCGTGCACCCGG
>CATKXY010000032.1 GCA_949840915.1 uncultured Lachnospiraceae bacterium | reverse complement strand
GTTGGCCACGATCTGGTTGTCCGGGTTCTGAAACACCATGCCCGCCCGCTGGCGGATCTCCCAGATATTCTCCTCCTGCCGGGTGTCCATTCCGTCTACCCAAACTGTCCCCTGGGTCGGCTGCAGGATCGCGTTCATATGCTTCGCCAGAGTGGATTTACCGGAACCGTTATGTCCCACGACAGCGATGAAATCCCCCTGCCGGATACCCAGAGACACATCGTTTACCGCCCTGATCACACCGTCCTCATTGCCTTCCTCGTCCCGCTTTACGTATTCATATATGAGATTCCTGGTTTTTACTATACTCATCCTTCTTACCTCAGTCTTCTATTCTACTAAATTTAGCATGCATTTACAATCATTAAATCAAAAAACTAAAATTTTGACGGCGGTTTCTGAACATGCTATAATGTAGATGACCGGAAAACGCGCTTTCCGCTCCGAGTCCGATAACCGGAAGACGCTTTGCTTTAAGGATCATAACACTCTGGTTGTGGACCGTGTTTTCAGTCCCGGCCGATAACCAAAAGACACTTTGCTTTGAGGATCATGGCTAACCGGAAGTGTATGTTGCAGACACACTCCCGTACATGGAGAAGAGGACAATATGAATCGGAAATGGAATATTCTTCTTAAAGGACTTGCCGCCGTCGGGGCGGTGATTGTCATATGCATCAGTATCAGCCATATGATCGGAATCGGCTCCGAGACTCTGGGAGATATTGCCCGGGAGCATCCCCAGCCCACTATGACTCCCGGGCCGGAAGCGGAGAATCCCCAGTCCCCTGCCGCCCCGGATCTCTCACAGGCTGCCGGTGAGGGGGATAATCTGTCAGGCCCAGTGAGCGGAACATCCGCTGAATCCGTTGGCGGAACACCCGCTGAATCCATCGGCGGAATCTCAGGGGAAGCCCCCTCCTCTCCGTCCCCCGGCGGCTCTGCGAATCTTACGGAAAATGTACCGGAATCGGACGATGCCGCATATCCTATAGAAAGTCCGGATGCCACCAGAGCGGATCGGAGCCCCATGAATCATGACTTGCCAAGTAAAACGGAAGATGTCCAAGAATCTGTGCTGCCCGGATTTTCCCTGAACGGAGATCTGATGGCGGATGCCCGGGTCACATGGACGGACGGTTTTTATTACGAGCCGCTGTCCGACGGTCTGACGGAATATATCACCGGGGTCTCCTACCCCGCGGATCTGGAGCAGCCGGCCATTACCACAGATGAGCTATCCTATGTCCATGTACTTTACACGGATTTTGACGGAAACTCCCAGGAAGGGGAACTGATCTGCAACCAGTCCATCGCCCCGGATCTTGTGGAGATATTCCACGAATTATACAGGGCGGAATACCGGATTGAAAAAATCCGGCTGATTGATGCCTACGAGGGAGACGATGATCTGTCCATGGCGGACAATAACACCTCCTGTTTCAATTACCGCGTGGTGTCAGGATCTTCCAGTCTCTCCAGACATGCCTACGGACTGGCTATCGACATCAATCCTCTGTACAATCCCTATATCACCTACAACAGGGATCAGACCATCAATGTATCCCCCGCCGCCGGTGCGGACTATGCGGACCGCAGTAAGACGTTTCCCTATAAAATTGACGAGGATGACCTGTGCTGCCGCCTGTTCAAGGAACACGGTTTTATCTGGGGCGGCAACTGGAATTCCTGCAAGGACTACCAGCATTTTCAGAAAACACCGTAAAAATTCCCCCGGCACATGCCGGGGGATCTATTCTTTCTATACAGCAGAATCCATGTTCCAGGGTTCCAATCCACACAAAGTATGGACTTTTCTGCATCCTTTATACCAGTTCCAGCACAACTTCCAGAGCCGCGTCGCCCTTGCGCTGTCCGACTTTGATAATTCTGGTGTAGCCGCCCTTGCGGTCCACATACTTGGGAGCGTACTCATCAAAAAGTTTTGCCACCAGGTCTATTTCCTTGGTATTTCTCTTTCTGCCGGCCGCCTCCTGCGGAACCTCAACAACCGGATACAGGACTTTCAGCATCTGGCGACGCGCATGAAGCCTGCTGGGAAGATCCTTCTTGATCTCCTTCTCCACTTCATCATACACCGTCACGGTGACACCGTTCTCGATTCTCAGAATCTTGCCGTCCTTGTCACGATGCGTCTCAGACAAAACAGCCTTTGTATCCTTGTCTACGATCTGTTTTACCCTCTTGCCGTCCTTGTCCTTGCGGGGCACCTTCGCGGTGACAGTCACAGTCTCGAAGTTGTCCTTCTCCTTAACCGCCAGAGCGATTAGGCCGTCAACAATCTTCTGCACTTCCTTGGCCTTGGCCTGGGTGGTGACGATTCTGCCGTGTGTGATCAGAGCGGTCACCTGATTGCGAAGTAACGCTTTTCTCTGGGATGAAGTTCTGCCCAATTTTCTGTATTTTGCCATAATAGTATTTCCTTTCTCCATTCATGGTACATCCGGCCACGCTCTTCGGACTTACATACCGGATGCATTTTTTGCTCCACTTGGGGTTACAGTCTCCCCATGCCAGTCGGACTTACCGAGGAGACCAGAAGTCAGTCGGATTTTCTTACACAATGTGCTTTATCATATCAGGAAACCGACAGCCTCAGTCTTCACTGGGATTCAGCTGCAGTCCCAGCTCTTTCAGCTTTGCCAACACCTCTTCCAGGGATTTGCGGCCCAGATTCCGGACTTTCATCATGTCCTCCGAAGTCTTGTTGGTCAATTCTTCCACCGTGTTGATCCCCGCCCTCTTCAGGCAGTTGTAAGAACGAACGGAAAGCTCCAGCTCGTCGATACTCATCTCCAACACTTTTTCCTTCTCGTTGTCTTCCTTCTCAACCATGACCTCCGCATTCTTGGCATTCTCCGACAGGTTGATGAAGAGACTTAAATGCTCGCTGAGTACCTTTGCGGCCAGGCTGACTGCCTCGTCCGGAACCAGGGTTCCGTTGGTGTGGACATCCAGTGTCAGCTTGTCGAAGTCCGTAATCTGGCCTACACGGGTATTCTGGACCGTCACGTTCACCCTCTCTACCGGGGTATAGATGGAGTCGATTGCAATTACACCGATGGGTAAATCCTCGCGTTTGTTCTTATCGGCACTCACATAGCCTCTGCCTCTGGTAATAGTCAGTTCCATATACAGCTTGGTATTCTTACCGCTCAGAGTAGCAATCACCAGATCCGGATTAAGGATCTCTATGTCCTGGTCCACCTGAATATCAGAAGCCCTCACCACACCCTCTCCCTCGAACTCGATATAGGCGGTTTTGACTTCATTGGTCTCGCTGTTATTTCTGATCGCCAGACTCTTGATATTCATAATGATCTCCGTCACATCCTCCTTGACGCCGGGGATGGAGCTGAACTCATGTAATACGCCCTCAATCTTCACCTGACTGACTGCCGCGCCGGGTAAAGAAGACAGCATGATTCTTCTCAGAGAGTTCCCAAGGGTGATGCCATAGCCTCTTTCCAGAGGCTCCACTACGAATTTACCGTACTTCTTATCTTCCGAGATCTCAACAACCTCAATATTCGGTCTTTCAAAATCAAACACTGCAAATACCCTCCTAATTAGAATCCTACAGATTCCCTCCCCGCACAAAAATGCCGGAAGAGAATCTGTTGTCTGCGAATCCTGTACCTTGGCCATCCGGCCGCTTTCTGTCGAGAGTATGGTCTTGATTTACTTGGAATATAACTCGACAATCAACATCTCGTCCACAGGTACATCGATCATCTCTCTGGTGGGCAGATTCTTGATGCTCCCCTTCAGGGCCTCAATATCCGCGTCCATCCACTCGGGTACCAGCCTGCCACCGGTGACTTCCACGATGTCCTTGAATCTCTGTAAGGATTTTGCGCTCTCCCTGACCTCGATCACATCGCCGGTCTTGATCTGGTAGGAAGGAATATTCACCACTTTGCCGTTGACCGTAATATGCTTATGGCCTACAACCTGACGCGCCTCTCTTCTGGTTCTTGCCAGGCCCATTCTGAACACCACGTTGTCCAGTCTGCTCTCCAGCATCACCATCAGGTTTTCACCTGTCATGCCCTTCATCCTGTCGGCCTTTTCATAATAATTGTGGAAGGGCTTCTCCAGTACGCCGTAAATAAACTTCGCTTTCTGCTTCTCACGCAGCTGCAGGCCATACTCACTGACCTTCTTGCCTGCCCTTGCGCTGCTTCTGTTGGACTTCTTATCATAGCCCAGATAAGAAGGCTCCAGACCCAATGCTCTGCATCTCTTCAATACAGGTACACGATTTACTGCCATTTTATTTTCTCCTTTATGATTGATGTTTACAGTACCGCGGCCGCCCTGCAGCTGCCGATACCTTCTTCCAACTGCTTCCCGCCGCCATCTGGCGGGAGCATGGTGCAATATCGCTGCTTATAACACGCACATAGCATGATGACTATACGCGTCTCCTCTTGGGCGGACGGCATCCATTGTGAGGAACGGGCGTTACGTCGCGGATGCTGGTCACTTCCAGACCGCAGGCTGACAAAGCCCTGATCGCAGCCTCACGTCCTGAGCCGGGCCCCTTTACAAATACGTCCACAGTCTTCAGACCATGTACCAGAGCGGCCTTTGTGGCTGTCTCTGCCGCCATCTGCGCGGCATACGGAGTAGATTTCCTTGAACCTCTAAAACCAAGACCACCGGCGCTGGCCCAGCTCAGAGCATTGCCTTCCGCGTCAGTCAGCGTAACAATTGTATTGTTAAAAGATGACTGGATATGCGCCTGTCCCCGTTCAACGTTTTTCTTGACACGTTTTTTTGTCACTTTCTTTGTAACTTTTGCCATTTTAAACTAACCTACTTTCCTGATAATCATTGTTAAATAAAGCATCGTTCCTTATTTCTTCTTGTTCGCGACGGTACGCTTGGGTCCCTTGCGGGTCCTGGCATTGTTCTTCGTATTCTGACCGCGGACGGGCAGACCTTTACGATGACGGATGCCGCGATAGCAGCCGATCTCCTGCAATCTCTTGATGTTCAGAGCAGTCTCCCTGCGGAGATCACCTTCAACCATGATATTCAGCTTCTCAATAGCCTCGCTGATCTTCTTCACTTCCTCGTCAGTTACGTCTCTTACGCGTGTATCAGGATTCACGCCTGCTTCCGCCAAGATTTTGTTTGCGCTTACTCTACCGATACCATAGATGTAAGTCAAACCGATTTCGATTCGTTTTTCCCTGGGTAAGTCAACACCTGCGATACGAGCCATTTACGTTTCCTCCATTTTCTTCGCGTTTCCGCTTTTGCGGAACTGAACGCTGCGCACAATTCCGGTCTGTTCCTGCGCGCCTGTTACTAATTGATTGGGGCTTCCACCCAACCGGACGCTTTCTGTTACTAATCCGATCTTCCCCGGCACTCTTTGTCCGGGTAATCAAGAAGTAATCTCCGTAAGCTCCATCCCAGCTCTATGATAATCAGCCCCTGTCACACGGGCTGGTTCAGCCGCACATAATAACTGGACAAGAACTCACATACCTGATCAAAAACCGTGATCAGGCGGTGATTATCCCTGTCTCTGCTTGTGTTTCGGATTCTCACAAATAACTCTGATGCGTCCTTTTCTCTTGATGATTTTGCACTTCTCGCAAATCGGTTTTACTGATGATCTAACCTTCACGTTAAACCCTCCTTTCAAAAAAGACCGTTTTACATTATAGCATGCACCCTTGGGTAATGCAAGTACTTTTTCCTGTAGAATTCATCTTTTTTCCTGTTTTTTACACATCCGGACTACTTATCTCTCCAGATGATGCGTCCTTTGGACAAATCGTAGGGGGACAGTTCCAGGGTAACCCGGTCGCCGGGCAGGATGCGGATAAAGTTCTGACGCAGCTTGCCGCTGATATGCGCCAGCACCCTGTGGCCATTCTCCAGTTCTACCTGGAACATGGTATTGGGCAGCTTTTCCACCACTGTGCCTTCGATTTCGATTACATCACTCTTCGACATATACGCTCTCCTTTCAAGGCCGGTCCGCCATCTCCAACGGTGCTGCGTCATGGAAACTGCCGGGTGGCCAGATACTGTTTTGTGGCATATTTGATCTCATGGTCATATACCGGTTCTTTCATTAATAAGCGGTTGACTATGCTCTGATCCACTGTCTGCTTTATAATCCGGACATGTCTGCGGTTCTTTTTCTTGGGACGGGCCATGCCGCGCGCCCTCCCGTCACAGAGATACACATGGGTCTCATCCTCACCCACGATGACGTATAAAACGTCCTTGTCGTGCCCCGCCCTGGCTATTGCCAAATATCCTGTCATACTTACCTCTTCGTACAGATCCGCCTCTGACTTATTCCCGCAAAACGCAGTTCTTCCGTCTCCCGGGAAATATCAATACAGCGTCATGATCTCGGGCTCGCCCTCCGTGATCAGAATTGTGTTTTCATAATGAGCGGACAGAGAACCGTCCTCCGTCACCACCGTCCAGTCGTCATCCAGCCACACCACATCCGCTCCCCCCATATTGATCATGGGTTCCACGGCCAGAGTCATGCCGGGCCGGAGTCTGGGGCCCCTGCGCCTCTGGGCAAAATTGGGGATCTGCGGATCTTCATGCAGCTGGGTACCGATTCCGTGCCCCACCAGTTCCCTCACAATGCCATACCCGAAGGACGTGGCATAGGCGTCGATGGCATTGGAAATGTCAAATAGATAATTGCCCGCTTTCGCATACTTTATTCCCTCAAAAAAGCACTGCCTGGTCACATCGATCAGCTGACGCGCCTGTGGGCTGATCTTCCCCACCGCGTGTGTGCGGGCCGCGTCGGAATGATATCCTTTATAAATCAGCCCCGCGTCCAGGCTGACGATATCGCCCTCCTGTAAAATACGGTGTTTGTCAGGTATCCCATGCACCACCTCGTCATTGACCGAAACACAGATGGAGGCAGGATATCTGTGATAATTCTTGAAATTGGGGATACATCCCATCTTCCGGATAAGAGTGTCGCCCAGAATATCAATGTCCTTGGTGGACATGCCGGGTTTTATGGCCTCCTCCATCTCCTTATGAACAATCGCCAGCAGTCTGCAAGACTCCCGCATCAACTCTATCTCTCTCTCCGATTTAATCGTCACTGCCATACCCACTATCCTCTTTTCACGCCTTCCTTATACGGACGATCCCTGAAACCTGCCAGGTGCCCCGGCGGTCTACTTCAAAATGGAAACAATCGCCTCAAATACATCCTTCATATCCACCGTGCCGTCCACTGTTCTGAGTACGCCTTTAGCGGTATAAAAGTCAATCAGGGGCTGGGTCTGCTCATGGTATACCTTCAGACGGTTCTGCACGGTCTCAGGCTTGTCATCGTCACGCAGCACCAACGCCTGCCCGCAGTGATCACAGACGCCCTCCTGTCTGGGGGGAATATGCTCCACATGGTAGGTCGCGCCGCAGGAGAGGCACGCCCGTCTGCCGGACATTCTTCTCACAATGTTTTCATCGGGCACATCCACATTGATGGCATAGTCAATGGCCTCTCCCAGCCCGGCCAGTGCTTTGTCCAGCACCTCCGCCTGAGGAATCGTGCGGGGAAAACCGTCCAGCACATAACCGTTCTTGCAGTCCTCCTGGGCCACCCGGTCGAGCAGAATCTTAACGGTCAGTTCGTCCGGCACCAGCAGCCCCTGGTCCATGTACTTCTTGGCCTCCATCCCCAGCTGTGTTCCGTTCTTGATATTCGCTCTGAAAATATCTCCCGTTGAAATATGAGGAATCTGATATTTCTCCGCGATCATTTTAGCCTGTGTGCCTTTTCCCGCGCCGGGCGCTCCCAACATAATTATCTTCATATTAACCTCCTTATGTCCATACCTTTCCATTTTACCTGCTTCACACGCTGTTTGCAATACAAATCTTCCGCTTTTACACCAGAGCGCGTTTGAAAAATGCTTTCTGCCGGATGGCAGGAATGATTTTTCAAACACGCTCTAAAAAGACGCCCTCTATGACCAGAATCATGGGAAAGCGCCTTTCCTGTTTTGATTAATCATTCAAAAAGCCCTTATAATTCCGCACCAGCATCTGGGATTCCACCTGCTTCATGGTCTCCAGAATCACGCTGACGATAATGATCAGGCTGGTTCCGCCAAAAGAAATATGAGCACCGAACAGACCGCTGAAAATAAACGGCAGAATGGCGATTACCACCAGGCCCACGGCACCGATAAAAATCAGATAGTTCAGCACTCTTGTCAGATAATCGCTGGTGGGCTTGCCCGGTCTGATACCCGGAATAAAGCCGCCCTGTCTCTTCATATTATCCGCCACCATCAGAGGATTAAAGGTGATGGATGTATAGAAGTACGCAAAAAAGATTACCAGCAGAATATATACGATCATACCGATTGTGTAGATCGGCTGGGCTTTGTTGCACCAGTAGTTCTGGTTCAGATATTTGAGCACCTCTCCCCAGAAACCGGTTCCCTGATAGCCCACAAAGCTACAGATGATAATGGGAGTCTGCATAATGGAAGAGGCAAAGATTACCGGGATTACTCCGGAGGTATTGACTTTCAGCGGGATATTGGATGTCTGTCCGCCGACCATCTTCCTGCCCTGTACTTTCTTCGCGTACTGGACGGGAATTTTGCGCACACCCGCGTTCAATACGATAACCAACACCACCATCAGCAGAATGACCGCTATGATAATACAGGCAGCCAGCACGGCTGTGGCCGGCGCTTTGCCAAACACAAACTGATCAAACAGATTGGCAAGATCCTGAGGCAGACGGGACACGATATTGATAACCAGCACAATGGAAATACCGTTTCCGATTCCCTTCTCGGTTATTCTCTCACCGATCCACATCATAAAGGCGCTGCCCGCGGTAAGCGCGGCAATACAGGTAATTACATTGACCACGTTGTAATTTACAAGCAGTCCCTGTCTGCCGAAACCGATGGACATTGCGGTGGCCTGCACCACGGCCAGTACCACCGTCACGTATCTGGTGATAGAAGCGATTTTCTTTCTTCCGTCTTCACCGTCCCGCTGCATCTCCTCCAGCTTCGGAATGGCGATCGTCAAAAGCTGCATAATGATGGAGGACGTAATATAGGGACTGATGTTCAACGCCAGAATGGACATATTCAGGAACGAACCGCCCGTTATCGCGTTAAAAAAGCTAAATGCATCACCGGTCTGCTGTTCAAACCAGGTTGAGAAATAAGTCCTGTCCACGCCCGGCACAGGCAGCTGTGACCCCAGACGGATCACAACCAGCATTGCCAGCGTAAAAAGGATTTTGCTCCTTATCTCTTTGATTTTGAATGCATTCTTTAAGGTTGTCAGCATCAGATCACCTCAGCAGTTCCACCAAGTGCCTCAATCTTCTCCTTTGCGGACGCGCTGTACGCATTTACCTTCACGTTGAGTTTCTTGGTAAGTTCTCCGTTTCCGAGTATCTTCACGCCATCTCTGGGATTCTTGATTACTCCTGCTTCCTTCAATGCCTGAACATCAATGGTGGCACCTTCCTCAAAACGCTCTAAAACGCTGACATTGATAGCCACAATCTCCTTGGTGTTCCTGTTCTTGAACCCTCTCTTGGGGATACGTCTGTATAAAGGCATCTGGCCGCCTTCAAAACCGATCCTGGGAGCTCCGGAACGGGCTTTCTGGCCCTTGTGTCCCTTGCCGGCGGTCTTACCGTTTCCTGAACCGTGTCCACGACCTCTTCTAAAATTATCGCTCTTTTTAGAGCCTTCCGCAGGTCTTAAATTGGATAATTCCATCTTGACACCTCCTTCTCCTTATGCTTCCACTTCTTCTACTTTTAACAAGTGACCCACCTGACGAATCTGGCCTCTGGTAGCCGCATTATCAGGAAGGACAACAGAATGATTCAGCTTTCTCAGTCCCATGGACTCAACTGTTTTTCTGTTCTTAGGAACAGCACCGATGGTGGACTTTACCAAAGTCACCTTTAACATCTTATCTGCCATGATTTCTTCCTTCTCCTTTCACGCTCTCCGCTTAAGCATAGATCTCGTCCACGGACTTACCGCGGTTTCTTGCCACCTCTTCGGGAGACTTCAGCTGGCTTAAGCCGCTGATCGTTGCCAGAACCACGTTCTGCTTATTGTTGGAGCCCAGAGACTTGGTACGGATGTTCTTGATACCGGCCAGCTCACAGACGATACGGGCAGGACCACCTGCAATAATACCGGTACCTTCGGGAGCTCTCTTCAGCAGCACGTTGGAAGAACCGTACTTTCCGATGAAATCATGTGTGATGGAATTGTTCTCGTCCATAGCGATAGTTACGAGGTGCTTCATGGCGTCTTCCTTACCCTTGCGGATCGCTTCGGGAATTTCTACAGCCTTGCCCAGTCCCGCGCCTACATGACCGTTGCCGTCGCCCACTACCACCAGCGCGGTAAAACGCATGTTACGTCCGCCCTTTACCGTCTTGGCAACACGCTTGATAACGACAACTTTATCATTCAACTCTAACTGGCTTGCATCTATGATTGTCTGTTTCATGATATTTCCTTCCTTTCCTAGAATTCCAAGCCAGCTTCTCTGGCCGCGTCAGCTAATGCTGCGATCTTGCCCT
>CATKXY010000031.1 GCA_949840915.1 uncultured Lachnospiraceae bacterium | reverse complement strand
TCGTTTGCGGCCAGCATGAAATCTTCTATGATATCCGTGGCCACATTGCGCTCATAGGGCCGGATATCCAGAGGATGTCCCTGTTCATCCAGAAGGATCTTACACTCCGGAAAATCAAAGTCAATGGAACCGCGTCTGCGTCTCCTCTCCCGCAAAAGCGCCGACAGCTCGCGCATCTGTCCAAACATGGGCAGCAGTGCGGCATATTCATCCGAAAGGTGCCTCCAGTCTCCGCTTCCCTCATCCTCCAAAAGCGTCCTCACTACCGTATAGGACATTCGTCTGTCCACCCGGATCACCGACTCACAGATTTCGTAATCAACGATTTCTCCCTTCCCGTCTATCTTCATCAGACAGCTTAAGGCCAGCCTGTCCTCCCCCGCGTTCAGGGAACAAATCCCGTTTGAGAGAGCGTGGGGCAGCATGGGGATCACACGGTCCGCCAGATAGACACTGGTTCCGCGCTTGAGCGCCTCTCTGTCCAGCGCAGAATTCTCCTGCACATAATTGGTCACATCGGCAATGTGAACGCCCAGATGATAAAAGCTTCCGTCAAATTCCACACTCACCGCATCGTCCAGGTCCTTGGCGTCCTCTCCGTCAATTGTCACCATGGTCACATCACGCAGATCTCTTCGCCCCGCGCAGTCCGCCTCCGTCACATCATGGGCCACATGCTCCACCTGTCGCATAACGCGTTCTGAAAACTCCACCGGCAGCTCATAAGCCCGTACAATGGAGAGAATATCCACCCCCGGATCATTGACATGCCCCAGTATTTCCACCACATGACCCTGGGGATTATGTGCTGCTCCTCCGTGATGATCGTTCTCCCACCCGCCGGTTCCGTAATCAGTGAGCTCCACTACAACCTTATGTCCGCTCATAGCTCCCATAGAACACTCAGCCGGTACGAATATATCGCAGGGTATTTTAGCATTATCCGGTATGACGAAGCCATAATGCTCTCTGCTGCGCTCATAGGTTCCCACCAGCGTGGTGATTCCTCTCTGAACGATCTGCAGCACCTGCGCCTCCTGTCTCCTGCCGTGTCCGGGCTTTAACAGCTCAGCCCGTACAATATCCTGATGAAATGCGCCTTTGGTCTTATCCTCCGGGATAAACAGATCCTCCTCTCTGCCCGCCACACGCACAAAGCCAAACCCTCTGGCATTGCCGATAAAGGTACCCACCACGATACTGCCGTCCCCTTTCATATACTTTCCCCTTGCAGTAAGCATCAGACGGCCCTCCAGAACGAGCTCCCGCAGAATATCAGCAAGCTCTTCCCGATCAGACTTGTCCACCTGCATAAAGGCGGCAAGCTCCTTCTCTTTCATGGGTGTATAAAAATCGGATTCCACCAGTTCACATATTTTATTTCTGCGCTCCGCACGCTTTTCATTCATTGCAGTCTTTTCGACCTTTTCAATCTTTTCCTCACTCATCCGAAAACCATTCTCCAAAAATTCCAAAAATAAAGAAAACACCCTTTTACAAGAGTGTTTGTCTTATGTGTTATGAAAATACATTCAAATTCAGTATGACCGAAATCAGGATAAAAGATACCGCCAGCACCTTGGTCAACTTCACTAAAAGTCCCTCCATGGAACGGCCTTTATTTTTACCCCAGTAGGTTTCCGCCGCTCCGCTGATGGTTCCCAGCCCCGCCGACTTTCCTTCCTGCATCAATACTAACACAACAAGCGCAACACACACTATAATATAAACCACTGTCAAAACAATTTTCAGAACTCCCATTTCACACCTCCTAATGTCAAGCAGGTTTTATTCTATCATATGATGGCAATAATTTCAACATAAAAATTCAAAAAGGCGCATTTCCCGAAAGATATCCGGGAGATGCGCCTGTGTTATTACAAGATTTTCTGGAATTATTCTACGATATCTGCGTACATGAAGTACCAGTAACCGTATGCGGAGTGCCAGGAATCCACGATCTTGTCGCTCTGCAGCCAGAAGTCATTGTAGTATGCAAGAGGAATACAGCCAACCTCCTCCATCAGAATGTCCTCTGCCTTGTGCAGCGCCTGAGAACGCTCTGCGGGATCCAGAGTTGTTCTGGAAATGTCCATGGCAGCGTCATACTCTGCGTTAGCGAACTTACCGTCGTTGTTGCCGTTGGAAGAATAAAGCAGATCCAGCATGTTGGAGGGATCGCTGTAGTCTCCTACCCAGCCGTTTCTGGCCACATCGTAATTCTGAGCGCGGCGCAGAGGTGTGAAGCTGGACCACTCAACGATATTTACTTCCATATTGATGCCAAGCTCTGCCCATGCCTGCTGCAGATACTCTGCAACAACCTTGTGGTAACCTGCATCATTGGTGGTGTATGCGATATTGGGGAAGCCTGCACCGTCGGGATAGCCTGCCTCTGCAAGCAGCTCCTTCGCCTTGGCAAGATTGCCCTCGTAATCTGCGTTGTCAATATAGGGATTGCCGCCGTTTGCATTTTCTACAAACTCTTTTCCGTCGGTATCAATCCAGCCGGGACCCATGAAATTGCTTGCGGGGCTGTAGGTTCCCTGCATCAGGGTGTTAGCCACATAATCACGGTCGATAGCAAGGTTCAGAGCCTGACGCACCTTTTTGTTCTGGAAGATCTCTTCCTTCATGTTCAGGTTGATATAATAGGTGCCGATGATAGGATCCACATAGAACTCACCATTGCCCTCAAGGCTGGGGATCTCCTCGGTGGGAACGTCCTTGATCATCAGAACCTCACCGGTCTGATATGCGCTGTAGGCAGCGTTGGAATCCTCGATCAGATTGAACTTGATTCCATCCAGCTTGATAGCGTCTGCATTCCAGTAATAAGGGTTCTTGCTCATCATAATATAGGAACTGGGAACCCACTCGCTTACGTAGAAGGGTCCGTTAGAAATATAAGTCTCAGGATTTACAGCCCAACTGTCTCCGTTTGCCTCTACGGTAGCCTGCTGAACAGGGCTCAGCGTAGCGAATGCCGCAAGACTGCCGAAGAAGGAGCAGGGTGCATTCAGCGTTACAACCAGTGTGCTGTCATCGGGCGCTGCAACCTGCAGTGCATCCAGATCGCCTGCGATAGCAGCATCATAGCCCTCTACCATGCTGAGAACAGTCTCTGCATAGGGAGCTGCAACCTCAGGATCGCACACACGCTTCCAGCTGTAAACAAAGTCATTAGCGGTCAGATCGGAACCGTCGGACCACTTCAGTCCGTCACGCAGATGGAAGGTCCAAGTGAGACCGTCCTCGGAAGTCTCCCAGCTCTCAGCCTGACCGGGCTGAAGAGTACCGTCCTGCCCTACGAGCAACAGACACTCAAAATTGTGAAGCAGCATGTTACCGCCGTCCACTGCGCTGTTCAGCGCGGGATCGATGGTCTCGGGATTGGGTCCGATCTGAACGGACAGAATCTTGCCGCCGGAGCTCTGGCTGGGTTCCTGATTGTCAGTTACCTCAGAGCCGGTGCTGCCTTCTGCTCCACTGCCGCTGGGTGTCCCGGGGTCGCCGCCGCATGCGGCCAGTCCCATCACCATCACAGCGGAAAGAAGCAATGCGATGATTTTCTTTTTCATAGTTTTTCCTCCTCTTTCTATCTATAAACACTGCGTACACGGCGCTATGCCGTATATGCGCAGATGCTTATCAAAATAAAATGCGGTTCTAATTGCATTTGTCCAGATGATGGCAGGCCACATAATGATTTTTCTCAGCTTCCCGCCACTCCGGTACCTCGCAGGCACATTTTTCATCCGCATAGGGACATCGGGTGCGGAAACGGCATCCCGACGGCGGATTCAAAGGACTGGGGACATCACCCTCCAGCACGATGCGCTTGTTTGCTCTTGCCACCTCGGGATCAGCGATGGGAATGGCCGAGATCAAACTCTTCGTGTACGGATGAAGACTGTGCTCCGTCAGCTCATAGCTGTCCGCGAGCTCCACCATCTTGCCCAGATACATCACACCGATCCTGTTGGAAATGTGCTTTACCACAGAAAGGTCATGGGCGATAAACAGATAAGTCAGCCCAAGCTGCTCCTGCAGATCTTCAAACATATTGATCACCTGCGCCTGAATGGACACATCCAGCGCGGAGATCGGCTCGTCACAGACAATGAATTCCGGGTTTACCGCCAGGGCTCTGGCGATACCCACCCTCTGTCTCTGACCGCCGGAAAATTCATGGGGATAACGGTTAGCATGTTCGGAGTTCAGCCCCACCCTCTGAAGCAATTCAATGATGCGGTCATATCTCTCCTGCTTACTGCCTGCCAGCTTATGGATATCAATGGGCTCTCCCACGATATCTCCCACCGTCATACGGGGATCCAGGCTGGCATAGGGATCCTGAAATACGATCTGCATTTTCTTGCGGTAGGGCAGCATATCCGCCGCAGTTCTTTTACCGCCGGGCATCTTTTCAAAAATCACCTGATCGTCATAGATGATTCTGCCCTCTGTGGGCTCATACAGCCTGAGCAGTGTTCTCCCGGTGGTCGTCTTGCCGCAGCCGCTCTCTCCCACCAGTCCCAGGGTCTCGCCCCTGTCAATGTGAAAAGAGACATCGTCCACAGCCTTCACATACTTTTTGCTTTTGCCAAGGCCGCCGGCCGAAAAATATTGTTTTAAATGTTCAACCTGTACCAGTTTGTCACTCATTAGCCGCCTCTCCTTCCATCATCTGTTTCTGGTTCAGCCAGCACTGTGTGTAATGAATCTCTCCGAATTCCGTCACCGGAGGCATCTCACGCAGACAGATCTTCATACACTGCCCGCAGCGGGGTGCAAAGGGACATCCGGCGGGAGGATTGAGCATATCTATAGGAGTTCCCTCAATGGGGATAAGTCTCTCGTGCTTGGTGGCATCCAGTCTCGGAATACTGCGCAAAAGCCCTTTGGTATATTCGTGCTTCGGATCATAAAAGATCTCATCCGCCGTGCCGTACTCCACAATGCGTCCCGCATACATCACCGCGATTTTCTCACAGATATTCGCCACGATACCCAGATCATGCGTGATCATGATAATCGCCATCCCCAGCTTGTGCTTCAGCTCCATCATCAGCTCGAGAATCTGAGCCTGAATGGTCACATCCAGCGCTGTGGTAGGCTCGTCGGCGATCAAAAGCTTGGGTTCGCAGGCCAGCGCAATGGCAATCATCACACGCTGACGCATACCGCCGGACAATTCATGGGGATATTGCTTTAAACGCTTCTCCGGCTCGTTGATGCCCACCAGCTCCAAAAGCTCTTTTGCTCTGGCACGGGCCTCCTTTTTCTTCTTGTCAGTGTGGAGGAGGATCACCTCCTCGATCTGATTGCCGATCGTATATACCGGATTAAGACTGGTCATGGGGTCCTGGAAGATAATGGCAACCTCATTGCCGCGCATTCTGCGCATCTCCTTCTCCGTCATGTCATTGATGCGGTGGCCGTTAAAATCCAGCGTGCCGCCGATCAGTTTTCCGGGATGCGCGGTCAGTCCCATCAGACTGTAAGCGGTGACGGACTTGCCGCTTCCGCTCTCTCCGACGATGCCCAGCACCTCGCCCTCCCGCAGCCGTATCGTCACATCGTTTAATGCCTTTACCTCTCCAGCCGGCGTGAAGAAGGAAAGGCGCTCATTTTCAATTTCAACCAAATATTCATTCATGGCGTTTCCTCCTTAATTTTTCAGCTTCGGGTCAAAGGCGTCTCTCAGACCGTCTCCCAGAAGATTAAAACTCAAGATGATCAGACTGATCACAATGGCCGGAATAAACAGCAGATACGGATAAGTCTCCATACCGTTGATGGCGTCACTGCACAGACTCCCCAGAGAAGGAAGCGGCACGGCCACACCCAGACCCAAAAAGCTTAAGAAACTTTCCGTGAAGATAGAGGAAGGAATCTGCAGCGTAGTAGTTACGATCAACGTACCGATACAGTTGGTGAGCAGATGCTTTTTGATAATCCTGCCTCCCTTTGCACCCAACGCTCTGGCGGCAGTCACATACTCGCTCTCCTTCAACATCAGAACCTGGCTCCTCACCATACGAGCCATGCCCACCCAGTATAATAATGCAAACACTACAAAGATGCTGACCATGTTTTTGCCGACAACTCTGATCCAGCCGAATCCTGCCACACCTGCCAGAGCATCCAGCGGATCCTCCAGCGCAAAGGACAAAAGAACGATCAATAGAATATCCGGCACGGTATAAATCATATCCACAATTCTCATCATCACCATATCAACCCAGCCTCCTGCAAAGGCCGCAATCGATCCGTAAGCGGAACCGATCAGCAGAATGATCGCCGTGGCGATCAGACCTACCAGCAGGGAGATACGGCTTCCCACCATCACGCGGATGGCATAGTCACGTCCCATCCTGTCCGTCCCGAAGACATGGGGAAATACCTTCTCCCCCGCCTCGATGGCCGCCTGCTCCGCCTCGGAATACTGCATGGGCTTCAGATTGTTGGCGCCCTTCGTCTGGGTACTGTAGGAATAGGGATAAAACAACGGTACGATAAAGGAAAAAATCATGATCACGGCAATGACGAACAGACTGATCATAGCGACCTTATTTCTCGCCAGACGACGGAATCCGTCCTTCCAGAAGCTCACGCTCTCCCGCATGACCACAAGGCTTTCCTTCTCCTCCTCAGACGCCGGAAGGAAGTCTTCGGGCTTTATATTTAATTGTAAACTCAATGGGTTCTTGTTCATCTGTCCTGGTTCCTCACTTTAACTGAATTCTGGGGTCGATAAGCTTATAGACAATGTCCACGATCACATTCATGATTACCATAAAGGTCGCCAGAAAGATGGTGGTTCCCATGATCATGGTATAATCACGATTGGTGATCGCACTGATGAACTCTCTGCCCAATCCCGGTATCGTAAAAATTTTCTCAACGATAAAGCTTCCCACCAGCGTGTATGCGATCATGGGTCCCAGGTAAGTGACCACAGGCAGGATCGCGTTGCGCAGCGCATGCTTAAACAGACTCACTCTCTGAGAAAGTCCCTTCGCCTTGGCCGTCCGCATATAGTCCTGCCCCAGCACATCCAGCATAGAAGAACGCATCAGGCGCATAATATAGGATGTGGGATAAAACGCAAGAGCGATAACGGGCATAATATAGCTCTTCCAGTCCGTGAGTCCCAGCGTGGGAAGCAGCCGCGCCCTCACACCCAGAAAATACATTAACACGGTACATATTACAAAGCCGGGCACCGCGATACCGCAGGTGGAGACCACACTGATGATACTGTCCGTCACCTTCCCCCGCTTATAGGCCGCAAAACATCCCAGCGGAACGCCAAGACACAGAGCAACGATCACCGCCAGTCCTCCCACTTTGGCAGAGACGGGAAACTTACTGAAGATTATACTGCTGACAGTGCGTCCGCGCTGTCTCAAGCTGTCGCCAAAATCGCCGTGAAGCGCTTTTGACATATACATGATATACTGTTCTCCCAGGGGCTTGTCAAGACCGTATTTTGCCTCCAGAGCCGCCATGGCCGCCGGACTGATGGCTTTCTCCGCCATAAATGGTCCGCCGGGAACAAGATTCATCAGAAAAAAGGTCAGCGTCGCCACTGCCCAAATCGTGGCAATCGCCAAAAAAATTCGTTTTGTGATGTATTTTACCACTTTGACACCTCTCTCGTTATGCCTCTCAAATTTACCTGGTTAGAAAGCTTTTCCCGCTTTTTCAGTTTACTTTAATAAATTTTAAAGGCCATTTACTTAATAATTATAATCATTGAGAAGATTTTGTCAATAAAAAAGCCTTAAAACCATCGCAACTGGAAGATTTTAAGGCTTTTTCCAAGATTTTATCTGTGGATGAGCAAAGACTTCCCTGTCATCTCCTCAGGCTGTTCTCTGCCCATGATCTCGATCAGCGTGGGCACGATATCTGCAAGACAGCCATTTTCTCTCAGCGTATAATTCTCATCATAATTCACTAACAGGAAGGGCACCTGATTGGTGGTATGCGCAGTGAAGGGCTCTCCTGTCTCATAGTCCAAAAGCATCTCGGCATTGCCGTGGTCCGCACAGATAAACAGCACGCCGTCCGCTTCCTTTACTGCCTGGACAGCCTTGCCCACACACTCGTCCACCGCTTCCACGGCCTTGATCGCAGCGTCCAGAACGCCCGTATGTCCCACCATATCGGGATTGGCAAAATTGATGATGATTACATCGTATCTGCCCGAACCGATGGCAGCGGTGAGCTTATCGCACACTTCATAGGCGCTCATCTGCGGCTTCAGGTCATAGGTGGCCACATCCTTGGGAGAATTCACCAGCACTCTGTCTTCGCCGGGATTGGGCTCCTCCACGCCTCCGTTAAAGAAGAAGGTTACATGGGCATATTTCTCCGTCTCCGCGATGCGGGCCTGGGTCATATTATTTGCAGCCAGCCACTCTCCGAAGGTATTGGTAACTGCAACCTTATGGAACGCCACTTCCTTATTCGGGATAGTAGGATCATAATCCGAAAAGCACACATAGGTGATCTGTTTTCTTGTCCCTCTGTCAAATCCTTTAAAATCATCGTCGCAAAACGCTCTGGTGATCTCTCTGGCCCTGTCAGGACGGAAATTAAAGAAGATGACGGAATCTCCGTCTGCTACTACCGCGCCGTCCTCCGTGACTGTGGGCTTCACAAACTCGTCCGTCTCCCCTCTGTCATAGGACTCCTGAATCCCGCAGATGCCGCACCGGGCCTTAAGTCCCTCTCCTTTTGTCATGGCATCGTAAGCCAGCTTCACACGGTCCCAGTTATTATCTCTGTCCATTACATAATAGCGCCCCATTACCGAGGCGATCCTGCCCACACCGATCTCCTCCATCTTGTCCCTGAGCGCCTCCGCAAACTCCTTGCCGCTGGCAGGGGGCGTATCGCGTCCATCTAAAAAGCAGTGGACATACACCTTCTCCAGCCCGCTTTTCTTTGCCAGCTCCAAAAGTCCGTATAAATGAGTATTGTGGCTGTGAACGCCACCATCGGACAGCAGACCCATAAGATGCAGCGCGCTGCCGTTCTTTTTACAGTTCTCCACCGCCGTGAGGAGCGCGGGATTCTCAAAAAATGTCCCGTCCTGAATCTCCTTGGTAATACGGGTGAGCTCCTGATATACGATGCGTCCTGCACCCATGTTCAGATGTCCCACCTCGGAATTGCCCATCTGCCCCTCGGGAAGTCCCACAGCCATACCGCTGGCATTTCCTCTCACAAAAGGACAGGTCCGCATCAGCTCATCCATCACAGGGGTCCTGGCCAAAGCCACTGCGTTCCCCTCCGTCTTCTCATTTAATCCATATCCATCTAAAATCATCAAAACTACAGGTTTCTTGCTCATATGCTCTCCTCCTGATTTTCTGACATTTATTGTCTTCATGCCAAACAGCATTATACACTGAATCGCAAGGAATTGCAATTCAGTTTTATCAGATCATTTGACACTCTTAGTCCGGCTGTTGTCCATTGTGAGCAAACCACTTACATTCCGTTATGTCCATGTTCGTAAACGTAGCTTTAAAAGATGATTCTTCGGGACTGCAAGCATAAATACCAAACCGGATTGTTCCGTTACCCTTCCACATATGGCATATACGCATCTGTTTGAAAACAATACCATCATCAGAACACTCGATACAATAGTCATCTTCTCTGCGGCTAAATCTATACCACATTGATTTTATTGAAGCATCTATTTCTGTTGTTGACCAATCCGAATAGCCATTGTTGGTAACAACGCTTCCAAGATGCTGAATCTTTTCGTTTTCATATTCTACCGACCCTTTAAGCCAATTCTCACTGTCAAGGTACATCACAATTCCGCACTGATCAAATCTGTGCTTACTTTCAAATTCTGTTTTCACTGTAAAGGAAAAGTATTTTTCATCCGTCTCCATCTGCAAAACAGGCGCATTGTCATTTCTGAAATGATAATAGGTTCTCTGCCATAGATCTGTGTGCGGATTTGTCGTGATTTCAATTTTATCATCCGATACACTGTAATCCGCAGGCTCTCTTGTCCATTTTAATTTGTTTCTATCAAAATCCATATTACCTGCCCTCCAAAATTTACCTACTTGATTATAAAATACTTGCCTATTACATGCAATGCATTTTACAGAATCGTTCACAATTACTGTGTTCAAGCAGTACCGAGACGGAAGGTGTCTGAGACGCCTTCCGCCGGCACCGCTTGAACCATAATTGATATTTTATATTGTATTTTCAGTCAGAATGTCTTACAATGGTCTGACAACAAAACAAAAAGGAACATAAATATGATTGAATTATTGGCAAAAATTTTCATAAAAGATCACGCGGACCCGGAGAACTCAAAAGTCCGTCTGGCCTACGGCATGCTCTGCGGTGCGGTGGGAATCGCCCTGAATCTCCTGCTTTTCTGCGGAAAGTTTGCCGCCGGTGTCTTAAGCGGCTCCATCGCCATCACCGCAGATGCGTTAAACAATCTCTCCGACGCAGGATCCTCCATCGTGACGCTTCTGGGCTTCAAACTGGCCAGCCAAAAGCCCGACTCCAATCATCCGTTCGGACATGGCCGACTGGAATATATCTCCGGCCTGGTCGTGGCGTTTCTGATACTGCTCATGGCCTTTGAGCTGTTAAAGAACTCCGTGGACAAAATTCTTCATCCCGAGAAACCGGAATTCTCTGTTCTCGCTGTGGTGATCCTGCTGGCATCCATTCTGGTCAAATGCTATATGGCACTCTATAACCGCCGGATCGGAAAACGCATCCAGTCTGTCGCTATGACCGCCACGGCTATCGACAGCATAAGCGATGTCTGTGCCACCTCCATCGTCCTGGTCTGTCTGCTCATCTCTCATTACACAGGTTTTGTGGCAGACGGTTACTGCGGTCTGGCCATGGCCGTGTTCATCTGTATTGCCGGCATAAACGCGGCAAAGGACACCATCGGCCCCCTTTTAGGCCAGGCTCCCGATCCT
>CATKXY010000030.1 GCA_949840915.1 uncultured Lachnospiraceae bacterium | reverse complement strand
CGCCGCCCGGCCCTGCTCCATGATCATCCGGTAATCTGCACACAACTGTTCATCGGTGCGAAGCGAAAAGGTATCCTGCACACCGCACACCTCCAGAAGCAGAGCGCTCAGATTCTCCGGCTGCAGCAAATCCGCAGGTTCCAGATTCATCTCACCCATTAACTCCTGCACTGCTTCCACCGGGATTCCAAAGGTATCTGCAATCTGCTGAATCAATTCCTGCGCAGCCGTTGCAACCACCTCCATGGCCTCCTCCAGTTCTTCTGCAGTAGGTTCTCCCTTGGGTGTGCTCTCAACTTCCTTCTCGCGAAGACTCTTCCCGGGCCGCTCGCCCGCTCTCAGAGCATCCTCTCTGGCTGTCTTGGCACTGTCCTTCTCGGCCGTCTGTCCCTTCTGCGGCGCAGTCCTGTTTCCCTGTGTCTGACCGTTAAAAATGGTTTTGAAACCATCGTCTCCGGTTTTAGCCGATGCGTTGGACGCATACATGCCGGGATTCATCACAGCTCCTACATCCTTTACTGACGTAGTTTTCATGGTTTTCCTCCTTTCCTGAATGATAGTAGTTCAATTATTGTATTCAGCGGCACGATTCATGCCACTGTATATACCATGCCACGCATGGAATATACCATTATTTATATCGGATTTCCCATCCCGATCCTTAAGATTTGGGCTTCATAATTTTCACGAGCTTCGCTGCGATCTCGGCATCCGTGGCAGCAAGGATATCCGCCCTCTTCTCCGCTGAGATAGACTCCAGAATCTCTGCCACCAGATTCAGGTCTTTATCCATCTTCTCGATAATGCCGGCCGCGGCTTTGGGCTTCATCTGTGCGAAGGTGTTGGCATAATCCTGCACCTCCTTGTCAGCCTCGGTCTGCGTCACTACCTGCTTATAGAGATATTCCGCCGTGGCGGGATCCATGGCTTCATAATACTTCTGATATTCCTCCGCACCCGGACCATTCTCCGCATAGATGACCTCCTCGTAAAACTCCGTGCGGATGCGCTGAAATTCCACCTGTCTCGCCTCGAAGGGCTGCAGGCGCAAAACCTCCGCTTTCAGAGTATCCAGCTCAGCATCCTTATCTTTGGATTCCTTCTGAGACTGTTCCAGCTGTTTCTCAAGCGCGGCAATCTGATCCACCGCATCCCTCAGGCTGGTGTAACCGCCGTAACTCTCCCCGTTGGTGGTCTCCGTCAGAGCCGTTCCGGGCAAAATTCTGTTGAGCACAGGCACATCCTTCAAAACAGGGGTCAACACAGAGCTGCCGAAGCCCCCTACATCCATTTTCACTACCACACAGATGACCACCAGCCAGAGCAGCACGATGAAAACGGTGGTCAGGAACGTGGCAAATCCGCCGCCCTCCTCGTCCTCCGCAAGCTCATCCGCCCGCTTCGCGATCTCCTTCGCCCTGCGTTTGGCTTCCTTTTTCTGTGCCTTCTGGTCGCTCTTGAATTTCTTTTTCTCTTCCTGAAGCCTCTTCTTCTCTGCCGCAGTATCCATCTCCTGCGTATTCATTTCCTTTGCCATATCGTCTTACACCTCTTGTTTCTGACCATAGGTGTAACTGGTCAGCTCATCTATTACCTTGCTCTCCGCGCGATTCTCCTCCCGGACAAATGCATCAAATGCTTTCTCGCGCAGCGTCTCCTGTGTTTTTCTCTCCTGCATGGCCACCTTCATATGCTCTCTCGCATTCTCCAGCTTCCGCCTGGCGTTCTCCACCTGTACATACTGTTCCGCAATATAGCCGTCCATGGTAAGGATCGCGTTCTGATTGGTCTCTATCTCCCGCACGTTTAATACACCGTTTAAGAGCGTCCGGGCCAATTGCTCATACTCCTTCTTCCTGGCCCGAAGTCCTGAGAGTTTCTCCTCCTCCTCATCCAAAAGCATCTTGGCCGTGGAAAACTCCTGTTTGGCCATATCTTCCATCTTCAGTTTGATATTCAGCACATTCTGCAGCCTGTAACGAAATTTCGCCATCTGTCACTCCTAAAACCGCGCTGTCCGCAGGCCGCTATTCAAATATGGCCCGCATCCTGCGTGAGCTGTCCTCAAAATCAACCTTCTCGTCTGTCTCCTGACACAAGAATTCGTTGACCTCATCGATCTTGCTGATGGCATAATCGATGGAGGGATTACTGCCGCTCTTATAAGCGCCGATATTGATCAGATCTTCTGCCTCATTATAAGTAGCCAAAACGCTCCGCAACTTCCCCGCCGCCTTCTTGTGATCCCTGTCGGCTATCTGGCTCATGCATCGGGAAATGCTCTGCAGCACATCCACAGCCGGATAATGATTCCTGTGGGCCAGCTTTCTGTCCAGCACAATATGGCCGTCCAGAATACTGCGGGCCGTGTCCGTGATAGGCTCGTTGAAATCGTCTCCGTCCACCAGCACTGTGTAAAGCCCGGTGATGGAGCCCCGTGAATCTCTTCCCGCCCGCTCCAAAAGCTTTGGCATCTCGGAATAAACGCTGGGAGGATAGCCTCTGGTCACAGGCGGTTCTCCGCTTGCCAGTCCAATCTCTCTCTGAGCCATGGAAAAACGGGTCAGGGAATCCATCATGAGCAGCACATCTCTGCCCTGATCCCTGAAATACTCTGCGATGGCCGTGGCCGTTCTGGCCGCCATCTTGCGCTCCAAGGCCGGGCGGTCCGAGGTAGCCACCACCACCACAGAACGCTTCATGCCTTCCTCGCCCAAATCTCTCTCTATAAATTCACGCACTTCTCTGCCTCGCTCTCCAATCAGGGCAATGACATTGATGTCCGCCTTGGTGTTTCTCGCAAACATGCCCATCAGAGTGGACTTTCCCACTCCTGAGCCCGCAAAGATACCGATTCTCTGTCCCTTGCCGATGGTGATGAGACCGTCCACAGCGCGCACGCCCAGAGATAATATCTCATCAATGATAGCGCGGCTCATGGGATCCGGCGGATTGGCGTCCACGGGATATTCCGCTCCTGTCACCGCACTGCCGTCCACCGGCTTTCCCAGCCCGTTCAGCGTCTTGCCCAAAAGGGTGTCGCTCACGGTCACCGTCAGGGGATAGCCTGTGTTCTCCACGATACATCCCAATCCCACTCCCTCGACATTGTCATAGGGCATCAGCAGGGTCTTTTTATCTTTGAATCCCACCACCTCGGCCAGAATCGGCGCATAACCCAGCTCCTCATCGGGAAGTATCCTGCACAGATCCCCAAGCCTGGCGTCCGGCCCTGCGGACTCGATGGTGAGCCCCACCATGTTCACAACCTTTCCGAGTCTGCGAAAACAGGGACGCTCTATCAATTTGCTGTATTTGTCAAAATTTATATAGGGCGTTTCCAAGAGAACCTCCATTTAGATGAGAAAGTATTGATCTGCGCCACGGCTCAATTCTTCTCATAAGATAAAAGCTTTAATTTCTGCGCGAGCTCCGAAAGCTGAGTTCCCAGACCGCAGTCATAAATCCCGCCCTCGGTCTCGATCATGCACTCGTTATGTCTCAGAGTGATATCCTCCACCAGCTCCAGAGTGGCATTGGGGGAGGTGAGCGCCTCTGTGAGCTGCTTTTTCTCCATGCTCACATAGGGATAATCCTCCGCAGATACATGAACCAGAAAATCCCTGCCCTCAACCTGGCGCACGGTGGCGGCGATGAGATTCATAATAATTTCGCGATATGACGACAGTTCTACCTGAAAGAGATGCTCATACACTCCGGTAATCGCATCTACAAACCGGGGCTCAAGCTCCTCCACGAACCCCTCATATTCAGCCTCCATAGCCCGCAGTCTCTCTGACAGCTCCTGTTCTTTTCTGGCAAGCTCCATCTCCGCCCGATGCGCTCCCTCCTGATAGCCCTGCTGTCTGGCCTGCACTATGATGGACTCCCGGGCAGCCTCGGCCTGCGCTCTGGCGTCAGACAATATCTGTTCCGCCTGCTCCGCCGCCTGCTCTCTGGCCTGAGTCAATAATTCCTCCGCCGCCTGCTGGGCATCGGACAATATCTGCTCTCTCTCTGCATTGGCGTTGGCCTTGATGACATTACTGCGGTTTCCCTCCTCCGACTCATCGTCCGAGACCAGCCCCTCCAGCTGCTCTGCGGACAAGCCGGCCATAAAACCGTCCTCCGAGCCGTCCCCGCTCTCCTTAAGACCCGCCTGTCTCTCCAGCGCCATCTTCTGGGCCAGCTCCTCGATCCGGCGTTCCGCCAGATCATTGCTGTTGATCACACGCTTATCTTCAATCTGAACATTGGCAAATCCTACTTTTAATAAATTACCATTACTTTTAGACCACAATCTCGTCACCTCCGCCTCTGGAAATAACGATCTCTCCGGCATCCTCCAGCTTGCGGATGATATTTACGATCTTCTGCTGTGCTTCCTCCACATCCTTCATGCGGACAGGACCCATAAACTCCATATCCTCCTTGATCATGGTAGCCAGACGCTTGGACAGGTTGTTGAAAATCGCAGTCTGTACTTCTTCGTTCGCACCCTTCAATGCGATCTCCAGGTCATTGTTATCCACATCACGCAGCACGCGCTGGATCGCACGGTCGTCCAAAAGCAGCACATCCTCGAACACGAACATCTTCTTTCTGATCTCGTCCGCCAGCTCCGGCTCCTCGATCTCCAGAGTCTCCATGATATGTTTTTCCGTTCCTCTGTCCACGGTGTTCAGAATATCCACCACCGCGTCCACGCCGCCGATAACGGTGTAATCCTGATTCACCAGACTCGCAAGCTTCGACTCCAGCACCTTCTCCACCTCCTTGATGACATCGGGGCTGGTACGGTCCATCATGGCAATACGCTTTGCCACATCTGCCTGCCTGTCAGGGGGCAGAGCTGACACGATCAGCGCCGACTGGGCGGGCGACAGATAGGACAGGATCAAAGCAATCGTCTGCGGATGTTCGTCCTGAATAAAGTTGATGAGCTGAGAAGGCTCCGTCTTTCGCACAAACTCGAAGGGTTTCACCTGCAGGGAGGCTGTCAGCTTGCCGATAACCTCCATCGCCTTCTCGTTTCCCAGCGCCTTATCCAAGAGCTCCTTCGCGTAGCCGATACCGCCCTCCGCGATATACTGCTGGGCGAGACAGACCTCATAGAACTCATTGATGACTTCCTCCTTTACCTGAGGCGTCACCCCTCTGGTATTTGCGATCTCCAGAGTAAGCTCCTCTATCTCATCTTCCTTCAAATGTTTAAACAGCCCTGCGGAGCGCTCCGGCCCCAGAGAAATCAGCAAAATTGCCGCTTTCTGCAATCCTGTTATGCCGCTTTCGCTTTTCTTTGCCATCTGTTTTCTCCTTAAACTCTATCACCAGTCCTCGCTGAGCCAGTTGCGCAGCAGCGCGGCGGCCGACTCGGGATTCTCGTCCACAAATCTCTCTATCATCTTGCGAACCTCGGACTTGGCCTCCACATCGATGTCCTCCAGCTCTGTCTCGGGGGTGGACTGCAGAAGGTTCTCCACAGAGAGCTCTTCGTCCTCCGCCGCCTGTCTTCTGCTGCTCATGCTGCGCAGAACCACAAAGCCAAGAAGCGCAAGGATCACGATCAGCATAGCAACGCCCGACACATTGGTCCAGCTCACGGAAAGCCCCGGCTTATCTACAAAGACAGGAGACTCATAGGAGACAATCGTAATATTCTCCCGGGGAATCCTCGTGGCGGTATGAGCCATATTGTAATAGTCCTCATCCACCTCCAGCTTGACATCCGCCGCATTGTTTAACTTGAATTCCTCCCACGAAATACCGTCCAGAAGTCCTTGTCTGTCCACATCCTCCTCACGGTACTCCCGATAGCGGATCAACGCAATGGACATGCCGGAATTATTATAATTGATAGCGCCGGCGGGCGTTATCTTGAACCGGATATCCTCATTGGGCAGAAAATCCTCCAGCATTTCGGTCTGAGTGGAGGAAGAATTGTTGCTGTCGGGACTCACATATATATTCTCGTCATTGGAATCCGTTCCGGGTACATAAGAGCCGCTGTTCTCATTCTCGGAATTAAACTGTTCCCGGTGAGCCAGATAGCCCTCCTCCCGTCCGTCCTCCACAGTATAGCGCTTTGCAGTCTCCTCATAATTGGAATAATCCATGTCCAGACTACAGGTGACCTCCACCTGGCTGAACTGATTGGTGCCCAGCAGCACGTTCTTCACCTGATAGGCCACCATCGACTGCCCCTGGTTCTGCAGCTCCTGCATCGAACTTGCGACCCCGGCGGTAGTGTAATCATCACCGCCCGCAAACAGCAGATTGGACTCCGAATCCAGAATCGTGATATTTGCCGTGGTGCTGTTGCCCAGCCATGTCGCAACCGCCCGGGCCACATTGGCCGCGTTGGCGGAAGTGAAAGTACCGTCCAGCTCCAGTTTGATATAAGCGCTGGATTCCTGCTTCTCACGGATCAGCGTCCCATCCTGGGGCGGAATATGTAGGAGCACATTTGCACTTTTTATGTTGGAGAAGGTAGTCAGATTCCGCTCCAGCTTGCTCTGATAAGCCTCCACCGTCAGCTTCTCCTTGTCTGAGGCCGTGGTGGAAATACTGCCGCTCAGCGCCTGCTGAATCGTATACTCATCCGCACCGTATCCGGCGGAGCCCAAGGCCCAGACCGCTGTCTGATACTGTCCGGAGTCGACGCTGAATTTCAGACCGTCCGCCGAGGGCTTATATTTGATATTGGCGCCATCCAGAAGAGCCTGCACCTCCGCAGCCTTTGCTGCGTTCTCACAGGTGATCAATTCTGTATATTTTGGCTGCGAAGTCGCATATATCACTATCGCAAAGGCAAAGACGACCGATGCGCCCAGACCGATGATAATGGTCTTTTGACGCGAGGTGAATTTATTCCACCAGTCCATCGCCTTTTGCAGAATTTCTTTCAATTTCTCAGGCATGGTATTTCTCCTGTCTCATGTATTGGTATGTACATACCTCTATAATTAAATCTGCATCTGCATTAATTCTTTGTAGGCCTCGAGCAGTCTGTTTTTAATAGCCACCGTATACTGCAATGCCGAGGATGCCTTGCGGAGCGCTATTGTCAGATCATGAGCGTTCTCCGTCTCCCCCAGCGCGAATCGTATCTTTTCGTTCTCCGCATCCGACAGATAACTGTTAGTAGTTTTGATATTGTCCAGCGCCGCACCCAGAATGGATTCAAACATGTTTCCGTCCGCAGAACCTGTTTTCTCTGTAAGACTCCCGGTCAGAGTGGAAAGGCCATTCACGGAATTCAGACCCGAAGTTCCGCTCAGGCCGCTTAACGCGCCGATTGCCGATAAATCCATAATCTATCTCCTCCTGCCGATCCAGAGCTTCAAATGACAGCTTAGATCATTTTCTGTTTTTGATTACCTTTTGATGAAAGCATTGACCGAACCTGTGCCGCCGTCTTTATGACTGTGCCAGCTGCAGGCCCTGCTGTACCAGAGACTTGCTGGCGTTGAATGCCGTGGAATTGGCCTCATAGGCACGACTTGCATCGATGAGATTTGTCATCTCCGTTATGATATTGACATTGGGATAGGACACATAGCCGTTCTCATCCGCATCGGGATGTGCCGGATCATACACCAGACGCTGTTCAGACTCTTTGTCCTCATAGATACCGTTCACCTTGACGCCCTGACCCACATAAGCCGCGCTGGCACCCTTCAGCACCTTGTGAAAATTGTGGTGCGTTCCGTCGCCGCCTTTTGTGGCAAAGGTTACGATCTTGCGCACATAAGGCGTGCCGTCTGCCGTTCGGGTAGTGTTGGCATTGGCCACATTCTCGGAAATGGTATCCATGCGCAGCCGCTGAGCGGTCATGCCGGATGCATTCACATTAAAAGCAGAAAATAAGCTCATCTGATCTCCTCCTATTTCATCACAGTATCCAGATTCTGAAATTCATGTATAATGCTCGCCATCAGACCCTGGTATTTCAACTGGTTCTCCGCCAGCATCACATTCTCATTCTCAATATCCACATTGTTTCCGTCCAGACGATAGGAATAATTGGCATAGTCGGTATATACCTGCGGGCGCAGACGGCTGGTCTTCACATTATGTACCTTGCTGTCCATGGACTGATAACGGTTATAGCCCAGAGCCTTCTTCAACTCCGACTCAAATGCAACATCCTGCCGCTTGTAATAGGGCGTAGTTGCGTTTGAAATATTGTTGGATATAGCCTCGTTGCGCAGCCAGCTGGCATCCGCCGCCTTATCCAGCACATTAATATAATCAAAGGCATTGGTGTTAATCATGGAAAACTCCTTTCTGTGTCTTGGCAGATAAAATCTGCCTTACCTATTTATTATAGTTTATTTTATCAAAAACACAATATCTTTTTTTTAAAAAATTCATACTATCGCGTTATTGTCAATAATTCCCATCAATTGAAAAAGGATTTATCGCCCATACAATAAATCCCTTTATCTCTCAATCTGCCATTCCATCGGCCTATGTATCTCATTATTTTAATTTTTTCCCTGATCAGCCCCGCTTGTTCTGGCGTTTAAGCTCCTCGATCTCATCGAACACCACATCGTTCAGTACTTTGATATAAGTCCCTTTCATACCGGACGACCGGGATTCAATGACGCCTGCGCTCTCAAACTTGCGCAGTGCGTTTACGATCACGGAGCGGGTGATGCCCACACGATCCGCTATCTTGCTGGCCACAAGGATTCCTTCCATACCGTTCAGCTCATCAAAAATATGTGTGATGGCCTCCATCTCGGAGAAGGATAATGTACTGATGGCGGACTTAACCACCGCCACCTTACGGCTCTCCTCCGCATTCTCCTCATTTACAGCCCGAAGCATCTCAAGTCCTACCACTGTAGTTCCATACTCGCAGAGAATGATATCGTCAATGTCGTACTGCTCATTACACTTGTATATGAAAAGAGTTCCCAGCCGTTCTCCGGCAATCTCAATGGGAGCTATGGTAGCCTGAAACCTGCGGATATCCGCACTCTCAAATCCCAGCGTCTCCAAATTTACATTTTCCTTGGTGGAGAGTACGCCCAGAAGCCTTTCATTGAGCATCGGGTCGATAAACCCTCCCACACTCTCATTGATCAGCTCCGTGATGGCATCTATGCCATCTGACATACCGACGCCGAGAACCTTTCCCTTACGGCTGATCACCAGTACATTGGATTCGAGGATCTCACGCATCACCTTGCAGATATCGTTAAAGACAACCTTGCTGGAATTATTATTGTGCAATAGCTTTCCAATCTTTCTGGTCTTATCCAATAACTGTACACTGCTCATAACATGTCCTCCGTTCGTGACTGCCTCCTAAAATGCCACATATTTCATACATGGTTATTTTAGCACAAATGCAAGAGGATTACAATGTAAAATAATCAATTTCCACATTTTTTGTAATTTATTTGACAATTCATCGAAAAGAGATTAAACCCGCGCAGTTTCTTTCGCCCGCTCCTGAATATGCCCGCAATTTGCGTCTTCACAGACATATTTGCTGCCCTTTTCCAGCATCAGACCGCCGCACACGGGGCATCTCTCTTTTGCCGGCTTATCCCATACCATAAAATCACACTCGGGATTGCCGATACAGCCAAAATATCTTCGGCCCTTGCGGGTCTTTTTCAGCACTACATCCTTGCCGCATTTAGGACATTCCACACCGATCTTCTCGAAATAAGGCATGGTATTACGGCATTCCGGAAATCCGGGACATGCCAGAAACCGCCCGTGGGGCCCATATTTGATGACCATATGCCGTCCGCATTTCTCACAGACCTCCTCCGACTCCTCATCGGCGATGGTGACCTCCGGAAGCTCTTTCTCAGCCATCTTTACGGCTTCATCCAGATCCGGGTAAAAATTGGCCACAATGGTCTTCCACTTTACCTGTCCTTCCTCCACACTGTCCAAAAGAGCCTCCATATTAGCGGTGAAATTCACATCCACAATAGAGGGAAAGGCCTCTTTCATCATGTTATTTACTACCTCTCCCAACTCGGTGACATAGAGATTCTTATTTTCCTTGGCCACATATCTGCGCGCCAGGATCGTGGTGATCGTCGGAGCATAGGTGCTGGGACGGCCGATCCCCAGCTCCTCCAGCGCACGCACCAGCGCAGCCTCCGTATAATGGGCGGGGGGCTGGGTAAAATGCTGTGCGGCATCAAAGTCCACAAAACTCAGTATGCTGTCTTCCGTGAGCGTATTGCTCAATTTATTTTCCGCCTCTTTTTCATCCTCCTGCACATAAACACTCATAAAACCGTCAAATAAAAGCTTTGATGCAGCCAGGGTAAAAAGATGTTCCTGCGCCTGTATCTTAACGGAAGTAGTCTCGTATCGCGCAGAACTCATGCGGCTGGCCACAAAGCGCTTCCAGATCAGCTGATAAAGGCGGAACAAGTCCCGGGGCAGCTCATCCTTGATCTCCAGCGGCATTCTTGCCGGATCGGTGGGACGAATCGCCTCATGGGCATCCTGTATCTTCTGCCCCTTCTTATCAGTGCTCACACTCTCCGCCTGATAATCCTCTCCGAACTGTTTCCCGATAAAACTGCGGGCCATCACCTCCGCCTCCTCGGAGACACGGGTGGAATCCGTACGCAGATAAGTGATCAGACCCACTGTACCCTCTCCCTTGATATCCACCCCCTCATAGAGCTGCTGAGCCAGACGCATGGTCTTCTGCGTTGAAAAATTCAAAACCTTGCTGGCCTCCTGCTGAAGCGTCGAGGTGGTAAAGGGCAGGGGCGCTTTCTTGACACGCTCTCCCTTCTTAATCTCCGCTATATGATAGTCTGCGTTCTGCAAGGCTGCCATGACAGCATCAACCTCAGCCTTGCTGCGAATGGTCTGCTTTTTACCCTTTCCATAATACCTGGCTACAATAGGCCTCTTCTCTCCCTTTACAGCCAGTTTCACATCTATAGTCCAATATTCCTCCGGAATAAAGGCGTTGATCTCCTCCTCCCGGTCGCAGATGATGCGCAGCGCTACGGACTGTACACGGCCTGCGCTCAACCCCCGCTTGATCTTGGCCCACAGAAGCGGAGATATCCGGTATCCCACCATGCGATCCAAAACTCTTCTTGCCTGCTGGGCATCCACCAGATTCATATTGATCTCTCTTGCGTTTTTCAGGGACTCCTTCACCGCGTTTTTGGTAATCTCGTTGAAAGTGATGCGGTAAACCTTTTTATCCTCCAGCTTCAGAGCGTGATACAGATGCCATGAGATGGCCTCCCCCTCACGGTCCGGGTCAGTTGCAAGATAGATTTTTTCCGCCTTTTTTACCTCTTTTCGCAGGGCAGCCAGCACATCGCCCTTTCCTCGAATCGTAATATACTTGGGTTCATAATCATGCTCCACATCGATACCAAGCTGACTTTTAGGCATGTCGCGCACATGGCCGTTGCTGGCGGCAACCTCATAGTTTGTACCCAAAAACTTCTTGATCGTCTTCACCTTCGCCGGTGATTCCACAATTACCAAATATTTTGCCATATTTTACCTTCCCATGCATACCATATTGATTTGAATAATCGTGAACCACTATACACCAAAAGCTACCGGGGCGCAAGCTATTTTATAAAATTTACGAAAAGTTCAGAGTCTCAAAAGAGAGCCGTATCCCGGGATATCCCCTAGGATACGGCTCTCTTGAACGATTGCAAAAGCTGTAAAAAAATATGAACTATTTTAACCTGATGTAGATCACACCCCGGCCGCCGTTGCCGTCCACGGGCTCATCGACATAAGTCTCACCCATAACATTCTCCATCACAAACTTGTATACAACACCCTTCTTCATCTGGCTGTTATTAGGTTCAAACTGCAGGATGCCGGAGTCAGGCATATTCCTCTCCTTGCATTCCATTGCGCCCGCGTTTCTCTCCAGCTGCCACGAGGTGCCGTTCCATCTGTAACGCTTCGTACTTGACATAACAGACTCAATTACGCCTGCCTTTCCGACATTGGCGCCCGTAAACACATTAAATTTCAGTCTCACGGAGCCGCCCCATCCCCAGTCAAGCTCCAAAGGTCTTTCAAACGTACCGATTCCCGTGCCGTTCGCAGTCAGATAAGAAGCGATCTGGCCTCCCTGGGCAAAACCGTCCTCATAATCCTGAAATTGCATCGAGAACGCATACATGGGCAGCGTATAAATATACTGGGAATCCACATCCGCAGCAGGCATCGAACCGCCGGAGGGGAACGCACTGGCAGGATAATACACCGTCCGATTATCCCTGGTGTTATACCTGAAGCTATACAAAATCTCCAGCGTATAATCCTTCATATATTTCATGCCTTCAAAATCGGCCGCCTTAAACTGGAAGTTGTTCGGATCACTGCCCTGCATCGACATCTTGATCCAGTTGGGATGACCCACGGATGCATGAGTACCGTCGTCGGCTTTATAACGGAAATAGATATTTCCGGTAAAACCGCCGTTGTATTTATCCCTCTCCGGCATCTCCTCGCCGGGATGATTTCTTTGCCACTCTTCTTCGATCAGGCGGATCGGATCCAGATCTACGGCCACATTACAGTCATCGCCGCGTCTGAGCATACCGTTTTGGGGATCCATAGGATTCTCTACACCTACCAGCTCTCTGTAACCCACCACGCTGCCGTACGACGTACCGGTCTTATTGACACCCGCCGGATGCTGTGCAGTAGCCTTAACCTTCAGAACCGCTCCCAACGGAAGATCCTGCTTAAGCCGGAAGATCAGTTCATTAGAGCTGTCCCCTGGAGGATCGATTATTTCCGCATAATCGCTTGCTATGCCCGTTGCACCCGAAACGTCAAAACTCCACTTTAAGGTGTTGGGATCTACATAAGCGTAAACACCCTCGTCATACGGCGCACCTACCACCTTGGAAAGATTCGTTCCGGTGGGAGTCGCCGTGATGCTGTACTCGGCATTTGCCTTCAGCTCGGTCCCACTGCGCAGCGTAAACGGAGAGAAATCAAAGCCCTTGACACGTCTGATATGAATGGTCACATATTTCTTATCCATGGGGTTTCCGGATGAATTCTTCGCTTCCGTCTCAACCCAGAAACGAATCAGCCCATCATCCCCGCCCGTCTCACTGCTTCCGACTTTGATTAATACGCCTTCGCTGGAGATAGTATCGTCATAAGACATGGCCATCGGGTGGTCAGGTTCTGTGACAAAATAATAATCGCAATTCTTGTTCGCCGGTCCTATTACATCCACTCTCAGGAAATACTCCTGATTGGGCTCAAGCGTAATCTCTGTCTCCACATTGATCCTTGCGGTCACTTCAACCGGCGTTCCGGCATCCGGATTATTTCTGGAGGTAATGCTGTAGGCTGTGGCAAAGCTCTTGCCCTCATTCTCCATGGTAATATAGAGCTGAACATTCCTCGCACTGGCAAATGCGGAAGCATCCACATCAAACTCACTCACATGATCTGCGATCAATTCCTCCGAAGCGATCACATTTGAGGGAGCTGCCGTCTCATACTGGGTATAAACCAGCTTTTTCTCCGCACTCCTGTAGATAATCTCATAGGTGTAATCCACATTCGCAATCGTCAGAACACCGCCTGTATAATCTACCGTGTCCGTAGCATCCACGATCAGCGATTCTATGGCATTGGCCGTAAACTGTGCTTCCTGCTGCAGAGCCGTCTCCGTCGTACCGCTCCTGTAAGAGTTGGTCGCCACCACCATCGCGCCGCCCACCGTCGCTGATATGATAGCCAGGATCGCAACAGCGCAGACCAGCTCGATCAGAGTGAGTCCTCTCCTGTCCTCCCTGAATTTCCGCTCAACCATTCTTCTTCCTCCCTTATTCTATGTACACCTTGCCGGTTAATGGTACCAAAGTGACTGTGTGCTCTCTCCCGCCGCGCTTCACGATAATCTTTGTACAATAACCGCCGCCCGGCTGTGTCTTAAAAGCGCCGCTTCCTCTGTCAAAAGCAAGATACAGCGGCAGATCGTGAAGAGCAGGATCCGCTCCCAGAGTATATTGTACCTCTACCCCGGAGGCTCCGATTTCCGTTGTCGTGACAGGACTCATCGTAGAGAGATTGACTCCGCCCGGATCATTGGTCAGATACTCGTTCACATATATTCTGCCGCCGTTCTCATAGAGCATATAGACGGCATCCACCTTTGCCATAGCGGAGGTCCGGTGCCTTTCCAGCGAGTACACGATCTTCTGAGCGCACTGCTGAGCCGGTTTGCCGCTCATAGCATTAATTCCCCAAATTCCGACTCCGCCCACAACGGCTATGATAGCCACCACAACCATTACCTCCACAAGCGAAAGTCCTCTGTTGTCCTGTTTCATACACTCACCGCCTATTCCTTCTTCCAATTGGCATAACGCACGCATTTGGACACATCCACCGTCGTCCTGCGCGCCGCTTCCTCCGCAGTGACGCCTACCGCCAGATCTTTGCTGGTACCCTCAGCGCTCCAGTCAAGATTCGGCGCGTAGACATCCATATCTGTGGTGATGATCGTTGTCCGTCCATTGTCCGGATCCGTATAAGTCATCCTCATTCCTCTGATACGGATATAGCCGTCCACGTCGTGTATCTCCAACAGTTCTGAAGAATCTAATACGCCGTCATGGTTCGAATCATACACACCGTTTGGATCTAATGTCATAGTATAAGGTGAAGCGGGATTTGTACCGTCCGTATAATAACGTCTGATCAGATTCTTCCAGTTATTCCCCTCCAACGCCAGCCGGTCATCCCATATCTGCTGAAGCTGCGTGGTAAACTCATTATTAAACTCAAGCTGACGCAGATCTTTGGATCCCGTAGCGATAAAACGCATGGTTACATTATTATATGCTTTAGCCGCGGCCTCGGACGCATCCTCCATCAGATGTGCCCGGATCTCCTCCAGTCCCGTCTCCCCGGTATAAAAATTCTTCTTATTCTGGTAATCTGCCTGCTTGATCTGAAAATTCATACCGGTAATATACAGCAGAGTCGTCGCCAGAATCGTCAGAAATCCCACTACCAGAATTACCGTCAACAGCGCAGAACCCCGGTTATTCATTTTTCTTCCAAACAGTGCATTCCTCATCTCATACCCCGCTACTCATTCTTGGTTCCGATAAATGTAGCCACCTCGTTGGTTGTATTGGCTTCATAGACATGAATCTCTACATTATAGAGAAGCACAACTCTGTCTAAAATACTGTCCTGAACCGTCTTGCTGCTCCCGAACCCGGAAATGGAGGGCGGCGCGATCACCGAACCCATCGGAGAGAGATTTTCCGTCAGATTGGTCTGCATCTCCACTTCTCCGCCGGTCACCGTACCTTTAACACTCACGTTATAACCAACCTCGCCGCTGTTTAACTCTACATCAGAGAGCACAGTGGCAAGCTGCTTTGCAACCGTGATCTTTAACGGATCATATCCCTGAGCTTTGGAATCCTTCGCGCTTGTAGCCGGAAGATAATCATACAGACCGGTCAGATTTGCCGTGATATTGATCTCATCCTTGGCTCCCGTATCAAACATACTGGTATAAACCGGAAAATAATACAAATAAATATGATTTAATTTTGCCTTTCTGCCCAAAAGCACTGTCCCGGCGATGGTAGCCGAATCATCATATACCGTCAGCTCCGTAGCTCCGCTGACAGCATCCAGCACTTCTTCATACTTCAACACGGTCTCGTCATAGGACCTGCTCCCTGACGCCGATCCCGTACCGGTACTGTAAGTATAATTTACCTGTGCTTTACAGGTATAGGTCACCTTGTATGCAACAGTCTGAACCGTTCCGTCGTCGTTTACTTCAATATCTATTACTCGCTTAAAATCAGAGATTGTAACTGACTCTACGACAGGGTTTGAAGCCGAGGGATGATAAGAGGAAAAATTGGCAGTGAATGTATCCTCCGCCTTTTGAGCCAATTGTCCCTTCGCACTGTAAGCCGTGTTTTCCTCCAGGCAGATAATGGCGTCCGAATAGGTATTGCTGTCTTCCATCTTCAACACATTCGGAGCAACCGAAGGGGTCAGCAATATCTCCATATCATAATACTGTCCTTCGGAGACGACATTCTTTGCCGTCAGTTTATAGGAATCCGCCTCATCTTGCAGAGTGCCGTCCGTGCGTATAGGCGACTGCTCTACTCCTCCAAACACCGCATGTGCAGACATGACAGTAGGCCTTGCGCCATCCGTACTCTTTACGACACCTTTGAAATTGTTTGCCAGAAACTGTGTACAGAGCTGCTCCACATTATAAGCCTTCAGGCTCTCCATGGCGCCCTCCGCCACGGACGTCGCCCTCTGCCGCTGACGGGACCGCAGATTCGTCCCCGATGCAGATGCAAATATCCGCAGTGTAGGCGCGATCACAACGGCCAATATTGCCATGGCAACGATCACCTCAACCAGCGTCATACCCTTTTGATTCAGTTTACTCCTGCTTTTCACATGCATTCCCGCTTTCATAAGGTCTCCACTCAAGTCTCTTCTTTACAGCTGCTACTGCGTCTGCTCAACCGGCATATCAACGTCCTCTTCTGTCTGTTTAAAGGTTAACCGTCCAAACAGATCCGACGCCCCGCCAAAATAGGTAGGCATCTCAGGCACCGTATACTCCTTGCCCATACCTTTCACACTATAATATGTGATATCGA
>CATKXY010000029.1 GCA_949840915.1 uncultured Lachnospiraceae bacterium | reverse complement strand
CAATGTTTTTCATGAGAGTACCTCCATCACCTGTTGTTTTAGATCTTCGACAAATCCATTATAACAGGGATTCTGGTACTCTCTATCTATTTTCTCTTAGTCAACTGACAAAAACTTTACTCTATAGGCCCAAAATAAGTCTCCGCATCGTCAGATCGTCGTTTTCATCCTTTCCTGCTTGGGCGTGACCCCTCTCCACCTTTTATAAGTCCGGATAAAATGGCTGCAGTCAAAAAAACCTGTCTCCTGAGCTATATAACTCAGATCATAGTCCGTGTGCAGCAACAGATCCTGGGCCTTGCCCAGACGGATCAACGTGATATATTCTTTGCAGGAGCATCCATAGCTCTCTCTGAAAAGCTTTGCGAAATGAGAGTAGCTCATATGACAGATCTGCGCCAGCTCTTGTACCTCCAGTGCGTCTCCCGAATGTGCATCTATGTATTCAAGAATATGCCCGAAAGAAAAACCTCCGTCCGTCTGCCTCTTGCGCAAAGAATGACCGCTCTTTGGCATGTTTCTGGCAAGCACCGTCAGCAGCGTATAGAGATTGGCCTGTATCTGCAGAGAATAAAAATCCCGTTTCTCCGAGTACTCCCGAACCGTATTGTCAATGAGCGCCGCGATATGCATCCCTCCCAGATCTTCTCCCGTGACGATGATGCCGGAGGAATCTTCTTTCATCCTTCCGAGAAACAGATCATAAATACCGGGTAAATATGCGGGAGGGATATGCATGGTATGAAGATTAAACTTAATGACGGCATACTCCGCTTCCGAGCTTCCGCCGTCCGCTCCTTCCGCCGCCGGCGCCTTTGTGACCTCATGGAGCTGCCGGGGATAAATATAGCACAGATCGCCCTGCCTGACCACCATACTCCTACGATTGCAGTTTACGGTCACCGCACCCTTTATCATATAAAGTATCTCACTGTAATAATGCCAGTGAAGCGGGGAATGCACCGAATCCGTGTAAAAAATATCATAGGGCTGCTTCAGCACATCAATATATTCAAATAACTGCATACTATTCCCTCCTCCACTCTCCTGATTCCTGTCTACCATAAGAACGCCGCGCCGTCAAGTTTAAATAATAGATTTATACAATTTTTTATTTGCTTTTTCATAGAAAAAAAACCTTCGCAGGTTATCATAAATACCATATGAAGCAAAACTCGGGGAGGATATTCTGCCATGGAAAGCAACGCATTCAGAAGTCATCTGGAAAATGATCTGATCCCTTTTTGGAACAGGCTGCAGGATCGGGAAAACGGCGGTTTCTACGGTTATGCGGACCGGGACGGAAAGCCTGACAAAGCGAGCGTCAAGGGCTGCATTCTCAACAGCCGCATTTTATGGTTTTACGCATCGGCCTATCAGCTGCTACGTCAGCCCAAATTGCTGGAGATGGCGGATCACGCCTACCAATTTATGACTGATCACTGCTTTGACAGTCAATACGGCGGAATTTACTGGTCCGTAAATTATGACGGAAGCGTTTGTGACAACACAAAACACACCTATAATCAAGCCTTCGCCATCTATGCTCTGTCCGCCTATTATCAGGCCTCACATAAGGAGGAGGCGCTTCAATATTCCTATGCGCTCTATCGCGTGATCGAAGAAAAGTGCAGCGACGACGCAGGTTACCTGGAGGCCTTCCACCGCGATTTCACCCCGGCCTCCAACGAAAAGCTCTCGGAGAACGGCGTTCTGGCGGAGCGCACCATGAACACGCTCCTTCATGTCCTGGAAGCCTACACCGGACTGTACCAGGCGGACAAATCTGCCGGGGTGGGTGCCTCCATTCGCAATATACTGAGAATTTTCAGAGAAAAAATATATGATCCCGAAAAACAGATCTGTGACGTTTTTTTTGACGCGGAGTATCATTCGCTCATCGACCTCGAATCCTTCGGCCACAATATCGAAGCATCCTGGCTCATTGACCGCGCCTGCCTCGCGCTGGACGACCCCGCATATGAGGAATTGGTGCAGCCCGTGACGGACGGACTTGCAGCCGCCGCATACCGCAATGCATATGACCGCCTTCAGCACGGACTGAACAACGAGCGCGAAGAAGACCGAATCGACCGTCGGAAAATCTGGTGGGTTCAGGCGGAAGCTGTGGTAGGATTTTACAACGCATGGCAAAAGGACCGGAAAAATACAGAATATCTTCGGGCGGCGGAAGAGATTTGGCAGTTTATCCGACGCTCCGTCATAGACCCGGACAGCGGCGAATGGATCGAAAGCCTGCCGCCCGACGGTCAAAAGCCCGATCCGGCTCAGGCCCTGGTTCACCCCTGGAAATGTCCCTACCACAATGGGAGAATGTGTATGGAGATAATCCGGCGGCTTCAGAGTCCGGTCAATCCCCATTCCACGCCAAAGACAAAAGCGCTGCTGCAAGAATTGTACGAGACGGCGGGAAACGGGATCATCACAGGCCAGCACACCCAGACCAATCCCATGGAAGAAATCTCCTATATCAGACAGCTCACAGGAAAGGAGCCAAGGCTGAGAGGGTTTGAACTGCTTTCCTGCTCCCCGAATATCAATTACGATGACGCGGACGAGGCCTGCCTGACAGAAGTTTATGAGAATCGGGGGACCGTGGACACTGCTCTCAAATGGGCCTCAGAGACAGACGGAATCGCGGCGCTGTGCTTCCACTGGTTCTCCCCCACAGGAGGACGGGATAAGAGCTTTTATGCCCGCAATACGGACTTTGACGCCTCCCGTGTGCTTCTTGCCAATACACCGGAACGCGAAGCCTTTTTCCGAGATATGGATGTGATCGCCAAACAGCTGAAACGCTTTCAGGCCGCTGATATTCCCGTTTTATGGCGCCCTTTTCACGAGGCTGACGGCGACTGGTTCTGGTGGGGAGCAAAAGGGCCGCAGGTGGCCCGGGATCTGTACAGGCTGATGTTTGACCATTATACCAAAGTACACAAGCTGAATAATCTGCTGTGGGTGTGGAACTGCCGCCTTGCGGAAGGTTACCCGGGAGACGATTGTGTGGACATTGTCTCCACGGATATTTATCTTCCTCAATATGAAGCCACAGACTATCAAAGCGAATATCTGGAACTGATCCGTTCCACGACTCAGAATAAAGTTGCTGCGCTGGCGGAAGTGGGTTATATGCCCGACATCCATATGCTGGAACAGTCCCGCACTCCCTGGGCTTACTATATGACCTGGTCCAGGGAATTCTGTATCGGAGAACGGTACAACCGGGCCGAGCAGGTCCGGGCCATGTACGACAGTGATTATGCCATTGTCTCCCGGTAGCCTGCTGCCGCAGCAGTCCGTTTCCTTTGTCTCCTACAGCGCCCGGATCCGGTCAACCGCCTCCACCGTATTTTCGTAGCTTCCGAAAGCGGTGAGTCTGAAATAGGTCTCGCCGCTGGGACCAAATCCCGATCCGGGCGTCCCCACCACATTCGCATGCTCCAGCAGATAGTCAAAGAACTCCCAGCTGCTCATGCCGTCCGGGGCCTTCAGCCAGATATAGGGCGCGTTCACGCCGCCCGAGACTGTATATCCCGCCTCTCTTAATCCCTTCAGAATATAATGGGCATTATTCATATAATAAGCTACCTGCTCTTTGAGCTGCACGCTCCCCTCCGCGGAATACACGGCCTCCCCCGCCCGCTGTACGATATAGGGCGCGCCGTTGTACTTGGTTCCGTGACGTCTCGCCCAGAGTGAATGGAGTGCCACATCACCGCATTTTAATTCCTTTGGCACCACGGTAAAGCCCAGCCGAACTCCGGTAAAGCCCGCATTTTTCGAGAACGAGCGAAGCTCTATGGCACAGCTTCTCGCCCCCCGGCACTCATAGATACTGTGCGGCACATCCTCCTCCGAAATATAAGCCTCATAGGCCGCGTCATAGATGATCACGGCACCCGTCCTATTGGCATAATCCACCCACTCCTGAAGCTGCTCTTTATAGATCGTCGCACCCGTGGGATTGTTGGGAAAACACAGATAGATCAGATCCGGCGTCTGACTGGGCAGCTCGGGCGCAAATCCGTTCTCCTCAGTGCAGGGCATATAAATCACATCGGACCAGGTTCCGCTCACATCGTCATAAACGCCCGTCCTGCCGGCCATCACATTAGAATCCACATACACCGGATACACGGGATCACACACCGCGATCTTATTATCCAGACTGAATATCTCCTGAATATTGCCGGAATCACACTTTGCGCCGTCAGACACAAAAATCTCATCCGCACTCACATCACAGCCCCGGGCTTTATAATCGTTCTCCGCTATGGCGTTTCTGAGAAATTCATAGCCCAGATCGGGGGCATAGCCGCGAAAGGTCTCCGCTCTCCCCATCTCGTCCACCGCCCCATGCATGGCCTGAATGATGGCCGGGGCCAGAGGCTGGGTTACGTCGCCGATCCCTAAACGGATGATCTTTTTGTCGGGATGCGCCGAAGCATATGCATTTACCTTTTTCCCTATCGTAGAAAACAGATAACTCCCGGGCAATTTCAGATAATTCTCATTTAATTTAAACATCGATCTCTACCTCCCCCTCAAACACTGTGACAGCCGGCCCGGTCATAAATACCAAATTCCGTTCTCTGTCCCATTCTACCAGGATCTCTCCGCCCAGCACCTTCACTGTCACCGTTTCGTCCGTCAGCCCGTTCAACACACAGGCCACGGCAGTGGCACAGCACCCCGTGCCGCAGGCAAGCGTCTCCCCGGTTCCCCGCTCCCAGACACGCATGAACACATGCTGCCTGTCCAGCACCTTCACAAACTCCGTATTGGTGCGCCTCGGAAATCTCTCATGATTCTCAAACAGCGGACCGATCTGCTGTATCTCGAGATGTTCCACGTCCTCTGCAAAGACCACCGCGTGAGGATTGCCCATGGACACACAGGTCATCCGGTACTCTCTGCCATCTGCAAGAATGGGCTCATCCACCGCCCGTTCGCCCTGCGCGACCACCGGCACCTGTTCCGGCCGCAAAGCGGGACTTCCCATATTCACCCGCACCCGGGTCACAGTCCCCCGGGAGACAATGGTTTTTCCCTCCACGGTCAGATCCAGATATTTGACGCTTCCCGCGCTGACAATACTGATATGCTCCGAATCGGTCAGTCCTTTGTCATACACATATTTCGCCACACATCGGATACCGTTTCCGCACATCTCCGACCTGGTGCCGTCCGCATTGAACATCTCCATCTCAAAATCCGCCTCACAGGACGGATTGATAAAGATGACGCCATCCCCGCCGACACCGAAATGTCTGTCGCTCAACCGTCTCACAATCTCCGGCTTTTTCTCCTCCGGCAGCTTTTCCTCAAATCCGTTGACATAGACATAATCATTGCCGCAGCCCTGCATTTTCGTAAATTTCATCTCACCTGTCTCCTCTAAATCAATCTGTCTGTTTGCCGTCCCGCTAAAATTTCATTACCGACAGCACCATCTGGGCGGTCTCCACCAGATTGGTGCCGCTGTCCATACTGCACTTTTGGAGATAACGGTGCGCCTCCTCCTCATCCATATGGTTTCTGGCCATCAAAAGCTCCTTTGCGGACAGAATGAGGGCATCCTCCTCCGCCGTGCGCGTCCTGGCCTTCAAATGCTGTCTCCGCCGGCGGCTCAGAATCTGATCCGTCATCATATTCACCGTGCTGATGAGATCGTTGACCTTTAACGGCATGGTCAGGCACACAATATCATTGCCGTAACACTCCTGAATCACACTCTGCGAGGCCATGAGCAGCATCTCAAAGCCGCCGGGCAGGCATTCTTGTAATTGGCTGTACATCATATCCGCAAGCCTATAGCTGCAGATCAGGATACCGTCGTGCAGCCCGTCCGCCTGACTGATGGCCTGCGCCCCCGTGCTGCAGCAGCCTGTAACCTGAAAACCGCTGCGCACCAGCACGTTTTTGATGCCCTTTGCATCCTCCAGTCTCGGAAGCGCAACTATAATATTTGTCAAATGCCCACCTCCCTTTTCCTACACTCAAAAGAGAGCTTAGTATTTGTACAGATATTCCTGAATCTCCCACTGAGACACCTGGGGATGATATCTGCTCCACTCCTCCCACTTGGCGGCGATATATTTTTCTGCGATATGCTCTCCAAGCACCCGGCGCACAAAACCATCCTTCTCCAATTCCTCAATGGCATCCATCAGACTGTAGGGCATATTCTCAATACCCGCCTGCCTGCGCTGCGCCTCCGTCATGGCAAAAATATTCCCGTCGATGGCAGCGGGGGGCTCAATCTTATTTTCGATGCCGTCCAGCCCGGCCATCAGGCATACCGCCAGCGTCAGATACGGATTGGCCGCGGAATCAGGGCTTCTGAGTTCGATGCGTGTGCCGTCTCCCCGCACCTTGGGAATCCGGATCAGCGGGCTCCTGTTGGTCGCGCTCCACGCGATATAGGCGGGCGCCTCAAATCCCGGCACCAGACGTTTGTAGGAATTGACCAGCGGATTCGTGATGGCGGCCATACCTTTTATATGTTTCATCAGGCCGCCGATAAACCAGTATGCCTCCCGGCTCAGTCCCAGCGCATCCCCCTGATCCGTGAAAATATTTTTGCCGTCCTTATGCAGCGACATATTGATATGCATACCGGAGCCATGCACGCTGGTTTCCGGCTTCGGCATAAAGGTCGCATGCAGCCCGTGACGTCTTGCAATAGTGCGCACCGCAAGCTTGAAAGTCATGATATTATCCGCAGTCTGCAGTGCCTCGTCATATCGGAAATCAATCTCATGCTGCGCCGGAGCCATCTCATGATGAGAAGTCTCTATGACAAATCCCATGTCCTCCAGCGTCATGACGATATCCCGTCTGGCATTCTCGCCGAAATCCAGCGGCCCGATATCAAAGTAACCGGCCTGCTCGTCAGTCTCTGTAGTCGGCCTGGTATTCTCATCCATATTAAACAGAAAAAACTCACATTCCGGACCCACGTTAAACGTATAACCCATCTCCTCCGCCCTAACAATGGCGCGCTTGAGCACATACCGGGGATCTCCCTCGAAGGGCCTGCCGTCGGGATAATATACGTCACAGAGCATACGCGCCACCTTCCCCTGCTGCGGTCTCCAGGGAAAAATCTCAAAAGTGGAGTAATCCGGATGCAAATACAGATCGGACTCCTCGATCCCCACAAACCCGTCGATGGCAGAACCGTCAAACATGCACTGATTATCCAGCGCCCGCTCCAGCTGACTGGATGTGACCGCCATATTCTTCAGATGCCCGAACATGTCTGTAAACTGAAGACGGATAAACTCCACATCCTCTTCCTTCGCCATTCTGATAATATCTGCTCTGGTATAACGCTTCATATTACTGTCCTTTCCCGGCATGGTCCAGCCCTGCCGCAGAGATTTTTACCGCACAAAAGGGCACTCTTACCCTTCCCTGTAAGAACGCCCTTGTCCTGCTTTCCATAATACCAACTTTTATCCGCAATTGTCAAGTTTTGCCGCAATATTCATTAATCCGCAGTAACAGTGCCGTCACAATGCATTGTTTTTGCCGTTCCCCCCTGCTCTGACACCGGCCGGATTCGGTAAAAAACAATGCATTGAGGTTGAGCGCCGCATATTCCGGAACCGGATGGCATATTCTTTACAAAGGAAAATGCCCGAGAGGGCCAGGGAGTATAAGGATGAGCGCAAAGACTAAAATTGTGGTACTTCATATGAAGGAATTGATCTATACAGGTATCTTCGCCACATTGGGCATTCTGCTGGTTGTCATGCTGGTTGTCATGTTCCTGCCCAAAGATAAAGAAGAGACGCCTGACATGCCGGAAGTACCTCCCCAGACAGGATCACCTGACACCCCGACTGCGACCTCCGCAGCCGCCTACATACCCGGAGTCTATACCACCGAACTGGTGCTGGGCGGACAGTCCATCGATGTGGAAGTCATCGTGGGACAGGAAGCCATCACCTCCATACGTCTGGTAAACTTAAGTGAATCCGTCACCACTATGTATCCGCTGCTGGAGCCCGCGTTGGAATCCATATGCAATCAGGTCTACGAAACGCAGTCTCTGGACAATATCACCTACACCGCGGACAGCAAATACACCTCCCTCGTACTGCTGGAGGCGATCCGCAACTCATTGAATAAAGCCCAGCCGGAAGGAAAGCAGGGAAACGCAGATTGAGAGAGGGAGGCAAACGCCTCCCCCTCTCAATCTATATTCCGGTTTTCATTCAACTTTTCCAGCTGTTTCATCCATGCGGCCACACTGGCGTCGGAAGGCATACGCAGGTCTCCTCTCGGAGAAACCGCCACGCTTCCCACCTTGGGACCGTCCGGCAGACAGGAGCGTTTGAACTGCTGGCTGAAAAATCTGCGATAAAACGTCTTCAGCCACTTGAGAATCACCGCATCCTCATACAGTCCTTTAAAGGCAAGCTTTGCCACCCGGTATACCTTCCCCGGCTCAAATCCGCAGCGGAGCATGTAATATAAGAAGAAATCATGCAGCTCATAAGGCCCCACCAGATCTTCCGTCTTCTGGGCAATCTCTCCCTCTACCGGCGGCAGGAGCTCCGGGCTCACCGGAGTGTCAAGCACATCCGTCAAAAGCTCAGAAAGCTCTCTATTGCCGCAGGTATCCGCATAATAGCGAACCAGATGCCTCACCAGAGTCTTCGGCACACCTGCGTTTACCCCGTACATGGACATGTGATCCCCGTTGTAGGTAGCCCAGCCAAGAGCGAGCTCCGACATATCTCCGGTTCCGATGACCAGCCCGCCTACACGGTTGGCAATATCCATCAGAACCTGTGTCCGCTCTCTGGCCTGTCCGTTCTCATAGGTGGCGTCATGCTTGTCCATACTCTGCCCGATGTCTCGGAAATGAAGCGTCACCGCCTCCCGGATGTCAATCTCCTCCAGCGTCACTCCAAGCGTCCGCGACAGCTTGCACGCATTGTCATACGTCCTGTCCGTGGTTCCGAAACAGGGCATGGTTACGGCGATGATGCCCTTTCTGTCCAACCCCAGCATATCAAAGGTGCGCACTGTCACAAGCAGCGCCAGCGTAGAGTCAAGCCCGCCCGATATTCCGAGCACCGCTGCCCGCAGTCCCGTGTGTTCATAACGCTTCTTTAAGCCGTACGCCTGAATAGACAAGATCTCCTCACAGCGGCGGCTGCGCTGCTCCTCATCAGAGGGCACAAAGGGCGTACAGCCAAAGATCCTGTCCAGTCTCGTCTCGTCCTGCTGCAAATGAAAGGATACCGTCTGATAAGGAATCTGCGGCTCCTTGCCGAAAGTACCCATTTTGCGCCGCTCCGCCAAAATGCGATGCACATCAATATCGGCGTAGAGCGTCTCCCCCACAAAACGCTTCACCTGAGACAATATCGTTCCGTTCTCGGCTATAAGATTATGCCCACCAAAAACTAAATCCTGAGTGGATTCCCCCTCACCCGCAGAGGTATAAATATATCCGGACAAAAGTCTGGCGCTGGCGGATTTTACCAGAAGCTCCCGGTACTCGTCCTTTCCCACCGTCTCGTTGGAGGCGGAAAGATTGACGATCACGGTGGCGCCCATCAGGGCATGATTAGTCGAGGGCGGATTGGCCACCCACAGATCCTCACAGATCTCGCAGCCCACCACCAGTCCGTTCATATCAGCGCAGCGGAAAAGAAGATTGGAGCCGAATGGAATCTCCCTGCCGCCCAATTGGAACATTGCCACCTGATCATTGCCCTCCGCAAAATGCCTGCCCTCGTAAAATTCCGCATAGACCGGTATGTTTACTTTGGGAACCAGACCCAATATCTCTCCGTTTTGAAGCGCTGCCGCCACATTGTACAGCCTTCCGTCACGCTCCATGGGAAGTCCCACAAAGACCAAAGCGTCTTTCCCCTGTGTGGCTGCCGCCACGGTATACAACGCCTGCTTTGCCTCCTCCAGCAACAGCTCCTGAAGGAACAGATCACCACAGGTATAACCGGTCAGGCACAGTTCGGGGAACACTATGATCTTTGCCCCTTTGCCGCAGACTTTCTTTAATTCCTCACTGACTGCCCGGGCATTATAAGCCGGATCGGCCACCTTGATTTTGGGGGTGACTGCCGCCACCTTGATAAAACCGTGATACATAGTTCTCTCCTCATCTGGAACGCTGATATAAACCCTGCAGTTCCTCCACGGAAAATACATAATTTCGATTACAGAAATGACAATTGACCTCGATCTCCCGGCCCTCGTCTATCATTTCCTGCAGTTCCTTTCTGCCGATGCTGATGAGCGCCCGCTCCACTCTCTCCTTGTCGCAATTACATGCGAAGCTGCAGGGAAGCGTATCCGTCACCTCAGGCTCAAGACCCTCCAGTAAAAGCTCCAGCATCCGCTCCGGGGAATTTCCCGCATCCAGCATCTCCGTCACGGGAGCAATCTTCTTCAGATTCTCCTCCAGCCGGGTGATGGTCTCCTCCTCCGCAAAAGGCATTAACTGCACGATAAAGCCTCCCGCCTGACGCACGGTATTGTTTCGCTCCATGAGCACCCCCAGTCCCACGCAGGAGGGCGTCTGCTCGGAAACCGCAAAATAATAGGTCAGATCCTCCGCAATCTCCCCTGTCTGAAGCTCTGTCTGCCCCACATAGGGCTCTTTTAATCCCATATCCTTGATGACGCTCAGATACCCTGACCCCACGGCTCCGCCCACATCCAGCTTTCCCAGGGCATTGGCCGGCAGGATCACATCCGGCACATTGGCGTAACCCTTTACATGCCCATGGGAATCCGCGGTGACAGTGAGCCCGTCCACCGGGCCGTTCCCCTTGATCTGCAGAGTCAGAATATCCTTTTCCCCCTTTAACATACTGCCCATCATGACGCCTGCACTGAGCAGCCTCCCCAGTCCCGCCGTCACCACGGGACTGGTATTATGAGCAGTACGTGCCTCCTCCACCAGTTCCCTCGTCGTACATGCAAAGGCGCGGATCTGGGCGTTTGCCGCCGCAGCCCGCACAATATAATCACTCATCCTGATACCTCTCGTACTTGTCCTTTTCTCTTGCAACGATATAAACTCTCTCACTCTCCCCGGTCACGGCTTTCAGGGTAACCGCATCCAGAATCTCCACGATATCCATGCCCGCCTGTTCTACAAGCGCTCTCATCTGCTCCGCCTCATAGCCCCGCTGCACATGGGTCTCCGTAAACCGACGGAACAGATCACCCTCCTCCTGCACAAACACCGTCAGATCATATTCATTCAGACAGCTCTCCTCATCGTATTGATTCTCCCAGATAAAACTGCAGTTCTCACGGTTCTCTGTGATGACAGTGTCTCCGATGACCTCCCGGTACTTATATACGGTGTTAAAATCGAAAAGAAACAAACCGCCCGGATAAAGATAATTATTCACCAGTCTGAATACCTGCAGCAGCTCTTCCTCCTCGAGAATATAATTCAGGGAGTCGCAGACACTGATCACCGTTCCCACCGTACTGTAGAGCTCCAGTTCCCGCATGTCCTGCTGAAGATAAAGAATCTCCGCACCGCTTATCTCTCGCTTTCTCATGGCAATATCAAGCATGGCGGGAGCATTGTCCACCCCGATCATATCATAGCCCTTCTGATACAAAAGCTCTGTCAGCGCACCGGTGCCGCAGCCAAGATCCAGTACCAGATTTCGCTCCGCGGCAAGGTTATCATCCGTCGCCAGGACATGTTCTCCTCGCACAGGCTCGGATACCCCGTACTTCTCGATCAGAGCCGTCAGCGTATCACACCACGTCTCATAGGGTACATTATCCATCAGTTCATCATAAATTTCCGCAAAATCAGAGTATGTCTCCGCCATACTCCACCCCTACATGGCCAGGCCGATGGCGCCGAACACTCCTGCGCTGAGAAGCCCCATAATGACGCCTGCCAGAATCACGCCTAAAAGCACTGCAGTTACGCTGGACTTAAAGTCCATATCCAGAAGGCTGGCCGCCAGCGTTCCCGTCCATGCGCCCGTGCCGGGCAGAGGAATGCCCACGAACAAAAGCAGCGCCACAAAAAGACCTCTGCCCGCCTTCTGCTGCAGCTTTACACCGCCTTTGTGACCCTTTTCCAGACAGAACGTAAAAAACTTTCCGATGATCGGCTTATCGGCTCCCCATTCCAGCACCTTCCGCGCAAAGAGAAAGATGATGGGCACAGGCAGCATATTGCCCAGAATACAGATAATATAACTGGGCAGCAACGGAAGATCAAAGCCCACCGCATAGGGAATCGCACCGCGCAGTTCGATAAGAGGCACCATAGAGATCAAAAAGATAATCAAATAATTTTTCAGCATAAATCTGCTCCATTCTTTTTATTATTATGTTTCATGTTCAAATCTTTTATCCGTATTGCCATCACTGTCATCCGCGGATAAAATCCCTTAAAAATGCGATCAGCGCATCCATTTCCTGATCCGTTCCCACTGTGATACGCAGGTATTCCGAAATCCTTGGTTTATTCCAGTGGCGCACATAAATGTCCCGTTCTCTGAGCGCCCGGAATATCCGCTCCGCCGGGATTGTGTCGTGCTTTGCAAAAATAAAATTTGCCGCTGAGTCCGGAAAGGTAAATCCCAGCTCCCGAAGCTCTCCCTTCACCCGCTCCCTGGTACGCACGATCTTACCTGTAGTCTCCTTAAAATAGGCGTCATCCCGCACAGCCTCCACTCCCAGCACCTGAGACGGATAATTCATGGTATAGGAATTAAAGGAAAACTTCACATCCTTCAGATAAGAGATCATTTTCTCACTGCCGATACAAAAACCGATACGCAGTCCCGCCATGGCTCTGGACTTGGAAAAGGTCTGAACCACCAACAAATTATCATATTTTTCCAAAAGCGGCAGCGCACTGACTCCGCCAAAATCCACATAGGCTTCGTCCACGATCACCACCACATCCCGGTTGGCCTGCAGTATTTCCTCCACCAGATCCAGACTCTCCGCCAATCCGGTGGGCGCATTGGGATTGGGGAAAATCACACCCCCGTTTGGCTGCCTGTAGTCCTCCGGCCGGATATGCCAGTTTTCATCCAGGGCACACATACGATACGGAATCCGGTATAACTCCGCCCACACATCATAGAAAGAGTAAGTTACATCCGGAAATAAAACCGGCTTCCCACTGTTAAAAAAAGTCATAAAGGCCATGGCCAACACATCGTCCGAGCCCACACCCACGAACACCTGCTCCGGCTTCACCCCGTAATATTCCGCCAATACTTTTGTCAGCGACATTGCATCCGAATCGGGATAGAGCCTCAGAGCGTCTATGTCTAACTGCGCCGCCAGCCTCGCCACCCCTGGCGCAGGAGGATAGGGACACTCATTTGTGTTGAGCTTGATCATATTGGGTCTGTTGGGCTGCTCCCCCGCCACATAAGGCACTGCTTTTCGTACATTTTCTTCCCATTTCATGGCATTTTCTCCTCAACCTACTTAAATAGATATTTTAACATGCTTCTGATTATTCGTCCAGTATTTCCCATAAAACCTTCCTTCCCGTAAATCACTTCTTTCTGAGCATTTCAACATAATACAGAAAACGCAGACAAAAGAAACCGCAGTTCCTCGATTTTCAAGGAATTGCGGTACTCGTTTGATACCCGGCTGCTGCATTGTGATCCTTCAGATATTACTCAATCCACTCAAAAACAATCCCATCCTTGTTAAATAAGATCAATAGCCCCAACATATACCGATACCTCACAGAATTTAGAAATGCAGCTATCTTCTCCCTGTCACTTTCAATATCCGCTTCCTGAGCCCACCATCCTTTACACTCTATTATCAAAATATTGTTTTCATTATTTCCCCGCTTATGTAAAATCAAATCCGGATAGCACCCGTTCATCCGATTACTCAGACGCTTAATCCCATCAATATCTCTATTATACTCCGCATCCAGATCATACTTACTCAATATTTTATTAGCTTCCGTATATTTGTTCAGGTATAGCCCAAATTTAAAGCAAATACTTCGTTCATGAACATGAACGTCGATAAAACTCTCATCGCAAATCAAATTTTTGTCATACAAATATAAATCTTCCCCTGCTTTTTTCAAGCACTTGGCAATTTCCTTTTTTAATCTATTCTTGAACTCTATATCCATGATTTCTCTGTCTACTGACGTATATTCTTTCATACCGATACCCCTTTAAGACCCGCCTGCCCTATAATACAAGCATTTTTCTATCTTTTGATTTACCTTGTGTGTAACTCCCTGTAAATGTACAGCTGTTACTTTGGCTTTTTAAAAAATGTTTAACTAACCCTTTTGGAACACACAGATATATAAATACTCACTCTCCCACATTTGGTCGTTCACAATATTCTCTCCTTCCCGTAAATCTACAGCATCAAATGTTTCTCCCCAAAACTCTTTCAATCTTTCTTCCGTAAATGCGACTCCTGTTTGTCTGCTCCTATAAAACTCATAATCATCCACTTCATCAGCGCCATCCTTCCCTGCAGCAAAGCACAACAAAATGAAATAACCCTTTTCCGCTAATATACTTGATACAATATCTCTATATTGTAAACGCCTGTGCGGCGCCAAATGATGGAAAATACCACTGTCTATTACCAAACCGAACTTCTTATCCCTGAAATCTATTGCAAAAATATTCTCTGCCTTAAAGACTACTTTTTCTGCCTTACTTTCTCTAGCTTTCCTTTTTGCATTTTCTATTGCGATCTCTGATAAATCATATGCTTCCGTATCAACATTGTTTTTAGCAAGATAAATTGCGTTCCGTCCCTCACCACAACCAAATTCACAAGCATTTCTAATATTATGCTTATTTATAAAATCAACAACACATTTATCCGGGAGATTATGATATTTCAAAAATGGGGCAGGTTTATCTCTTTTGGTATAAAAAGCATCCCAATCCACTCCCTCTGTATATCTATCCAGCATATCAAATAAATCTTCCATCGTATTTATATAATTCATACACACCTCTACTAACGCAATCTAAACCGCAGCGTTCTTTTCGCCCGAATCGCTCTTATGACATAGTGCCGGCGCCATGTTTATATCAGTAGCAAAGAAAAATATTTCTCTTTGCAATTATCAACCGACAAGCCAAAAGTTAATCCCACCAACAATAGTAAACAGACTGCTCATCATTGAAGAGCTTTGCACTTGAAATCAGCTCACCATTATCACCAATGAGAACTGTCGGCTGCAAAACATCTGTCTCTTCTCCTATATCACTTGGAAATATATTGGGGAATCCATTAAAAATCTGTTTTATCTCAACAAGTGATAATTTACTGAAGATAATCAAAGTATCCGCAGTAATAACCTGATCGTTATTATCCAATCCATAGACCTGCACAAAAACTTTTGCCGTCTTATCTTTGCTGATTAAATTTTCAATCAAAGCAATATATTCTTGTTTTCCTTCAAGACTTTCGCATGAGAAATCCGTAAAAGCATCTGTTGGATCTAAGTAATCTTTATATGAAAACCAATAGTTTTTTGTATAATTCCTATTCATTTTATCAGTTTTCAACAATGTTAAAATAACACCTTTTTGTTGATTATCCATAGTGATTGCTCCTTAAAGCACTGATTTTTCATCCCAATTGTTTCCCTTCATAAATTATAGTTTTATATAATAAAGTGCCAACAGAAATTACGATTGCTAATACAGCTATGTTTAGCTGCATTGGAGCTAAATAGCAGATATTAAAGGTTGCGTGCCAAATAGCAATAAACAGTATATTTCTGCATTGATAATAGATTATTCCCAAAACAACGGAAACAAGCACTGTCCATATACAAAGACAAACAATTTGTTCAACACCCAATGAATTTCTGATTATCCACATAGGCATATGCCACACTGCCCAAACAACACCAACAAATATAACACTACTGATTTTTTTTTGAAAATGAAGTCTTTCAAGCAGAAATCCCCGCCATGCTATTTCTTCAACAAACGCTGTTATTAGCAGGTATATACAACTTGTTAACAGTGATGTTACAGTCAAATATATCCTTTTAAATACGTCTGCTCCTACTGTTAACGAATAGCAATAAGAACCGAGTACTCCCGCACCCATATATATAACCCATATCAAAATATATTTGATCGTTATTTTTCCTGAAAGCATTTGGGCAAGGCATACCTTGACGTTTTGCTCGTAAATCAGCAGAAAAATAGTAACTATGGCGGGAATACACACATATAAGTATTTTAAGTACAATAATATGTTGGGAATGATAATTCCGTTCTGTTCTAACAATGCAGGTACATAGCATATAAACGATAAAACATATACGACAGAAACCCATAACGTGATTTTCAACTTATTTGTGTATCTTGCCATCATAATTGTTCCTTGTAACAGAAAATCTTACATAAATTCCGATTGAGATTTGATGATTTTTAAGGGAAATGCTAGATATTATATTTGTTTATTAATAATCTTGGAAGACTTTCTTCAATTTACATAATAGATTCCATAATAGTTGAACTATTTGATAAATTCCTTTGATACCTTTAATTATTGCCTCAACTACTATTACTACTAGACAAATTAAAAAAGCCAATACTGAAAATGATTGCAACCAATCAACAGGTATGCTATATAAAAAAATAAAGAAATATATAAGGCAAAATTCTATGCATATTCTTATTGATGATTGATCTGAATTAGGCAAATATTTATAAATCTGAAAGAAATTTGGCTCTAAATATCCGAGCCTTTGACGAAGATAAGAGGACTTATCTTTTATATTGTCTTGAAACTTGATATATGCCTTCTTTTTTGCACTATCACTTTGACATAATGTGTTAAAAGCTTTAGCAGTTGACAAGTCTACATATTTGTCGTATTTTTTAAAATACTGCTTACATTGTTTTATGACCAAATCAATGTCTTGAACATTTACTTTTTTAACATCTATCTTATGAACCACTCTGTAGATTGGATAATAAACTCTATTATATGTTATTTCCAGCTTATCTAAGGGCCGATTCTTACTATATGTATATTTCGTAATTATAAAAGTTATTATACCCGTTACCAGCGGCGGCGATATGATCTTTAATATCTCCATCAATGATTCCATATCTTATCCTCCTCACATAATCAAGTGTTTTTTATAGAAAATTCAAGGTTTTTCAACCCTTCATATCTCAGTGAATAAACCACAGTCATGGATATTTCGATGTATCAGGTACTGAAATAGTGGCTTCAGGATATACGAAACAGAACGTCTTTATTTCTGCTCTGCATGGCCTTGTATATACCCCCATCCCTCTATGGCAGCTAACCTCCTATGTCCACCAGGATCATCTCTGTCTCCAGAGATCCTCACTTCCTTCGTTCTGCGATAACGTATAATATGTTTCGCAAATTAATTTCATAAAAATAGACATGGTCTATAGCCGTTTGGTAGAATAAAGTTACCACACAAAATTCACCATAGGAGGTATAGAACCATGTCTGATAACATTATACAACTAAACGAGGACTTAATAAAGCACGATCTGAGAGATCTTGTCCGTTCCAGTGTGGAGGAAACCCTCAATGCCCTGCTCGACAAAGAAGCTGATGAACTGGTCAATGCCCAGAAGTATGAGCGCTCCAGCGAACGCCAGGGCTACCGTTCCGGGCATTATAAAAGGAACTTTCAGACCACAGCATGGGAAGTGGAACTTAATGTTCCCAAGTTAAAAGGCGTCCCGTTTGAAACTGCCATCATTGAGCGTTACCGCCGCAGGGAATCCTCCGTAGAAGAAGCCCTGATCGAGATGTATCTTGCCGGAGTTTC
>CATKXY010000028.1 GCA_949840915.1 uncultured Lachnospiraceae bacterium | reverse complement strand
GCTGCGATACCTGTTTCCGCTGCGGTCTCTGCGGTTGCCTCAGCCGCTTTCTCCGGCGTCCACTCTGCGAAAGATCCGCCGTCTGTCCGCGCCTCCGCTGTCAGCACGTTGTTCTGGATGAGCAGGGACAGGATAAGGGTGTAGCATAGGATATTTCGGAATACTTTCACCACACCTTTTTCGATTCCTGCATCATTGTTTGATTGAACTCTTTGATTGCTTTTCTTCTTGTTTCCCATAATCTCTTTTGTAAACCTCCACATGCTATTTATCTTCCGAATTTGTAGTTGTAATAACCGCCAATGTCTGTATACTGCTATTACACCATTATACTACTCCCTATTTCCACCTTTTGTCAATTGTACCCGTAATTATATTTCACGCCGTTTGCCTTATTTAATATTTAATACTTCTTTAATTGCAAATCCCGCCAAATTCCAGTAAGATAGATTAATACATCTATAAACAGGCCATTTCATCAGGCCATCAGGAGAGGAGTGCTTTTATGATAAGAAATGACTCCGCACGGAATCGTGCGCAGGGATTTGAGACTATGGACTCAGGCGGCCGTCCGGGAGATCCTAAGGGCTCCGGCGGAAAAATCATTGGAATTGTGGCGGCAGTGACGGTAGCCGCTCTGCTGGCATTTAATTCCGCCTACCAGATCAGAGAGCAGGAACAGGCGGTGCTCATCACTCTGGGACAGGCCAAGGCGGTCACAGACCCCGGGCTGCATTTTAAGATACCTTTTATCCAGCAGGTAAAAAAGGTAAACACCACCATTCAGGGATTTGCCATCGGCTATGACGTGGCCAGCAATGACAGCGAGTCCGCCGAGTCCCTGATGATCACTTCAGACTATAATTTTGTAAATGTGGACTTTTTTGTAGAGTATCGTTTCAGCGATCCGGTGAAGGCTGTATACGCCTCCAGAAATCCCGTGGGAATCCTGAAGAATGTGAGCCAAAGCTGCATCCGCACAGTGATCGGCAGTTACACGGTAGACGATGTGCTGACCACCGGCAAGAATGAGATTCAGGCAGAGATCAAGGAAATGATTATAGAACGTCTGGATGCCCAGGATATCGGCGTCCAACTGGTAAATATCACCATACAGGATTCCGAACCTCCCACCACTCAGGTCATGGAGGCTTTCAAAGCGGTGGAGACCGCCAAGCAGGGCAAAGAAACCGCTCTCAACAATGCCCACAAATACCGTAATGAGCAGCTTCCTCTGGCGCAGGCGCATGCCGACAATATCATTCAGGATGCCGAGGCGCAGAAAACGGCCCGCATCAACGAGGCCACCGGCCAGGTTGCACGCTTTAACGCTATGTACCAGGAATATATCAAGAATCCCAACATCACCAGACAGCGTATGTTCTATGAGGCTATGGAGGATGTGCTTCCCGACCTGAAGGTGATCATCGAAAGCCCCAACGGAGACATGCAGCTTTTTTACCCTGTGGAGTCCTTTACCGGAAACACGATCGGCAGCGATAATACCGACGCACAGAATCAATAAGGAGGTACATTGACTATGAAAATTGCAAAAAGAATCACTCTGGCTGTCCTGATCTTTGTACTTCTGATCATCGGAGCATCCTGCATCGTGATCACTAATGAAAACGAATACAGTCTGGTCCGTCAGTTTGGAAAAGTAGACCATGTCATAAACAGCGCGGGCATAAGCTTCAAGCTTCCCTTTATCCAGAGTGTGGACAAACTGCCCAAACAGACACTTTTATACGATCTGGCGTCCTCAGACGTCATCACCAGCGACAAAAAGACAATGATCTGCGACAGCTATATTCTCTGGCATATCACAGATCCGTTAAAATTTGCCCAGACCTTAAATTCCTCTATCACCAACGCGGAGGCCCGGCTGAATACCATTGTGTATAACTCTACCAAAAATGTCATCAGCTCCACCACCCAGAACGATGTCATATCAGGACGCGACGGCGCGCTCTCGGCCGCTATTATCGCCAACATCGGCAATTCTCTGGACTCTTACGGCATCGAGCTTCTGGCATTTGAGACCAAACAGCTCGATCTCCCCGGCGACAACAAAGCCGCCGTTTATGAGCGCATGATCTCCGAACGCGACAATATTGCGGCGACCTACACCGCAGAGGGTTCTTCCGAGGCGCAGATCATCCGCAATACCACTGATAAAGAAGTCACCGTGCTGCTCTCTGAGGCAGAGAAAAACGCAGAGATTCTCATTGCCGAAGGCGAAGCGGAATATATGCGTATTCTCTCCGAGGCCTACTCAGATGCATCCAAGCAGGAGTTCTACACCTTTGTGCGCAGCCTGGACGCTCTGAAAACCTCTATGACAGGAGACAATAAGACGGTGGTTCTCTCGCCGGATTCCCCTATTGCCCAGATTTTTTATAACAGGTAATCATTTCTTAAAGATTACTTCGCGTAACTGCTGATACCGGCCGCGACTGTTCAGGCAGCGGAGCAGTCAGACGGCCGGGCAGTAGAAGGACAGGAGAAAACTATATTGCACGGACCGATTATTCGTCAGGAATAAAAGTTCAAGCCTGTCCTTGCCACGATCCTGTCATACTGGCGATACATTTTCTGCACTTCATTCTCCAATATGTAATAGTGCCGGACATAGGGGATAAGCAGCACCAGCAGTACCGCTGTCACGAGCAGCCAGCCTATTGCCCCTTCCGCCCCGAAAGCCATCAACAGATAGGACATACAGACAGCCGCCATGGTGAGCAGCGCAAAGACCACCGTTACGATCAGATGAATCAGTCTTTCATGCTGAAAAAAGGCAATCTGCGCCAAATGTTCCTCTTTCACCCTCTCCCAGTCCACCTCGTCCCGGGCAAATAACGCATCCACATAGCAGCGATAGGTCAAAATCCTTCTCTCCATACCTTCCTCCGTCTCTGTCTCCTCAAACCCGTTCCTCCAAAGCTTCCCGCTCTTGCCGCAGCAGAGATACCGCCGCTGCCAGCAGGACAAAAACCGGTCCCGTGGCACAGATCTGTTGATAACAGAAGAAATTGTGAAATACATAAGATAAAAGACACAGTCCCACTGCCTGCGCCGCAGGCTCCACCCTGTTACTCCCGCCGCACAGACACGCGATGATTCCCCCCGCAAAAATTCCCAGATAAGCTGCCCCGCCCAGAATTCCCTGACAAAAAAACATATTCAGCCACTCATTGTGGGCATTGGTCAGTACCAGATCTCCCCATACCGCTCCCAGCTCCCGGGCGTATTCCAGACTGCTGTAACAATAGTATACAAAACCGTCCGCACCCACACCGAAAAGCTTGTTCCGAAAGGGCAGCTCTCCAAACATTCTGCAGACCATTTTCCATGTCCCGCCCCGCATATCCCCCCAGGCATCATCAAAATACAAATACGGACTGTGCAGTGTCACGCCAAAAACACGCTCTAAAACACCGCCGGTATTGCACGCGATCAGCAAGACCAACAGTCCGACGCAGACGGCTGCCGCAGCCGCACAGCGCCTCTGCAGCCGTCCTCTGCGCATTGCATCCATAGTCCCGGACAGCCTCCCGCTGCGCGTATAAAAAATAACCACGGCGGCAGTAAACAAAACGCAAAACACCAGCCCCGCAAGCATCCACCGCCAATTATAGATATACACACTCAGTCCTCTCTCATCCCGCACATGCCCCCGCCGCAGCGCTCTCAAACCGCACATGAAAAGAGCGGAAGCAAACCACAGACACAAAACCTGACAAAAAGAAAACATTTTTCCTCTGTCACCCACACTGAGAATTCCAAGAGCCAGCAGCACAACACATAAACCACTGTACGCACTGTCGCTGTAAGTCGCTGCAAGCCCCGTGAAGGCCAGCGCGCTGTAACCTCCCCAGAGCAGCATACGCCACAGACAGCTCTCCGGCATCCATGTCCTGTCTTGGGACTTCACCCGGCCGTCAAAGAACTGAGCCCCTGTCTTCCAAAAAAAGTACACTCCTATGGGAAACACTGCACAGGCATAACCCGACATCCATGTTCGATTTCCTATGGTAGAGAGGAAATCTGACACTGCCACATTCATCATTCCCTCATACAGATCCAAAAAATCATAGCCCAGTCTCTGCAGAATGCCGATGAGAAAACAGACTCCCGAACCCACCGCATTACATACCACAAGCCACGAGACCGGTATCCGGCTTCGGGATATCACAAAATAGGAAAACACAAACAGAAGCTGCGCCGCCACTCCCATATGCCACCCCTCCGCTCCCGCCCAGACCGCCCGCCTGTCAGCACAGAGCACAAAGGAAACCAGCACACACAGCCCATAGCCCCCCACCAGCAGATCACAGATGCCGATCACCGGACGCCGCCGTTCCCGCACCGCTCTCACCAGACCTGGCAGTGCAGTCAACAGCATCACCGCCAGATAGGGTATCGTCACCGCACAGTAAAACCTCCATTTGCTGTCTCCCATTGACTGATATCGATTCTCCACATAAAGCGGAAACATCAAAAAAATCAACAGAAAATAAATCGCCGTAACCGTCGTTCGTATATCGCTGCCGTTTGTTCTCTCATTGTCCATCTTTTTATTAATCCGGATTCACCTTTTCATAATTTGTCATAAACGATACGGAATCTAAAGTTTCACACAATACTCCGTCTCAATAGCCAGCTTCATTTTAGCACAGGAAAATTTTTGTTACAAGCACAAACCCACCAATATAAAATCCCCGGGTGGTGGAAGCACCCGGGGACTGCCATTCCCATGTGAGTCGCAGCACACAGGCGGCATATAACAACAAAGGATAGATAAAGGCAACAGATTGAATTCAGCTTACTCCACATCCTGCAGAGCGGCAAATCCCTCCTCACCGGTGCGGACCTTCACTACCTGATCCACATTGTATACAAAAATCTTACCGTCTCCGATATGTCCGGTATAGAGCGTTCTCTTCACCGTATCGATGACATCCGTCACAGGGATTTTGCTGACAACCACCTCGATCTTTACCTTGGGCAGCAGTGTCGCATCCAGCTCTACGCCGCGGTATCTCTCTCCTGCGCCCTTCTGAATACCGCAGCCCATCACCTGAGTCATGGTCATTCCGGTGACGCCCAGATCGTTCAGCGCCTTTCTCAGTTTCTCGTATCTGGAGAGCTTGGTGACAATCACCACCTTGTAGATACCGCTTGCCGCTGTCACGGGAGCGGCAGCTACCGCAACCGCTGCATTCCGCTGTACCTCCGAGGCCTCAGCATACTCGGATACGCCAAGATCCGTGTTTTCATTGGCATCCATCAGCATGGTATTGGAAATATCCATCAGGCTGAAGCCCGCATAGGCCGAAGGCAGACCATGCTCCGTGGCGTCCAGACCGATGATCTCTTCCTCCTCGGTAACACGAAGACCCACCAATACCTTGATGATCAGAAACGTGACGGTAATGGTCACAGCCGTCCACGCCGCCACTGCCGCAAAACCCACAAGCTGCAGACCCAACTGTCTGAATCCGCCGCCATAGAACAGTCCCTTTGCCGCAATCTGGTTCGCACCTCCCGCCACACCTCTGGCAAACGCCGGAGCCGTATCCGTGGCAAACAGTCCCACCGCAACGGTTCCCCAGATACCGTTCAGACAATGTACTGCCACTGCTCCTACCGGATCGTCAATATGCAGTTTGTTATCCAGAAGCCACACGCCGAACACTACCAGCAGCCCTGCCACCGCACCGATGACGATGGAGCCGAAGGCATCTGTCACATCACAGGGTGCGGTGATCGCCACCAGACCTGCCAGAGATGCATTCAGACACATGGACACATCCGGTTTGCCATATTTTATCCAAGTAAACACCATACATACCACGGTAGCAATGGCAGGTGCGATGGTTGTCGTCACAAAGATGGAGCCGAGCTCCTCAATGGACACAGCCGCCGCGCCGTTAAAACCGTACCATCCCAGCCACAGAATAAACACACCCAGCGCACCGATGGGAAGATTATGTCCGGGAAACGCATTGACCTTCGTCACCCTGCCGTCTTTATCTCTCACAAACTTACCGATGCGGGGCCCCAGCAGCTTAGCGCCGATCAGAGCTGAAATTCCGCCCACCATATGTATTGCAGTAGAACCCGCAAAATCATGGAATCCCATCTGAGCCAGCCAGCCGCCGCCCCATATCCAATGCGCTTCAATGGGATAGATCAGCGCAGAGATCACACCGGAATAGATACAATAGGACAAAAACTTGGTCCTCTCGGCCATCGCCCCCGAGACGATGGTCGCGGTGGTAGCACAAAACACCAGATTAAACACAAAATTCGACCAGTCAAAATTCTCATAGCTTGTAAAGATGTCGAATCCGGGCTTTCCGATCAGCCCCACCATATCCTCTCCCAGCAGCAGACCGAATCCGATGGCGATAAACACCACTGTACCGATACAGAAGTCCATCAGATTCTTCATCAGAATGTTGCCTGCATTCTTGGCTCTGGTGAAGCCCGTCTCCACCATGGCGAAACCCGCCTGCATCCAGAAAACCAATGCAGCACCGATCAAAAACCAGACGCCGAATACCATGCTTGATACTTCTTCCATAACTTTTTCCTCCTCAAATAAATTAGCGATGCAGAGAGACACTTCCACAAATGCCCCTTTGCATCGCCGCACACAGACCCGTTTCCGGCACTCCCGTCACCGGAAATACCCTGCATTAAAAAGGCGCCTCGGGAATTACCCAAAGCGCCTTTGCCTGTTGTATTGGAGTATAGCACCCGATTTTTCGGATGTCAACTACTATTTTTATTCTTATCAGACTGTCAGATTCGTGTCAGATTCCCATGACGGAGTCAATCGGCAGCGACATTACGATTCCCTGCGCTTCTGTGCGCACGCCGCAATTCTCGCTGATCTGCCGCATAATCTCCACCTTCTTCTCCGCCTCGGACAGAATCAGCACAATATCCTTCTCCGCCTGTACGCTCAGTCCCCAGAAACCTGTGACTTCCTCGTTTCCCATCCAGCGGCTGTGCATGACAGTACCCCCATTCGCCCCAGCGGCTCTGGCAGCATTCATCACATCCCCGCTGAATCCCATATTTACAATAGCGGCTATCAATACATAATTTGTTTCCATTATAATATTTCCATCCTTTCCCTTGTCATCAGCCCGGTTTTCCTCATCTATCTGCGTCAGCATACGCAGCATTCTGTTGTTGGCTCCGGTGAGCGGAATGGTGAAGGCAATACCGCTGTTTGCAGCTCCCAGATGCAGCTCTGACCGCAGCTTGCGCAGCATGATATCACCCAGACGTTTGGGCATGGTACTGATAAACACACATTTATCAATGCTGCCCAGACCCAGCATATCCATAATCTCACTGGAAGCCGTTCCCTCGGCGTTCAGTCTGTACTGTATGGGAAGCGCGCTCTTGTGAAAGATAGCGGCCGCCTTGTCCGCCAGCTTTGGCGTAGTAACCAGCATAAGCATCTGAAATGACGGAATCTTTTCATGATTTACCATTTGACATTCCCTCCTCGAGATCCACAATCTCATCACTGTCATCCGAGAGCGCCGCATTCTGCTGCGCCTTCTTTTGCAGTGCGTTGACTTTGACCTGATACACGATTCCCATGATTTGTATGGCGATAAGGGGCGTCAGCGCCACCAGCGCCACCACACCAAAAGCATCCGTCATCAGGTTTCCTCCCACCGCCTGACACGCTCCGATACTCAGCGGCAGCAGAAATGTTGACGTCATGGGACCGCTGGCAACACCACCCGAGTCAAAGGCAATACCCACAAAGATTTTCGGGACAAACCGGGACATCACCAATGCGATCAGATACCCGGGAATAATGATCCATTGTATGGGCAGCCCCGCCAGAACCCGCATCATCGCCAGACCCACGCTGACAGACACGCCCACTGACATACAGATATTCATGGATTTGACGGACACGGCGCCGTCAGTGACATTCTCCACCTGATGGTTCAGCACCTGAATCGCAGGCTCCGCTTTCACGATATAATAACCGATCAGCATGCCGATGGGTATGAGCACCCATTTAAACGGAAGCGACGCCAGCTCTCCTCCCAGAAATGATCCCACAGGCGAGAAGCCTATATTCACTCCGCATAAAAACAGTACCAAGCCCGCATATGTATAAATCATACCGACTGCAATACGTTTGATCTGCCTTTTCTTGTACCGGCGGGTAAACATCTGAAATACCGCAAACACAGCAGCGATGGGGAGCAGCGAGATCAGAACCTCTCCGGCATAAACGGGTATGCCTATGCCAAACACCCGGACGACATCCCTTGTGGTCACCACAGCCGCCACATCCGCCACGGAGAATACCGCCTCCGAGGGCCTGTAAAAGCATCCCAGAATAAGCACTGCCAAAATAGGTCCCACACTGGATAAAGCCACCAGACCAAAGCTGTCGCTGGCGGCGTTTTTGTCAGCTCTCACGGAAGCCAGTCCCACGCCCATGGCCATGATAAACGGCACGGTCATCGGTCCGGTAGTGACTCCTCCCGAGTCGAAAGCGACCGCCAGAAAATCCTTGGGAACCAGAAAAGACACACCGATCAAAAGCCCATACAAAATGATGAGCATTCTGGACAGATCGATCTGAAACCTGATCCTGATAATCGCCAGCGCCAGAAAAAATCCCACACCCACTGCAACTGTCAGTATCAAAACCTGATTGGGCACAGACGGCACCTGTTCCGCAAGCACCTGCAGATCAGGCTCGGATATTGTAATGATCGCGCCCATGATAAAGCCCATCAGCAAAATAAGAAACACCTTATGTGTCTTGGAGATCTGCACGCCGATGCCTTCACCGATTGGCGTCATGGACATCTCCGCCCCAAGCTGAAAAAAACCCATTCCCAGAATCAGCATGATGGCTCCGGCAAGAAACATGACAAAACGCCCAAGCTCCATGGGCACCAGAAAGACACTGATGACCAGTACAATTCCTGTTATGGGGAGAACCGCGGCAAGCGATTCCAGGGTTTTCTCTTTCAGTTTGGGATTCAATCAGATACCGTCCTTTCACTGGCAATAAATAAAATAATCACATGGAAGGTCTTTATTATATCATGAATAAAGCGGATTGTGGAGTTTTATTTATGAATTTTCCGTACAAGATCCCTCCTGCTTTTGCACACGGACGATATATTCCTGCCCCTGCAATTCTATCCGTCCTGCGCTCTCCATACCCAGCTTGTCGCACACACGCAGAGACGCCAGATTATCCGGCTGGACAAAAGCATGTATCCGCTCAAAACCCAGCTCCCGGAATCCGTATTGCAGGACTGCCCTGCAGACCTCCGTGGCCAGCCCCTGTCCCTGCCTGTCCGCAGCGATGACAAAGCCCAGCTCCGGATCTTCAAAGCCCTCCCGATAACAGATCCCGGCACGGCCGGCGACCTCCCCGGAAGCTTTTTCCACCACCGTCCAGATACCGAAGTGATAAAAGGAATATACCTGATCGATATAATCCCGGGCGTAGGCGCGCTCCTCCTCAGGATTCGCATAGAGTGGTTCCATATAGGCCGTGATGGAGGGATCCTCATAAATCCTGTAAAAATCCCCCACATCCTCCACCGTGGTCTCCCGGATCAGGCAGCGCTGCGTCTCCAGTATATCCCAGGGAATGCCTTTGTATCGCCGGTATACCCGTTCCAGATATTGCATATCCAGCTCCCCCGGATCTTCGCAGGCATATTTGCAGAAACTAAAATCCTCCTGCCTGTTCCCCGCGTGCAGATAGACCAGCACTGCCTGACCCTCGCTAAGAAGCCTGCGGGCCGTCCCGCTGTCGTCCGTTATATAGAGAACGCCGCCCTCTTTCAGCTCTTTTTTCTGCTCCTTCTCCAATGGCAGTACAATTACGTTTTTCAAATAAAACATCGAATTATCTGTCTCCTGTTTACGTCCTGCCCCAATTGGGTTAAAATGGTACTGATTCAGTATACTACATTTTAAGAACAGAGAGGAAATATTTTATGGCAAAAAATCCAGTTGTTACGATCACCATGCAGGATGGCGGTATTATCAAGGCAGAGCTCTACCCCGAAACTGCCCCCGTCTCCGTCAACAATTTCATCAGCCTGATCAATAAGGGTTATTACAACGGCCTGATCTTCCACCGTGTTATCCGCGGCTTCATGATTCAGGGCGGCTGCCCCGACGGCACAGGCATGGGAGGTCCCGGCTACTCTATCAAGGGTGAATTTGCACAAAACGGTGTGTCTAATGACCTGAAGCATACCGAGGGCGTACTGTCTATGGCAAGAGCCATGCATCCGGATTCCGCCGGCAGCCAGTTCTTTATCATGCACAAGACAAGCCCTCACTTGGACGGCGCTTACGCGGCGTTCGGCAAAGTGACGGAAGGCATGGACGTGGTAAACCGTATTGCCGAGACTGCCACCGATTATTCCGACAGACCGCTGGAAAATCAGGTGATGCAGACCGTCACCGTGGAAACCTTTGGCGAAACTTATCCGGAACCTGAGAAAATCTAATTGAAATTGCTCCTGTTCACATTTTGTTCACATTTCCTTCAAGATTTTTTCAATTTCCTATCATGTTTTAGACATTTCTATGCCATATACTAGAATTACAAAATAACTGAGTAGCCAACTACTTGTTTACAAAACTTTTTCATAATAAATGCCAAGGGACACACGTTCCTTGGCATCCTCCCTTTTCTGGAAAATTTCACAAAAAAAAGTAAAAAATTAGCTTGAAATTTTTTAATTCCTGTATGATAATTTATTATGATATCTTGTAATTTTATTATTCATTTTAGTAACCCTGTTCCATGCTTTATTAATAAGTTTTTACAAGTATTTTGTAATAAAAAAAGACAGGAAAAAAATATGACAAGGCAAGAAATCATTACTAACTTTATTAACAACATAGAGCGCGAGCGCACGGCTCTTGGACTCACACAGGCGCAGATGGCACAGGCTGTCGATATGTCTGTATCAGGCTACAAAAAACTGATTGCCGGAGAAACCTCCCGGATCGATCTTTTTATCGCTTACCAGACACATATGCTGACCGGAAAATGGATATTTGAACTCTGCGGAGACGACAGCTCTCTGTTGGAGAAAACCGTGTGCAGACTGCGCAATCTGACTCCTTCCCAGCTGCGCTTTATCTCAGCACTTATTGACTTTGAGGCTGATTTTTTGGACAAGGTTCCCGCCGATCTGGCGGAAGACTATGTCAGCCTCCTGACTCCCACCGGCAATCAGGAGGACGGCATGATCTGGGACTCAGTGAATGTGGAGAAACTGAATGTAGCCGCCTATCGGAAACGATTCGGCGCTGATCTGCACTGCGCGCTTCGCATCACCAGCGACCACATGCATCCGGTGTACAATTCCGGTGATATTCTGCTGATCTCCAAGGCTGCGCCCCGGGACGGGGACACCGGCATGTTCATCAACAAAGAAACCGGCCGCGCTTATCTGCGCAAATTTCACCAGGCCAGCTCCTGTATCCTGGAACCGCTCAACGACTATGGAGTGACCTTCACAATGGATGGTTTCAAGGAAGGGGATATGGATAAATGGCTGATATTCGGCCGCGTACTGTCCAAATTGCGGGAATAAACCGCAAACGGCGGCGATATGGTCCGGTCTTACCGCTTTTATTCCCTTACTTTCCCAACGCAGTCTTCTGCGCCACAGTAGTTTCCTTGTCATAACACCGGAAGGCATCCTCCACCAGGCGGCCGTCCGGTTTTTTTGTGAACAGGCTCACTGCCGGAACAATCACAAGCCCTGCCAGCATGGCAATTACACCGCAGTTGATGGGAGACTGTATCATCTCCGGGAAGGAACTGCGGAAGAAAATATTCAGCACCATCAGCACAGAGCCAAACACAAAGCTTGCCCAACAGGCAGCCTTTGTCACCCACTTCGCATACAGGGAATACAGGAAGGGCGCCAGAAACGCTCCCGCCAGAGCTCCCCATGACACACCCATAAGCTGTGCGATAAAGGTGATGGCACTCTTGTACTGAATCAGAGCCATGACGGATGAGATCGCGATAAATACCACAACCAGAACCCGCATCAACAGCACCTGACTCTTCTCGCTCATATCTTTAATAAAATGATCCTTCAAAAAATCTATGGTAAGCGTGGAGCTGGAGGCCATGACCAGGGAGGACAGCGTAGACATGGAAGCGGACAGCACCAGAATCACTACCAGAGCAATCAGCATGGGACTTAAGCCTGAGAGCATGGTGGGCACAACAGAGTCGTAACCATTGGCCGCGATATCGATCTGATCCGAGAACAGTCTTCCGAAACCGCCCAGAAAATAACAGCCTCCGGATACCACCAGCGCAAAAACAGTAGAAATGATCGTTCCCTTCTTGATTGCCTCCTCGTTTTTAATCGCATAAAACTTCTGTACCATCTGCGGAAGCCCCCACGTTCCCAGAGAGGTGAGGAGCACCACAAAGAGCAGATTTAAAGGATCCGGCCCAAAGAATGATGCAAAGATTCCCGGCGTCTCTGTGACGGCCGGATCATTTACCTGCGCCAGTCCCTCCAGTGCCGCCATGAATCCGCCCTTGCTCATCAGCACGGCCGCAATGACTGCCACCAGACCAAACAGCATAATAATACCCTGAATAAAATCGTTGATCGCGGTGGCCATATAACCTCCCGCAATCACATAGATTGCCGTCAGCACCGCCATCAGTACGATACAGACAGAATAATCGATGTGAAACGCCATGCCGAACAAGCGGGAAAGACCATTGTAAAGCGACGCCGTGTAAGGAATCAGGAATATAAATATGATCACCGAGGCTCCGATCTTCAACCCTTTGCTCTGAAACCGCTCTCCGAAAAACTGCGGCATGGTGGCCGAGTCAAAATGCTGCGTCATCACACGGGTCCTTCTGCCCAGAATCACCCATGCCAGAAGCGATCCGATAACGGCATTGCCGATGCCTGCCCAGGTGGCTGCTATCCCATACTTCCACCCGAACTGACCGGCATATCCGACAAACACCACTGCCGAAAAATAGGAAGTGCCATAGGCAAACGCTGTGAGCCATGGTCCCACACTCCTGCCGCCCAGCACAAAACCGTTTACATCGGTGGCATGCTTGCGGCAATATAAACCGATACCAATCAGCACTGCAAAATAAACTACCAATACAACTATTTTCATTTCCGTACCTCCCTGCCGGCTTTATGCGGCATTAATCCTGTAGCGCTTTAAACCGTTACACTTTAAATCGCTAAATTAATTGATTTATTCTATCATATAAAATAGTAAGTTACAAGTACCTGTTTGTCCCTTCCGTAAAAAGTGCTATAATACAAGCAAGAAAATGAAAATGATTAAAGTTTATGGGGAGGACCATGCATGAAAGAACTATTTTCCCAAACACGGTCGGCGGCAGCCGTCCTGCTGGCAACCGTTATGCTCATCGCTTCGCTTCCGCAGACCGGCATCCGTATCTATGCCGTGTCCCCGGCAAATACGGAGAATACTTTGCCGCCGCAGGAAGAATCGGTTTCATCCTGGGATGGATCCGATTCCGTGGAGACCATTCCTCCATATACCGCCGTGTCCGAAACAGGTAATCAGACCGACTATCCCATTGATGACACCTTGGGCTATGCCCTGACTAATACCTCCATGACGGCGGGAAGCTACTCCGCGCATTTGTCAACCAATTTCTCTTTCGAAGCGGCAAATTATCCGGCAATATCCAATTTTACCATACTTTATACCACGGACAGCGCGCTTGATTTTTTCCCCCGGACGGCTCATGCGTCCAAAGCCGATGTAACAAGCGCTGGATTTTCCGCCGCGTCTCTACAGAATGCCGGCTTTGAAATAATGTATTTTGAGAATTCCCAACTTGTCTGTAAGCTGGAAGGGGATTTTACGGCCGCAAATAATCAGCCCCTGACTCCCGGCAGCACTTATTATTACCGCCTTGCCTTCAGCTCCTCTTCCGAATACTATTTCCTCACCGCTCCAAAGCAGTTTACCACCAATCCGCCCCTTGAGACCTCTGCCGTAAAAATCAAAGAATTGCAGGCAGAGTCTGTGGGCTATAATACCGCGAAAATCATCTGGACGGTAGAAAATCCCAATCAGGAATATATTTTTAATCACCGTCTTTATTATACGGACCTTTCGCGTTACTACTCTGCAATTGCCTGCCGGGACGATGAGGGCAATATTATCCCGGGCAAATATTATGCGCTGGCACGTCCTCTGGGCAAAACAGCCGTCCCCAGACTGACGGTATGTACCGGCGAATCCGCTTCCACCGTCATATCCGCGGAAGAACCGCTGACACTAACGCCTGCGGACATCAGTCAGGCGTCCATAACGGCTTTGGTACAGCCTGGCGTCTACTCCGCCGGACTGCAGATACAGATCACACCCTGGTACGAGTATGATTCCCTGTACGGAACTCTCTACTACCGCGCAAAGAGCGATACCGATTGGAAGACGCGCTCTTTTACCGTAACTTCCTCTCCGATGTCCTTCACTGAATGCATATCCGCCCTGTCTCCCGAGACAGATTACGACTACTATGTCACACTGGCCACTTATGCCTATAATACGGACCCCATTGCCAGCGTGGGCAGCGAGGCAGAACCGCTTTCCTTTACGACTGCAAAGCTGGAAACCTATGAAGACGACCTGTTTCCGGACAATGTATTCAGAAAATGGATCAAACAGGAGATGAATCTTGCAGAGGATGATCCCATCACCAATGAAACGCTGGCCCGACTGACATCCCTGAGCTGGTACTGGCGCACCGGAGACGACGCCATCCGCTCCCTGGAGGGCATTCAATATCTCACCGGTTTAAACTTCATCAATATCCAATACCATGAAATCACCGATCTGCCCGATCTGTCGGGACTGGCAAATCTGCACACAGCCATTTTGCACAATAATAAAATTGTCTCCGGCATCACGGCAGACAAACTGCCCGCGGCATTTCTGGAGGCAAACCCGTCCTGGCTGTCCGAAACGACCAGGGCTCAAAGACTGCCTGCAAAAATTCCGACTCAGGCAGAGATCAACGGTATGTTTTCCGTACTCTCATACGATATTGCGCTCCCCAATACTCATGCGATAAAACCCAGCACCAAAAGCCCCTATGCCGCGGGACGTTTATCCGACGACAGCCTGAACAATGCATTAAATCTGATGAACTTCAGCCGATATGTGGCCGGCATCCCGTCGGATGTGACATTAAGCGAAACCTATATCGAACTGGCGCAGGCAGGTACGCTGGTAAACGCCGTAAACGATGTCATGACTCACTATCCGGAACAGCCGGAAGGTTTTCCCGACGACTTATATGAGCAGGCGTATACCGGCTGTTCCAGCAGCAATATCGCCAGAGGTTATCTCACCTTGGGATCCAGTATTGCCGACGGATGGCTGCATGACGGCGATTCCTCCAATATCGACCGTCTCGGACACCGCCGCTGGGTATTGAATCCCTCCATGTCCGCCACCGGTTTCGGCGCCGTCAATTCCTATTCTGCCATGTATTCGTTTGATCAGGGCAATCAGACAGCTATCTCCGACTTTGTGGCATGGCCCGCCCGCAATATGCCCCTTGAGCTGATCACAAGACCCGGCTACCCATGGTCTATCAGCCTCGGAACAGATTATCGGATTCCGGACACTTCCGCCGTCAGCGTGACCCTGCGGGATACCGCCTCGGACAAGACATGGACATTCGATGAGAAAACATCCGACTATAGCAACAACTACTTCTCCATCGACGGCGGAGGCTACGGTTCGGGAACCTGCATCGTCTTTCGCCCGAAGCCGGGCGATGTCAGCTATCAAAACGGCTCCCGGTTTGAGGTGTCCGTCTCCGGGCTGGAGAACCGCTTCGGCGAGACCGCATCTCTGAATTATACAGTAACTTTCTTCTCGTTGAATAAAACAGATATCAGCATTCGTCTGGATCAGACTTCGTTGCAGCTATCCTCAGGGCAAACCGTGGTTCTCACTGCCACCGTAACCTCTGAGGACGCATCTGACACTCCTGTCACATGGAGCAGCAGCGATCCTGCCGTTGCATCGGTAGACGAAAATGGCAAAGTGACGGCTATCGCTCCCGGCGACGCCGTGATCACGGCATCCTATAAAGGAAAACGGGCCACCTGTAATGTCGCCGTCCGGGATTATACCATAGACCGGACAGAACTTCATTTTGATCTGGCACAGGGTGCAAAGACAGAGACCCTCACCATAAGCGACGGTGTAAATACCGTAACCAATGTAAACTGGCTCAGCACTGACGAGAGCGTTGCCGCGGTATCAAAACAAAACGGCTGCGGTATCGTGACCCCCAAAGGCGCCGGAACCGCACAGATACTGGCCCGGATCGTAGACGGTCCCTCCTTCACCTGCACGGTGACGGTGACAAAAGACCTCCTGACATCCATCAGTTTCAATATACAGACATGTTCTCTGGAAAAAGGCGCTTCCCGACAATTGAAGGTATACTTTGTTCCCCATGACAGCACTTTGCCAAAGGAGATCAGTTACGCGTCCGACTGCCCGGATGTAGCGTCTGTGGACACATCCGGCTTGGTCACCGCCATTTCCAGAGGCACTGCAGTCATCACAGCATCCGTGAATACCAATACGGGCGTTCTCACGGCCCGGTGCACCGTCACCGTCACGGAGACCGCCAAGCCCGCACAGGGCAATATTCCCTCCGGCCTGCAGGCGCTGACCAATGTCCAGACCAGACTCTCCGACGTCAGTCTGGAAGCTTATGAAGGCTGGGAATGGGAAAACGGAGACATCGCCCTGACACAATTTGCCGGTATGCAGGAAAAGAGTTTCGCCGCCGTATACCACAAAGAAGGATATGCGGACTACAAGACTGCCCTGAACGTATCTCTCACCACGCTGACGGGTATCTCCATCCTTTCCGGCCAGACCACCCTTGCCGCGGGACAGACCGCAGAGGCAGATATCCAATGGAAGCTCTCCGGCCCGGAGTCCATTCTGTCCCAATATGCGAATGCCCTGGAATGGAGCAGCAATAATCCCGCCGTTCTGGACGCGGTTTCCGTGACCTCGGACACAGTCACACAATCCGGAATCATCCTAAAGGCCGGCAGCACAGCAGGCAAGGCCACTATCACCGCTCGTCTCTCACTGGGCGGCAAAACCTATACCGCCCGCCGCACCTATACCGTAACGGATAAAGATATCGCGGTATTCGGCAGCATTACCGCCGAGGGCTTTACACCCCTGATCCGTGACGACAGCGACACGGTCTGCTATCAGGGAAAAGCAGAGACCTCCACGGGGAGCCTTCTGGTCACAGTCTCCAATGCTTCCAGACTCACGGTCAAGAGCAGCAATACCAAAGTGATAACCGCCGGAAAAGCACAGGCAGCAAACGGTGCTTTCCGCATTCCGCTCACCATGAAAGCCGCAGGCACTGCCAGACTTACCCTCACGGCTGACGATGCGGCAAAAACAAAAACAGAAGTCCTGTTGTATGTCAAAGACCCCAAACCCAATATCAGCGAAAGTTCCGTCATCGTAAACAAGCTGAAAACCTCCGGCTCCACCCTGTTCATCTACCCCAATGACGGCTATACAGTGGAAAACTGCGTGCTGACAGGCGACAGCGCCGCTCTCTTTGAGGCTCTGACCCCGGGCACAGAGACGGACAGCTATCAGCTTAAGGCCAGGAGAGCCACGGCCAACGGAACCTATAAACTGACGGTGAAGGTAACAACCGCAGAAACTACTTCTGCCGTGTCGGATGGCGCCTCTGTAAAAACCTCCTTTGAACTGCCCCTCACAGTCAAAGTGACGGAACAGGCTCCGAAATACAAGATCAAACAAAGTTCGAAAGCTAATTTATTTTACAGAGACTTGGGAACGCCCCGGATAACCGTCACCACAGAAGAAAAGCTGACTGACCTGACCCTGACGGGATGCGATTTCAGACTGATGAAAGCTGACGGAGACACAGCGTATTCCTATACCATTTTGCCTGACATAGCCGGCACAATCACGTCCTCCTGCACCAATAAAGGCAGTCTGACGCTGAGCTTCGAGGGCTATGAAACCATTCAAACGGCTTTCACCGTAGGTATCGAATCTAAAAAGCCAAAGCTGACACTGGACAACAAGACTGTCACGCTATACCCGAATGCCGGTGTGCCCGCCGCTAAGGTCAAAGTGAACTCCGGCAAGCAGCCTCTGCTTCTGGATGCAGTCACCGCTGCCCTTTGGGACGCCGACGGCTGCTCACTGACGCAAACGGACAGGGAACTGACCGTGAGCGTTGCCGACCCGGGCGCCACAGCCATTTCTAATACCAAAACTCAGAAAGCCAAAATCGTTCTGGCACATGATAACTGGACTGAAACAATTACTCTGCCCCTCACCGTCAGGCTTGACCCCGGGAAACCTGCCCTCAGGCTGCAGAAAACCTCCCTGCAGCTCAACGCCGACACCGCCACCATGGCATACGATATGGCGGAGACCGCAATTTTCTGGAAAAACGGAGCCTGGTTTGCCCCCAATACTGACATCAGCGTCAGCGCTGCAGACGCAAAATCACAGGCCGTCATCCACGAGGGCATCGTATTTGAGCAGGCCGGGAACAGACTACTTGCCCGACTGAACAATCAGGATATCGCAGCCGGCTCCTATAAGTTCAGGGTTCACGCCGTGGGCATGTCCGGCACACCGGCATCCCTTACGGTGAAAATAGTCAGCACAGATCCGAAAAAGGCAGTAAAACTGTCTGCCAAAGGAAGCATCGACGTGCTGAACCGCTCGGGCAGCTTCGTAACCGTCACTCCCTCGCTGAAATCCCTGAACGGTACTATTACGGATGTCGCGCTCTCGGGAGACTTTGCCCATTTATTCCGGGCCAGTCTCAGTGAAAACGGCAAGATTCTCATTTACGCCAGAGAGACAGATCCGAACGGGAAAGAGATTGCCCTGATCACCAAATACAACTATCCCGTAAACCTGATACTGACCCTGCAGAACGCCGAAGGCGAGACCACGCGGATTACTACCCAACAGCTTCGTCTCAAATTAAAACAAGGCAGGCCAAAAGTGACCGCCACACCTAAGAATCCGGTATTTTACAGCGGCGCATACAACAGTGTGAGACTTTATGTAAACACCGCATTAAAAGGCGCCAATGCTCCTGAAATCACAGAGATCAAACTGATGAACCAGACGGATTTATTTGACTACTCCAATGGCGTTCTCTCACTGCGAAACACCGGAGCCGCCATAAAGGGTAAAACCTACAGCCTGCAGTTTAGAATCACTTACAGAGGACAGGCGGACAATGAAAAAGCAACCGTAATAAAGGTGAATGCAAAAGTTAAATAGACCTTCTTAAATGAATACTGATACCCAACAACCGTCGCTCGCCAAAGTGACGGTTGTTGTTTTTAATTTAATTGTTTATTTTTGCTAAATTAATATATGCCTTTATGTTAGATTCTATAATTGACCAAAATTATTCGTTGCAGTAATATGTTCTTGTAACGGTAATTATATATTAAATTTCTCTTTTTCAATTATTATCGTGATTGCCGTTCTATAATTTAAGGCAAGATGCTTGTACAATCAATCGGAGGGAAAGCAACATGAAACATTACAAAAGAAAAAACACCTATAAAAATACTGTTATAATCTCTAAAAAAAGAATCAGTAAACCTGTTCTACGTCTTCTATGCTACACCCTTATCCTGTCCCTGCTCATCCAGAACAACGTACTGACAGCGGAGGCGCGGACAGACGGCGGATCTTTCGCAGAGTGGACGCCGGAGAAAGCGGCTGAGGCAACCGCAGAGACCGCAGCGGAAATAGCAGCAGGGGAAACAGATATCGCAGC
>CATKXY010000027.1 GCA_949840915.1 uncultured Lachnospiraceae bacterium | reverse complement strand
GGAAGCGGCAGGTGTGGACCCTGAGGAGATACTGGGACAGGATCTGTTTCTTTATGTGAGAGATAAAGGACGCCTATTCGGAAGGGAGGGAGAATTCGTGTTGTCTCCCAGACTGGATGATCTGCAGTGCGTTTATGCGTCCATGCAGGGATTTCTAAGCGTCATTCCGAAGGAATATATTGCACTCTGCGCCGTGTTTGACAATGAGGAGGTGGGAAGCGGTACCAGGCAGGGGGCGGATTCCACCTTTTTGGAGGATGTGGTGACGAGAGTGTGCAATGACCTGGCGGGTCAGGCCGGGGAAAGCGGGGGTACATGCCTGAAAAGCCGTATGATTGCGGATAGCTTTCTGATCTCGGCGGACAACGCCCATGCAGTGCATCCCAATCACCCGGAGCTGGCTGACCCTACCAACAGACCTTGTCTCAACGGCGGTATCGTAATCAAGTATCATGGCAGCCAGAAATATACCACGGACGCCGTCTCCGCCGCGTATATAAAGAGTCTGTGCAGGCGCGCAGGCGTGCCGTTTCAGACCTATGCAAACCGTTCCGACATCGCCGGCGGATCCACCCTGGGCAATATCTCTGCCGCCCATGTGTCCGTGAATTCTGCGGATATCGGTCTGCCTCAGCTTGCCATGCACTCAGCAGTGGAGACCGGAGGCGTGCGTGATACCGCGTATGCGCTGCGCATGTTCCAGGAGTTTTTCAGCGAATAGAAGGAGTGGAAGGCGCTGTTTTGCACCCCGCTGCATAAAGTAATATGACGGGAAAGCGATTTTCGGGGTGAATATGAATCAGAAACGGGAGAATATACTGAATCTGGCGCTGGAGACGGATGAGCAGGAACGGGTGCGCACGGGAGATCTGAACGTGGGTTTTCAGACTGCCACCAGAAGCTGGGAGCTTATTGTAAAATATCACGGAGATCTGGCAGGAGCCGTGTCTGAGATTTCCGGGACTATAGGCGTAGAGTATTTGATAGCGGGCTATGCTATATTGACAGTGCCGGAAAATCTGGTGGACGCTGTCTCCGAGCTGGAGCAGGTGGAGTATGTGGAGAAACCAAAGCGTTACTATTATGCATTGGAGACCGGTGTGGGAAACAGCCGCTGCTTTGCGCCTGTGACTCTGGGATTCCCGTATCTGACAGGCCGGGGCGTGCTGATTCTGGTGGCTGACAGCGGCATCGACTGGAAGCGCAGAGATTTTCAGAATTCTGAAGGCAATACAAGGATCCGGTATCTGTGGGATCAGACCTTAGCGCCCGAGGAGGGCAGAACTCCCCCGGAAGGTTTTCGGACGGGAGTGGAGTTTGACTCGGCTCAGATCAACAGGGCGCTGCAGACCGAAAATGCGCAGGAGCAGTTTGCGCTTCTTCCAAGCATCGATGTGAGCGGGCACGGCACGGCGGTGGCTGGCATTGCGGCGGGACTCAATCCCACGGCGGAGTATCTGGGAGCTGCCCCGGAAGCGGAGCTTTTGATCGTGAAGCTCGGGGTGGCTGATACGATGGGATTTCCCCGGACCACAGAGCTGATGCGGGCTGTGACATGGGGGCTGCAGAAAGCGCAGCAGCTGCAGATGCCGTTGGTAATCAATCTAAGCTTTGGAAACAGCTATGGGGCACATGACGGCAGCTCGCTGCTGGAGCGTTTTCTGGACAATGCGGCGGAAATCGGCCGCACGGTGATCTGTGTCGGCAGTGGCAATGAGGGGGCTTCGGGGGGACATGTGGCCGGCAGCGTCTATAACGGAAGAGGTCCCGGCAGAGGTGTGCCCCAGGATGTCCGGGTGGAGCTTGCGGTGGCAAACTATGAGCGAAATCTCCGGGTGCAGCTCTGGCAAAACTACAGTGACGAGTATCGCGTATTTCTGATCGCACCCGGCGGCAGGCGAGCGGAACTCACCGCACCGGTCAACGGCGGCAAGTTTACGCTCAGCCTGGAACAGACAAAAATCCTGGCCTATCAGGGGGAACCGGCGCCCTATGCGGTGGCGAAGGAGCTATATCTGGAGTTTCTGCCCGACGGTGGCAATTATATCGGAAACGGCATATGGACCTTGCTTTTGGAGCCGGTGCATGTGGTGACGGGACAATATTATCTGTATCTGGCAGACAGCGCTACGCGCAATACGGGAACCTTTTTCTATGAACCCACGCCGCAGGTGAGCCTGACCATCCCCTCCACGGCGGCAAAGGTGATCACCGTGGGAGCCTATAACACCGTCTATGACGCCTATGCGGATTTTTCCGGCAGAGGCTACGCGGACAGGGACAGGACTGTGGGGGTGGTGACCGCAGGCCTTGTCAAACCGGATTTTGTTGCTCCGGGAGTCGGAGTCAGAGCTCCTGACTTGTACGGCGGTTATACGCCTGTGACAGGCACCTCCTTTGCCACGCCCATTGCAGCAGGTGCAGCAGCGCTTTTGATGGAATGGGGAATCGTGCGGGGGAATGACCCGTTTCTGTACGGGGAGAAGGTGAAAGCTTACTTTAGGGCGGGTGCCCGGCCGCTGCGGGGGGAGAGCGAATTGCCCAATGACAGGGTAGGCTTTGGGGCGCTGTGCGTCAGTGACAGTCTGCCGGAGTGAAAACTTTTATTATGTGGTCATTTTAGGGAATTTTTGCAATAATATATTGCTCAAAATTCCCTGAAATGTTGTTGAAATATAGGGAACTATTTAATAATATTTTTTCAAAAAAGTCCCCTATATAAAGGAGAATAAGTATGGCAGCAAATTTTTTAGAGATACAGGACCTTTTGCAGCAGAGAGCAGACTATCAGGCAAGATTAAATCTTATGCCTTATGACGGAACTCCTGAAATTAAAGAGCAAGGCGGGAACAAATATCTGTATATAAGAAAACGTATTGCCGGGAAATTGACATCCGCATATGTAGATATTTATTCGGATGAATTATATCAGTTACTTTTACGGAATGCCAGAGAAGCCAGGGAACTGAATAAGAATATTCGCCGGATCAATAAAAAGTTGTCTTTGTTGGGATATGAGGATAAGGAACTTTCCAAAAGGGTTATAGAAAATATGGAATTTGCCAGAGCAAATATGAAAGCAAATATTTATGATCAGGCAGTTTTGGAGGGAGTGGCGACCTCTTATCCGCAGACGGAAGAGATCATAGAAAACGGAATCGTCAATGGAGTATCTGCGACGGATGTGCAAAAGATTTTGAATTTAAAGCATGCGTGGGAATTTATATTGGATCAGGATGTGCTCCAAAGCGAAACGAATTATTACATGCTGTGTCATATTGCTAAAATTGTAAATGAAGGTTTTTTTTATGACGGAGGAAGAATCAGAGGAGTGCCGGTCACAATCGGTTCCTCCAGTTATATTCCGCCGCTTCCTGTAGAATCGGTGGTAAAGGAGCGAATAACTGAAATAGTCGGACAGGAAAAAAAGGCAATAGATGTTGCGATTGAATTATGCCTGTATTGTATGAAAACACAAGTGTTTTTAGATGGGAACAAGAGAGCATCAGTGATTTTTGCAAACCACTATCTGATTGCACATGGAATGGGGGTTCTGGTGATACCAGAAAAAGAAGTGCCGAAATTCAAGAAACTTCTCGTGGCATTTTATGAGGGGGAAAATACTGCTGTAATATATGGTTTTATGAAAGAGCGGTGTTGGAAGAATTTTTGATATTCAGATTAATTTAATACTGAATTTGTGAGGTTGTTATACTTGAGTTGAAAGGAATATGAGATGAAGAATGTTGATGTAGAGGATTTTGTCAATAGAATTATAAATGATGATTTAATCCGAACAATAGAACTTAACTTTAAAAAAGGTGATATGGATAAGTTTTTTAGAGATTCTAAAGGTGCGCCGGATGATTATGATCAAAAATTTGCTATAATCCAATCCGTTTCAGTAAATAGTGCTCGTAAACTATAAAATAAGAGCAATTAAATACAATAAATATCCATTTTGCAATTAGATAGTATAGCCATAACACAATACATTTATATGCTTACATATTTCATTTGAACGTAAATATTATACCATATAATACAATTGATGTTTCAAAATATAATTTAGTAGTAGCATTTTTTATTCTTCAAAAGATTAGCGGCGGATGCTTTTACTTTTTCAAAAAATCAGAATACCGTGTCTAAAAATACAGTTTTTCAAGGATTACTGAGTGAGAGGTCAAAACCTTTGGTGTAAGTATATAAGTGTGGACAGGAAAAGTTGAACACCTATACTATCAAGTGAAAGAGCAAAGGAGATGTTCAACATGGCGAAAAACCAAAAATCTTACACTCCGGAATTCAAACAGCAGATTGTGGATCTGTACAATGCCGGAGGAACCTCGTATCCACAACTGAAACGTGAATATGGCGTAAATCGGAGCACACTCAGCAACTGGGTCAAACAACTTTAACCATGGTTTGCGTCAGACGATGGTATATATCACGCAGAAACGCTCCTAAGATAAATTTGCATACGCTGCTGTTTATGTGTATAATGTTATCAAAACAGATGTCATAAACAAATATTGTAACAGAGATTATAAGGAGATGCCATGCAATATACATGGGAGGACATTGAACGGCATGTTTCGGTCTGTACGCAGTGTCCGTTGAGCCGGACCAGGAATCGTCCGGTTATGGGACGCGGAAGCTATCAGGCTGATATTATGCTGATTGCCGAAGCGCCCGGGGGACAGGAGGATCAGCAAGGGCTGCCGTTTGTCGGGCGTTCAGGGGAAATATTGGACAAGCTTTTAAATGATTGCGGGCTGAACAGGGAGGAAATATATATCACTAATATTTTAAAATGCCATCCCCCCGGTAATCGCGATCCCAAAGCGGAGGAAAAGGAAGCATGTTTTCCATACCTGAAATATGAGACTTTATTGCTAAAGCCCCAGATTATTGTCTGCCTGGGGCGTGTTGCGGCGCAGCGTATTATTTCGCCGGATTTCAAAATTACCATACAGCACGGGACTTGGACATATCGAAAGAACTGCGCGATGACCGCGACATACCATCCGTCGGCAATATTGAGGGATCCGTCCAAATATGAGATCGTTAAGAAAGATTTCGATGAGATTGTCAGTAAACGCTCAGAGCGGAAGCGATAGAGAAGGGAAGCAATATAACGGTGTGGATTCAGAGAAAGTACGGGTAGGGATGCGGGATATAACAGAAGATTTCTGAAAGGGGTACTTATGGATAAGTTTGCAGTGATTGATACTGAGACGAACTGGAATGACAGGGTAATGTCCATTGGGGTAGTAATTGCGGAGTCGGAGACAAAAGAGAAAATTGATTCCGCATATTATATTATCGATCCGGAATACAGGGTGGGCGGAATGTATTCAAATGAACTGCGCCTGGACGGAAAGGATGTATGCGTCACGGACAGAAAGCAGGCTTTAGAGGAAATCCGGGCCTGGTTAAAGGCCTATGATGTGCAGAAGCTTTTTGCTTATAATGCTTCCTTTGATAAGAAACACCTGCCGGAATATGCAATGTTTGAGTGGTATGATATAATGCGTCTTGCTGCATACCGCCAATATAACCGGGCCATACCCAAGACCGCGGATTGTTTTGGGACCGGGAGACTGAAGAGAGGGTATGGCGTTGAGGATGTGCTGAGAATGCTCAGCCGGAAGAGCTCTTACAGAGAGACACACAATGCTGTTTTGGATGCGGAGGATGAGCTGGAAATTATGCGGCTGCTTGGGCATGAAATAAGAGTATACAATATATCGCTTGTCTGAGAGAAAGGCGTGTAAGGCAGGATGTCGGCATTTATGTAAAAGACATTCCATCCTGTCTAAATATTATGGTGTACTTGCCGTTTATCAACAGTGATACAAGGCAAAGTCTACCTAAACAACAATTACCGCAATCACAACAGAATAATCACAGCGAGGGGGGACAACAGCCGCTGTCTGTTCTACTGGATCCGGAACTGGCTGATCAGATGATTCAGCGTCTTTGCCTGATTGGACAATTCATCAGAGATTGCTGCGCTCTCCTCGGCGGCAGAGTTTGCCTGTATGACTTTGGAAACTTCCTTCACCCGGTTTTCCACGGAGACGATCATCTCCGACTGCTGTACGCTGGCCAGCGCAATTTCGTTCATCAATAGTTTGATAGACTGGATGCATTCGTTGATAACCTGCATTGCGGAGATGGCAAGGCTTGTGGATTCTGTTCCTGATTTCACATCATTGAGCGAGTGACTGATCAGTGTGCTTGTAGTTTGAGCCGCTTCGGTAGATTTTACCGCAAGGTTTCTCACCTCTTCGGATACAACCGAAAACCCCCTTCCGGCAGTGCCTGCCCGGGCAGCTTCAATTGCGGCGTTCAGCGCGAGAATATTTGTCTGGTAGGCAATATCTTCAATCGTCTTGATAATACTTCCGATCTGGGCCGAGGACTGGTCGATATTTCTGGTGGCGACAGTAAGCTGATCCATTTTTGAATCGGTCTCTGCCGCATAACCGGTGGCTTTGGCCACCAGATCGCTGGCATTGCTGCAGCGGACGGTACTGTTTTGAGTCTGGGCGGTGATGTCCGTGATATTGGTGGCAAGTCCGTCTATGGAATCCTGCTGCTGTATGGCTCCCTGAGAGAGTGCAGCAGCGCCGGCAGAGACTTGATCCGCGCCGCTGTTCACCTGGTTCGCAATATGTGCGATCTTGCGCATTACATCCATAAGGTGAGTGCGGATGCTTTTGAGGCTTTCGGCCAGAACTCTGAAATCGCCTATATAATAGGACTCGTTCTGAGCCACGTCCACAGCAATGTTGCCGTCTGCCATCTCGCCCAGGATACGGCCGATATCATCGATAGTTTTACGCAGGCAGCTGCAGACATGATGTATGGTCTGAGCGATCATGCCGATTTCGTCTTTCCGGCCGTAAAAAGCTTCCAGTTCCCTGTCTGCGGAAAGCTCCAGATTTCCAAGCCGTCCGATAGCGCGCTTCATGGTCATGAGCTCGCGGCCTTCGCGGTACAGGATCAGCAATGTGACAAGTATGATAACTGCCGCTACAATTGCGCACAAAATCCCTACGGTAGCGCGGACAGTCTTATACTTCGGCCGCATCGTCGCGGACCATGAAGACCCAGTTCCGGTCCTTGAGGTATTTGTATACTACCAGCTGATCCTTGCCGTTTTCGTCCTGATAGGAATAGGTGCCGGCCTGTGTGCTCTCGTCTTCTTTGATCCGCCGCAGAATCTCCAGATAGCCGTTGTCGGTGGTTTCCGTGTTCAGCAGCGCTTCATCCTCGTGATACAGATAGGTACCGGTTTCCACATTTAAAAACACATATTCGCTGTTGGGCAGACCTTCGATATTCAGACCCAGCAATACATCCATCAGTTGGCTGGCGTAGACGCCGGCTCCCACATACCCGATACATTTGCGGCCGTCAAAGAGCGGATAATACATGGAAAGGATCATACTTCCGGTTCCCGGAGACTTCATAATTCCGAGATTTGTCAGCTGCGGCCGGGCCAGGATGGTATTGCGGAATTCTTCCAGGGACTGGCCGGTGCGGGTGGTTATTCCAATGGCTCCGTGGGAGGTATGTGTCAAAATATAAGTGTCGGGAGTACCTATGTACAGGCCCTCAAAGGTGCCTTTTACCCCGGCAAAATCTTCTGTGTATTTCTGTGCTTTCTGCAGCAGATCGGGATTCTGCGGATCCGCAAGCAGATCGCGGACTTCGCTGCTCAGTGCAAAGGCGGTCATATATTCTTCTGAGGAAGCCACATAATCGCTGATGATCGATGCTCTGGACTCGACGGCGTCAATCATCTGATTGGTGATATTGTTTTCTCCCATGGAAGCGACGCTGTTGGAAACGATAAACCAGAGCAGCAGCATGCCTGTTACGATAATTGCGGTGGTTATAATGCCGATTCGCGTTGCGAGTTTACGATTTGCCAGAAATTTCATAACGAGCCTCCTAAGAAAAGATCATAACTATTTTAGCACGGGTACAGCGGTATTTCAAGTCACCCGGACGGAATTTTTGTGCATTATATTTGCCGTCAGAACCGGCTGCGGCATCGGTCAACAGGGAAAGTATCATAAAATAAAGCTTCTGTTTCGGCAGAAGCCGGCCTTCCAAAAAATTGATAAAAAATTGCCAAATAATTTTGATAAAAAAGCTTTTCAAAAGACGGAAAATCCAGTATGATAAAATAGATACGGCACAGCATCCGTGTTTTCTAAATCATAAACAGGAAAGAGGGTAAATGGATGGCACTTGGACAGAAGAAGGCAGTACTAATGAAGGCTGTTTCGGAACTGAAAGCAGCCGATTATTCAGCAGATCCGGAATTGAACAGTATATACCAGAGACTGCTCAAGGGAAGACGGCAGTTTGCAGAGATCTTTGATAAAAACATACAAGCTGTCATGCAGATCAGCTCTCTTGATCTGACGCTGCAGCATCAGACAGAGACGATCATGGACATATCCCGGAGTATAGAGAAGGCGACATCGTTTATTTTCGGGACATCGGCATCGGGCGATTATTTGACTGGAAATTCCAGTAATCAGCATGAAGAGCTGACCAATACCATTATCAAGGTTTCGGAGGATACAGATGAGGTATACCGCAAAATCGAGGCCGGTCAGAGTGAATTGACGAATATCAAGGATCTTTCCAATCAGGCGATTTCCGTGTCAGGGGAAATGCAGAGTGACATGGAAGAGCTGTTCAATGTGATCGACCGCATGAGCGAGGTGATCTCCGGGATAGACAACATCTCCATGCAGACCAATCTGCTGGCGCTGAATGCCTCGGTAGAGGCAGCCAGGGCAGGGGAGGCCGGTCGGGGCTTTGCCGTAGTGGCAAAGGAGATCCGTGAGCTGGCGGAAAAGACCCAGGAGATGACAAAGAGCATGGGTGATTTTGTCGAGAACATGAAGCTTGCTTCCAGAAAGAGCTCTAAGAGCGCCACCAATACCATTGAAGCTCTTGATGCCATGACGGATAAGATCAAGAATGTGTGGGAGCTCAATGACGAGAGTCAGGGGGCCGTATCAAAGATAAATGAATCGGTTGCATCCATCGCTGCGCTCAGTGAGGAGATCAGCAGTTCCATGACTGAGATGGAGAATCAGATCGTCAGCAGCACGAATTTTATGCGGCAGGTTGGCCATGATCTGAAGCAGGCGGCGGAGCCGGTGGTGAGTATTGAAAAGACGCTGGACGACACTGTGAAGCAGATGGGTGCAATGACCAAAGACGCATTTTTCCATTTGGAGAACAAGGAATTTGCCCAGTACATGAGCAGTGCTATTTCATCACATAATACATGGTTGGGCAACTTAAAGAAAATGGTGGATGGGAGGAAGGTCATTCCTCTTCAGCTCGACTCCTCCAAATGCGGTTTCGGACATTTTTATTATGCCATGACACCTCAGATTCCGGAGATTCTTCCCATTTGGGATGCTCTGGGGCCGAAACACCAGAAGTTCCATCAGTTTGGCGGGGCAGTCATGCATGCCATTAACTGCGAGAATTATGCGGAGGCAGAACAGATATACAGGAAAGCGGAACAATATTCCAAGGAATTGATTGCCGATATGCAGCAGATCCTGCGGCTCGCAGGCAGTTAAACGGTTTCTCACGTTCAAAAGACTTATGAATGGGTTGTCTCTTCATAAGTCTTTTGTGTTTATTCACAGACATTCAAAGCGCAGAGGGTGAGTTTTGTTATGTGGCTGGTATTTGCCTTATTGTCTGCATTGTTTGCAGCGCTTACATCCATATTGGCCAAAATCGGCATCGACGGTGTGAATTCTAATCTGGCGACTGCAGTCAGAACCATGGTAGTGGTGTTCATGGCGTGGGGGATGGTGTTTTTAACGCATGCCCAGAATGGCATCTGGGAGATTGGCAGGAAGAGCTGGATTTTCCTGATCTTATCCGGGCTGGCCACGGGTGCGTCATGGTTGTGCTATTACCGGGCCCTGCAGCTGGGTGAGGTTTCAAAGGTGGTTCCTGTCGACAAGCTCAGTGTTGTGATCACGCTGGTGCTTGCATTTGTGATCCTGCGCGAGGAATTTACGGTGAGAGCCGTGCTGGGATGTCTGCTGATCGGGGCAGGTACTCTGGTCATGGTTCTTTAGCAATGAAAACAAAAGTGGAAGAGGAATAGCGATGCAGGGATTGAATGTGATCGTGGTGTTTGACGAGACAGCTGAAAGGATGTTGATGTGCAGGAGAAAAAAGGATCCGTATAAGGGTCTTTCCAATTTTGTGGGCGGCAAGATTGAGCAGAATGAGGACGGCATCACAGCCGCCTACAGGGAGTTGGAAGAGGAGACGGCCATCGGGAGGGAGGACATTGCGCTCACCCATCTGATGGATTTTACTTATCATCTGGACCGGTGTTATGTGGAGGTCTATGTGGGAAAGCTAAATAAGACTGTAGCGGTACATGGAGAGGAGAACGAGCTGTATTGGTCTGATCTGAACCACGATTTTTTCGATGCGTCACTGTATGCCGGCGAGGGAAATATCGGACATATTATGATGCATGTCGAGATGTCAAGGGAGAGATTGCTGCGGTGACAGATCGGCAGCGCGTACTGACGCAGGAAGGAGATTGGTATGAAACTGGCGACAGCATTATCAGAGAGAGCCGATTTACAGAGGAGACTGTCGGAGATCGGGATCAGACTGAATAATAATTCTAAAGTGCAGGATGGCGAGGAGCCTTCGGAAGCGCCTGAGGAGCTGATGGAGGAGCTGGATCGGATCCTGAGCAGAATGGAAGAACTGATCTCAAGAATCAACCTGACCAACAGCAATACGATGCATGAGGGGAAAACCATTACTGAGCTGCTTGCCCACAGAGACTGCCTTAAAAGTAAAGTGCAGATTATGAGGAATTTCCTTGACAATGCAAGCAATCAGGTAAATCGGATGACCCGTTCTGAAATTAAAATCAGGAGTACTGTGCCGGTGAACCGGATTCAGAAGACGCTTGACGGCCTGTCAAGAGAATTGCGAGAGACGGACGAGATGCTTCAGGAATTAAACTGGACTACGGAACTTCTGTAGTTTTGAAGGTAATCGGGCAGGGCGGATGTATCTCCACCGGCAGAGAATGTGCCGTATCCGGCAGGAGCGCGGACAGCTCCCGGGGTTCGAATCCCCACATTATGACGCATGTCCTGTACAGAAACATGTGCATGATTAAGATTTGTTATTACTACCATTGCATCGACTGCCGGATGAGGGAGGGTTTGGGGAAAACCGTATTCAAAAATCGGAGGTATCGTTATGGGATTATTTTCTAACAAGAAAAAGAGTAAGCCGTCTGAACCGCAGAAACCGGCGGAGAGGATATCCGGGATGGATGCGCTTGTCCGTCCGGGCGGTGTATTCATGATGCAGCTTCTGATGAAGGAGCGCTGTCAGATGCCTTCTGTTGAACGCATGACGGAAGCTTTAGCCGGACATCTGGGCAGGGTGGAAGCGGTGGGGAACGCTGATGTGTCGGCGGGCTTTGCCGCGTGGGATTATCAGGCCCAGTTCCAGGACGGCAGGGTGCCGGTACAGTTGATGATCAGCCGGTGCGATGAATTTCAGGCAGATAAGATCGACGAGATGAAGCGCAGTCAGATGTGGGACTGCCTTGACGACCGGGATCGTATTTTTCATGAGTGTAAATATCAGGTTTTGGCGCATGATATGTTGGGAGGAGGGCTGCCGTCCGGAGTTAGGGCCAACATGCTCATGGATTATCTGGACGCGTTGATGGAGCTGTATCCTTCCTGCGAGGCGGTGTATTTCCTCAACTCCGGCAAACTGATCCTGGCGGATGAGATCAGGGCAAGGGAGCTGACAGGGCTCAAGCGTTTTATCCGGTTTGCGGTGAATGTGCGCTTTTTTAATGTTATGGGTACCGAAGACTCTGTGGTGGATACGCTGGGGCTCAGTCTTCTTTTTATTGAAGATATTCAGTATCATTTTCATGATATGGATCCCAATTGGGTGGTCAATCATGCTTATAATATGGCTTCCTATCTGCTGGAGAATGACGCTCCCATGAAGGACGGAGATACGATAGACGGTATTGCTGCGGGGCAGATCGTACAGGATATCCAGTGGAAATGCCATTTTGAGAATGCATTGATCGCACCTGAGAGGGCGGTGCTGGACGTCTGCATGGGTGAGTTCGCCGCGGGAGGAAGAGCTGAGTAAGTTAATTTGAAAAGATAGCAGTAAAGGAATGTTCACAATGGAATATACGAATCATTATCGTTCGCCGCTGGGCCGGATCACGCTTGCCGGCGACGGGCAAAACCTGACGGGACTTTGGTTTGACGGTCAGAAATATTTTGGATCCGGCCTCTCGGAACATCCCGTACAGAAGGAACTGGAGATATTCGAGAGGACGAAGGAATGGCTGGATATTTATTTCAGCGGAAGAGAGCCGGATTTCACCCCCTCTCTGTCCATGGGAGGATCGTCTTTTCGCAGGGAGGTGTGGGAGATCATGCTCACGATTCCCTTCGGTCAGACCATGACGTACAGGGAGATTGCGGAAAAACTCGCCGCCCGGCGGAGGATTGACAGGATGTCTGCTCATCCTGTGGGAGGCGCGGTTGCGCACAATCCGATCTCGCTGATCATACCCTGCCACAGGGTGGTGGGATCAAACGGCAGTCTGACGGGATATGCCGGCGGTCTGGAGAAGAAAGTGCGGCTGCTTCAGCTGGAGAAGGCAGATATGTCAGGGCTTTTCATACCTGTGAAGGGAACGGCGCTGTGAGCCGCACGGACAGGGGCAAGAGGCTTTGAAGAGCCGGGTCTGACAGAGGAACCGGTCTGAGGGAGCTTTGGATAAAACGGAGGCAGGTGTGTGTATGGAGAACAAAATGGATGTGGCGGCAGTGCTGCAGAAGGTAGATGAATATTACAGGATGAATCAGGGACCCGAGGCGGAAAAACTGATGCAGGGCGCTGTTGTGGAGGCGATGTCTGCGGGGGACGATCAGGGGCTGCTGCAGCTTTTGAACGAGCTTTTGGGGTATTATCGGGAGACCAGCCGGGTGGAGGATTCCTATGCCATCGCAAAACAGTGCATCGGACTTGCGGAGCGTATGGGGCTTACAGGCACAATTCCCTATGCGACTACGCTTTTGAACGTGGCCAATGCCTATCGGGCAGGCGGGAGGCTGGAGGACTCGCTTGAACTGTATCTCCGGGTCAGGGAGATTTATGATGCACAGCTTGAGCCGGGAGATATGCTGGCAGCCAGCCTGGAAAATAATCTCAGTCTCCTGTATCAGGAGCTCGGGCGGTTTTCCCAAGCGAAGGAGTGTCTGTTGAGAGCGCTGCACATTGTGGAGCAGGGCAGCGGCGTGGACTTTGAGATCGCGGTGACACACGCCAATCTGGCCACCACCTGCCTGCACAACAACGAAGCGGAGGAGGCCCGCGCTTATGCGGAAAAGTCCATGCGTGAATTCGAGGCCATGGGACTGGAGGACGCTCATTATGGCGCGGCTTTGTCGGCACTTGGCACCTATTATTATCAAAAACAGGAATATGCCCGGGCCAAACAGCTCTTTGAGCGGGCTATGCTTCTCATGGAGCGGAATCTGGGACGGAATGAGTTTTACGAGAGACTGCGGGAGAACGCTGAGGCGTGCCAGGCGGCGCAGGCAGCGGGTGCTGCGGACGGGCTTCGGGGAATGGAGATCAGCAGGGCGTTTTACGAGCAGTGCGGCAGGCCTATGATCGCCGAAAAGTTCCCGGACTATGAGGGGAAGATTGCGGTAGGGCTCGCAGGCAAGGGGTCGGATTGTTTTTGCTACGATGATGTCTTGTCCAGAGATCATGACTGGGGGCCGGAATTCTGCATGTGGGTGACGGAGGAGACTTATGCCGCTGTCGGGGAGGCGCTGGAGGCGGCTTATGACGGGCTGCCGGAGACGTTTCAGGGCTTTAGGCGTATGCCGGAAAAGGTGCGCCGGGAGAGAAGGGGCGTGTTTACGATCCCCGGGTTCTTTCAAAAGATTGCGGATGCTCCGGACTATGAGCACATCGCATGGCGGGACACGCCGGATTATGCGTTGGCTGCGGCGGCGGACGGTGTGATCTTCCGGGACGACGAAGGAATCTTTACCGGTGAGCGCGAAAAGTTTTTCCGGGGCTATCCCGAGGTCATACGGTATCTGAAGCTGGCGGACAGCGCGGCCCGATTCTCTCAGGCCGGCCAGTACAATTACGGGCGCATGCTGCGGCGGGGGGACACCGTTACGGCGCAGGTGATGCTGGCGGATTGTGCCAGAGAGGCTATGAAGCTGCAGCACTATATTGAAAACAGGTATCCTCCTCATGACAAATGGCTCTGGCGCAGCCTGCAGGAGTCCGGGAACGGACGTGCTCTGGGGGAGCTCCTTAAGGGACTGCCGGACACGGTGGAGGAGATCGGTACATTTTTGGCACAAGAGCTCTATCAGATGAACCTAATCAGCGATTCGGACAATTATCTGGATGCTCACAGCGGGGAGCTGGCGGCCAAGGCGGCCTTTGCGGCCTGTACGGACGAAGAGCTGGTGGAGCGGATCGCCCGGGTGGAGTTTGCTGCCTTTGACAAGGTGAAAAATGTGGGCGGCCGGGCAAGCTGCCAGAATGACTGGCCCACCTTTTCGATCATGCGAAAGAGCCAGTACCTGACGTGGAACAGGGTTATGCTGCTGCAGTATCTGTATGATTTTACCCGTGAGCTGGATCTGGGCCATAATCTCATTGAGGAAAAATACGGCAGAATGATGGAGAGCACGGCGCCTGCCGAGTATGAGGCCATGCGGGAGCGCTTCCCGGAGATATCTCCTGAGAAACGCGCCGTCATAGAGCAGATCGTGAAGCTTCAGGTGGAGTGGATGGAGGAGTTTGCAGGAGAGTATCCCGCGCTTGCCGACAATGCGCGCAGCGTCCACACCAGCGACGACAATATTGCAAACACCTCTTATGAGACTTATCTGCGGGGCGAGATCAGCACTTATTCCGACAAGATGCTGGAGCTGTACGGCAGATATGTGGTGGAGTATGCGCAGAACGGCCGGAATCTGACCTTCGCCATCATGACCAACAGCGTACATTTATACGGTTATGAGAGTCTGGAATCCGCGGAGCATTTTCTGTCGCGGTAATGATATCGGAACCGGAAGCAGTAAAGTAAAGAATCGCCCGTCCGGAATATTTTAGAGTAAAATCCACATGCTAATCCCGCAGATACAAGCAGGTCTGCAATCGTGTTTGAAAGGAGATTGGTAAAGTGGATGTCAATGGTTTACCTATAGAAGGGTTTCAGTCCATCAATCTGTCGGCGGGACTTGGCGCAACGCCGCCTCTGCCCGCCGCCATGATGAAATCCGGCCTGGGGGCCGACGGAGGAGAGGGCAGAGAGACCAGCGCTGTCACCGAGTCTGAGATGGAACACATTATTTTAGAGTATAAGGCTGCACAGTCAGCCCATGAGGCGGAACAGGTTCTGGACCGGAGAGTTCCCGAAGGGCAGATGAGCAGGGTGCTGGATGGGCTGGAAAATGATTTTTTCAGCGCCAACCCCCATCGATCGTGATGATCTGGCCCGTCAGATAGGACGGGCTCTGGGCCAGCTGCAGCACAAGCTGTGCCACCTCCTCGGGGCGCCCCAGCCTGTCGGAGGGAATTTCGTTTTTGAGCTGGTTGATATCCTCCCTGGTAAAGCAGGCGTTCATGGCGGTGTCAATGATGCCGCAGGCGATGGCATTGACCTGAATGCCGCTGGGGGCCAGCTCTTTGGCGAGAGCTTTGGTGAAGGCATTCATGCCTCCCTTGGAGGCGGAGTAGGCCACTTCCATGGAAGCTCCGGCATTGCCCCAGACGGAGGAGATATTGATGATATGTCCGGCGTGCTTCTGCAGCATGAGAGGAATCGCGGCGCGGGCGGTGTAGAAGCAGCTGTCGAGATTCACGCTCATCACGCGGTGCCATTCTTTGGCTGTCATATCGGACAGGAGTCCCACATAGGATATTCCGGCATTGTTGACGAGAACGTCGAGATGTTTGATCTCGGAAAAAATCTGCAGCACATCTTCCTCGCAGCTCATATCTGCCTGCAGGGTGGTACAGCTGATCCGGTGATCCGACATTAGCTGTTCTGCCAGTTTCTCCAGTGCTTCCATACTTTTGTCACAGGTGAGTACCAAATGGTATCCGTTTTCGGCAAAGCTGCAGGCGATGGCGGCGCCGATGCCGCGGGACGCACCGGTTATGAGAGCTGTTTTGCGTGTGTTCATGCGGGCCTCCTTTCGGGCTGTTTCACAAGTGTAGTTACATCATAGCTTTAGTATAACATGACGCAGCTTGATTTTCCAATATAAAACTGTTACACTAACTTTATATTTTCGGGTTGGAGGAGAAGAGGCAATGTATGATTTGATTATTATAGGATCCGGGCCTGCGGGATTGTCTGCGGCGGTCTACGGGGTGCGCGCGGGGTTAAAGCTCCTGGTATTGGAGCAAAACCCCATGAGCGGCGGCCAGATCTTAAATACCTACGAGGTGGACAATTATCTGGGACTGCCCGGTATCAGCGGTTTTGATATGGGAAAATGCTTCCGGGATCATGCGGACAGGCTGGGAGTTCCGTTTGCGGAGTGCCGTGCGCAGGAGATCATCGATGACGGCGGGATTAAGACGGTGCGAACCCGCAGGGAAAACTATGAGGCCAGGGCGGTGATCTTAGCCAGCGGTGCGCAGCATGCGCAGCTTGGTGTGCCCGGTGAGGAGGAACTCTCCGGTATGGGAGTATCTTATTGTGCCACCTGTGACGGAGCTTTTTTCAGAGGCAAGACTGTCGCCGTGGTGGGAGGCGGAGATGTGGCGCTGGAGGATGCCATTTATCTGGCCCGCACTTGCGGGAAGGTCTGGCTGATTCACAGGCGTGACGAGCTTCGGGGTGCCATGATATTGCAGGAGGAGCTCAAAGCGCTGCCCAATGTGGAGATTCTTTACAGTCATACGGTGGAAAGGATTCAGGGGGAGGACAGTGTGGAGAGCCTTCTGGTCAAAGACGGGAAGACGGGGGAGGAACGGGAGCTTGCCGTGAGCGGTGTGTTTATCGCGGTGGGCATCCGTCCCAACAGTGAGCTTGTGAAGGATATGGCTGACTGCGATGAGGCGGGCTATGTGCTGGCCGGGGAGGATTGCGCCAGCAGCTGTCCCGGTATTTATGTGGCCGGGGATATCCGCAGGAAGCCGCTGCGCCAGGTGGTCACGGCGGTGGCGGACGGTGCAAACGCGGCGGTGGCGGCAGGTGATTTTATAAGAAGGTCACAAATTCCGCTTTCTTAAGAAAATTTAAAAATCGTTAAAAATATTGCAAAGTTTTTATGAACAAATTTGGCGGCCCAAGGGCTGCCTTTTTTTGGCAAATGTTACAGAAACCTTGTAAAATCAATATTTTTGGCACTGCATATACTATTGTGTGGGGTGTTGACAAATGAAGGACTTCGTGATATATTTGTAAACAAGCGTAATAATTTTGTAACAAATGAAAGATACTGAATAGGATCAGTATGGTGAGCTTACAGGAGGAGAGTATGGTAAGCAGGTCTTTGAGAATGACTGCATGTGCATTGGCTGCCACGATGGCGGTTTCCGGTATGTCCATCACGGCGTCCGCGGCTTCTTCCGGTTCGGTGCTGCCCAGCGGCGGTGTGGGACTGAGCCTTGTGAACAATGCTACCGCACTTGAGAATATAGTCGGCACGCAGAAGAAGGAAGTCAGAGCCAGCGCAAATACTGCCAAGGCAGCGCCAACGGCTGTAGTCAAGGAGTTGACAGAGGAAGATATGTTCCGCAATCTGGTGATTGCGCAGGTTAATAACTATGTTAATATCAGAAGCCTTCCCAGCGAGGAGGGTGAGATCGTCGGCAAGCTTTATGACGATTCGGTAGGAACACTGCTGGACGAGGAGGACGGCTGGTATCAGATCAAATCGGGTACTGTGACCGGATATGTAAAAGGAGAGTTCTGTGTTACCGGTGAGGAGGCCGTTGATCTGGCAAAGAAGGTGGGTACGCGTTTTGCCACAGTTACCACCACCACACTTCATGTGCGCACCGAGCCGAGTCTGAATGCCTCTGTGCTGGGACTCGTTCCCCTGGAGGATGAGCTGGTGGTCCTGGATGAGACGGAAGGATGGGTTCAGGTCGATGTCGAGGAAGGTATCGGCTGGGTTTCCACAGATTATGTAGAGTTACATACAGAGTTTGTGGAGGCTGAATCCAAGCAGGAGGAAGAGGCGCGTCTTGCCAGGGAGGCTGAGGAGCGAAGGAAGAACAGAGAAGCCGCAGCCAGGTCGGTACAGGCACAGCAGACTGCTCCTGCAGGCGATGCTCCCGCTCCGGTGGTTGTCTCCGGCGAGAACAGCAGTGAGATGGGCATTGCGGTTGCGGAATACGCACTGCAGTTTAAGGGTAACCCTTATGTATACGGCGGCACCAGCCTGACCAATGGTGCAGACTGCTCCGGATTTGTCATGAGCGTCTATGCGAACTTTGGTGTGGAGCTTCCCCACTCTTCCGCAGCCGACCGAACTCAGGGTTACGGCGTGGAAGGCGGACTTGAGAACGCGCAGCCCGGAGACCTGATCTGCTACTCCGGCCATGTGGCACTGTATATCGGCGATGGACAGATCGTTCATGCGTCCACCAAAAAGACCGGTATCATTGTCTCCAGAGCAGATTACAAGAAGATACTTGCAATCAGAAGAATATTCTGATATTACTGCCATACCGCAGGTCATGCCCTTTGGAGCTGCCTCAGGTATGGCAGTTTTTATGAACCAAAATGCGCGGAGTGCCTGCTTATTTGTCCGTTGTTTCGGAATTGAGCAATTTGTCAAAATATTGTCGCTGTCCGGACGGCAGCATGTATCGCGCAGGAATGTGCAACTTGTACAAAAAAGATTTGAAATTCAAACCTGATAATGAATTACGTTCAAAATGAAAGGCGATTTATCCACATCAAAAATGTGAAAAAAGCGGACAAAAGGTATTTATACACCGAGTTATACACATTATCCACCAGTTTGGACAAGGATTTGCAGGGGAAAAAACTTTGTCAAGCAAAACTAATGTTTTGTGAAGTTCTTATAAAATCTTTAAATTCCGCAGCAAAATGCAAAACTACTGTTGACAGACACAATGTCAAAAACAAGTAAATAATTCTTGAAATTGTTGCTAAACACATTTTATTCGTGTTATAATGCTTATACAATAATCTATCGAAAGGGATGATAGCATGAAATTTGTAATCGTAGGCAGAAACATCGAAGTGACACCGGGACTGAGATCTGCGGTGGAGGATAAGCTGGGCAAGCTGGACAAGTACTTTAAGCCCGAACAGGAAGTACATGTGACTCTGAGTGTGGAGAAGGAACGTCAGAAGATCGAGGTGACCATCGCTGTGAAGGGCAGCATCATCCGTTCGGAGCAGGTCAGCAACGACATGTATGTGTCCATAGATCTGGTGGAGGAGGTAATCGAGAGGCAGCTGAAGCGATATAAGAGTAAAATTGTGGACAGGCAGCAGGCGGCAGGCGATTTCAGTCAGACATATGCGGAGAACGATTATATGGATGACGAGGAGATTCAGATCGTGCGCACCAAGAGATTTGATATTAAACCCATGTACCCTGAGGATGCCTGCATTCAGATGGAGCTGCTGGGTCACAATTTCTTTGTGTTCTGCAATGCGGAGACGGATCAGGTCAATGTAGTTTACAAGAGAAGGGGCGATACCTACGGCCTCATCGAGCCGGAATGTTAGACAGGCATGGCTGAGGACTGAAACGGCAGACGGCGGATTTTTGAGAGGACATGGACATAGTTAGCATGTTTTTACCCGGAGACACATAAGATAAGAGGAATAAAACCGTTGAATCGGGCAAGGGGTATAGACATGCAGATACCGTTTATCTCAGGAAAACGGGGCGACGCTTCCCGGAAGGACAGCCACAGTCAGAGTGACCGTGACAATCGAATGAGAAAAATGCGACAAGCACTGTTTGGGGAGGCGATTGCCCTGGCAGTGCTTGTCTGTCTGTGGGCAGGACGGACGCAGTTTGCAGAGACGGCCGCCACGGGAAAGGACTATATCAAGTGGGTGGACTTTACCGTGTCTTATGAGGCGCTCTGCCGGGCCTATCAATGGGATGTGGAGAGCCATGGCTCGGAGCATGAGGTATGCTGGATAGAGCTTCTGGCCTATACGGCTTCCCGGACCGGCGGAGATTTTGACAAAAAGGCTCTGAAGCTTTTGGACGATACCGCACAGAAGATTCTGGACGGTGAGGCCGATATGCAGGAGCTTACCGTGGATTTGAAGTACTATGATTATTATGAGGAGGCATACACGGCGGTGCTGGGCGGCATGGTGGGAGAGTATGAAGTGGAAGTGCAGGATGAGAACGGCCATGTGAACTGGGAGAAAAAATACGGGCTGAAAGCATATTTCCCTCTGGCCCGCGGTTTTGATTACTCTCATTTTGACGATTTCGGCACAAGCAGAAGCTATGGCTAAAAGCGCAAACATCTGGGGCATGACATGATGGGACTCACGGGTACGCCGATCATGGCTATCGAGTCGGGCAGAGTGGAAGCCCTTGGCTGGAATCAGTACGGCGGCTGGCGTGTCGGTATACGGAGTCTGGACGGCAAGCGCTATTACTATTACGCGCACCTGCGGCAGAACTATCCCTTTGCGGAGAATCTGGAGGAGGGGAGCCTGGTCACCGCGGGGGACGTCATCGGCTATATGGGACACACAGGCTATTCCACCAAGGAGAATGTAAACAACATCGAGGTGACGCATCTGCACTGGGGGCTGGAGCTGATCTTTGACGAGTCCCAGAAGGAGAGCGACAATGAGATTTGGATAGACGTCTATGCCCTCACCCGTTTTCTGGCAAAACACACCCAGCCGGCCCAAAAGGTGGAGGGTACCAAGGAGTGGGTGCGCACTACACAGATGCGGGATCCGGATATGCAGGGATGGCTGCCGGGAGAGAACGGATTTTCCGGCGGGGAAATGCAGACAGGACTAAAGTAAATGTGTTGTGACGCCGATATCATACTTAATAAAATAGATAAAAGCTAAGGATAGCGCTGTTACGAGTGTTATCCTTTTTTTATCTGTTTTTAGAATAATCGGCCGCTTGGACCTTTCGGGAGAGTGGCGCGGCTGGGAATGACAGACCGGCCGCAGAAAGGAGTATCATGAACGGAATCGGAACCGCAACAACAAAAGAAAGCCATTATGCTGTACGCTGTCACCAGCGGACGCAGACGCGCACCGAGAGCTTTGGAAAGGAGTTGACGAAAGCTTCTGAGGGTAGAGACAATCGTGACGCCTACACCCGCACAAGCGTGACTGAGACTGTGGAGAGCAGTTTTGAGTATGCCGGGTACAGCGCCGTCCTGTGCGGGTTCAGACCGCGGGAGGGAGAGATTTCCTCCTCCGGCGGAATTATCGGTCTGAGCTTTGTCCGGGACACCCAGGAGCCCTTGTCCGCCCGCATGGATAAAAGCTCCACGACGGAGGATCCGGTGGTGCTGGTGCAGATCGGCAGCGGAGAGGACCGGAGAGACCTTCTGATCCATGTGAACAAAGTCAACCCTGAGAATGCCACGGAGCTTGAGATGTTTGCGCTGCTGAATTATATTGACGCGCAGAACGGCAGAACCATGGCTCCCGACGGCGCGTGGCAGACTTACAACAGTCTGAGAAACCGCCTGGAGGAAACCGAAAAGGCGGACAATGAGGCGGGGGAGGAAAACTGCGATACGCTTCGCATAAACTGGCTGGAGCTGATACAGCAGGCCATGGAGGATGAACTGCTCAGACGGCAAGGGTGGTTTGCGGAAAGCTTTTTTACCGAGGATCTGGACAAACTCTATAATGAGCTGAGCGCTTACCGGAAAGAAGCCGAATAAGAGCGGTCGGAGTGTAGAAAAGGGGCTGAACACTGATTCCTTAGTGTTGCAGTCCCTTAACTGATATGGAAAACAGCTTAGTGATTAAGTATTTTACTATAGAGTAAAGTTTTTGTCAGTTGACTAAGAGAAAATAGATAGAGAGTACCAGAATCCCTGTTATAATGGATTTGTCGAAGATCTAAAACAACAGGTGATGGAGGTACTCTCATGAAAAACATTG
>CATKXY010000026.1 GCA_949840915.1 uncultured Lachnospiraceae bacterium | reverse complement strand
CCTTGTGTCATTTGTACTCTGTGTACAGGTTTCTTTTCTCTTGCCATGTTAAAAGGCCTCCTATGATTTTTTATTTTATCATAGAAGACCATCCAAAAGCTATTTACAGAAAAAGTTTCACATTCTCAAAAAGTGGGGAAACCTGCTTTTTCTTTTTGTCTAAGGGGTATATCAACGACGATACACAGGACAGATTAAAAACAAAACTGGTTGAAGCCATATTGAAATTCCGCTTCGACGATGCGTAACAGAAAAGCAGAGAACCGACCACTAATGAAAGTGATATGTTCTCTGCTCTTGTTTGCACCCTGTTTGTCAGCGTTGATGATAGCACCGTAAAACTAACTGTCTATGGGTTTTCCATATCTTTCCTGTCCACCAAGGACTGCTTATCTCTTGGATAATTCCAAACCCTTATTTTCCGACATTTTCAAGGAATTTGTCAGTTATCTGTTAGTTACCCATAATATTGTGTAAGGTATCAAAGTATTTCGCCATATAACAGACCTCTTTACTGTATCTTAATACGCATATTAAATCACATATGTATCGCAAGCCCGCTCTAACAATTTAAAATCACAACAAAATTTTTTAACTTTTCCCGTCACCATCTGACTATCATACAATCTATTAGCTTTCTTTATTAAATCTTCCACTATCTTTAAGCAAAAAGAATACTCTTTATTTATCAAATCCTTATACTTTGCTACTTCTGGCGTATCTGAATTATCTTTATTCATATTCACTTCTCTATATACCCCTGACTTAATCGGAATCATCTTTTTAATGTCAATAACCGACATAATGTGCTTAACAATACTTTCCTCAGCACTTTGCACCCAAATATCCGCATCCCCCATTTTTGACTTTAAAGCATATTCATACACCAAATAGCATTCCTGATTAACATTCTTCCAGCTCTTATGCTTTTCTTTTGCAGAAGACAGCGGAATTACATATGAACGATTTACTTCATTTATCATTATCCCTATATATGGTTTGTTATCATAACCTATCGATTTATAATACACTTCCGGACATGCCAAATTAAGCTTTTTGACATAATCGGAATCTATATTAATAAATTTTATATTTCCATCAAATTTAAACACTCTACTACCTCTTATTCAAAAAATGTGGGAAGTTATACAACTTCCCACTCGTTAATGTTCATCTCTTTACGGATTGATTACCGAAGGTTAATGGAGACCTTCTTTAATGTTCATCTCTTTATGGATTGACTACCAAAGGTTAATGGAGACCTTCACTTTACTCATACTAACCAATAAGAGGCTCAATTGAACTTCTTACTTATATTATACTCACTTTCTGATAAATATCTACTGGCATTTTATACAAAAACTAGACAAAATCCCCAAAACACATAAGTTCTGGGGATTGGAATCCATATTTGATATTCCGTTTGCTTATCTCAAGAGAAAATTCCAGAAAATTATCTCTTGGAGAACTGAGGCGCACGTCTTGCAGCCTTCAGACCGTACTTCTTTCTCTCCTTCATACGAGGGTCTCTGGTCAGGAAACCTGCCTTCTTGAGAACAGGTCTGTACTCGCCGTCCACCTGAAGCAGCGCTCTCGCAATACCATGTCTCACGGCGCCTGCCTGTCCGGTATATCCGCCACCCTTTACATTTACGATCACATCAAACTTCTCAGCGGTCTCGGTGGCAACCAGAGGCTGGCGAACGATAACCTTCAGTGTCTCAAGTCCGAAGTAATCGTCCATATTTCTCTTATTGATAGTCACATTCCCCTTGCCGGGTACCAGATATACTCTGGCAATCGCTTTTTTTCTTCTACCTGTACCGTAGTATCTCTCTGTCTTAGCCATGATTTATTCTCCTCCCGTCCTTTAGAATGTCAGCACTTCAGGCTTCTGTGCGGCATGATTGTGCTCAGGGCCTGCATAAACATGCAGCTTGGTGTACATCTGTCTTCCTAAAGGTCCCTTGGGAAGCATTCCCTTTACGGCGAGCTCGATAACCTGCTCAGGCTTCTTTGCGAGCTTCTCCTTCAGAGTTGTCTCCTTCATACCACCCACATAATCGGAGTGATGATAGTAAATCTTCTGATCCAGCTTCTTGCCGGTCACCTGAATCTTCTCAGCATTGATAACGATGACATAATCTCCGGTATCAATGTGGGGAGTGAAGATCGGCTTGTTCTTACCTCTCAAAACCTTGGCAACCTCGGAAGCCAGACGGCCGAGAGTCATGCCTGCAGCGTCTACAACATACCACTTTCTATCAATTGTAGCCGGACTAGCCATAAATGTTTTCATGATGTTTCCTCCATGTTACTTTTGCGGTTTTTGTCCCGTCTGCCCATGTCCGGCGGATGTCCGGCCGCCTTTCATGTGTTTTCGGAACAGTTCTTGATAAAATGTAAAACTGTATTAAAAATGCCTTATCGGGGCTTTGACTCGGCATTTTGAAACACTGTCACAGTTGTATATTATAGGATAGCGGGGCCTAAGTGTCAAGGGGTAATTTTAATTAAAGGTCCGATTAAGGTCAAATTTGGTAATTCGGGAAATCCCTCCTCGCCTTCAGTCCCAATCGTATTTCACCAGCGTCAGCCCGTGTGCCGGAGCCGTGGGACCTGCCGCGGCCCTGTCTCTCTTGTCCAGTATGGTCTGCATATCCCGGGGTGATCTTCTCCCCTCGCCCGCTTCCAGCAGCGTGCCCGCGATAATGCGCACCATATTATACAGAAAGCCGTTCCCGCACACACGGATCACCAGATCCTGCCCCTGTTCTTCCACAGTCAGCTCATAAATCCTGCGCACGGTGCTCTCCACCTGGGCGCCCGTCTGGCAAAAGCTCTTAAAATCATGCTCCCCCACCAGATACGAGGCAGCCTCCCGCATGCGCTCCACATCCAGCTTCCGGTAGACAAAAAGCGCGTACAGGCGCTTGATGGGCTGAGGGAACTCTCCCCTGTAGATACGGTATTCATAGGTCTTTCTGCTCTCGCAGCGCCGGGGATGCCAGTCCCCCGCCACCTCCCGGGAACACTGAATCCGAATATCCTCCGGCAGCCGCTGATTCAGCGCATACGCCATCTTCTCTGCGGGCATCCGGGCGCTTGTGTCAAATACCGCAAGATTTCCCAGCGCATGCACGCCGGCGTCCGTCCTGCTGGCTCCGATCACCGCGATCTTTTCCCCGAACAGCTCCGACAGACAGCGGTTCAGCTCACTCTCAATGGTGATTCCGTTATTCTGCACCTGCCAACCATGATATGCAGTGCCGTCGTAGGCAACCGTCAGAAGAATGCGCCGTCTGCTTCTTTCCTCAGCCGATACCATATCCCGCTCCTTTCGCCCCTTTCACTCCATTCTCTATCTTTGTTCTGCAGATTTATTCTTCAACTTACCCTTCCGTTCCGCCCGCCATCAGAACAGGATCCTGCCCACAGCGATACTTGCCGCCAGATAGCATAAGACTGCGAGATAAGCCAGATAATCCTTCTTTTGGTAGATCAGCGGCTTCATCTTTGTGCGCCCCTCTCCTCCTCTGTAGCATCTGGCCTCCATGGCCATGGCCAGATCATTGGCACGTCTGAAGGCGGAGACAAACAAGGGCACCAGAAGCGGCACCATGGCCTTGGCCCTCCTGAACAGATTGCCGCTCTCAAAGTCCGCGCCTCTGGCGATCTGCGCTTTCATAATCTTGTCCGTCTCCTCCAGAAGGATCGGGATAAAGCGCAGTGCAATGGACATCATCATCGCCACTTCATGTACGGGTACCTTAAAGATCTTTAGAGGGCGCAGCATTCTCTCCATACCGTCCGTAAGATTGTTGGGAGTGGTGGTCAGTGTCATCACCGAAGAACCGATAACCAGCAGAGACAGCCTTACCGCCATCGTAGCTGCCAGCACGATTCCCTCTCGGGTGACCGTCAGCTTCCACAGTCTCAAAACGGGCGTTCCCGGAGTGAGAAAGATATTAAAGACCACCGTAATCAGCAGCAGAAACAGTATACTCTTCATGCCCTTTACCATAAAACGGAAAGGTACCCGTGAAAACCTGATCACAAGCGCCAGACCCAGGGCAGCCAGCAGATAGCCCAGGAAATTCCGAAAGCAGAACAGCGAAATGATATAGAGCACCGTGGTCCCCAGCTTTACCCGGGGGTCTAATCCGTGAATGACCGATTCAGTTGGATAATATTGTCCTAACGTAATATCTCGTAACATAAAACCCCTTATTTGCGCAGCGCCTGCATGATTCCTTCGGCCGCCTCACCGATAGTGGTTGCAGCGGCATCCACATCCAGTCCGTTTTTCTTTAACTCATGTAAAATATATGTGACCTGGGGAGCCGCAAGCCCGATCTCCTCCAGCTCCTTATAGCGGGCAAAAACATTTCGGGGCGTGTCGTCATACAGCACGCTCCCCTGATTCATGACAATGATGCGCTCCACATATTCCGCCACATCCTCCATGCTGTGTGACACCAGAAGAATCGTCATACCGGTCTCCTGCTGCAGCTTTTTCACCTGCTGCAGGATCTCATCCCGCCCCTTGGGATCGAGTCCCGCCGTGGGCTCATCCAGAATCAGCACATCCGGCTTCATTGCAAGCACACCCGCAATGGCTACCCGGCGCTTCTGTCCGCCGGAGAGCTCAAAGGGCGACTGATAGAACAGCTCGTCCGGAAGCCCCACCTTGCGCAGCGCATCATAGGCCCGAAGCTCGGCTTCCTTTCTTGAAAGCCCGAGGTTTTTGGGACCGAAACACACATCCGTAAATACATCGATCTCAAAGAGCTGATGCTCCGGATACTGAAATACCAGTCCCACCCTGCTTCGCAGCTTCTTCATATCATAGTCATCATCATAGATATCCTCGCCGTTATAATAGATATGTCCGCTGGTGGCCCGCTCCAGTCCGTTCAAATGCTGCATCAATGTGGACTTGCCGGAACCCGTATGCCCGATGATACCCACAAACTGCCCGTCCGGTATCTTCAGGCAGATATCCTTGAGCGCATGCACCGCCATGGGCGTGTCAGCTCCGTATATATAGTTAATATGATCTAAGATTATGGACAAATTCTATTTCCTTTCCGGCTGATCTTTCCTATTTCATCCACCAGCTCCTGCGCCGTGAGAATTCCTGCGGGCAGCTCTAATCCTCTGCCTCTGAGTTCATGAGCCAGAAGCGTCGCCTGAGGCACATCCAGCCGCAGCTCCTTCAGGCGCTCCACCTGAGAAAATATCTCTCTGGGAGTACCCTCCATGGCGATCTTCCCTTCGTTCATGACCAGCACCCGATTGGCATGGATCGTCTCTTCCATATAATGTGTGATCAGAATAACCGTGATCTGCTCCACATCGTTCAGAGCGCGCACGGCCCGAATGACTTCCTTTCGGCCGTTGGGATCCAGCATGGCCGTGGGCTCATCCAGAATAATACACTTGGGATGCATGGCCAGCACGCCTGCGATGGACACACGCTGCTTCTGTCCCCCGGAGAGCTTGTTGGGCGAATGTTTGCGGTACGCATACATCCTCACCGCGCGGAGACTCTCCTCCACACGCTCCCAGATCTCTTTCGTCGGAACTCCGATATTCTCCGGGCCGAATCCCACATCCTCCTCAACCACCTGGCCGATGATCTGGTTGTCCGGATTCTGGAATACCATACCCGCAGTCTGGCGGATATCCCAGATCGCCTCCTCGTCGGAAGTGTCTTTGCCGTCCACCCACACCGTCCCCTCCGTAGGATTCAATATGGCGTTGATATGTTTGGCCAGCGTGGACTTCCCGGAGCCGTTATGCCCTAGGATCGCAATAAACTCTCCCGGCCGTATGTCCAGAGACACATGATCCACCGCCGTGGTGATTCCCTCCACATTTCCCTCTTCGTCCCGCCTGATATATTCGTAAGTGAGATTCCGCGTCTTTATGATATTCGGCATCGCCGTATTCCCTCCGTATCTGCTCCGTATGCCATCCGTTCCCTATTGTACTAAATTCTCCGGGAATTTACAAGCATCAACGCAGATCCATCAGCTCCTGCCGGGACTGTCCCGCCGTGGCTTTCGTCAATATTCATAGAGCAAGCGGATTTCTCCGCTCTTGAGATCTTTGCAATAGCATGCGCTCCGGCCCCGGTCATAATAATCGCGCCATCCGATGCTGTTCTCCCGATTGTAGCTTAGATCCGTCACGGTAAAAAACAGCTTTCCGTCCGCAAGATCAATATCCGATACCTTCTGCATCCGGCTGCCGTCCACATAGGCATCGATAGACAGTGCGGCGCTCTCCTCTTCCGACAGCAGCACATAACAGAAACCGGAGGTATCGGGATACCACAGGACGGCATTGCTCTCACCATGCACTTCCGGCTTGTCATACGCCGCATAGGGCGGCGCAAGAGTGATGTCCGGTGTCTTTTCTCCCCGCAGATTGACAGTCCGTATCCCCGTGTCTTCCGGCGATGTCCGAACAGTCGCAGGGGCTTCATAATACAGAACCCTGTTCTCACCGTCGTCATACAGATAAAAATAAGCCCCGCCCAAGACAGCCTCCACCCGGAAGTCGCTTCCGTCTTTTTTCATACTGTAAACAGGCCCCCCCGAATACATATGCGCATTTCCGTTATAGGAGCCCGCAGAAAAATAAAGCGTATCCCCCAGACATTGGAAGCAGGGGATATCCATAGGATACTCATAGATCGCATATCCATCCGTACAGTCCAGATACTCCTGCCGGGTGATCATTTTCAAAACGGTGACTGTTCCCTCATAGTCCGTCTTACACAAAACCAGCTCTTCCGTTTCCCCGCTCATCTGATACCTGTAGAAAAACACCTCTTCCTCTGTGGCATCCAGATAATAAACAAGGTCCTCCACCAGAACATGCTCCCGCCCGGCCGCCGCGTCCGTGTCGGTATCAATCAAGGACAGTCCGCCGTCTGCCGTCTGACAGATGATCCTGCCGTCCATTGCGGACAGCACCCGCGAGGAGGCATATTCCTCCACATCTTTTCCATCCAGCCCGCAGAAATACACTCTGTATGTACCATTCTCACAATGCTGGGAATACAGCCTGCCCTCCGCCAGAGACTCGTCCGTCATCTGCCTGAAGTATACTTTACCGTCCCAGAGGGCATACAGTCCGTTCTCCATGGCAGGCAGCGACTCCAGATCATAAGACACAGGACTCCTGCCATAGCAAAGGACATTCCGCTCTGTCCCGGCACCGGCTTAACCGGATTTGGATTCCACCGTCACGAATCTATAGACTGATTGCGGAGAGCCAGATATTCAAAAAACCCGGGAGAATGATAAACCTCCGGAATCCTGTCCACATCCGTGATTTTCAAGATGAACGCCCGCGCCGCCTTATCCGCTTGGCTGAGGTCTAATTTTCCGGTGTTATCGAAGCGTATGATATTCTCATCAAACAGCTTGTGGTGATTTTCACACAGCCAGAGCCCGTTATGCCCGCTGATGGCATGGGCCAACTGCTCCTCAAAGGTTAACGGCTGCTTTTTGATCATGCTTACCGGCCAGACATGCGCACCCTGTATGATCTCAGGGACCTCACAATTGCACAAAGCACAGCGCTTTATGCCGACCCTGTCAAGCAGATTTGATATATAACGCGGGGAGCGGAGACTATTGTTTGCCGTAAACTGTGTTCTGTCAAACTCCAGATCGGTAGGAATGATTTCCACATTCTCCATAAGCTCCAGCGTCCTGGCACAGGCTTCGGGCATATGCTCCAGATTGCCTTCCAGTATTTCATACAGGGTAACGTGCTGTCCATGCAGTTTTGCCAGCACAGACGCGGTGAAGCCAAGCATTGCCGCATCGTATTTGTTTGCCCCGTATGTCTTGCCATAAATCTCAATCTCTTTGGATCTGTCCTTCGTCACATAGGAAGCCTTATTACTCTTGTTCTTTTTGGCCGTAATTTTCCTGGAGGATATCAGATCCTCAACCGATCCATAGGATACGATGGGCGAATCCAGCACTTCCGTGTTTAAAAACCGGAAGCCGATGGTCTGCATCTGCCGATACGCATTCAGCAGATAATCCGTCTGAAATTTTGTCCCGGTTCCCAGAAAATAATAATACAGTTCTTTCTGTTCGGCTTTGCTCTGATAATAGATATTGAATGCGGTTCCGACGCTTTGGACCGCCGAATTCCGGCCCTCCGCCGTCTCCTCCGAGAAGCTTACAAACGCGTTCTTATTATCATATTTCAGCACTGCAAGCCTGCCTTTGTTGTAGGATTTGGACAGGCAATCATCCTCATAGTCATTATCGACAAAATCTACGGTATATTCCTCCCGGCCTGTTATTCTGAGACATACCTCCCGGAGAACCGCGTCCGTCAGAATATCCTGCATGGACTTTCCTGTCACGGAAGACTTATTCATGTTCTTCTTTATGACAAAGCGCGGTATAGCCATATGATTTCTCCTTCCCCGACAACCTTCAGTCAAACTATAATTTAAGATCAGTATCTCTTTTCTGGGCTGTCCCGATATTCCTAAGATATCTCCCAGGGGAATACAGGTATACTCATTTCTGTTGATCCAATTCTCCAGAGCCGTATTGACAACACCCTTGTGCTCCAGCACATAGGAGAGCATACAGGGGACATGCAAATCGGTCATCTCATCGATAAAATCAAATAATTCCTGCTCCAGCTTATCGTCCCATCCCTTAAATCCGCGCTTTCCGTCATTATAGCTTCCGGTAGTCAGCTTGTATGGAGGATCCAGATAAAGAAACGTGTTTTCATCCATAGGAATATGATCCCGCAAGGCGATGTAATCCGTGCTGATAAAAGAGACATTCCGATTCTTGATGACTCTGCTGAAGCTGATCAGTTTCGCCAGAATATAATCGTTGAACCAGCGAATCCCGGCAGTATTGTTAAACCCGTAACTGCTGTTAAAGCGCATCTGCTGTTGATAGCTGTACAAGGTTATGGCAAATAGCATGCGAATATCCTTTTTTTGCTCAGGCAGTGAATTATAATACTCCCTCGCCGCCAGATACGCCTCCTTATTCCCTTTCTCCAGATGATGATTCTCGATAAATTTCTTCACAAAGGTGATATATTCGTATGTATCACAGCGCCTGAAAGACTCGATCAGATCCTTTACCATAAAATTGATGTCATTATACCAGATTGTGTCGCAATCCGCGTTGATCCCCACATTAAACCCGCCGCCAAAAACATCTACGAAACAGGAAGTCTGAAGCAGATTCGCCCGGATGTACGGAACCACTTTCGCCTTACTGCCGATATAATTCAGCGGCGATTCATAGACTACCTCCCCGGCCGGTTTCTTTTCCATGCAAAACAGATACTCGTAATGAATATTCTTATTCCGGGATTTCCAGTTCTCATACTTTTTATAGGGTATCGTGATACATTCAAAAGATTCCTCCACGCCGTATCGTTTCATGACCGCCTCGATATACTCCCTGCTCATATCTCCGTCATTGTTATAACTGAGGAAAACATATCTGGCACTGGTTTCGGCGATGATCTGATCCAGCAGAATGTGAACCTTATAAATCTTCGACCAGTCCGAGCGCATTTCCCTGGTGCTCCGGGAGCCGGTCACCCTGCTGATCGTCTCGGGCCGGTCGTCGCGTATCAGCGTTTCCAGCAAATGATACTGGGTCCCGTATTGGTTCTGGGTATATGGCGGATCGAGATATAGGATGTCACAGTCGATATCGCCGATGATATGTTCCAGCTTTTCCGTATGTACCTCAATTTGATGAGCGGCTTCTATCCCGTCCGAGATATCAAGAAACTGAATATTTTTCAGGGCACGCTCGTCCCATTTTTTTAAAAAAGCGCCGTAGACCCCCGCGGTATTGGAGACGAACGAAACGGACTCGATCAGGCAGGCCAGCAGATAACGGTATTCATTTTCCGTGATACGCTCCTGTCCGTACCATTCTTCAATAGTCTGCCTGAAGTAATCCACGCGCCCCGCGTTGTGTTCTGACAGATACATTCTCGATGAACCGCCGGGAGAATAGGTTCTGAAAAAATATCCTTCCACGATCTCGTCATTGGAATTAAAAAACGAAAACGGATCAAATCCCAACTGCTCAAACGTGCATGCAGCCGCAACTATACGCCCGTAAGCATAGGTGGCGGCACAGTTCAGATTATCGTTAATGACAACACTGCAGGTATCTTTAAAAGCATTGGCCACAGACCCCGTGCCGCAAAAAGCGTCAAAGAAAACCGTGTCCGGCCCCGCCGCCGTTTTGCTCAAGATGATCTGTTTTATTTTATCAGTGATCGAGTCTTTATTGCCTAAATATCTCAAACTCAAACTTCCTCCATATCCGTACACCAGGCTTCCCCGTGTGGAAACATAGGCCGCCTGAAATCACTTAACACATTATAACACAAAAACTTCTAATTTATATAAAAATATTCTGCCAACTACCCGCCGGGACACCCGACGAAATTTCCTCAACCGGAAACTATCAAATCAAATTGGGGAGAACGGATTCCAATCAGTTCACACAGTCCATTGTTTTGTGTTATAATGTGTTAGGCGCATTTTTTGCCGGAAATTTGACAGAATCCTTTTGGATTTATAAGTGAGGTATCAAATGAATCAGATAGACAGAAATAAATTGATCAAGATGATAGGCATCTTATTTTTGCTGGTTATGGCTGTAGGAATCGTCACACAGTTACACAAAAGAAATTCCATGACGCTGGATGAATATGCGAAACTGCACCCGGAACTGTCTGCAGGATCAGAGCCGGATTCGGCTGAATCCTCCACGGGTGGGCCCGGCGTTTCGGACGTCAGCGGAGCGGATCTGTCTGCGGGCGATATTGTCCCGGACGGCATGGTTTCCGGCGGCGACGGCATCGACACGACGGGCCCCGTCACAGCTCTGACTGGGGCTTTCTTAAACGGCGGTGCGGACGGACAGGCCATGCTCGCGGAGCGTGTCACCTATGTGAACGCATCCGGCACCGTCATGGAGGACTTTTACTGTGAGCCGCTGTCCGAGAATCTGCAGCGCTATATCACCGGGATATCCTATCCGATAGTTGAAGGAGCCGACAACCCGGACACTGCGGCTGTCAGCGGACAAAATAAAACAGACGTTCCGGCTGTGAGCTTTGAGGAGCTGCGCTATATCCACATTCTGCACTATGATTTTGACGGTGTCTCCACAGAGGGCGAACTGATCTGCAACACCGCCATCGCCGCAGATCTTCTCGATATTTTTTATGAACTCTACCGCAACGAATATCAAATAGAAAAGGTGCGCCTGATCGACGAATATGCAGGGGACGATACTGCCTCCATGGAGGACAATAATACTTCCTGCTTTAATTACCGCGTGGTGGAAGGCACAAAAAATCTCTCCAAACACGCGCTGGGACTGGCGCTGGATATCAATCCTTTCTACAATCCCTATGTGACCTACGAAAAAGACGGCAGCACCTGCATATCCCCCGCAGACGCCGCCCCCTACGCGGACAGAACGATGAACTTCCCCTACAAGATCGACGAGAATGATCTTTGCTATAAACTGTTTATCGAGCACGGCTTCACCTGGGGAGGTAACTGGAATTCCTTAAAGGATTACCAGCACTTTCAGAAAACTCCCTGATCATAAATTGATAACCGTCAGCTCCTTCTTGTAACAATCCCCGTCAAATGAAAAGAATCGGCCCGGCCCAAAAGGCCCAGCCGATTCCGCTATATGATCTGTCAATCTATAGATTATACCAGCTCCAGAACAACTTCCATAGCTGCGTCGCCCTTACGCTGTCCAACCTTTACAATTCTGGTGTAGCCGCCCTTACGGTCCGCATACTTGGGAGCATACTCGTCAAAGAGCTTTGCAACCAGATCAACTGCCTGAGTACCCTTCTTCTTGCCTGCGGCATCCTCAGGAACGGACACAACGGGATTGAGCACCTTCAGCATCTGACGTCTTGCGTGAAGTCTGGAAGGCATATCCTTCTTGATCTCCTTCTCCACCTCATCGTATACGGTAACGGTAACACCGTTATCGATTCTCAGGATCTTGCCGTCCTTGTCGCGATGGGTCTCGGAGAGAACCTTCTTGGTATCCTTGTCAACGATCTGCTTTACACGATTGCCGTCCTTGTCCTTGCGGGCAACCTTTGCGGTAACCTTTACAGTCTCGTAATTGTCCTTCTCCTTCACAGCCAGAGCGATAAGCCCTTCAGCAATCTTTCTCACTTCCTTGGCCTTAGCCTCGGTGGTGATGATCCTGCCGTGATTGATCAGTGCGGTAACCTGGTTTCTGAGCAGTGCCTTTCTCTGAGAAGAGGTTCTGCCCAATTTTCTGTACTTAGCCATAATATGATTTCCTTTCTCCATTCATGGAACATCCGGCCACGCTCTTCGGACTTACTTACCGAATGCTTACGGCGTCCCCGACGCCATTTGTTTTCATTACCCATTTAGAAGATTCCCCGCGCGTACGCTTTGGATTTACCGCACGGGAATATTCTGTTTAATTATCCTCGCTGGGATTGAGCTGCAAACCCAATTCCTTCAGCTTTGCAAGCACTTCCTCCAGGGACTTGCGGCCCAGATTACGAACCTTCATCATATCCTCAGAAGTCTTGTTGGTCAATTCTTCTACCGTATTGATACCAGCGCGCTTCAGGCAGTTGTAAGAACGAACGGAAAGCTCCAGCTCATCGATGCTCATCTCCAGCACCTTCTCCTTCTCGTCATCCTCCTTCTCCACCATAACCTCCGCGGTCTTGGCATTCTCGGACAGATCGATAAACAGGCTCAAGTGCTCGCTAAGTACCTTTGCAGCCAGGCTGACAGCCTCATCGGGAACCAGCGTCCCGTTGGTGAATACGTCCAGAGTCAGCTTGTCATAATCTGTAATCTGGCCCACACGGGTATTTTCAACCGTGACATTAACTCTCTCCACAGGCGTGTAGATAGAATCTATCGCAATCACACCGATAGGCAGATCCTCGTGTTTGTTCTTGTCAGCGCTCACATAGCCGCGTCCTCTTGTGATGGTCAGCTCCATGTAAAGCTTGGTATCCTTGCCGCTCAAGGTAGCGATCACGAGATCGGGATTGAGAATCTCGATATCCTGGTCGCATTGAATATCAGAGGCATGTACAACACCCTCGCCCTCAAATTCAATGTAAGCAGTTCTGGCTTCATTGGTCTCACTGGAATTTCTGATCGCAAGACTCTTGATGTTCATGATGATCTCAGTCACATCCTCTTTGACGCCGGGTATGGAACTAAACTCGTGTAACACGCCCTCAATCTTTACCTGACTAACAGCAGCACCGGGCAAAGAGGACAGCATGATTCTCCGCAGAGAGTTACCAAGGGTAATGCCATAGCCTCTCTCCAGTGGCTCAACTACGAATTTGCCGTACTTTTTGTCTTCTGAAATCTCAACAACCTCAATATTCGGTCTCTCAAAATCAAACACTGCCAATACCCTCCTTTTCTATGTGGATAGTTCGACTGCCTATTACTTGGAGTACAACTCGACGATAAGCATTTCGTCTACAGGAACATCGATCATCTCTCTGGTAGGAAGGTTCTTGATCGTTCCCTTGAAGTTCTCGATATCTACATCCATCCACTCGGGTACCAATCTGCCGCCGGTCACCTCGATAATATCCTTGTATCTCTGAAGAGACTTGGACTTCTCTCTGATCTCCACCACATCGCCTGCCTTGATCAGATAAGAAGGAATATTCACCTGCTTACCGTTCACCAGCACATGCTTGTGGCCGACAATCTGTCTTGCCTCTCTTCTGGTTCTGGCAAATCCCATTCTGAACACTACACTGTCCAGTCTGGACTCCAGCATAACCATCAGGTTCTCACCGGTCATACCTTTCATTCTGTCGGCCTTCTCATAATAATTTCTGAAGGGCTTCTCCAGAACGCCATAAATAAACTTTGCTTTCTGCTTCTCGCGGAGCTGAAGACCATACTCGCTGACCTTCTTGCCTGCTCTTGCGGAAGTTCTGTTGGACTTCTTGTCATAGCCCAGATATGCGGGCTCAAGGCCCAATGCTCTGCATCTCTTTAATACCGGTACACGATTTACTGCCATTTTTTCTCATTTCCTTTCCTGTTTGTTTACAACGCTCCGCCGCGGAGCGCCTTCTTCCAACATTTCACACTATACTCTGCGGCGCTTGGGAGGACGGCATCCATTGTGAGGAACCGGGGTTACGTCACGGATACTTACTACCTCAAGACCACAAGCAGAGAGTGCTCTGATTGCCGCCTCACGACCTGATCCGGGACCCTTGACAAATACGTCAACAGTCTTCAGACCGTGAATCAGCGCTGCCTTTGCAGCCGTCTCGGCTGCCATCTGTGCAGCGTAGGGAGTAGATTTCCTTGAACCTCTAAAGCCCAGACCACCGGCACTTGCCCAGCTGAGTGCATTGCCCTCAGTGTCAGTCAGCGTAACAATGGTATTGTTAAAAGAAGACTGAATATGTGCCTGTCCGCGTTCAACGTTTTTCTTGACACGTTTTTTGGTAACTTTTTTACCTGTTGCAACTTTCTTTGCCATTTTAAACTAACCTACTTTCTTGTTGTTATTACCTTACTGTGATCAACCTGCTAACCTTACTTCTTCTTGTTTGCAACGGTGCGCTTGGGACCCTTGCGTGTTCTCGCGTTGTTCTTGGTGTTCTGACCGCGAACGGGCAGACCCTTACGATGACGGATACCGCGATAGCATCCAATCTCCTGCAGTCTCTTGATGTTCAGTGCGATCTCTCTTCTCAGATCACCCTCCACCATGACATTCAACTTATCAATTGCCTCGGTGAGTTTCTTCACCTCGTCGTCGGTAATGTCCCTTACTCTGGTATCAGGATTCACGCCTGCCTCAGCCAGAAGCTTGTTGGCGGTCGATCTTCCGATTCCGTAGACATAGGTCAAGCCGATCTCAATTCGTTTTTCTCTAGGTAAGTCAACACCTGCGATACGAGCCATTTACGTTTCCTCCATTTCCTTTTGCGCATCCGTCTCCCGGTCTGCGCTGCGCATGATCTGGTCTGTTATTTATGCGCCTGTTTCGTTACTAATTGATTGGGGCTCTCACCCAATCGGACACACATCCGATCTTTCCACAACATTCTTTCCCGGTTCTGTCGGGCAAAATGCATTTATGCATTTTGTCTGACAAAGCCTGGATTTACTTAGACAGCGCACCTTTGCTGTATTAGTAAATCTATTTGTCATGGTATCAACAAGTAATCTCCCGTAAGCTCTATCCCACATTGTATATGAAAATCAGACGCTTCAATATCATTGAAAGCATCCGGTTCAGCCGCTCATAACAACAGGACAAGAACTCACTGACTTAAATCCGGTTTCTGCAAACCGGTTTTAAGCGGTGATTATCCCTGTCTCTGTTTGTGTTTCGGATTCTCACAGATTACTCTGATGCGTCCTTTTCTCTTGATGATCTTGCATTTTTCGCAGATCGGTTTTACTGATGATCTAACCTTCACGTTAAACCCTCCTTTCAAAAAAGACCGTTTCATATTATAACACGGTCTTTTAGCATTTGCAATATCTTTTCCCAGATATTTTTATTCAATTGTCATTATTTTCAATATTTCTCCGCTTTGTGAGACCGACATTCCAAACCTGAAGGCCAATACAGGCAAGCGCCATGGACGCCACCCCCAGAATGCGGAACGTAAAACGTGCGTGCAGCGCCGAGTGATGCTGTACCACAACGATCCATGCAAAAGGTATTGCAGCGATCATCAAAAACGGAATGATCGTCTCCAGCAGAAGCTTTATCGGAAGCTTCCTGCCAAGCCCCCGCACCAGCGCAAGCAGCACCAGAAAGGCCAATGCTCCGGCAGCGATCACATAAAAACGGGAGTCATATTCCTGAAAATTCAGCGATATCACATATTGTCCGCCGTTCAGTCTGGGCCTGCCGCCGATGGCTTCCGTTCTGCCCAGAACATTCCAGAGGGCATCCTTTATGGTGCCTGTCCCCAGTACCGCATCCGCGATGACCCACTTGGATGCCCACATGCCTGCATAACCCGCACCCCAGCAGATGCTGTAGCCCGCAATACGCTTCACCGCCGGGAAGATACGCTCCCGCTCCGAGATCAGGAAATACACACATAGCGGAAATCCCAGCGTAGCTGCCGGGTAGGTCAGAAAATCAAAATAGGCCGTCAAAATACCGATACACAGAAAAAACTCCGGGAAATAACCTCTCTCCCGCAGCCACTCTCCCCGCAAAAGCAGAACTAAGACCGCCGTCAGCAGGATGATCAGGCAAACCGACATCGTAAGAGACACCATCATCAGCTCGGGTTTCATAAATAACAACCCTGCCGCCACTGCCACTGCCACGCCGGGATGCTTTTTCCGAAAGGCCGCCACAAACACTGCCGCCAGCAGGAGAAGCTCCAGCACAAGCTCCAGCCACACCAGCTGCTCCCATGAGATGACCAGAAGCAGAGGCTTTATATATAGAAGATATCCGTGCCAGTAACGGGAATATTCCCGAAGATGCATTTCGGAGGTATCTGCTCCGGCCAGAACCGCCCGCAGCGAATCCTCCGCCGCCCAGATTTCCTCCTCCAAGTCATAATGCCATGCCCACATCGCATGCTCAAAAGCATTTTGATCCGCTATCTTTTCAAAGGCATATTGCACAATGATGGAGTCTGTATAGCTCTCCTTGTGCTGTCTGATATGCTGCGCAAAGGCGCTGTCCGCAGCTTTGTCCCCGCAGAGCATCCGGTCTGCAGACTCCGCCACATGACTCTTAATGCGCTCCGTGGGAATGCAGAATACCAGAGTCAGAAGCAAAGTGCCGGACAGCGCGCTGCCTGCGAGAAGCACTGCCATGTGTATCAGGACCCGCTTCCAATCCGCCTTCATGCTTTACTTGTCTCTCCAGATAATACGCCCCTTGCTCAGATCATAGGGCGACAGCTCCATGGTTACCTTGTCTCCGGGCAGAATACGGATAAAATTCTGACGCAGCTTGCCGCTGATGGTGGCCAGCACTCTGTGTCCGTTCTCCAGTTCCACACGGAACATGGTATTGGGAAGCTTCTCAACAACAGTTCCTTCGATTTCAATCACATCACTCTTTGACATACATTTCCTCCAACTATTTTTAAATCTGAATGAATTCATAGATCTATTTAGATTTTATTTTGCAAAGCCTTATACTGCGAAATCGCATATTGAATCTGTTCATCGGTGGCGCATTTTTCCTCCAGAGCCTGTACCAGCTCTTTTCCCGCCGTACTGCAGATGGGCTGAATATGCTTTTTACGTTTTCTCTTCGGACTTTCAAGCAGCTTCAAACGTCCGTCGCAAAGCGCCGCAAAGTCCCCCTCCTCGGCGACCACCAGATAAAGAGTCCCCTTATCATGTCCTGCCTTCGAGGTAACAAACTGTCCTATCATGTTCTGTCTCCTGCCTGCCGCTTAATACAGGGTCAAAATCTCCGGCTCACCCTCAGTGATGAGTATGGTATTCTCATAATGAGCAGACAGCGAGCCGTCCTCAGTAACCACGGTCCAATCATCCTCCAGCCACTCTACATCCGCTCTTCCCATATTGATCATGGGCTCCACGGCCAGCGTCATACCCGCCTGCAGCTTGGGCCCTCTTCTGCGCTGTGCAAAATTGGGAATCTGGGGATCTTCATGGAGCTTTGTACCGATACCGTGTCCCACCAGGTCTCTCACGATTCCATAGCCATGCGGGCTGATGGACGCATCAATGGCATTGGAGATATCAAAGAGATGATTTCCCGCTTTCGCCATCTTTATACCGTCAAAGAAACTCTGCCGGGTCCGCTCGATCAGGAGCTTCGCCTCATCACTGATCTCCCCCACGCCAAAGGTTCTGGCCATATCGGAATGATATCCTTTATAGATCAGTCCCGCGTCCAGGCTGACAATGTCACCCTCCTGCAGAATATGATCCTTCCGGGGAATGCCGTGCACGACCTCATCGTTTACGGACACACAGATTGCCGCGGGATACCCGTTATAATTCAGGAAATTGGGAACACAGCCGTGATCCCGGATCAGCTTCTCTCCCAGATTATTGATATCCATGGTGGATATGCCGGGCCGTACAGCCTTCTCCATATTCTGAAAGACGTCCGCAAGCAGCTTACAGGACATCTTCATCAGCTCTATCTCCCGCTCCGATTTCACAGAAATAGCCATTGCCATCTACTTCCTTTCCGCTCTATTCCCCGAGGATGTCAACAATGGCACTGAATACATCCTGCATATCCACAGTGCCGTCCACAGTCCTCAGCACACCCTTCGCCGTATAGAACTCAATAAGGGGCTGTGTCTGATCATGATACACTTTCAGACGATTCAAAACGGTCTCCGGCTTGTCGTCGTCGCGAAGCACAAGCTCCGAGCCGCATTTGTCACACACACCTTCCTTCTTAGGAGGAACATGCTCGATATGATAGGTCGCGCCACAGTTGACGCACGCACGCCTGCCGGACATTCTCTTCACGATATTCTCGTCGGGTACATCCACATTAATGGCGTAGTCGATGGCATCGCCCAGCTCCGAGAGCGCCTTGTCAAGCACTTCTGCCTGAGGAATTGTTCTGGGAAAGCCATCCAGCACATAACCCTTCTCACAGTCCGGCTGGGCCACTCTGTCCAACAGTATCTTCACCGTCAGCTCATCCGGCACCAGAAGTCCCTGATCCATGTACTTTTTTGCCTCCATGCCAAGCTCGGTACCGTTCTTGATGTTCGCACGGAAAATATCTCCCGTGGAGACATGCGGAATTCCATATTTCTCCGCGATCATTTTCGCCTGTGTGCCTTTTCCTGCGCCGGGTGCGCCCAACATAATAATCTTCATTCGCTTTTCCTCCGCTCTGATACAGCATCCGCTGTTTGTGCATACTTATGGTTATTGTAGCTTTTTTACGGAGAGTTTGCAATATCAAATCACAAAATAATCACCGAATTGTGGGCAGGGAGGTGACTATTCAGCCAAAAATTATGCGGCCGCAGCATTCAACCGGTGTCGGCAGAGGGTGGCAGAGCGGAATCCGCAGCCGGTCTACGCTTGGGCGTTTTCTAATAGTGCGGTTATAGAATCCCATACCATACGGGTCGGCACTAAGATGCATCCATGCATCATAGTGCCTGAAATGCGCATCCGTGCGCATTTCCCCCTGGAAGTCCGATCCGCACTATAAGAAAACGCACCAATCTCCGCCAATGCCTGCAGATTCCGCTCTGCCACCCTCTGCCTCGATACCGATTGAACGCCGCGATCACACTGCTGTAGACTAAAATCAGCAGAACATCATCGATTGAATCAGCACTCTCAGCATCTCTTATTTCCCGGCCGAAAGCGCTGTGATTTGCTGCCTTTGGCCAGTATCAGGGCAGGCGGTGCCGGGATGGGTTTGCAGCCTTGGTAAAGGATGGCACATTTTCTTATAGTGCGGATCGGACTTCCAGGGTGAAATGCGCACGGATGCGCATTTCAGGCACTACGATGCATGGATGCATCTTAGTGCCGACCCGTATGGTATGGGATTCTATAACCGCACTATTAGAAAACAGCCATCCGCACCCGGTTGCAAACCCATCCCGGCACCGCCTGCCTGAACAGGGTTAAACGCAGAAAACCACAATGGCTTCGGCCGGACAGTACTTAAAAAGGCTGCATAGTCTACCGTGTAGTCTATGCAGCCGGTTCTTTTTGACATTTTCACAATGTGATTGCCTTCTAGCCTTCCAAAAATCCCTTGTAATTGCGAACCAGCATCTGGGACTCGATCTGTTTCACGGTCTCGAGAACCACGCTGACAATAATGATCAGACTGGTACCGCCAAAGGATACGCTGGCACCGAACACACCATTGAAGAAATAAGGAATGATTGCGACGATGGTCAGGCCAACCGCACCGATAAACACAATGTAGTTGAGAACCTTGTCCAAATAGTCGCTGGTGGGCTTGCCGGGTCTGATGCCGGGGATAAAACCGCCCTGCTTCTTCATGTTGTCCGCTATCATCAACGGATTAAAGGTAATGGATGTGTAGAAGTAAGCAAAGAAAATCACCAATACAATATATACCAATAAGCCGATGGAGTAGACGGGCTCGCTGGGCTTGCACCAATTGCTGGAGTTCAATCCTCTCAGGATATGATTCCACACACCGGTTCCCTGATAGCCCACAAAGGTGCAAATCATAATAGGCATCTGCATGATGGACTGTGCGAAAATGATGGGAATAACGCCTGCGGTGTTGACCTTCAAAGGAATGTTGGAGGTCTGCCCGCCCACCATCTTGCGGCCCTGTACCTTTTTGGCATATTGAACGGGAATCTTGCGCACACCGTCGTTTAAGACGATGACGAGCACTACCATACCTACGATGATAGCCAGAATAATCACTGCCGCCAGAATCGCCGTTGCGGGAGCCTTGCCCGCTACAAACTGGCTGTAGAGATTCTTCAGATCCTCGGGCAGTCTGGAAATAATATTGATTACCAGCACGATGGAGATACCATTCCCCACGCCGTTCTCGGTAATTCTCTCACCCACCCACATCAGGAATGCACTACCTGCGGTGAGCGCTGCAACTGCGGTGATCACACTCAATGCATTATAATCGGTCAGATAACCCTGACGCCCAAAGCCGACTGCCATTGCGGTTGCCTGAATCAGAGCCAGCGCAACCGTCACATATCTGGTAATGGCCACAATCTTCTTCCTGCCGTCCTCGCCGTCTCTCTGCATCTCCTCAAGCTTGGGAATCGCAATAGTCAACAGCTGCATGATGATGGAGGAAGTAATATAAGGGCTGATATTCAATGCAAAAATTGACATACTCAAAAAGGAACCACCGGTAATCGCATCAAAGAAGCTGAAAGCGTCTCCCCCATTGCCGGAAAACCAATCTCTGAAGAAACTGCCGTCGATACCCGGAGCGGGCAGCTGGGATCCGAGACGGATAATAACCAGCATACCCAGGGTATATAAAAGCTTCTGCCTGATTTCTTTGATTTTCAATGCATTTTTGAGTGTCGTAAGCATTACATCACCTCTGCTTTTCCACCAAGTGCCTCGATTTTCTCTTTTGCGGATGCACTGTAAGCATCAACCTTCACATTGAGTTTCTTGGTAAGTTCTCCGTTTCCGAGTATCTTGACACCATCTCTGGGATTCTTGATGATACCGGCCTCCATCAATGCATTCACATCCACGGTAGCACCGTCATCAAAACGCTCCAGAACACTTACATTGATTGCAACGATCTCCTTTGTATTTCTATTGGTAAATCCTCTCTTGGGGATTCGTCTGTACAAAGGCATCTGTCCACCCTCAAAGCCGGGTCTGGGAGCCCCGGAACGGGCCTTCTGTCCCTTGTGTCCCTTACCTGCAGTCTTGCCGTTTCCTGAACCATGTCCACGGCCTCTTCTAAAATTATCACTGTGCTTTGAACCTTCAGCGGGTCTTAAATTGGATAATTCCACTGTTGACACCTCCTTATCTGATTAAACTTCTTCTACTTTTAACAAATAACCAACCTTGCGGATCTGTCCTCTGGTAGCGTCATTATCGGGAAGAATGATGGACTGGCCAATCTTGCGCAGACCCATGGATTCCACGGTTGCCCTGTTCTTGGGCACAGCTCCGATGGTGGACTTTGCCAAAGTAATCTTTAACTTTTTATCTGCCATGATCGTTCTCCTTCCTATGCCATTACCTCTTCAACGGACTTGCCGCGGCTCTTTGCAACCTCCTCGGGGGCCTTGAGCTGGCTCAGACCCGAGATCGTGGCGAGCACTACGTTCTGCTTATTGTTGGATCCCAGAGACTTGGTACGGATATTCTTGATTCCTGCAAGCTCACATACCACACGGGCAGGACCGCCTGCGATGATACCGGTACCTTCGGGAGCCTTCTTCAGCAGAACATTTGCAGAACCGTATTTGCCGATAAAGTCATGTGTGATGGAATTATTCTCATCCAGAGCAATCTCAACGAGATGCTTCATAGCATCTTCCTTACCCTTGCGGATTGCCTCGGGAATTTCAACAGCCTTGCCGAGTCCCGCGCCCACATGTCCGTTGCCGTCTCCCACAACTACAAGCGCTGTAAAACGCATGTTGCGTCCGCCCTTTACAGTCTTGGCTACACGCTTGATGGTAACAACCTTGTCGGTCAACTCAAACTGGCTTGCATCTATGATTGTGTGTTTCATGGTGTATTCCTCTTCCTTTCCTAGAATTCCAAGCCGGCTTCTCTGGCCGCCTCAGCTAATGCTGCAATCTTACCCTGGTATATAAAGCCGCCTCTGTCAAAAACAACTTCCTTGATACCCTTCTCAACTGCTCTCTTGCCGATCACAGTTCCCAAATATGCTGCCGCCTCGACGTTATTGGTCTTCTCCAGCTCTGCCTTGACCGCTTTCTCAACGGTGGATGCAGATACCAGTGTATTTCCAACAGTGTCGTCGATAATTTGAGCATACATATGATTATTGCTTCTGAATACTGCCAGACGAGGTCTCTCGGCAGTGCCACTGAAGCGGTTACGAATTCTCATGTGCTTTTTAACACGAACCTTTTGTCTTGATTCCTTACTAACCATCTCCATACTCTCCTTATCTATTATTTCTTACCGGTCTTACCGACTTTACGTCTGATTGTCTCGTCAGCATACTTGATACCCTTGCCCTTATAAGGCTCAGGTCTTCTCTTGTCTCTGATCTCAGCGGCAAACTGTCCAACCTTTTCCTTGTCGATTCCCTTAACGGAAATGACATTGCCTTCCACTGTGGTCTCCAGACCCTCGGGATCCTCCATCTCAACGGGATGGGAGTAACCCAGATTCAAAGTCAGCTTCTTTCCGGACTTTGCAGCTCTGTAACCAACGCCGTTTACCTCAAGCTTCTTCTCATATCCTTCCGTAACGCCCACAACCATATTGTTGATCAGTGTTCTGGTCAGACCGTGAAGAGACTTC
>CATKXY010000025.1 GCA_949840915.1 uncultured Lachnospiraceae bacterium | reverse complement strand
AGGGCAATTGCGGACAGGAACCCACAGGTGCTTTGGCGGAGGCCATTAATCGGGACTTTGGAAGTTACAAGCAGTGGAAGGACCAGATGAAACAGGCGGCCATATCGCAGTTTGGCTCCGGCTGGGCATGGCTTGTGGCGGACGGAAACGGAAAGCTTTCCATCGTTCAGACGGCCAATCAGGATGTGCCGGATCTGCAGCTCTACACTCCTCTCCTTCTGGTAGATGTATGGGAGCATGCCTATTATCTGCAGTATCAGAACCGCCGGGCAGATTATGTGGAGGGATGGTTCGATCTGATTCACTGGCGCAAGGTGGGCAAGCGTTACGAGGCAATACAGACTGCGGGATAAATCCGTGGTTTTATGCAGAGATACAATCAGGGCACAGGGCAGGAAGATTAACAAAGAGATAGGCCCGAAGGGAGTTGCCATGAATCAATGTAATTATCAAAAAGAACTCGAGAAAATAATAGATACGCTGGGTCGTGATGCGGCAGAGCCGCCGCGTCTCCTGCTCCATAGCTGCTGCGCACCCTGCAGCAGCTATTGCCTGGAGTATTTATGTACATACTTTCATATCACGGTATTTTATTTTAATCCGAACATATCGGCGGAGCCGGAGTATCGTCACCGGGCGGCGGAGCAGAGGCGCCTGATCGCCGCCTACAATGCCAAAGAGACGGGACATCCCATAGAGATTGCGGAGGGGGATTATGATCCGCGGCGTTTTGCGGACATGGCGCGGGGGTATGAGCACTGCCCGGAAGGAGGCGAGCGGTGCTTTCGTTGCTTTGAACTGCGGCTTCGAGAGACGGCGCAGCAGGCAGCGGCAGGGAGATTCGATTATTTTGGCACGACTCTGACCATCAGTCCGCTTAAAAATGCAAATAAGATCAACGAGATCGGACAGGCTCTGGGGGTGGAGTGCGGTGTGAGATGGCTGCCGTCAGACTTCAAGAAAAAGGATGGTTATAAGCGCTCTATTCAGCTTTCTGCCGAATATGAGCTGTATCGGCAGGACTATTGCGGCTGCGCTTTCTCCAGAGCGGAAAGAGAAAAAAACAAAAATTGTTTCAGAAAGGACTAGAGAAAGCCCGTATTGCAAATTTTTGGAAATTATACTATAGTAATGTGGTACAGGTATCGGAGAATTTGGCCGGACAGCCAGTGTTTTGAGGGTTGTCCCGGAGCAGAAGGAAGGGACAGATATGAAAAAACTTTTGGATTTGCTTTCAGAGAAGATGGGGGAGGCTTTTGCCGCGGCGGGCTATGACGCGGCTCTGGGCAGAGTGACGGTCTCTAACCGTCCGGATCTGTGTGAATATCAATGTAATGGCGCCATGGCCGGAGCAAAGCAATATAAAAAAGCTCCTTTTATGATTGCGGAGGCGGTGGCGGAGAAGCTGCAGGGCAGTGATACCTTTGCGGAGGCTGTCGCAGCGGCTCCCGGATTCCTGAATCTGAAGCTCTCTGAAGGATTTCTGGCGGATTATGTCGGCGGGATGGAGCGGGATGCGAAGTTTGGCCTGGATATGCCGGGGCATCCCTCAAAGATCGTCATTGACTATGGCGGACCCAATATCGCCAAGGCACTGCATGTGGGGCATCTGCGCTCGGCGGTAATCGGGGAGAGCATCAAGCGCATTCTGCGCTACTGCGGTCATGAGGTGACCGGTGATGTGCATCTGGGCGATTGGGGACTTCAGATGGGGCTTGTAATTGCACAGTTACAGGAGCAGCAGCCGGAGCTTGTGTATTTTGATGACAAGTATACGGGAGATTATCCCGCGGAGGCTCCCTTTACCATAGCGGAACTGGAAGAACTGTATCCGGCAGCCAGCGCGCGCTCCAAGGAGGACGCAGACTTCAAGGCGCGGGCCATGGAATGCACCTTCAGGATTCAGAGCGGAGTCAGGGGATATCGGGCGATCTGGCAGCATATTCTGAATGTCTCGGTGGCTGATTTGAAACGCAATTATGACGGATTGAATGTGGAGTTCGATCTCTGGAAAGGCGAGTCTGACGTGCAGGAGCTGATTCCGGACATGGTAGATTATATGAAGGAAGAGGGTTATGCCTATCTGAGTGACGGCGCGCTGGTGGTAGATGTGAAGGAGGAGACCGACACAAAAGAGATTCCTCCCTGCATGATCTTAAAGTCTGACGGTGCGGCGCTATACAATACCACGGATCTTGCAACGATTCTGGACCGGATGAACAAGCTTCATCCCGATGAGCTCATCTATGTGACAGACAAGCGGCAGGAGCTGTATTTTCAACAGGTATTCCGCTGCGCGCGCAAGACAAAGCTGGTGACGTCCGAAACAAAATTGCAGTGGATCGGGTTCGGCACCATGAACGGTAAAGACGGAAAGCCCTTTAAGACCCGGGACGGCGGAGTCATGCGTCTGGAACAGCTGATTCAGGATACTGTGGACGAGATGCATCGCAAGATTGCGGAGAACCGTGAGATTTCTGCGGATGAGGCGGAAAAGACCGCGCGGCTGATCGCAGTGGCCGCATTGAAATACGGTGATCTCTCCAATCAGGCCTCCAAGGATTATATGTTTGATATTGAGCGGTTTACATCTTTTGAGGGTGATACCGGTCCTTATATCCTGTATACGATCGTGCGAATCAAGTCGATTCTTGCCAAGTACAGGGAGCAGGGCGGCAATCCGGCAAAGACTGCGCTCCGGCCTGCGGAAAATGAGTCCGAGAAGGCGCTGATGATGCAGATCGCACAGTTTAATGCCGTGATGGCTGCGGCCTGTGAGGAGCTTGCGCCCCACAAGGTCTGCGCCTATATTTATGATCTTGCCAATGCCTTTAATCATTTTTATCATGAGACCAAGATTCTGGGCGAGGGAAACGGAGCCAGAAAGAGCGGACTTATCGCGCTGCTGGTGCTGACCAGGGATGTGCTTGAGACTTGTATTGATTTACTGGGCTTCTCTGCACCGGAGAAAATGTAATCACGATGCGTCCGCTTAAGCTACCGGAAAGGATAAGTATACACATGAAAAAGATAGCTGCATTTGTTTTGGCCGGTTTGCTGCTGCTCCCGGCCTGTACAATCAATCATGACAGTCCGGACGGGCAGAATCAGGAAATATTGCCTGAGCGTTCCTCCGCGACAGAGGAACCTGCGGGGACGGAGCAGAATGCGACGGGGAGCAAACTGCCCGAGGTGACAGTGGAGAGCAGCCGTATTCAGCGCTATGCGGAGGATAGAAAGGTGCTGTTGGTGGAGGTCTTCAAGGATAATATGACTCTTGAAGGCAAGGGCTATGAACAGGCGGCCGAAACCGTACGCAGATTGTTTTATTCCGAACAGGAGGCGCTGAATGGAGAGGCGGATTCCTGTGTCAGTCTGGCACAGGAGATGTATGAGCTTCAGGAATATGAATGGTTTTCCAATTATCAGATAAATACTTCTTATGAGATTATGCGTCTGGACACCCGTATTCTGAGTGTGAAGGGGTGGTCCTATGAGTATATGGGCGGCGCTCACGGCAATGGCGGCGACTGGGGAACCACCATCGATCTGGAGAGCGGACAGGAGCTTGCGCTCCCCCGGCTGATGGAGGATCCTGCCGGATTTATGAATAAGGCGCAGGAGCTGGTACTCGCATCTTTGGGTGAGAGGGAAGACGAATTGTTTGAGGATTACAAATCCTATGTGGAGCAGCATCTGGAGACCACTAATTGGTATCTGGACGCCGCCGGCATAGAGTTTGTGTTCACACCTTATGAGATCGGGCCCTATGCGTCGGGCAGCATTACCGTGTGTGTGCCTTACGGGGAAGCGGCGGAGTATATGAAACCGGAGTATCTTGAAACTCCGGGAGCGTATATCACAGCCCTCCCGGTGGGCAGTCAGGTGAAGGCCGGAGACTGCAGCGTCCTCATAGAACGGCGTCAGATAGAGGAGTATATGGATGAAGCGATTCTCAATGTAAATGGGACAGAGATGTCTCTGGGTGAAAATGTGAGGGTGGATCGGGCCTATTTGATGCGCAGGGAAGGCGGAAGAGTCTTTTTGGTTTATGATATAGACGAGGCGTCGGACGATTACGAGACCTTTGTCTATGAACTGACGAAAGACGGGGCAGTGAAGACTGCCAACATCTGGGCGAGACTGGACGGGAAAAATGTCAATCCGGAAAATATGGTTCTGATCTTTACGTTGAATGTGCTGGGCACCTATACCTCTGAAATGAGGTATGAGCTGAGTGAGGACGGTGTGTTTACCGCGCTGGATGATATATATTATATCGAGGCGAACCGAATGTGGCAGGAGCTTATCACAAAACGGCAGCTTCCCGTGACGATAGACGGACAGGAGAGTACGCTGCCTGAGGGTTCCCATCTTTTTATTACGGCTACGGACAATGCCGGGACGGCGTATTTTGAGGGGACGGATGCTTCCGGTAAGGCGGTTTCGGGTGAAATCCATTATGAGCAGCAGGAGGGAGAGTTTACTCATACGATTGCCGGAGTCGATGAGTTTGAATATTTTGCCGGGCTTCCCTATGTGGGATAGGGTTCGGAATTCTGAAGCGGATTAGGAAAGTACCCTTTCCGAAAGTATCCTTTCCGAAATGACACTTTCTGTAAAAAAATCTTGACAAAGAGAGAATGGCATTGTATACTAACAAAGTCGGTTGTCCACTGTGATGATTATGGTAGCCGGCCAATGGAAGTTTAGCTCAGCTGGGAGAGCATCTGCCTTACAAGCAGAGGGTCATAGGTTCGAGCCCTATAACTTCCACTCCGGCTTTTGCCGGTGCGTGTGGCGAGATAGCTCAGTTGGCTAGAGCATACGGTTCATACCCGTAGTGTCGAGGGTTCAAATCCCCCTCTCGCTACTATTCAGGAATATGGGATAAGAAGTCCGGAAACCTTGAAGAAGGATGTCTGGGCTTTTTATTTTTAAAGAATCCTGAACCGGTTTGGCGGCATGTGATGGCATTTATTCCGTACATACGGACTTTAAAAACTGTCGCTTGCGGTTTGAACGGATTCATAGTATACTGATATCAATGTTTTGACTGAGACGATATCGGACATATGGAAGGAGGCTGACGATATGATACCCTATGTAAAGTTAGAGGAAGTGATGGCTCAGGCTGGCGGGCGCACCGGTTATACTTTGCTGGATGAGAGGAATGGATGTGTAAACGGATGTCGTATGGGTATTTCAGTTTATTCTTTTGATGAGTACGGCACGGCGACAGCCCATGAGGATCAGGAAGGCTTTTTTGTATTGGAAGGGCGCGGTATGGCGCTGATCGACGGTGAGGAGCTGCCTCTGGAGCCGGGCATGGCGTTTATGGTTCCGGCCGGGATGCCCCATGCCATGAAAAGAGACAGTCAATGCGAATATTGTAAGGTGCTCTGGTTCCACGGGGCGGTGTAGCGTGGAGAACCGTATGCGGCAGCGCCGGATCCATATATGAGATCAGGGTAAAAGAGGAGTGGAATCATGAAACAGGTTTCTATCTATGCGGAGAATAGAAAAGGCACCATGCAAAAGATCACGGAGACTTTGCTGAAGCAGGAGATCAATATTCTGGGTTCGGTCACCAATGACAGCGCAGAGTACGGCATCGTCCGCATGGTGGTGTCAGACCCGGCGGGAGCTTCAGCAGCTCTTCAGAGCGCAGGTTTTATCTGTCGGCTGACAGAGGTCATCGGTGTGGAGGTTGAGGACGAGGTCGGTAATCTGAATAAGATGCTGACATTACTTATGGACAGCAATATCAGTGTGGACTATCTGTATCTGTCTTTTAACCGTGATTCAGGCAAGCCGATCATGGTGTTTCACTGCGAGGACATTATGGAAGTAAAGGCATGTCTTGAGGCCAAGGGCTATACAGTATTATAAATTTCGGTTGGACGCGGCGGAGGAATCAACGGAATTGTGTGATTTCTCCATTTTTATTTAACTCGCTTTTCGGAATTATATAAAACGGGCTGGTGGAGGAAAACGATGAAAAATATCAGATGTTGTAATTGATAAAATTGCTTATTGCTCAAATGATATAAAATATGTAATGGAAGCCGTTAATTGCGGCAAATATATCCATATGTCCAGCACATCCGTTTATGAACCTAAGCACATGAATACGGTTGAATCCGATTATGACGGTGTTTCTAAAGAATTGGTATGGTGTGGCAGGAAAGATTTTTCATATGAGGAAATAAAGCGTCAGGCAGAGTGCGCTTTATGGCAGGAATATCGGGACAGGAATTGGATTGCGGTAAGATATCCATTTGTATTGGGAAAGGATGACTATACAAAAAGATTGTTATTTTATGTGGAACATACCATGAAATCTATCCCGATGGATATTGACAATCCATAAAAGAAATAATTGAATATGTTGAAAAAAAGACCGGAGCAAAAGCAGTTATTGACAAAACCGGAGACAAGGCTCCCTATAACGGAGAATCGGAATATAGTATTAATACAGAAAAGGCAAGAGCCTTAGGCTTTCGGTTTTCGGTACTCCAGGATTGGATATATGAACTTTTAGATTATTATATCCAGGGAGTTAATTGACTTACAGTTCGGAGAGCTGTTAAGTGAGTACAAGTAAGAAGACGTTTCCGAAAAGAGCGTTATTTAATGAGAGGAGCCGGCGGAGTCTGTGGCAGGGATCTATCTGCGGCAGGCGGGCAGGGCGGGAGAGGGAATAAAGAATCAATATGGCAGAATTTGAAAACAAGAACAACAGAGACAATGAGACGAAGGGAAGCGTAAAAAACACAGACGATATGAATAGCACGAAAAATAACGAAAATATAGATAATTTCGATAGCATGGAAGATATAGAACCTCTGTTGGACGCCCGTATCCTCAGAGCGATACGCGAGATGGGCTTTGAGAAGCTCAGCCCTATCCAGAGACAGGCCATTCCCATTTTGCTGCAGGGAGAGGATATCATCGGACAGGCACAGACCGGCACGGGAAAGACGGCGGCTTTCGGCATCCCGGCCATTCAGAAATGCGATCCGGAACTGAAAAGGCTGCAGACCATCATCCTCTGTCCTACCAGAGAGCTGGCCATCCAGGCGGCTGAAGAGCTGCGCAGACTGTCAAAATATATGCACGGGATCAAGGTTCTGCCGGTCTATGGCGGGCAGGATATCGGCAGGCAGATCGCGGGGCTCAAGGGAGTGCAGATCGTTGTGGGAACACCCGGGCGCGTCATGGATCACATGCGCCGGCATACGATCCGGCTGGATGATGTGAATATGGTGGTGCTCGATGAGGCGGACGAGATGCTCAACATGGGATTTCGTGAGGATATGGAGACAATTTTGGGAGAAGTCACCGGAGAGCATCAGACGGCGCTCTTCTCAGCAACGATGCCCCAGCCTATTTTGGATATCACAGGACAATTCCAGAAAAATGCCCGCATGGTGCGGATGGCGGCAAAGGAGTTGACCATACCCCTGGTGAGCCAGAAGTTTTACCGCATCAGGAGCCAGGACAAGGACGCGGCCTGCGTTCGTCTTTTGGATTATTATCAGCCCAGACTCTGTCTGATCTTCTGCAACACCAAGAAGAAGGTGGACGAGCTTGCGGAGGTTTTGAAAAAGGCCGGTTATCAGGCAGAGGGACTGCACGGAGATCTGGCGCAGCATCAGCGGGATGTGGTGATGGGCCGGTTTCGGGGCGGCAGCACGAATATTCTGATTGCCACGGATGTGGCGGCCCGCGGCATTGATGTGGATAATGTGGAGGCAGTCATCAACTATGATATTCCGCAGGATATAGAGTACTATGTGCACCGCATCGGCAGGACGGGCCGGGCCGGCAGGACAGGGCGCTCCTTTACCTTTGTGTCCGGAAGAGAGCTGTTCAAGATCCGTGATATCGAGCGCGTATGCCGTACTACAGTCGAGGAAAAAAAGCTTCCCGGAGCTGCGAAGGTGCTCAAGGCTAAAGCGGACAAGTATCTGAATCAGGCATGGGAGCTTCACGATCATGAGGATATAGAGCTGATGAAGAGTTTTCTGCAGCGCAAACTGGATGAAGAGGAGTGCGATGCGCTGGAGCTGGCGGCGGCCATGCTGAAGCTTCAGGTAGGCGACAAGGGAGAGGAGATTCAGGCAGACAGCTACAGGAGCGGCCGGGGCGAGCGCGGCAGGCAGAGTGACAGAAACAGCCGCGGCAGACGGGACGACAGGGGAAAGTTTGCCGGCCGAGGCAGACGGAATGACGGAGAAAGCCGGGGCAGACGCAGCGACAGACAGGGCGGCAGAGATTCCCGGGAGGAACGTACAAGACAGGGCGACCGGAGCGGCCGCGGCAAATGGGAGACTGCCTTCGGATACGGAACATCACGCCGCAGAAGGGAGAAGAGTTCAGACAGGAGGAGTGACGGGTGAGAGCAAAATTTGTAAAATACGGCCCGTATGTTCTGTTGGGACTGAGTTTTTTGCTGTTGATCCTTCTGAATTTGTTCTGCCACGATCACTGGCTGGACTCAGATATGGCTGCGGAGATGATCTTTTCTAAGCTTTTGGCGGAGGATGGTCACTTTTTTGCCACTCCGGACTGGTACTATTCCACAGAGTTTCGGTTTCTGTATACGCATTGGATCATGGGACCGCTGTTTCGGGCGGGCTGGAGCTGGCATGTGATTCGTGCAGTCACCAATATCATATCCTATATTCTGATGCTGGCTTCTTACTATTATTGCATGAAACCGCTCAGGATGAGGCGGGGACTGGTGACAGCCAGCTCGGCGATTTTGCTGCTGCCCTTCTCGGAGACTATGATGACACATATGGCCATGGGCAATACTTATCTGTTCCATGTGATGATCGTATTCTGTTTCTTCGGGCTGTATCTGCGTCTTGCAGGCAGTGTGAAAGCCGCAGGTCAAGGCAGACGTGCGGTATGGGTCGTCTGTTATCTGGCGCTGGCTCTGATCTGTGGTGTGTCCGGTGTGCGCTATCTTCTGGCATTACAATGCCCGCTGGCGCTGGCGGGTCTGATCTATCTGCTGCGCTCCTCAGAGTTCGGACAGCTTCGCCAGAGTCTGACGGCGGAGGACGGAAAGACGCAGTGGAAGTCTCTGCTGAAGTGCCCGGCCATGAAATATTTTGGATACAGTCTGCTGGGAGCATTCGGCAGTGTGGCGGGTTATGCCGTCAATGTGCTCTATGTGAGCAGGCAGTATGTGTTTCAGACTTATGATGCCACCAATTTCATCGCGGTGTATCAGGGGGTGCTCTTTGAGCGGATACAGAATGCCATCGGGAGTCTGCTGATGTTGTTTGGCTATATTCCCGACAGGGGCGTGCTCTCTCTGCGAGGCTTGGTCACGCTGGCCGCGTTTATTCTGCTTGGGCTATTGGGTTACTGCTGCGTCCGGGCAGGCCTGGGAAGCCGCGGGCAGCGGCTGTTTGTCAGCATTTTTCTGGCAGTCAGTCTGTGCCTGAATCTGTTTGTATTTGTGTTTACGACCAGCACTATGGTTCCCAGATATTATATCACGATCTTTATTTTTACACTGCCCTTACTGTGCTTTTACCTGGAGAAGGAGGAACGGTATTTTGACCGGGCGGCGGTCAGCCTGCTGCTGGTGCTTTGCCTGTCTCTGGCAACGGGTAAAACGGTGCTCTCTTATCTCACGGTGGACAAAAACGCGGACAGGCGGGCGGTGGCGGCATTTTTGGAGGAACATGATTATGAGTTCGGCTATGCCGGCTACTGGGACGCCAATATCATCACGGAGCTGACAGACGGAGCTGTGGAGATCGCCAATGTGAGGGACGCAGAGCATCTGCAATATTTCAAGTGGTCCTCTCCGATGAAATATTATGAAAATGGATATGCTACAGGCGAGGTGTTTTTGCTGCTCACCGAGGAGGAGCTTCGCGGGGCGGCGGACGCGGAGTCTGTCCGCAACGGAAGGGTTGTCTATGAGGATGGAGCATACACGGTGCTCTTATTTGATTCCACGGAGGAGCTCATGGGGTTTGCAGCGGACTGACGGGCCTGGCGGCAGAGTTTGTCAGCATTTTAAGGCCTTGAGTTCTTTGAAGAATAGTTGGATTGGAGGAATGCGGATTGAGAGTCGGAATGGGATACGATGTCCATAGGCTTGTGGAGGGAAGAGACCTGGTGATAGGCGGGGTGAAGATCCCCTGGGAGAGGGGACTGTCAGGGCATTCGGATGCGGATGTGCTATTGCACGCCATCATGGATGCACTGCTGGGTGCCGCAGCGCTGGGAGATATCGGAAAGCAGTTTCCGGACACAGATCCGGCCTATGCGGGTGCGGATTCGCTGAGGCTTTTAGAGCAGGTAGGCTCGCTGCTGGAGCAGGAAGGGTTTCTCATAGAGAATATTGACGCTGTGATCATCGCACAGGCTCCGAAGATGCGTCCTCATATTGATGCCATGCGGGAAAAGATTGCCCGGGTTCTGCGGATCGATGTGCGGCAGGTGAGCGTGAAGGCCACCACCGAGGAGGGACTGGGTTTTACCGGCAGCGGCGAGGGAATCTCCTCACAGGCGATCTGCATGCTCACGAGCCCTTTTGACCTCACCGCTGAGGAAGTGCAGGGAAAATGCCAAGGATGCGGCGGCTGCCCGGCGCAACAGGCATAATTTGCCGCGACAGATCCGGTGCGGCAGTTGCGTGACAGATCCGGCGGGAAAAAGCAGTTGACAAATGAACGGAATTTGCATATCCTGTAAGATAGATAAAGATAAAGGCTTGGAGCGGAGAGAGTACTTTTCGCGGCATGTGGCAGAGAGGGATCGCCGGAGGCTGGAAGCGATTCTCACAGGCGGAGGAGGAAGTGCATCCGGGAGCCGATTCTCTGAAAAGGCAGCGGCAGACGGCTGTGCATTTGTACGGCTATGCTGCAGTAGGAGAGTCCGTGAGCGCGCGTTATGCGTTTGAGGGAGGGGTACCATGCAGGATGGTGCCTTTAAACAGGGTGGAACCGCGGATAAATTCGTCTCTGGAAGATGGATTTATCCTTTTTTTATGTAATTATTGAGAAGTAGGAAAAATCATTTAAAACTGTTTATGAGATTATGAGAGGTAGTCATGGGATTTATCCGAAATATCCGCGAGGAAATAAAGATTATCCGGGAGAGGGATCCGGCGATCCATTCTGCGATGGAGGTGTTTCTCTATCCAAGTTTCAAGGTGATGGTTCATTACAGACTGGCTCATAAGCTGTATCTGAGCGGGCACTATTTCTGGGCGCGCTATGTGTCGCAGCGCGGCGTGCGCAAGACCGGAATTGAAATCCATCCGGGTGCGCAGATTGGTAAAGGACTTTTCATAGATCACGGAAACGGCGTCATCATCGGAGAGACGACGGTCATCGGGGATAATGTGACGCTCTATCAGGGAGTGACCCTGGGCGGAACAGGGAAGGAACACGGCAAGCGTCATCCCACCATAGGCAACAATGTGATGATCAGTGCGGGAGCAAAGGTATTGGGATCGTTCACCATCGGCGACAATTCCAAAATCGGAGCGGGGAGTGTGGTCTTGAGCGAGGTGCCGCCGGGCTCCACGGTAGTGGGTGTGCCGGGGCGTGTAGTGCGCAGGAACAATATGCTGCTGCCGCAGGAGACTATGAATCAGACGGATCTGCCCGATCCTGTTCGGGAGGATATCGCAGATCTGCAGCGGGCCAATGCCGAGCTGATCAACAGAGTGCTCACCATGGAAGAGCAGATCAGGCAGATGCAGAGGGAACGGTCACAGGAAAGAATATAGACTGAAAAATCAGGATAAAGTGAGGAGCAGGCGGAGATGAGTATGAAAATCTATAACACATTAACCGGGAAAAAGGAAGCGTTTGTGCCCCTGGAGCAGGGTAAAGTAAAGATGTATGTGTGCGGTCCCACGGTATATAATCTGATCCACATCGGCAATGCCCGTCCCATGATCGTGTTTGACACGGTGCGCCGTTATATGGAGCACAAAGGGCTGGAGGTCAATTATGTCTCCAATTTTACCGATGTGGATGACAAGATCATCAAGAAGGCTGTGGAGGAGGGTGTGGATTCGTCTGTGATCTCCGAGCGTTATATCGCGGAGTGCAAAAAGGATATGAGCGCCATGAATGTGAAGCCCGCCACCACGCATCCTCTGGCGACCCGGGAGATCGGCGGGATGCTGGAGATGATAAAGACGTTGATCGACAAGGGCCACGCCTATGCGGCTCAGGACGGCACCGTGTATTTCCGCACAAGGAGCTTTAAAGAGTATGGTAAGCTCTCCCACAAGAATCTGGATGATCTGAGGGGCGGTAACCGTTCTCTGCTGGTGTCCGGCGAGGATCAGAAGGAGGATGCGCTGGATTTCGTTCTCTGGAAGCCCAAAAAGGAAGGGGAGCCTTACTGGGAGTCACCATGGTGTCAGGGGCGTCCCGGGTGGCATATCGAGTGCTCTGTCATGAGCAAAAAATATCTGGGGGAGGAGATCGATATTCATGCCGGGGGCGAGGATCTGGTATTTCCGCACCATGAGAACGAGATCGCCCAGTCCGAGGCGGCAAACGATAAGATCTTCGCGAGATACTGGATGCACAACGCCTTTTTGAACATAGACAACAGGAAAATGTCCAAGTCTCTGGGGAATTTTTTCACTGTCCGGGATATCGGCGAAAAGTATGATCTGCAGATACTTCGATTCTTTATGCTGTCCGCTCATTACAGGAGTCCTCTGAATTTCAGCGCGGAGCTGATGGAGGCGGCAAAGAACGGATATGAGCGCATTGTGACCTGCGTGGACAATCTGAAGTATCTGGAGGCCCGGGCGGGCGGGGGAGGCATGACCGGAGCCGAGGCCGCGCTGCTTAACGAGGCAGAGGGCTTTACGGATAAATTTGACGAGGCCATGGATGATGATTTTAATACTGCAGACGCAATATCCGCCATATTTGAGCTGGTGAAGTTTGCCAATACTCACGCGGGAGAACAGTCCTCAAAAGAGTTTTTGGAGAAGCTTAAAAACCAGATTGTCCTGCTCTCTGACATCTGCGGTCTGATCGTGGATAAGGAGGAGGAAGGTCTGGACGCGGATGTGGAGAGACTGATCGGGGAGCGCCAGGAGGCCAAGAAGGCAAAGAATTTTGCCCGGGCGGATGAGATCAGAGATGAGCTTCTGGCCAGAGGCATCGCCCTGAAGGATACCAGAGAGGGCGTCAAGATCGTGAGACTATAGAAATGGAGCGGCCGTTTGTGCGGCGGACCGGGATGCCTGACGGTAATGGAGAGAACTATGCTGGATTTGATTAAGACAAGTTTTGGTTGTGAGGAACGGGATGTGCGGGGATATTCCCCGTTGACTCTGGCCTATATCGGGGACGGAGTCTATGATCTGGTGATCCGCACGCTGGTGGTGGAGCGGGCCAACCGCCCTCCCAATGAATTGCACAGATTGACCAGCGCCTATGTGAAAGCCGAAACACAGGCAAAAATGATCGTGGCTCTGAAGGATGAGCTGACGGAGGAGGAGACTCTGGTGTTCAGGCGGGGGCGCAATGCCAAGCCCTACACCGCGGCAAAGAACGCCACGAGGGCGGATTATCATAAGGCCACAGGTTTTGAGGCTTTGATGGGCTATCTGTATCTGACCGGTCAAAGTACGCGGATGCTTGAACTGATCAGGCACGGATTAGAAAGGATGGAGGATAGGGCGGCGCATGAGTGAGCGTGTGAAGGAATTTGTGATCGAAGGCAGAAATGCGGTGATTGAGGCGTTTCGTGCGGGTAAAACGATTGATAAGGTCTATATCCTGGACGGCTGTCAGGACGGGCCTGTGATGACTGTCAGGCGGGAGGCCGCGAAGCGGGACGTGCAGATAAAGTATGTGACAAGGGAGCGTCTGGACCAATTGTCAGAGACAGGAAGACATCAGGGAGTCATAGCGCAGGCGGCTGCCTATGAATACGCCACGGTGGAAGATATGCTGCAGTCGGCCAGAGACAAGGGGGAGGCACCCTTTTTGTTCCTGCTGGACAATATCGAGGATCCCCATAATCTGGGTGCGATCATCCGAACCGCCAATCTGGCGGGGGCTCACGGAGTGATCATCCCCAAAAACCGCGCCGTCGGACTGACGGCCACTGTGGCACGCACCAGCGCAGGGGCTTTGAACTATACGCCGGTTGCGAAGGTCACCAATCTGTCCAAGACTATAGAGGAGCTGAAGAAGGAAGGACTGTGGTTCGTCTGTGCGGATATGGACGGAACCGTCATGTACAGTCTGGACCTGAAGGGCCCCATCGGTCTGGTGATCGGCAGCGAAGGCGAGGGAGTGGGGCGTCTGGTGAAAGAAAAGTGCGATATGACTGCGGCAATTCCCATGAAGGGGGATATCGATTCTCTGAATGCTTCCGTGGCGGCGGGAGTGCTGGCTTATGAGATCGTGCGCCAGAGGCTGCAGGGCTGAGGAACTGAGGGATTATGACAAAATATTTTGAATTTTATGAACAGTCTACGGACGAGGAGCTGATCCACCGCCTGCGGGAGGGCGATGAGGCCGTTATGGACTACATCTGCGAAAAGTACAAGCCTTTGGTGCGCAGCAAGGCAAAGTCCATGTTTATCCTGGGAGGAGACAATGAGGATCTCATCCAGGAGGGGATGCTGGGTCTCTTCAAGGCAGTCCGTGATTATGACAGCGGCCGCGACGCAAGCTTTTACACTTTTGCGGATCTGTGTATCAGCCGTCAGTTATATACGGCGGTTCAGGCTTCCCAGAGAAAGAAGCATATCCCGCTGAACACTTATATCTCATTGTACGGGGATGTGGGAGAGCAGGATAATATGGAGACCCGAAAGCTGGCGGAATCCCTGGCCGATCTCTCAGAGCGCAATCCCGAGGAACTGTTTCTGGACAAGGAGCGGGTAGATTATCTGGAGCGCTCTATCGACAAGGAGCTCTCCGGATTTGAGAAACAGGTGCTGGATCTGTATATGACGGGTATGAGTTACACCCAGATTGCGAAGGTGCTTGGGAGGGATGAGAAGGCGGCTGACAATGCGCTGCAGAGACTCAAAAACAAGATACGGAAAATGCTTTGAGGGCAGTCTGAGCGACTGCTCTTTCTTTTATATTTATTTTATAAATTTTACTGTCTTAGTTTCTTGACTTTCACTATTTTCGGACGTATAATCAACAAGTAAATTTCCGACTGGCTGGTCGGAAAACAGGAATGATACAGGAAATTTGAAGAGCAGCAGACATAATATCGGAGGAGTGGAAGGATGATTAAGAGCAAACGTATTTTAGGACTGGCACTCAGTGCGGGACTTCTGCTTGCGGGCTGCGGCAATGCGGCGCAGGAGCAGGAGACACTCTCCGCGGTCCTGGTGGATGCGCAGGCGGCAGGACGCGGCACGCTGGTGCTGAGCAATCAGTTTATGGGTACGGTTTCCCCGGAGGAGTCCGTATATATTATTCCCATGGCACAGGGTACTGTGACAGAGACCTTTTTTGAGGTGGGAGACGAGGTACAGGAGGGAGACGTGCTGTTCAAGATAGACGACAGCGGCGCAAAGCTTCAGCTTCAGCAGGCGAGACTGACCTATACCAATGCGCAGCAGCAGGCCGACAGCGCTCTGACCACGCAGCAGGAATCGGCCAATCTGCAGATCGACGCCAATATCAAGACTGCCGAGGCGCAGTATGTGGCCACACAGGTGGCGTGGAAAAATGCCAGCGACGCGCTGGACGATGCGGAAAAGGCTGTGGATAAACAGAAGAAAGCAGTGAAGCAGCTCAAGGAGGCTGGAGCGGATGAGGCGACATTGGCACAGGCCAACGCATTATTAAAGCAGCTCAAAGGTACTTATTCGCAGCTGGAGGTAGCCTACAATCAGGCCAACGCCGCTTATGAGGCTGCCACGGTGGGTTTTGAGTCTGCCAAGGAGGCCAGAGACCTGACTCAGGGAGCAGTGCTGGATGACACGAAGAAACAGCTGAACACTTCCCTGCAGCTGGCGAAGGTGGCGGTGGATTCCGCTGAGCTTGCCCTTTCTTATTATTCGGTGACCACGCCTATCTCCGGCAAGGTCATCTCCAAAAATGTGACGGTAAACGGAATAGCGACGTCCTCTTCCCCAGCCTATATCATCGCGGGAGAGGATACCATGCTTGTGACTTTTCAGGTCAGCGAATCCATCATGAACACGCTGGAGAAGGGCCAGAAGATAACGGTGGAGCGAAACGGCGCGGAATTTGACGGTGTGATCACGGAGGTGGGAAACGCGGTCAACGCCCAGACGGGACTCTTCCAGATCAAAGCGGCCGTCCATGCCGGAGGCCAGGAGCTTCCCAGCGGCGTCAGCGTGAAGATCACCAGCGACACCTACACGGCGGACAATGAGATTATCATCCCCTATGACGCCGTCTATTATGAGACGGATGGCTCGTATGTATATGTTGCGAAGGACGGACTTGCGGTAAAGACCTATGTGACCACCGGAATTTTCGATGACAGCAGTATTGAGATCACCGATGGCATCTCCGAGGGCGATCTGGTGATCACCACCTGGTCCCCCAGACTGATCGACGGCGTTGAAGTGGATGTTCGGCCTTAGAACACTGAAAATACCCAATATTGAATAAAAAGCGTGTTCAACTATTGTTTCATGACAACGGGATGATTCTTGCGGAGAATTCCATAGATGCTTCCGTTGCAGGGGCGCGCGCCGCAGCGCGCAGATGGGAATAAATATGACTCTGACAAAACTTGCGTTAAAAAGACCGGTATCGTGTATGCTGATGATTCTGGCACTGACGGTATTCGGTATCTCCTCGATATTTGGCTTTAAGCTTCAGTTGATTCCGGATATTGAAATGCCTATGCTGATCGTGATGGCGACTTATCCGGGGGCCGATGCCCAGAGCGTGGATGAGCTGGTGGTGTCTGTGATTGAGGATTCCGGTTCTTCCCTGAGCGGTGTGGAATCCACCATGACGATGTCCTATGAAAACTATGGTATGGTGATGTTTACCTACGAGTACGGCGTGGACATTACCGAGTGCCATGATGATCTGAGGGCGGCGCTTGAGGTGGCGCAGCTCTCCCTGCCGGAGGATGCGGGAGAGCCCACTATCATTGAGATGAATGTCAACAGTATGGAATGTATGATGATCTCTGCCATGGAGACAGGAGATGTGGATCTTCTTAAGGTGATCAACGAGTCCGTGGTGCCCGAACTGGAATCTCTCTCCGGTGTGGCCCAGGTGTCGGTGAATGGCGGCAGTGAGGAGTATATCAAGATTGAGCTGAACGATACTCTGATGAATCAATACGGACTCACCATGAACAGCATCTCACAGTTTCTGGCAGCGGTGGATTTCTCCTATCCGGCGGGCAGTGTGATACAGGGCAATCAGGATATCAGCATCACAACCGCGATGGAGTATAATACGGTGCAGAAGCTCAGAGAGGTACCCGTCATGACAGGTACAGGGCAGGTGCTCACGTTGCAGGATGTAGCCAATGTGACAATGTCCACCAAGGAGGCCGAGAGCCTGAGCCGTTATAACGGACTGGATAATCTGAGCATCGGCATACAGAACAAAAGCAGCTACGGTACCGTAAATGTGTGCCGGGATGTGGAGCGGGAGCTTGCGCGTATTCAGGAGAAGGTGCCCGCGGTAGAGTTTCAGATTACCTATAATGCCAGCGATTCGATCGTGGATTCCCTTACGGCTGTGTTTGAGACACTGCTTCTGGGCGTGGCTCTGACTATGCTGGTGCTGTTCCTCTTTTTCGGTGATTTCAAGGCCAGCCTCATCGTCGGCTCCTCCATGCCCATCTCTCTGCTCTTTACACTGATCGTGATGAGCCTGATGGGATTTTCCCTGAATATCATTACGCTGGGCTCTCTGGTCATCGCCATCGGAATGATGGTGGATGCCTCCATCGTGGTGATAGAGAGCTGCTTCAGAAAGCAGAACGGAGAGCTCTCTGTGAAGGATGCAGTGTTTAAGGGAGCCAAGGAGGTGACAGCCTCCATCGTGGCGTCCACCATCACCACCATCGTGGTATATCTGCCTCTTGCGCTGATGAAGGGATTGTCCGGCCAGCTCTTTTCCCAGCTGGGTATGACGATTGTGCTGGCAATGCTGGCTTCTCTGATCGCGGCGATGATGCTGGTACCCTTGTTCTTCTGTGTGTTCAAGCCGAAGGAGAAGGAAAATCTTCCGGTGGATAAACTGCTGAACAAGATCACCGGATTTTACAGAAAGAAGATGCCCAGGCTCCTGCACAGAAAGAAGACCGTGATGCTGATTTCGGTGGTTCTGCTGGTGGTGTCGTTTGTCATAGCCGGATTTCTGAACGTGGAGATGATTCCCTCCGCGGATGAGGGCATGGTCTCTGTAACGCTGAATTTCCGCTCCGGTACCTCACTCGAGAGCAAGGATGCTGCTCTCAGAGAGTGGGAGCAGATTGCGGCGGAGCATCCCGATGTGTCCGGCTACAGTATCTCAGTGAGCAGTATGGGTGCAACCATGTCCGCCACACTGAAAAAAGACCGGGCAATGAGCACGGCACAGGTGGTGGATGCATGGAATGAACTGGGTGCCACTATGACCAATATGGACGTGACGGTGGCTTCGAGCGGAAGCAGCATGAGTTCCATGATGAGCACCGGAAGCTATGAGATTGATCTTCAGGGATATTCCATGGACGATCTGCGCACGGCGGCAGCCATACTCTCCGAGGGGATGCGGGGAATAGACGGTGTAGTCAAGGTGGACAATTCCCTTGCTAATGCATCCACGCTGGTAAAAGTGGATGTGGATCCGCTGAAGGCTATGCAGTATGGACTCACCCCGATCTCTGTGGGTATGACGCTTAACAATGTGATCAGTGGTGTGAAAGCGCTGACCATCACCAATGCCGGTTCTGAGTATGAGGTAAGGCTGGAGTATCCCGAGGGGCAGTTTGACGATCTGAACCAGTTGATGGATTTGATGCTTCCCACTTCTATGGGGATCAATATTCCGCTGCGCGATATTGCACAGATGATCTACGCAGAGGGGCAGGAGAGCGTGGCCAGACAGAACGGGCTTTACTTTGTGAGTGTCACGGCCACTCTGAATTCCGAGAAGACTTATGAGGCTCAGGACGCTATCAATGCAATGGTTGCCGAACTGGATTTCCCGGACAGTGTGACGCCGGCGGACAGCATGATGACGGATATGATGAACGAGGAGCTCACGGCGATCTTCAACGCCATCCTCACAGCAGTGTTCCTGGTATTTCTGGTGATGGCCATGCAGTTTGAATCTCCCAGATTCTCACTCATGGTGATGACCTGTATTCCCTTTGCGCTGATCGGTTCCTTCCTGCTTCTGTGGATGACGGGACAGACCTTGAGTATGGTTTCTCTGATGGGCTTTTTGATGCTCATGGGAATTGTGGTAAACAATGGTATTTTGTTTGTGGACTCCACGAATATGCTGCGGCAGGAGATGTCTGTGGAGGACGCTCTGATCGAGTCGGGATGTATTCGTCTTCGCCCGATTCTCATGACCACTCTGACCACTATTTTGTCCATGCTGCCTCTGGGTATCGGGATCGGTACCAATGCAGTGATGATGAAGGGTATGGCTCTGGTTATCATCGGCGGTCTGGTGGCCTCCACTGTGCTGACTATGCTTCTGATCCCGAGCTTCTATCTGATTCTGGATAAGGAGAGCAGAAAGGCCAGAAAGAGTGAGAAAACAGGAAAGAGCCGCAGAAAGACGCTTCGGGAGATGACGGAGGAAGCATGAGTAAGATAACAGGTATGGAGCCGGTGCAGGAGATTCCGCCCAAGGTGCTTTTGATGTACGACGCAGTCCAGCAGCTGATCGGAGAGGGATGCAGTGTCAGCCAGATACGTGTCTCCTCCATCACTGAGCGGGCCGGCATCGGTAAGGGAACTGCATATGAATATTTTGATTCCAAAGAGGAAATCCTCGCGGGTGCGTTTATTTATTACGTCAGAAGCATGGCGGAGGAAATGAACATGCAGCTTCGGCCGCTGGGCAGCCTGCGGGAGCAGATCAATTTTATCTTTGATGATCTGGACCGGGAGAGCCGGAAGAAATATTGTTTTGTCCATTTTGTGCACGAGGTGACAGATAATTCTCAATTCAGCAGGATGGTGAAGGAGAGACTGCAGGAAAATTCTCAGACACGCAATTTTGCCGAGTTTCTATTTGGCGATATCATCCGTCAGGGGATAGAGCGGGGCGACATCGATTCTGATATCCCTATGGATTATCTGATATACACGGTGTTTTGCAAGGTGCTGACCTATATGATGTGCATTTGTACAGAGGAATGTTTTGACACGGATGTGCCTGCGCTGCGCGGGCTGATTATCGAGGGTATTCTGCGGGATATGAAAACTAAAATTTAATGTTGACAAGCAGGGGGGCATTTGCTATAATGAAACACGGTGATTGCGAGAGCATCCCCTAAGTGCTGCTGTGGCTCAGTCGGTAGAGCGTCACATTGGTAATGTGGAGGTCACGGGTCCGATTCCCGTCAGCAGCTCGCAATGAAGTCCTTGGTTTTCAAGGACTTTTTTGTTTTCCTGTTTTTGTTTCATGCATGTATTGGAGGCGGAACATGAATCACGGGCGTTTGGAACAGTCAGAGCAGTCGGCACAGTCGGAACGAATCGTGCGGACAGTGCAGGTCATTGCCAGAATTCATACAGATTTTCCTGCCAAATTTGGTATTCCCAGACAGAGCGGTCTGGTGCCGGAGCTCAGAGGAGAAATCATTTTTGAGCCGGAATACCGCAGGCCGGAGGCATTACTCGGCATAGAAGAATTTTCTCATCTGTGGCTTTTGTGGGAATTTTCCGAGGCGAAGCGCAAAAGCTGGTCTGCCACCGTCTGTCCGCCCAGACTGGGAGGCAGAAAGAAACGGGGGGTATTTGCCACACGGTCGCCCTTCCGGCCCAATTCTATCGGTCTATCCTGCGTAAAGCTGGAAGAGGTTATTCTGGAGGGGAAAGAGGCTCCAAAGCTGATCGTGTCCGGCGTTGATCTGATGGACGGGACGCCCGTCTATGATATCAAGCCTTATCTGCCCTATGCGGACGCCCATCCCGAGGCGGAGGGAGGGTTTGGACAGGCTCACAGAGAGGATGGGATCAGAGTAGTGTTCCCGGAAGAACTGTTAAGGAGACTTCCGGAGGATAAAAGGAAAGCTGCTTATCAGGTGCTGCAGCAGGATCCCAGAGCCGCCTATAACAAACGGCCGGATTATTGCTATGGCATGGAATTTGCAGGTTATGATATCCGTTTTACCGTGGAAAACGACACGCTCACCGTCTGCGATGTCATTTCCGCAAAGGGGCAGGAATGGGAGCGGATCAAATAGAGCTTGACAGGCATGGGAAAAAATGCTAATCTATTTTCAGTTAAAAGGGAGTAGTTGTAAAAGTGCAATCAACATACCCCGGCTGAGACGGCGCATTTGAGCCAGATATCGTTCCGGACAGTCATCTTGGGCGATACGCTTGGTCAATGCGGGCAGTGTATATGGCCGTGGTTGCACGCTTTCCGGATTGCAGCAGGCCTGCATGATACGAGAGGACAAGACTTTTAGCACAATTGTGCTGAGGGTCTTTTTTTTACCCTCAGCGAAGGGAAAATAATCGAGTGCGTCGACAGGACGGGAAAGGAAGGAGTGGATTAAAAATGGGAATGGTATTTCAGTTTTTGCTGCTGGTGTTGGGATTTGTGCTTTTGATCAAGGGTGCGGACTGGTTTGTGGAGGGTGCCTCCAGGATTGCGGACAGATTCGGCATCCCGCAGATCGTCATAGGTCTGACCATCGTAGCCATGGGAACCTCGCTTCCGGAGGCTGCAGTGAGTATTTCCGCAGCTTTGAAGGGGAATGCGGAGATCACCATCGGGAATGTGGTGGGCAGCAACATCCTGAATGTGCTCATCATTCTGGGACTAACCTCTGTGATCCGCGCGGTGTCCGTGAAAAGGAATACGATTTTCATAGAGATTCCGTTTACCATCGGGATCACTGCGCTTTTGGCGTTTCAGGGATTGTCTGACAATCAGGTAGGACGTCCGGAAGGGGTTGTCCTCTGGGGATTGATGATCGTGTATTTGCTTTATCTGGTCTGGGTGTCAAGGACTGACAAGGATGCTGTGGAGCAGAGTCCTGCGGCAGAGAAGAAGGGATCTGTTTTAAAGCAGATATTCATGGTGATTGCAGGTTCGGGCATGATCGTGCTGGGCAGCGATATTTCTGTGGATGCGGCTACTGCCATCGCCCGGGACTGTGGGATGAGCGAGCGCCTGATCGGTTTGACCATCGTGGCGTTAGGCACCTCCCTGCCGGAGCTGGTTACAAGCTGTACTGCGGCGGTAAAAGGCAAGGCAGACATTGCCGTGGGCAATATCGTAGGCAGCAATATCTTCAATATTCTCTTTGTGGTAGGCACCACGGCGCTGATTACACCCGTACCCTACAGTGCGAATTTTACGGTGGACAGCGTGGTGGCTGTGGCGGCCATGGCGCTGCTGTTTGTGTGTGTGATTCGCCGCAAGAGCTTGGGACGTGCGGGAGGAAGCGTGATGCTGGCGGGATATCTGGCTTATTTTCTCTATCTTTTACGATCCGCTGCAGTGATATGAGAGATGACGGCCGGAATCCGGACCCGGCGGCAAGCGGCAGTAAAAATACGGGATTATGGTTGCATATAGCTGAGCGGGGATGATATAATAAGCTTATTTAGATATAAAATACTGCCGCTGCAGCAGGAGGTATAGAAATGAGACAACAGGGAATCTTGATGCCAATCTCAAGCATTCCGTCTGCGTACGGTATCGGAACCTTTGGAAAGGAAAGTTATCGCTTTGTGGACTTTTTGCAGGAGGCGGGACAGAAGCTTTGGCAGATTCTGCCTTTGGGTCCTACCGGATACGGAGATTCGCCCTATCAGTCGTTCTCCACTTTTGCGGGTAATCCCTATTTTATCGATCTGGAGCTCTTGATCGGGGAGGGCTATCTCACGAGAGAAGAATGTGATTCTTGCAATTTTGGAAAGGATCTTCATTCCATCGATTACGAGAAGCTGTATTATGCCCGGTTTCCGGTGCTGCGCAAGGCTTATGAGCGCAGCTTTGCCTCTGTGAAAAAAAAGGCCGAATATTTGGCTTTCACCGGTAAAAACGCCCACTGGCTGGACGATTATGCTCTTTATATGGCGGTGAAGGACCATTTCGGAGGAGTCTGCTTTATCGAGTGGGACGAGGACATCTGTCTGCGCAGAAAGTCCGCTCTCTCAAAATACAGGAGTATGCTGAGGAAAGAGATTGATTTCTATAAATTCCAGCAGTATCTGTTCTTTATGCAGTGGAAAGCCCTCAAGAGCTATGCCAATGAGCGGGGGATTGAGATCGTGGGGGATATTCCCATATATGTGGCCTTTGACAGCGCAGACACATGGTCCGATCCCAGACTTTTTCAGATGGACGAAAAGGGCTATCCCACAGGCGTGGCAGGGTGTCCGCCGGATTACTTTTCCGAGGACGGGCAGCTCTGGGGAAATCCTCTCTATGACTGGGAGTATCATAAGAAGACAGGATATGAGTGGTGGATGCGGCGCTTCACCCAGTGCTTTGAGCTCTACGATGTGGTGCGCATCGATCATTTCCGGGGATTCGACGAGTATTGGGCGGTACCCTACGGCGATGCCACCGCGGTGGGCGGGAAGTGGGTCAAGGGGCCCGGCTATGAGCTTTTTGCGGTGATGAAGAAGCAGCTTGGCAAAAAGAAAGTGATTGCTGAGGACCTGGGCTTTATGACGGACAGTGTGAGAAAACTGGTGAAAAAAACAGGTTTTCCCAATATGAAGATTCTCCAGTTTGCCTTTGAAGCCGGAGGGGAGAGCGAATATCTGCCCTACTGCTATGACAAGAACTGTGTGGTTTACACCGGAACCCATGACAATGACACCATGGCAGGTTTCCTGAGACGGATGCCGAATAAGGATATCCGGTTCATGAAAAAGTTTCTGAACTGTAAGAAGGATAAGAATCTGTGCAGGGAGATCATACGGGCAGGGATGGCCAGTGTGGCGGACACGGTGATTATCCCGATGCAGGACTGGCTGGAGCTGGATAATTCTGCCCGCATCAATATCCCGTCCACGCTGGGTGAGAACTGGAAGTGGCGTATGGATTCCGGGGCTTTGTCTCATAAGCTGGCAAAACGGATTTATAAGCTGACTAAATTATATGGAAGGATTTGAAGCTTCCGGTAATATAGTGTACCAAGGATGCAAGTTTCAAGAATATACTTTCAAGGAGGAGACAGTATGCCTGATTTATCATTTATTTTTACAGTGACTGCCGTTATCATGGCAGCGATATTTCTGCTCATCATTATTTTGAGCGGTTATGTGAAGGCCTCGCCTGACACGGCCATCATCATCTCCGGTCTGCGCCGTAATCCCAAGGTGCTCATCGGTAAAGCGGGAGTAAAGATTCCGTTTCTGGAGAGAAAGGATGAGCTGAACCTGCAGCTGATCCCCATCGACGTAAAGACGTCCAATGCCGTGCCCACCGCCGATTACATCAACATCAATGTGGATGCCACCGTCAATGTCAAGATCAGTGACAAGGCGGACACGTTACGTCTGGCAGCGCAGAACTTCCTGAACAAGAAGCCGGAGTATATCGCCCGGGTAGCAAGAGAGGTTCTGGAGGGCAATGTGCGTGAGATCGTAGGTAAAATGGCCTTAGAGGAGATGGTTTCCGACCGTCAGAAGTTTGCCACTCTGGTGAAGGAGAATGCGGAGCCGGATCTGGCAGCCATGGGTTTGGATATCGTCAGCTTTAATGTACAGAATTTTGTGGACGGCAACGGCGTCATAGAGAATCTGGGTGTGGACAATATCGTAAAGATTCAGAAGAACGCGGCTATCTCCAGGGCGGAGAGCGAGAAGGAGATTGCCAAGGCTCAGGCCAACGCCCGCAAGGAGGCGAATGATGCACAGGTGTCCAGCGAGCTTGAGATCGCCAATGCGCAGGCCAGAGCCCAGAAGGAAAAGTCTATCGTACAGGTCAATGCGGAGCGGGAGGCTCAGGAGGCCAAGATCAATGCGGATACCCTGATTGCACAGAAGGCCAATGAGCTGGCGATCACGCAGGCCGAGCTGCAGAAGGCTGCAGACACCAAACGGGCTATTGCGGATGCGGCGTATCAGATACAGCAGGAGTCCGAGCGTAAATCCGTGGAGATCGCCACGGCCGATGCGAACATCGCCAGACAGGAGAAGGAGATTCTCTTAAAACGCAAGGAAGCCGAGGTGATGGAGCAGGCACTGGACGCGGAGATCAAGAAGAAGGCGGAGGCCGAGAAGTTTGCGAGACAGCAAAAGGCGGATGCGCAGCTCTATGAGATTCAAAGAAATTCCGAGGCACAGCTCTTTGAGCGCCAGAAGAACGCAGAGGCTGAGAAGTTTGAGAAAGAAAAGGAAGCGGAGGCCCTGAGAGCCACCGCAGAAGCACAGAAATTTACCATGGAGCAGGAGGCTCAGGGTATCCGTGCCAAGGGTATCGCCGAGGCGGAGGCTATCCGTGCAAAAGCCCTGGCCGAGGCGGAAGGTATTGAGAAGAAGGCGGAGGCTATGACCAAGATGGGTGAGGCCGCCGTGCTGGAAATGTACTTCAAGGCATTGCCCGAGGTGGTAAAGAACGCCGCCGAACCTCTGTCCAATGTAGATAAGATCACGATGTACGGCGACGGCAATTCCGCCAGACTCATGAAGGATGTCATGGGCACGGTGGTGCAGGTGACAGACGGCCTGAAGGAGTCTACGGGAGTGGATCTGTCTGCCGTGCTGGCCGGATTTCTGGGGGGTAAGGCAGCAGGGGCAGCTTCCGGCAGTCAGGAGAAAGAACAGTAAGGGTATCATATGTCTCTTCTAAAATAAGTGTTGCTGAAATATAACTCCGGCGATTTCTACAAAGGCACATTGATATGACGGGAGTCCGGTGCTATAATCGACTTAACAAACTGAATTTATCAAACAGATAGTTTGTTTTGGAGGAAACCGTTTTATGTTTCAAAAAGCAATAATAATTGGTTGTCCGGGTGCAGGAAAAAGCACATTTGCAAGAATGCTGAGTGATAAAACCCGCGTGCCTTTATATTATCTTGATATGTTATGGCACAAGCCTAACAGGACAACTGTTGGCAGAAATATATTTGACGAGAAATTAAAAGAAATTGTTTTAAAGGACAAATGGATTATTGATGGAAATTACGGAAGAACACTTGAAATGCGTATTCAATCGTGTGAAACTATATTTTTACTGGACTTTCCGGTAGAGGAATGTTTGGCTGGAGCAGAATCACGCATAGGCAAACAACGTGTAGATATGCCATGGATAGAGACAGAATTTGATGAAGAATTTAGACAATGGATTATTGATTTCCCTAAAAATGAATTGC
>CATKXY010000024.1 GCA_949840915.1 uncultured Lachnospiraceae bacterium | reverse complement strand
CAGTAATGTATGGAGCTGACATTTACTAATCGGTCGAGGGCTTAACCAAGGTTAGGAAGGGAAAGAGAGGAAGTCTGGAAACAGGAGTTTCCGTAGAGTGATTCGTGTTCGGTTTTGAGGGTACAAATTTGTATCTGAAATGGCCCAGTGGCTCAGTTGGTTAGAGCGTCGCCCTGTCACGGCGAAGGTCGTCGGTTCGAGTCCGATCTGGGTCGTTAGAAACTATGTTTTTTGTTTTCATACGGGGTCTTAGCTCAGCTGGGAGAGCATCTGCCTTACAAGCAGAGGGTCATAGGTTCGAGCCCTATAGGCCCCATTTATTTTGAAATACTGGCATGAATATGCCGATGTGGCTCAATTGGCAGAGCAGCTGATTTGTAATCAGCAGGTTATCGGTTCGAGTCCGATCATCGGCTCTGTGGAGTATAATTCCATATGGATGGATTCCCGAGTGGCCAAAGGGGACAGACTGTAAATCTGCTGCAAATTGCTTCGGTGGTTCGAATCCACCTCCATCCATTTGCCTTCGGGCAGTCAATTTCATAACGCGGGGTGGAGCAGTCTGGAAGCTCGTCGGGCTCATAACCCGAAGGTCATAGGTTCAAATCCTGTCCCCGCTACTCAGACCGCAAGGTCTAATGCCCAGATAGCTCAGTTGGTAGAGCAGAGGACTGAAAATCCTCGTGTCACTGGTTCGATTCCGGTTCTGGGCATTTGTTGTATCTAAAAATAGTCGGAGCACTAGCTCAGTCGGTAGAGCACCTGACTTTTAATCAGGTTGTCGGGGGTTCGAATCCCCCGTGCTTCATTTATAGGATCGAAGAGAATGCTGTCAATGCAAGCATTTTCTTCGTTTTTTTTATAGCCTGTTCATTGTCCTGATTTTCTCAGACGCATCGGGGGCACTGATAGCAGGTGATTTGTCTATAATCCGTTATCTGGTAAAGAAAATTTTTGCCGTGACGCTATTCTTTTTACTATACTCGTGATATAATTGAAATGTATTTTACGGTTGAGAGTGAGGAACAAAGGAGTATTATGAAAAAAATTGTCGGAGGGATTTTAGGCCTGCTGGCGGCGATTCTTGTCTGCATTTATGTTGTGGTAACGATTTATTTCGGGAGTCATTTTTATCCGGGAACTACCATCAACGGCGAGGACTTTTCTAACGCAGACCGCATAGCGGCAGCGGTGCGGTTGATGATGCAGATGCAGGATTACCGGATTCAGGTGACAGGCAGGGATGTAAATACTTATGAGAGCAGAGAGCTGTTTGAGATTTCAGCAGAAGATGTGGATTTGGCTATTGACATTGGGGATGAGGATATTCATGCGCTGCTGAAGGCACAGAAGAGCTGGCTTTGGCCTGTTGTGATCTGGGGCAGTCATGCGCATGAGCTGCAGGGCCATGTGATGATGGATGAGAGCAAGCTCAAAGCTTTGCTGGAGCAGCAGGAGGTATTTTGGGAAGAGAATGTGATAAAGCCGGTGGACGCCTATCTGGAGGGCTATTCTGAGGCAGAGAAGAGTTTTGTGCTGGTGCCGGAGATCAGAGGCACACAGGCAGATCTGGATGCAGTGCAGGAGCGCATCCGGCAGGCAATGACCGAGAGGCAGGCTCGCGTGGATCTGGATGAGCAGGGCTGTTATGTGGAACCTGCCGTCACCGTTGCGGATGAGGAGCTGCAGCAGAATCTCAGGCAGGCTAACAAGTGGCTGGAAACGCGGATCACTTATGACTGGAATGGTAGAGAGGTAGTTCTGGATGGTGAACAGATAAAAAATTGGGTGGTCTTAAAAAACGGAAAAATAGTTTTGGATGAGAATGCTGTTGCCGAATTTGTGGGGGAAAATTCCAGAGAGTATGATACCTATGGCAAAAACCGTATTTTTCACACAGTCTTGGGATATGATCTGAATCTGCCCAGCGGGGCTTTCGGGTGGCTTACGGATCGTGAAGCCGAGGTCAAGGCGTTGATGCAGTTGATCGAGGAGGGAACTGTATGCGACAGGGAACCGGAATATGCCAGCAAGGGCCCGTGGAAGGGTATTAACGATATCGGAAACACTTATGTTGAGGCTGATATGACACATCAGCATTTATACTTGTTTCAGGGTGGGGAGCTGGTGCTGGAGAGCGATTTTGTATCCGGTAACATGAGCAATGGCTGTACTACACCCGAGGGTGTATTCGGGCTGACTTACAAGACCACCAATGCAGTACTCCGAGGAGCGGATTATGTGACGCCCGTGACGTACTGGATGCCTTTTCACGGAAATTACGGTATGCATGATGCTACCTGGAGGGATACTTTCGGCGGAGATATCTATTTGAATGACGGTTCCCACGGGTGTCTGAATCTGCCGCTTGATAAGGCGGAGGAAATTTACGGATATATGACGGAAGGATTTCCCATCATATGTTATTACTATCCGCCCGGTGTGCTGCCGGAGGAGGCTCCGGAGATGCCGGAGGACGATGACGACTGAACCGCAGGACATTGATTGATAAAAACAAATTTACGCAGTATTAGTCGGTAGAATAATTTTGTCAGATAGTTATAGTAAGGCAGGTGCAATATGAAGAAAGGAACGATCAGACAGCGAGCCAGAGAGCGCCACGAGAAGCATGCGCTGCGCTGGCAGAGACATTTGGAGCGTCAGAGGGATTTAAACAACAAGATTAAAGCAGCGGCCTCCGATATTTTAAAGTCGCCCCAGTTCAGATCCACCAGAAGGCATATACAACACGGTAACGTGACGGTGAATAACCATTGCCTGAATGTGGCAAAATACAGCCTTGCAATCAGCGAAAAGCTGCATATTTCATGCAGCCGGGAAGAATTGATCAGAGGGGCTCTTCTCCATGATTATTTTCTTTATGACTGGCATGCCAAGGAACATGTTCCTGTCTATAAGCTTCATGGATTTTTTCATCCGGGCGTCGCGCTGAAAAATGCTCTGGAGGAGTATGAGCTTACTCCGCGGGAAAGAGACATTATCAAGAAGCATATGTGGCCGCTGACAGTCGTGCCTCCTACCTGCCGTGAGGCCTGGATTGTGACTATGGCGGATAAATGGTGTTCTCTGTTGGAGACCTTTAGAATCTATAGGGGACATGGAGCGTTAAGGTATGACAGAGAAGAGGAGTCTGTTTCAACAACTGCATAGTTATGGAGAGACGGACTACTATCCCTATCACATGCCGGGGCATAAGAGAAGACAATTGGGTGAGATTCCGGAACAGCTTTTAAAGGCGGATATCACGGAGATTGATGGTTTTGACAATCTGCATCAGCCGGAGGGAATCCTGCGCAGACTGCAGGAGAGCGCCAATGCTCTGTATGGAGCGGCGGAGACGTTCTACTTAATAAACGGGAGCACGGGTGGTATTCTGACTGCTGTCAGTGCCGCCCTGCCCCGGGGCGGACATCTGCTCATGGCCAGAGACTGCCACAGGTCAGCCTATCATGCGGCTTATCTGCGGGACTTAAAGGTGAGTTATCTCTATGCGGAACGGGTGGAGGGTTTTGATTTTAATGAGGCAGTGACGCCCGGGCAGGTGGAGCAGGCGTTGGCCAAAGAGCCGGATATCGGGGCGGTGCTGATCGTGTCGCCCACTTATGAGGGACGTATCGCAGATGTGGAGGGAATTGCCCGGGTGGTTCACCGGCGTGGGATTCCGTTGCTGGTGGACGAGGCACACGGAGCGCACTTGGGATTGGCGGAAGGATTTGCTCCGGGAAGCTGTACGCGGGGAGCGGATATTGTCGTTCACAGTGTTCATAAGACTCTACCGGCCTTGACTCAGACAGCGCTTCTGCATCTCAATGGAGATTTGATCGACAGAGAGAAGATCAGGCGTTTTCTGCATATTTACCAATCCAGCAGTCCATCCTATCTATTGATGGCCGGCATCTGTGACGCTATGGAGATTGTGGAGCGCCGGGGGCGGGAGCGGTTTGCCGGTTTCAGACAGCGATATCAGAGAATGACGGAGTGTTTGAGGATCTGCAGACAATTCTGTTTTGTACCGTGGCAGGATATAGAGCGGGGCAGACAGGATATAGGGAAGCTGGTTATCCATACAGGACAGAGCGGAGTGTCTGGAAAGTGGCTCTATCAGACGCTTTTGGAGCGATACCGTCTTCAGTGTGAGATGGCGGCGGGAAATTATTGTCTGGCCATGTTTACCATGGCGGATGAGGAAGAGGCTTATGTGAGGATGGAACGGGCGCTTCTGGATCTGGACGGACAGTTGACACGGCAGGGCTGCGGCGGACCAAATGAACATGCGCCGGATAAGCATGTAGAAGATAAATATGCGGCGGACTTACTGAAGCCTGTGGCCGCTTATTCTGTGGCCCAGGCATGGGATATGCCATGGAAAATGACGAGAATGTCAGATGCAGTGGGATGTCCTGCAGCAGATTTTGTGAATTTGTATCCGCCGGGGATTCCGCTGCTTGTACCCGGTGAGGTATTGACAGAGTCTCTTTATCGACGAATGACAGACGCCCTGATAAAGGAATTGACCATTCAGGGGATTGAAGAGTCAGACGGAGAGTATTTTATAAAGACCTTATGATATCAAAAGCAAGAAGAAGTCAGTAGAGACAGGTTGAATAAAATTGCGTATTCAACCCTTGAACCGTGACAGCGGAAACTGTCAGGGTATCACTGCGTGTCGCAACGCGCAAACAGGAGTGTTATGAGAAAAACCAAAATTATCTGTACGATCGGACCTGCCAGTGAAGAGGAGAAATGCCTGAGAGAGCTGATGCTGGCCGGTATGGATGTAGCCAGATTCAATTTCTCTCACGGAACACGCGAGGAACAGAAGGCGAAGCTTCAGCGGGTTCTGCGAGTGCGGGAGGAGCTTGGCGTTCATGTGGCGACGCTGCTTGATACCAAGGGGCCGGAGATCCGTCTCCGGGACTTTGAGGGAGGAAGGGCAGAACTTACTGCGGGTCAGACGTTTACTTTGACTACCGAGGAGATACTTGGTAATTCCGAGAGGGCTGCAATCTCATATAAAAATCTCAAAAATGACATTTCTGTGGGAACTACGATTCTCATTGACGACGGATTGATTGAGATGTGTGTAGAGGAAATCAAAGATGAGGATATCGTCTGCCATGTGATCAACGGTGGGTTTGTGTCCAATCACAAGGGCGTCAACGTGCCGGGAGCCGTTCTTTCCATGCCCTATATCAGTGACACGGACAGAGAGGATATCATTTTTGGCGCCGAGATGGGTTATGAGTTTCTGGCGGCTTCCTTTGCGAGATGCAAGGAGGATATCCTGGAGGTGCGCAGTCTCCTGCAGGAGCACGGCAGCGACATGAAGATTATCGCCAAGATAGAGAATATGCAGGGCATTCAGAATCTGGAAGAGATTTTGAGTGTTTCTGACGGCATTATGGTGGCCAGAGGAGATATGGGGGTCGAGATTCCGCTGGAAGAGGTGCCGGTACTGCAGAAGAAAATGATCAAGATGGCTAATATGGCCGGAAAGCATGTTATCACGGCCACTCAGATGCTGGAGTCCATGATCAAGAATCCCCGTCCTACCAGAGCGGAGGCGACTGATATCGCTAATGCAATCTATGACGGTACGACTGCGATCATGCTCTCGGGCGAAAGTGCAGCAGGACTTTATCCTGTGGAGGCGGTAAGAACCATGTCCCGCATTGCGGAGAGTGCTGAGAGAGATATCGATTATCTCGGAAGAATGAACAAAGCGGAGAAGGTCATAGCGGAGTCCATTATGGACAATAAAAACATCACCATGGCGATCGCGCATGCAACCTGCCATATTGCGATGAATCTGGAGGCGGCTGCCATCATCACGGTAACTCTGTCCGGCTTTACGGCGGAGGCAGTGTCCCGTTTCAAGCCCGGATGTCCTGTATTCGGCTGTACGCTTTCGGAGCGCGTTGCAAAACAGTTGAATCTTTTGTGGGGAGTAACGCCTATGCTCATTCGTAAGGAAGAGACTACGGATCAGCTTTTTGCGGATGCGGTGGAAGCCGTGAGGAAGACAGGGCGCATCAAGGCCGGAGACAGGGTGGTGATCACTGCCGGGGTACCCATGGGTGTCACAGGCAATACGAATATGATCAGAGTGGTGGAAGTCTAATGAGCAAAATCTTTTATCTAATGGGTAAAAGTTCATCGGGTAAGGACACCATTTTCAAAGAGCTGGAGGGTTTACGCACACTGGTGCCATACACCACCCGGCCCATCCGGGCGGGAGAACAGGATGGTGTGGAATACTACTTCACGGATGAGGACGGGTTCCGGAAGCTGTTCTCTGCAGGAAAGGTGATCGAGCAGCGGGAGTATCATACCTTCCATGGGGTCTGGCGCTATTTTACCGTGGATGACGGTCAGTTTGTGCCGGAGGGAAAACAGGATTATATTATGATCGGCACCCTGGAAGCCTATCGGAGTATGCAGAGATACTTTGGGGCGGAAAAGGTGCTGCCGGTGCTCATCGAGCTGGACGATGGTCTTCGTCTGCAGCGGGCGCTGGACAGGGAGCGTGAGCAGGAATATCCCAGGTATGAGGAGATGTGTCGTCGTTTCCTGGCCGACAGCGAAGACTTTGCCGAGGAGAAGATTTTGGAGGCCGGTATCGTGAGGCGGTTTCAGAACGATGATCTGGGGCGCTGTCTGACGGAGATACGCGCGTACATAAAAGAGCATCAGGAATAACAGACACGGACAGGAGGTAGGTGCGTGGAAATCAAGGTAAATCAGGTACAGCAGCAGGTGCCTGTAGAACAGACTCAGCAGACTGCGCCCACGGACGGAAGTTTTAAATTCATGCTATCCAGCCATATTGAGGAGACAGAGCTGCAGGAGAGACTTAACACGCTTATGGAGGAGATCACCATGCAGGGCGAGCGTCTGGCCAAGAAGCGTGATGTAAAGGATATGAAACATTACAGGGGACTTGTGAAAAGCTTTTTAAATGAGATAGTGACGCACTCCCATGCCTTTTCGCGAGAGAACTTTCTGGACAGACGGGGGCGGCACAGAGTCTATGGCATTATCAGGCTTGTGGACGAGAATCTGGATCAGCTGGCGCAGGAATTGATGAAGGATGAGAAGGATAATCTGGCAATTCTGGAGAAGATAGGGGAAATCAGAGGTTTACTTCTGGACATATTCACATAAGAGGAACCAAGGGGGAATACAGATGGCAAAATTTACGGATATCATCGGTCAGGAACAGATCAAAGAGCATTTACAGAATACGCTGTCTTCCAAAAAAGTTTCCCACGCGTATATTATCAATGGGGAAAAGAGTTCCGGCAAGGAGTTTATAGCAAAGGTTTTTGCCATGGCGCTTCAATGCGAGAAGGAAGGTCCGGAGCCCTGTCAGGAATGTCATTCGTGCAGGCAGGCGTTGTCAGGCAATCAGCCTGATATTATCCGTCTGAGCCACGAGAAGCCCAATACCATCAGTGTGGACGATATCCGTAGTCAGATCAACAATGATGTAGCTATCAAGCCCTATAGCAGTCCTTATAAGATTTATATCGTGAACGAGGCTGAAAAGATGACGCAGCAGGCACAGAACGCTCTTTTAAAGACGCTGGAAGAGCCTCCCGGATATGCGGTGATACTTCTTTTGACGGCGAATGTCAATGCGCTTCTGCCCACGATTTTGAGCCGCTGTGTGGTGTTGAATATGAAGCCTGTGGCAGACAGCAGGGTTCGGACATTTCTCATGGAAAACCTGCAGGTGCCGGACTATAAGGCGGATGTGTGCGTGGCCTTTGCTCGGGGAAATATCGGTAAGGCCAAGGCGCTGGCATCCAGTGAGGATTTTGAGAACATAAAAAACGAGGCTCTATCTCTGCTGAAATATATTCAGGATATGGAGCTCTATGAGATTGTGGCCGCCGTCAAAAAGATTGGTGAGTACAAGCTTGAGATCAACGATTATTTTGATATTATGGCTATCTGGTATCGGGATGTGCTGCTGTTTAAGGCCACCAGGGATGCCAATCATCTGGTGTTTGGGGAAGAGTTGGGAGCGCTTCGCAAATGCGCCCAGCGCAGCAGTTACGAAGGGATCGAGACGATCATCAAGGCGCTTGACACAGCGAAACGCAGACTCGATGCCAATGTTAATTTTGATTTGACTATGGAATTGCTGTTTTTAACCATTCAGGAAAACGGGTAAAAAGATGGCTTTTTCAAACTGCATATGCTATAATGTGAAAAGATTTTGTGAAAGCATATCAAATATGAAAGACAGTTGTCGAGTGAGGTGTATAGATGATCAGAGTAATAGGGGTGAGATTTCGCACAGCGGGAAAGATTTACTTTTTTGATCCGCTGGAGTATGAGATAAAGCGCGGAGACCATGTGATCGTGGAGACTGCCCGGGGAATTGAGTTTGGAACGGTAGTGTCGGACATTCGCGAGGTGGAGGAGGACAAGGTGGTTCAGCCTCTGAAGCCGGTAATCCGCATAGCCAGTCAAAGAGATGTGGAGCAGGAACAGACCAATCGCCAGAAAGAGAAAGAAGCGTTTTTAATCTGTCTGGAAAAGATCAGGAAACATGATCTGGAGATGAAGCTTATAGACGCTGAATATACCTTTGACAACAATAAGGTTCTGTTTTATTTTACCGCGGACGGCAGAATTGACTTTCGCGAGTTGGTGAAGGATCTGGCCAGTGTGTTCAAAACCCGTATTGAACTGCGCCAGATTGGTGTGAGAGACGAGACCAAGATCATCGGGGGAATCGGTATCTGCGGCAGGCCGTTGTGCTGCCACAGCTATCTGGCCGATTTTATTCCGGTGTCGATCAAGATGGCCAAGGAACAGAATCTATCTCTGAACCCCACTAAGATTTCAGGCGTGTGCGGACGATTGATGTGCTGTCTGAAAAATGAGGAGGAGACTTACGAGGAATTGAACCGGAAGCTTCCCAGCATTGGTGACACTGTCACCGCGGAGGATGGCAGCAGAGGCGAGGTGCAGAGCGTCAATGTGTTGAGACAGCTGGTAAAAGTGGTGGTGGAAGAAGGCGATTCCAAAGAGATCCGTGAATATGAGGTAGGCAAGCTCCATTTCAAGAGGAAGCACACCAAGAAGGAGCGCATGGAGCTTTCTCCCGAGGAGTTGGAGGAGCTGGAACGCTTGGAGCAGGAAGAACTGGAGGAGACTCAGATCGAGGAGAAGGACGCCGCCAGACCCGAAAGCCGCCAGGGAAACCGCTCTGACGGTCAACGCGACAATCAGCGCGATAACCAGCGTGAGGGCCGCCGCCAGGAGGGAGGCCGCTCCGAGAACAGCCGCAGTGAACACAGGAGAGAACGCGGCAGCAGGGATTCTTTCGGTGACCGGCGTCAGAACAATAACCGGCAGGCTAACGGTCATCGGGACGGGAATCGTCAGGATAATCGAAACGGTGAGCGTCACAGGAATAATAACCGCCAGGATAATCGTCAGGAAAGTCGATTCGGGGAGAATTCCTATAGAAGAGACAGAAGGAATCGATCGGGAAGGAAATCCGAGCAGAATGGGAATGCAGGAAATTCATCTGAGAGCAAATGAGAGAGTCGATGATCTACAGAGAAACGGTTACCGTATTATCCAGAATCCGGAAAAATTTTGTTTTGGCATGGATGCGGTGCTGCTGACGGGCTTTGCCCATGCGGGAAACGGGGATGTGCTGCTGGACTTGGGTACCGGTACGGGTATCATTCCACTGTTGATGTATGCGAAATATCAGTGCTTACATCTCACCGGGCTGGAGATTCAGGAGGAGAGTGCCGACATGGCCCGCAGGAGCGTAGAGCTGAACGGACTTTCCGGTATAATTGATATTGTGACAGGAGATATCAGGGAAGCAGACAGTCTTTGGAGGTCTGCTTCCTTTGACTGTATTACCTGCAATCCGCCCTATATGATCGGACGGCATGGGCTGACTAACCCGGAAGCGCCCAAGGCGATCGCCCGCCATGAGATATTGTGTACGCTGGAGGATGTGGTTCTGGCGACAGTGAAACTCTTGAAACCGGGAGGACATTTTTTTATGGTTCACAGGCCGTTTCGTCTCGCGGAAATTATGACGATTTTGTCACAAAACAAGCTGGAACCCAAGCGCATGCAGTTAGTTTATCCATATGTTGACAAGGAGCCTAATATGGTCTTGATTGAAGCGGTGAGAGGAGGCAGACCCCGTATGAGAATAGAGAAGCCTTTGATCATTTTTGAGAGGCCCGGCGTCTATATGCCGGAGATAAGAGAAGTATACGGCTATTAGGGGAGCTGCCTGAGGGAGTACCCGTTATGGGATATCAGGCAAACGGGAGGAGCTTTTATGGCAGGGACTTTATATTTATGCGCAACACCTATAGGGAATCTGGGAGATATGACTCCGCGGGCGATTGAGACTCTTCGGAGTGTGGATGTGATTGCGGCGGAGGATACCCGCAACAGCATTAAACTTCTGAATCACTTTGACATTCATACGGCCATGACCAGCTATCATGAGTATAATAAAGTGGAGAAAGCGGAACAACTTGTGGCTCAGCTTCTGGCCGGACAGAATATCGCGCTGATCACGGACGCGGGGACACCCGCCATATCGGACCCCGGCGAGGTGTTGGTAAGGATGTGCCATGAGAGCGGTGTGCCTGTGACTTCTCTGCCGGGACCTGCCGCCTGTATCACAGCACTGACACTGTCAGGCTTACCCACCAGGAGATTTTGTTTTGAAGGATTTCTGCCTGCGGATAAAAAGGAGAAGAGAAGGGTGTTGGAGGAGCTTGCAGGGGAGAGCCGCACGATTATTCTCTACGAGGCTCCGCATCATTTGGTGCGGACGCTGAATGAGCTGTATGAAGCGCTGGGACAGCGAAAGATCACACTCTGCAGAGAACTGACTAAAAGGTTCGAGACCATTGTTCCCACGACTTTAGAAGAAGCATTGGCATTTTATCAGACGGAGGAGCCCAGAGGCGAATATGTGCTGGTGCTGGAGGGCAAGAGCTTTGTCGAAAAGCGTCAGGAGGAGATTGCCGCCTGGGAGAATCGGAGCATTGAGGAACACATGGCTCATTATGAGCATCAGGGTATGGATCATAAAGCGGCCATGAAACAGGTAGCCAGAGACCGGGGTGTGGGGAAACGGGAGATTTATGCATATCTGCACGAGAAAGGTAATGAGTGATGAATATATGCGAAATGTGTGTGAATTATGTATATGATGAGGATTATGAGTGCTATAGCTGCATGGTGAATCTGGACGAGGATGAGATGTATCGCTTCCTGACGGGAAGCGGACAGGCATGTCCTTATTTCAGAGCGGACGATGAATATGGAGTCGTGCGACATCAGATGTGATGGTATGAACGAATGACGGAAAGCCAGAGATACAGGAAGAGCATCAGGAACAAATGTCCCGATGCTCTTCCTGTTTGTGTATAACTTAGAGTAACCGTTTTTGATCATTACATACTGAATAACCTGTCGTCTGCAGTCCGAATAATAATGATAGACTGAGAACCGCTCTTGTTGCCGGTCTGCAGTTTAACCTTTACGGAAACTTTGATACCATCCTTGGTAGTAAAGGTTTTGCTCTGGGAACCCACCTTTGTGGTGGTAGCCTGCTCCGGAATCAAGAAGAAACAGCTGAGTCCTCCCAGTTCTGTAGGCTGGAATCCTACGTTTTTACCTTTGGGTGCTGAAATCGTGGTATTATAAGGAACATTGAAGAAATCACCATTATCCAGCATTGCCAGTGGAACAAGATATCCGCTTTCTTTTATAAATGCAAAGGCTACTATCTTGCGGATGACGGCAATCTGATAAATGGAGACAGCACCACTGCCATCTGCTGCTTCTGCCATGACATATGCGTATACGCCGGCAGTAGAGTCGTTTACATTCTTACCGATGGATTTTGCCTTCACGGCACCGCTTGCGCTGACAGAGATAATGTCCTTGTAAAGCTCAGGTACGGACCATTTTACTTTTGCATTCTGAGGCGTACCAAAATTGTTGCCAATCTGAGCTTTCAGCTTCAAGGTGGAGCCTACGGATACGATACCGTCATTATCCTCAGCGGGAACAATGGTTAGACTGGACATGGGAACTGTCACGGTTACCGTACATACGGCTTTCTTGTTGCTGCCGTCAGTGGCCATACAAGTGATCTTGGTCTTTCCGCTGGCCACGGCGTGTACTATTCCTTTTGAATCTACAGTGGCTACTGACGGTGCGCTGCTGGTATAAGTTATCGCAGTGCTGTCGCCGCCCTCAATCGTGGGACTCAGAGCCTTTGAGGTGGGTGCGTTAAAGTAACCGTCTGTTGTAAACAGATTCATGGTTTTGGGCAGTGTAATTTTCTTAATTGCATCACTTATAATTGAAATTTCGATGGAATCGGATAAATTGGAGCCATCAGTTGTTTTTGCGGTTACAGTGTAAGAGCCGCTGGCAGTTTTGCTGGCGCTCACTTTTCCGTTTTTCACGGTTACGCCTGTGCCTGTCACACTCCACTCTAATGTCTTGGAAGAAACATTGGTGGGTGATAAGCTTGCCTTAAGAGTAATGCTCTTTCCGGCTACCAGTTTGGAGGAACCGGAGATCTTCAGTTTAGTAGCTAATTGAAGAACCGTGACTGTACAGGATGCGCTCTTACCGGTACCGTCATTGGCCGTGGCCTTAATGGTTACCTTGCCGGGAGCTTTACCTGTCACAACACCATTCTTGTCAACGGTTGCAATCTTCTTATTACTGCTGCTCCATGCCACATCGCTTGCTGATCCGGGTTTACCGTCTCCGTATGTGACAACGATGCCTTCAGCTAAATTCTTGCTGTCTCCCTTTGCGACGGAAACTTTTTTCTCGGCCAGAGCTATGGATTTTACGCTGGCTTCGGGAGTGATTACTTCGATATCGTATGTGCTTGCAATAGGCTTACCGGAGTCGTCATTGAATACATTGCCTTTTTTGTCAACAGCAGTTGCAGTGATGGTAAAGCTGCCGGCAGTAGCTGTCTTTGCTACGCTGACCTTACCGGAGCTGCTCACGGTAACGCCCTTACCCTCGGGCGCCACGGACCATTTTACTTTGGTAGATACGGCGTAGGAAGGTGTTCCGGAAGCTTTCAGAGCCAGACTGCTTCCGGGAGCAAGCTTATGTACTTCATTTGAAATGATTTCCACGCCGGAAGGGTTAGGCGTAAAGGTGTAGGTGCCGGTAGCCACCTTGCTGGCTTTTCCGGTTAAAATATTTACTGCGATAGCCTTTACGGTTACTTTTTTGGCTCCTCCCACAGTGATGGGGCCGGTATACAGCGTGCCGTTTGTTACCTTTCCGTCCTTGAGTGCAGGAGATTTGCCGTTTGTGCTGTAGTAGATATCAACACCGAGAGTCGTGTCGCTGGTGATATTAAGTACTAAATAATTTGATGTAATGGTGGCTTTGTTTCCCATGTTGAATGTGGGAAGTGCAGGGACAGCGGCTACGCTCTCTGCCTTTAAATTAAATACGGAGGGCAGCCAGGTAGTACCTGCTCCGGTGCCGGCGGAAGGACATTTCTTGGCATTGTCTGCCATTACATCGTAGAGAGCGTCCACTCTTGCCGTTCCGGTCTTGCCTGCCAACTCGGGTATCTGGCTTGCGCCGGAGAGAATCACGGCAGCCACACCGGCAGCAACAGGACAGGCCATACTGGTACCGTCCATATAGGTATAGCTGTCGGAGCCTTCATTGTAGGTGGAATAAATTCCGGTTCCGGGGAAAGCCAGATCCACGGAATCGTTGTAGTTGGTATATGTAGCCTTTTTGCCATCCTGCTGAAGGGCTGCAATAGAACATACATTATCATAAGATGCGGGATAGCTCTTGCCGTTGGTGGCTTCGTTGCCGGCAGCAGCAAAGATGGCAATACCGGACTTGTATGCCTCCTGCAACATAATAGCTTCGCTTCCATCATACCTTCCGCTGCCTAAACTCAGGTTGATTACATCAAGACCATCTTTGATGGAGGCAGCAATGGCTCTGACTTCGGCTTTTGAATCAATAGTGCCGTTTGCATCGCCCACGCCGTAAACATAGAGAGAGGCATCGGGAGCGATACCGGATCCGCCCTTGCCGTTATTTAAGTTTGCAGCAATAATTCCTGATACATGGGTGCCGTGACCGTTCACATCTATAGTGGAAGGCTCGGCTGTATCATTGAGCGTGGACAGGTGCTGAACCAGTCTGCCGTCAAACTCTTCATGAGCGTTTAACACACCGGAGTCGATGACACCTACCTTTACGCCCTGTCCTTTGTAGCCGGCTTCCCATGCATAGGTATCGCCGACAAACGCATGCTGCCACTGATAGTCGTTGGCTTCGCTGAGAGCAGGATCGCTGTATGTAGAGAATAATTGCTTATAATAGTTGGGCCAGACGGCGGGGAGATTATAGTCGTCACTTGCAGCGCACAGAACAGCTTGAGATACGGTTCTGTCTTCCGGTAAACGGATAGCAGCAACGCCGAGATCGTAACTGTCTAAAATTCCGCCAAAAGCCTCTGCGACCAGCTGAGCATCTTCTTCGCTGTCAGTCAGATATATCAGCTCTCCCTTGGCATAAAATTCGGTATTGTCTTCTTCCTGATAAGGAGACAGCGTACTGCTATGTTCGGAAAGAAGGTGTTTATGCTCAATCTGTTTTGCAGAGAGTTTGTAGCTTTCGGGAAGACCGGGGAACAGTGGCCCCTCCACAGAGGAATCAATAGTATCTTCACCGTCAACAGTTCCTTCAGAAAGTACTTCCTCTCCGTCTGATCCGGGTGTAATTTCCGCAGAATCGCCGGTACTGATATCTATGATGTTCAGAGTGTCCAGAGTCTTGATATCCTCAATTTGGACATTGTCAAATTGGGTAATATCGTTTTCAGCCTGCACTGTGATTCCGGCAGACTGGAATGTCAGCAAAGCAGCCAGCAGAACTGACAAAAATTTTGTTTTCTTACGGTTCATTTCCTTTCCCCCTTGTTTTAATATAATTGTAGTGTATAGCTGATTGATAATAAAGGATAACCATTTTGTTTGCCCAAGGCAATTAACTCATGAGGATCCTTGTCTGTTGTATAGACAGCTACACGGTCTGAAAAAGACAGAAGCTCTATCTGATAGAGATCGGCAATTTCCTGAGCCTGCTCTTCGTTTTCAGCTACAGCGATCAATTCTGTGCCCTGTTTTTCCGATTCGCTGGATTCTATGCTCGAGGGAAGAATTTCCTCGAAACCGGAATCTTCGGCAGCACTTTTTTTTGTGCCGCAGGCTGCCAGTATACCGCCCAGAATACCTGCGCTTATCGCCGCCATCATCAGCTTGTGCTTCTTTTTCAAAATAATCACCTCTTTTCCCAGCATAAGAATCAGTATAAATAATATTTTATCTACCCAATATTCTAGCACAATCAATGTCGTTCTACCAGTGATATTTTACTGAGATATTGCACAAAAAAAGCAGTAAATGCTATAGAGATTTACTGCTTTTTGTCTTGTTAAATTATTGTCATGCCAAAAGATAAAACGTCTGTTACAGAGTGCCCTGTTTGAACAGGTCTCTCACATGTGCAATCTCCTCGTCAGTCGCCTTGGCGGCGGGCACATAGTATGACTTTTCTCTGGCGATCTGATAAAGCTCTTCCTGGGACTGTTCGCATGCGTTGCGCATCTGCTTTAAGGTGCTTTTGAGTTCCTTGTTCTCAGACTGGGCGATCATGCCTGCATAGCGGGTCAATTCTCCGTTGATACCGGCCAGGGTATCTGCTACCATTGTTTTTTCCTGCATTTTTTCTCCACCTTTCTAATTCAAAAATTTCATCAGCTGCTGCTTGTTGTCCATGGCGGATTTTGCGCCTTTTTCAAAAAACTGTTTGATCTCGGTGTCCTGTGCTTCCTGAGCATATGCCTGCAGCTTGCAGTGGGTGGTGTCGAAGCCGCCGATGAGATGGCGGAGATTCTGTAAATCGAGCTCTGAAATATTACTCATAATGCTACCTCCTGATATTTTTTTACAGGGATAGTGTGCTCGATTTTAAGATGATTATTCATAGAGGATGGCAATACTTTCCTTTTTGAAATATGCGGCGGTCTTCCGGTTGGTAGGATCCTGGCTGTCGGAGGAAAGGTCTCCCACATACAGCATATCAGGCTGATGTATATAGGGGGCGAACTCTACCTTGGTTATAGCCGGATCTTTTAACACCTGCATCCGCTTTTGATATTCCTCCTCGTAGGCTTTGGCCTCGCCATTCAGGAGAAGTGTGACAGCCTTGGCAGTCGTACAGGGAACGATATCGTTGTATGCTGTCTGCAGAATTATCACAATTGCAATAGCGGCAATTCCGAGTGCGGGGAAAATGCGTCCGGCAGGCATACCTTTTGTGCGGGTCATTCGGTAAAACGCTCCCAATAAATAGTAATAAATAAACAGGGTGCAGAGAATAAAACCATAATATATAATGGACACTGCTCTGGCAGGTCCGGTAGAATTCATTGTGTAGAAGAGAGGGCAGGACATAGAGCAGAATACCCCATAGGCAAATGCTGCCGCTAAAAGAGGAGAGCGAAACTTCAGAGCTGAGGTTTGATAGCTTTTCCAGAATACCGGAGTCAGACACAGGGCGGCAGCCAGCCACCACAGGTGAATCCAGGAGCGCAGATACATAGCACCCTGCAGCAGAGATTTCAGCACGGCTTTCCAGGCGGGAATCTTCCACATACCGCTCTGGCGCACGGAGTTACCCGGAGCCAGGGCGTTGAACGCAAAGGCGCACAAAAGCACAATGCAGATAATGCCCGCCTCCAGTGCAGGTCTGCGCATTTTGGCTGCCAGCAGGAAAAATGTGAGAAAGATTGTCAGAATCATTAGAGGCAGCAGGGAGACATAATTTCCCCCGGCTAAAAATAAAGCCAGCGCGACCAGCAGTACAAGGCGATATTTTTTCTGTTCAGTCAGCTCGCGCAGCATAAGTCCCAGAAAAATCAGACTCAGCGAAAAGAATCCCGTGTAATACATGGAACCGTTATACCAGAAGAAGGTTTCGCCCTGAGAGGGAACGGTCTCCACACAGAGCAGTGCCGCCGCGGAGGAAACGGCGATCCACATGTGTACGGTACCTTTTCCCAAGGTGCAGATCAGAGGCTTCAAGCAGTAGAAAATGCTGCCCGTCAGCGACAGCAGCATGACTGTCGTCACTGTCCGATATGCCCAGTCTCCCCATATGTTTGGCGGAAGATACATGAAAAACATGGCCGAATAAGTACCCTGCCATTGTCTGTACTCCAGAGAGACTCCCCGGGCGGCCTCCGTCAAAATACGGAAAATATTTCCCCCGTTGAGACGTTCATGATAAGTAGTCACTCCGTAATAATAATCGTCTCCGGTGGGATGATTGTATCTGCCCAGATACATGATTGGAAGCAGACTTAACAGGAGAAGAATCAGCATGATCCGGGCCAGTGTCTTTTCGTATCTTTGGTTCATTTGTAATTTATATACCTCCTGCCTGACGGCGGTTACGCATTCATACATTTATATTAGCATAACGGTTTTTCGATGTAAAGCAGTGCCAAGCACTGCATACTTGAGGGTTGTTCAAATATGGTTTGATAGAAAAGCTTGACATACAAAATGGTTGTGATATACTTTGAATATCAAAGAATTTGAAATTCAAATAATATAGGAGGCGGCATATATGGAATCCGAAAGATCAGGACAGTTGAAGGAATTGAAAATAGGTGATCTGACAGCGGCCATACCCGTGATACAAGGCGGTATGGGGGTGGGCATCAGCCTGCACGGACTGGCGGGAGCAGTGGCGGCTTGCGGAGGTATCGGCATCATTTCCACTGCCCAGATCGGTTTTAAGGAGAAGGGATTCCATGAGGATCCCATCGGGACGAATCTGAAAGCCATTGCTGCGGAGCTTCAAAAGGCCAGAGAGCTGGCTCCAGGAGGCATTATCGGTGTAAATATCATGGTGGCTACCAGAGGCTATGAGGATTATGTGCGGGCTGCAGTACAGGCGGGCGCGGATCTGATCATTTCCGGGGCGGGACTGCCCATGAATCTGCCTGCTTTGACAGAGGGAAGCCGGACGAAGATCGCGCCCATCGTGTCCAGCCGGAAAGCGGCGGAGGTTATATTTAAATACTGGATCAAGAAGTTCGACAGGCTGCCTGATCTGGTGGTGATCGAGGGGCCGAAAGCGGGCGGACATCTGGGATTTTCCACGGATGAGCTGGATCGGTATCTCTCCGGCGAGTCGGATTATGATGAGGAGATTCGCAGAACCATCGCTTTTGTAAAAGAGCGCGCAGAGGAGAGGCAGACGGAGATCCCTGTGGCTGTGGCAGGCGGTGTTTATGCCAGAGAGGATGCGGAGCATATGATGGCGCTGGGGGCAGACGGAGTGCAGATGGCTACCCGTTTTGTGACTACTTATGAATGCGATGCCCCCGATGCCTATAAACAGGCATATATCCGCGCGGAGGAATCCGATATCACGCTGGTGAAAAGTCCGGTGGGTATGCCTGGACGGGCCATTCGCAATGCTTTTCTGGAGCGGACAAAGGAGGGAAGAATCCCCCACGGGAAATGTCATCTCTGTGTCAGCACCTGCAAGCCGGCAGAGACGCCTTATTGCATCACGGAAGCACTGGTAAACGCGGCCGAGGGCAGGGTGGACGACGCGCTTTTGTTTGCAGGCAGCAATGCGTATAGAGCCAGGAGGCTGGAGCATGTCGCCGACATCATGAGGGAGTTCATGTAATTGGCGTAAGGCCGAGGCTGAGTATTTGTTTTGGCGTCTTTTATCTATACACCGTACATATAATCTTATGAATAGATAATTGCGGAAGCTCCGGTGGAGCTGTGAGAGGAATATGCTGAATTATATCTGGGCATTTATGATCATGCTGGGAGTGATCTATGCCGCGTGTACGGGAAATATGGAAGCTGTGACAAACGCGGCGCTGCAGAGTGCGGGAGAGGCGATCTCTCTGTGCATTACCATGGCAGGGGTGGTAGCGCTGTGGATGGGATTGATGGAAATTGCAAAAGAGGCGGGACTGATTCAGAAGATGACCGGAGGAATCAGTCCCTTTTTGGACTTTATGTTTCCCAAGATTCCGAAAAAGCATCCGGCAAGAGAATACATAGCCACCAATGTGATCGCTAATATTCTTGGGCTGGGATGGGCATGTACGCCCGCAGGGCTGAAGGCGATGGAGGAGCTTAGCAGGCTGGAGGAGGAGCGGGGAAATCCGGCGTATTTGAGTGATGGCAGGGCGGCAGGAGAGAAGCGGGAACGTGTCGCCAGTAATGAAATGTGTACATTTCTTATTTTGAATATTTCGTCGTTGCAGTTGATACCGGTCAATATGATCGCATACAGGCAGCAGTACGGCAGCGTGAATCCGGCGGGAATCATTGCGCCCGCCATCGCGGCGACGTTTATCAGTACGTTGGTGGCAATTGTTTATTGCAAGTTGATGGAGAGAAAAAAAGGAAATAGGCTGTAACAACTCTTGCGGCTTGTCACAGCCTGCCGGTTCATTCCAGTTTGACGCAAAAGGCCAGATATCCATGTCCGGTATTTAATAGTAAGCTATAATCAAAAATCTCAAGATAAAATGTTTTTCTGAACTGTACTATCGTCATGATATGGCTGCTTTCCAATTGATAATGTGAAGACAGTCGGCAATGCACGCCAAGATGTTCCACAATCCGTAAGGAAAGCTCTTTACCTGCGTTCATTACCAGATTATCCATTTTTGTAAGCGGCATACCCAGCATAGCGCTGACGGCGCTCAATACCAGACTTTCTTCCAGAACCATAAAAATCTGTACCCTGTTCCGGTCTTTTGAGCAATAGGTCAATCGGACGATCAGACTGTTCCCGAAGTCTTCTCCGCTGTAGTGTTCGCTTACAATTTCCGTCTGTAATCTGAATATTTCCCGTATTGTGGCAGTCAAAGCGTTTTCCAGGGCATCCATTTCTGCACCGGCGTTGTCTGTTTTCCATCTATTCGGAATTTTACCTGTAATGGCGCGGTCTTCAATTAAAATGTGGGCGGTCAGCCATCCAAGACAGATACCGAGAAAATGGTGAATAGATTCCTGAGAATAGTTTGATTCGTTAAGGTCTTTTTCCAGTGCCGGCAGTGTTTTAAACCGCATGTCGTCATGCAGGCGCTTGTGCATTTCGTATCCTTCGTAACCGATGGATTTCATATAGGTTTCCTCGTCGGTAAAGTGTTCTATGGCATAGTTTTTAAAAAATTTAATTCCTTCGGCACATGCCCATTGCCCGTTATTTTCGTCTTTGCTCAACTGCATCAGCCTGCGCACGATTAAAAAGAGCTTCCGGTGTGCTTTATCGATAGAATCAACTCCGATGTTGATCCGTTTGTTCCATTCTGCTTCTTTAGACATGGCACTCCTTTAACAGATGGGATATATCCTGTTTAGATTTCTGAATAGGTTTATTCATATTATATGTCGATAAATGGCGTAAGGTGTCGGTTTGGAGGGGAGAGAAAGACTTTTATAATTTGAGATACCGCATAGAGAGGCTCCCGGTACCTAAATGTGCCGGGAGCCTCTCTATGCGACCTAATTTACTTTAATTCACATTTCAATCCACATTATTGGATAAATCAATAATGACAACAACGCTATGAGTATTCATAAGCTTTTGATTATTATAACAGAATTATTCGTTTTTTGAAATGCTTTTCGTGAAATAAAGAGAATTATTGCACGTTTAAAAATAGTATGGTAATATTTAGTCGATATATAGAGATTGATAAAGATAATTTAAGGAAGTTATCATACAAACCGATTAGTACAGATGAATAGAAATATATTGAGGAGATTTTATGAATTTATCGACTTTAGCAGCGCATTTGACGGATGCAGACGGGGTGAGAATAGAGCAAAGCTTAAAGGAGCATTGTTTTCAGACTGCGGAATATGCTGCGGCATGTATCGGAAGCGCAAGATTTTTCCATATGGTCCGTCTGGCAGGATTAATACATGACATGGGCAAAGCTAAGGCAGAGTTTGCAGAATACCTGGATGCCGCTTATCAGGGAAAAGATGTAAGACGGGGAAGCGTCAATCATACCTTTGCGGGTGTGATCTGGCTTTTGGAGAAGCATCACACGGATACTTCTTCGCCGTGGGAGATGCTTACATGCGAGATAATCGGGTATGCAGTGGGTTCTCATCACGGTCTGTTTGATTGTGTGGATCTGGAAGGCAAAAACGGGTTTCTTCATCGCTTGCAGACCGATAAAAAAGAATTGTGTTATGAGGAAGCGGTTGCAAACTTTTTTGGACAGGTTGTTGAGGAAACTTACATAGAAGAAGAATTTAAAAAGGCAGTGTCGGAAGTGGAAGCATTTTTCACAGAAGCAAAAGCAACATATGGAACAGGTCCAAGCAAAGTGTTCTTTCAGGTAAGTATGCTTATCAGACTGACGCTCTCGGCTGTTGTTTATGGGGATCGCAGAGACACCGGTGAATTTATGAGCCGGTATTCGGGTCAGGAGACATTTCGTCAGGTACAGGAGACGGGGTGGAAAAGACGCAGGGATTTTTTTGAGGATAAGCTGTCCGGTCTGGATGCCTCTACACTATTAAATCAGGTCAGAAGGGATATTTCCTGGCAGTGTCTTTCGGCGGCGGAGAGACTCCCGGGGATTTATCGGCTGAGCGTACCAACAGGAGCAGGTAAGACGCTTTGTACGCTGCGCTATGCGCTGGCCCATGCCGAAAAGTATCATAAAAAAAGAATTATATTTATCATCCCGCTGTTGAGTGTGCTGGATCAGAATGTAAAGGTAATACGGGATTATTTACCGGACGCCAGGGAAGTTTTGGAGCATCATTCCAATGTAATACAGGAAAAGGATTCCGGGGAGGAGGCAGATAAGTATGAATTTTTAGGAGAGAGCTGGAATTATCCGATTGTAGTTTCCACAATGGTGCAGCTGCTGAACATTCTTTTTGCTCATCAGTTGTCTTCCGTCGGAAGAATGCAGGCATTGTGCGACAGTGTGATCGTCATAGATGAAGTGCAGTCTCTGCCGAGAAAGGCAACCGTCATGTTCAATATGGCGATGAACTTTCTGCAGAGGTATTGTAACGCGACCATTGTGCTGTCAACGGCTACTCAGCCTTGCTTTGATGAATTAGAGTGGCCGCTGCTGTCCGCCGAAGCTCCGGATCTGGTCTGCTTGAATCGGGAGCAGTGGCATGTGTTTGAACGGGCTGATATCCAAAGCAGAGTAACACCTCAAGGGATGGACTGGGATGAATGTGCTGCATTTTGTGCGGAGCAAATGAATTTGCATACTTCTCTTCTTGTGATTTGCAATACAAAAGCGGAGGCGAGAAAGCTGAGTGAAAAGCTTTTGGAGCAGTCCGAATACGAACAGTGGGAACTATTTCATCTTTCCACGGCAATGTGTCAGGCACACAGGACAGAAGTATTGGACAGGCTGAGGGAAAGCTTATCCGAATTACGGCAGAAACCCCGGGAGAATAACACCGTACGAAAATGTATCTGTATTTCGACGCAGTTGATCGAGGCGGGAGTGGATATTTCTTTCTCCTGTGTCGTGCGTATTTTGGCAGGAATCGATAATTTGTCTCAGGCGGCGGGGAGATGCAACCGCAGTTATGAATACGGACAAAAGGGGAATGTGTATCTGATCAGCTTAAAGGATGAAAACCTGGATATGCTGAAAGATATCAGAAATGCACAGCTCTGTACCCGGAATGTGCTGGAGAATCTAAAGGATACAGGGGAGCCGCTGATCGGAGAGCAGGCCGTTCGCGGATTTTACCGATATCTTTTTGAGGCGACTGAAAGAGAGATCAGATATCCGATAGAATACTGTCATACTAGGTTTTATCTGGCGGATCTGTTGTCTAACAGTAATCCATGGGCAAAAGAAACCGAGAAGTTTATTTTGCATCAGCCCTTTAAGACAGCGGGTAAGGCATTCCGTGTATTTGATGAGAACACCATAGACGTGATAACGCCATACGGAGGAGGCCGGGAGGTGATGAGAGAGCTTCAGGAAATGGCGGGCAGCAGTTTTCAACCGGAAAAGTGCCGGGAGATGCTTCGGCAGGCTCAGAAGTATACGGTAAGCCTTTATGACTGGCAAAAGCAAAAACTGGATCAGGCCGGACTGCTTTACAGCATTCTGGATGGAAGCGTATTGCTGCTGGACAGTCAGGCATATGACGGACAATTCGGTGTGACCGTAATGGATGAGCAGGCGGCAGGACATTATGTCCTGTAGCCGGATATACAGGAGGTAGGAGTGCGATGAAACACAGAAATTCCGTGGAATTTGAAGTTGTGGGGGAATATGGATTGTTTGCGGATCCCGTTACCCGTGCAGGAGGTGAAAAATTTACTTATCAGGTGCCGACATATGAGGCACTAAAGGGTATTTTGCAGAGCATATACTGGAAACCGACGCTGATTTGGATCATAGACGAGGTGCGCGTCATGAATCCTATTCAGACCGAGACGAAAGGAGTGTGCCCTATCAAGTATCACAGCGACAAAAATGATCTGTCATACTATACATACCTGAAAAAGTGCCGGTATCAGGTGAGGGCACATTTTATCTGGAATGAAAACCGTCCTGAGTTGGATCAGGACCGCAATGATAATAAGCATCATAATATTGCAAAACGAATGATTGAGCGAGGGGGGAGAAGAGATATCTTTCTTGGAACCAGAGAATGCCAGGGGTATGTAAGGCCCTGTGTCTTTGGGGAGGGGCCGGGGTTTTATGACCGCCCGGATGGCCTGGATCATTCTATGGAACTGAGTTTTGGCATGATGTATCATGGGATAACTTATGCGGATGAGGCCTATTCCGAAGAGACCAGGGGAAAAATGTGTGTGCGTCTTTGGCAGGCTGTGATGCGGGACGGAATTATTTCTTTTCTGCCGCCTTGGGAATGTATTCACAGGCCGGTTAGAGAGATGGAGATGAAAAAGTTTGGCGAGGGGTCGGGTAACTTTTCTATCACAAATGAGGAAGGGGTGATGTGACAGATGTCATGGATGAACCGGCTTGTTGAGACTTATGAAAATAATATAGGAAAAAGAGCCTGTGCCGATACGCCGATCATGCCTATCGCGCATAGAGAAGCCAATGCTCAGATAGAAATTATATTAAATGGGGAAGGTATCTTTCGGAATGCGATGATCATTCATAAGGAGGATGCGCCGACGCTCATTCCGGTGACGGAGGCTTCCGCGGGAAGAAGCTCGGGCATAGCGCCTCATCCCCTTTGTGACACGCTCTCTTATCTGGCTGGCGATTTTTCTCATCACTGTGCGGGCAATAAAGAAAGAAAAAGTGCGGAAGAAAAATTTCACACCTATCTGTCTAATTTGGAGAAATGGGTCATGTCGGAATATACCCATCCGAAGGTGCAGGCAGTTTATGATTATCTGTCACAACAGACAGTGATTACGGATTTAGTCAGTGCCGGTTTGATAGAATTGGGAGAAGACGGTATTTTTGAACCGAAGAAAATCAGCGGTCAGCCGTATGAAAAAGCAATGGTCAGATTTCGGGTCATGGGTGAGGAATCCGGGCTTGGCGGCACATGGGAGGACGCATCACTGATACAGGCCTATACAGATTATTATCTGAAGGGACAGCAGGGTAGGACGGATATCTGCTATTTTACGGGAGAGGCAGCGACTATTTCCGAAAATCACCCAAAAGGAATCGTGGCGTCTGATTACGGGGCAAAGCTGATATCTGCCAATGACGGACAAGGTTATACTTACCGGGGGAGATTCCAAAATGCAGAACAGGCGTATGCACTGAGTTATGAAGCATCCCAGAAGATGCATAGTGCCTTGACATGGCTTGCCAAAACACAGGGTGTTTATGCGGGCAGCCAGGATAAGAGAATCTTTATATGCTGGAACCCCCGGGGCAAGAAGACGCCGAGTATATTCAGCGGGTTTGGTCTGACGGAAGAGGAGGTGCAGAATACACCGGTGTCTTATCGAAACAGGCTGATCAAAACTTTTCAGGGCTATCGGGATCAGTTTAATGAGACGGATTCTATTATTGTGATGGGCTTGGATGCGGCGACCACAGGAAGATTATCCATAACCTATTATCATGAACTGGCGGCATCGGATTTTCTGGAGCGTGTACTTTACTGGGGGGAAAGCTGCAATTGGTTTTTTCTGAAATTTACTTCAGACCGTCATCCCTATTATTCCGTTGAGACGCCGGTTTTCAGGCAGATTGTAGAATGTGCTTTCGGGCGGGAAAAAGGCAAATTTATTGATGTAGATGACAAGGTGCTGAAGGATCAGACACAAAGACTGGTAAAATGTATGCTGGAGCAGCAGCCCGTACCATATGATATAGTCCGTGCACTGACGGTCCGGGCATCTACTCCCATGGCGTATTCCAGGGGAAACAGGGAACGTGTGCTGTCTGTATCGTGCGCATTGATCAGTAAGTATTACTACGAAAAAAATGCTGAAAGGCAGGAAGGAAGAGATGATATGAAATTAAATTTAGAAAATCATGACAGAAGTTATTTGTTTGGAAGACTTCTGGCGGTCTGTGAAAAGGTGGAACGAATGACATATGACAGAGAAGAATCGAGGGATCCCAATGCAATTCGGCTTCAGTCGGCATATGTAAACCATCCGATGCAGACATGGAAAATATTGGAGGGATTGCTGATTCCGTATTTCCAGAAACTGAAGCCGGGAGCGAGAGAACATTACCGGAAATTGATCAGTGAGATAGTCCTTCTGTTTGACGATCAGGATGAAAAAGTCATGAATCAGGAGCTGAAGGAGACATACCTTTTAGGCTATTACCTGCAAAGAGCCGAATTAAACCAGTCCCAAAAGCAAACCGGAGAAGAGATTAAGGAAGAGACAAAGGAGGTATAGGAGCATGAGCAGCTTGCAGAATAAGATTGATTTTACAGTATTGGTTAAGGTGGTAAACGCAAATCCGAACGGCGATCCTCTCAACGGGAACCGCCCCAGAACCACTTATACAGGGCAGGGAGAAATATCTGATGTATGTATCAAAAGGAAGATCAGAAACCGTTTGCAGGATATGGGAGAGTCTGTTTTCGTGCAGTCGGCTGAGCGCAGTGATGACGGCTGCTCATCCCTGAGTGAAAGGGCGGCGGAAAATATTACCTCCTATCAGTCCAAAGATGACTATGCCCAAAAGGCATGTGAGAAATGGATCGATGTGCGTACCTTTGGACAGGTATTTGCATTTAAGGGCAAAGACAAAAAGGACGGCGTTTCGGTGGGAGTCAGAGGACCGGTTTCTATCCATCAGGCAATGAGCTGTTCTCCCGTAGATATTAACAGTATGCAGATTACAAAGAGTGTAAACGGAGAACCGGCGGAGGGCAAGAGTTCCGATACCATGGGAACAAAGCACTTTGTAGAATTTGGATTGTATAGAATCAAGGGTTCCATAAATGTACAATTGGCAGAAAAAACAGGATTTTCAGAGGAAGATGCTGAATTGCTGCAGGAGGCGCTTCGCACACTTTTTATTAATGATGCGTCGGCAGCAAGACCGGATGGCAGTATGGAAGTGGTTTCCGTATACTGGTGGAAACATAATAATAAAATCGGACAATATTCTGCTGCAAAAGTACATGATTCCCTGAAGATAACTTTGAAGGACGGCGTTTTTGTTCCCAGATCTCTTGACGATTATCTGATCAGCTTAGAATCTCTTCCTGAGTTAGAGCCGGAAATTATGGAAGGAATTTAAGGATGTATCAGGAGGACGATTACTTAATGCTTTCGGGGCTGCAGCATTTTGCGTATTGCAGGAGACAATGGGCCTTGATTCATATTGAGCAGCAATGGGCCGAAAATGAGAGAACAACGGATGGACGTTTGTTTCATACTGTGGCACATAATAAGGACCGAATAGAAAAAAGAGGAGATATTCTGATTACGAGAGGTTTGAATATCAAATCAGCAAGGCTTGGTATGTCCGGTATTTGTGATGTAGTGGAGTTTCATAAGTCTGAACGGGGAGTTCCCTTATTCTCTTATGAAGGATTGTGGGAGCCCTATCCGATCGAATATAAAAAAGGACTGCCAAAGACGAATGAGGCGGATGAACTGCAATTGTGTGGTCAGGCTGTCTGTCTGGAAGAGATGCTGATGTGTCATATACCTGGCGGGAGCTTGTTTTACGGAGAGAATCATAGAAGAAAAAGTGTGGAGTTTACGGATGCTTTGAGGGCAAGAGTGTCTGATATTGCCGAAGAAATGCACGATTTGTGGAAGAAGGGCTACACACCAAAGGTAAAGCCCCATAAGGGTTGCAATGCCTGTTCTTTAAAAGAAATCTGCGTGCCGAGGCTGGGCAGGGCAAAATCAGTCGGCTCTTACATCAAGGACAGGCTTCTGGAGGAATAGTATGCGTAAGTTGCTAAATACATTGTTCATTACCACTGAGAATGCTTATTTGTCTCTGGAAGGAGAAACTGTGTGTGTCGAGATTGCAAAACAGAAAGCGGGACAATTTCCTCTGCACACATTGGAGAGTATAGTCTGCTTTACCTATAATGGCGCGACTCCTGCTTTCATGGGGGCATGTGCCAAGAGAGGCATCAATCTTACTTTTTTTAGTCCGTTTGGAAAATTTTTATGCAGGGTGGTTGGAGAAAATCAGGGAAATGTTCTTTTGAGAAAGCAGCAGTATCGAATATCTGATCAGAAGGAAGCCAGTTGCATGATCGCTCGTAATCTTATGCTGGGAAAGGTATTTAATTGCAGGTGGAGCATTGACAGAACTTTGCGCGACCATTCCCTTCAGGTGGATACAGAGCGCTGCAGAGAAGTAATTCAACACTTGATACATGCCATGGATAAAATAAAGGAAGAAGAGAATCTGGACTCGTTGCGGGGACTGGAAGGAGAATGTGCCTCTCTCTACTTTGGAATTTTTGACACCTTGATTTTGAATCAGAAGGATGATTTTCCATTCAGCGGAAGAAATAAGCGGCCGCCTTTGGATAATGTAAATGCAATGTTATCCTTTGGTTATACATTGCTGGCAAACGACTGCGCATATGCATTGGAAGGTGTTGGATTGGATTCTTATGTGGGATTCATGCACAGGGACCGACCGGGAAGAAAATCTCTGGCACTTGATTTAATGGAAGAAATGCGGGCTGTTCTGGTAGATCGGTTTGTATTAACGCTCATCAATAGCAGACAGATCAGAAAGGAGCATTTTCAAAGGTCAGAGAGCGGTGCCGTAGAATTTACGGAGGATGGCCGGAAAAAATTTATCACTGCCTGGCAGGAACACAAACGGGAGCAGATCACACATCCTTATTTACAGGAAAAAATATGCTGGGGTCTGGTGCCGCATGTTCAGGCATTGCTGCTCGCCAGATATTTGCGGGGAGACATGGATGGTTATCCGCCGTTTATGTGGAAGTGAGGAAGAAATATTGCTTGTATTAATTACCTATGATGTGAATACGGAAGACAGTAAGGGGAAAGCCCGCCTGCGTAAAGTGGCGAAGCAGTGTGTAAATCATGGACAACGAGTTCAGAATTCCGTATTCGAGTGTATTCTGGATGCCAGTCAATGCAAGCTGCTTAAAGCACAGTTACTTGAAATTATTGATGAGACAAAAGATAGCCTGCGGTTTTATTATCTGGGAAATCAGTATAAAAGTAAGATAGAACACTACGGTGCAAAGCAGACATTTGATCAGGAAGGAGTGCTTATTCTATAGTGCGAATTGGAACCACACATAAAATGTGTGGTTGGTTCGCACTAAAAAGTAAAGGATAAGAAGCACTGATTTCTGCTGATTCTTATTATCAGTGCGTGAGTTTCAGTTACAGAAGTAGTAATGTTTATTTATTTTATTAAATATAGACAAAAATATGGTATAGTTATTGTCTATATTTGCTGTCACTCCCCGTGCGGGAGTGTGGATTGAAATAACAGAAAGGACAGATTTTTTATGGGAAAAAGA
>CATKXY010000023.1 GCA_949840915.1 uncultured Lachnospiraceae bacterium | reverse complement strand
ATGTGGAGATCCGTCTGGAGAATCTGCCCTATGAGCATATCCGCTGGATCGCAAACAAGGATGAGATCGACGTGGGCAGACTGGTGGGAACCTCCGACATGAAAAAGGTCAGGGATATGAAGGGGAATCCGCTATTGCTTTTCATCAATTCCTGGAGCGTGGGCATGACCCTGGACAGGAACGAGGGACTGGTGCTCACGGAATTTGCCAAAAATTAACACATGGAGGGAATGCAGATAACGTATGGGAAAACGCGAACCCGGAAATATTTGTTACAAAAGCATATCGATGGCAGTCTTTATGATCTGCGCGGTAATCGGCGCCTCAGGGTGCTCGCCGGAATGGCTTTTGTGGCAGGCCGGGGAGCAGGTGGTGTCGCAGGACTCAAATGAGAGACAGCTTTTGCTGGAGGAGCTGGAACGGCAGGCGAAAGTCATGGTGTCTGCGGGGGATGCCGGGGTGTCCTCAGGGGACGCGCAGGAACCCGTGCCGTGGGAGCTTCCCGAGAACGGCAGCCTCCTGAATGAAGAGTGCAGTGCTTATGCATATGCCAATCTGAACGAGAACGAGCAGATCTGGTACCGGGACATGGCACGGGCCATGGGGACCATGACGGACAAGATAAAGCTTTCCGAGCAGGGCATCAAAGCCGGGCTGGACGAAAACAGAGTGGACAAGATTTTTCAGAGTGTGCTGAATGACCACCCGGAGCTTTTTTATGTGGAAGGATACAGTTACACCAAGTTTACATGGGGACTCAAGACCGTCGCCATCGAGTTTACCGGCACTTACAATCTGGACTGGGATACGGCGGTGGAGCGCAGGCGTCAGATCGAACAGTCGGTGGATGAGCTACTTGCGGGAGCGCCCCGGGATACGGACGACTATGAAAAGATCAAATACGTCTATGAGAAGTTGATCCACGAGACGGAATATGATCTGGAGGCCAGTGAGAATCAGAATATTTATTCCGTTTTTGTGGGGCATGCCTCTGTCTGCCAGGGTTATGCCAAGGCGTTCCAGTACCTGATGAACCGTATGGGCATCGAGTGCGCTCTGGTGCAGGGAAAAGTCCGGGACACCGGGGAGGGACATGCGTGGAATCTGGTGCGGGCGGACGGGGATTACTATTATGTGGACGCCACCTGGGGGGATATCTCCTATCAGAGCGCGGATCAGGATACGGATCCGGACACCGGCCAGACTGCGGATCAGAACAAAGATCAGAGCGGAGAGAAAACTGCGGGGGGCAATCTGCCCGAGATCAGTTATGACTATCTGTGCATCACAACGGAGCAGCTTATCCGGACGCATATTCTGGACGAGTCGGAGCCCATGCCCGAATGCACTGCGGAAGCCGACAACTATTATGTCAGGGAGAACGCCCTGTTTGAGGATTACGATGAGGAAAAACTGGCGGAGCTGGTGGAGCGCAGGCTGGAGCAGGGAAGCATGTGTATCGCGCTGCGGTGTGCGGACGAAGTCTGCTACAGAACCATGTATGAGACGCTTCTGGACCGCCGGGAGATTTTTGACTATCTGGCGGGGACGGGAATCAATTCGTTTGTCTACAGCAGCAATGACAGGCAGCTTACACTGACATTTTTTATGGTGACAAGTGAGCGGTAGCTGTGGTATAATAGTCACTATATTCAGGCTGCCCGGGCTGTTCGGGCGGAAACGGAGGGAACAGAATGGAAAAGGCAATCGATCAGAACACTGTGGTGCTCAAGGCTGACGAGAATGTGGGAGCCGTGCAGATCGCGGATGATGTGGTGGCAATGATCGCATCCCTGGCGGCTACCGAGGTGAGCGGCGTGAGTTCCATGGCGGGCAACATCACCAATGAGCTGATGTCGAGAGTGGGCATGAAGAAGCTGACCAAGGGCGTACGCGTCTCCGTGCAGGAGGGCTGCGTGAATGTGGATCTGGCGGTGACGATGGACTATGGATACAATATTCCTGCCACCTGTCAGCAGGTGCAGAACAAGGTGAAGAGCGCCATTGAGAATATGACCGGTCTGGCTTGTGAGAGTGTCAATATCAGGATCGCAGGCGTGAGCATGAAGAAGGATAAATAAAGGGACAAACGATTATGATGGGACGACACGAGCTGAGAGAGCAGGTGTTCCGGCTTTTGTTCCGGGCGGAGTTTTATCCCGCGCAGGAGATGGAGGAACAGAAGCAGCTTTTTACGGAGGATATACCTGCGGAAGATACCGGTCATGTCATGGACGGACGGAACGGGGACTATATTACCGGACGCTGCGGCAGGATTCTGGAGAAGCTGTCGGAATTGGACAGAGTTATCAATGATAATACCGAGGGCTGGGACACCTCCCGCATGGGAAAGGTGGAGCTGGCAGTATTGCGTCTCGGCGCATATGAGATTCTTCTTGATGAGGATATACCGGGATCTGTCGCCATCGACGAGGCGGTGGCTATCGCCAAGCAGTATGGTTCGGATGCTTCCGGCGGGTTTGTCAATGCGATTCTGGCAAAGATTTTGAAATCGGGTGAGAGCAATTCGTAATGTCTATACAGTGGGACAATTAAATGCCTATGTAAAAAATATGTTCACGCAGGACTATCTTTTGCAGTCCCTCTTTGTGAAAGGAGAGGTCAGCAACTGCAAATATCATTCCTCTGGACATATTTATTTTACGTTAAAGGATGCAAAGGGCGTGGTAAACTGTGTCATGTTTGCCACGCAGCGGTCCGGTCTCTCCTTTCGTCTGGCCGAGGGGCAGCAGGTGGTGGTGGGCGGTTCCGTGGATGTGTACGAGCGGGACGGCAAATACCAGCTCTACGCAAAACAGATCGTTCTGGACGGGGCCGGTCTTCTCTATGAGAAGTTTGAACAGCTGAAGGCGGAGCTTGCGGAGTGCGGAATGTTCGCCCCGGAGTACAAGCAGCCCATCCCGAGATATATCAGGACTCTGGGTGTAGTGACGGCTGACACGGGGGCGGCGGTGCGGGATATCATTCAGATCGCTGCCAGGCGCAATCCCTATGTGCAGATTATTCTTTATCCCGCTATCGTACAGGGGGCCGCGGCGGCGGAGAGCATCGTCCGGGGCATCCGGGCGCTGGAGCGTCTGGGGGTGGATGTGATGATCGTGGGCCGCGGCGGCGGATCTATCGAAGATCTGTGGGGGTTCAACGAAAGGATAGTCGCCCAGGCGGTATTTGACTGCTCCGTTCCCGTTATTTCGGCGGTGGGACATGAGACGGACACGACCATCATTGATTTTGTATCGGATCTGCGGGCACCCACTCCCTCTGCGGCGGCTGAGCTTGCGGTGACGGATATCCGGGAGATTCTGGGAGCCCTGGAGAGTGCAAGGGAACGGCTGCTGCAGCTGATGAGGCATAAGTCGGGCGAGGAGCGCACGCGTCTCGAAAGATACGCCGTGGCATTGAGATACGGCAGTCCCGTGAGCAGAATCCGGGCCAGAAGACAGGAGGGGCTTCGGCTGGAGGAACAGCTGCAGGAGCATATGGAGCGAATATTGAGAAGGAAACGCCACGAGCTGGATCTCTATATCGAGAGAATACGGGGACTTTCGCCGTTGGACAGATTAAAGAGCGGTTTTTCCTATGTGGAGGATGAAAAGGGACAAAATATCCGCTCCGTGCGGGGAGTCTGTCCGGGACAGCAGCTCACGATCCGGATGCAGGACGGCAGTATTGACGCACAGGTGACAGAGATCAGGGCCGGGTCCGGGCTCTGAGATGGAGGAGAGTATGGCAGTTAAGAGAGAACGGAAGGATGCAGCCGGTCAAAAGGGTGAGCAGGGACTTACCCTGGAGGAGCACTTTGCCTTGCTGGAGGAGACCATCGGACGTCTGGAGGAGGAAGACATTTCTCTGGAGGATGCCTTTGCCGCTTACAGTGAGGGCATGAAGCTTTTGAAAAGCTGCAGCGATCAGATAGACAGAGTGGAAAAAAAGGTATTAAAGCTTGCGGAGGACGGCGGACTGGAGGAATTGGAAGCGTGATGAAAGAAAAAACCACAGATAAGGCCTTTCGGGAGCTCATGAAGGAAAAGGCAGCCGTTATCGACGAGATGCTGGCCGGGTATATTTTTCATCCCGCATGCGATGAGCAGGAGCTTATCGCAGAGGCCATGCGCTACAGTCTGCTGGCAGGCGGAAAGCGTCTGCGCCCCATTCTGATGCAGGAGACGTACCGGATGTTCGGCGGCAGCGGCACACAGTTTATCGAGCCCTTTATGGCGGCGATGGAGATGATTCACACTTATTCACTGGTGCATGATGACCTGCCGGCCATGGACAACGATGAGTACCGCAGGGGACGCAGGACTACCTGGGCGGTATATGGCGATGACATGGGGATTCTGACAGGGGATGCGCTGCTGAATGCGGCCTATGAGACGGCGCTGTCGGTTCTGGAGGTCTGCGAAACACCTGAGCAGTATCGCCGGGTGAGCCGGGCGCTTGGGGTGCTTGCGGCCAATGCGGGTGTCCGCGGTATGATCGGCGGGCAGGTGGCTGATATGGCGGCAGAAAAGCAGAAGGAGCCGCTCACCGGACAGCAGATCAACTATATCTATTGGAATAAGACAGGCGCACTGATCGAGGCGTCCATGATCATCGGAGCGGTTCTCGCGGGGGCCACTCTGAGTCATCAGGAGGACATTTCCCTGTGCGCCATGGACATTGGCATGGCATTTCAGATACAGGATGACATTCTGGATATTGTGGGGGACAGCGCAGAGCTTGGTAAGTCCGTGGGGAGCGACGCCGCAAACGGCAAGCAGACCTATGTGACTGCGCACGGGCTGGAGCAGGCCGGAGCAGAGGTGGAGAGGCTTTCCAATGAGGCGATCGGTATTCTGCAAAAGCTTCCCGGTGACCACGGCTTTCTGGAGACGCTGGTGAGATATCTGATCCACAGACGCAGCTAAACGGGAGATTGCTATGTTGCTTGAGAGAATAGAAAATCCAAATGATATTAAAAAGATTGACAAGAGTGAATACAGAGCGCTGGCTCAGGAGATCCGTCAGTTCCTGATCCAGAAGATCAGCGTCACGGGAGGGCATCTGGGCTCCAACCTGGGTGCGGTGGAGCTGACCATGGCGCTGCATCTGTCTTTGGATCTGCCGGAGGATAAGATCATATGGGATGTGGGGCACCAATCCTACACCCACAAGCTTCTCACCGGACGAAAGGACGGCTTCGACGGACTGCGCCAGTTCCACGGCATGAGCGGGTTTCCCAAGCGCCGTGAGAGCGATTATGACGCCTTTGACACGGGTCACAGCTCCACGTCCATCTCCGCGGGTCTGGGGCTGGTTAAGGCCCGGGACATCAAGGGGGAGAAGCACACGGTGGTATCCGTCATCGGGGACGGCTCCCTCACGGGCGGTATGGCCTATGAGGCGTTAAATAACGCGGCCAAGCTGGAGACCAATTTCATCATTATCCTCAATGATAACAATATGTCTATTTCGGAGAATGTGGGAGGTGTGTCAAAGTATTTGAACAATATTCGCACGGCCACGGGATATCTTGATCTGAAAGAGGGGATCTACAATGCCCTGAGCGGCACCCGGGGCGGAGATAATATGGTCAAAAAGCTCCGCCGCGCCAAATCGAGCTTTAAGCAGCTCGTGATCCCGGGCATGTTTTTTGAGGATATGGGTATCACCTATCTGGGGCCGGTGGACGGACATGACATAGACGGGATGATGAAAGTGATCCGAGAGGCCAGACGTGTGAAGGGCTGTGTGCTGATCCACGCGCTGACCGAGAAGGGGAAGGGGTATGGACCCGCGGAGAGGCACCCTGCAAGATTTCACGGGGCAGAGCCCTTTGATATCGATACGGGCATTCCCTCCCATCCCAGGACCACCGCCAATTACACGGATATTTTCTCCACGGTGATGTGTAAGCTCGGGCAGCGGGACGAGAGGATCGTGGCCATCACCGCGGCCATGCCCGACGGCACGGGATTAAAGCGCTTTCACAATATGTATCCGGAGCGTTTCTTTGATGTGGGGATCGCAGAGGAGCATGCGGTGACCTTTGCCGCCGGACTTGCGGCGGGAGGCCTTAGACCCATTGTGGCGGTGTACTCCTCCTTTTTGCAGAGAGGCTATGACCAGATTCTCCATGATGTCTGCATACAGAATCTGCCCGTAGTCTTTGCCATTGACCGGGCGGGGCTGGTAGGCAGCGACGGGGAGACCCATCAGGGAATCTTTGATTTTACATATCTGTGCGGTATTCCCAATATGAATGTGATGGCGCCGAAAAACAAATGGGAGCTTTCTGATATGCTGAAATTTGCCGTCTCGTTTGAAGGGCCGATCGCGCTTCGTTATCCCAGAGGAACGGCATATTCCGGTTTAAAGGAGTTTCGTGCTCCCATTGAGTATGGGAAGGCGGAGTGGATTTACAGAGAATCTGAGATCGCACTGTTTGCGGTGGGCAGTATGGTGAAGACGGCGGAGACGGTACGGGAGCGTCTGAAAGAGCTGGGGCATTGCGTCAGTCTCATCAACGGACGGTTTGTGAAACCTATCGATGAGGCTGCCGTGCTGGAGGCGGCTGCCGGGCACAGACTGATCGTCACCATGGAGGAGAATGTGGCCAGCGGCGGCTATGGGGAGCGGGTGCTGAACTGCCTCCATGATCATCACATTATGCCCACAGACTGCGGATGCATCTGCGTCGCACTGCCGGACGCTTATATCGAGCACGGCAATGTGGAGCTTTTGCGGGAGGAGATTGGCGTGGACGCCGCCAGTATCGTAAAGCGTATTGCGGAGGCGCTGTGACAGAGTTATGAAGGAGCGTTTGGATGTTATTTTGGTAAATCAGGGCTATGCGCCTTCCAGAGAGAAGGCCAAGGCCATCATCATGTCCGGCAAGGTGTTTGTCAACGGACAGAAGGAAGACAAGGCGGGTACCTTCTTCAATGTGGAAAAGATCGCGCTGGAGGTGCGGGACGCCGGCTCCAAATATGTCAGCCGGGGAGGCCTGAAGCTGGAGAAGGCCATGGAACAGTGGGGCTTTGTGCTGGAGGGCTGTGTCTGTATGGACATCGGGGCCTCCACGGGGGGCTTTACGGACTGTATGCTGCAAAACGGCGCGGCAAAGGTCTACTCGGTGGATGTGGGACATGGGCAGCTGGCCTGGAAGCTTCGCAACGACGGGCGGGTGGTGTGCATGGAGCAGACCAATTTCCGCTATCTTACCCGGGCGGATATCGCAGACGATCTGGACTTTGCCAGCGTGGATGTCTCCTTTATCTCTCTCACTAAAATTCTGATACCGGCGAGAGAGCTATTAAAGCCCGGCGGGGAGATGGTCTGTCTGATCAAACCTCAGTTTGAGGCCGGGCGGGAGAAGGTAGGGAAAAACGGCGTGGTCCGGGAACCGGAAACGCACAGAGAGGTCATCTGCAAGATCATGGATTTTGCGGACAGTATCGGCTTTGAGGTGCTGCATCTGGAGCATTCGCCCATAAAAGGGCCGGAGGGCAATCTGGAATATCTGCTGCATATCCGCAGAGAGGAAGAGATTCCTGAGGAGATTCGGGAGCTTTCGGAGCATGAGGCCGAGGGCCGGCTCAAGGAGATCACGGAGACCGGGAGCGGTATTTCGCAGACCGAAGCCTGGGGAAAAAAGATTGACGAGATCGTGGCCCAATCGCATAAACTGTAGTGAGACGCTGCGGCGGGGAGGTACATATGAAGCATTTTCTGATCTATACCAATAAAAATAAAGACAAGGATCTGCGGTCTACCAACCAGATCAAGGGGTATCTGGAGTGCAGGGGACAGAGAGTGACTCTGCTGGTCAAGGAGTCGGACTGGACTGCGGACAACACGGAGCTGTCGGAGGAGGCACGCAATATTCCCACGGATGTGGATTGTATGATCGTGCTGGGAGGGGACGGCACGGTGCTACAGGCTGCCCGTGAGACCAAGAAGCTTTTTATTCCCATCATCGGCGTGAACCTGGGGACTCTGGGTTATATGACGGAGATCGAGCCGTCCAATCTGGAGGAGTCTCTGGATAAGCTGATAGCCGGGGAGTATACCAAGGAATCCCGCATGATGCTGAACGGGAAAGTGACCTTCCACTGCGGTAAACAGTGGGAGGAGGGCTGGGCGCTGAACGATATCGTCATCTCCAGAAGAGGGTCCATTCAGATGCTCTGGATGGATATTTATGTGAACGGACAGTTTCTGCACCGTTACAAGGCGGACGGTATGATCGTGGCCACGCCCACCGGCTCCTCCAGTTACAGCCTGTCTGCCGGAGGGCCGCTGGTGGAACCGAGCGCAAAGCTTCTGATGCTCACTGCCATCTGTCCCCATTCCCTGAATCACAGAAGCATCGTGCTGGCCCCGGAGGATGTGATCGAGATCGAGATACCCACGGGCAGAGAGGGGAGAAAACAGACGGTTGAGGCCAATTTTGACGGCAGCCACAAGATTTCCATGTGTACCGGCGACAGGATCCGTATTGTCCAGTCGGAAAAAATCACGGAATTCCTGCGGCTGAACCAGGTGAGCTTTATGGAAGTGCTCCACAAAAAGTTCAGCGAATAAGTCAGGGGAATCCGTATAGATGAGAATGTTCAGCGGACAGCGGGGAGTTGTATGAAGAAAAGCAGACATCAGAAAATAGTGGAGATCATAGCAAAGCAGGATGTGGAAACGCAGGAGGAGCTGGCGGATCGTCTGAAGGAGGCCGGATTTCATGTGACGCAGGCCACTGTGTCCAGAGATATCAGAGAGCTGAGACTCTCCAAGGTTCCGGACGGACATGGCAGACAAAAGTATGCCGTTGAGGACCAGAATGCGGCTTTGGTGGAACGGCGGTATATCCATGTGCTCAGAGAGGGCTTTGCATCCATGGACAGGGCACAGAATCTGGTGGTGATCAAGACGGCGTCCGGTATGGCCATGGCGGTGGCGGCCGCGCTGGACGCCATGGAATTTGATGAGGTACTGGGCTGTATCGCAGGGGACGACACCATCATGGTTGCCTCCCGCACCGAGGCTGCGGCAGGGACATTGATTCATAAAATACAGGGAATGTTGGACGGATGATTCCAGATGTGCTTTGGAGAAGGTACAGAAGGAGAGTGCTATGTTACAAAGGTTACATGTAAAAAATCTGGCTCTGATGCAGGAGACGGAGGTGGAGTTTGCCCCGGGGCTGAATATTCTCACCGGAGAGACCGGAGCGGGCAAATCGCTGTTGATCGGTTCCGTGAATCTGGCCCTTGGGGCCAAATTTGAGAAGGACATGCTGCGGGAGGGCGCGGAGAGCGCGCTGGTGGAGCTGGTGTTTTCCTGTGAGGGCAGCGATGTCGTGCAGCGGCTTGCTAAGCTTGATCTTGAGCCGGAGGACGGCTCTGTCATCATCAGCCGCAGAATGCAGCCGGGCAGGAGTGTCTGTAAGATCAACGGAGAGACGGTGACTGCCAGACAGGTGAAGGAGCTGGCGGAGGTCCTGCTGGATATTCACGGGCAGCATGAGCATCAGTCGCTGCTGAACAAAAAAAAGCACATGGAGATCCTGGATGCGTATTGCGGCGAGGCATGCGGGACAAAAGCCCTGGCGGTGGCGGAGGGCTATGAGACCTGCCGCAGACTGGAGCGGAAACTGTCGGCAGAGTCCATGGACGAGGCGGCCAGGGAGAGAGAAAAGTCTCTGGCGGAGTTTGAATGGAAAGAGATAGAGGAGGCTCATCTGCGGGAGGGTGAGGACGAGGAACTGGAGCAGCTTTACCGCCGTATGAGCAACAGCCGTAAGATCAGCGAGAGCCTGGCCGAGAGCTATCGCTATTCGGGGACTGACGGAGAAGGCGGGGCAGGAGCTTCTCTGAGCAGGGCGCTCCGGGCGCTGAGCGCGGTGACGATGTACGACGAGCGTCTGGCGGAGCTGGAGACTCAGCTTTCGGAGGTGGACAGCCTGCTTGCGGATTATAACCGCGATATTGCGGAGTATATCGGAGACTGTGAGTTTGACGGGGAGGAGTTTGCCCGGATTGAGGAGAGACTCAACACGCTCAATCGTCTGAAGGGAAAATACGGCAATTCAATTCAGGAGATTCTGGCGTATGGGGAATCCAGACAGGAGCTTTTGGAAAAGCTGTCGGATTATGACAATTATATGCAGAGGCTTCGGGGGGAACTCTCCGCGGCAGAGCAGACCCTGGCGGAGGCCTGCAACGGGCTTTCAGCAGTGCGCAGAGAACATGCGCTCAGGCTGACGCAGGAGCTTACCCAGGCGCTGCGGCAGCTCAATTTTACCGCGGTACAGTTTGAGACGGCTGTACGGCCGGGGGGACCGGTCACGGCCCGGGGCTATGACGATGTGGAGTTTCTGATCTCCACCAATCAGGGGGAGCACCTGAAGCCTTTGGGGCAGGTGGCGAGCGGCGGCGAGCTATCCAGAGTGATGCTGGCCATCAAGACGGTGCTGGCGGGTAGGGATGAGATCGACACTCTGATCTTTGACGAGATCGATGTGGGCATCAGCGGCAGAACGGCGTGGAAGGTTGCCGGTCAGTTAAATGCGGTGAGCTCGGCTCATCAGGTCATCTGTATCACCCATCTGCCCCAGATCGCGGCCATGGCTGACGCTCACTTTGTCATTGAGAAGAACAGCACCGGCGACCGCACCACAACGGAGATCAGACAGGTGGACGGGGAGGAAGAGCTTGCGGAGCTGGCCAGGCTCTTAGGCAGCGATACACTCACTCAGGCGGCTTTGTCCAATGCCAGAGAGCTGCGGGAGCAGGCGCTGGATCAGAAAAAGTGAATCGTACATGCAGGAAAATCGATAAAGCGGCACAACGGTTCCTTTAACCGGATAAAAACAGAATAATGAAAATCGCAAATAAAACTGTAAAAATTTCGCATACTAGAAGCAGAAAATGCAACGGGAAAGCGAGATGGACAGATATGAGATATGGCGATAAGGACAAGGACAGAGTCAAGGAACAGGCAGGCGGCGATACGGTGATCTTTCTGCAGAACTGGCGCAGACAGGTGCGGCGGTACCGTATTTACCGCATCAGTCTGTGCGCGGCTCTGTTTTTGAGTTTTGCGGCTTTGGCGGGGTACGGCTATTATCTTGTGGACAGCAGTATCCCTTCGGTGATACATGTGCGGGCGGATGAGGAGGAGTCCTTTCATCTGAGAGTGCCTGCAAAGGGAGAACTGATCAGTGTGGGAGCCCAGGGGGAGAGTAATATCCCCAAAGGCGCCGTCACGATAGATCTGAGCGAGCCGGTGACGCTCAAGACGGGCAGCACGGACAATTATGCCATGGAGGTAAAGCTGTTTGGCTTTCTGCCCTTTAAACAGGTGGGCATCCGGGTCATAGAAGATCAGGAGCTGATCCCTGTGGGGGTGCCTGTGGGAATTTATATGGAGTCGGACGGTGTGCTGGTGGTGGGCGTGGGTTCCTTTCAGGGACAGGACGGCCAGAGTCATTCTCCCGCAAAGCATATTTTGCAGTCCGGGGATTATGTTCTCAGATTAAACGGTGAGGCGATTTCGGATAAGGAGAGTTTTATCCGGGGAATCGAGGAGTGTTCAGGAGACCCGCAGATCGTCACCGTAGAACGGCGGGGAGAGGAGATTGATCTGCAGGTGAAGCCTGTCAGAGATTCCAATGGAGCGTATAAGATCGGCGTGTGGGTCAGGGACAGCACCCAGGGGGTGGGTACCATGACATATATTGACAGTGAGGGAAATTTCGGAGCGCTGGGGCATGGCATAAACGATGTGGACACCAGCACTCTGATGGAAATGTATGACGGAACGCTCTATCGCACGGAGATCATCTCCATCCAAAAGGGAGCCTCCGGCAATCCCGGCGAGATGACAGGCATGATTGTTTATTCGGACGAGAATATTCTGGGCGATATTACCTATAACGGCACGGAAGGGATTTTCGGGTGCTGCAATCAGAAGGCCCTGCAGCTTACGGAAAACCAGCCGCTGCCCATCGGTCTGAAGCAGGAGATCGTGAAGGGGGATGCTCAGATTCTCTGTGCCGTGGAGGGCAAGCCCAAGTATTATGACATCAAAATTACCGGTATTCATCTGGATCATGACAATATCAACCGGGGCATTGAACTCACGGTCACAGATCCGGAGCTTTTAAAAATTACCGGAGGGATTGTACAGGGTATGAGCGGCGCGCCGATCATACAAAACGGCAAGTTCGTCGGAGCGGTGACACATGTGCTGGTGCAGGACAGTACCAGAGGTTATGGGATATTTATCGAGAACATGCTGGAACATTAAGAAGGACATGGATGAACGCTATTGGGCATAAAACACGGGCAGACCGCCAGGTATGGGAATCTGCCCGTGTTTTGTATTCCGGATGCCGGATCAGCCTGCCGTAGAAGAAATCAGGCGTTAATCAGGCGTTTAACATAGCAAGAATTTCCGACTTTTGCCTTGCGCCGGCTGCCTTTTTGATCAATTCTCCGTTTTTGATGACAGCCAGTGTGGGGATGCTCAGAACTTTGAATTTTTGCGCCAGCTCCGGCTCGTTCTCCACATTAATTTTGCCGACCAGGTATTGCGGGTTCTCCTCCGCAATCTCATTCACGATGGGGGCCACCATGCGGCAGGGACCGCACCAATCGGCATAGAAATCCAAAAGCACAGGTTTGCTGCTGTTTTTTACAGAATGGAAGTTCTCTTTGTTTACAGTAAGTATTGACATAATGTTTACCCTCTTTTTTGTTTTTCTTGAGTATACTATAAAAAATGATCCGATTCCGTGATGAAGTCACACAATAGAGGATAAATTCCGGGCAGCAGCCGGCAGAAAAAACCATGATAGTGCAATATTGCCAAAAACGTCAGGGAAATTTTGGAATTATTGTGCATTTAAGAAGCACATAAAGTGTGATATGGTATATACTGCAGGAGATTTTTATAAAATTTAATTAAGAGGAGGTTTCGTTTTGAACAAAAAAATGAAAAAAGCTGCTTCTGGGGTATTGGCATTTTGTATGGCGTTTGTCCTTGTATTGAGCAACCATATCAGTGCAACGGCGGCGTCTGTATCATGGAATTTCAAAAACAGCGGTTTTAAAAGTCTCGGCACTATTTCTTCAAATGTAACTGTGGATGGATTGACTCTGGTGGCGACAAGCTCTAAGACGATGAACGTGAAGGCAGAGTCTGTGACGGTTGATTCCATAGCCTATACGCATACTCTGGCTCTGGGCGGTGCGGGGTCCACATCCTATCGTTCCGTCAAGGTGCCTGTGTCGGGAGCGAGCACGATCAAAGTGGTTTTGAGAAGCTCGGGAAGCTCCACAAGAACTCTGGTGGTAGCCGATTCCAAAGGCAATCAGCTGGGAACTATGTCAGCGGCCCCCAGCGCTTCGCTGAAAACATATAAGTACACCGGCTCCTCAGGCTATGTGTATCTCTACTCTTCAGGGAGCGGAATCAATCTCTACAAGATTCAGGTTGACTCAAATTCTGACAGCACAGGCGGTTCCGGCAGCACAGGTGATTCCGGCAATACCGGCGGTTCCTCCGGCTCCACGAGCGGAACCCAGATCGTAGTCAAGAACGGCGGGACAAGCCTTGCATCGGCTGTAAAGAGCGCAAAGAGCGGAACTACCATCGTCATTGACGGAACGATAAAGTCAGATAAGATTTCTCTTCCCGCTGGAGTACATATCTCCGGCAAAAACAATGCTACTATCGACTTTTCTCAGACTTCCGGAAGCTCGGGAAGAGGTATCACGATCTCCGGCAACGGAAGTACGATTCAGAATATAACGGTGAAAAATGCGTCCGACAACGGCATTTATATCACCGGCTCCAACAACACCTTTAAAAATGTGGTATGCTGTTACAACAAGGATGCCGGATTCCAGATTTCCAACGGGGGCGCAAACAATAAGTTCTATAGCTGCACTTCACACCACAATGCGGATGCAACGGGAGAGAATGCAGACGGATTCGCAGTGAAGCTTCACTCCGGAGAGGGTAATTACTTCGAGAACTGTGTGGCGGAGTACAACAGCGACGACGGCTGGGACTGCTATGCAGCACACGGCGCGGTGAAGCTGGTGAATTGTAAGGCAAATTACAATGGAAACTGTAACGGTATCAAAGGCGACGGCAACGGCTTCAAGATGGGCGGCGTGGACAACAAGACCAGCGGTGTGAAGGCGCATCTCGATCCGCTCAACCATGAGCTGATCGGCTGCAGCGCAGTTGGAAATCTTAAGAACGGTTTTGACAGAAACAATCAGAACGGCGTCGTGACCATGAAAAACTGTGTTGCAGATTCCAATAAGGGTAAGAATTATAACTGGCCGCTGAAGGGTACTCCCTCGGCGCTCGGCTATGAGGTGACTTTCGGAAAAGCCATTATCCAGGACTGCACTTCCAAAAACGGCAAAAATAATATTAGTGGGGCAACATTAAAGGGTACATGCGTAGGATTTTAATAATAGCATAAAAACTGATCTCCTGTAAAAATTGGGGTATTATGATTACAATATAGACTGATCGAAGGCGTGGCGGGATTCCTGCCGCGCCTTATTTGTTGTTTAAAGTGATTTTCGGGTATTAAGTAAAATGCTGTCGGCTGAATAAGAATTGCTATTTTAGTCAAAGTGTGTCATAATGTGCGTATAGGGATAAGATGGTGGTAGATATATGGATAAGCTGAACTGTTTTAATTATTGTTCTCTGGTCATATTGGTGGTGCTGACGGCAGTAATCCTGTCGCGCCGTTTGCTGCGGGGCAGAAGAAACAGATATTTCTGGAATCTTCTGGTGGTGGTTTTGTGCAGCGTTATTTTTGATATTCTGGCGGTGCATCTGGACAATGGCGGAGGGGCCAATGTATTGGAGAAATATGTGGCGCACGGGGGATATCTGATCCTGCACAATCTGTCTGTGCCGGTCTATGTTTTCTATCTCGCATGTCTCACTGACAATATGTATAAGCTCAGAGACAATATATGGGTGCAATTGATTTTGATCGCACCGTTTGCCTTTGTGCTGGAGCTGATACTCACCACGCCTTTTTCCCATATGATATTTTATATTGATGAGAACAGCCGGTATGTCAGAGGTCCGTGGTTTGGGGTTCTGTATGTGGCAGCGGCTTTTTACATCGGATTGGGTGTGATTTATGCACTGAGATGCCGCAAACTGTTTACAAGGGGACAGTTTTTGTCCATGCTGGCAGTGTTTCCGCTGATGGTTGCGGCATTGTGTGTTCAGACTTCCAATCCGCGAATGCGCATAGAAATGTTTGCCCATACGGTGGGCATCCTGTTTATTCTTCTCATGGTACAGAAACCGGAGGAGCGCACAGACTCGGCCACCGGTTTCGGAAAGCCTTCCGCCTATGCCACGGATGTGGAGCAGGCTGTGTACAATAAGCGTCCCATCAGGATTCTTTTGATCAATATCCTGAATTACCGGCTTCTTCTGGATGTTCTGGGTTATATGAGCACGAAGGAGTTAATGAATCTGGTTGCGGAGCGGATTGCGCATGTCTGCCGGACGGAACTGCCCAAGGCGGATCCTTATTATCTGGACAGAGGCAGATTCTGCCTGATTGTGGGCAGAGAGAATTTTCAGAGGCTTGACGATGCGGCACAGGCACTCTGCAGGATGCTGGCACAGGACATTTATATGCAGGATATGGATATCAGTCTGCAGGCGAATCTCTGTATCCTCCGCTGCCCGGAGGATTTGGGAGATCTCAAGAGTATTTTTGCTTTCAGCAATGAATTTGAGGAATTCCAGAGATCGGGAGAGGTGTTCTACGCGGAGCAGATCTTAAACGATGGCCGCTACCTTATCAGGGATATCGAGAATATTATCGAGAATGCCATGACCAACGAGGGCATGAGTGTATACTACCAGCCCATCTATTCTGTGGAGGAGAAGCGTTTTGCTTCTGCTGAGGCGCTTCTTCGTCTCAACGATGAGGAGTACGGGCATATATCTCCGGAGCTTTTTATTCCGGTGGCGGAAAAGAACGGCGTCATTCATCAGATCGGAGCCTTTGTGCTGGAGGAGGTCTGCCGCTTCATTGCCAGCGAGGAGTTTCAGAAGCTGGGCATGGATTATATCGAGGTGAATCTGTCGGTTGCCCAGTGTATGCGGAATAACCTGGCCAATGAAATACTGGAGCTTTTGGAGAAGTATCATGTGCGCCCGGAGCAGATCAATCTGGAGATCACGGAGACTGCCGTTGCGGATTCCCAGAATATTATGGCTGAAAATATTCGTGTTCTGGCGGAGGCGGGTATTCCTTTTTCGCTGGATGATTTTGGGACAGGATATTCCAATATACGGCGGATGGCGACTCTTCCGTTGAATATCGTGAAGCTGGATAAGACCTTCACGGATCTGGAAGAGAATCCCCGGCTGGAGATTGTGGTCCGCAACACGGTGAGGATGATCAAGGAAATGCAGATGAAGATTGTGGTGGAAGGCATAGAGACGGAGCAGGTGGCAAAACAGTTCTCGGATATGAAGTGCGAGTACATTCAGGGATTTTATTATTCCAGACCGCTCTCGAGGGAGGAGTTTGTGCGCTTTATCAGACAGGCGCAGTGATTATATACCATGAAGAAAAGGAATTCTATCTTTTTGTTATCGGCGGCGGTCATCTGGGGCGTCGCCTTTGTCGCTCAGAGCGCGGGAATGGAATATGTGGGAGGCTTTACCTTTAACTGTATCCGCAGTCTTCTGGGCGGTTTGGTTCTGCTGCCCGGTCTTTTGCTGCACAGGAGAGAAAAGCAGGGCAGCTTCTGGGAACGCAATAAGACATTGCTCACCGGCGGCATCTGCTGCGGGGTAGTGCTGGGTATTGCGGCCAATCTGCAGCAGCAGGGCATCCGCTATACTTCCGTGGGAAAGGCCGGATTTATCACGGCTTTGTATATTGTTCTGGTGCCTTTCTTCGGACTGCCTCTTGGCAAAAAGGTAGGCAGGTTCGTGTGGGCAGGTCTCTTGCTTGCTGTGGCGGGTCTGTATTTTCTCTGCATGGACGGGCAGTTTACGGTGGGCCGGGGAGATCTGCTGATGATGTTGTGCGCGGCGGTCTTTGCGGTGCATATTCTGGTTGTGGATCATTTTGCTCCGCTGGTAAACGGTGTGGCGCTCAGCTGTGTCCAGTTTTTTACCTGCAGTGTGCTGTCCGGGATTCCCATGCTGTTGTTTGAGCAGGTGAGTGTGGGAGCGCTTCGGGGTGCGGCAGTACCGCTCCTCTATGCCGGCGTTATGTCCTGCGGCGTGGCTTATACGCTTCAGATCCTGGGCCAGAAGAATATGAATCCGACGGTGGCATCCATGATTTTAAGTCTGGAGTCGGTGGTTTCTGTGCTGGCCGGCCAGCTTCTTCTGCAGCAGAGTCTGACGGGCAGAGAGCTTCTGGGATGCGGACTGATGTTTGCAGCCGTGGTTTTGGCCCAGCTATGAAAAAGCATCCGAGCCTTTTCGGATGCTTTTTCATGAGCTATTTACTGTTTTTTCATTCCGGCGCGCTTGCGCAGGGTAGGATCCAGAATCTTTTTGCGGATGCGCAGATGCTCCGGCGTGATCTCCAGGAGTTCATCGGTGTCTATAAAGTCCAGCGCCTGTTCCAGAGAAAGAATCCTGGGCGGAGTGAGTCTCAGCGCTTCGTCGGCGGAGGAGGAACGGGTGTTGGTCAATTGTTTTTTCTTACACACATTGATCTCGATATCTTCGCTGCGCCCGGTCTGGCCGACCACCATGCCTGAGTATACCTTTTCGCCCGGGCCGATAAAGAGGACGCCGCGTTCCTGTGCATTATAGAGACCGTATGTGATGGCTTCTCCCGCCTCAAAGGCGATCAGGGAGCCGAGTCGGCGGTACTGGATCTCTCCTTTGTAGGGGGCATAGCCGTCGAAGACGGTGTTCAGGATACCGTTGCCCTTTGTGTCGGTAAGGAATTCTCCGCGGTAGCCGATGAGGCCTCTGGCAGGAATGGAGAATTCCAGGCGGGTGTAAACGCCGCCGGAAATACTGCCCATATTGCGCAGCTCTCCCTTTCTCTGTCCCAGTTTTTCGATGACAGCGCCTGCAAATTCATTCGGAACATCGATATAGGCCAGCTCCATGGGTTCCAGTTTATGGCCGTTTTCGTCTTCTTTATACAAAACTTCGGCTTTGCTCACCGCAAACTCAAAACCCTCGCGGCGCATATTCTCGATCAGTACGGACAGATGCAGCTCGCCCCGCCCGGACACTTTGAAGCTGTCGGCCTGCTCGGTCTCCTCCACCCGAAGGGACACATCTGTGTTCAGCTCGCGGAAGAGCCTGTCCCGCAGATGTCTGCTGGTTACGAATTTTCCTTCCTGTCCGGCCAGGGGAGAGTCGTTTACCATGAACTGCATGGCGATGGTGGGCTCGCTGATCTTCTGAAAGGGAATGGGAGAGGGGGTCTCAAGAGAGCAGAGCGTATCTCCGATATGGATATCAGCAATGCCTGAGATTGCCACAATGGAGCCGATGGAGGCTTCTTTTACTTCCACTTTGTTCAGACCGTCAAATTCATAAAGCTTGCTGACTTTTACTTTCAGCTGTTTGTCAGGCTCGTGATGATTACAGATGATGACGTCCTGATTCACACGGATGACGCCATTGTCAACTTTTCCTACGCCGATGCGTCCCACATATTCGTTATAATCAATCGTACTGATGAGCACCTGGGTGCCGGCCTCGGGATCGCCCTCAGGGGCGGGGATATAGTCGAGGATGGTCTCGAACAGAGGTTCCATACTGTTTCCGTGCTCCGCTGCGTCAAGGGATGCGACGCCGGATTTGGCGGAGGCGAACACAAAGGGGCAGTCCAGCTGGGAATCGTCCGCGTCCAGCTCCAGAAACAGCTCCAGGACTTCGTCCACCACTTCGTCGGGCCTTGCTTCGGGGCGGTCGATCTTGTTGATGCAGACAATGACAGGAAGCTTTAATTCCAGGGCTTTTCTCAGCACGAACTTGGTCTGGGGCATGGCGCCCTCAAAGGCGTCCACCACCAGGACTACACCGTTCACCATTTTCAGAACGCGCTCCACTTCGCCGCCGAAGTCCGCGTGTCCCGGTGTGTCGATAATGTTGATTTTCGTATTTTTATAGGTTACGGCGGTATTTTTGGAGAGAATGGTGATGCCGCGCTCACGCTCTATGTCATTGGAGTCCATGACGCGCTCTGCCACTTCCTGATTTTCCCGGAATACGCCGCTTTGTTTGAGCAGTTCGTCCACAAGGGTGGTTTTTCCATGGTCTACATGGGCGATGATGGCAATGTTTCTGACGTCTTCTCTTTTTTGTTTCATAATTCCTCTCATTCCGCCGCGTGAACGGCATTTTAAACAAAGGTGAAATTTCGTGTATAATTTCGGATCACCGGTGGATTTGTCGATTGCTGTCGATAAAAAAATCTTCCCGCGACCAAACTGTTACAGTATAGCACTATTTGTGGGGGGATGCAAGAAAAAGCTGTTTTCTGGGGGCTTCGGGGCGGACAGACACAATATATTGTATGTCAAAGGATCGAAAATATGTGGAATTTGGCGAGGGTGCGCGATGAAAAGGTGTGTTATTTTGATGTGATATATAGTATAAATATATTGTCATAGTAAATACGTTACAAAAGGTGTAAGAAGGGAGAACTGATATGACAGATAAGGTAATTGAAAACAATCAGGTAACGGTGATGGGAGAAGTGGTAAGCAGATTTTCCTACAGCCATGAAATCTTCGGAGAAGGCTTTTACATGGTCGATGTGAAGGTACAGAGACTCAGCGAGAGCTTTGACGTGATTCCGGTGATGGTGTCCGAGAGGCTTCTGGATGTAAACGAGGATTACAGCGGAAGGCTGATCTGCGTGAACGGGCAGTTCCGTTCCTACAATCGGCACGAGGAGAGAAAGAACAGACTGGTGCTGTCCGTCTTCGCCAGAGAGGTGGAGTTTGTGGACGAGGTCGAGGAGAGCGCAAAGACCAATCAGATCTATCTGGACGGGTATATCTGTAAAGAGCCCATCTACAGAAAGACGCCGCTGGGGAGAGAGATCGCAGATCTTCTGCTGGCAGTAAACCGGCCCTACGGCAAATCCGATTACATACCCTGCATCTGCTGGGGACGCAACGCGCGTTATGCCAACAATTTTAAGGTAGGTGAGCGCTGCGCTATCTGGGGACGCATTCAGAGCAGAGAATATATGAAGAAGCTGGATGAGGAACATGTGGAGAAGCGTGTTGCCTTTGAAGTTTCCGTGAGCAAGCTGGAACTTATGGGTGAGGAGGACAAGGAGGATTCCTTTTTGTCAGACAATTCACTGTGTCCCAGCGAGGCTTGACAGCCAGCGGGCAATCCTGCCGGGAGAGACCGGACGACAACCAGAAATTACCAAAAGTTGCCAATTGCTGAATTGTGTGGTATACTGAGACCTGTTCGGGCAGGTGACTACCGGTGAAGAGAAAGTTGTCAGACTTCAGGCTGCGGAGGTAGGATATGGAAAAGGGAAGAGTTTATATTTATTCCGGCGACGGGAGAGGAAAGTCTCCGGCGGCGCTGGGAAGAGCGGTTCAGACCGCAGTGGCGGGAGGCAGCGTGGTGCTGATTCAGTTTTTGAAGGGAAGAGGCCTTAAGGACTCAGGCTTCCTGCGCAGAATGGAACCGGAGATCAAGCTGTTTCGATTTGAGAAATCCGATGAGAATTATGAGGAATTGTCGGAGGCGCGCAAGCAGGAGGAGATCGGTAATATCAAAAACGGTATTGCTTATGCGAAGAAAGTGCTCAGTACCGGCGAATGTGATCTGCTGATCCTGGACGAGGTGCTGGGACTTGTGGAGAAGGGAATCCTTCAGGAGGATGATCTGAAAAACCTGTTGGAATATCGTGGAGCTACGGATGTGATCCTGACAGGGATCAATCTGAGCGATGAGGTTTGTATGCTTGCGGATGAAGTTTCCAAAATAGAGACCGTAAAATTTAAGGTTTATTGAGAAATGGTCCGAGAGACGGCTTCAGATTTGAGAAAATCAAGGGGAAGTACTAAAAAAGTCAAAGAAATATACTGGGAATATACATAGAAATACGCAGGAAATCCGTTGACAGCAGCGGATGAAGATGCTATGATGGATTAAATAAGATAGGTAATAACGATAGAGGTTGCGTTTTTCAAGAGTATTTCTTCCGATGCGGCAGGCGCAGGGGAGGAAGGAAGAAAGGGGAACACGCCGAAAGAGGAGACAGCCTGACAGTCGAGTCTTGGGCATGCGGCAAATAACCGCATGACTGTCATCCGATCAGGATGGTGCGCTATCAGAGGATAAATTGTAAAATTTGCCGGCGCATTCTATGTGTCGGCATTTACTTATGTAAAATTTACTATGCAAATCATAAAGGAGGAAGAGTTATGGCAATTTTTACAGGTGCAGGTGTTGCGATCGTGACTCCCATGAAAGCGGATGGTGCGGTCAATTATGAGAAATTTGGGGAACTCATCGAGTTTCAGATCGCCAACGGCACGGACGCAGTCATTGTCTGCGGAACCACCGGGGAGGCATCCACCCTCACCCATGAGGAGCATCTTGAGACGGTCAGATACTGCATTGACAAGGTGGCGGGCAGAATTCCCGTGGTGGCGGGAACCGGATCCAACTGTACGGAGACGGCTGTCTATCTTTCCACGGAAGCCGAAAAGTACGGGGCGGACGGGCTGCTGGTGGTGACGCCTTATTACAATAAGGCGACCCAGAACGGTCTTTACGCACATTTCAAGACCATCGCCGAGTCCGTAAAGATTCCCGTGATCCTCTATAATGTACCCAGCCGTACAGGCTGTAACATCCTTCCGGAGACCGTGGTGCGTCTGTGCAAGGATGTGGATAATATCCTGGGAGTCAAGGAGGCCAGCGGCAATATCAGCCAGATCGCTCATCTTGCCGCCATCTCTCACGGCTGTGTGGATATCTATTCCGGCAATGACGATCAAATCGTGCCTATTATGGCACTTGGCGGTGTGGGCGTCATCTCCGTACTCTCCAATGTGGCTCCCAGACAGACTCACGAGATCTGTCAGAAGTTTTTGGACGGGGATGTGGAGGGCAGCCGCAGGATGCAGCTGGCAGCCTTGGATCTGTGCAATGCGCTGTTCTGCGAGGTGAACCCTATTCCCGTGAAGAAGGCTTTGAATCTTATGGGTATGGAGGCGGGAACTCTGCGCATGCCTCTGACTGAGATGGAGGAGGGCAATGCAGCCCGTCTGGAGAAGGCTATGAAGGAGTACGGAATTCTTTGACAGATACAGAATTTAGATAAAGAAGGGAAGTAGGTTATGATAAGAGTTATTATGCATGGTTGTAACGGTAAGATGGGACAGACCATCAGCTCTCTGATCGCCGCGGATGAGGAGACAGAGCTGGTGGCGGGGATCGACGCAAGAGACGACGGACATAATCCCTATCCCGTGTTTACGGATATTGCGGAGTGTAATGTGGATGCGGATTGTCTCATAGATTTTTCCGCAGCGCCCGCAGTGGATGCGATGCTTGCGTACTGTGTGGACAAAAAGCTTCCCTGTGTGCTCTGTACCACGGGTCTGAGTGAGGAGCAGCTTGACAGAGTGAAGGAGGCGGCAGGCCGGGTGGCGGTCTTAAAGTCCGCCAACATGTCCATGGGGATCAATCTGCTGTTGAAAATGCTGAAAGAGGCTGCCGGTGTGCTTGCACCCGCGGGCTTTGATATCGAGATCGTGGAGCGGCATCATAATCTGAAGCTGGATGCGCCCAGCGGAACCGCACTTGCCCTTGCGGATTCCATCAACGACGAGTTGAACGGCGCATATGATTATGTCTATGACAGGAGCAGCCGCAGAGAGAAACGTCCCAAAAAGGAGATCGGCATCAGCGCCGTGAGAGGCGGAACCATTGTGGGTGACCATGATGTGATCTTCGCCGGAGCGGACGAGGTGATCACATTCTCCCACACGGCCTACTCCAAGGCGGTATTCGGAAAAGGCGCCGTACAGGCGGCCAAGTTTTTGGCGGGTAAGCCTGCCGGTATGTATGATATGGCTGATGTGATAGGCTAGAGCGGATGGAGACGGCGTGCAGCGGACAGAGAGGATCGTCTATGGATCGGCAGGATTTAAAGTTTTTGAAAACCTTATCGCGGCAGTACCGAAGTATCGGAGCAGCTTCCACGGAGATCATTAATCTCCAGTCTATTTTGAATCTGCCCAAGGGAACGGAACATTTTCTCACGGATATCCACGGCGAGTACGAGCAGTTTAAGCATGTATTGAAAAACGGCTCCGGATCCGTGCGCAGAAAGATAGACGAGGAATTTGGCAATACTATCAGCAACAGGGATAAGAAGAGTCTGGCCACGCTGATCTATTACCCGGAGGAAAAGCTGGAGATTGCGGAGAAAGAGGAGGAGAATCTGGAGGATTGGTACAGGATCTCGCTGCACAGACTGGTGCAGGTCATCAAACGTGTGTCCTCCAAATATACCCGCTCAAAGGTGCGCAAAGCTCTGCCGGAGGACTTTGCCTATGTCATCGAGGAACTGATCACGGAGAAAGAGGAGCTTCAGGACAAAGAGGCCTATTATAATGAAATTCTCCACACGATCATCCGCATAGGCAGAGCGCCGCAGTTTATCGTGGCGCTCTGCCATCTGATCCAGAGGCTGGTCATAGACCATCTGCACATCGTGGGTGATATCTATGACCGGGGACCCGGGCCGCATATTATCATGGACACGCTCTGCGATTATCACTCTGTGGACGTACAGTGGGGCAATCATGACATTGTCTGGATGGGGGCTGCTGCGGGCAGCCTGCTGTGTATCGCGAATGTCATCCGGCTGTCGGCCCGGTACGGAAGTCTTTCCGTGCTGGAGGAGGGGTATGGCATCAATCTGGTGCCTCTGGCCACCTTTGTGCTGGAGACCTATGGGGACGCGGACTGCAGTGCATTTGCCATCAGATACAACACGGATTACAACACCAAGGATCTGCGCCTGGATACCGGGATGCATAAGGCCATGGCCATGATACAGTTTAAGCTGGAGGGGCAGTTTATCATGCGTCACCCGGAGTTTCATATGGAGGACAGGCTGCTGCTGGATCGAATTGATTTTGAGCAGAGAACGGTGCAGATTGGCGGCGAGACTTATGCCATGCGGGACGTGGATTTTCCCACAGTCGATCCTCACAGGCCCTATGAGCTGTCAGAGGAGGAGTCGCGGCTGATGATCCGGCTGCAGCACGCGTTTATGCGCTGTGAGAAGCTGCAGAGACATGTGCGTTTTCTGTATGCGAAGGGCGGTATGTACAAAATCTATAATGGCAATCTGCTGTATCACGGCTGTGTTCCCTTAAATGAGGACGGAAGCTTCCAGAAAGTGGAAATTTTCGGCAGAGAGTATTCGGGGAAGGCGCTCTATGATGTTTTGGAGTACTATGCCAGAAGAGGATATTACGCCAAGGACAGCGGGGAGCGCATGGCCGGGCAGGATATCATCTGGTATATTTGGACCGGAGCGGGTTCACCGGTCTTTGGCAAGACCAAGATGGCCACGTTTGAGCGGTATTTTGTTGCGGATAGCCGGACGCATGAGGAGAGGAAGAACAGCTATTATTCCCTTTATGAGAGGGAAGATATCGTCAACAGGATTCTGGCGGAATTCGGTCTTGATCCCGAGGGTGCCCATATTATCAACGGACATGTGCCTGTGGAACAGATTCACGGGGAATCTCCTATCAAGTGCGGCGGCAGGCTGTTGGTCATAGACGGCGGTTTTTCCAAGGCTTACCATAAAAAGACGGGAATTGCCGGATATACGCTGGTATGCAATTCCAGGGGTATGCGGCTGGTTGCCCATGAGCTGTTTGAATCCACTGAAGCCGCCATACAGAGAGAGTCGGATATTATTTCGGACACGATTGAGGTTGAGACGTTTCAGCGCCGGAAACGAGTGGCAGACACGGATATCGGTGTGGACATCAAGGAGAATATACGTTATCTGGAAGAACTCCTGGATGCGTACAGAGAGGGTTCCGTCATGGAGGAATAGACTGCGGGGAAACGTAAAAAAACAGACTGAAAGCGCCACAAAGGGGAGGCCTTTTAGAAGGTACTCCCCTTTAAGTGAGATCGGCTGTTGTCCCGGTGTGTGAACGAAATTTATCGGGATGCAGAGCCGTTTCCGGTTTTGCCGGCAGTGTTAGTGCTGCTTCCGACAGTACTGTTTCCGGTGCTGCCGGTCTGATTATTGTTTGTGCTATTGGATGCGTTTGTGTTGCTTCCGTTTCCATTGGTTCCGTTATTGCCTGCGGTGTTGTTGTTTGTGTTGTTATTGTCGTTTCCGACCAGGTCGTCCACCAGATCGGTTACGCCGTTTACGGCATCATCAATGACGCCGCCCACCGCATTGCCGGCGTCGTCTGCAACAGAGTTATTGTTGTTTGCGCCGCCGGCAGGATTGTTGGTAGCGTTGTTGACTGCACTGTTGGTGCTGTCTGCGCCGTTATTTCCGGCGTTATTCTGGCCGGAAGATTCATTCTGGGTACCATTTCCGGCCATACTGCCGGAATTGTTACCCTGGTTGTCTCTGGAACATGCTGCTGCCGTACAAATGAAGGCAATCACAAGTCCGAGAGCTAAAATTTTTTTCTTCATAATATCCTCCATTCTCGCCTCCTGAAATTCAAAACTGCGGGGCTTGTGTTTAGTATGTACTTGAAGTTTTTTTTTATTCATGACCGACAGTTGTTTGTTGAATAAAAAAGCGTATTCAACGATTGAACAGAGTGCGCGCCGCAGCGCGCGGATGGGTAAAACTATGGAATTCAGACCATGCATCGATATTCATAATGGAAAAGTAAAACAGATTGTGGGCGGAAGCCTGAGAGATGCCGGAGATCAGGCCAGAGAAAATTTTGTCTCAGAGCAGGATGCGGAATTTTTTGCCAATTTATATAAAAACGCCGGTCTCAAAGGCGGTCATATCATACTCCTGAACGGTTCGGGCAGCGAGTATTATGAGGCGACCCGCAGACAGGCGTTGGGAGCGCTCGCCGCCTATCCGGGCGGACTTCAGATCGGCGGCGGCATCACTCCGGAGAACGGGGAGGAATATCTGCGGGCGGGAGCCAGTCATGTGATCGTGACGTCATATGTGTTCTGCGGGGGAATGATCCGCTATGACAGACTTCAGGAGATGGTGAGAGCGGTGGGAAAGGAGCATCTGGTGCTGGATCTGAGCTGCCGAAAGACGGCGGAAGGCTATAGGATCGTGACAGACCGCTGGCAAAAGATGACAGAAGTGAGAGTGTGCGCCGCGCTCATGGATGAGCTGTCGGCATATTGTGATGAATTTTTGATCCATGCCGTAGATGTGGAGGGGAAGAGTCAGGGAATCGAGTGCGGGCTGGCAGGACTTTTGGGAGAATGGACAGGACTGCCTGTCACCTATGCGGGCGGCGTTCACAGTATGGAGGATCTAAGGATTTTGAGAGAGCTGGGACATGGCAGGCTGAATGTCTCTGTCGGCAGTGCGCTGGATCTGTTTGGCGGTGCGCTGCGCTGGAAGGATGTGCTGGAGTTTATCGAAAGATGTTGATTTGCGGTTGCTTTTTGCGGGATTCTGTGATAATGTATTGACAATACAGATGACAAGACATAGAATGACGGCAAAAGGAGAAAAACATTGAGTAATTTGAAAGAGAAATCTAAGAGATGGCTACAGGAAATATTTATTGACGGTTTGAGCGGGATGGCGCTGGGACTTTTCTCCACATTGATCATCGGAACCATCATCGCACAGCTTGGCAGTCTTATCGGGGGCGGTGCAGGCGCTTATCTGACCGCTGTCAGCAATGTGGCGAAGACTGTCACAGGCGCAGGCATCGGTGTGGGAGTGGCATGTAAGTTCAAGGAAGGGCCTCTGGTGACGGTGTCCGCCGCGGTGGCGGGCATGATCGGCGCTTTCCCGGGGGTGACGGCTATGGAGGCCTATGCGCTGGGTAAGCCGGGGGAGCCTCTGGGCGCGTTTATTGCGGCCATTGTTGCCATCCGGATCGGACATCTGGTGGCGGGCAAGACCAAAGTGGATATTCTGGTGACGCCCTTTGCGGCGGTTTTATCAGGTGCGGCTGCAGGCTTTGTGATGGGGCCGCCTATCACGGCCTTCATGGGATGGCTGGGTGCACTGGTCAATGTCAATGTGGAGCAGCATCCCGTGGTGGGAGGAATAGTGGTATCTGTGCTGATGGGAATGATCCTGACTCTGCCCATCAGCTCTGCCGCCATCGGTGTCTCCATGAGTCTGAGCGGCCTTGCGGCGGGTGCCGCAACGGTGGGCTGCTGCTGTAATATGGTGGGGTTTGCCGTGGCCAGCTACCGGGAGAATAAGACGGGAGGCCTGATTGCCCAGGGTGTCGGTACCTCCATGCTGCAGGTGCCGAACATTGTGAGGAAGCCTTTGATCTGGCTGCCGGCGATTGTGTCCAGTGCGGTGTTGGGACCCGTATCTGCAGCGGTCTTTCGTATGACCAGCACACCGGTGGGCTCCGGCATGGGTTCCGCGGGATTTGTGGGCCAGTTTGCAGCCTACGGTTCCATGCGGGCGGATGGCATGAGTGCGGCAGCGGCGTTAGGACTGATCCTTCTGATGCATTTTATTCTGCCCGGTGTGCTCAGTCTGCTGATCTCCGAGCTGATGCGCAAAAAGGGCTGGATAACCCAGGGGGATATGGCTCTGGATGTGTAGACATATCTCAGAGAATTTGTGCATTTCATACAAAAAACAACGGGTCATATCCACAAATATGACATAGAAAAAGAAGTTTTATTGGGGGAATGTTACAAAAATATTAAGAAAATGTTGCTGTGGAGAGTCACCTGTGGTACAATAATGAAGTTTACCGGAGGTGACTTTTCATGTTACGCGACAAACATAAGCACAGAATAAGCCATGTTGTTCTAGTTACATCCAATGCAACAGATGCCGGTGTGAAGCAGTTTCGCATCAGATCAAAGAGCCTCTGGGTACTTGTTGTGGCGCTTTGCATAGTTATCGGCGTCATGCTGGGTTATATCGTTTATGAGGAGAAAATCTGGCAGGCGGTTTCCGGCAGAAGCGAGGAGCAGCTTGCACAGATACAGCGTCTGGAAGAGGCAAATGCCGCGCTGGCAGCAGATAAGCTGAGTCTGGAGACAGAGATCGCGGGACTGAATGAGACCGTACAGATTTTGAGCGAGACGGTCAGCCAGAAGACCAAGAGCGAGAGCGAACTGCTGGGCCAGTTGGAAAAGCAGAGTCTGCCGACGGAGTTTCCGCTCAACGGCTCCGCGTCCATGGAGGAACTGACCGACGATAAACCGATCTGCATTTTTACCGCGTCTACGGGAGTTATGGTAGTGGCTACAGCCAGAGGCACGGTGACGGCAGTCAGTGACGATGCCGAGTACGGGCACAGTATTCAGGTGGACCACGGCAACGGCTATGTTACGATCTACAGAAATGGCGGAGAGCCCCAGGTGAAGAACGGAGATTCCGTGGTGGGGGGGACTGCTCTGTATGTGATCGGGGAAGGGCACGAAAAAGTCGGTTATCAAATGATGAAGGACGGGGGTTATATCAGTCCTATGGAAATGTTGGCTATCAGCGGTTAAGGAGGGAGTCATATGTTGGATAAGAAGAATACAGAAGTAAAACTTACAGCGTTGATCGGAAACGGGGTGAGTCTGGACGGTGATTTCACAGCGCAGGGTTCCGCCAGAATTGACGGCTGCGTGGACGGCAATGTGACCGTGGGAGGGACCCTGATCGTGGGTGCCACAGGCGCCATTAACGGCAATGTGACTGCGGGCGCTGCGGTGATCGGCGGAGGAATTCTGGGCAATGTGGAGATAACCGACAAGATAGAACTCACCGGCACGGCAAAGGTGCTGGGAGATATCACCACTTCGGTGATCGTCATCGATGAAAATGCAATTTTCCAGGGGAGATGCAATATGCATCAGTCCGTTCCTGACAGGCAGGCAAAGACGAAGTCTGCAAAGGCGGTGAAGGAGAGTAAAAAGTCCGCGAAAGCCGCGCTTGCAGAAGCGCTGAAGGAATTGCAGGAGGCGGAGAGCAGAGAGCTTCAGGAGCGAAGCGCATCTTCGGCCAGAAATGCAGCTCAGCCCAATGCGGCAAAAAGCAGTGCAGGTACAGCAAGACCGGGTGCGGTTCAGAATGGCAGTGCGGTACAGGGAAGCCCGGAGGCCGGAAAGGTTCAATAAGAATTCAGCCAAAGCCAACAGGAACTTAGCGTGGGCAGAACATAATCACAGAAATAATAAGAGCCGCAGCAGGTTTGAATCATCAGACCTGCTGCGGCTTTATGATATGTTTGGTAAAGATTATTTATCGAGCCGGTCAAATACCAGTTCATAACCGTCATTTCCGTAGTTGAGAGAACGGTTTACACGGCTGATGGTGGCAGTGGAGGCTCCGGTTTTCTCCGCAATTTCCAGATAAGTCTTGTGATCCTTCAGCATGGAGGCCACCTCAAACCGCTGGGAGAGGGAGAGCAGTTCGTTTACCGTACACAGATCCTCAAAAAAGCTGTAGCACTCTTCGCGGGTCTGAAGGCTTAAGACTGCGTCAAACAGCGAATCCACCGCTTCGGTTCTTAATTTTTTATTCATATGTGACACTCCTTACAATACAAATCTATAGCACATTTTATCACACTGCATTCGCAAAGTAAATAGAAAAAGACAATAGGAAATATTTATTAAAATTCAAAAAACAGTTGATATGTAGTTTTGAATACTATATACTGTATTTTAATAGAAAATATTCTGCGGGTGCGGATGCTTTGCCGGCGCCCGGGGAGGAGACAAATTGACTATCAATACAGAAGATTTACTGAACAGTATATTGGAGAGTCTGGACCGCATAAAGTATATCAATCCTTCGGATATACCGAGTATTGATCTGTACATGGATCAGGTGACGACCTTTATGGACAGCAGGCTGCGGGGCGGGGTGCGCAATCCGGGAGAGGACAAGATCCTCACCAAGACTATGATCAACAATTATGCCAAAAATGATCTGCTGCCGCCTCCCGTAAAGAAAAAATATTCCAAAGAGCATGTGCTGCTGTTGATCTTCATTTATTATTACAAGGGCATCATGTCCATCAATGATATTCAGACGCTGCTGCGTCCTATTACGGAGCAGTTCTTTCAAAACGGGAAAGAGTTTAATCTGGAGAGTGTCTACAGAGAGGCTTTCAGCATGGAGAAGGGCGAGATCGAGAGGCTGAAGGCGGATGTGGTAGACAAGTTCAAGCTGGCGGAGGCTACTTTCGCGGACGCGCCCAAGGAAAGCCAGGAATTTTTGCGTAAGTTTTCTTTTATATGCCTGTTGAGTTTTGACGTGTATATGAAAAAACAGATCATAGAGAAGATGGTGGATGAGTTGGACAGGGAGCTGCAGGAAGAGGCAAAGAAGGACACGAAAGCCGGAAAGGATACAAAAGCCGGAAAGGATACGAAATCCGGGAGGGAGACATCCAGTTCATGAAAATCTGTATGGATCTGCACACACATACCGTATCCTGCGGCCACGGATACAGCACCTTGAAAGAAAATATCGAGGCGGCCGACAAGGCGGGCCTTCTGTTTCTGGGCCTGAGCGAGCATGGACCGGCTTTATCGGGCGGACCCAATGCTATGTATTTCGGCAATTACAAATGTATTCCAAGGCAGTACGGAACACTGCGTCTGCTGTGCGGGGCGGAGGCTGACATCATGGATTATGAGGGCAGACTGGATCTGGAGGAAAGACTGCTGGAGAAGCTGGACTATGTGATAGCGAGCATGCATGTGATCTGCGTGACACCGGGAAGCCGCAGGGAAAATACCAGGGCGTCCATAAAGGCGATGCAGAATCCTTATGTAAAGATTCTGGGGCATCCGGATGACTCCCGCTATCCTCTGGACTACGAGGAGCTTGTGCGGGCGGCAAAGGAGGAGCAGGCAGCGCTGGAACTGAATAATGCCTCTCTGCATCCACAGAGCGCAAGGCAGGGCGGCCGGGAGAACATCAGGACACTCTTAGATACCTGTGCAAAATACGGCGTTCCGGTGCTTATGGGGTCCGACAGTCATATCTGTTATTCCATAGGTCATTTTGAGGCGGCCCTGGAGATGATAAGAGAGGTGGATTTTCCGGAGGAGCTGATCCTCAATGATAAGCCGGAGCGTCTCGGTAAGTTTGTGAATATAGATCTGTGAAGTGCTTGCAAAATCCGACTGCGGGGAATAAAATGGATGTATGGCGGCATAACCTCAAGCGGACGCGGCGGTTTTGGGCCTGTGAGAATAACGGGTTCGCGAAAAAGGCGGACGGATAGGAGTACAGAATGAAAGATGCAAATTGCGGTTACTGTATGAGAGGAGAGCTTCTGGAGAAGTTCGGAATCTTTATCTGTGAGCTGGATGTTTCCAGCCTGATTTTGTTCAAGGAGCAGTCGAAGCCCGGGAGATGTATTGTGGCTTACAAGGATCATGTGAGTGAGATCGTGGACATCAGCGAGGAGGAGCGCAACCGTTTCTTTGCGGATGTGAACCGCGCGGCGAAGGCGATCCATGCGGCCTTTCATCCCGACAAACTCAATTATGGCGCGTACGGCGATACGGGCTGTCATCTGCACATGCATCTTTGTCCTAAATATGAGGGCGGCGACGAGTGGGGAGGCATTTTCCAGATGAATCCCGGGAAAACATATCTGAGCGATGAAGAGTATACGGAGATGATCGAGAAGATCAAGGCCAATCTTTAAGTGCTGCGAACAGGTGCCTGTGTCAGGACAGGCACCTTATTTTTATGCACTCATAACATAAATCCATAGGAATCAAACTGTGTGGAGGAATATGTGTTATGAAAAAGTGCATGAAACTGTTGGCGCTGAGTCTTAGCCTGGTCATGTTGACGGCTGCTTTTGCCGGCTGCGGAGCAAAGGGGAAGGGTGCTGACGGTAAGACCAAGGTGGTGCTCAATGAGGTAGCTCATTCCATTTTCTATGCGCCCATGTATGTGGCCATTGAGGAGGGATATTTTGAAGACAATGGTATCGAGCTGGAGCTTGTGACAGGTTTTGGAGCCGATAAGACGATGACAGCCGTGCTCACAGATGAGGCGGATATCGGTTTTATGGGCTGCGAGAGCAGCGTGTATACCTATGCGGGAGGCACGGAGGACTATGTGGTGAATTTTGCGCAGCTGACGCAGCGGGCGGGAAATTTCCTGGTTGCCAGGGAGCCGATCGAGGACTTTGACTGGGAGATGCTCAAGGGTCACAATGTGCTGGGCGGCAGAGCGGGCGGTATGCCGGAGATGGTATTTGAGTACATTCTCCTGAAAAACAATATTGATCCTGCAGCGGATTTAAGTATCGACCAGAGCATTGATTTCGGTTCCACCGCAGCGGCTTTCTCAGGCGGGCAGGGGGACTTTACGGTTGAGTTTGAGCCTCATGCGACTCTGCTTGAGCAGAAGGGCGACGGCTATGTGGTGGCTTCTCTGGGCGAGGATTCGGGATATGTTCCATATACTTCCTTTTCTGCTAAGAAGAGCTATATCGAGAATAACCCGGAGACAATTCAGGCGTTTACTGATGCACTTCAGAAGGGAATGGATTATGTCAATGAGCATACACCGGAGGAGATTGCAAAGGTTATTGCTCCGCAGTTTGAGGAGACAGATTCAGAAACACTCACCAGGATCGTGGAGCGCTATCACGCTCAGGACACTTGGAAGGGTGATCTGGTATTTGCCGAGGAGAGCTTCGATCTGCTGCAGAATATTTTGATCGAGTTCAAGGTTTTGGGCGAGAAGGTGCCTTACGCGGATCTGGTAAACACAGACTTTGCCACAAAGGCGGCTCAGAAGTAACGCGTTATTGATGTCCGGTCACTGATTCTGATTTTAAGCTGCAGAGCAAAGACGAAGATTCACGTCCGGCTCTGCAGCTTTTCTAAAGAATATTGTGAAAACAGTTGAGAGAATCCCTGAAATTTGCTAGAATAAAAAGGAAGTCATTTTTCGGGCAAATAGGATGTGGAAATAGCGGAGGATATGCGGATATGGGATTGATTAGGGCAGCTAAGGACGCCGTGGGCAGTATGCTGGCAGACCAGTGGAGAGAATATTTTTACTGTGATTCTCTCTCCGATGATGTATTGATGGTAAAAGGACAGAAACGCACCAACGGCAATAATAAGGGTGTGGACAATATTATTTCTAACGGATCTGTCATTGCGGTGAATGAGGGGCAGTGCATGATCATCGTGGATCAGGGCGGTGTTGTGGAGTTCAGTGCGGATCCCGGTGAGTTTGTATTTGACAGCTCCACGGAGCCCAGCATTTTCTCCGGCAGTCTGGGCTCCAGTGTCACGGATACCTTCAAGACTATGGTGAGACGTTTTACCGCTGCGGGCGATACCATGAAGGACCAGCGCGTTTACTTTTTTAACATCAAGGAGATCAAGGGAAACCTTTACGGGACGGCTACGCCGATTCCGTTCCGCGTGGTGGACAATAAAATAGGTTTGGATGTTGACACCGTGCTTCGCTGTAACGGCGAGTATACTTATAAGCTCATTGATCCGCTGCTGTTTTACAAAAACGTGGCGGGCAATAAAAAGGACAGCTTTCCGCGTGCCGAGCTCACAGGCATTATGAAATCTGAGATGCTCACGGCGCTTCAGCCGGCTCTTGCCAAGGTAAGCGCGATTGGTGTGCGTCCCAGTGAGATTCCCGGCCATATCTCTGAGCTGGTTGATTTTCTGAATGAGGAGTTGTCTGACAAGTGGACGCAGCTCCGGGGTATTCAGGTGGTGAGCATGACGATGAATCCGCCTTCCATTCCCGAGGAAGACCGGAAGATGATCAACGACATGCAGAGGACGGCGGTTTTGACTAATCCCGGCATGGCTGCGGCAACACTGACTGCAGCGCAGGCGGATGCAATGAGGGCCGCGGCAGCTAATGAGAGCACCGGACCCATGATGGCGTTTGCCGGGATGAATATGGCGAATATGGCTGGCGGTATGGATGCCAATGCTCTGTATCGTATGAATGCGCAGAATCAGCAAAGGAACGCTCAACCGCAAACGGATGCGCAGAACCGGACGGGCGGGCAGAATCAGATGCAGCCTCCCGTGCTGGGATGGGTATGCAGCTGCGGCAAGACGGACAACCGCGGCAAGTTCTGTGCAGAGTGCGGGGCTAAGAAGCCCGCGGGTGCGCCCATGTATCAGTGTGATAAATGCGGATGGGAGCCGGAGGATCCGGCCAATCCTCCTAAATTCTGCCCGGAGTGCGGCGATATCTTTGACGAGAACGACAGAAAATAGAGACGGCTGTCTGAGCTTGCGGCGGCAGGCGGGGATTTCCCGCCTGCCCGATTTAAGGTTAAAGAGGAATTGATGTTTGTGTGATGTGCGGCCGGATATTCTGAACGGGCTCACAGGAAGGAATGATGAATTCGAGTGAATGGGGACATGGTGGGGCTTATTGTTGTTCTGGGCCTTGTGCTTGTGTTGGTTCTGACTGTAGGGACCGGCATTTATCTGGTCTATAGAAAAGTGCATAAGACTGTGACTTCTTATTCCCGGCTGATGTTCGGCACGGAGAATCCGGTGGAGGGAATCAGGCAATTGGAGATGGAGAATGCCGGGACGCCGAAATCGGTGGCGTCTGCTACCAGTCTTTATCTTCCCAGGATCATGCGGGACTTTCCGGAGTTTCATTATGATGAGGTGAAGGCCCGGGCGGAGAATGTGCTGACCTCGTATCTGCGCGCAGTGAATGATAACAATGCCTCATTGCTCACGGAAGGCATGGAGGAGCTCAGGGACGGTTTGCGCATGAGGATCCGGATGCTGCAGAGTGGGGGATGCGCCGAGCGCTTTCAGCGGGTTCATGTACATAGAACGGAAATCAGTCAATATCGGAGAGAGAAGGGACGCTGCAGTGTGGTGTTGCAGTCCGCCGTGGAATATATTCATTATGTTGAACAGAACGGCAAGGTAGTGTCAGGCCGTAAGGATTGGAAGGAGCAGGCCAGGTACAATGTGGAGCTGGTCTACATTCAGGACAGGGATACCGTGGAGAATCTGGGGGATTTGGGACTGGGTTTAAACTGTCCCAACTGCGGTGCGCCGCTGCCGGGTCTCGGGGCCAAGACCTGTATCTATTGCGATACGCCGGTGGTGGAGTTTAATATTCGTGTCTGGAATTTCAGTGCGGTGAAGGAAGTATAACAGAGGTGTAATATGGTTGAAGATAATAGAGAAATGATGATTCGGCAGAGCGGAGACGAAAGCGGGCAGAGGTGTCCGGATCTGGACAATCTGCTGGCGAATGCGGAGATCGGAGCGCTTTATCTGGATGGGGACATGCGGGTGCGCCGGGTGACACCCTTAATGTGTGAGCATACACAGCTTTCAATGCGGGATGTGGGGAAAAAATTTGACGAGATTTCCTTTCTGGCAGAATATGACGACTGGAGAGAGGATGTGGAGCGCTGTGTATCTCAGAACATGGAACTGGAGCGGGAGATTGTACATAAAGGCGTCGTCATTTTGTTTCGCATTTGTCCTTACCGCAATGAGGCGGGGCAGCAGGAGGGAGCGATCATCATTCTCTTTGACATCACCAGCCGCCGGAAGCGGGAGGAGGAGCTGAGAGAGCGCTCGTACAAGGATTCCATGACCGGACTGCTGAACCATACTGCCGTACAGAAGCGGGTCGAGGAGCGCCTGTCGGGGCTTTGTGCAGGACAGACCGCATATCTGATCATCTGCGATATTGATAATTTCAAACAGATTAACGATGTGAACGGGCATTTCTTCGGTGACGCCGTGATCCGTTCCTTTGCGGAGGAGCTGGAGCGTCAGCTGCCCGATGCGGTGAAGGGGCGGTTTGGAGGCGACGAGTTTTTGGCCTATGTGGAAGATATGGACAGAGAGGAACTGGAGCAGAGACTTCAGGCTGTCAATCATTTTATGTCCAACCGTTTCGGCGACGACAAGATGAGACAGACAATCTCGTGCAGTATCGGCGCCGCCCTGACGGGTCCCGGCCGGAACGACTATACTGTGGCGTTTCAATGGGCGGACTGTGCGCTTTATAAAGTGAAGGATGGACATAAGGGACATTTCTGTATACAGGAAGTGCCCGAGGACGGAAGTCTTCCCAAGACCGGATATATCCCCCGGGAAGGCGTGGAGGATTTTGTGGATGAGGAGACCACGCTGATCCGCACGGAGGAGGAGCTTGTGCTGTTCTGCATGGAGCTTTTGGAAAATGTGCCGGATCTCACTGCCGCGCTCAAGATGATCAGTGAGCGCACCTGCGGTTTTTATGATCTGGATGATATGGTGTGTGTGGAACATACGGACAGCGCAAACCGCATTCTCTATCAGTGGAGTCAGGTGGAGAAGACGGAGTTTGCACAGAGGATGCAGGAGGAGGGAGTCTATGAGTGGAGCCATTTGAGCCGGCTCACGGACCCTGACGGTTGTATCGCCTATCGGGCAGACAAGATGAAGGGACTTGAGATGGAGCAGGCGAAGTCGGCTTTCGTGGTGCTCTCGACTTCCGTGCGGGATTACAGCGGCAGCATTGTGTTCTCAGACCGGCGCAGAGAACGGGACTGGGTGCGTATGAAGGGTACGCTGGTGCGGATTGCGAACCAGATTTTTTACAGGCGGCGTATGCTGCAGCGGGAGGCCGAGAGACGCAGGACCATGGATCTGCAGTTAAACTATGACAGACTGACAGGGCTGCCTGTGTACCATCGCTTTATCATCAGCGCCAACGATTATCTGGAGCACTACGGAAACAGGGAACTCTGCTGTATTTCTACGGATATTTCCGGTTTTCAGTACTATAATGAGACATACGGTTACGAGATGGGGGACGATATCCTGAAGCGCTTTGCGGATGCGCTGACCGTGCGGTACGGAGACTGCGGACTTTTCAGCCGGGTGAGTTCCGATCATTTTGTAGGACTTGTGAGAGGGATGACGCTGGAGGAAGCACGGTCAGGCTACAGAGAGTTCACGGCTTCCTTTGCGGAGGCTTGCAATAGGGAGTTTCCGCTTACCAATCTGGTGCTGGCCTCAGGAATTTATGCGGTGCAGGGGGAAGATACCAGTGTGGGTGCAATGGTGGACAATGCCAATGCCGCGCGCAAGAAGTGTAAAGAACAGAAAGTGGAGACCATGGTGAAGGTTTACACGGAGAGTCTCCGACAGGAGCAGGAGAGAGTGAAGAACATCAATTCCAATATCCTAAAAGGATTGAAGAATGGTGAATTCCATGCCTATCTGCAGCCGAAGGTGAGTCTGAGGACCGGCAAGATAGAGGGGGCCGAGGCGTTGGTGCGCTGGCTCCGTCCCGACGGCAGCCGCGTGATGCCGGAGGAGTTTATCGGCATTGCGGAGAAGAACGGTTATATCACCAAGATAGA
>CATKXY010000022.1 GCA_949840915.1 uncultured Lachnospiraceae bacterium | reverse complement strand
CCTTGTGTCATTTGTACTCTGTGTACAGGTTTCTTTTCTCTTGCCATGTTAAAAGGCCTCCTATGATTTTTTATTTTATCATAGAAGACCATCCAAAAGCTATTTACAGAAAAAGTTTCACATTCTCTTTTCTTATTTCCCTAAACGAGAAATACCTGACTCCAGTTCTATCAGGTATCTCTCGTAATACCCGAATTCTTTCAGGCAGCTTTTCGCACCACAGTGTGGACAGGATGCTCCCAATCCTTTGAAGCTTGCATGGTCCTGCTCCAGCCATTTCCGGTCTGTCAGGGGCAGCTTATATAACTGGCTGAAAACTGTATAGATCCGTATCATTCGTATGGGGCTCCTCCTTTATCATTACCTGTTTATCTTAGCTGAAAAACAGCATAGAAAAAAGCGTGCTCTTTTCTGAAGCACGCTCTCATAGGAGCTCCGCGGTACACAGATATTTTATTTTGTAGCGATTGCTGTATCTTTAGGAACTATAATTTGCCGCTCTACACCCACACCCTTCAAACCCGCATAAATACTGGATTTTTTAGGTTGTACTTCGCATCGTCGGGAACAGCAGCACATCCCTGATTGCCGGTGAATTGGTAAGCAGCATTACGAGTCTGTCTATGCCGTATCCGATACCACCGGTGGGCGGCATACCAATCTCCAACGCGTTCATAAAGTCTTCGTCCGTGGTGTTGGCCTCCTCGTCCCCTGCTGCCAGAGCCGCCTCCTGAGCCTTGAACCGCTGGCGCTGGTCGATGGGGTCGTTCAGCTCCGAGTACGCGTTGCACATCTCGCGGCCATAGATAAAGAGCTCGAAGCGCTCCACATAATCGGGCTTGTCCGGCTTTCTCTTGGTCAAGGGAGAAATCTCCACCGGATGATCCATGATAAACACAGGCTGGATCAGATGTTCCTCCACAAATTCCTCAAAGAAGAGATTCAGGATATCACCCTTCTCATGACGTGCCTCGTAATGTACTCCCTTTTCGTCCGCAAGCTTTTTGGCCGCCGCAGTGTCGGGAATCTGCTCAAAGTCCACACCTGCATATTTCTTCACCGCATCTACCATGGTCATACGCTCAAAAGCTTTTCCCAGATCAATCATCTCTTCGGCGTAAGGGATCAGTGTTGTGCCGCAGACCTCCTGTGCCACATAACGAAACATATTCTCGGTCAGATCCATCATGCCATTGTAATCAGTGTAGGCCTGATAGAGCTCCATCAGCGTAAATTCAGGATTATGTCTGGTGTCCAGCCCTTCGTTTCTGAACACGCGTCCGATCTCGAACACGCGCTCAAGTCCGCCTACGATCAGTCTCTTGAGATACAGCTCCAGTGAGATGCGGAGCTTTACATCCTCGTCCAGCGCATTGTAATGGGTCTCGAAAGGCCGCGCTGCCGCGCCGCCCGCGTTGGATACCAGCATAGGGGTCTCTACCTCCAGAAATCCCTGATCCTCCAGATAACGCCTGATGGCACTGATGATCCTGGAGCGCTTTACAAAGGTGTCCTTTACTTCCGCATCCATGATCAGATCCGTATAGCGCTGACGATAGCGGATATCCGTGTTGGTCAGCCCGTGGTATTTCTCAGGCAGTATCTGCAGACTCTTGGAGAGCAGATCGATCCGCTGGGCATGGACGGAAATCTCACCTGTCTTCGTCTTAAATACCTCGCCCTCAATCCCGACGATATCGCCTACATCATATTTTTTGAAATCGGCATAAGACTCCTCACCCACGCTGTCCCGGGCCACATAGGACTGAATATTGCCGGGCAGATCCTGTATATTGCAGAAGGAAGCCTTGCCCATGATGCGTTTGGACATCATGCGTCCGGCTATGCGGACAGTTCTGCCCTCCAGCTCCTCAAAATGCTCCTTGATATCAGCACTGTGATGTGTCACATCGTATCTGGTTATCTGAAAGGGATCCTTGCCCGCCTCCTGCAGTGCTGCCAGTTTTTCCCGGCGCACCATCAAAAGCTGGTTGATATCCTGTTCCTGCGCCGAACCCTTTGCGTTCTGCTGCTCCTGTGCCGGTGCCTTTGTATTCTGCCGTTCTTCTGCCACGTCTCTTTCCTCTTTTCTCCAATGTGTCTGTCAGCGCTGACAGACGCTGCGCACACTCTAGTTGCTTCTCTGAATCTCCAATATCTTATATACAAATACGCCGGCGGGCGTCTCCACCTCAACGGTATCGTTGACACGTTTGCCCAGCAACGCTCTGCCCACAGGGCTCTCGTTGGAAATCTTACCCTTTAAACTGTCCGCCTCGGCCGAACCGACGATCTTGTACTCGAGCTCTTCGCTGTACTCGATGTCAAGGATTCTCACCTTGCACCCTACGTTGATCTTGTCCAGATCCACCTCGTCCTCCACCACGACTTCGGCGTTTTTCAGGATGTTTTCCAGTTCTTCGATTCTCGCTTCTATGTCTCTCTGTTCATCCTTCGCCGCATCGTACTCGGCATTCTCGGAGAGATCTCCCTGCTCTCTGGCTTCCTTGATCTTCTGGGCCACCTCCTGGCGTTTTACCACCTTCAGCTCATGCAGCTCATCTTCATACTTCCTGAGTCCCTCATAGGTTAAAATATTCTTCTTCTCCTGCATCACATTTCACCTTTCTGTTTGTAGATTCCATACTCCTGACGGTCAGTCTCTATTTTGATTTTGCTTCGCTTTATTTCACTTTTTATGTTTGTTCGCTCTTCTCAATTAACTTAGGTATTATACCCGTTTTATCGTTCAGTGTCAAGGAGTCGCCGCTGTTTTTCAGGACTTATGCAGCTCTCTCCACATTTTTCTCAGCGAAAAATAAGTGCATTTGAGTCTGCGCACCTCGATCCGCAGCTCCTTCTCCCGCACAGCCCCCATATCCAGCCAGACGCTGCCGGCCGGCGGGTCAAAAAGAGGAATGTACTTTTCTCCCGTAAAATCCAGCACATTGACAGGTTCACTGAAGCGTTCCTCCCGGATCCGTATCTGGCCGTAGGTACCGTTGTCGGGCAGAAAATGCAGATCGATCGCCAGTCCGTATTCCTGAAAAAATTCCTCCGCAAATTCCTCCAGCTGTTCTCCATAGGTCAGATCCGGCGCGATCCACAGCAGGCTCTTCATCCGGGGCGACAGCTCGCATAGAAGCTCCTGCAGGCAGGAGGCATTGCCCAGCACGACAAAATGCGCATGTTTTGCACAGGAAAGCAGGCCGTGTACCCATTTTTTCTCCAGATACCCGTCAAACTCAGGCAGCGGAAGCAGCGCTCTCACCCAACAGTCCTCCGGCACGCTCTCTGTATACACCAGCGTATTGTCCCCCGATTCCTCCAAAAGCGGGGCAAGCGCCTCTCCCAGCTCCTCCCGGAGCCGTGTCCGCTCCCGTTTCTGTCTGCGCCTCAGCCGACGGTTTTGCACGGCGGAGCATATGCGTCCCCACAGGCGGATTATCGGCCTCAAAAATGGCAGACGCGTACCTCCTGCACGACGGCGGGACGGGGCAGCGTCCTCTCTGATTGTGACCCGCACCATCCGATAGTCCGTCAGCACAAACTCCTGAATCTCAAAGGAGCAGTCTGATCCCGGCTTAGATTTTGATTTCGGCAGCGCACCCTGCCGGACGGTATTGCTCTGATAACATATATTAACTATCGTGTCCATGCTCCATTATATGCATCCGCCGCCGAAATATGTGACATGTTTTCAAAGGACCCTCAGGGACGGTCAAACGAAAATGTGCTCCACGCTCTCCGTCAGATCCTCCATGGTAGTCATGGCATTGATCTGCCGGCGGAAACGGGCGGAACCCGGCAAACCCGCCGTGTACCAGGAGAGGTGCTTGCGCATCTCCCGCACACCGATATATTCTCCCTTGTATTGCAGCTGCAGCGCCGCATGGCGCAGGACCATATCCTTTTTCTCCGCATTATCCGGTCGGGGAAGAAGTGTCCCGTCCTCCAGATAACGGCTGATCTCCCTGAATATCCAAGGATTTCCCCGGGCAGCGCGGCCGATCAGAACGCCGTCGCATCCGGTCTGCTCGAGCAGCTTCTTGGCCTTTTCGGGGCTGTCCACATCGCCGTTTCCCAAAACCGGAATGCTCACCGCATCCTTCACCCGGGCAATGATATCCCAGTCAGCCTGTCCGCTGTAATACTGCTCTCTGGTGCGTCCGTGGACAGCCACCGCCGCCACGCCGCAGCTCTCTGCGATCTTTGCGATCTCCACCGCATTGACATGGGCGTCGTCGAAGCCTTTGCGGATCTTGACAGTGACCGGCTTGCAGGTGGATTTTACCAGACTGCTCAGAATCTCCTCCACCAGTCCCGGATTTTTCATCAGCGCCGATCCCTCTCCGTTGTTGACCACCTTCGGCACAGGACATCCCATGTTCAGATCGAGAAAAGCATGGGGTTTGTTCTCAATGCGTTTTGCCATCTCGGCCAGTATGGCCGGATCAGATCCAAACAGCTGCAATGAGGCATACCCCTCCTCAGGATGTATCTCCATGAGGCTGTCCGTATTCTTGTTGTTGTGCAGGATAGCCTTGGCGCTGACCATCTCCATGCACACCAGCCCTGCCCCCTGTTCATGGCATAACAGGCGAAAAGGCAGGTCCGATACACCTGCCATGGGAGCCAAAATCAAATTATTGGGGAGGGTGACGCCTCCTATCGTGAGTTGGGGCACGTTCCTGTCCTCTCTTTATCTCGTATTTTTGTCATAGATCAGTCTCAGACCGTCCATAGTAAGGGAAGGATCGTAAATATCAATGGAATCCGTCTCATCGGCAATGAGTCTGCCCATGCCGCCGGTAGCTACCACCTTCAGGTTCTCCAGGCCGCTTTCCTCCCGCACCTTTTTGATGATGTATTCCGTCTGCCCGATCTGTCCGTACATGACTCCCGCCTGCATACTTGTGACTGTTTCCTGGGCCAGAATAGACTTAGGCCGCCTGATCTCGATATCGGGAAGCTTTGCCGTCCGGCTCCAGAGCGCCTCGGCGCTGATACGGATGCCCGGTGCTGTGATTCCCGCGGCAAAGCAACCGTCGGCTGTGATCAGATCATAGGTGGTGGCTGTGCTGAAATCAAGCACCAGCACAGGACCCCCGTATTTTTCATAGGCTGCCACGGCATCCACGATGCGGTCTGCGCCTATGGACTTCGGATCCTCCGTGGTGATGCGGATCCCGGTCTTGACCCCCGGCCCGACAATCATCGGACGGGTCCCCGTGTAGCGCGTCAGCGCTCCCAGAAGGGAATGCATCACCGCCGGCACCACACTGGCAACGATGGAACCGGCAAGCGCTTTGGGCTCGATTCCGCTGTTCTGCAAAAGCTGCGTGATGAGAATGCCATATTCGTCAGAAGTGCGGGAGACTTTGCTCATAAGGCGAAACGTGGCCCTAAGCTCCTCCCCTTCATACACTCCGAATGTCATATTCGTGTTGCCCACATCCATCACAAGAATCATATCATAGCTCCTCCCGGCTCTCCAAAAGTTCCGATACATCTTCCTTCAGTATGAAAACGCGATAATACAGGCTCAGAGATTCAAACAGCTCCTGCCGCTTGCGGCGGATCTCTCCCACAAGCAGACCGCTTGAAATTTCGTCATAATAGATATCGCTCTCCTCGGCGTCCGTCTCAAGAGACAGCGTCCCGTCCTCCTCAAAGACGATGGTAAATATACCGCCTACCTCCTCCGTAAAAAGTACGCAAATGATGTGCAGCTCATCCTTTACCGAGTCAGGAATGCCTGCAAACCGTTCGTTAAAATAGTATTTTTTCTCATAGGCATTGGCGCCGCAGAGCACAATACGCTTTTCTTCCATCCTTTTCCTTTCCGTCCGCCAATATGTCTGTCAGACATATCCGTAAATTCCCCGCACGGAGACCTCCCCCGCAAACACCAGACGGATCCTCCCGTCCGGCAGCTCCACTCTCAGCTCCCCGGTGTCCGTGATGCCTCTGGATATCCCCCGGTACTCTCCTCCGGGCTCCAGCACACAGACTTCTCTGTCACGGTTTACCAGCAAACGATCATAGGAGTCCCTGATCGATGCCAGGGACCCCGTCCTGCAGAACTCTTCATAATCTTCTTTAAAAGCCTCCAGCACAGCGTCCAGCAGACGTTCTCTGTCCACGCGTGCACCGCAGGCAGCATCCAGCGACACCGCCCTGTCCGCAAGCTCTGCCGGGAAACTCTGCTCCCGCACATTGATGCCCGCTCCGATGACCACATGACGGATCACTCCCTGTTCCACACTCATCTCTGTGAGAATGCCGCAGACCTTTTTCCCGTCAATGACAAGATCATTGGGCCATTTGATCCCCGGCGCCAGTCCCGTCTCCCGGGCGATCCCCCGGGTCAGGGCATGGGCGGCAACCAATGTAAGCATGGATGCCTTCTCAGGCGCAAACTCCGGTCTTACGATCAATGTAAAATAGATATTTGTCCCCGGCGGGCTCACCCAGCTTCGGCCTCTGCGTCCTTTACCCGCCGTCTGCATATCCGCCGTCACCACCGTGCCGTGAGGAGCGCCCTGCGCGGCAAGGCGCTTTGCCTCCTCGTTGGTGGAGTCCAGACTGCCATAGACATAGCGGGGCGGCATCGCTTGATCCGTTTTCATAAAGTTGCTGCCATCACCGCCTTGATGGTATGCATACGGTTCTCGGCCTCCTCAAACACGAGAGACTGTGCGGACTCAAACACTTCGTCCGTGACCTCCATCTCCGTGATGCCAAAGCGCTGTCCCATCTGTGCGCCGATCTTTGTCTTCAGATCATGAAACGCAGGAAGACAGTGCATGAAAATAGCATTTTCGCCCGCATTGTCCATAACTGCTCTGTTGACCTGATAAGGGGAGAGATCTCTGATGCGTTCCTCCCACACCTCGTCGGGCTCGCCCATGGACACCCACACATCCGTGTAGATCACGTCGGCATTCTTTGTCCCCGCCTGCACATCCTCGGTGAGCGTGATACTGCCGCCGGTCTGTGCTGCAAGCTCCCTGCACTGCTCTGTCAGAGCCTGCTCCGGAAAGTACTTCGCAGTGGTGCAGGCTGTAAAATGCATACCCATCTTGGCACAGACCACCATCAGGGAATTGCCCATATTATAGCGGGCGTCGCCCATATACGTCAGCCGGATGCCCTCCAGATGTCCGAAATGCTCCTTGATGGTGAGCAGATCCGCCAGCATCTGAGTGGGATGGAACTCATTGGTCAGCCCGTTCCACACAGGTACTTTGGAATATTTTGCCAGTTCTTCCACAATCTCCTGCCCGTAACCGCGGTACTCGATACCCTCGAACATACCTGCCAGCACACGGGCTGTATCAGCGATGCTCTCCTTCTTGCCGATCTGTGATCCGGAAGGGTCCAGATAGGTACAGCCCATACCTAAGTCGTGGGCGGCTACCTCAAAAGCGCATCTGGTGCGGGTGCTGGTCTTCTCAAAGATCAGCGCCACGTTTTTACCCCTGAAATGATCCACCGGAATGCCTTTTTTCTTTTTCTCCTTGAGATCCGCGGCCAAATCCACAAGATAAGCGATCTCCTCCGGGGTAAAATCCAGCAGTTTCAGGAAATCCCGGCCTTTTAAATCCACTGTCTTCTCTGTCGTCCGTTCTGATATCTGTCCCATTGTCTGTCCCATCCTTGTCCTGTAGTCTCTTCTTTTAATGTATCTGCTTAATCATCCGTTCCGCCGTCCGGTTTATCATTTCATGCCTTCCTTCAGAGCGGCACCCAGACTTGCGATGCCCTGCAGCTCCGCAGGCAGCAAAATCGTTGTAGCCTGACCGTCGGCAACCCGCTCAAAAGCTTCCAGGCTCTTGAGCTTCAACACTGCCTCGTCAGCTCCGGCCTCTCTCAGCATTCTGATACCGTCGGCATTTGCCTGCTGCACCTTGAGGATAGCCTCCGCCTCACCTTCCGCCTCGCGGATCATCTTCTCCTTCTGAGCCTCGGCGCGCAGGATCGCAGACTTCTTCTCTGCCTCGGCGCGCAGGATCGCAGACTCCTTCTCACCCTCGGCCTCCAGAATGCGGGCTTTCTTCTCACCTTCCGCACGGGTTACTGCCTCACGTCTCTCACGCTCCGCCTTCATCTGTTTCTCCATGGCGTTCTGAATCTCAGCGGGCGGAATAATATTTTTCAACTCCACGCGATTAACCTTGATGCCCCAGGGGTCAGTGGCGATATCCAGAGCGGAACGCATCTTGGTATTGATGATCTCTCGGGATGTCAGTGTCTGATCCAGCTCCAGGTCGCCGATAATATTACGCAGTGTGGTGGCTGTCAGATTTTCGATAGCCATCATGGGATTCTCCACGCCATAGGTGAACAGCTTGGGATCCGTAATCTGATAGAATACCACTGTGTCGATTCTCACGGAGGCATTATCCTTGGTGATCACAGGCTGAGGCGGGAAATCTGCGACCTGCTCCTTCAGATTGACTCTGCGAGCCACCTTGTCGATAAAAGGAACCTTGATATGAAATCCCACCGACCAGGTACCCTGATAAGCGCCCAGACGTTCCATCACAAAGGCCTGTGCCTGAGGTACGATCTTGATACTGCTGAAGAATATCCAGATAACAAGAACCGCAATTATAATAGGAAGCACCCAAAGTTCCATACAACACCTCTTTCTGCACGGTAACTGTGCCGCGCTCACATGTTTAGATAATCGGTTAATTTGTTGTCTGATCTGCGCCTGTGTTCGGTTTATCTGCCAGTTTCCGCATCTGCGGGTCCTCCCGCACGATCAGCTTGACGCCGCTGACTGCAGCCACTGTCACCACTGTGCCCACTGACATGCGCTGCCCGTCATCCTCACTCCTTGCGCTCCACTCCTGACCGCCCACCGTCACCTGTCCGATGCCCTGCAGATTGTCAATCTCGCTGATCACAATAGCCTGCCGGCCTATCATACTCTCCACATTTGTACGCACTCTGTCTTTATTAAAGTATTTCACGGCGATAGGTCTTGTAAATACCATCAGCAGCAGGGACACTGTCAGAAAAAGCATAACCTGCAGCCAGATCGGCAGTGAAAAGGCCGCCGCGATCACGGCTGTCAAAGCGCCGCCGGCAAACCAGATGCTGGTAAGTCCCAGCGTACCCACCTCGATTCCTATTGCCACGATCAGGATCACCAGCCAGACAATCATCATTTCACTCATTCATATCATCCCCTTTCCTGCGGTGATTTCAGTTTACTACAAAAAGCCCCGGCGGGCAATGTATTTCTTTGCAGTTATCACTCCTGCATCATATTCTTAACCAAAAGACAGGACGGCATACCCTATGCCGCCCTGTCGCAAAATTTCAGATCATCCCGGTTCCTGATTCGGATATCGAATCTACAGAACTGTTTTTAATAAAATACATGATTTCCGATGACAATGCCTTCCCGGCCGTTGTTGCGGCGGAAATGTGTGCAGTCGCCCACATTGGACACACCGGAGAGCGCTTCCTCCGCAGCCTTCTTGCAGCTCTCGGGAATATTTCCCGACTCGTATCTCGCGTTCACCTTACCGTTTAACGCGGGCGTAAACTGTCCGGAAGCATAGATAACGCCGTGGATACTGTCAGGGTATGCGCCGCTTCGCACGCGGTTCATCACCACCGCGCCCACAGCCAGCTGTCCCTCATAGCTCTCGCCGCCGGCCTCACAATAAATCAGTGCCGCCAGAAGCAGTGTGGTATCGGCATCTGTGGTGAATTCACCGTAATTGACATGACGCTTTGCCTCGCGCTCCGCCTCCTCCCTGGCCTTGATCTCATCGAGAGTCTCGCCGGTATCCACCAGGAAATTCACATCTACAAACTCTGCGGACACATAACCGTCCTCGCCCTCATAGTCGATACAGACCCATTCCCCGGCTCCGTCGTCCAGCACATCCACAATCTCGCCCTTGGGCAGAAGACCGTAAACCTCCGCCTCCGTGTCCGGATCCTTGCGCACGCGCAGGATATCCGTATCAATGGTAGCGATCAGCTTACCCACATCATTGGCCAAAGCTTCCGCCTCCTCGCCAAAGAGCAGGTAATCGTCGGACGCCCAGCCAATCACATTGCCCGACTGAAGCCGCGTCCAGCCATCCTTTCTTTCTATTATAGTGCCTCCGCAATCCTTATACAATTTTCCGACTTTATCTGAATCCTCGCTGGCATCACTCCGCACATTGAGAGCGTCCCTGACATTTGCCATGACTATGCCCGTCTGCTCCTCTTCACTCAAAGCTCTCATGTCGGCTTCCGATTCAGATCTGATAATAACATTGGACTCCAGGATCGCGGCTACACCGCCGTTGACCTCGTCCAAATAACTTCCGTTGCTGCCAGCTTCTGCGGTAATGTCTGTGAGCATCACTGTAAAGACAGCCAGAACAAGGCTCGTCAGGATGCGGCACAGCTTTCTGCTTTCTGCCATTTCTTACCTCCAACAAATTTGAACTATAATTTTATAAACGATACAAAATAAATACAACTTGTTACAAAATTATTAAAATTGTTAAGATTTTTATAAATAATAGCAGAACATATCACATTTGTCAAGCATGAGACATTTTACATATTATTACACACACTTACATACTTTGCACGCCCTTACACACTTCGCGCTTTTCACATTGTGCGGGACTTTTCAATACAAGCTTCCATGGCGTCCATCACTGCGGCCCGCAGACCTTTTTCCTCCAAAACCTTCACGGCCCGGATCGTTGTGCCGCCGGGGGAACAGACCATATCCTTGAGCTCCCCGGGATGCTTCCCCGTCTCCAGCAGCATCCTTGCACTGCCCAGCACAGCCTGTGCCGCAAATTCATAAGCCTGTTTACGGGGCATTCCCTCTGCCACAGCCTCATCCGCCATGGCCTCCAAAAACAGAAACACATACGCCGGCGCACTGCCGGATACTCCCACCACTACATCCATCAGTCTCTCAGGCACCACATCGGCTCTGCCAAAAGCGCCCAAAAGAGCTAAAACCTGTTTTAACTCTTCGTCTGTCACATGCTCATCTGCACAGACTCCCGTGCAGCCCTCCAATACCAGAGCGGGCGTGTTGGGCATACAGCGAATAAATTTACAGTCCTCTCTTCCGAAAGCATTCTTCAGATAATCCAGCGTACGGCCTGCGGCGATACTGACGATCATCGTCCCGGGACGCAGCGCATCTCTGATCTCTGCGATCACCTCGGGAAAAAAAATCGGTTTCACCGCCAGGAACAGAATATCTGAACGGGCGGCAGCCTGTGCATTGCTATCCGCTATCTCAATATTAAATCTTTCTTTAATTCTATGTTCCGTATCTTTGGTGCGTGCTTTTCCGATGATATTCTCCGCTGATGCCGCCTGTTTTCCGAGTATACCTCCGATCATAGCCGAAGCCATATTTCCAAGTCCGATAAATCCTAGTTTCATGTTTTCTCCTTTCATGGCGGATTCTCATACCGCTTGTCAGCCTGCACAGACATCCTGACTATCCGCTCTGTTCCGCTGTCTGTGAGCCTCATACATCAACAATGCGGCGGCTACCCCGGCGTTGAGAGATTCCACCTGACCCTCCATGGGTATCTTAATACGCGCCGATGCCCTGGCTGTAAGCGCCTCGCTCAGACCATTCGCCTCATTGCCGATCAGAAATGCAGTCGGCCCTCTGAACGTAAGACCGTCATAATAGGTATCACCCTGAAGATGGGCAGCATACGTCTTCACACCGGCCGCATGCAGTCGCTCCACTGTCGTCTGCAGATTCTCCTCATACAGAAAAGGCACTCTGTAAATGGAACCCATCGTGGAGCGGATCACCTTAGGATTAAAGATATCCACAGTGGAAGCGCTCATAATAACAGCTGTTATCCCAGCTCCCTCCCCGGTTCGCAGTATGGTTCCCAGATTGCCCGGATCCTGCAGGTTCTCCAGCAGCAGAAACAACGGATTCTTCTGTAGTAAAAGTTGATTTAACTCGTACCCGGGCTGCTCCACCACAGCCAAGATGCCCTGAGGTGTCCGGGTGTCAGACAGCTTTGCGAAAACCTCCCCCGTAACCTCCTCATAGCCCGTACGGGCCAGCTTGTCCGCAGCAGAGCTGTCCGGCTGTCTCCGCAGCCGCTCCAGAAACTCCGTGGAGCCATAGACCTCCCGGATCCGCTCCTCAGGAGCCTCCCGATACATTTTCAGTCCTTCCACAACGAAAACCCGATCTCTCTGCCGCTCTTTTGGCTTGGTCTGCCATTGTACCACCTGCTTGATACGCGAATTTGCGGGACTGCTGATCATGCCTTTCTCCTCTCCGTCACCTGCCACATTATATATCACTCGTTATTAAATCCACTGCGCCTCTCATTGCACCCGGCGCTTTTCTGATCCGGCGGCCGGTCAATACAGACAAAACGGGCTGCCCTGCCACTGCATCCGGCGCCCGTTTTGTGAATATTGGCCAGTCGCGTCACTGAATCCAAAATTTTGCAATATCCGGTTTTATATCAGACAGAGAGAAGATAGGCCACCTCGAACTCCTTTTCCTTGATGCCCTTCACCATGTTCAGCGCTTCCTCAATGTCATAGTCCACAAACTCCCCGCGGCTGTAGCCCACAACCCGGTTGGTTTTGCCCTGACGCAGAATATCCACTGCATAAGCTCCCATAATCGATGCATAATAACGGTCCTTGGCCGTAGGGCTGCCCCCACGCTGCATGTAACCGAGAATGGTGGCTCTGGTCTCAATGCCGGTGGCTGCCTCCACACGCCTTGCCATGGATACGGAATGTCCGATTCCCTCCGCGTTGATGATAATGTGGTGGGTCTTACCCTTTCTGCGGTTTGCAATAATATTGTTGATGATATTCTGCTCGTCAAAATCATATTTCTCGGGCAGCAGAATGTCCTCCGCACCGTTGGCGATTCCGCACCACAGCGCAATATAACCCGCATTGCGGCCCATAACCTCAATAATGCTGCAGCGCTCATGGGAAGAGGATGTGTCCTTTACTTTATCGATGGCCTGCATGGCAGTATTCACGGCGGTATCAAATCCGATGGTGTACTCAGTACATGCAATGTCCAGATCGATGGTACCGGGGAGTCCGATGGTATTGATACCCTGTCTCGACAGCGCCTGCGCCCCTCGATAGGAACCGTCTCCTCCGATCACTACGATACCGTCGATACCATGCTTCTTACAGATATCGGCTCCCTTCTTCTGTCCCTCCGGCGTCTTAAACTCCATACATCTGGCTGTACCCAGAACCGTGCCGCCTCTCTGGATAATATCCGAGACATCCTTGGCCTCCATATCTATGATCTCTTCATTCAAAAGTCCCTGATACCCCTTCTTGATACCCTTTACCTTCATACCGCGCGCGATAGATGTGCGCACTACGGCGCGGATGGCTGCATTCATGCCGGGTGCATCTCCACCGCTTGTCAAAACTCCGATCGTCTTAATCTCCTTTGCCATGACGCTACCTCCAACCAAATAGTGATCCTAACTGAATAGTGATCTTCATTCACAAACAATCTTTACCTATTTTAATCCAATTTATGGCTGTTTTCAATAGATTTTACATAAATTGTTATTACTTTAACGCTTTCCTCTATCCCTTAATGCCGATATTCCCGTCGCCAAAAATCGCCTTCAGCCTGCTCTGCAGCGCTTCCCCGGCATTTACCCGCAGATTGGGGGGCAGAACCTTTACCTCACGGGTATTTTTCAAATACACCACCACATCGTCATTGCCGTCAGAATCCGCGATTGCGGAGAGAAGTTCCTCCCTGCGTGCCTGATAGGACTGCGCGTCCTCAAACCGGATCCAGAGGCCGGCCGGCATCTTATTCACCACAGACGCCGGAGCTTGCCGCTCAGCCCTCTGCTGCCGAACCTCTGCCCTCTGTGTACCTCCGGTCTGTCCGCCCGTATATCTTTGCTTCTCCTGTCTGCTCCAGCCGTTCAGCTCCACCTCTGCAAAGGTTTTCACCTCCTCGCAGATCAGCTTGCCGTCCTTGTCCTCCTCCACGGAGGCCCTGCCGCGGATAAAGACCTTCTCATCCTCTGAGAGCATGGCTGCATAGCGCTCATAATCTCTGGGAAACACCACGACCTCCACGCTGCCCACCAGATCCTCCAGTGTGATAAAGGCCATCATCTTATCGTTTTTAGTATATTTGACAGTCTTGCCCGCAATCATACCGCCAAGGGTCACTCTGGCCTGATCCGGCACACGCGCCGTCCCCGTCTCCTCGTCCAGGGCAAAATCATTGGTGTTTTTGGTCACAAAGCGCTGCCACAGCTCCTGATACTCCTCCATGGGATGCCCGCTGACATAGATACCGAGCACCTCCTTCTCAAAGGCCAGCATCATCTCCTTGGGATATTCTCCCACATCGGGCATATGCAGGTCAAACTCTTCCTTCTGTTCCTCATCCGCTATATCGAACAGGGACAACTGGCCCGCCAGATTATTTTTCCGGTCTCTGGTAATGTGATCCAGAATCTGCACATACACACTCATAAACTGTTTGCGGGTGCCGTTTAAGCTGTCCAGCGCTCCCGCCTTGATAAAGCTCTCGATGGTGCGCTTATTCACCTCCGTCTGGGCAAGCCGTGTGATAAAATCCTTCAGATTGGTAAAGGGGCCCCGCTCCTTTCGCTCCTCCACGATGCTGTCGATCACCGGACGCCCCACGCCCTTTATGGCAGTCAGGGCATAACGGATATGATTGCCTGACACGGAAAATCCCGCCTCGCCCTGATTGATATCCGGGGGAAGCAGCGTAATGCCCATGCTGCGGCAGGTCAGAATGTACTCCGAAACCTTCTTGCTGTTATCGATGACAGAGGTCAGCAGCGCCGCCATGAACTCCACCGGATGATAATACTTCAGCCAAGCCGTCTGATAAGCCACCACCGCATAGCAGGCAGCGTGGGACTTGTTAAAAGCGTACTTGGCAAAATCCATCATATCGTCATAGATCTGCCCCGCCACCCGCTCGCTGATGTTATTTGCAAGACAACCGGGCACACCCTCCTCCGCATTGCCATAGATAAAATTGGCCCGCTCCTTCTCCATAACTGACTGCTTTTTCTTGCTCATGGCACGGCGGACCAGGTCGCTCCGGCCCAGCGTATAGCCGCCCAGATCACGCACGATCTGCATGACCTGCTCCTGATAGACGATACATCCGTAGGTAGGCTTTAAGATCGGCTCCAGCTGAGGGCAGGAATAGGTAACATCCGCATGATTATTCTTGCCCTTGATATACTTTGGGATAAAATCCATGGGACCGGGACGGTACAGGGAAATGCCCGCAATGATATCCTCCAGGTTCTGGGGCCGCAGCTCCTTCATGAAGTTCTTCATGCCCGCACTCTCAAGCTGGAAGATCCCCTCTGTCCTGCCGGATCCTATGGATGCCAGCACATCCTTGTCATCATAGTCGATCTCGTCCATGCACAGCCGCCCGCCCGTGCTCTTCTCCACAAAATTCACCGCGTCGTGGATCACCGTCAACGTGCGCAGTCCCAGGAAATCCATCTTTAAGAGCCCCAGCTCCTCCAATGTCGTCATGGTAAACTGGGTGGTGACGGAACCGTCGCTGCCACGGGAGAGCGGCACAAACTCATCCGCCGCCTCGGGACAAATGACCACACCCGCCGCATGCATGGAAGAATGTCTGGGCAGCCCCTCCAGCCGCCTGCACATATTGATCAGATACTTTACCTGCTCATCCTCCTGATAGAGCTTTCTGAGCTCCGGATTCTTCTCCAGAGCCTTGTCCAGCGTGATATTCAGCTCCCACGGCACCATCTTTGCCAGAGAATCGCAGAGCTGATAGGGCAGGTTCATGACGCGCCCCACATCCCGGATCACGCCCTTGGCCTGCAGCGTACCGAAGGTGACAATCTGCACCACCTTCTCCGCGCCGTACTTGCGGCTCACATAGTCGATAACCTCCTGCCTGCGCTCAAAGCAGAAATCAATATCAATATCCGGCATGGTCACACGCTCCGGATTCAGAAAGCGCTCAAACAGCAGACTATATCGGATCGGATCGATATCCGTGATCTTCAGACAATAGGATACAATACTGCCCGCCGCCGAGCCGCGCCCCGGCCCCACCGGAATATCATTCTGCTTCGCGTAATTAATAAAATCCCATACGATCAAAAAGTAATCCACATATCCCATGCGCCGGATGACGTCCAGCTCATAGTCCAGCCGCTCAGACAGAGTCTGTCCCGTGTCCCCCGCGGGCTGTTCCCCCGGATCCGTCCACGTCCCGTCCTCCCTCTGTATACCGTAACGCTGCGCCAGTCCCTCACGGCACAAATGATTGAGATAGGTCCACGGGTCAAACCCCTCCGGCACCTCAAAATGAGGGAGCTTCGTCACGCCAAACTCAATCTCCACATTACAGCGGTCCGCGATGCGCTGCGTGTTCTCCACCGCCTCCCACGCATAGGGGAAAAGCCCTTTCATCTCCTCCTCGCTCTTCACAAAATACTGACCGCCCTCATAGCGCATACGGTCCTCGTCCGCCAGCTTCTTGTTGGTCTGCAGGCAGAGCAGGATATCATGGGAATCCGCATCCTCCGCATAGGTATAATGCACATCGTTGGTGGCCACCAGCGGAATGTCCAGCTCTTTGCTCATGCGCATGAGCTCCATATTCACCGTGCGCTGCTCCGGTATGCCGTGATCCTGCAGCTCCAGAAAGTAATTCCCCTTGCCAAAGCAGGCTTCATACTTCCGGGCCGCCTTCCTGGCCTCGTCAGGCTGTCCTTTCGAGATACAGCGCTGCACCTCCCCCGCCAGACAGGCTGAGGTTGCGATGATACCTTCATGGTACCGGTTCAGAACCTCCATATCCACCCGGGGCTTATAATAATATCCTTCCGTAAAACCCTTACTGACGATCTTCATCAGATTGGCATAACCCGTATTGTTCTCGGCCAGCAGCACCAGATGATAATACCTGTCCTCCCCGCCGGTGAGCTCCTTGTCAAAACGGGAGTTGGGCGCCACATAGATCTCACAGCCCAAAATAGGCTTGATCCCCTCAGCCCTGGCTGCCCGATAAAAGTCGATCACACCGTACATCACCCCGTGGTCTGTGATAGCCGCCGAATCCATCCCCAGCTCCTTCACGCGGCGAACATAATCTTTAATTTTGTTGGAACCGTCCAGAAGCGAATATTCCGTGTGGACATGAAGATGGGTAAATGCCATAATGCTCTCTCCCTGAAGATACTGTTCTTGTAATTAACTATAAAGGATGCTGCAAAGACTGTCAACGAAATTGCTCAGGATTGTGCCCGGACAAAACCGGCAGACAAAGAACGCGCACCCTTTCGGAATACGCGTTCTTTTTGTTAATACTTACTTATTGCAAAAATATCTGAGCCAGATTGCCCCACAGATCAGACCGGTTTTTCAGATTTTGTGCCACAATGCTGAATGCCGCAGTCCTGCCGCCCACATACTGAACGCCCTTGGCATTTATGATCGCGGTAGCCTTGCCCTTATGCACATTGTTCACATAAGTCAATTCGTACTGATCGGCAGGTATTGTCTCCCATGTCTTGCCGTTCTTAATTTCCACCTTGACCGCAGGTTCCATCTCTTCTCCGGTATAAGTCGCCTTGGTCAGCTTAGACCCTGACGCATCCACAAAGGTTACTCTCGCCTTGGACAAATCCTTCTGATTCTCGCCAACTTTCCATACCTGATATTCAGTCGCAGCAAAAGTACTCTCGTCTTTTGGAGCATAATTGCCCTTGCCGACAATCTTCACATATATGGTTGCCGATACGGCGTCATCCGCCAGAATTACCTTATTTTGGCTGCTCATCTCCTGCGTCATCGCTGCATCCAGATAATATCTGACCGTATAATCGGAACTCTTCAGAGCCATACCGTCTATGCTTACATACGGCGCAGATTTATATTGATTGGGCTTCTTGTACGTTTTATCGGCCGCCTCGATCCTCAGGCCGTCCGTCTGACTGCCCAGAGGCGCTGCCTTGATGCTGAAAGATACACTCCTGGCTTTGCTTCCTTTATAATTGCCCAGAAAGGTTATCCTGCACTTGGCCTTATTATCTCCCACCTTCTTATTGTTGCTGTAGCTTACCTTGTAATCCTTACCCTGCGCCAGCAAGATATCTTCCTCCACGCCACTCTCGTTTTTACACTTGTAAATTACCTTCAGATCATCACCCAGGGTAACTCCTGCAGCCGTAAAGAGATATCCGTCCTGGTCTATGCCGGTTAAGGAGATGGCGCTCTCATCTTTCACTGCCAGCGGCTTAATCTTATAAGACTTCGCCACGGTTCCGCTGTACATACCCATACCGATGACAGTAAACTTCTGCGTACCCGCCGACGTCTGATCCCCTCCGTAAACAATCGTATAATGGATATTTTCAGTCAGAGTCTCCCTGCTGGTTTTATCCTTTACTGTAATCGCAGGCTTCTGCACCTTTCCGGGTATATAGGTCAGAGACTCCTTTCCCACCTCCACGTTAAACTTCTTAAGATCCTTCTTCTCTACCACGGTTACGTTCAGCTCACAGTTTCCGGAAAAGCTGCCCTTTCCTTTCAGCTTGATCGTATCGCTCTGATTGAATTTCTTTTTCGCATCTGTCGCAGGATCAAACTCATAATCCTTTGCACCAAGCCTGATATTGTTATATACCAGCACAGGCGATGCCTTGGAACCCTTTGCAATGATAATGTCGCCCTTAATCACATCAGCGTCCGAAATATCCTTGGCCTTGATGGTAAAGTTTGTCGAAGAGCTTCCGGTCAGGTTTCCCTTACCCATAACGGTAATCCGGGGTGCGTTCTTGGGTGCGGATGTGTCCTCCTCCCACTCGCAGGCCTTGATATTGTTGCTGTATTTCACGGTGTAATCAACACCCGCCGTAAGCAGCTCACCGTTGTTGTAAGCCTTGATCTCAGGCTTGATCGCGCTTCCGGTGTACTCAAATTCATCGCCGTCCGTAAGCACAATATACAATCCTTTCTTTTCCGGATCAACTGCTGAGGACAACTTCACATTACAACTTTTCGCTTCACTAGCCTTTTCGTCCTTCTCGTTCTTACGGATCAGATACGCGATAAAGGTATACTCGCCGGATTCGGTCACCGTAAACTCAAAGCTCTGTTCAGCGGCAGTCTTTTTATCGCTGACTTTCGAATCCACAATTGTGTCCGCCCTCTTCATAACTACCTTCAGCAAGTCGGCACCCTTGTCACTGACATTACCGCTGGCTTTCACAACAACCTTGCCCGTACGCTGCGTCTGAAGCGCACTGATGATCACCGGCGCGGCAATCCTGCTCCATTCGTCACGATCTGTGGGAGGAACCGGATTTTCTCCCGAGCCTGCCAGTTCTTTCGCTTTCTCATCAATGGCATCTATCATTCTCTGGCCTGTGCTCTCCCAGTAGGGAGCGCGTTCAGCATAATCCGAAGTAACATCATATGCGGTAAGCTTACTGCTTCCATTTACCACAAATACAGTCTTGGGGGACTGTTCGGCAGTTTCGCCCATCACCTGGGCGGGCGCTTTCACCGCATAGGAAATATTCAGCTCCATGTTCTGAATGGCAGACGCGATAACCGCAGCCTCGATCATGCCGCCCAGTTTGTTATTGTGCGTCTTATCTCCGGCATGCATGATCTGCTTGCCATAGAGCTCTTTGTCCTGCTCGCCGTTTTCGGCTGCATTCTTCCATGCATCTTCAAAGAGTGCCTTGGTCAGCCCGAAACCGTCCACCAGCAAAACATCCTGCTCCTGTGCCAGCTGCTTCATCGCTGTCACATAGGCATTGTCGGTAGTTTTTTGCGTTTTTCCGGTACTGTTTGCGGAATCGTGATGAGGCTTGACGCTTCCGTCTGAATTGTAATACATTCTGGAGACAGGCGTCACCAGCACGGGAGTCGCCCCGGCGTTTTTAGCCACATCGATATACTGCTTCAAATACCATTTATAAGTGCCGCCGCAGTCATAAGTATAGCATTCAGCGCCGTAGTTCTTGTTGGCCAGCTCTGCCGGCGTAGGCTGCTTTTCTCCGGGCGTGACAGGATACACGCCGTCAGCGTCGGGTATTCCCAAAGGCACATATCTCTCCGCCAGATGCGCCTCAATATCGGAACAGTCATTGTGTCCAAACTGGATGAACAGATAATCCCCCTCGCCGATTTTTCCGGCGATCGTATCAAGTGAACCTTCATTGATAAAGTTTCTGACGCTTCTGCCACCGTTGGCGTAATTGACCACAGTCACCTTTTCCTTATTGAAGTAACTCTGGAAAAACTCTCCCCACGCGCCCTCACTTCTGGCCGACCCGCCGGAATTGATTCCTGCTGCGGAGTAATCCTTTACTGTTGAATCGCCCGCCAGAAAAATATTCACTCCATCGCCCAGCTCCGGGACTCCACCCGCCGCATCGGGATCCTCATACCCGTCTCTTACAACGGCCTCCACAGTACAGCTTTCGGCTATACCCTTGTTGCCGCTCACTGTGATGGGTGTCACCACAACCTTGATCCTACTTCCTATATCTTCTCTTACAATCTTATAAGTCTTATCCAGAACGGCAGCGTTCTTAACCAAAGTCTCTTTGCCGTCCTTCACGCGGTACCACTGAATCAGGGACGCGTCATTTGCATCGTTTGCATCGCCTATGGAATAACCCACCGTCAGCTTATGTCCGGGATAAGGCGTGTTCAGATCACCGTTGTCCGTGACAAAAGGCTTTGTAACAAAAGCGACTTCCGCAGCCTCCTCCCGATAGAACGAAGGAGTCCAGCTTCCGAAGTAATCCGCCACCTTCACCGTTTCAGCCTCTGCCTGAGTCATCAAATCAACCCTGCGACCCGAAATATCCACTGCGCCGCCATCCATCAGAGTGGTATTGTATTCCTTGTAATATGCCTTTGTCAGCAGCGGGATATCTGTATCCTTTCCGCTCCAGGGAGACCAGCCGCCGGCATGAATCAAATCCCCGCTCTGCAGCCTTGTGTTCAGGAACACAGCCCTGGCATTTTCTCCCCACGGTCTTCCAAAATAACCGGTGGTCACGGTAAGCTTGTCATTGGCGCTCACAATACAATTTCTGAACAGATAACCTTTATCGCTGTCACTGCCGGGTCTGTGAGCGGTGATGTAACCGCCTGTAGAATCTTTGCTGTAACCCTTCCAGCTCAGCTCACAGGCATCGAACACTGCGCTGCCATCGCCGAATATATAGTCTGTCTGCCCTTCGATAAAGCAGTTCTTGAAATACATGCGCATTCCGCTGTTGGTGCCGTATACGGTATCCTGGCTGCTGTAGAAAGCACAATCGTTAAACTCAACCTGATCCGCCTGCACAACAATGGCAGCCGCACGCTCCGTGGCGGCTTTGGACTGTACATCCAATCCGTACTTTCTGTCAACTTTGATCGTTGAGTCGGTATGCTCTACGCCGTCCTCAAGTTCCTCATCCGTCAGATAACGGTTAAAAGAATTTTCAAAAGTGATGCCGTCAGCCCGGAATCCCATCGCAGCCGGCTGTACGAATATCGTGGTACCCCATTTCTCGGCAATATGCTTCTCATACTTATCATATGCCCTCTCGGGATCGTAAAAACCATTGTCACCCGCACTGTAATACTGATACCCGATACCGTAATACCAAGTAATCAGCACCTCCTTGTCCGTATCATTCACAAAGCTGATATACGGAGTCTTCAGAACAATCTGTTCTCTGTAGATTCCGGGAGCGATATGCACTGTGATGCGCTCTGCCTCACTCGCCGGCTTCATCGCCTCACAGGCTGCCACCGCATCCCTGACGGTATTGTAATTGTTCTGCTCATTGGGATATCCCACATAAATATCGGATACACGAGTCAATTCGGGTGCCGCCGAGGTAGAAACAAACATCAGGTCTTTGCCCACTGCTTTGCCTGCCACCACCACATGAGTCTGTGTGCGATACCCCTCCGCAACAGCCTTTGCCTGATAAGCGCCATCGCGCAGACTGACCGAATAACCATCCTTGTTCACTGTTGCAGGATACTCATACTTATCATCCAGGTTCACAAAGGTCAGTGCCGTCACCAAAGCATCGCCAAGTCCCAGAAATCCGCCTTTCACATCATACACGGCCTTCAGCCCCACCGTAATATCCGCCTGATAATTCCCGCTGGCCTCGACAGTCGCGTCGCCCTTCAATTCATAGTCATTCACCCCGGCGATCTGAATCGTATAAGCCACATCCGGCTCCAGAGTAGCAGTGAAATTCAGGTTCTCATCAATCGCCGCACTCACTTCATCCATATTGGAATCAGCAGGAGGGGCCATGGTGAGCGTAAGCCCGGAAACATCATACCCTTCTGCAAATCCTGTAATTTTACCGGAATAAGTATAGGTACTCTTGGGTTCCACCATAAGATTTACATTTGATTTTCCGTCGATGCAGTCCTCATCCACGGTCACCACCGTCTTGGTGGCGGCGCTAAACCCATATCCGGTCGCTCCGGAGAGCACCGCCGTGTATGTGTAACCGGCCGCCAGTGTAGCCGTATAATTTGACCCGTCCAGAACCGCCTCCGTCGCCTTCTTCGTAGTCTGGTTAATAAACTTTACACTGTGCCCGGTACCCGCATACTCTCCGAAATGAATGGTTCCGCTCACAGACACACCGGGTACTCTCATCACTCTGTGCCACATGGGCTTGCCCGCATTGTTCTCCCAGATTTTATAAGAACCGGTTTTTTCCGCCAAAAGCTCATACTTCCCAAACACATTGGCCGCAGCTTCTACAGTTTCTTTCTGACCTGCGGCTCCGCCCAATCCCTCAAAAAAGAACTGAGTATCCCCCTTCTGTACCGCACCCATGTACGCCACGATCTTATCCCCGGCCTGTACATTGGCGATGGTAAGATATCGTCTGGTTGATCCGCCGGTACCATTGGTATAATAAGCGCCTGCTGCCTGATACCCGTCCTCATATTTGTTCTGAGCAGCAGCAAATCCGCCATAATTCAGGTCCTTCAGCGCTTCTATATTGGAATAAAGCCTGTCGCCTCCGCCGGGAGTGATGGTCAGATCACCAAAAGTAACCTCTTTAGAAATCGCTTTGTTCACAACTGCACCCGACTCAATCCATGCCTCAGGTGTAATATTATTGGTATAGAGTCTTGTATCTGTCTCCTCTTTACCGCCCATATCCCACACATCAATATTCCTGGGACCTATCTCAATGATATAGTCCACAAATATATTGTGGATAAACACAGATCCGCCCCCAAAAGTCAGCTTGAGGTCTCCCGCTTCCGCTCCCTCCACGGCAAACTTCAGACCGGTGGTTCCGTTAGCCTCCTCTGTTGTAGGTACACAAGAAACCTTTCCCGAGGACGCTGTCACGGTTGCATTTGCGCCTGCGCCATAAGTGCATGTCGTCACGGAGACATTTGCCTTATGGGGAAGACTCAGCGTCATGACAGCATTTGATCCCGCAGCCAGTCCGTGCTGGGCACCGTTCCATGTAAAATCCGTCAGATTCATTCCTTTAATATGATCCGGCGGTATCGCACCATTCTGCACAATACCCGTAAGTTTGGTAAAGTCCGTCTCTCCTGCTGCAAGGTAGGACAGCGCTTCCACTTTGATGGATCTCAAGTATGTATTTTCTGTCGCGGTGATGACTGCCTTCTTATTCTTTCCCTCACAGACAAAGGTCTCCCCGCTGCCCGCCACAGAAGCGGCAACGCCGTCCACTGTGTAACCGGCGCTATAACCGACCACCGTAACCTTGCAAGGTCCCTCCACGGGAACTGTGATCACCGTATTCGCATTAAACTGTGCCCAGCCATTCGTGAGACTGTCCCTGGAGTCCCACTTACCATTTGTGGCATCAATCTGCAGGCCGGCCAGCACGCCCGACTGACCCTCCCAATACACGCCGTTGCCCGAATAAATTCCGTCCGCCTCTTTTTTTCCGGCAATGGCGTCATCCGCCTGGAAATTCCACTCCGTGCGCAGCTTCTCAAATACGGCTTTCACTTCCACCGCATTTGCAGGCATGGTAAACTGATCGTTCTCAACGGTCACGCCGCCACTCACAACCTGCCACTCCTTGAACAGCCAGCCCTCGTCGGGAGTTGCAGTCAGCCTGACAGTCTCTCCTTCTGCCGCAGAGGTTTTGCTGGCCTGTGCGCTGCCGTTTTCAGCGCTTATCACTGTCACCGCATACTCGGTCTTGCGATTGTCCACAACAACCTGTCCGTCCACTTTCAGGTAAATCTGGCTGTAGGAGACATCCGCATTCCTGGCAGCAAACATACCTATATAGACATATTCGTCGTCAACACCATTCAAAAGGAAATCATATCCTTCTACCTGGGCAGTCTCGTTATTGAATGTGCAGATTGTGCCTTCGCCGGTGCTCTGAATGCTCAGGTTGTAGCTGCTGCCCTTTGCGATCTGAGTATTCTGAAGCGGCGCTTTTCCTCCAAGCTTACCGTCTTTTCTGTAGAAGCAGTTGCATCCGGCTCCCAGACTGCCTGCCGCCGCATAATTGGAGGCAATCGTTGCATCGCCTGTGTCAATATACATGTCATCTCTGACCATCAGGCCAAACGCCACCTGACTGCTGCTAAGATCAATCTCGTTTATGGTCGCCTTTGCCGACAATTCAAACGAGCTGTCCACAGGCACCCGATAATAGTACATCGCAATACCATCCGATGCATTATCAATCTTACTCTTATTGTTCTTGACTGCTACACGCATGTTCCCATCGCCGTCAGTGCCCAGAATATGGTTCTCGGCAGACGGTTTGGTGCTGCCGCTCAGATTTCCGAAAGCGGTTCCCTTGAAATGAACTGCTCCGTCGCCCTCGCCGATCACATAATCGGAATAGAGTGAACTGGCTGCATCATCCCCGGGGCGGGTGTATTCAGTAATCACATAATCCGGATTCTGCGCCTTAGGCAGTTCTGTGTCCTTGGAAGGCGCCTCTCCGGCATTTATATGCTCCTTCAGTGCCAGCTCCTCATCCAGTCCGCTCACCGCATCTGCAAAGAGCCATGCCACCTGCTTTGCGCCATAGAAATTCAAATGTGTATTGTCCACCGAAGCTTCTTTATGGGAATTCCACGCATGAAGATACAAGGTCTCTTTCGCACCCAGAGAGGTATACAACTCCTGGGTCAGAGTAGTCAGATCCACCACAGGCACACCCTTCGCAGCGCCCAGCTCCCTGATCGCCCGGGGATAGTCGCCGCCCTTATATGTCACGCTCTCTGTAGTTTTGTCCGCAGTGATATGGAGCTGATGATTCGTAAAGCTGCCGTCGGGAGATCTTCTGACAATGGGGGTACAGAGAATGGCCTCCGCACCCGCATCCTGCGCCGGCCTGACATAATTATCATACAAGCTTTTGGCAAAGGAGCCTTCCGTCTCCCAGTCACCATTTGCATCTGTATACAACTTGCTTTGATCTTTCTCGTCATTGTGGCCGAAACCGATGACCAAAGCGTCTCCCGCCTGAATCCCGCCTGCACCTGTCAGCGTTGTATAATTATCATGACTTATAAAACTTTTAGAACTTGCACCGGATACTGCCAGATTCCGGACAGTGTAAGTGTCATCCAGATAGTTTCCTACCTGAGTGCCATAGCCGTATCGCGGATAAAAAGTCTGATCGTCAAACGCGCATACGGTTGAGTCCCCCACAAGCCACAGGGTATGCTCCCCCGCCGCCCGGACCGCCACAGCACCGATGTCGGAAAGAACTCCGCCAAGCACCATGGAGGCCGCACAGACTGTAGCAATAACCTGCCTGCAGAACTGCTGCATTTTTTGTCTCATTGTTAACCCTCCTGATTTGCTGAATAAAATAGATACTTCTCTTAATTCAAATCTTAAAGTATTACACAGTGTCAGGGTCAACTAATATTTATGAAAAAAACCAACAAAAAAAGGCAGTCAGCATTGTAAAAAATGCCAAGCGCCTTTATCCTATTTCGTTCAACACACTAAGCCTGTTCCTGTATTTTATCCACCGGGAAATGGATCAGGAGATATTGCCACTCCTGATCTTCCTCCCTGGAAAATCCAATCTTCAAAGCCAGCATATCTCCCGCCGGCACATAACCATGCCCATCCATATAATCCGAAAAGTCATCAAACAGCCGTTTCTTCAACTCGGCCGACGTCATCTGCGCTTCGTTCAAAATATCCAAAGGCACACGCACAAAACGCATCAGACATAAATGCTGTTCATAGGCTTCCACCGGCGTATCCACATTATATTTTCCCGTTACCAGTTGATTCGCAGCCACTCCGGCACTCCATATAAGATTTCGTGCCTTGACATCCTCCCGGTCGAACAGATAAATATACTCATATTCGGGGCATATAGACAAGAAGCTATGCAGCTCTCTTCCCTGAGTCCCTTCCGTACACAGCGCTCCCCGTCTTTGATAGAGCACATAATGAAAGGGGCTGCACTCCAGCTCGAACAGGTCAGAACCGTATTCACGGATGCGCTTGATCAGGGCTATATCATCCTTCAGCATATGACTCAACGCTTTATACTCCGCGATCTGAGCGTCCAGCCGGGCCTTTCGCTCTACCAAAAACTTCCTTGCACTGTCGATATCCTGTTGCAAAAGATCCACAATATCCTTGTGACCGAAACCGACTCTTCGATATTTGCCAACATACATCAGCTTCTCCACGTCGGAACTGTCAAACTGCCGATAGCCGTTCTCCGTATTCCGTATAGCGTTCAGATATCCCTTTTCCTCAAACCGCCTGATGGTGTTGGTGGACACGTCTAATATTCTGGACAAATCATTTGTGGTATACTCCATTATCTCCTCACAGATAGCTCTTCAGCTGCTCCGTCTTATCCAGCTTCTCCCAGGGAAGCTCCACATCCGTGCGGCCAAAATGTCCATAGCTTGCAGTAGCCCTGTAAATAGGTCTTCTCAGATCCAGCATCTTAATTATGCCCGCAGGTCTCAGATCAAAGTTCTCGCGGATGATCTCCACCAGCTTCTCGTCCCCGACCTTTCCTGTTCCATAAGTATCCACCATGATCGAGGTGGGATGTGCCACACCGATGGCATAGGAGAGCTGAATCTCACACTTGTCCGCGAGACCTGCAGCCACGATATTTTTCGCCACATAGCGGGCGGCATAGGCAGCGCTTCTGTCTACCTTGGTGCAGTCCTTGCCGGAGAATGCGCCGCCGCCGTGACGGGCATAACCACCGTAGGTGTCCACAATGATCTTGCGCCCCGTAAGACCGCTGTCCCCTGCAGGGCCGCCGATGACAAAGCGTCCTGTGGGATTGATAAAGAACTTGGTGTTTCCGTCAATCATATCCTGAGGCAGCACCTCATCAAAGATATACCGCTTCACGTCCTCATGTATCTGTTCCTGGCTCACCTTTGCGTCGTGCTGAGTGGAGAGTACCACTGCCTCCAGACGGGCCGGTCTGCCGTTCTCGTCATACTCCACGGTCACCTGACTCTTGCCGTCGGCCCGAAGATAGGGAAGTGTACCGTTCTTGCGCACCTCGGTAAGCTTTGCGGTAAGCTTATGTGCCAGTGCGATGGCATAGGGCATGTATTCCTCGGTCTCATTGCTTGCATAGCCAAACATCATACCCTGATCGCCCGCGCCGATGGCTGCCAGCTGGTCGTCTGTCATACCTGCCTCGCCCTGTTTTGCCTCCAGAGCCTTGTCCACGCCCATGGCAATGTCGGGAGACTGCTTGTCCAAAGACACCATCACCGCGCAGGTGTTGCCGTCAAAGCCTTTTTCGGAATCGTCATAACCGATCTCCGTCACGGTCTTCCTCACGATGGCAGGGATATCAATATTGGCCTTGGTGGTCACCTCTCCCATCACCATCACAAACCCGGTGTTGATACAAGTCTCACATGCCACACGGCTGAAGGGGTCCTGCTCCATCAGCGCATCCAGCACGGCGTCCGAGACAGCGTCACAGATTTTATCGGGATGTCCCTCTGTAACGGATTCTGAAGTAAATAAATGCTTTTCCATGTTTTCCTCCTGTCTATCCCACCGTCAGCGGGATAAAATTTGTAATATGAACCGTCATAGCTGTAATAACTGCAATATAAGAAGGTCCGCTCACATAAGCGGACCTGCCATTTTCAATAGTCAAATCCTCTTATTGTTCGACCTGCCTCTCGGCAGGATTTGCTCGCTCAGGTGGGCACCTTCCATTAAGGGGTTGCCGTGGCTTCATCGATCCTATGTATCTCCACCACTCTGAATAAGAGAAAAATTATTCGGTTGTTATAGTTAATATACTATGAAGCAGCGCTGCTGTCAAGCCGTTTTAACCGGTCTTGAGCTTGAATTTCTGAAAGTCGCGCTCCGTCTCAATGAGCTCGATCTGAGCCCCCAGAGACTGCAGCTTCAGATGAAAATCCTCATACCCTCTCTCAATATAACGGATATCGTCCACAGTGCTGTAACCCTCCGCCGCCAGTGCCGCCAGCACCAGCGCCGCTCCTGCTCTGAGATCCGGCGCGGAAATGCTTGCTCCCGTGTATTTGGGTACGCCGTTTATGATGGCGATATTGCCTTCTACTTTGATATTTGCGCCCATGCGGGTAAGCTCGTCCACATATTTAAAACGATTTTCAAAGATACTCTCCGTCACAATGCTGGTTCCCTGGGACAGTGCAAGCGTCACAGCGATCTGCGGCTGCATATCCGTGGGAAAGCCGGGATAGGGCAGTGTCTTTACCTGCGTATGGTGCAGCGGCTTGGAGGCCACCACGCGGACACAGTCATCCGCCTCCTTCACCTCACAGCCGATCTCAAGAAGCTTGGCCGTGATGGATTCCAAATGCTTGGTAATGACATTTTTAACAGTCACATCTCCCTTGGTCACTGCTGCGGCAAACATAAAGGTTCCGGCCTCGATCTGATCAGGGATGATCGCATACTCTGTGCCATGAAGTCTGCTCACACCCTTGATGCGGATCACATCGGTACCCGCGCCTTTGATATTGGCGCCCATACTGTTTAAGAAATTAGCCAGATCCACCACATGGGGCTCCTTGGCGGCATTCTCAATGACAGTCTTGCCCTCCGCCATGGTCGCTGCCATCATGACATTGATCGTCGCGCCCACACTGACCACATCCATATAAATATGACTTCCCACCAGACGCTCCGCGCTGGTCTTGATGAGACCGTGCTCGATGACCACCTTTGCCCCAAGAGCCTCGAAGCCCTTGATATGCTGGTCGATAGCCCGGCTGCCGATATCGCAGCCGCCGGGGAGCACCACCTCCGCCTGTTTATACTTGCCCAACAATGCCCCTATCAAATAGTAAGAAGCTCTGATTTTTTTGAGACGCTCGTCCACTACTTCGGTATTGTTGATATTGGCGGCATTCAGCACGACTTTGTGTCTGCCCTCCTGCCGCATCAGCACGCCGATGCCCTCCATTGCGGACAACAAAACATTTGTGTCCCTCACATCCGGCATGTTTTCTATATACACTGTCTCATCCGTCATCACGGATGCGGCAAGAATAGGAAGCGCCGCATTTTTAGCCCCCCCTATTTCAACTTCACCGACCAATGGATTTCCGCCTTTAACCGCGTATTGTTCCATTTATACTTACCTCATGTTCAGGTTATCTGCTTTATGAAAATTATTATCCCAAATACATTATCTACTATACCTTAACAAGCTTTATACCATATTTTGGCGCATTTGTAAATAGAATGCATGTTCTGATGCCATAATGATGCTTTTCTCATGCTTTCATTTCACTTCATTTTTACTCAATTTATTTAATTTAAATATTTCAGCGGGTTCACCTGGCTGCCGTTTATGAGGATCTCGAAATGCAGATGAGGCCCTGTACTGATGCCCGTATTGCCGCTCAGTGCGATCCTCTCGCCCTGTTTCACGCTCTGACCGGACTTCACCAGCACCTTGGACAAATGTCCGTACCTGGTCTGTCTGCCGTCCTCATGATTAATATAGACCACATAGCCATAGCCGCTGCCCCAGCCGGCCTTGGCCACCGTACCGCCGCAGGACGCATATACCGACGTTCCTGTGGGCACAGCCCAGTCCACACCCTTGTGATAGGTGCTTGCGCCCTTTTTCGGTGCGCTGCGCCTGCCGAATCCGGAGGTCTGGCGTCCGCCGGAGATCGGACGGATATAGGTGGGCGGAATCTTGGTACCCCGTTCCACGATCTTAGCCACGGCCTCCTGAGTGATCTCTTCTTTCAAAATCTCCCGGGATACCTCTTTGTCATTCAGATAACGCACATCCGCCACGATTTTGCGGAAGCCGGCAGAGGGCTGCCGGTGCACCACGGTCTGGGTGGTATACCAGTCATTATTGTCGATATAAATGATGTCCGCATCATAAATCTCTTCGTAATAATTCTCCTCCATGCGCTCCACGGAAAGCTCCGGCTCCGGCACGGTGATGATCAGCGTGTCTCCCGCGCGGATCGTAGAATTCTCATCGCTCAGCTTGTCGCTGTTAAGCTCCAGTATCTTGTCCATGGGGATATTCACTTTAATGGTAATCTCTGAGAGCGTGTCTCCCGGCACGATCGTATACTCTCCCACGGTTTCCTGCTCCTTGATCACCTCGTCCACCGCCTGCTCCAATGTGGAGAGCTGACTCTCCGGCAGATAGGCTTCCACAATCTCCACTTCCTCGGCAAAATTCATGGTCTTTACACCCAGCTCATAATCCTCAAAGCTCTTTTCTCTGCCGTCATAGATTTCATCTCCGATCTGTGCCATGACGGTCTCCACACCCGCAGCCACAAACTCCGTTTTCTGTTCCCGGTCCGCTTCCTCCTGCCTGGTCACCCGCGCCGTCAGCGCGCCCAGCTCTCTGCCCGTGTCCCGGATCAGTTCCACGCCGAAGAGCTTATCCTCGTCATATTTGTCTACCGCTGCCTGCAAGAGCTGCTGCACCTCCCCGGCGCTGCCGAGATTGACGATATATTCGTTTACCTTCAGCGTGTAGGAGCGGTGCATGGTCTCCCTGATGCTCTGCTGCAGCACTTCGCCCATACGCGACTGCAAAGTCTCCTCCCGGTCCAGTCTTCCCCAGAGAACTTCCTCTCCACGCACGGTCATATCCGCATCGATAAACGTAAGACCCTCATTCTGCTCCGCAATCTCTCTGCGGGCCTCCACCAGCAGCCTTTCCGCTGTCTCCCCGTCCGCGGCGGCTCCGATCTCCACGCCGTTCAGTTCAATATGGAAATAATTCTCTCCGTCGGAGACAAAGCCCTGATAACCATCCAGAAACAGCATACACACAAAGAAGGTCAGAAAAGTCATTTTTACATATGTATATTTCATATTTCTCGTCAGAAAATTCATTCGGATTATTCCTCTGTAACAATTTTGTAACACTTTGCGACTAAACATTTTTATTCTATCAATATTTGTACAGCTTGTAAAGCAATTATTTTCAGGTTATACTGATGTTATGAGTGAACAAATTATTTTTCATATCGATGTAAATTCTGCATTTTTGAGCTGGACCGCACTGGACCGCCTGTCCGCCGGGGACAAGGTGGATCTGCGCCTGATTCCCTCGATCGTGGGAGGCGACACCTCCACACGTCACGGAGTAGTCCTGGCCAAATCCATTCCCGCCAAAGCCTATGGCATCCGGACCGGTGAACCAGTGGTCAATGCCTTCCGAAAATGCCCGAATCTGGTGACGGCAGCTCCCGACCATGCCAGATATCACGAGTACAGCAGACAGCTCATAGACTTTCTGGCTGACATCTGCCCTGATCTGGAACAGGTCAGCATTGATGAATGCTATATGGATTATACCCCGATCTCCTCAAAATATTCCTCCCCGGAGGCAGCGGCAGCACACATCAAGGATTCCGTGTACGCCAGATTCGGTTTTACCGTCAATATCGGTATCTCCGACAGGAAAGTCCTGGCAAAGATGGCCTCCGATTTTAAAAAGCCCAATCTGGTACATACGCTCTATAGCAGTGAAATTGCAAAAAAGCTCTGGCCTCTCCCGGTGGGACAACTGTTTTCCTGCGGGCATTCCAGCGCGGAAACTCTAAAAAAGCTGGGAATATGTACCATAGGCGAGCTGGCATGTGCAGACCCGGGTATTTTGGAGGCCCATCTGAAAAGCCACGGACTGACACTGTGGGATTATGCGAACGGACGAGACGATTCCGCGGTAATCACCACGCAGGCCAGAGCAAAGGGGATCGGTAATTCTACCACGCTCTCCCACGATGCAGTCACCGCAGAGGATGCACACAGAGTGCTCCTGGAGCTGTCCGAATCAGTCGGTATCCGCCTGCGGTCCGCACACTGTATGGCAGAGTCAGTCTGCACCGAGATCAAATACAGCACCTTTCAATCCGTGTCGCATCAGATGGTTCTGGATATTCCCACAGCCTCCACCGATGTGATTTACCGTCATGCCTGCATTTTGTTTGATGAACTCTGGAACGGCGCTCCTGTCCGCCTTCTGGGAGTGCGCGCCGCCAGGCTTGTGGAGGAGGACACCCCGGTACAGCTATGTCTCTTCGACTACGAAGCTCCTAAGTCCGAGAAGCAGCAAAGGCTGGATGCCGCGCTGGACAGCATTCGTGCCCGCTATGGCAAAGATGCCATAAAAAGAGGGAGTCTGTTAGACTCCCCCAAACCGTGATTGTCTTAATTTCCGAGCGCTATTTTTTACGCACACTGTAACCGAAGGTTCCCAGCTGTTCTCCGCAGCCAAAATAAGTTCCATGCGAGTACACAATGGGCTCTGCCCTGTCCAGACAGAACTTATGGTTCTCATCCATGTACTGCTCGTCCGCGTGCACAGCCACCACTTCAGCCAAAAACATATCATGAGACCCCAGCGGCTTCACCTCACTGACAACACACTCCAGATTCACCGGACTCTCTGCAATGAGCGGCGCCTTCACCTTGGATGCCGGAAGCGCTGTCAGCTTCATCTCCTGAAACTTGTCCACATCCCGCCCGCTCTTTACACCGCAGTAATCGGTGGCATAGGCCAGACTCCTGGTCGTCAGATTGATCACAAACTCTCCGGTTTCCTTCAGGATATCATATGAATATCTCTCCGGTCTCACAGAGATTGATACCATGGGCGGATCAGAGCAGACTGTCCCGACCCATGCCAGTGTGATAATATTATTTCTGCCCGCCCGGTCAGCTACGCTCACCATAACCACCGGCAGCGGATAAAGCATATTGCCCGGTTTCCATATCTCCTTGGCCATCCCGCCTCTCCTTTACCATATAAGTCACACTCTAAAAAATGTGCAGCAGACTCAGCACCTGCAGAATCACTCCGATCAGAGAAAACACCAGAGCAGTCACCGAGATACTGAACAGACTCTTCATCTTGCCGGTCATGGGCTTGATCAGATATTCCAGGTTGTCGCTCTGCTTATTGTTTTCCTCTCCCACCACAGCCTGGACATTGCGGTACACTTTCACACACTCCTTGTGTATGAAATCATTGGAGCCGTTAAGCTGCGTCTCCAGATTAGTCTGCATCTCGCCAAGCTTTGCAGCCAAGGTGTTGTTCTGCGCGTCCAGCGCGCTGCGCAGACTGTCGAGCTGTCCGTCCTGCACATTCTTGATACCGCTGACCTGAGCCTTCACCATGCTGCGCATACTGTCAAGCTGATCCTCCATAGAACTCTTTATGGCCTCAACCTGCACATCCTGCATACCCCTGAGATCATTGATCTGGTTCTGCTGCAGCCCTTTTATGCGTTCCAGCTGCGCATCCTGCAGCCCCTTTATGCTCTCAAGCTGCTGAGCCTGCAGCCCCCTGATATCCTCTATCTGATCGGCCTGCAGCCCTCTGATATTCTCAAACTGAGCATCCTGTGCGCTTCTCATACTGTCGAGCTTCTCGGAGATCAGCCTGCGGGAACCTTCATCCTGCTCTCCCGCAGTGTTCTGCTTCATCGCCTGCATATCCTGTACATTTTTCCATATCTCCACGAGCTGCTCCCGCAGTCCGTCCGTATCCAGGCGGGCATCGTCCACCCTTCCCTTCGCTGCTTCAGAAGTCCTCTCCATCTCCGCGCAGATCTGCTGCATGCGGTCCAGACATTCCGTGTACTCCTGCACCTGCTCCCGCAGTCTGTTCAGCTCTTCCGCCTCTGCCGCGGCATTCGCCTTGATCATCTCCTGCGCTGTAAATTTCTGTGCCAGCCTGTCCATAAATGTATCCATAATATACCCCCTGCCCGCTTTAGCGGACACTTTTTCCGTGTGCCTTATTGTTTTTATTCTAACATTTTTTTGTCATCCTGACAACTCCTGCACCGCGAAAGATTTTTGTATATTTTGCACAGTTTTTATCTTACTGTTTTAGAGTTTTTGTAAGTTTAACCAAGTATTTACATGCCGTTCATAATTTGTTCATATTCCCTTGCTATACTATATCATAAATACAGATAAGATTTCAGATATTTTTTTCATAATAGCCCGGGCGCCGAAAGGTGTTCGGGCACTCCTCATTTACCCTTCCGTTTTCATAGATAGACACCGGCAGGGAGTCTTGAAGCAAAAAGAATCTGATATTAAAAACTGCCGGTTCACGATTTATGATCGTAAAACCGGCAGTCTAACATTCACCTGTTTCCTTATTTATAGGATCGTTTCCAGAATCCGGCTTTTATCATATCGCCGCATTTTCCTCCACTCCGCTGAGTACCAGAATCTCCTCGTTCAATGACAGCATTCTGGCATCCAGATCTGATACAAGGCGGGCGCACTCCACCAATTCGCTGCGGATGTGCTCCGGTGCATCGCCCTCAAATTTGTAGTGTATCTTGTGCTCCAGGCTGGCCCAGAAGTCCATTGCGACGGTGCGGATCTGCACCTCAACCTTGGTGTCCACAATGCGGTCGGACAAGTAAACCGGCACCGTAACGATCATATGATAGCTCTTATAACCGCTGGCCTTCGGATATGTAATATAATCCTTGACCGCAATCACCCGAATGTCCTTCTGCTCACCGATCATATCCGCTATGCGGTATATATCTGAGGTGAAGGAACATATGATTCTGATTCCTGCTATATCATTAATGTGCTTAACCATATTTTCAATAGTAGATTCATACCCGTGACGCTTAAGTTTCTTTACAATACTTTCCGGTGTCTTGATACGGGCTTTAATATGCTCGATCGGGTTGTATTGGTGTACATGCTGAAATTCATCATTGAGTATTTCCATTTTGGTTTCGATCTGTCGGAGAGCTGCATTGTAGACCAGTGTCACTTCCTGCCAGCTGTCAACACCCTCTCCGCTCGCCTGTCTTAAATCCATAGCTGCTCCTTTGTCTTCCCGACTTGCTTTAGTGAATTCATTATACCACAGATTAGAATAAAAATGTATATAATTCACAAAATTTTAATCCTTTTTTAATAATAGTTGGTAGTTTTTCCTATTTCGAACCGCCACTCTATATGTATATGCTTCAGATTCCATTTTATGCATACATTTTTTACTTATTGAATTTTATCGATAAATGGCATATGATTTTAACAGTCGGCATCCGAATCAGCTGACCAAACGAGGAGGAGGTATATTATGCGCATCTGGGCCAAATTATTTCTTGACAACCGTATGCTGCGGGACACAGTGGTGGAAGACTCCGGCCAGGACACACGCACTCACAAAGTATTCCGGGCGCTGGAAGAAATCTGCCGTCAGTTTGATCTGGGCCAGCCCATCTGGCTGGACAAAAATATAGCAGAGTTCAAGCGTCAGGCCAAGACCCGTTTCTATCAGGATAGTTTTATTGAATCTGTAGAATTTGATTATCTGGAATTCCATGTACTGGAAGAAGATTAAATATTTTATAAATTTTTCTGTTGACAATTCCTCTTTTTAATAGTAGTATTCAAAACATAAGATGTAGTTTTGAATACTACTTGTTATATTTTACATAATATTTATTGCGGTATTGCATATACTGTTTACAGTATTTGATAACAAAAGGAGGATTCATATGCAGATAACGATCAGAGAACCCGGCAGCGCCATCACACATTTTATCGCCATGATGCTGGCGGTCTTTGCCACGATACCCATTCTGGTAAAAACAGGAATCTCCGCCGGCGGACAAAGCTTTGCCGCCATGACTATCTTTATGAGCAGCATGATCCTGCTCTACGGCGCCAGCGCCGCCTATCACAGCGTCAATCTCACCGGGAGCCGCCTGAAGCTTTTCAAAAAGCTGGATCATATGATGATCTTCGTCCTGATCGCAGGCTCCTACACCCCCGTATGCCTGATCGTGCTGGGAGGAGCTCTGGGCTATCAGCTCCTGGCCCTGGTCTGGGGAATCGCTCTGGCAGGCATGGCGATCAAAGCATGCTGGGTCACCTGTCCCAAATGGTTTTCCTCCACAATATATATCGCCATGGGCTGGGTGTGCGTACTGGTCTTCGGCAGACTCTGGAACACCCTGCCCACCGCGGCTTTTCTGTGGCTTCTTGCAGGCGGCATCATCTACACCGCAGGCGGTGTGATCTATGCGCTGAAGCTCCCTCTGTTTAATGCAAAACATAAGGATTTCGGCTCCCATGAAGTATTTCATCTCTTCGTCATGGGCGGCAGCATCTGCCACTTTATCTTCATGTATCTCTATGTGGCTTGAGCCTTATTGTTCCTCATAACCGTTTGGATTGTTTTTCTGCCATCTCCACGAATCCGCACACATCTCCTGAATGCCGTACTGCGCAGTCCAGCCAAGTTCCTCTCTGGCTCTGGCTGCGTCGGCATAGCAGGTGGCGATATCTCCGGCACGTCTGGGCTTAATGACATAGGGAATCTTCACTCCCGTGGCAGCCTCAAAGTTTTTCACGATATCCAGCACACTGTAACCGACTCCTGTACCAAGATTATAGATCTTCAGCCCTGCACGCTCCTCGATCTTCTTCAATGCCATCACATGTCCTTTGGCCAGATCCACCACATGGATATAATCTCTGACTCCGGTGCCGTCAGGCGTATCGTAATCGTCTCCGAACACACCGAGCTCCTTGAGCTTACCCACTGCCACCTGCGTGATATAGGGCATTAAGTTATTGGGGATACCGTTGGGATTCTCTCCCATAGTTCCGCTGGGATGCGCGCCGATGGGATTAAAATAGCGCAGCAGGATCACATTCCAATCCGTATCCGCCTTCTGAATATCGGTGAGTATCTGCTCCAGCATGGACTTCGTCCAGCCGTAAGGATTCGTACAGCTTCCCTTGGGGCATTCCTCCGTGATGGGAATGAAAGCAGGATCTCCGTAAACGGTTGCACTGGAAGAAAAGATTATATTTTTTACATTGTGTTTTCTCATCACATCCACAAGGGTCAGGGTTCCGGCGATATTGTTCTGATAATATTCCCACGGCTTCTGCACGGATTCTCCCACGGCCTTCAAGCCCGCAAAATGGATCACCGCATCGATCTGCTCCTTGGCAAAAATTTGCTCCAGAGCCTCTCTGTCCAGAATGTCCGCCTTATAAAAAGGCACCTTTTTGCCGGTGAGAGCCTCCACGCGCTCCAGTGATTTCTCGCTGGCATTGCACAGATTATCCAGCACCACCACATCGTACCCCGCCTCCTGCAGCTCTAACACGGTATGACTTCCGATAAAACCCGCACCGCCTGTCACCAAAATTCTCATAAGCTCTCCTTTCCATCCGGCCTTCAAGGTCCGGAACGCAGCTATATTGTTATATAGTCTTACCACATATTTAAAACAGCTTACAGCTTCACGCCGTTTTTCTCCAACAAAATCCTTGCACTCTCAACAGAATCCACTCCCGTGGCATTTTTGATGGGCGCAAACTCCCGCTCCCGCTCCACCTCAAACGGAAGACAGGAATCTAACTGATGTATCATATCCAGCACCAGATTTTCCAGCTTATAACCGTTGGGGATCTCAGGCTTTATCAGTCTGCCCTCCTCATCCAGATACGGGATCTTTTTCTCCACAATATGCAGCGGCATATTGGAGGCCATCATCTGCTCCAGATCCTCCACCTTAAACAGATAATTCAGGATCACGCCAAAATAATAAGCGTAGTCTCCCTTTTCATCCCGGGCATTCATCAGCTCCTCCGTGAGCTCATAATATTCCACGATGGAAGGTCTGCCGTCCTCCAGACACATCACGCCCACCTTCTCATCCGGTGCGTTCTTTTTCACAACCTTGGCTCCCACCACACAGTCCCTCTGAATGGTGGCGCCCACAAAGCAGGGATCCGCAATACGCTGCAGTACATTGTCCACGGCAAACACATTCAGCCATTGGATCCCCTCGTCATGCACAAGCTCCAAAAGTCCGTTTTTCTGCAGAGAAATAAACCAGCCGCCGTTTCCATTGGGAGACGTGGAAAGCTTTCCTTTCTCCTCCAGATAGATCTTGCCGTTATAATCGATAGCCGCAGCCATCTCCTGTTTAAAAAAGTGAATATATTCTGAACGGTAGCCAAAATAATTTTTCTCTCTCAAAAATGCTACCGTGGCGTCATGGTTCTTATCGCTGGTCATGACAAAGAGATGAATCCACGCGTCAGCCTGTCTCACCACATCCATCAGATTATTGATCAGGCACTCAAAGATATAAAGACTTCTGGTTATCCCCACATTATACATGCCCTTAGGATCTTCGGAGCCCAGTCTCGTACCCATGCCGCCCGCAAGAAGCACCGCTCCCACCTCACCTGCGCGTATGGCCTCCAGACCTGTGCGGGTAAAGCTCTCCCTGTTGGCATTGATCTCATCCAGTTGCATGGCCGTCAGCGGTGTGATCACACCTTTCTTTGCCAGGTCTTCCTTATGCATACAGGCCTCCAGCATACTCATATCCGTAGCCTCAATCTGCGCAAGCAGGTTCCGCTTTTCATCTTCAGACAAATCCTCATAATACTTCAGCACATGCTGCTGACCATATTTGGCCAGTTTTTCCTGCGCCCGCTCCAGTGTCATACCCATGTCATCCTTTCCTGTTCCGTTTTTTTCCAGCATATCACAACTAAAGCTATAAATCCAGTCCCGCAAAAAAATCCTGATAGCCCAGCTTCTCCTCCTTATAGCGCATGAGATAAGCCTTCAGCTCGGGATATTCGTCTCCCACATCCGACAGCAATAACCGGAAATTATCCTCCGATATGCAGCCAAGCTCCGCAAACAGGCGGTAATAGGCGCTCTCCTCACCGTGTTCCGTCAGTACCACCTGCCAGGTCTCCTCATGCTCACAGCCGCGGGTGTGATTTCTCAGATAATCCTCCAGCTCCTGCCGTCGTTCCCCGGAAAGCCCCCGGGAATACAATAGACGCAGCAGCAATAAACGCACCTTCAGCCTGCGCCGGCCGCTCTCATAGGCTGCCGCATCCGTACTGCCATAATCCTCCTCGCCGCACAGCACCTGTCTGGAATACCCCTCATTGTCGGCACTTCGCAGAACAGCCAGCATCCTTGCGTCCCATTTTTGCAGCCACTCTCTGCTCCCCGCCTCGAAGACATCCAGCAGATAGGGCGCCTCCGCCGTCGTCACTGCCGCTGCAAGCAGAGCCGCCGTCGTCTCGTCACCGCCGTTGACGGACAAAAACCGGAGGTTTTTGCACTCCAGAAACACAGCCCTGCCAAATTCCGGAGAACTTCCTCCGGTCTCAAACACTACCGTGTGCAGACTGTCACAATACGCAAAAGCCCAGTCTCCAACCTCCGTCACACTCGCAGGCACCGTGACCTTCCTCAGATTTTTTTTGCTCAAAAAAGCTTTTTTCGCAATGCCCTTCACGGGACAGCCGCCTATCTGTCCGGGGATCTCCGCCTCACCCGCAAGCCCCTGCAGCCGGGTGATCCGGATGCTGTTCCCGCTCCCGGGATGCTCTACGGCTTCGTAATATAGACAGCCCCCCGGTATCTTGTACTCCCGCTCCTGAACCAATCCAGCCACCTCTTTTCGTATTCTATAATCCCAATTCGGCAATCTGCGCGCGGATGTCGTCACTTCTCTCGCTGAGCATCAGCTCCTGATTGTGCCGCTGATAATCCGGGCTGCCAAAGGTGGCAATAAACTCCGCGCTGGCATCGTCCACCGTGAGCTCCGTCACCAGGATCAACAGCTCATTGCCCCGGGCAAACGCCTCCTCCACAAATGCAAACAGTGCGGAGAGCTCTTTTTGCACCTTCTCCGTCTCCTGCCTCATCCCTGTCACACAGGCGTCATATTTCCCCTTGACAAAGGCAAAAGCCTCCTCTCCTGTGACCGCGTCTCCCGTGTAAAGCTCCTTTCTGCGCTCCTCCAGAAAACGAATCAGCTTCAGGTGCCTGCGCCGGTCCGCGTCGGATAGGGAATTGGCTGTCTGCAGATTTTCAAGAAGTTTCTTTTTGCCCTCCGCCATCCGGTCCAGCAGGGAAAGCACCTGTTCTACCTGCGCCGTCGAAGCCGGTTCCCGATCTCCATCCGCAGCGCTGGTGACAACCTGGCCTTTAACAGCCTTTAGACAAGTCTGCAGATCCTTCAGGAATGCCGCCTGCTCCATAACGCCTTTCATGTCAGCCTGCACCCTGTCAAGCAGCATTCCCAACAGGGAAAGTCTCTCGTCAAAAGCCGCTTCCTTTGCCCTGGCAATCGCCTGTACGGGCGCGCTGCCCTCCAGTATCTCATTGATACGGTAATCCTTTTTGTATTTGTTAAACAAATCATAATAAGCCGTAAACTCCCTGACGATCCTGGGATTCCGGATATACTGCGCCACCAGACTCTCCTGGGCCGCAAGCTGCTCCTCCTCATAGAGATAGAGCATGGAAGACAGATCCTCCCAGCCTCTGGCCGTCACATAGCTGCGGCCTCCCGCAGTCATCTCGATACGGTAAAAGTATTCCTTTTTTAAATCCAGAAAATTGATGATCGCCGGATGAAGCCTGCGGTCCCTGGCATATTCCTTCCAGATATGAAAATCCGGCTCAACCTCCAGAAGCTTCAGGCGGTCCATGGTTACCACGTCAAATTCCCGCACCGATTTATTGTATTCCGCCGGATTTCCCGCAGTGACGATGACCCAGCCCTCCGGCACCTGATGTCTTCCGAATACTTTATACTGCAGAAACTGCAGCATAGAGGGAGCCAGCGTCTCCGATACACAGTTGATCTCATCCAGAAAGAGGATCCCCTCCCGGATACCGCTCTCCTCCATAGTGTCATAGACGGAAGCAATGATCTCGCTCATGGTGTACTCGGACACCTGATACTGCCTGCCGCCATAAGTTTTCTGAGTGATGAAGGGCAGACCCAGCGCAGACTGTCTGGTGTGATGGGTCATGGAATAGGACACCAGCGCCACCCCCAGCTCCTGGGCGATCTGTTCCATAACTGCCGTCTTGCCGATACCGGGCGCCCCCAGCAGAAAAATCGGGCGCTGGCGCACCACCGGTACACGGTATTCCCCGAACTCGTTTTTCTTCAGATATAAATTCACGGAATTCTTGATATATTCCTTCGCCTGCTTAATGTTCATCCGTTTCCTCCTCCAGCTCTTCGCTCTCCAGGATGACCTTCAGACTCCAGGGCGGCGTGGGCGCCCTGTTCTCATCTTCATCCAAAAATGCAAAAATCACGTCATAATCCGGCATGTGCTCCGGGTATATGCCATAACCGTCCGTAAAATAAATCAGGCCTCTCAGGTTTTCAAATTCTCCCCTGGCTTTCAGCTCGTCCAGATACAGAAAAACCGGTCTGAAATCTGTGGCCCCGAATCCGGTGAGCTTGCCATACTTCATAAAAGTCTCAAAATCCTCGTCAGATGTAATTTTCGTGTCGCTCTGCACCTCATTATCGCACTGAAGGATGTGGACATTGATTTTATGGAAAAAATTCTCCTCCTCTTTTAAGATGGAGTAGGTCTTTTGTAAAAAAGCTTTCACCAGAGGGCCTCTGCAGGAGGCCGAGGTGTCAATGGCTATGGCAAACTCTTTCGCCTTATGCGTCTCCTTATATTCCAAAGGCTCTATCAGAGGCAGATTCCCGTAGCGCTCAAGCCCGTAGGAATAATAAATATAGTCAAATTCTTCATCGTTTACGGTGATATCTTCGCCCATGACTGCAAACCGCCGGAGAATATCGCTGTAATCATATCTATCCCGGGTGGTCTCCTCCAGGTTTTTCTCCAGCGTCTCCGCATTCGTCCTTGCCTTCGTAAAAGACTTTAAGTCTGTCTTGATACGCTCGCTGATCTTCTTCCACTGTTCCTGAGTCAGTTCCAGATTCTCCGCGGGCTTCCAGAGGCTGTGGACATCCTTCAGAAACAGCCGCTGAAGCTCCTCCCGCTCATGGGACGTGACGGGATTGCGGCGCAGATAGCGGTAAATGCGCTCAGCAGTCAGAGGTCCTATATCCTCCCGCAAAATCTTCAGCTTTCTCTCTGCATCCGCATCCTGTTCCAGCGTGACCCCCGGCAGCCCAAGTTCCAATATAACACTCTCCACCGCGATATCCGCCGCCAGATCCCACAGATCCGTCTCCAGTCTATCATACTGAAAGCTGTGGGCAAATACGCAGTGAAGCAGCATGTGCAGATAGATGCGGGGAATGATTTTACTGTCCGCCCGATAGGCCTTTAATAAATAGACCGGATCAAAATAACAGACACTCCCGTCGGTGGCCATGCAATTTATACCCGCCCGCTCCCGCCACGGAAACCGGGCCAGCGCCGTGTCCAGAAAACGCAGATGCATCATCAGATCATCGTGGGCAAGCTGCAATATTTGATTGGAGAGCGCTGCGGCCTTTTTTGCGTCTATTTCCATGATGACCTCCCTGATCATTCTCTAGATATTATACTGCAAATCTGCGCCTTTACACAAGTTATACGGCAAAAATAGATAGAGTAAACTTACTGTCAGTTGGAGAATCGCAGAGAGTTCCTGCCACAGATTTATCCAGACTTGTTTTCCTTAAGTTTACTTCTTTCCCGTGCCTGCTGTCAAATGTTACTTAGTCTCTCCC
>CATKXY010000021.1 GCA_949840915.1 uncultured Lachnospiraceae bacterium | reverse complement strand
GGGTAAGGAAAAGCGCATTACCATCTACTACAAATTTGTCGGGGCTATCCAATAATAGAAAAACGGCATCCCTTATGGATGCCGAAAAAAATCACTTGGCTTTACGTCTATTTGTCATATCATCATCTCTATCACCTCTCTCATATCATCCTGTATGCAGCAGCTTCCGGGAGTCTTGTTCCAGCAGGAAAAACACCCGAGACAGGGACGTATGTCCAAACTGCCGACCCGGACCTCCTCCACCTCAAAAGCTTCTTTCGCATCCTCCGCGCTCTCTTTCATTCCGGCAAGAAAGGCCTTGGTCAGTTTGTATGTATTGCTCTGCGTTCCTTTCGGGCTTCCGTTTATTACAAAAACTTTCATTGATCCCCTATCCTTTCCAACTGTTCGATACAGCTTTGCGCCCACTCCATGCACATCTGCATACTCCTGCGCCCGTACTCTACCGTCATATCCCAGTACAAAGCCTTTTCCCTGTCGTCTATAAATGCGCTGTAGGCTTCTATCTGCTGCGGCACGGATGCCAGGCTCTCCATAAAAAGACTGCAATAGGATTTTAATCCTTCAAAGTACTTGATATTTTCTTCCCGGCTCTGCTCTCCCATAAAAAACACCTTCATCAGAAGCGGAAAACGTGAATTCAGTCCCGGGTCGTCCTCGGAAAGCCATCTTAACAGTTCACCCCGCCCGGCATCCGTGATCGAATAGACATTCTTGTCCGGCTTTCCCTGCTGCGGCACCACCGTCTTATCAATCCATCCTTTGTTTTCCAGCGTCTGCAGTTCCCTGTAAATCTGACTCGTCTGCACCTTCCAGAAATAACTCAGAGAATCCCTGAAGGCCTGCATGATCTCGTACCCGGTCATCTCATGATAATTGATCAATCCTAAAATCCCATGTTTTAACATTTATCTGCCCTCTGCCTGTTACACTATTGTAATCATCTGTCTGTCGACACATCTATATGATATTCTACTTGTGGAATATTGTCAATCTGATTTTTAAGACGACCGGAAAATGAGAACCATGAATAAAATTTTAATTTATACCTTTCCTAATTCTGCAAAATATCATATAATCATTAGCAAAGAAATGAGAATCGCAAATAATGAGATCGGGGAGGACATTACTGTGAAACAATTTTTTGGTATGAGTCAGAGCGGCGATCTGCAGGAAGCAGTCCACGGATTAAACAGTCCTCAGCTAATTATGTTGTTATCCAACAGTAATCAGTTTGAGGCACATGTGAAAAAGCTGGAGGCGCTTTATCCCAATGTCCCCAGTATCGGATGTATTGGAATGAGCTACGATACCAGGGTCGTTGAGAAGGGTGTCGGCATCATTGCATTTTACGACGGCGTTACCGCGGCAGCGAATGTGCTTGAGCAGGCGTCCACGATGCCTGTCAAATATATCAAACGCCTGGAGCAGGATGTGAAAAAAGTAAACGGTACGCACAATGATACGATCTGTATTGATTTCTGTTCCGGAAACGACGCCTGTGTACTGACTACGATACATAGTGTATTAAAGCGTCAGAATATCCCTCTGGTAGGGGGAACCGGCGACGCAGGAAAAATATCTGCCAACGGAAAAGTCTATGAAGATGCAGTCGCCTATGCCGTTGTCAAAAATAACAACGGAAAAGTAAAAGCATACAAGGAAAATATTTACCGTCCGATGGGAAATTATCGGTTTATCGCTTCTCAAACCAACAAAGCCGAATACAGATTGGGAGAATTAAACGGGAAACCCGCCAAACAGGTATATCAGCACATTCTTCATGTGACAGAAGAGGAAATATTAACGCAGACCTTTAAAAACCCTTTCGGAAAACTGAACGGGGACGATACCTGCATTATCTCCATCAAGGAGGTTTGCGACAACGCCCTGACCTGTTTCCGTCAGGTCAACGATTCCGACGTCTTAATTCTGTTGGAGCTGGGGGATTACAAAAATATTGTGAAGCACACCATACGGAAGATCCAGCAGGATTTCCCTAAGATTTCCGCAATATTCTCCGTAAACTGTCTGTTCCGGTATTTATTGTTTACGGAAAACCATTACATGCAGGATTATCTGGAAGATATGAGTACGCTGGGTAACCATGCAGGTCTTGTAGGATACGGGGAACATTACAATAATCAGTTCGTCAACCAATCCATGACCTGTGTGGTATTTGAATAAGGAGGTATAGGCAATGTGGTTCAAAAAGAAAGAGAAGAAGACAGTGGATACCTATCCCATATTGCATGTAATGGATAGTTTAAAGGATTATCAAAGAGATCTAGTGCAAAAGGAAGTGGATTCTTTAAATCAATTGGGTCAGGTGAATCACTCCTTTAGAAGAGTTCTGAACGAATCCGAAAACTTTCAGAAAACCTTACAGGATTTTGAGGAGACCTTCTCAAGCATCAGCCAGGTTTCCGGCCAGTTTCAGCAGGTAAAAGGCAATATAGCCCAATCCGTGACCCAGGCGCAGGACGAGGTGGAAAACCTGAAACAAAGTTCCCTGCAGGTAGAATCTCAGTTCGAAGAAATGAAAAATACCTTCGATGCTTTTCAGGCTGCAGTAATGGAAATCAAAAAATGCACGAATAAAATCACTACCATTGCCGAACAGACCAATATTCTGGCTCTGAACGCTTCTATTGAAGCGGCACATGCCGGAGACCGGGGCAGAGGATTTGCGGTGGTCGCCGGGGAAGTACGAAGTCTGGCAGACGAGGTAAAAAATCTTGTGGCTGCCGTGGAAGTGAGCATTCTCAAAGTGGAACAGGATACCGATAAGCTGCATTCGGATATCGAAGCCTCCCAGCTGGCACTGGGGCAGAGTATCGATAAAGTAAACAATACCTATCAAATGTTTGACCAGATCACGGAGGCAGCGGAGGGAGCTACGGCGGTACAGTCAGAGATTTCCGGTGTCATCAATGATTCCCGGACAGCCTTGCAGACCGTGAACAGCTTTTTCAATAAGACAAAAGACCAATACAAAGAGGTTATGGACCAGATCAACCGGGCCAGCAAACTGGGTACCACAAAAAGCGCCATGTTTGAGGACGTGGATAATATGCTGTCCCAGATTCAGCCCATTGTAAGCGAATATGACATGTAAAAGGATCAGACCAGCATCCGGGCCGGACGTGCCCCCAGGCGGCTTAAAACCTCATTGGTGATGGTCCCGGCCTGTTGTGCGATCTCGCATACCGTGATCTCCTCCGCGCCGGAGCGGCCGATCACCACAGCCACATCCCCCGGATGCACATCCGCGAGACTGCTCACGTCCACAAGCGTCTGATCCATGCAGACCTTGCCCACAACAGGAGCTTTCCGGCCCCTGATCAGCACTGCCCCCCGGCCGTCAGACAATGCGCGGGGCAAACCGTCCGCATATCCGATTGCCAGCGCAGCGATGCGCATCGTCCGGTCCGCGGCAAAATCCAGACCATAGCCTGCGGACTCCCCGGCATAAATTTCTCGAACCGACGCCACCCGGGTCTTCAAAGAGAGAACCGGGCGAAGGCTGTTTTGCCACGGGAGCGTGTCCTCCTCCGTGCTGAGCACCCCGTAGAGGGCAATACCCACTCTGGCATAATCTCCCGCCAGTTCAGGATAATTCAAAACACCGTAACTCGCCTGAAGATGAATCTTCGGACATTCGATGCCGCGCTCTTCGAGTGCGGCTATCACTGCTGCAAATCCGCGGGCCTGTCCCATGGTAAATGCCCGTTCGCGCTCCCCGGATCTATCGTCCGCGGAAAGATGCGTAAACATACCGTCCACGATCAGATTGGGCGTCTCAAACAGTTCACAGATCTCATCTATATGCTCACAGCGCTCTCCCAGACGATGCATGCCTGTGTCGATACCGATATGCACATGCAGCCTTTTCCCTTTTCCGTATCGCCCCAATAGCCTTGCGTAACCGCAATCCAACACCGTCTGGGACAAACGATACCTGTACAATTCGTCAAACCGCGAGGGATGTGTGTAACCCAGAATCAGTATTTCTCCCCGGATCCCCGCTCTCCGCAGTGCAATTCCCTCCTGTACGCAGGCCACACAGAATGCCTTCACACCCATCCGCTCCAGCTCCCGGGCCACGATCAAAGCGCCGTGCCCATAGGCATCCGCTTTCACCGCCGCCATCAGCTGACAATCCTCGGGCAGACGCTCTCTGAAAAACGCTATATTTGCCTCCAATGCATCCCGGCTGATCTCTATCCATGCCCGGTCAGTATTTAAATCATTGCGGGAAACCCTGCTCTTTCTCCAGGATGCGAGAAAAACCGCTGCCGGCCAGATGACAGCCACCGTCAGGAACACTACGCAGGCATAATGCACGATTCCGTTGTCCACCAACGCCCCAATCCCGCAAAGCTTTGCGATTCCTCTCACCACCACGATCATACCCGGATGAAGTATGTAAATTCCCGTGGATATTGTGCGGATGACAAAAAGCGCATCCCTCCCGCACGGCATATCCGTCTGCCCTTTGTCAGAAACAGGCTGCCAGGTTTCCAGAAGCCCATACAGAAACATTACCGTGGGTACCAGAAAAACGTACATGCTGTCATGCCGGGGCAGCCCAAAGCGACGCAGGATAAAAGCCTCCGCCGTCATCAGCACAAAGGAACACAGAAGTCCCGTGACAAGCCGCCCTCTCCCCATCCGTCTGCTCATTTGTTTCCCGGGCGCCACGACCACGCCCAGCAACAAAAAAACAGGCGCCATAAACAGACCGTTTCTCGTGTACGACCATATGGAAAAGCCTTTTTCGTAGATCAGGGCAATTGGCGGACAATGTGCGGTCAGCCCATAATAGCTGTCACCGAACAGGCCGAACACATAGAGCGCTCCCGCCGCCGCAAGCGCGCCCCCAACCTTCCAGAGACGGACAAACAGACAGACCAGTCCCGCCCCCAGCACACAGGCCGGAAAATACCATAAATGGTAGAAGGTCCCGTCAAAAAGAAGCATCCTGCACACATCCCCCACTGTGAGATGCGCGTAATGTCCTGCATAGATTCCCACGGGCAGATAGATCAGAATGGCCGCCGCGTACAGGATCAGCATTTTCCGCAGATGACGTCCCGGTTTCCGGAACCTTCCGGCAGGAAATTCCTCCGGAACAAATGACACTGCCTCAAAATAATCTGCCAGAACAAATCTTCCTGTCACCATAAAGAAAAAAGGCACCGCAACTCTGGCCAGCACTCTGGTCAAAAAGAAATCCGCATCCGCGCTCCACCCTGCCAGGGGAGAGGTATGGATTGTCACCACCAGAAGGGCGGCAGCGATCCTGAACCCGTCAATTCCCGGATAATACCGTTTACTCTCCATTTAAATTCCTCCACTCCATATTGATAAGCTTCATCCGTCCGGCCCCTATTTTGCCTCTGCCTGTTCGATAATGAGCTCCAGAATCTCCCCGAAGGAATAGCCCGCGGCCCTCATCATCCCCGGATAGCGGCTGTGCTCCGTAAAACCGGGGATGGTGTTCACCTCGTTAAAGACGATCTCCCCCTCCGGCGTCAGGAACATATCCACCCTTGCAAAGCCGGAGCAGTCCAGAGCACGATAGATGCGCTTTGCGGTCTCCTGCAGCTCTCTGGCCTTCTCCTCCGCAATTCTCGCAGGGACATGAATCGCGGAGGTTTTGAGAGTATATTTTTCCGTATAGTCAAAAAAGCCGCCAGACAGCTCAATCTCATCCACCTCGCCCACGATCAGCCTGTCCTTTCCAAGTACCGCGCAGCCCACCTCAAATCCGCCTATCGCTTCCTCCAAAATCACCTGATCGTCATACTTGCGGGCCAGCGCAACGGCACGTTCAAGCTGTGCCCGGGCATCCACTTTGGTCACCCCGTAGGAGGACCCGGCCTTCACAGGCTTTACAAACAGCGGATATCCCGCCTGATCCGCAAACGCCCGCGCCGCATCCATATCGTCATTCCTTGTGAGAACCATGGCCTTGGGCACATGTACGCCGGAACTGGCCGCCAACCTATGGGCTCTGTCCTTGTCCATGCAGAGCGCCGACGAGAGCGCGGCGCAGCCCGCAAGGGGAATTCCCGCAAGCTCCACAAGCCCCTGTACAGTGCCGTCCTCACCAAATCTCCCATGCAGTACCGGAAAAGCCACATCCACAGGTATGCGCTCCACACGCTCCCCCTTTAACAGGATCAGCTCGTGGGCAGTCCTGTCCGGCGACAGAAGCGCGGGAATACAATCCGCACCATTACACCAGGTATCCTCCCTGATCTCTCCGAAATCCCCGCAAAAATAATACCACTGACCCTGTCTTGAGATTCCCAGCGGAAGCGGACAATACTTCTCCCGATCCAGATTGCTGAGCACCGCATACGCCGATTGCAGAGACACCTCGTACTCCGAAGACACACCTCCATAGATCACCAGAATATTTTTCACATCCTTTGCCAAATCTTTTTTCTCTTTCATTTTATCCGTCTCCCATCCTTCATTTTCTACAGCGCGTTTCAGTACGCCGACTCTACTTCTTCACGCAAAAATGCCTTGCTTTGACACAACTAATTGTATCAAAACAAGACATTTTAGACTTTTAGGTTTCCTTTTGGATTTATTATGATTTTATTGCTAAAAACATACGATTTTCTTGCCGGCCGGATAACATGTTCCTTCAGGCCTCAGTCCACGGGAAATATCACCAGAAAAGAAATACTCTCCGCCTCGCTCCGGGCCGAGATCGTTCCTCCGTGCAGCTCCACGATCTCCTTTGCAATGGCAAGCCCCAGCCCGGCTCCGCCTGTGGCCGACGCTCTGGACGCGTCCACCCGGTAAAACCGGTCAAACAGATGCTCCAGCTTGTCTGCCGGAATGGTTTTGCCGTGATTTTTGATAAGCAGTCTGATCTGCCCGCCGGTATTCTGCGCCGAAAAACAGATCTCGGACCCGGCATAGCTATAGTTGACAGCATTGCGGATCAGATTGTCAAACACCCGCGCCAGTTTGTTGGCATCCCCCGCAAACTCGATCCCGGGAGCAATGTCCGTCCGCCACCGGAGCTCCCTCTCCTCCAGGATGGGGCCACTCTCACTGATCAGCTGCTCCAGCATCCTGCTCAGATTGATCCGCTCGGTCTCCAGTGTCAGCGACGTCAGGTTAAAACGGGTAATATCAAAAAACTCATTGATCAGATCCTCCAGACGCTCCGCTTTCTCCAGAGCGATACCCGTATAGCGGCAGCGCAGCTCCTGGGAGATCTGCGGCTCGTCCCTAAGCAGCATCAGATAACCGATGACACTGGTGAGGGGCGTCTTCAGATCATGGGCGAGATAGACGATCAGATCATTTTTGCGCTGCTCCGCAAGCTGTGCGTCTATTTTGCGCTGTTCCAGCGTATGTTTGATGGAATTGATCTTGAGCTCCACGGCACGCAGCTCCGGGGGAAGCCAGACAGTGCCTTCATTTTCCTCGATCAACGCGTCTATGCCTTTATTAATTATATTAAAGTATTTGATAAACCCGTTCAGGTAAATTCGCAGGACAACCGTAAACACAAGCAGTATCCCGGCCATATAGTACCATTCTATATGATCGCGCACGGTAAGCCGATAGACCTCCAGCGCCCGGTCATAAGCCCGGTCATATCCGCGGAACACGGTATGCTCCAGAAACAGTACCACCCAGTTTGCGAAATGTCCGTAAAACACAAATTGATAGAGCAGTTGAATGACCACCATGGCAAGACCTATCATCACAACGGTGTTGACGATGATCTTCATCTTTAGCACACGGTACCCACTGCTGTTCTTTGGACTGATACTATGCGGTTTTCTGTCCGTTCCTCTGTCATTCAATGGTGTACCCCACTCCCCAGATCGTCTTGATGTACTTTGGCTTTCGCGCAGGCTCCCGCATCTTCTCCCGCAGTCTCGCAATATGTGTCATCACCGTATTATTGCTGTCCAGATACTTCTCTCCCCACACTGCCTCGTAGAGCTCTTCAGAGGCCACCACACAGCCCTGCTTCTCACACAGGTACCACAGGATATCAAACTCCATGGGAGTCAGCGTCAAGGGCTCTCCGTTCAACAGACATTTGTGCATCTCCCGGGATATGTGCAGTCCGCGGATAGAGATCTCGCTCTGCCGGACCGCGTCCTCCTTTCCCGTATTGTACCGGGTGTATCTGCGAAGCTGTGTCCTGACTCTGGCCAGAAGCTCGAGCGGATTAAAGGGCTTGGTAACATAATCATCTGCGCCCACGGTGAGACCGGTGATCTTGTCCATATCCTCCACCCTTGCCGTCAGCATAATGATGGGAAACAAATGCTTCTCCCTGATTTTCCGGCACAGCATAAAACCGTCCATATCCGGCAGCATCACATCCAGAATGGCAAGTCCGAAGGTCTCCCGCTCCACACATTCCAGCGCCGACTGTGCATTATAAACCATCTCCACTTGATAGCCGTCATTTTGCAGATAGACCGCCACCAGATCCGCTATATCTTTTTCATCATCCACGACCAGAATCTTCTCCTGCACGATGGTTCCCCCTCACATCTTACATTAACGGCGCAGCGGCCTTCATCACATATCCCGTAAGCTTCACCGACCACTTTTCCTGTTTGACTGTTTCCCTGGTAACCTGTCTGCACTTTTGCAGCGTAGACTGAAAATCCGCCTCAATATCCGAAATACAGTCCGTGCCGTACAGATAGGTAGCGCACTCAAAATGATGGTACAGACTCCGGTAATCCAGATTGATGGTTCCCACCACCGCCTCGCAGTCGTCGCTGACAAATACTTTCGCATGGACAAACCCCGGCGTATACTCATAAATTTTTACTCCCGACTCCAGAAGGGAAGCGTAATACGTCTTTGCCATGGCATACGGTATGGCTTTATCCGGAATTCCCGGCAGCAGCAGTATCACCTCGACCCCGCGTTCTGCGGCAAATTTCAAAGCGGTTTCCATCTCGCCATCCAGAATCAGGTATGGCGTCATGATATGCACAAACTCCCGGGCCCGGTTCAGGATATCCATATAGACCCGCTCACCCAGCCTGTCATTGTCCAGCGGACAATCCCCAAAGGGAATCACAAACCCCTTTGCACCCGCCGCCGGCATGGAAGGGCCGGACAGAAACTTCTTATACTCCGTTTCTTTTTCATCTATTCCCCACATCTTTAAAAACATCAGCGTAAAACTTTTCACCGCCTCGCCCTTCAGCATAACGGCGGTATCCTTCCAATGTCCGAATTTTACTTTATGGTTGATATACTCGTCCGCCAGATTCACTCCCCCGTTAAACGCCGTGTGTCCGTCGATTACCAGAATCTTCCTGTGATCCCGGAAATTATAGTGGGTAGAGACAAAGGGCATTACCGGAGCAAAGATCTTACACTTGATTCCCAGCGCTTTCAGCCGCTTCGGATAGTCCCGGGGAAGCAGCGCAAATTCACAGGTTCCGTCATACATGACGCGGACGTCCACGCCTTCGGCAGCCTTCCGTGCAAGTATCTCCAAAACTCTTCCCCACATCAGGCCTTCATCCACAATAAAATACTCCATGAAAATAAAATGCTCCGCCGCTTCAAGCTGTCTGAGCATCTCCGCAAACTTGTCCTCTCCCAGCGGAAAATACGTTACGTCCGTCCCGCCAAATACAGGATGGCAGCCGCTTCTGTGCATATAATGCGCCAGCGCTGCCGCTCCCCTGTCTTTTGCAGAAAGCTGCTCCAGAATCTCCTGCGACTGCGGAATGTCCTCCATGGTATCGGTGTTTATCTGGTCAACACGCCTTTTCAATACCCGGTGCCCTATCTCGCTCTGCATATATCCGAATAAAAGCACCCCAAACACCGGAGCCAGCATCATCACGATCAGCCATGTGATCTTAACCGAAGGATTCATCCTGCTGTTCAGAAGATAAATCACCATACAGAATGTAAAGAGAACGGTTCCTCCCCAGATATGAGGCAGGAACTCCTTGAACCTTTGAAAGATACCAAACAGGATAAGAATCTGTGCCGCAAGCAGCACCAAAACCACTCCCATGCGGCTGAATATGGCGTGTATGATTCCCTTCTGCCCCTTTTTCAACAAAGTAAGTCCCATGCTGGTACTATCTTCCGGCATCCTTTTTCCTCCGTAACTTCATGCCCCGAGTTGTTCAAGGCAAATTCTTTTGATTCATACAAGGATATTTACTTAATAATGGCTTCATTATACCGCCGATGGCTCTATTAATCAATTCCGGAATTGTCTTATTTTACATAAATTCCTCCGCAAACCGGATCGCGACCGTTGTACCCTCCCCAACAACGCTTTTCACCTCAATTTTGGCATTGTGAATCCTGGCGGCATGCTTCACGATCGAGAGACCGAGACCCGTACCGCCTGCCGCTTTCGAGTGGCTTTTATCCACCCGGTAGAAGCGCTCAAAGATGCGTTCCTGATGTTTGGGCGCAATGCCGATTCCGGTATCCCGGACAGAAAGAACGATAGCTGCATCCTCCTTTTGTATGTCTACGATCACTTTCCCGTTTTCACGGTTATACTTAATTGCGTTATCGCAGAGATTATAAACCATACTGTACAAGAGCGGCGCAATGCCATTGAGAATGGCCCGTCCTCCGGACAGCTCCACCTTGACACGGACAGTTTCCGCCTCCGGTGCCAGACTCTGTATCGCTTTCCCGGCCAGTTCATAGAGGTCGATGTTCTCCCGGCACATACCGCCGGCTCCTTCGTCGAGCTGTGAGAGACTGATAATATCCTCCACCAGCCGTATCAATCTCTGCGCTTCATCGTAAATCCTTCCCGCAAAAGGAATCCTGTCAGCTTCTTTCACCATATCGTTTTTCATGAGCTCCGCGTAACCGGAGATGGAATGCAACGGTGTTTTTAGTTCGTGGGAGACATTGGCGGTAAATTCGCGGCGCATCTGCTCCGCTTTCTCTTTCTCCGTCACATTGAAGAAAAATACCGCCGCACCTTTTATATCATTGCCGGAAATAATCGGTTCGGCGTCTATCTGATAACACTCCTCTTGCAGTTCCAGGGTCCGTTCTCCAGGCTCACCGCGCAGCGCTTTGGAAAGAATCTCCTGCAAGCCGGGAATACGGCTCAGGGAAACCATGCCGGCACCGGCTCGGTCCGATTGTGCATCCAGCAGCCTGCGTGCCGCAGAATTGATACTGATGATCCTTCCCCTTTGATTCAAAAGAACCATACCTTCCTTCATACTGCCGATGATGGTATTCAATTCATTCTGCTTCCGCTGCAGCTCAAGCGCCTGCTGATGCATCTGTTTTTGCTGGCTGTCAATCCGGTTCAAAAGCGGAGAGAGTTCATCATAATCATCGTTTGCCAGCGGTTCATCCAGATTGATCTCATTGAGAGGTTTTACAATTTCCTGAGCAAGGCGCATCGCCAAAACAACAGAAAGAAGCAGGGAAATAGCGGCTATGATACAGATTGGCTGGGTCATCCCCAGAAGAAGCGTTACTATGGAATTCTGGGAGATCGAAAGCCTGAGAATCGAGCCGTCGGGAAGCAGCCGGGCAGAATACAGCGAGCGTTCCATCAAAGTCGAGGAATACCGTCTGCTCTCCCCATAGCCTTCCGAAAGCGCCTGTTTAATCTCAGCCCTTTCGAGATGATTTTCCATCCCTGCGGTATCCGACTCACTGTCATAGAGAACGCGTCCGTCCTCACCGATCCAGGTGATACGGAAATCGCTTGCCAAAAAACCCCGGAAGAAATCGATCCCCGCCTTGCTGACGCCCTGTGCGGCGAGACTTGTCTGCATTTTGAGCTGTGACTGCTGCACATTGGAAAAATACTCATACAGCACCCCCATGATGAAAACGAAAGAGGCAAGAAAAACCGTAAGCGCAGCAAGACAGATTGAACGGAAAATACGTTTTGTCATACATTCCCCTCCATACGATATCCGATCCCCCGCATGGTCTCGATATAATTACCGCATCCTCCCAGCTTCGTCCGAAGCGTCCCGATGTGAACGTCCACGGTTCGGGTCTCCCCTGTATAATCCATTCCCCACACCTTCTCGAGAAGCTGGTCACGGGTGAACACCCGTCCGGGATGCTCCATAAAGGTACGAAGCAGTTTATATTCCTTCAAGGTCAGTTGGACACGTTCACCGTTTACCAGCACGGTATAGGTTTCCGGATTCAGCTCCAGCGCTCCAACGCGCAGAGCCCTCGATACATGAACAGGGCTTGTACGGCGCAGTACCGCCCTGATGCGGGAAACCATTTCCATCATGCCAAAGGGCTTTGCCAGATAATCATCCGCACCCAGGTCAAGCCCTGTGACCTTGTCATACTCCGTCCCCCTGGCAGTGGCCATAATAACCGGTGTATCCGACGTTTCGGTCTGCTTTCGGAGCTTTTTCAAAATACAGATTCCGTCCTCGCCGGGAAGCATGATATCCAGCATGATAAGCTGCGGTTTCTCTGTCCGCAGAGCGCCGAAAAGTTCGTCCCCGGAGACAAAGCCTTTTGCTTCATAACCGACAGAATTCAATGTATAAATCATCAGTTCACGGATCGAATCATCATCCTCCACACAAAAGATCATTTCCATCTCCTCCCCCTGTCTGCGATCATGTACCGATGCTTATATTATCACATAAGCTGTTTTTCATCAACACGGCGCCCGGTTACATCCTCTACAGAAAGTATGGCTGCTTTTGCCAAAAAATAGTACCGGAATCGTTTGACATTGTGATACTGCCCGTTATGTGCTATAATTTCAATGTCGTCATTGACATATGCAGCCAATATAAACATCGAAAAGAGGCATCTCCCAATGGAAAGAAAGACAACTACCGATTTATCTCCGAAGAAAGTATCCGACTCCACCACGGAGCAGATCCACATGATCATGTATCATCACATAAACGGCATCAACCGCCTGTTTGGAGGCCAGCTTCTCTCCTGGATCGACGAGGTGGCAGGCATCACGGCCAAGCGGCACTGCGGCAGGGACGCCACCACCGTGGCCATCGACAATCTTCACTTCAAATCCGGCGTGTACCTGAACGACCTGCTGGTGCTGGTGGGCAAGGTCACCTATGTGGGCAACACTTCCCTGGAGGTGCGGGTGGACTCTTACATCGAAAAACCTGACGGTTCCCGCCATGCCATCAACCGGGCCTATTTTGTCATGGTTGGTATGGGAGACGACAACAAACCCACTCCCGTTCCGCCTCTGATACTGGAAAACGAGGGCGAACGCATGGAGTGGGCCAATGCCGAGAAGCGCAGAGAACTGCGCATGCTGCGCAAGAAGGAAGGTTTCTAAAAAGAATGCTTCTAAAAACGAATATTATTCCCAGAAGGGCTCAAAGCAGATATTCAGATCCACCTCGGAAGCGATGCCGCTGACCTTGCCCTTGTCGCTGTACTGCCAGATTTTATACTCATACGGATAATACATGTCGTCGTTGTAATATGCCAGCCACTTGTCATACTGCTCAAGCGGTTCGATGTCCAGCATCAGGGCGCCCATCTCCATATTGTGGTAAATGATAGGCTTATATCCTGCAGTCTCCACAGTCTGGCAGAAAAGCTGTGTGAGCCTCGTGCGCTCCTCCACAGAAAGCTGGTTCATCCGTCCATTGGGGTCTGCAGTCTTCTCCACATCGTATACGATGGGGCATTTCACATCATGGGCAGCGAGCTTCTGCATCACCAGCTCCGCCTCCTCCGCAATCTCCTGCTCGTTCACCGCCTGCGAATAGATATAGACGCCCACATGGATGCCCGCATCCATGGCTCCCTTGATATTCTTCTCGAACTGTTCATCCTCCACCAGTTTTCCGGTTCCGTAACCGCGGTTTGCCACACGGATAAAGGCAAACTCCACACCGTCGCCGGCCACGGCCTGCCAGTCAATATTGCCTTGAAAACGGGAGACGTCAATACCCTTGTGGGAGACCACCTGATCGCCCTCCATATACTGGTATTCGCCGTTCTCAAGAATGTTCAGATTCTCATCGCTGTAAGCGCTGAGCTTCAGCTCCCGGTTAATGGGCACAAAATGGAACTTACCGCTGCTCACCACCACCATCTCGTCGGGGTAGAAAGGTCTGAGCACTTCCACCATCGTGTCGTCTCCTGTCTCAAGGCCTGTACGGATTCCGTTTAACACTTCCTCTCTGGCGTCTGCGGCTGCCTGAAGCTTCTCTGCCTCCGCCTGAGTGACCGCATCGGCTGCGGCTGCAGCGGCTGCCTCCTCCACCATGGAGTTTAACTCCGCCTCTGTCAGCGTCACTTCCTTATCCTGGGGCAAAAGCTCTGCCCCCATGGACACTCCTACCTCTTTGATGCTGTTCTCCAGCTTGTCATTGATCCAGTTGATGATCATGCCCGCCGCACACATAACGATGATCAGCACTGCCAGATAACCGAATATAATCAACACGGAACGCAGTTTCCCGTTCTTGCGCTTTTTTGATCTGCCAAGACGGTCTTCCGCGTAACGATATCTCGATCCCAGACTGCTCTCTTGATTCCTATCCTGCTCTAATCTCATATCAACTCTCCTTTTAAACCTATCATACTAAAAATATGCAGGAAAAAAAAGAAGAATTTTTATATTTTATAGATTTTTAAGTTTACTGTATTTTTCAGGCAATACTCTGCCTCATCCGCAGCAGGATCTTTTTCTCCAGCCGGCTGACCTGTACCTGGCTGATCCCCATGACTGCCGCCACCTCCACCTGCGTGCGGTTCTGAAAATAACGCATGTGGATCAGCTCACGCTCACGTTCCGACAATCCCTCCAGAAGCTGGGTGAGAAGCATATGATTCAAAAGCTCCTCCTTCTCGTAGTCCACTGCTTCCTCCGCGATATTCCCCACGCTTCCTTTACCTGAAGCCACGCGGTCTACCAGATAGAGCTCGCTGCCGTCCTCCTGATAGACGGCGGCATAGATGGATTCCACCTCTCTGGTGGCCTCCATCGCCAGCACCATCTCCTCCTCGGACAGCGCAGTCTCCCTGGACAGCTCCTGCAGTGTGGGCTCTCTGCCCAGACTGCTCTGCAGTCTCTGCCTCACCACCCGCACCTTCAGGGCATTCTCCTTGATGACCCGGGATACCTTGATGGGCCCGTCGTCCCGCAGGAAACGCTTGATTTCCCCTGTGATCATAGGCACTGCATAAGTTGAGAATTTAAGCCCGAGACTCAGATCAAATTTGTCTATGGCCTTTATGAGGCCGATCACTCCTATCTGAAACAAATCCTCCAATTCATATCCGCGTCCTGCAAAGCGTCTGACAATATGATGCACCAGACCCAGATTTTTTTCTATCAGTACCTCTCTCGCCTCTTTATCCCCGCTCTGTGATCTCGCAATCAGTACTGACGTCTCTTCCATAGGCTATTCCTCGCAGTCGATCCACGCGGTAGAACCCATTTTTTTCATCATTCGAACGATCGTACCCTGACCGGGCACACTCTCAACCTCCAGATCATCCATAAATGCCTCCATAAATGCGAATCCCATACCGGAACGGTCCAGCTCCGGCCGGGTGGTAAAAAGCGGCTCCATAGCCTGCTCGAGATCCGCGATTCCCTTACCCTTGTCCTCCACCTCGATATGTAGCACATCTCCCTCCAGAACACACTTGAGACGCACCTTCCCGGGATGAATAGGACATTCCGTAACGGGCCTTTCCCCGTGTCTGCCATAGCCGTAAAAATTTTCATAGCCATGAATGATGCTGTTGGTCACCGCCTCGGATACCGCGGTCTTCACATCCGCAAGCTCCTCCAGCGTGGGATTCAGATGCGCCACAAAGGCGGCCACGGCCACCCGCGCAAAACTCTCGTTTCTGGAGATGGCGTCAAAAGATATTTCCATCTCATTCTTCGTAACGGGAGTCTTTGTTATCTGAGTCTTTGTTATCTGAGTCTTTACAATCTGAGTGCTCATGCCAGTACCTCCACAATTTTATTCAGCCCCGCCAAAGTAAACATCCGCTGAATCTGTCTGTCCACATGGATGGCGTATACTCTGCCTCCAAAACAGGCGATCTTGCGGTATCTCCCCATGATGATCCCGATGCCGGAGGAATCCATAAACCGGGTGTCCTCAAAGTCAAAAATCACATGAGCCACGTTTTGCTGCAGAATAAAGCGGTCTGCATTCTCACAGATGTAGGCCGCCAGGTGGTGATCCACCTCCTCGGGCAGCCGGACCATAAGACAATTGTCAATAATCTGAAAATCTTCCATCGTTCCTTTCTCCTTTTTTCACAATCAGCAGTTGTCTCGGCGCAATCGCGCATGATTTGCAATAATTTGCATAAGAAAAGAACCCGCAATTCCAGCTGCAGGTTCTTGTCTTTCGTAAATTATAGATTCTTTGGTCCGGTTTCCCGGTTGCGGGACTTTTCTTAAGATGTGCCGGCTAATTTGCCGACTGGGTAAGCTCACTTATATTTCTCTGGGCATTGGTGGCGTTCTGGGTGTCGGGGAACAGCTCAATCACCTTTTCAAAAGCCGCGACGGCATTTTCCCGATCATCGTTTCTGCGATACGCCTGTCCCAGATAATACAGCGCATCCGCGCTGGTGGCGTCATAGTAAACTGCTTTGGAGAATTTTTCGATAGCAGCGGGAAAGTCCTCGCTGCGGTAAGCCGCAAGGCCATCGTTGTAATAAGTCCCTGCAAGCCCCGGTCCTATTGTGGTAAGCAGCGTGTTATACAGCTCGCGAAATGCCTCCGAGGTTTCCTCCACATCCACACTGGCGGCAATAGCCTCCAGATGTACCGCCGTATCCTGCACATTCTGATCCTTCAGATATGCGGCAGCGGCAGCAAGAAGATTGTCTATGGTCTTGAGCGTGCCGTCTTCTCCCACATAACCCTGAAGCTCCTGATTCAGATTGCCGTTCTCCCCCTGGAGCCTGGCGATCTGCGCCTCCAGTTCCTGAATGGTGATCGTTTTGGCATCCGATTGATTGCCGATCGCCGTGATGGTCTTCTGCGCATCATCTTTGGCGTCGCTGACCTTGGCCGGAACCACGAGAAAATAGCATGCGGCCAGACCGATGACCAGACCGATTCCCACATTCAAGAGCGTCGCCGCCCCTCCGCTCTTGGGCTCTTTCACATTCAGCGGCTGAATGATGATCTCATTGTCATTCTGATAGCGCACCGATTCGTTCTTTTTGCGCCTGGAAGGCTGCTTTTCATTCTCCTCGGGCTGCAGCATCTCCTCCACTTCCCTTAAATAACGGAGTGTCCGAGTGTTATTTCTGTCGATGGCAATGCATTTTTTCAATTCTCTCTGCGCCTTGTCCCACTGCTCGCTGTCCATGTAGAGCAGGGCTAACAGCTGATGCGCACGGATAAACTTGGGATTCAGCGAGAGCACCTTTTTGAGCTGAATCACCGCCAGATCTCTGCTGTCCTGCACACAATAGGCGTAGGCCTGATTGTATTTTTTGATCGTCTGATTGATGGAGTCAAGACGGGTGGCATTGGACTGCAGCATGTCGATGTAATCGTCGGCTATATTGCGCTCCGGGCGCAGATTCTTGCTGATGACCCATTCGCTCATGGCCGCCACCACCTCGCCGGTCTCAAAGTACACAAGACCCAGGAGATTTCTGGCTTCTATATTATTTTTGTTAAATTTTAAGCTTTGACGCAGGCTGGTGATGGCTCCTGTCAGATCCCTGACCCCCGCCTTCTCCAGACCGTCGTTATAAAACCGGTTGGACACATGCATGATTTTCTTGTAGAGATAGACATCCGCTCCGCAGGCAGTACAAAAATCATGTTGTTCCGACAGCTGTGCGCCGCAATGATAACAAAACATGGTTTTCTCCTCCGCTATTCGCCCGTCTTCTCCTCAGATTCCTGTATCATCTTCACCAATAAATCGGCCATATCGGTCAAATCCTGATTATAAATCGCTTCCTCTGCGTCCTCCACCTCAAGACTGGGATGGAATTTCTTCAGTTCTTCCTCAAAATTGATCATTCCACAAAAACTCCTTTATCTCACCGACCAAATACAGGCTGCCTGCAATGTATATACGGTCTTTCCCCTGCTCTGCCAGAACGCTCCTGAGGGCGTCGGGCACATCCCCGCAAAAAACCGTCTCCGCGTTTCCACACTTCCCCGAATCCCAGAGAGCCCGCAGGCTGTCTGGGTCCGCAGCCCTGCCCGTCCCCATATGAGCTACAAAGATCCGGTCAAAAAGCTCTGAATCAAGCACCTGTCTTATCATGGATTTGTAATCCTTATCCTGCACAACACTGAACAAAAGCATTCGTCCGCGACCTGCTGCCGCACAGCCGTCCCGTCTCACCGTATCCAAAAACGCCCGGATACCGTCCTCATTATGGGCGCCGTCTACGAATACCTCCGGTAAAATCTCCTCCATACGTCCCGGCCAAAAGCACTTTGCCAGACCGTTCTGTATATGGTCCGCCGTAATGCGCTCCCCCCGGAACAACACTTCCATTGCCCTCACAGCCAGAGCTGCATTTTCCATCTGGTAACGGGCCAATGTATGCAAAGTAACGCCAATATAATCATAATACCGAGTATGCAAGGAAAAATCAATGGTTTTATTTGTATTTTTCAGGAAAGAGTAGTCCTTTTTCGACACAGGGTAAGTCCGAATCTGCAAATCCTGCGCCCTTTCTACAAATACTGCAAAAGCCTCGGGGACATCGCCGCAACACACAAGCGGCACGCCGCGTCTCATGATCCCGGCCTTTTCCCCGGCAATCTCCTCCACCGTCTCCCCCAGATACTCCATATGATCCCTGCTGATACGGGTAATGACCGTCAGCGCCTTGTCCGAAACGGCATTGGTTGCGTCCAGCCGCCCGCCCAGCCCGGTCTCCAGGATACAATAATCCGGATCCAGCTCCGCAAAATACAGCATTGCCATCAAAAATAAATATTCAAAAAAAGTGGGATGATATCCCCTGCCCTGCTCCAGCTCCTCCCAGTTTAAGCTGTCATAGACCTGCAGAAAGCATCTCAGAAATTCTTCCCGGGAGATCAGTCTGCCATCCGCCGCAAAGCGCTCTCTGATATCCACCAGATGAGGCGAGGTAAAGACCGCCGTGCGAAATCCCGCCTCCTCCAATATGGAACGCAAATAGGCACAGACGGAGCCCTTTCCGTTTGTGCCGGCCACATGAATGATCTGCCTGATGCGCCTGTCGGGCGAACCCAGGCGCACGAGCTGCGCCCGGGTGTCCTCCGGCGTGTTTTTTGACGTAAAGCGAGGCATGCTGTAGAGATACTCTACAGCCGCCTCAAAAGTATCAATGCTTTTTCTCATGAGTTGTCCCTGTCCGATGATTTCAGCTGTTTCCTGAAGCTTACTTAAGCTGCTCCAGTCTCTCGGTCACCTGCTCCATCATGCGGGTGTACTTCTCCCGTTTCTCCTGCTCCTCGGCAATCTTGGCCGCGGGCGCCTTAGAGGTAAATTTCTCATTGGAGAGCATGCCGTTCACCCGGGCAAGCTCGCCCTCCAGCCTCTTTTTCTCCTTCTCCAGACGGGCGATCTCCTGAGCGATATCCACCAGCTCCGCGAAAGGAATATAGAGCGTCGCCCCGGGAACCACCACGGACACCGCGTCTTTGGTAATCCGTGCCCCGTCCTTTTCCATCGTCTGCGCATCCACCATGGTCACATCGCTTGCGCCCGCCAGAGAGGCAAAAAACAGCCGGCCCTCGGTGAAAGCGCCAAGCACCTGTTCCTCCTCGCTGAACACATACACACTCGCCTTGCGGGAAGGCGCCACATTCATCTCACTGCGGACATTGCGAATACCCCGAACCGCCTCCTTGATAATCTCAATGTCCCTCTCTTCCTTTGCAAAGCTTCTCTCCCGGCCAAAGCAGGGCCAGGAACTCTTCATGATGGTCTCCTCCTCGTTCTGCAGGGTACAGAATATCTCCTCTGTGATAAAGGGCATATAGGGATGCAGAAGCTTCAGAGCGTCGAGAAGCACAGTCTTTAAGGTCCAGAGCGCCGCGTTCTGGCTGGCCTCGTCGTCGGTGCTATAAAGTCTGGGTTTTACCATCTCGATATACCAGTCGCAGAATTCATCCCAGATAAAATCATAAACCTTCTGCACGGCAATTCCCAGTTCAAAGTTCTCCATATTGTCGGTAACTTCCTGAATCAGCGTGTTCAATCTGGAGAGGATCCACTTGTCCACAGGCTGTAATTCTCCCGCCGCAGGCACGGTGATCTCCCGCCCGGTCTTCTCCTGCACCTGATCCATGTTCATCATGATAAAGCGGGATGCATTCCACACCTTATTGGCAAAGTTTCTGGAGTTTTCCACTCTCTCATAATAGAAACGCATATCGTTTCCGGGGGCATTGCCGGTGATCAGGGTCAGTCTCAGTGCATCCGCGCCGTACTGATCGATAATCTCCAGCGGATCAATCCCATTGCCGAGAGATTTGGACATCTTGCGCCCCTGGCTGTCCCTCACAAGACCATGGAACAGCACCGTGTGGAAGGGTTTCTCACCCATGTGCTCAAATCCCGAGAAGATCATGCGGATAACCCAGAAGAAAATGATATCATAGCCTGTCACCAGCACATCCGTGGGATAAAAATACTTCAGATCCTCTGTCATATCCGGCCAGCCAAGGGTCTCAAAGGGCCACAGGGCAGAGGAAAACCAGGTGTCCAGCGTGTCGGGATCCTGCGTGAAATGGCATCCTCCGCACTTGGGGCAGACCTCGGGCTGCTGTCTGGCAACCACGGTCTCTTTGCAATCGTCGCAATAGTAGGCAGGGATGCGGTGGCCCCACCAGAGCTGACGGCTGATACACCAGTCACGGATATTGTCGGTCCAGTTGTAATAGGTCTTCTCCATCCGCTGGGGGATCAGCCTGACGTCGCCCTTTTTCACAGCCTCCACGGCGGGCTTGATCAGTTCCTCCATCCGCACGAACCACTGCTCCTTCACCAGAGGCTCAATGGTCGTCTTGCAGCGGTCATGCGTACCTACATTATGCGTATAATCCTCTACCTTCACCAGAAGCCCCCGGGCGTCAAGCTCCTCCACGATAGCCGCTCTGGCCTCATAGCGTCCCATGCCCGCATAGCTTCCGCCGTTTTCATTGACAGTGGCATCGTCATTCATCACATTGACAATCGGCAGATCATGTCGTTTTCCCACCTCGAAGTCATTGGGGTCATGGGCGGGAGTGATCTTCACCACGCCCGTTCCGAATTCTCTGTCCACATAGGTATCCGCCACAATAGGAATCTCCCTGTTCATGATAGGCAGCAGAACCTTCCTGCCAATGAGCTTCCGGTAGCGCTCGTCCTCGGGATGGACCGCCACAGCGGTATCTCCCAGCATGGTCTCGGGCCTGGTGGTGGCAAAGGTCAAAAACTCTGTCTCACTCACAGATCCGTCCTCATTGATCAGCGGATATTTGATATGCCAAAGATGCCCTGCCTGCTCCTGATACTCCACCTCGGCGTCGGAAATAGAAGTGTTGCACACGGGGCACCAGTTGATGATGCGGGCGCCTTTATAGATATAGCCCTTCTCGTGCATCTTGACAAACACTTCGGTCACTGCTCTGTTGCAGCCCTCGTCCATCGTGAAGCGCTCTCTGTCCCAATCACAGGAAGAACCCATCTTCTTTAACTGATTGATGATGCGGCCGCCATACTCCCGTCTCCAGTCCCAGGCCCGCTCCAGAAACTTTTCCCGGCCAAGCTCATGCTTGTCAATCCCTTCCTCCTTCAGCTTTTCGGTAATCTTCACCTCGGTGGCAATACTGGCGTGGTCCGTACCGGGCTGCCAGAGGGCATTATAACCCTGCATGCGCTTAAAGCGGATGAGAATATCCTGCATGGTGTTGTCCAGCGCATGCCCCATGTGAAGCTGCCCCGTGATATTTGGGGGCGGGATCACGATAGTGAAAGGCTTCCTGGAATGATCCACCTCCGCGTGAAAATATTTTTTGTCCACCCACTTTTGATACAATCTGTCCTCTATGCCCCGGGGGTCATAGGTTTTTGCAAGTTCTCTGCTCATTGTCTGCTCCTCTCTCTAATCATAAATCAGATAGCATAAACGGCATTGAAAAAGCCCTCTGCAGATTTCTCTGCAAAGGGCGTCATCAACGCGGTACCACCTTTGTTCACAGACCCGTAAAATCATGCCGCGGCTTTACATCCGCACCGCATGTTCTCCGTGTTTGCCTCTATGCTGCTTCCCATTTTACGGCTTCTCATACAGACTTACATACAACCTCAAATACAGCTTCAAATTGAAAGCGCTGTCCTGTAACGGGAACAACCCGGGAACACCTACCGGAATCATAGATAAACTCTTTGGGCGTTCCGGCTCGGAAGCTACCTTCCACATCCTTTCCCTCAGGCAGCCTTCCAGCACAGATTCACGATCTGCAGCCGCCCTCTCTGGCAAGGGGTAATGTGTACTCCTCTTCGTCATAGCCTTTTTGATATCAATATAGATAATATAGGCGATTGAAATTTATTTGTCAAGGGTCTATTTCGTTCGTTTTGCGTGAGCGGTTTCCATAAACAGATTATATTTCTCATCATAAGCCACTCCGTTATGCCTTTTTCTTTGCCACGGGTATCCATACCTCATATTGTGCGTTCTGTGGATCCGGATTTAAGTAAACCTCAAGATCGGGAGCATTGGCATATTCATATCCGGAGGCCGGAAGCCACTCTGTTATAATGCGCTGTTCCAATTCCTGTATCGACTGGTTGGTACCCGTTCCGGAAAAGATTGCCCAGGTAGACGCAGGCACGGTAAATTCTTCAAACTCATCGCTTGTTTTTGTACTGGAAACAGCAATAAAGTATTTCCACTGTTCTTCGTCATTGCAGACACTCACGCCCAAAAGTCCCATTGGCGGCGTGTCCATCATTCCTGCCAGTTTCTGTATTGTTCCATTTACAGAGGCCTCCTGCCACATCTTTGGCACAACCATAAAATTATTTTCAATTTCTTTATCAAGCGGTGCAGATATGCCGATAATACGGAATGCTTCTTTTGTTTCGATTCTATAATTCATTTCTGTCGCTCCTTTCACAGCAATACTAAACACAATGGGGGAAAACGATTTCACGGATACGCCCTCGTCTTTCACGGATGACGGGGCAATCCCGTGAAATGATTGAAACGCCCTGTTAAATGCAGTCGGGGAACGGTAGCCGTACTTCTCTGAAATATCAATAATCCGTTCATTCCCACCCTGCAGGTCCACCGCCGCCAAAGACATTTTTCTTCTTCGGATATATTCTGCCAGAGTGATACCCGCCATATAAGTAAACATCCTCTGGTAATGATAGGTGGAGCAGCAGGCAATCCGTCCAAGCTGTTCATAGTCGATTTCATCGGTCAAATGTTCCTCAATATAATTCATGCTTTGATTTAATCGTTCAACCCATTCCATGAGATCCCTCCTTTTCCGCATTTATTGTGCTTTGGGAAATAAGTTGTCTTTATTATAAGGCTTATTCTTGAATTTGTCCTCTCTATCCCTGCACAAAAAAGAGAGAAATTTTACCCCTCAACAAAAACTTTTTCTGTTATTTCTCTCATATACTTTTTGTGAATAATGGGAATTATTTATTGACGCCCCATAACTGGCATGGCAAAAAAGTTCTGTTCTGGCCCTTTTTATCAAGCCACTTTTTCTATACACTGCATCTTAAGGAAAAAAATGTATATTATAGGATGAGGAGAAAGGGAAATTATTATGAAAAAAACTTCTGAAAAAGAATCCAATCAAACTGCCGGCAGGAAAAAAAGCTATATTCTGCTGTTCGCGGGACTGGCGCTGCTGCTGATCTCCATTGCCTGCACAGTCTTTACCTACGGCGGTTACGAGGCGGGCGCGGATCGCCCCTATGCCTACAGTCTGACTCTGCTGTTTGTGTCGGTGATGCTGACTCTGCGCGGTGTCTACACAGCCTTTATCGGCGTGGAACCGTCCCAGAAGGCGGATGTTAAACGCCTCGCTCAGGCCGGACTGCTGGCAGCGCTCTGCTATATCGGCTTCTCTGTCTTTAAGATCGATCTCACCGTCGGCACGGAGAAGACCGCATTCCACTTCGGCAATGTATTCTGTGTCATGGCTGCCCTGCTTCTGGGCGGCTACTGGGGCGGCCTGGCAGGAGCCATCGGTATGACTGTGGGCGATCTGACCACCGCCTATGTCACCAGCGCTCCCAAAACTTTCCTGCTGAAACTATGTATCGGTCTCATCGTGGGACTGGTTGCACACAAAATCTTTAAGCTCAGCCGCGCACATTCGGCCAAATACGTCACCGGCGTGACCATCCTTGCCAGCGCCTGCGGCATGGGCTTCAACATTGTGGCAGACCCGCTGGTAGGATACTTTTATAAGACCTATCTGCTCGGCGTCCCTCAGGAGATTTCCAAGGCACTGGCCAAGATGAGCGCAGTCACCACTTTCGTTAACGCCATCGTCGCAGTGATCGCAGCATCCTTCTTTTATCTGGCGCTGCGTCCGGCCCTGAAAAAATCCGGCCTGTTTGTACAGCTGGATGCAGAGAAACCAACCGTGTAAACTATAAACTTCCCGGCAGCGTTTTAGGATCCGTCCTTTCAGGATACACAAAGTGAGCGGGATGAGAAAACGGGCGCTGATGCGATGGCATCAGCGCTCGTTTTTATGTTTTATCATTATGATGCTTTATTCATAAAAGGATATGCTGATATTACCCATGGCGCATTCCACGCTGATATCCTTGGAGGCATGATTGTCAATGTCCTTGTCTTTCGCCAGGCCGCTGTAGACCCTTCCGTCTATATCCACACTGCCCGCTGCTACTTCCACTTCATAATTGAAGCTGTTCGCCGCTCCTTCCAAATCCAGATCGATATTACCCATTGCACAGGTCACATCCGCTTTCTCCCGAATGTCACCGGAGGCCTCGAGAGAACCCATCCCTACCTCTGCCTCCAGCTTTCCTACAGCCAGCTCAGCCAGACTGATCTCTCCTGCTCCCAATTCAATCTCTAAATCAGATGCACGCACCATACTCTTCCACTCAATCAGACCTGCTCCCAGAGCCAACTCCACCTTGTCAAAGGTAACATCCTCAGGCACATAAAGCTTGATCCGGCACTTGATACCGTCTCCCCATGTGGTACTGCGTATACTCTTGAGATGAAGAGTACCGTCCTTAACATAGCCCTGATAGCCCCCCGCATTCTGTACCTTGATATGAAAATCTCCGTCCTCGGAGTCCTGCACCTCAAGACCGCAGGCACCTACCTCAATCTCCAAATCCCGTATCTCGGCAGCCGTAAAGGTCTGTTCCGTATCACCTTCATAAATTGGATTGTCATTGTCAAAATTCACATGTTCCTCGATTTCATAACGCTGTCCGCTGTCCAAATGCTCCAATCCGGCTATCACCTGATCTTGAACCGACTCTTTAAAATCATCGTCCCAATATACAGAATTTTTAAACTCCGCCCATGTAATCGGACCCTGAATCGCGCCTGCCACCAGAGCCATTCCCAGCCCAGCCACAATCAGAACCAACGCCAGGATTCCACAAGTCTTCATAAATCTTTTCATGCTGTCGCCTCCTTCTTTATTTTGCGGATCAGATAATGATAGAGCTGTGCGCATCCCCTGAAAAGCACCGGTGTCGCAATACCGGCCATGGCCACCGTCAGCATCAAAAACAGAATGCCCAGGCCGCCGCAGAACAGTCCGCCTCCGATCAAAGCCACACTTGCAATGGGCATTTCCATCATGCACGCAAAGCCCGCCGCCAGCAGAGCCACAAGAACCACAAACAGGACTAAGGCCGTAACTCCGAATCCGAGGATCAACGCAAACCATCCCACAAACAGCCCCAGAACGGCACTAATCACCGCAGAAGCCAGACTTATGGCCACCGGAAGGAGAAGAATACCCGCCACAATACAGAGCGCCATAAGCCAGGTCGGCATATCCTCCGACTCCGCTTTCCGGGTGCTCGTGCCGGACCAGCCGCCGTTTTCTTCCCCGTCATGGCCGTTCCCATCCTCTCCGTCCTGATATTTTACTATGGGGTGACGGACACCGTTTCCCTTGATATCCTCTTCCCGATATCCGTTTTCATTGAGATCCCGCTTGATATTTTCCGCCACTCTGAACGGATTGACCAACGCTTCCAGCACGGCCTTCTCGTTCTCAGGACCTGCATCGTCAAAATAATCATTATAGTATTGCAGCGCTTCCTCCCTCTCCGCCTGAGGGATATTCTGCAGCAGGCTCTCAAGCTGCCTCATAAATTCTGCTCTATTCATATTCTACCGTTCCTTTCCCGTCAATTTTCCTATCAAATTTTCCCTCGAAAAGCCCTGTCACCTTCTCCGAATACTGCCTCCATTCGCTTTCATACAGTTGAAGCTGTGCCCATCCCCGGCTGGTCACCTTATAGTAACGTCTGTTTCGTCCCGCGCATTCCATGTCATACACTTCGAGACATTCCTCCTTCAACAGCCTTCGCAGTACCGGATATAGGGTGGATTCAGACAGGTCAATGACACGCCGCACATCCTGCGTGATCTTGTATCCATAGGTTCCCTCAGGTTCCTTGGACACCACGGCCAGCACAATCGCATCCAGAAGGGCCGCACCCGTATTAAATACCATCACTTCACCCCTTTATTTTCTATAATATTATATAGCGTATAATATTGTATCTATCTATAATATATGATGTGAAGCTTCGTTTGTCAAGCTGCTTTGATAGTTTTTTGAAAAGAAACGGCGGGACAGACTTTCGGCCCGCCCGTCCCGCCGCATGAAACATTCAATATGATCCCACTGCCCGTCTGTACTTTATGCGTACCTATGCCTCAGCGCTCCATCTTCCAGAAAAAAGCGCTGTAGGCCGGCAGGGTACTGCCTCCTCCAAAATCGTGAAGCTCTCCTGTGATCAGATCCTGCGCCTGGCCGCAGCCTGCGTCGAAATGTGCCACAAAGTCCTGATCGTCTGCATTGATGGCCACCAGAACTCTCTCCGTATCCGTCTTTCTCTCAAAGATGCACTGCTTGTTGGTGAGCACCACCGAACGGAAAGCTCCATAATTGAGCGCCTCAGACTGCCGTTTGGCCATAGCCAGCTTACTGATGAACTCACTCAGCTCATTCCAGACAGGAGCTTCCAGGCAGGGACGAAGCGCCGGATCTCCCTGATGTTTCTCCGCCTTCTCCCCCCATTCGCTTCCATAATACACGCAGGGAATCCCCGGCATGCCAAACATCAGCGCATAGATTAACGGCAGATGCTTCTCATTAGAAAGAATGCTGGCCACTCGGGTCACGTCATGGTTGTCCACGAAGGACAGGAGATGCTTTCCTCTGTATAACGTCCAATTCTCCGGCCCGAACTGACGCAGCAGGGAATGCACGATCTCGAACAGATTCATGCTGTTGAAGCTGCTGTAAAGCCCTTTATAGCATTCATAATTGGTGGCCGAATCCAGCATTGCGTCATTCATCAGCCGGTTGTAATCCCCGTGCAGCATCTCGCCCAGAAGATAAAAATCTTCCTTCAGTCCTTTTGTATAATCGTGGAGCCTGCGCACAAAGCCCTCGTCCAGACTGTAGGCCACATCCAGCCGGAGTCCGTCAATGTCAAACTCATCCACCCAGTATTTCACGCTCTCCAGAAGATAATCCGCCACTTCAGGATTCTGCAGGTTGAGCTTTACCAGATCATAATTGCCCTCCCAGCCCTCATACCAGAGACCGTCGTTATAATTGGAATTGCCGCCGAAATCAATGCGGTAAAACCAACCCGTATAACGGGAATTCCCGCGATTCTGCACCACATCCTGAAACGGTCCGAAGCCTCTGCCCACATGGTTGAACACTCCGTCAAGCACTACGCGGATTCCCGCCTCGTGCAGCGCTTTGCACACTTCCTTGAAATCTTCGTTGGTCCCCAGACGCACGTCCAGCTTACGATAATCTCTGGTGTTATACCCATGGGTATCAGACTCAAAAATCGGCGAAAAATAGATTGCATTGATGCCCAGTTTCTGCATATGGGGAATCCAATCCTTCACCTTCAGAATCCGGTGTTCCAACACGCCGTCATTCTCAAAGGGCGCCCCACAGAACCCCAAAGGATAAATTTGATAAAACACACTTTCATAAGCCCACATTTCTTTTTCCTCCCATCCTGCAAAATACTTGCAAAATAATGCTGACGTCATTAATCAGGCATTCCTGTCGCTTTTCTCCGATGATTTTGCAGGAAATCCACAGAATCCACAGAGTTATCCACAACCTAACACCCATGTCATTTTATCACACTTTCTATGTCATTTCCAGAATTTTGATGTCATTTCCTTCAAAATCAGAGCCAGGAATCCCAGAACCGTTCCACCCGTTTCGCAATGCTGTCCACGCTGACCCTCTCAAAGGATTCCCACTCCCGGGGAAACAACCTGCGGTTTGACGTCTGCAAAAACCGCTCATCCAAAAGCACGATGATTCCCACATCCTCCGCCGTGCGAATCACGCGTCCCGCCGCCTGCAGAACCTTGCTCATCCCCGGATAGCGGTAGGCATAATCAAAGCCATTCTCCCCGCGGCCGTCAAAATAATTCTTTAAAATCTCCCGCTCGCAGCAGACCTGCGGGATTCCTGTCCCCACGATGACAGCCCCTATAAGGCTGTCCTTCTTCAGATCGATCCCCTCTCCGAAGATACCGCCCAAAACACAGAAACCGATCAGCGTGTGCTCATCCTCCTCAATTTCCATATGGATAGGCTGCTGCAGATCAAGGCCGGCATTGCCCTGAAAGCGGTTCAAAAACGCTTCCCGCTCCTCCTCGCTCATGGCTTCCTTCTGCAGAATGCACTCCTTCTCCTCTCCGGCAAAACGCTGCTCATAGAGATCATAAATTTTTTTTAAAAAGCTGTAGGAAGGGCAGAATACCATATAATTGCCGTGCCGGTTCCTCACGATCTCGTCGATATAGCGCACAATCCTGTCAAATTCCTCATCAGAACGCCTGGTATACTTGCTGGTCACGTCGTCAGAAATAAATAACGCACGTTTCTCACTGTTGAAAACGGACTTTGCATAGACCTCATAATCTTCCGCATCCCCGCCCAGCAGCTCCTTGTAATACCGTATGGGCAGGAATGTGGCGGAGAACAGGATACTGCTGCGGCCGCGCCCCATGCATTCCTTAAGATTCTCTCTGGGATTGACACAAAAGAGCCGGATCAGAAAGCTGCCGTCCTCCTGCATCTGGGTGTACTTTACATAATGCTCATCTACACGCTCGTAGATATCCAGAAAGTGAGCTACCTCATAGTAAAATTCCAGAATACTGTCCCTGACCGGAAGCTTCACATCCTCCTGCTCCTCGAGGTAATCCGACATGGCACTGTGAAGGCGCATCAGCGCATTTACAAAATCGTCTATCTCATCCACTAACAGATAGCTTTCACATTCCCGCTTTAAAGCCAGCAGCTCCTGATTGCATTTATCCAGACGATACTGAATTTTCTTCCCGTACTCCTCCCTCACAAAAACCGCCTTTTTTCCACGCCCGCTCCCAAAGGATTCCGCAGGCATTTCCGACGCGTCTGTCACACCTAGTGTCAGTTGGCCAAAAACCTCAGTTTTACTCGCTTTTTTCTCCATTTCCGACATGATTGTCTGTTGGATTTCCCGTTTCAATCCCAGAAACTGCTCCTTCAAAAGCGAAGCGCTGTACATCTTTCTGCCGCGCTCGAGCAGATTGTGCGCCTCATCAATCAAAAAAAGATAGCTGCCCTGAGAACCATCGCCAAAAAAGCGTTTTAAATAGACATGCGGATCAAAAAGATAATTATAATCTCCGATAATCCCGTCGGCAAACAGGCTCATATCCAGACAAAATTCAAACGGACAAACCTGATATTGTACAGCATACTGCTCGATCACCTCCCGGCTGAAGCGCTCCTCGGAAGTTAGCAGCGCATACACCGCCTCATTGATACGATCGTAGTGCCCTCTGGCATAGGGACAGTTCTCAGGATTGCACTCAGTCCTCTCCATAAAACAGATTTTTTCTTTTGCCGTGAGGATGACGCTTTTAAATCGCAGGCCCTTTTTGCGCAGCAGCTCTAAAGTATCGTCCGCCACCGTGCGGGTGATGGTCTTGGCAGTGAGATAAAAAAGCCTGTCCCCCATAGCATTTCCCATTGCTTTCACCGCCGGAAACAATACCGATATTGTTTTTCCCACACCTGTGGGTGCCTCCAAAAAGAGCTTCCTCTTATGATAGATTGTCCGATAGACGTATGAGGCAAGCTCTCTCTGCCCCTCTCTATAGTCAAACGGAAACTCAAGCTGCTCTATGGAACTCTGGCGGATCTGCTTCCACTCCCAGGTATAGTCCGCCCACTTTCGATAATCGGAGATCAGTCCCAAAAACCAACGCTCAAGCTGCCCGAAACGATAGTCCTCATAAAAATAGCGCAGTTCCTCCGTGGCAATATTACAATAGGTCAAACGGACGCGAATCTCCTCCAGGCCTTTCTGTAAACTGTAGATATAAGCATAGCACTTGGCCTGGGCCACATGTATCGGCACCGCTTCTCTCATGTGAGTCAGCTCCCGATAAGTTCCCTTGATCTCGTCCACACATACACCCTGGGCATTCTCTATGATTCCATCCGCCCGCCCTTCCACGATCAGCGTATACTGCTCCGTGGGAAAGGTATAACGCAGCGGCACCTCCGCCTGATAGTCCGCCCCCATCCTCCGCTGTATCATGCGATGGATCCGGCTCCCCTCCTGCATGGCATTCTCCGGAGCCGCACGGTGCCTGTTGTCTATATCTCCCTGACGCATGATAAACTCCACCAGACTGCGCACCGAAATACGCACCTCCCCGGGAGACTGCTCCGTCCGCGTATTCTCATTATCCGCTCTTTTCAAATCTATCCGTGTCTGCTTCACGCCCGCTCCTGCCGTCCTGTGTCCAATGCTTTCAATAATGATTATACCTTTGCAATCGCCGTTAGCGCCTAACTATTGGAACTCTGTCATAAACTCCCGGAATCGCAGAGGCAGCATTCCCGCCTGTAGTCCGTCATTTCTCCGCTCTTCAATGGCAATGCTCTTGCACAGCTGTTTAAATAACATTTGATATTTGTACTCCTCAGCCGACAGCACAAGATTCCGGCCGGGAGACTCCTCCCCGCGATAAGCCTGACCGGACTCCCCGGATACCGCTTTCCCCAAAAGCGCCTCCCCCCGAAGCATAAACCACCCTGCACCGGCCGGATGTACCCCAAACAATTCCCTTCCCACATCGTGGAGAATAAAATTCTCCTCCGGAAAACGATCTGCAAAATGCGGCATAAGAAAAGTCACCAGATTACTCCGCGGGGCAATCTTAGAATATAGTATGCCATTTTCCAGCTCTGCAAACCGCACAAACTCCCGCAAATGTCCTCTCTCCCTCTCGGCTTTGGAGGCAAGCCGGAAGGCTTTGTGTATAGATTCATCCGTCAGATTATCAAAAAGCTGTCCTAATCCAAAACCGCCATCCAATCCCGCGGCCACCGTCCGAAAAACCGCCTGGGCTTTCTCCATATCCGGCGTCGCCAGCGCCAGACATAAATATTCATAATTCTTATCCCCGAATCTTCTCTTCAGTGTACGGATCACCTTCTCCGCTCTCCCGTTGTCCGCTTCCACCTCGACCGTCGTGGAAAACAGCCATGCCTCGTCCTCCAGTGCAAGCCGCACCTCAGACCGTTCGCGGTGATCCTCATATATCCGGTAAATTGCTGTAAACACACTCTCCAGCGTGTCCTCGCACCGATAAACATACATTCCTATACCCCCCGCATATCCCAGGCCTTGCCTGCGATACCGCACTGTATCATATCTACAGTTGTCCCACCGCCGCCTGCCGTTTCTCTTCCACCGTCACAGGCCTGTCGAAAACTCCGTCGTCAAAAAGCGACATCTGGCGATAACTCATTCCGTCGCTGCCGAAACGTATGCGCTCCTGCTCACTGGTGAGATTCCGGACGATATAATCCTCCTCGAGCTTGGTCGGATACATCATGCGCCCGCTGCAGGTGATAAAATAGAGAGCACGCTTTAACACCACCCCCAGCTTTTTCAGGTCTGCAAACGTGAGATTACAGCTTCGCCTCGCCGCCACAATCCGTCTTGCGCTCTTGACGCCCACCCCCGGAATTCTCAGCAGCTTCTCATAAGGCGCTCTGTTGACCTCTATGGGAAATTCTTCCAGATGCCGTACCGCCCAGTCCTCCTTCGGATCCAGCATCACATTGAAGAACGGCCGCCTCTCGTCCAGAAGCTCCTGTGCCTGAAAACCGTAAAACCGCAGCAGCCAGTCCGCCTGATACAGCCTGTGCTCCCTGAGCAGCGGCGGCCCGCCGGACAGCGCAGGAAGGCTCTTGTCCTGATTTACCTGCACATAAGCCGAGTAGAATACACGCTTTAGTGCAAATTTCTGATACAGGCTTTCTGCCACATTCAATATCTGATAATCGTTCTCGGGCGTCGCCCCTATGATCATCTGGGTGGACTGTCCTCCTCCCACAAACCGCGGCGCATGGCGGTAGAGCGCAAGCTCATTGCGATTCTCCGTAATCGCGTTCTGAATCTGACGCATGGGCGTGAGAATATTCTTACGGTGCTTATTGGGCGCAAGTCTGCGCAGACCCTCCGCCGTGGGAAGTTCCAGATTGACGCTCATTCTGTCCACCAGAAATCCGGTACGCCGTATCAGCTCCGCGTCCGCCCCAGGAATAGCCTTCACATGCACATAACCGTTAAAACGGTACTTTGTCCGAAGCAGATACACAGTCTGACAAATCCGTTCCATGGTAAAGTCAGGGCTGCCTATGATCCCCGAACTCAAGAACAGGCCTTCTATATAATTGCGCCGGTAAAACTCGATCGTAAGCGTACAGATCTCCTCCGGGGTAAAGGTTGCTCTGGGCACATCGTTGGAACGGCGGTTCAGGCAATATTTACAATCATAGATGCACTCGTTGGTCATCAGTATCTTCAACAGCGAAATGCAGCGCCCGTCGCTGGAAAAGCTATGGCAGATACCCGCCGCAATACAGTTTCCCATGGCCTTTGCCCCACTGTGAGCCGCCCCTCCCAGCTTATCCCAGGGTCTGTCATTTCCGCTCCGGTCCACACCGCTGGAGGTGCACGAGACGTCATATTTGGCGGCATCCGTCAAAATTCCCAGTTTTTGCATAAGTGAGCTGTCCTGCCCCGACATCATATATTCCAAAATCGTACCGCCCTTCCGTTCGCATATTTTCGGCAGTTGCGAACATCTGTTTGGTTTTATATTAGCACATATGTTCTTGTCGTGCAAGCTGTTTTGATATGAAATCCGCTATCCTATGATGAGAGCTGCTGCTGTTCGCCGCTTGCTTTACGTTTCATCCTCCGAGGCGCTTTTCTGGCGAAACAGCCATGGAAACCACCGTTCCACCCTGCTTCTCGGCAATAGGTAGTTCACAAGCAAAGCAAGCAGCACTCCCACACCCGTGTCGATCATCCGCCAGAACGCATACTCGGTACTGTGCGCAGGCGTATTGAATAAAATGATGCAGAGCACAACTCCGCCCGGCTGTACTCCGCCCGGCCAATGACAAATCACACATGCTGCGACCAGAATAATACTGCCTGCAAATACCAGCGGAAGACGAAGCCAATAGTTTCCCTCAGGAAACAGCAAATGCTCCAGCCAGTACAGGGCAAGACCGATCACACCGCCAATAATGGTGCCAAAAAACCGATTGCCGCCGCTGCGGCGCGACTCCTCCATGTCTGCACCCATACCGAAAATTGCTCCGATACAGGCAAAGGTTGGATTATGATTGGGAATAAATGCGTAAAAAAACGCCACAAGCATGGCGGCTAAAGCTGTTTTAAGACTCCGAAGGCCAAGGCCCGGAATCGGAGCATGTACTGGTTTATGCTGATCCATGGGAAACTCTCCTTTTTTAACATTATATTCCCAAATCCTTCCGGATTTCAAGCCTTTCCTCACACAAGTCCGCAATTTATTCAGGTCTTGACCTTTTTTCCGGGATATGATATAAAATCTTTATAAAACCCTCCAGGGAGTGGATTTTTCAAGAATATTCTCTTTTTATATTCTTCTTTTCGCCACACGGTTACTTCAGGTAATTGTGTGGTTTTTTGTTTGCAGAAAGGAAAATTCGATGGATCAGACATTCATGAAAGAAAAAAAGATATTGCCGCTGGTACTGTCTATGTCTCTCCCCATGGTGATCTCCATGGCAGTAAACTCATTATACAATATCATTGACAGCTACTTTGTAGCCAGAGTGAGCGAGAACGCCATGACCGCGCTGGCTCTCGTTTTTCCCGTGCAGAATCTGATCAACGCTATCGCCATCGGCTTCGGAATCGGCATAAATGCCGGCATCGCTTTTTATCTGGGCGCAGGCGATCAGGACCGGGCAGACAAAGCGGCAACGCTGGGAGCGTTTCTGAGCTTTGTGCATGGGATACTGCTGGCAGCCATATGCATTATGGTAATGCCGTTTTTTTTGAACAGCTTTTCTTCCAATGCCGAAATTACCAGCCTTGCGCTGCTCTATTCGGGAAGAGCCTTCCTGTTTTCTCCGGTCATTGCCCTGGGTCTTTGTTTTGAGAAGATTTTCCAGGCTGCAGGCCGGATGAAGATTTCTATGTTCAGTATGATCTGCGGCTGTGCCGCCAATATCATTCTGGATCCTATCATGATTTTCGGAATCGGGCCTTTCCCCTCCATGGGAATCGCCGGAGCCGCCTATGCCACGGGAATCGGCCAATGTATCACGCTTTTGGCCTATCTGCTGTTTTATGCTCTCCGCCGGCCCCCTGTAAAAATCGGCAGACAGTATCTGAAATGCGACGCGGCTATACTAAAAAGCTGTACTCGGTGGGCATTTCCGCCACATTGAATCTGGCGCTGCCCTCGCTGCTGATTTCTGTTCTGAACGGGCTCCTGGCTGATTTCTCGGACAAGTATGTCCTGGTTCTGGGCGTATATTATAAACTGCAGACCTTTATTTATCTGACCGCCAACGGAATCATCCAGGGCATACGTCCGCTGATGGGCTACAATCTGGGCGCCGGGGAACACGGGCGGGTGAAGAAAATATTTCACACCGCTCTGGTTATGAACATGGGAATCATGGCTCTGGGAATGCTGCTGTCATGGATCATACCCGGGGAACTGATCGGTCTGTTTACAGACCACACCGAGACCATCTCCATCGGAATCAAAGCCCTGCACATCATCAGCCTGGGATTCGTCATATCCGCAGTTTCCATCACCTGCTCCGGTGCGCTGGAAGGATTGGGCAAAGGGACTCCTTCCCTGTTGATCTCTCTGGCGAGGTATGTGCTTGTGATTCTTCCGGCCGCATTCCTGCTCAGCAGACTGGCCGGCCCGGACGGCGTATGGTATGCATTCTGTGTCACAGAATTTGTGTCGGCAGGTTTCGCTCTGATCATTTACCGGAGCTTTGTTTCTATCCTGTTACATTGACAAGCCGCAGAAGTCCTTCCTAAGAAGCGCCTGACGCTACATGGGTTTTAGATTTTTATTCAGTCGGTCCACCATCCAGGCAATCCGCTTTTCCCGTCCGGCGTCCGTCTTTGCGTCAAAATATGCCCGCGCGTAGGTTTTCTTTACCGATGGGGACATGGCCTGGAAATTTGTGAAAGCGGGCTCATATTCTTCGAGCAGTGCGGCAAGCCGGGCAATATGCTCCTCAGTAACCGTCAGAGACTGCGGAGCGTTCCACTGGCCGTTCGTTTGAGCCTCCTCTATTTTCTTTCTGCCGAAGTCGGTCATTAGTCCGCGCTCTTCAAGACTCTTGACCAACGCCTTGTTTTTCTCCGACCACTTACTCTTGTCCCTGCGCATAGAAAAATATTTCTTATAGGTTTTATCGTCAATGCTTTGCATCTGTCCGTCAATCCATCCAAAGCAGAGCGCTTCTTCCAGAGCTTCTGACGCTTTTATCGTTTTCGGACCGCCTGCCTTGCCAAATAAGAGCCAAACGCCATCATTTGACAGACAGTGATCAAAAAGCCATTTCCTGAATTCCTCTCTACCCGCAAATTCCATCAGATCGCTTACCATACACACCTCCCGGCCGGCCTTAGCAGGCGCATAGCTTCCGTTTTTTGTTCCGGCAATCATTGAAATGATCCGTAAATTGACTTTATTATATCAGCGGCACTCCATACCCTGCAAGAACTTACATGAATTTCACTCAAAAAACTATTGCAAATTCCCTCAAAAAGCGGTTAAATAATAAGGTAAGGCGGGCGGCTGCCCTAACGCTGTCCCCGTCAAAATCGATATCAGGAAAGCAGGATTTTTTTATGTCAAAATTAGTGATTCCCAAGGACTATCAGTCCGAGCTCAATCTGTACGAGACACAGATTGCCATCAAGACCGTAAAAGATTTCTTTCAGTCTCTGCTGGCAGAGCGCCTGCATCTTCTGCGGGTATCTGCACCGCTTTTCGTGGATCCGGCATCGGGACTAAATGACAATTTAAACGGCGTGGAGCGCCCTGTCAGCTTCGATATCGGCGAACAGGAGGGCGCTGAGGGAGAGATCGTCCAGTCTCTCGCCAAATGGAAACGCTATGCGCTGAAAAAGTACGGATTTTCTGTGGGCGAAGGTCTCTACACGGACATGAGCGCCATCCGCAGAGACGAGGTCACCGACAATATCCATTCCATTTATGTGGATCAGTGGGATTGGGAAAAGATCATCTCCAAGGAAGCGCGCAATCTGGACACCCTCAAGGACACGGTCCGCACAGTTTACAAAGTGCTTCGCAAGACTGAAAAATACATGTCCATCCATTTTGACTACATAAAAGAGATACTTCCTCCCGAGATTTTCTTTGTGACTACCGGAGAACTGGAGGAAATGTTCCCCGATTACACTCCCAAGGAGCGTGAATACTACATCGCCAAGGCAAAAGGAGCCGCATGTGTGATGCAGATCGGCGACAAGCTTGAAAACGGCGAGCCACATGACGGCAGAGCGCCGGATTACGACGACTGGGCACTGAACGCAGATATCATCGTATATTATCCCGTTTTGGATATCGCGCTGGAACTCTCCAGCATGGGTATCCGCGTGGACAAAAAGGCAATGCAGGAGCAGTTGGAAAAAGCGGGCTGTCCCGAGCGGGCACAGCTTCCCTTCCATCAGGCTATTCTCAACGAAGAGCTTCCCTATACCATCGGAGGCGGTATCGGCCAGTCCCGCATCTGTATGTTCTTCCTGCGCAAAGCACATATCGGAGAAGTACAATGCTCCCTGTGGCCCGATAAGGTCATGGAGGAGGCACAGGCAAAAGGTCTGCAGCTTTTATAAGCTGCAGACCTTTTTATCTGTATTATCCGTATTTTGGTTATTATTGATCCGTTCAAGCATATATCCGGCATATTCTTTTGCAGTGTGTTCCTCCAATAAATTTTTGTATCTTTGCATGATCAACACTGCCTCAAACAGCCCGTTTATTGTACGCGATACACCGTAAACTTGGCATTTTCGTATGCTGCTTCATAATCTAATGTATTCATATATCGGCCGATCAGCTTTAGTTTTGGGTCTTTATCCATCTCGTCAACCTCTTTGTCACTCATTCCGTCCTGCTGCAGCGCCTCGGCGCCTCCCTGCAGATAAAGCGCTGATTTTCGCTCCAGGATCACTGTGGGACACATGCGTTCTCCTCTCTGAATCTCCTCCACAAGTTCCCGCATATCCCGCTCCATCACCTCGTACTGATAGGAGGGCAGATCACTCCAGGGATTAAAGGCTGACGGCATCTCCAGATAATAGGACAACGAAGGAATCCGGCCATACAATATCACTTCCTGTCCTTTCAAGCCCTGCTCATTCACATACGCACTGAGCCCGCTCATCCACTCAGCCCGCTCCGGACTCATCTTCACGCCCTGTAAGATCTCATTATTTTCAATAACAGTCGTTACGTCTCTAGCTCCGGTTGCCTCCGCAAAGACAAATGTTACTCCAAAAACTCCTGACTGGAACAAAAACAGTGCCAAAAAGGCTGTCAGAACCGCCTTTGCAGGAAAGACGCACACCCATGTAAAACGCCACTCCTTCCTTTGCCTCAAAAATCTCCGGCATTGCCAAAGCGTGTAAGGGCCCGCCACAAACAAATTGTTCAGACTCGGATAAACATTGTTATTGCTGCCCAGAGAGGTGAGCAGTACCACCAACAGCACCATACCGCTGATCAACCGCTCTTCCAACGGACTTGCCGGATGAAAAATGCGGATGAGCGCAATCGCCATGGTCAGCATCAGAAACAGAATTCCCGGCCGCAGTATCGCCCCGTATGAATAGAACTCCAGTGAACAAAAGCCCCTGTAATAGAGCCATACCAGCATCAGCACAGCCAGTCCGCAGGCGCCTGCCCTGGCAATCCGCCACACAACCCGCTCTTCGCGGGTTTCGTGCATGTCCGGCCCGGAACCCTTCCCGACATAGCGTAATAGCCACTTCACTGCGGCAAAACCTAATGTGCCGGCCATAACGATCACGAGAATCCGCCCGGCCCAGTAAAGATTTTCCCGATAAGGATCAATGAGCCCGGTCAGCATGGAAGCCGGCTTATAATCCGTGGCATCCTCAGTCATGGCAAACAGCCGCCTGATACCGTTCACATATGCATCCAGGCCATAACGAATATGCAGATAGCCCAGTCCCGCCGCCAACGCCGACAGATAACCTCCCAGACAAAAAACAGTATATTTTGCCGCAAGACCAATACCTGAAACTCTCTGTCCTGCGATTCCCTCTTTTGTCACTCCCGCATCGGTCTGCTTACGGATCTCGCGCACTTCCAGAAATGCATATACCCACACCGCCGCAATCATGGCAGCTTCCGGCAGATTAGAAAAACGGACGAACACATTGGTTCCCAGACAGATACCCGCCACGGCCAGACACCACATGCGCTTCTTCGTCAATCCCGCATAAAGCAGTATTACACATGACAAAAATAAAATGTACGTCAGATAATTATAGATCAGCGCCGTGGGACACCAGCACAGGCTTAAAGCTGCCATCTCTCCCACAAAAGCAATGCCCCGCGGAATTTCCAGCTTTCTCGTACAGAAAAAGTACCCCATGATAGCCAGCGCACCGGCAAACAGCCCCGTGTACAGATTCATCCCCACCAATCCTCCGGCTCCGGGCAGCAAAGTCAAAAAATGACCTGCCGCATTTGCCAGATAAGTGGAAAACAACCACATCGAGTCCATATGCTCCAGACCCATATAGACAAAATTGGCATAATTATAGCCGGTATCCCACAGATCCAGCCCCCAGTAAATATGCCGTAAAGGATACCAGAACAAAATCACCACCAACAGAGATTCCCACCAAACTTTCTTCTTCATGAAAGCTCCGATTCCCCCATTTCCGTAAAAATCCGGTCCGCCCGCTCAAGTCTGTCCATAAAGCCTCTCCAGCACTTCAGACAGGAGAGCAGCCTGCCGGACAGACGCACCACCCAACTGCGCGCCTTCTCTATGATAACACCCGTTATAAATATGCATATGACTGCTGCCAAAAGCTTTAACAGCAGCTCCGGCACAGTTTGTATCCTTTCTGCGCCGAACCACCTCTGCCATTCATAGCGCAATGCAATATTCTCATGAAACAGATATACCCCCAATACATACGGCCCCGCCAGGGCCGCAGTGCGCCCGAAGATATTTTCACCCTTTCCGTGCAGAAACCATCCGAACAATCCCACCGAAGCAAGAAAGACAAAAATATGATTGTACTCCAGGCTGATCTTCAGGATCAGCCCCAGACTGCCCGTGCGCAGATATACAGCCCGGAATACAAACAACTCCGCCAGAACGGCAGCACAGCCTCCGGCATAGAGCAGCATACAGCGCCATCTCTTCTCCAGGAATCCGACTCCGAATCTGCGGATATAAGCCGCTGTCAAAAAGACGCACAGATACCACAGACAGTCATATCCCATGCCGTCCTCCTCCAGCCGGAACGGCAGCACTGATTTCAGCACACAAAACACCAGCAAAAGCAGGATTACGGCCAGCCTTAACTGCGCCTTCGACATCCGTTTCACAGCCATTCCCACCAGCGGCAGCAACAGATACAAAAACACATACGCCGTCATAAACCAATAATGTCCCATGGATACCGGAAACAACAGACTCAGAAAATAGTGTGTATCCATCTGTGCCGTTGTCATTCCCAAAAAACCGGCAGCCAGACCCACACCCACGGAATACATCCAAATCTGCAGATACAGCTTCAACAGTCTGCTCAGTTTGAACGAAGATTCACACAGCAGATATCCGCTGATAAGCATATACAGATTCACCGCCACAATGCACAACACCTCCGGCACCCATGCGGCGATTCCCACCGCATCCATCCGGACTGCGCTCACATCCCCCAACAGTTCTCCCTTGCCCAAAAAATGCAGCGCTGTCACCATCATCATAGCAAGACAGCGAAGCTCCTCCAGATTCTTTTTTCTCTCTCCCGTCTTCCGCACCATTTACCTTATCCCCATGACATACTGCATCACTTGAATCGCATTCATTCAATCGTATCAATTGAATATATTGTCCATTTTATACTGAATTCCTTCCAACGTCAAATTTTTGTAATTAAAAATATCACTTAATGCAACTTTCCCCACAGTATAACTGTGGGGAAGGTAATCAATCGACAATTCTCTTACTTGCTGAAAATTTACTTATCTTTTTCTTCATATGGTTTATTCCACGAGCCAATTTCAACCAGATTTCCTTCGGGGTCAGCAATATAACACGTTCTTTGCCCCCAAGGTTCAGTTGTTGGAGCCAATACTGATACTGCACCATGAGCTATTGCTTTTTCATATTCCAAATCTACTTCTTCAAAAGTATCCACATACAAAGCAATTTCAAAATGTCCATTATTCCCTTTGACATACTCGTATTTCGCAGATGTCATTTTTTCAAAATCTTTTCTCCTAAACAAAAGAAATAATGTGCCGTCTTTTACAAGATATACATTGCCGGCATTTTCACTCTCTTTGATTTCAAAACCAAGTACATCTCTATAAAACCGTACCATTGTTGCCATATCATTTACGAATAAGCCAAATCCGTCTAATCTCATAATATTTTCCTCCATAAACACCGATTGTGATTTGATGATTTCTAAGGGAAACATTAGCTATCATTTTTTAACCAATTGATATTTGTAACTCAAAATCCAATCACATTTTTAGCAGGCTGTCCAGTTCATGAAAATTATTTGCAATATCACCGGAATAAACCTCATTATCCCTGTTGAACAAAATCGTATTGATTCCTGCCTTCTGTGCCGCAGTTAAATTTTGCACGCTGTTATCGACAAAAATACACTCCTGCGGAATACATTGAAGATGCTTAAGTGTATAGATAAAAATCCGGTTTTCAGGCTTACGCATACAGATTTCCCCGCTGATAATGCTTTCTTTAAAGTATTTTTGAAGTCCATATAATTCAAATAAATATTTACTCCATTCTTTCACATCATTCGAAAACAGGACAAAATCATACTGCTGGTAATTGTGTTCGGCAAACCACAAGAACTCCTGATCGAATGTCAAAAAATTTGTCAGATAATCCCGCATTGTTTCCGCTGGATCTGGGTATCCTAACAGAGAAAGAAATTCATCAGAACTTAGTTCTCCGTTTCCTGCTTTTGTAAATAAACATTCCTCACGGAATGCTCTTGTAAGTCTGTTATGTTCCTTTTTGTCAAAATGCTCAAATGTGTATGGAATAAAATATCCTTTACTTTCCTTTATGATTACACCATACATGTCAAGCAGGAGTATTCGCTTTTTTTTCGGTCTTTTTTCCAATTTTCTTTCCATAAGTAATCATGTTTCCTTTCACAAAAGTGTATCCGGCAGTCGGGTTCTCTGCAAAGAAATCCGCAATTTCAATATTCCGGCTGCAATAATCTTCGGCTTCCTTGCGGGATAAACCATGGGTTAATAAATGGAGAATCAGCCTTTCCTTTTGCTCATCATGAATGCCAGAGGCCCAATCGTTATATGCGATAAAATCATTTTTAGTTTCCTCATAATCTGCATATTGTGTAGTAATAAACTCTACCTTATCGTTCATTCTTACGTCAATGTTGACAAGTCCTAGCTTTTGCATCATATGTGCAGTTCTGATGGCAACCGCATAATCACGCCCCTGCATTGCGAGTTCAGTCTGCCACTTTTTCTCCAACCCTTCATGCCTGCATAGCTTCTGATAATCCATGCCGTCAATATAAAGCCCGCAGCACTCAAATTCTCTGTTTGCATCTATGCATACAATATATCCATCCGGTTTTGCAAAATGAATCATCTTCTGTATAAAAGCGGACGGATTGTCCAAATGCCTAAGAACAGCCTGACATACTACGAAATCATACTGGTTTTCGACAGAATAATTAAAAACATTTTCACACAAGAAATCCGCTTCTAATTTTTGACTTTTAAAAAGAACTTTTCCCTTTTTGATCAAATCTTCTGCAAAATCAATTCCGGTATAAGTGCTTCCCTCGGGCAGATACGGAAGCAACAACAGTCCTAAAAATCCATATCCACATCCGCAGTCCAATACAGAAATCGGTTTATCAATCTTCCAAACCTGTGAAATAAGAAAGCGCGTATAGTCATCATTCCAATAACTTTTTCGCGTCCTTAAAAGGTATTCCAGCTTTTGGTTCCAAAAATCTTTTGTTGCTGTTTTTTCAGGAATATATGTCTCACCGTCAAGCGGTTTTAAGCCTAATAACTGATCTGTCGATACTTTAAAATACTCTGCCAATAATGGAAGAATGGTGATATCCGGCAAACTGACTCCGGTTTCCCATTTGCTGATCGTTTGAAATGATACACCTATGCTGTCTGCCAGTTCCTGCTGCGTTACTTTTGCTTTTTTACGCAAGTCGGCAATACGCAATAATATTTTATTCATCTCTAAAACCTCCTAAATTACGAGATGTCTTATAGGTTTTCTCATATTTTTATAATTATATCAAAAACTAGGGA
>CATKXY010000020.1 GCA_949840915.1 uncultured Lachnospiraceae bacterium | reverse complement strand
TTTGCTTATATCCCTCTTGATTGTGCTTTTTAATTTTCGTATAAATTCGTATAAAAACTAAGGGATGTATAAGAAAAATGCGATAAATACGGTATTTTTATATGGTATTATTTATCCCGACGATGAAGATGGTTTTCCCAATATAAAGGCAATGTTTGTACCACGCAAGATTGAGGGAAATTGTTTTTATTTTTCAACGAACACATCCGCTATGCGCTCACAGCAGTTTATTAAAAATCCAAAGGCAAGTATTTATTTTTATAACAAGGGACGCTTCAAATATGAGGGCGTTATGCTAACCGGCACAATGGAAGTCTTGCAGGACGATGAAACAAAGCAAGAAATCTGGCGTACTGGGGATACCCTGTTTTATAAAAAAGGCGTAACCGACCCGGATTACTGTGTGTTAAAATTTACTGCAATAAAGGGAAGATATTATTGTGATTTGAAAACGGAAAGTTTTGATTTTGAGGGGAAGTAGAAATGGATATCACTTTATATTATCAAGAGAAAGGAAATAAAGAGCCTTTTATCCTTTTGCACGGCAACGGACAGAATGGTTCTTGCTTCGAGAATCAAATCGATTATTTTAGCAATAGATACAGAGTGATTGCTTTAGACACACGGGGACATGGCAGATCGCCGAGAGGCGTGAAACTAACTATGGGCAGAACCTGTAAAAAAATCCTCGCCAATACATGGGGCATTCTACCCTGCAAGTAGTGAACAACATACTGTTGGAACAGGTATTTCAGATCAGTCAGACACGATTAAGTTATTCAAACGGTGAGTGTGTTATTACAGAACGATAAGTTCCCGTTTTGTGGGAAAACCAAGACAGAAAAACGATATTGCCGGATTCATCTGGCACCAAGGCAGGCGGTACCGGTCGAATCTCCGGCAACTTCCATGTTTTATGGCCGCATAGTTACCCATAGTTTCCGGTGAGCACAAAAAAGAGTTGGAATTTGAACTTTTTCTTGTTATAATATACCCATACGTTTTCCGTTTTTTGGACACATGACAGGGAAAACATCGGGAATGACAAATAAGCGAAAGGAGATAATAAATTGAAGGTTACAGTTACTAACGGGACTACGGGTATCAACAAAAAGAAAGCTGCAGTATCTTTTGACAAGGAGCTTTTTAAGAGGAGCGTCCTTTACAATGTAAAAACTTTATATCGAAAGAATCTGGAGGAGGCGGATCCCCAGCAGATTTTCCAGGCGGTTGCGCTGGCCATGAAGGATCAGATCGTGGACAACTGGATGGAGACTCAGAAGGCCTACGAAAAAGAAGATCCCAAGATGGTGTATTATATGTCCATGGAGTTTCTCATGGGCCGTGCGCTGGGCAACAATATGATCAATATGCAGGCGTACAAGCCTGCGCAGGAGGCCATGGAGGAGCTTGGGCTGAATCTGAATACCATCGAGGATCAGGAGCCCGACGCCGCGCTGGGAAACGGTGGTCTGGGACGTCTGGCGGCATGTTTCCTGGATTCCCTCGCCACATTGGGATATCCTGCATACGGCTGCGGCATCCGTTACCGTTACGGTATGTTTAAGCAGGAGGTCAGGGAAGGCTATCAGGTGGAGGTGCCTGACAACTGGCTGATGAACGGCAACCCCTTTGAGCTTCGCAGACCCGAGTATGCAAAGACCGTGAAGTTCGGCGGTTATGTATCCGTACATACCGATGAGAACGGGCGCAATGTATTCAAACAGGAGAACTATCAGTCTGTCCGGGCAGTTCCTTTTGACCTGCCGGTTGTGGGCTATGGCAATGGAATTGTAAACACTCTGCGCATCTGGGATGCGGAGCCTGTGGAATGCTTCCAGCTTGACTCTTTTGACAAGGGAGACTATCAGAAGGCGGTGGAGCAGGCGAATCTTGCGAGAAACATCTGCGAGGTGCTCTATCCCAATGACAATCATTATGCAGGCAAGGAGCTTCGCTTAAAACAGCAGTATTTCTTCATCTCCGCATCCGTTCAGGAAGCGGTGGAGAAGTATATGAGAAAGCATAAAGATATCCGCAAATTCCATGAGAAGGTGACCTTCCAGCTCAATGACACGCATCCCACGGTGGCTATCGCAGAGCTGATGCGCGTTCTGATGGACGATTATTATCTCACATGGGACGAGGCGTGGGAGGTGACCACCAAGACCTGCGCTTACACCAATCACACGATTATGGCGGAAGCGCTGGAGAAATGGCCTATTGAGCTGTTTTCCAGACTGCTCCCCAGAGTCTATCAGATCGTGGAGGAGATTAACCGCCGATTCATCATCGACATTGAAAATAAGTACAGCAATGTACCCGGCGTGAATGTTCAGGACAAGATCCGCAAGATGGCTGTGATCTATGACGGACAGGTGAAGATGGCGCACCTGGCCATTGTGGCCAGCTACTCCGTGAACGGTGTTGCCAGACTTCATACAGAGATCCTTAAAAAGCAGGAGCTTCGGGACTTTTATGAGATGTATCCCGATCGTTTCAACAATAAGACCAACGGTATCACCCAGAGAAGATTTCTGCTGCACGGCAATCCGCTGCTGGCGGATTGGGTTACCGCACATGTGGGCAGCGACTGGATTACCGATCTGCCTCAGATCGGCCGCCTGAAGATTTATGCGGACGACAAGAAGGCACAGCAGGAATTCATAAATATCAAGTATCAGAACAAGGTGCGTCTGGCTCAGTATATTATGGAGCACAACGGCATAGAGGTGGATCCCCGCTCTATCTTTGACGTGCAGGTAAAGCGGCTGCACGAGTATAAGAGACAGATGCTCAACATCCTGCATGTGATGTATCTCTACAATGAGCTCAAGGAGCATCCCGAGATGGAGTTCTATCCCAGGACCTTTATCTTCGGGGCCAAGGCTGCCGCCGGTTATCGGAATGCGAAGCTGACCATCAAGCTGATTAATTCCGTTGCGGACGTAGTCAACAATGACGCTTCCATCAATGGAAAGCTCAAGGTAGTCTTCATCGAGAACTACAATGTGTCCAACGCCGAGATCATCTTTGCGGCGGCGGATGTGTCTGAGCAGATTTCCACTGCCAGCAAGGAGGCGTCCGGTACGGGCAATATGAAGTTTATGCTCAACGGCGCACTGACGCTGGGCACCATGGACGGCGCAAACGTGGAGATCGTGGAGGAAGTGGGAGCGGAGAATGCGTTTATCTTCGGTCTGTCCTCTGACGAGGTGATCAACTACGAGCAGCACGGCGGCTATAATCCCATGGAGATCTTCAACAATGACCAGGATGTGCGCAAGGTTCTGATGCAGCTTATCAACGGGACATACGCACAGGATACCGAGTTGTTCAGACCTCTGTACAATTCTCTTCTCAATACCCAGAGTACCTCCAAGGCGGACACCTATTTTATCCTGAAGGATTTCCGTTCCTATGCGGAGGCCCAGAAGAAGGTGGAGCAGGCATACAGAGACGAGGAGAACTGGGCAAAGAGCGCTATCCTGAACGTGGCGTGCTCCGGCAAGTTTACCTCCGACAGAACCATCCAGCAGTATGTGGACGAGATCTGGCATCTGGACAAGGTTGTTATCAAAAAATAAAAGAAGAAACAGAATGATTTCATTGAATATAAAAAGATATCTGCCGGCAATGTGCGCGGCGCTGCTCTTGTTTTGCGGCGGCTGCGCACGGCTGAGTCCGGCTCAAAGCCCGGGACAGAGCCCGGCCGAAGATCCGGGAGACGAACCGGGGCAGGATGCCGCATGGGAGATGCATGTCACAGAGGAGACATTGCAGCTTCCCGGCTTCCGGGGAGAGTATGACATTTTGTTTCTCACGGATACCCATGCGGTGATCAGGGCTGAGTCCGATTCTGCCCAGGAGGCAGCGGAGGGCGACGCCAGACTGACGGAGTTTCGCAATGCAGAGGGTGTTTCAGCGGCAAAACAGCTTGAAGACTGGATCAGTTATGCCAATGAACAGAAGGTGGACGCGGTCTTGTTTGGAGGCGATATCATCGACTATCCTTCCGCGGGCAATCTGGATTTTCTGGAGGAACAGCTGGGGAGACTGGAGATGCCCTATCTCTATACACCGGGCAATCATGACTGGACATATCCCTGGGAATATATGACGGAGTTTGGAAGAGATACCTATCTGCCCCTGCTGAATCCTTATATGGAGGAAAACACCGCCATTCACACATGGGAGACGGATGATCTGCTGATCATCGCCGTGGACAACAGCCCGGGGCAGGTGGATCACGAAGCCATGGAGCGGTATGAGGAGCTTCTTGATACGGAGAAGCCCGTTATCGTCATGGTTCATGTGCCGTTTCTGACCCAGTCTGTGCTGGCGAGGGCGCGGGAGGAATGGGATTCCGGTGTGGTGATAGGCGGCGGGAATTATGGCGGTATCTATGAAAATGACGACAGTAAGCGCTTTATAAAGCTGACTACTGCCGAGGATAGTCCGGTGGAGCTGATGCTGGCCGGACATGTGCATTTTTATGACAGGGATTATATCGACGGAAAGAAAAAGATTCTGCAGGTGGTGGGAGACGCCGGTTATCACGGCAGTGCAGTGAGACTTCACATCACCGGATAATCGTTTAGAAGGTTTTGAATTAAGAGGAGGATATTATGATTCAGTTATCAAAGGGAGGCGCTTATCTGGTAAACGGGACAGAACTGATTCCCGAGGGACCCGAGGCGGCCGCAGCCATCAAGGCAAAGACAGGACAAGAGACTACAAGAGAGGCAGCGATGCAGGGTACGATGGCTTACGGGATTCTGAAAAGTCACAATACCTCTGACAATATGGATAAACTCAAAGTGCGTTTCGACAAGCTTACCAGCCATGATATCACTTTTGTGGGTATCATTCAGACGGCGAGAGCTTCCGGGCTTCAGAAGTTTCCCATGCCTTATGTACTCACCAACTGCCACAATTCGCTGTGCGCAGTGGGCGGCACCATCAATGAGGATGACCATATGTTCGGACTCACCTGTGCCAAGAAGTACGGCGGAGTGTATGTGCCTCCTCATCAGGCGGTGATTCATCAGTTTGCCCGGGAGATGCTGGCAGGCTGCGGCAAGATGATTCTTGGTTCCGACTCTCACACCCGCTACGGTGCGCTGGGCACTATGGCTGTGGGCGAGGGAGGGCCCGAGCTGGTAAAACAGCTTTTGAACCAGACTTATGACATCAATATGCCCGACGTGGTGGCTGTATATCTGAAAGGTTCACCCGTGAAGGGTGTGGGTCCTCAGGACGTGGCGCTGGCCATTATCGGGGAAGTGTTTGGAAACGGCTATGTGAAAAACAAGGTGATGGAGTTTGTGGGTCCCGGCGTGGCCTCTCTCTCCGCTGATTTCCGCATCGGCATTGATGTCATGACCACAGAGACCACCTGTCTGTCCTCCATCTGGAAGACGGACGATAAGATCCGTGAATTTTATGAGATTCATGGGCGCAGCGAGGAGTATGCAGAGTTGAATCCCGCCGGAATCGCGTATTATGACGGCGTGATTGAAGTGGATCTGGACAAGATCCGTCCTATGATCGCGATGCCTTTCCATCCCAGCAATACCTATACGATAGAAGAGCTCAACGCAAATCTCATGGATATTCTGGATGAGACGGAGAAACGCGCACTGGTGAGTCTGGACGGAGCAGTGGAGTACTCTCTCAAGAATAAAGTGAGAAACGGTAAATTTATGGTAGATCAGGGCATTATTGCGGGCTGTGCAGGCGGAGGTTTTGAAAATATCTGCGCTGCCGCCGATATCCTGAAGGGACGTTTTATCGGTTCTGACGGATTTACTTTGAGCGTATATCCCGCTTCCATGCCTGTATATATGGAACTGGTCAGAAACGGTTGCTGTGCCGCTCTGATGGAGACCGGTGCGGTGATGAAGACGGCGTTCTGCGGTCCCTGCTTCGGCGCAGGGGACACGCCTGCCAACAATGCTTTCAGCATCCGTCATTCCACCAGAAATTTCCCCAACCGTGAGGGAAGCAAGCTGCAGAACGGTCAGATATCCTCTGTGGCACTGATGGACGCCCGCTCGATTGCAGCTACTGCGGCCAATCAGGGCGTGCTGACTCCTGCCACGGATTTTGACGGGGAGTTTGGCAGATATCAGTATCACTTTGATTCCAAAATATATGCGAACCGTGTATTTGATTCAAAGGGGGTGGCGGATCCCGAGGTGGAGATCCAGTTCGGACCCAATATCAAGGACTGGCCAATGATGGGAGCATTGCCTGAGAATCTGGTGCTTCGGGTGGTGAGCGAGATTCATGATCCTGTCACTACCACAGACGAGCTGATCCCGTCCGGTGAGACTTCGTCTTATCGGTCCAACCCGCTGGGTCTGGCAGAGTTTGCCCTCTCCAGAAAAGACCCTGAGTATGTGGGCAGAGCCAAGGACATCCAGAAGGCGGAGAAGGCCAGAATGGCCGGGGAGCATCCCTGCCAGGCACATCCCGATGTGAAGCCTGTGATGCAGGCTGTAAAACAGACCTTCCCGGATGTGAACCATGAGAATACAGGTTTTGGCTCCACCATTTTTGCGGTGAAGCCCGGGGACGGTTCCGCCCGCGAGCAGGCGGCCTCCTGCCAGAAGGTATTGGGCGGCTGGGCCAATATTGCCAATGAGTACGCCACCAAGCGTTACCGTTCCAATCTGATCAACTGGGGTATGCTGCCCTTCCTGATCGAAGAGGGCGAGCTGCCCTTCAAAAATCTGGACTATCTCTTTTTCCCCGGCATCAGAAAGGCTGTGGAGGAGAAGGCCGAGGTGATCAAGGCTTATGTGGTAGACCGTGAGAGCGGTGTACTGAAAGAGTTTGATCTGAGACTGGGCGAGCTTACGGACGAGGAGCGCAGAATTATTCTGGAGGGCTGTCTGATCAACTATAATCGCGTATAAATGATGACAAAAACAAAGGTCAAAACTAAAGTTAAAAGGAAATGTGTCGATATAAAAAGTACAGGACGACGGGAGGGCCACCCGGAGTTCAAGTAAGAGCGACACCACGGATGGTATGCTTAGCGGAGAAACGGATTCCTTCGCGAAGCTGCCATCCTTTTTTATGAGGGGACAGGAAGTCGGAAGCAGTGGCTTCACCATAAAAAAGCATGTGGTGATCAGAAAAGGAGAGAAAGGAAGGCTTGAAAATTGATTCCAGCAACATAGGAATGGAGTCCGCACGAAGCTATCGAGCTTCAAGAGCAACATATCGACGCTTTTCGTTAACGGATTATCGGGGAGGGTCACTGACCTACAACGGAAATAGTTTGAACGCAGCCGTCACCGACGGGCAGAACGGCAGCAGCCAGACCGTTGCAGGGGACAATCAGAACGGGCAGGAGACGGAAGGCTCGGGAAAGAAGATGTATACGCTGGAGGATTGGCAGAACAGTATGTCTATCAGCAGCGGACGCGTGAATATCCGCAATGCGGGCAGCACGCTGGCAGACTTCCGTCAGGCCACGGTGCGCTATATCTTTGATCTGCTTTTCGGGAGCAGGCATGGCAGGATCAATCAGTGGGTGGAGGAGCAGAGCCAGGCGTACAGCAACAGCATCACTCTGAGTACGAGCCAGAGCAGTATGCAGCAGTCCTTTTTCGCTGTTTCGTCAAACGGAGCGTCTCAGACAAATGCGAAGGTACTGAGTTACTCTCAGGGTGCTCTCTGGTCTGAGCAGGAGACTACCAGCTTTTCTACCGTGGGAACCGTGCGCACCGCAGACGGCAGAGAGATCAAGTTCAATGTGGACATCGGCATGAGCAGAGAATTTCAGCAGACATTCCAGACGGATCTGCAGTTGGCGGCCGTCTCCATGTGTGATCCTCTGGTGATCAATCTGGACACGGATGTGGCGGAATTCTCCGACCAGAAGTTCTACTTTGATCTGGACGCAGACGGCGAGCTGGATGAGATATCGCAGCTGGATGCAAGGAGCGGCTATCTGGCGCTTGACAAAAACGGCGACGGCGTCATCAATGACGGAAGCGAGCTGTTTGGAACCAAGAGCGGTGATGGGTTTGCCGATCTGGCAATGTATGATGAGGACGGCAACGGCTGGATCGACGAGAATGATCCTATCTGGTCCAAGCTCAAGATCTGGTGCAAGGACGAGAATGGAAACGATGTGCTCTACCGTCTGGCAGACAAGGGCGTGGGAGCCATCTGTCTGCAGAAGGCAGCTACCGATTTTACGCTGAAGGGAGCTACAGGCCAGACCACCGGCGCTATCCGCAGCACGGGAGTTTTCCTGTATGAAAACGGAAATGTGGGAACCATACAACATGTGGATGTAGCCAAGTACGAGCAGGGGGCATAACGCGATAATCTGACGAAAATTCTGTGAAAATGACAAGCGTCATAAATGCAAGGATGAAAATCCGGTTTCTGAATTAAATAATACAAAAGCAAACAATCCGATTCAAAAGACTGCGGCCGTGGGCTGCAGTCTTTTAATTTGCATTTAACTGATTTTACGCGGGTATAAAACTTTTTCTTTCGGCAAGACTAGAAATGAAAACGAAGGATGGCAAGACGGCATGAGATATTAAGCAGAAAGTGCCTGGCCAATCGCCAGTTCAAAATAAAGCAGAAAGGAAAAGAATAGAATGAGAAAAAATAGAAGAGACAGTATCAAAAAAGAACGCATCATTATGGTTACCTCCTCCGCCCTGGTGTTGGCGGCGCTGACTATGACAGGGCTGTATATGAGGGGCCAGGAGGCAAAACAGCAGGACGACGGCTATACGCTGGATTTCACTGCCCTGGAGAACGGCCAGGACAACAGTCAGAAGGGAGGCAGTTCCGAGCAGGCAAAAAATACTACCATAGGAAAGCCTTTCCAGAGCAATCTGGAAAATGATCTGGACTACATGCCTTTAGATGAGGATTTGTCGGCGGAGGCAGGCTCTCATCTGGTGGAAATTCCGGGACTGACTGACGGAGCACAGAACAATGCGCCAAAGGAAGCCCAGGATGCTGAAGACGGAGCGGATGCTGAGAACAAAAAGGCAGAGAATTCCGACGAGCAGAAGCAGGAGGAAAAAAAGCCGGAAGAGAATCAGCAGGATAACCAGCAGGCTGCAGTCACGCTTCACTATAATGAGGATCAGGGACTGACCAGGCCCGTGAGCGGTGAAGTGCTTCTTCCTTACAGCATGGACGGCAGTATTTATTTTGCCACACTGGATCAGTATAAATATAATCCCGCGACCGTATTTTCTGCGGAGGAGGGCACGGATGTGCTGGCCTGTGCAGAGGCAAAGGTCGCCAAGGTGTATGAGGACGCAGAGCTTGGACGTGCTGTGACGCTGGAACTGGGGGACGGTTATGTTGTCACCTATGGTCAGCTCTCAGATATCCAGGTGGCGGAAAACAGTTATGTGAAAGCCGGAGAAAAGCTTGGCACGGTGGCAGCTCCCAGCAGATATTACAGCCTTGAGGGCGCTAATCTGTATTTCCGTATGGAAAAGGACGGAGCTCCCCTCAACGCGGAGAACCTGTTTTAAGGAGCGGCACATGTATATTGTGGACGGCAGAATCATAACGATGGCGGGCAGTAAGTATGAGAACGGCGTACTTCGCATCGTGGACGGCAAGATCGCTGCGGTGGGAGATGCCCGCGAGGTGCCCGTGAAGCCCGTAGAGGGTGAACCGGTTTTGTGTGTAAAGGGTGCATGGGTAATGCCCGGTATCATAGAAGCCCACTGCCATATGGGAATCACGGAGGAGAAAAAGGGTATGGAGGGAGACGACTGCAATGAGACAGTCAATCCCGTCACTCCCTATCTGCGGGCCATCGATGCCGTGAACACCATGGATGCGGCTTTTGACGACGCGGTGCGGGCGGGAATTACCGCAGCGATGATAGGCCCGGGCAGTTCCAATGTTGTGGGAGGACAGTTTGCTCTGCTCAAGACCCGCGGCAGAAGAATTGATGATCTGATCGTCAAGGCCCCGGCGGCAATGAAGGTGGCGTTCGGGGAGAATCCCAAGGTCAATTATTCCGGGCAGGGGAAGAGTCCTTCCACCCGGATGGCTACCGCAGCCATGCTGCGCAGAGAGCTCTTTGAGGCAAAAAACTATCTGGAGAAAAAGGAGAAGGCCAAATCGGAGGATCAGGACTTTGAGGAGGATTTTACCAGGGAATGCTGGATTCCGGTACTGAGGGGAGAAATTCCCCTGAAGGCCCATGTGCACCGGGTGGACGATATCTTTACGGCTATTCGGATTGCGCAGGAATTTGGCCTCTCGATGACACTGGACCACTGCTCCGAGGGACATCTGATCGCAAAAGAGCTGGCGGAAGCAGGGTACCCGGCCATTGTGGGTCCGGATCTGGCCAGCCGCAGTAAGATTGAAGTACAGAACATGGCCTTCAAGACTGCCGGGGTGCTCAACAAGGCGGGAATCCTGACGGCTATCACCACGGATCACCCGGTGTCTCTGATACAGTCGCTGCCGATCTGCGCGGGGCTTGCGGTAAAAGCGGGACTTCCCATGGAGGAGGGATTGATGGCCATCACCATCAATCCTGCCCTTATCTGCGGAGTGGCGGACAGAATGGGAAGCCTGGAGGTTGGAAAGGACGGCGATGTGGCCATCTTTGACGGAAATCCCATGGAAGTGTTCACTGAGACGCTTTATACCATCATAGACGGAGAGATCGTCTATGCGCGCGAGGATGATTAGTTCCGCCTGCGGAGTAAGCTTATACACAAAAAGCATTGCTTTATGAGGAATTCGTGTTAAAATGGGTATATGGCAGGAATAGACAAAAGTAATGAGAAGAGTATGAGCAAGAACGGGTCACATTGTGTTGAGAAATTTCATAATATAATAATCAGAAGAATAGTGCTGCCGGGACTCTGTCTGGCGGCATTTCTGTGCGCCGGGTGCAATTTTTCCTCTTCCGGGATGCCGGATTCAGAGGGAGGGAGAATAAACTCTATGGAGAGCACTCCTGTTGTGGATTATGTGGTGCCTAGGCTTGTGCCCAATGTATTGGTGGATGCGGCCGGGTACCGGTTAGGAGGCTACAAGCGGGCTGCGGTTAAGGGCAAACGGCTTCCCCGAACCTTTAATCTGGTGGATGCACATTCAGGAGAGATCGTGTTTACCGGTGTGCTGGAGCGGGGAGAATACAATGCAGAGCAGGATCTGTACTCCGCATATGCCGATTTCCATGAGTGGGAACGGGAGGGCAGCTATTATCTGGAGTGTGAGTATGTGGGACGCTCTTATACTTTCGTTCTGGAGGAAGGACTCTACGATAAGCTTTTTGCGGAAGCTTGTCAGGAGCTGATAACAGCCTGCACGGAGCAGAGAGTAGCTCTTGAGGATATCAATCGGATATTGCTGGCCTATGAGTGGTACGGGGACGTCTTTGCCGACGACAATGGCGATACCATACCCGACACACTGGAAGCGGTGGCTGACTGGATCGAGGCCACAGGTGAGCAGCCTGTTGCGGAAGGACAGGAGGCGTCCTATGCCGCAGTGCTTGCAAGGTTCAGTTACCTGTATCAAAAGTATGACAGACAGTTTGCCACGGAATGTCTGAAGCGTGCCTCAGTGGTGTTTGACCAGACACAGAGCACCATGCAGGAGGACGCAGAGAGCTTTCATGCGTTGACGGAACTGTACCGCGCCACGGGGCTTTATACATACAGAAGCCGGATCGAAGCGTACAGGACGTATTTTGAGAATCATACCGGATTTGACGAGGCGGACGGATATCTGTACGGAGCCATGACTTACATCAATACCCGGCAGCCGGTGGACAGAGAGCTCTGTAAGATTTTTATGGATTCCATCATGGAACAGGGGGAAACCATCAGCGAGCTGTACGGGGAGATGATTCATCCGGTGACCGCGCATAACAACGGTGCCAAGGATCTGTTGCGTCATGCATGGGAGTTGGCCTGCGCCAATTATGTGATGAACAATTACCAGTACAATCATGTGATGGAGGAATTTCTGCACTATCTGAGGGGGCGCAATGCCCTGCCCGTGGATTTCTATGCGGGGGAGACGGAGGAGAAAGCAAGTATCTCGGAATATCTGCTGCTCCTGACGCAGCTTGTGGCAGTGCAGGAAAATCTGAACGAATAAAGTATCAGGAACAAGGGGAAGGAACAGGAGGAAAGGAAATGAAAGTAATCGTATTGGCCGGAGGCACGAGCACGGAGAGAGATGTGTCGCTGATCTCGGGCAGCATGATCTATAAAGCATTGAAGAAAAGAGGGCATCAGGCTGTTTTACTGGATGTGTATCTGGGATATTCGGGGGATATCGCGGATATTTTTGAGCGGGATGTGGACTGGTCAAAGGACATAGCGGCTATAGCCGAGCAAAACCCTGATCTCGAGCGTGTAAAAGCTATGAGGCCGGACGGCGATAAGAATTTTTTCGGGCCCAATGTGCTGGAGCTTTGCCGGAGTGCAGATGTAGTGTTTATGGCGCTTCACGGAGCAAACGGTGAGGACGGCAAAATTCAGGCATGTTTTGAGCTTCTCGGAATTCCTTATACGGGGACGGACTTTGTGAGCTCAGCCATGGCCATGGATAAGGGCATTTCCAAGGATATTTTTGCGGCCCACGAGATTCCCACTCCGGCGGGTTTTCGCATGAAGCGGGGAGAGTGGGAGAATGCAGCGGGAGGAGAGACGCAGAAGAAAGTGCTTTTCCCCTGTATCGTGAAGACCTGCTGCGGCGGTTCCAGCGTAGGCGTGTATATTGCAAGGGAGGAAGCGGAGTATAAGAGAGCGCTGGAGGAAGCTTTCCGGTATGGAGACGAGGTGATTGTGGAGCAATACATAGAAGGAAGAGAGTTTTCTGTGGGAGTGATGGATGGTCAGGCGCTGCCTGTGATCGAGATTGCACCCAAGCAGGGATTTTATGACTATAAAAATAAGTATCAGCCGGGCAGTACAGTCGAGACTTGTCCCGCTGATCTGGAGCCGGAGAAGGCCGCAAAGATGCAGAGGGTGGCTGAGAGGGTATTCGCCGCGCTGCGCATGAAAAGCTATGCCCGCATGGACTTTATGATGAGTCACACGGGAGATATCTATTGTCTGGAGGCCAACACTCTGCCGGGCATGACGCCCACGTCCCTGCTGCCGCAGGAGGCTTTGGCGGTGGGAATGAGCTTTGAAGATTTGTGTGAAAAAATTTTGAGCTATGAGGTGTAGGATGAATCTGAGTATCGGTGAGATTGCAAGGGCCTGCGGAGGCAGGCTGGTTCTGCTGAATGTAAAAAACGGTGAAGCTGCCCGAACGACAGCGGAGACTCTGGTGGACAGTGTGGCGCTGGATTCCAGAAAGGTGACTGCGGGAGGCGTTTTTGTGGCTACGGTGGGCGAGCGTGTAGACGGACACAGATTTATCCCGCAGGTATTTGCCTCAGGAGCTGTGCTGGCTGTGACTGAGAAGACGCCTGAGCAGGTGGAGGCGGAGTGCGGCGAGCCGGCTGACGGCTGGGGAAGTTATCTGTGCGTTGAGAACACGTTTCAGGCGCTCAAAGATATGGCTGAGTATTACCGCAGCAAGCTTGACATTCCTATTGTGGGAATTACGGGGAGTGTGGGCAAGACCAGCACCAAGGAGTTTATTGCGGGCGTTCTGGCAGAGAAATACCATGTGTTAAAAACAGAGGGAAATTTTAACAATGAGGTGGGAGTGCCGCTGACGCTGCTGCGCATCCGTGAGGAACATGAGGCTGCGGTGGTGGAAATGGGCATCAGTGATTTCGGCGAGATGCACCGGCTCAGCAAAATGGTGCGTCCCGATTTCTGTGTGATCACCAATATCGGCCAATGTCATCTGGAGAATCTGAAATCGAGAGAGGGGATTCTCAAGGCCAAGACAGAGATATTTGATTATATGGCGGAGGATGGCGTGGTCTGCTTAAACGGCGAGGACGATATGCTCCGCACCGTGACGCAGGTACATGGCAAAAAAACACATTTTTTCGGGCTGGGAGAATGGGACTGCGAGGAGGTTTTCGCCACGGATATTGTGAGCCGGGGATTGTGGGGCAGCGAGGCTGTTCTGCACATGCCGGAAAGTCCGGAATTTGGCGTTCGGATTCCCCTGCCGGGCAGACATATGGTGATCAACGGAGCTGCTGCGGCCTGCGTGGCAAGACTGATGGGACTGACAAAGGAGCAGATCGCAGAAGGAATTCAAAAGATCCGGCCGGTGGGAGGACGAAACAATCTTCTCCGTCTGCCTGAATACACGGTGATCGACGACTGCTACAATGCCAATCCCGTGTCCATGCGGGCGGCCATCGATCTGCTGGCCATGGCGGATACCTACCGTGCGGCGATTCTGGGCGATATGTTTGAACTGGGAGAGGATTCGGATGAACTTCATGCCGGTGTAGGCGCCTATGCGGCGGCATCGGGCATGGATTGTCTGATCTGTGTGGGCGAAAACGCACGCCAAATCTATATGGGAGCAGTGGAAGAAGCGGGGAGACAGAGCGAGAAAGCGGAAGAACAGAAGATATATTATTTTGCCACCCGCCAGGATCTGCTGCGGGAGCTTGCTGATGCCGGGAGGCGGAGCGAGTTTTGGCCTCTGGGATGCACTATACTGGTAAAGGCATCCCACGGCATGAAGTTTACAGAGATTATTGATTGTCTGAAGCAGTGAACTCATCCAGCAGCTTTTTATTTTTCATATAAGTGTCAAGGATGATGGAACTCACATAGTTACCAATGTTTTTACGGGTCTCTTTGTCCAGATCCTTCATATAGATGGGTTCACCGTATTCGATGATGACCGTCGCTTTCTTCATAAAGGGTAAATGATCCTCGAAGATGGCGGCGGTATTTACGATAGTCATGGGAATGATGGGGACTTCGCCCTTCTCCGCGATCTTAAAGCTTCCGTCGCGGAAGGGGAGCAATGTGTCCGGCACCGTGTTGCGTGTTCCCTCGGGAAAGATCGTGATGGATATGCCGTTCTTCACTTTATCTACTGCAGCCAGGATGGTCTTTAGTCCCGCTTTGATATCGTCCCTGTCCAGAAAGAGACAGTGGAGATTGCGCATCCAGTTTTTGAGAAGGGGATAGCGCAGCATTTCTCTTTTGGCGATATAGCCCGTGGGGCGCGGTACACGCAGATAGGTCAGAACCACATCAAAATAGCTGCGATGATTCCCCACATACAAAACTGCAGTGTCCGCGGGGATGCGCTCCTCGCCGATGGCGATGACTTTGGTGCCTGTGACACGGATGATCATGCGGAAAGCCCATTTGACGATGGACAGAGAACTTCGGCTCTTTAGATCAGGATTTTTCCTGCCGATCAGCCACTCGACTACCAACAGCGGACTCCCCAGAATCAGAAAGCCCAGCAGGACGATTACAACCAGTATAAAACGTATCATAGCTACCTCTTTCAGCGTATTTACTGCTTAGTATAGCATATTCTGCCAATTTTGTACATAGAATAGACCAAAACATCAGGCGGAAAAATATATATGAGAGGAATGAAAAAGGCTGTGCTTGTGCTGTTTGCGGCGCTCTGTCTGCCCTTGCTTGCAGGCTGTTCCATGCTCAGCGAGGAGAGAGTGAAGCTGCAGGATCTGGGATTTACAGTGGTGAGTGAGGAGAAGATACCTCAGGAGCTCATGACCATTATCGATGAGAAAAAGGCGGATCCCTTTAAACTTACCTACAGCGATGCGGAATATCTCTACATAGTCATAGGTTACGGACAGCAGGAGAGCGGCGGTTACAGCATTGCAGTCAATGAGTTGTATCTCACGGAGGAAGCGATCTATGTGAATACGACTCTGCTGGGGCCTGAGAGCAGCGATTCCGGCAACCGGGTGCCTTCCTGTCCCTACATTGTACTGAAGATGGATTATATGGATAAGCCGGTGGTTTTTGAATAAATCAAAAAATCAGAATGAGCGAAAGGCGTCAGTGCATGGGCATTGATGCCTTTTATCATTATTACAAGTTACAACGGGGAGGAAGAGATGAAAAAGAAATGTTTTTTGGTTTGAAAATGTAACAAATCGGGTTGTTTATTTCGTTATTGTTAATAGACGGGCAGAAAAACAATTACAGAAGCGAGTTAGTAAAAACACATATGACGTTACTTGTGGGGAACTTATATGATATTTTTGTTGATGATAGATACGCCGGAAGATAAGAGAAAATTTGTCATTCTATATGAAAAATACAGATACTTGATGCAGAAAGTTGCAATGGATGTCCTTCAGGATTACATTTCAGCGGAAGATGCTGTACAGAATGCGTTTGTTAATCTGGCGATGCATATGGATAATATAGGAGATCCAGAAAGTTTGCGGACAAAGAGGTACTTGATAACTATAGTGAAAAATGCTGCTGTGGATATGTATAGAAATAAAAATGTGCGGATTCAAAGAGAAACATATATTGATGAACTGAAGGAAGAAGATATGCCAGTGTCTTACATGGAAACAGATATAGAGAATGAAGTTTTGGACATATTAAAGAACTTGCCGATTAAGTATAGGGATGTTTTCCTGCTGAAATATTCTGCCCATTTGGAAAACAGTGAGATTGCCAGACTGTGTGGAATTCAGGAAGGCACAGTCAGGCAACGGATTGCCAGAGGGAAAATATTAATAGAAGAAGCGCTAGAAGGACTGGAGGAAGATACATGTGAAGAAAATAAGCGTAACGGATGAATGGCTGTATAAATATATGTCTGTTGTGGATGAAGCAATTATTAGAGAGCTGGAAAGCAATACAGATTATGAGTATCAGTTTACGGATAAGTTTGAGCACAGAATGAAGAAGCTGATGAGAAGGGAGGCACATCCTTGGATGGGGGTATTTTACAGACTGTCTAAAAAAGCGGCGATACTGTTTGTCTGCATGATCAGTACCCTGTTTGTGATAACGATGAGTGTGCAGGCATATAGAGTCAAATTTTATGAGACAGTTAAGTCTGTTTGGGAGGACTCCATTTGTTACACTTATTTTGTGCGACAAAAGCAGGAACCCATTCAATACAACGAACCGGGCTATATTCCGGAGGGGTATCAGGAAACTGACAGGGTTACGTCGGAACATTGGTTCAATATTATCTATACAAATGGGAATGGAGAGATGATCACATGGGATCAAATGCTGGTTCAGGATGGAGGGAAATTAATAGCAGATACAGAATATGATCAGCAGATCATGAAAGAGATCAATGGGAAGATAATTGTTATTTCGCTGTACCATGACGGATTTGTATATGCATATTATGAACATGGAGAATATGTCTATGTATTAACGGCGGATCATTCGGATATTGACGAAGTATGCCTGATATTTGATAGCATTCTGGTTGATTGATATGGCAGAAAAAATAAATAAAAAATGTAACAAAGAGGGGGTCCTATTTCGTTATTGTTAATGAGAGGAGATGAAATATGTCAGTAACGAGTGTAAACAGCAATAGCAATAGTGCGGAATATTACAGGAATACAGCTTCCAGTACAAAGACAGAAGAGCCTTTTTCTATTGGGATACATGAAGAACCTGAAAAAGCGCTTCAAAAGGAACAGGAGGAAGTACCAAGTTCATATATGGGATTGTCTTTTAAAGATATATTTTACAGTGGCAAATTTAAATTAAATCAGATACCAGTTGTAAATCAGATTGTATCCGCAAAGAATCCGGAAGACGGAAAAATATACCTAACATATTTTACGGACAACAAGATCACTTGTTTTCATGCAGGTACAGATGGTAAAAAAGCGTGGGAAGTAGAGGTAAATGAAGAGCAACAACAAAAGGTAAAAGATTTCTTTAAAGAATTCACTCCTTATAAATGGGCAAAGGAACTTTATTCAGGAGATGATATGGCTATGGCCACAGTGAAAAATTTTTGGTTAGAACTATTTGAAAAATGATTTGTTTGGATGTATAAGAACGGACTAGACTATGGTGTAGTAACTAAATGTTGATGTTTCCTAAAAAGGACAACACGAATTTGCCAAAGATAATAGAGGATGTTGTACCATATATAAAAATATGTAAATTCTAAAAATGCCGTATTCTTGAAGAGGAATGCGGTGTTTTTTGTTTTTGAATCAGGGTATAGATACTACGCTGGACGGACTATTAGAACAGTATAGAGAAGGATGGCATTTTGAAAATCAGGAATGGGAGTATTGGTTATCAAAAGATTGAAAGTGCGCTGAAGCATTCCTACTTGTCAAAGCCCTGAATTTCTGTATAATGAACTGTAAGAGCTTAACAGGAAAGAACTTACAGGGGGCGTTGCCATGTTATTGATACAAAACGGTTATCTGATCGATCCCAAATCCGGCACGGAGGGAAGCTTTGACGTATTGACGGACGGGGACAAAATCATCAGGATCGGCAGACTCGGGAGGGATCTGGAGATACCCGACGGCTGTGAGGTGCTGGATGCGCAAGGGCTGGTAGTTGCACCGGGGCTGGTGGATGTGCATGTGCATTTTCGGGAGCCGGGCTTCACTTATGAAGAGGATATCGCCACCGGAGCGCGGGCGGCTGCCCGGGGCGGCTACACCACGGTGGTGCTGATGGCGAACACCAAGCCGCCTGTGGACAACGAAGAGACGCTGGAATATGTTATAGACAAGGCGAAAGAAACTGACATACATGTCGTGACTTGTGCCAATGTCACGATGGGCATGAAGGGCGTAGAGCTCACGGATATGGAAAAACTGGCGCAGTGCGGAGCGGTGGGCTTTACGGACGATGGAGTCCCGCTGCTGGATGAAAAACTGGTGCGGACGGCCATGGAGCGCACCGCCCGGTTGGACATGCCTGTCAGCTTCCATGAGGAGGACCCGGGCCTGATCGCCCAAAACGGTGTTAACAGAGGCAGGGCAAGCGCTCATTTCGGAATCCAGGGGTCGCCCCGGGAGGCGGAGATCGGACTGATCGGGAGGGATCTGGAGCTTGCGCTGGAGACGGGGGCCTGTATCAATATTCAGCATATCAGCACGGAGGAGGGCGTGGAGCTGGTGCGCCGGGCTAAAGAGCGGGGAACGGGACATAATATCCATGCGGAGGCGACCCCGCATCATTTTACGCTGACTGAGGAGGCTGTGATCCGATACGGGACATTGGCCAAGATGAATCCGCCGCTGCGCACGGAGGAGGACAGGCAGGCCATCATCAGGGGACTGGCGGACGGCACCATCGATATCATAGCAACAGATCACGCGCCTCACAGCGCGGAGGAGAAAGCAAAGCCTCTCACGGAGGCGCCCAGCGGTATCATCGGTCTGGAGACGGCGCTTTCTCTTGGGATCACAGAGCTGGTGTGCAAGGGATATATGACTCTGCGTGAGCTTCTGCGCGCCATGAGTACAAATCCGGCGGCGCTGTATCATCTGGATGCGGGATATCTGGCAGAAGGCGGTCCGGCAGATCTGGTGCTCATTGACACGGCGGCGGTGAATGCGGCGGGAGATTATATGTCAAAGTCGGTCAACAGCCCGTTTACCGGATGGGAGCTTACAGGAAAGGTATGCGCAACCATATGCGCCGGGAAAATCGTATATGAAGAAAAGAGGAAGTGAGATGAAGCAAAAACAGACTGCCATGGTGGTTTCCCAGCAGGAAATCGCCCCCATGATTTATGACATGTGGATTGAGACTGACCTTGCAAAGACCGCCCTGCCCGGGCAGTTTCTCTGCGTATATCCAAAGGACAGAAGTACTCTTTTGCCCAGGCCCATCAGCATCTGCGAGGTACGGCAGGATCAGGCCGCGCTGCGGATCGTCTATCGCATAGCGGGACAGGGGACGGAGGAGTTTTCGCATTATGGGAAGGGAGACACTGTCCGGATCTTAGGCACACTGGGAAACGGCTTTCCCGTGGAGCAGGCAGCAGGCAAAAAGATTTTTCTCATGGGCGGGGGCATCGGGATTCCTCCCATGCTCCAGCTTGCCAAAGCGCTGAACAAGGTGACGGCACAGGAAAATATTCAGATCATTGCAGGATATCGTGACTGCAGGACTTTTCTGCGTGAGGATCTGGAGCGGTACGGGCGGGTCTTTCCCGCCACTGAGGATGGCAGCGTGGGTGTGAAGGGCAATGTGCTGGATGCCGTGACGGCAGAGGGGCTGGATGCGGAAGTGATTTATGCCTGCGGGCCCATGCCCATGCTTCGTGCGATAAAGCGGTATGCCGAAGAGCGGGACATTCCCGCATATATCTCGCTGGAGGAGCATATGGCCTGCGGTGTGGGAGCATGCCTTGGCTGTGTGGTAAAGACGAAGGAGATCGACAGACATTCCCATGTACACAATGCGAGAATCTGTACGGACGGACCTGTATTTGAGGCGAGGGAGGTGGACATCTGATGAATACACAGACGACAATCGCAGGCGTCACTTTCAAAAATCCCGTTATGACTGCGTCGGGAACCTTCGGATCGGGCATGGAATACTCCGAGTTTGTGGATCTGAATCAATTGGGTGCCGTGGTGACCAAAGGGGTGGCCAATGTACCTTGGCCGGGAAATCCGACGCCCAGGGTGGCGGAGGTGTATGGCGGTATGCTCAATGCCATCGGACTGCAGAATCCGGGCATTGACGTGCTGATGGAGCGGGATATTCCCTTTTTAAAGCAGTATGACACCAGGATCATTGTGAATGTCTGCGGAAAAACCGTGGAAGATTATGTGGAGGTAGTGGAGAAGCTGGGCGACGAGCCGGCGGTATCCATGCTGGAAATCAATGTCTCCTGTCCCAACGTGAAGGAGGGAGCCATCGCTTTCGGGCAGAGGGCGGACGCGCTCTGCCATATCACACAGGAGATTAAAAAGCACGCTAAGCAGCCGATCATTATGAAGCTGAGTCCCAATGTGACGGATATCGCGGAGATGGCTAAGGCGGCTGAGAGCGCGGGGGCGGACGCATTGTCACTGATCAATACGCTCACAGGTATGAAGATAGATATTCATAAGCGTTGTTTTGCCATTGCCAACAAGACGGGGGGCATGAGCGGACCGGCCATCAAGCCCATTGCGGTACGCATGGTGTATCAGGCGGCTCACGCGGTACAGATACCCGTCATCGGCATGGGCGGTATCGCAACGGCGGAGGATGCCATTGAATTTATCCTGGCGGGAGCCAGTGCGGTGAGCATCGGAGCCATGAACTTTGTGAATCCCTATGCCACTGTGGAGGTGGTCAGAGGGATAGAGGCCTATATGGAGAGATACCATGTGGAGAAGCTGACGGATCTGATAGGGGCGGTATAAGAGGCGGGACAGTCCCTGATGCCGCATAAATCAAATGATACCTGCATATAGATACATATATCAGTATCTATGTGGAGGTATTTTTTTGTGGACTTGTTGAAAAAGAACATACATATGGACCGTGTCCGCTCGGAGGCGGTCACACAGATCACTTTGGAAGACGACAGAAATATCCCTGACAGCAAGCCTGATGTGAACAGTATCAATCTGGAAAAGGCCGAGGTTGTCATAGAGGAGATTAAGCCGGGTACGGACGTGGTCAGCCTGCGAGGGTGTCTGCGCTTTGAGATACTCTATCACACGCAGGAGTCGGGAAGCGTACTGGTGCCTTTTGAGGGTGAAATTCCGTTTGACGAGAAGCTGATCATGAAGGGGGCTACGGCTTCCGACACGGTGACTGCTTCGGGGGAGGTGGAGGATTTCAGTGTGGGAATCATCAATTCCCGCAAGCTCAGCATCCGCTCTCTGGTCACATTAAATGCATCCGTGCGGGAGCTCTATGATGAGGAGGCCCCCATCGGTATCCATGGGGACGGCGAGAGATCAGACTGGTTGGAGTACCGTAAGATGCCTCTGCAGTTGGCGCAGATCGCTATCTGTAAAAATGATATTTTCCGCATTCGGGATGAGGTAACCCTGCCTCCGAATTACCCGAATATTTACAGGATTCTGTGGAGCGCCGTGCATCTGGGAGACGTGGAATTCAAAGTGCTGGATGAAAAGCTGGGAATTCAGGGTGATGTGCAGCTCTTTTTGCTCTATGAGAGCGAGGGAGAGGATAAGGCTGTCCGCTCCTTTGAGACTACCATGCCATTCTCCGGTGTGCTGGAATGCCACGGCTGCAGGGAGGGGATGCTCCCCGACATCCATTATGTGGCGGGGCAGCAGGAGCTGACAGTCCGCCCCGATCTGGACGGAGAGGAGCGCTGTATCGGTCTGGAGCTGGTACTGGATATCAACATCAGGATTTACGAGGAGGAGACCACGGAGATTATCTCCGATATTTACGGGGTCACCAAGGAAGTACATACCCAGACGCACAGAGCCAATCTGCGCAGAGTGCGTTCCTGTGTCACCGGGAAGTCCAAGGTGACCGATCACATCCGCATACCCAGCGGTTCTGCCGGAATATTGCAACTGCTGCACAGTGAGGCAAAGGTGTGCCAGGAACAGCAGAGCACAGTGGAAAACGGAATTTTGCTGAAGGGCGGTATTCAGATCAAGGTGATGTATATCACGGGGGATGATGAGAATCCTTACGCCTGTGCGGACGCACAGATTCCGTATCAGTATACGCTGGATGTTCCCGGTATTATGCCCGAGGATATGGGCAAGGTGCATGCGGAGGTGGAACAGCTTCAGGTAACTATGCTGGATGGCGAGGAGATGGACGTCAAGGCCGTACTGTGTTTCTCCACTATGGTATTCGAGAGTATTCCCGTGGACCTGATCAGCCAGGTGGATGTGTCGGAACCCGACAGTACGCTTATGAGCAGTCTGCCCGGTATGATCATATATGTGGTGAAGGACGGAGATAATCTCTGGAATATCGGGAGAAAATACTATGTCTCGGTAAACAAGATCAGAGAGCTGAACAATCTCAGCAGTGATGAGCTGCAGACGGGACAGAAACTGTTGATCGTGAAGTAAATTTTGATAAGTAAATGACGGGGCTGTGAAAACCATATCGGTTTCCACAGCCCCGGTTCATTTCGCTCAGTTTTGGGAATTAATTTTCTACTGCCTGTGCTGCCAGATCATCAAATTTCTTCATCACGGCATCATAGGTCTGCCGGGAAATATCGGGAAGACTGCCGCCCCATGTCTTCTCGGCCTTCTCGTATCCCTTCTGGAAAGCGGCACGCATCTCTTCTACCTTATCGGGGTCGCCGCCTGTCAATGCAGTGGCAAAGGAGATGATTCTGTCAGAAGTCTGGTTTACGCCCCAGTAACCGTCCTCGGCGATGTCTGCCTGCGCCTGCGCCTTGGTAGCCGCATCCACTGTGTAGTTGCCGCTCTTGAGGAACTGCCACATGTTATTGGCCGTGCCGTAAGTATTTGCCTGTTTGCCCATCAACTGTTCCACAAGACTGCGGAGCTGAGAGGTTCTTGCGTCTGCATCTGCCTTCAGCTTGTTGAGCATATTGGTGTCCGGTGTGTAAGTCTTCTTCACAGAGGAGGTTTTCTGCTCCTTGGAAGGCTCGTACACTACACCTGTCTCCTCCTTTTTCTGGGTGGAGGATGTCTTCTCTGCCGCTGTGTTCTCTGTGACAGGACTGTAAGAATAAGCAGCGGAAGCCTGGTTTGATGTAACTCCGTTTACACTCATAACATACCTCTTTTCCGACGATTTTTTCGTCTTTTTTTGTCGGCTTTTTGCAAATGGGCGCAAAAAACCTGTCGTCCTTGACTTCATCCATGATATCGGCATAAAGGAGAGGAAAGTTTAGACTTTTTTGGAAAGAATGTGAAATTTACCGGCGGGCAGAGAGCTGATTTTTTCCGTATGCACATTCCGCAGCAATAAAAAGGGATTTTGTGACAAATGAGTTGCCCGAACGCGTGAGACTGATTATAATATTTGTATTAAAATACATTGATAATGACCATTCCGCTGAGAGAGATGGGGGGAACCGATATGCATGCGAAAACAATGGAAGGTCTTGTGGGGGCAAGTACCAATATGGAGCTGATGAATACGCCGTTTCGGGTATATAAAGAGGCGAGACGAAGAGGCGATACAGCGACAATGGAGCGGGCAATGGGCTATGCCGGCGACTGTGCGGACAAAGCGGAGGAATACAGGAAAAAAGCCGAAGAAGGCATAAAGGAAGATGCAAAAGAAGCAAGAGAAAAAGAAGAGTCCGAACGGGAAAATGCGATCCAAAGACACAGAGAAGAGCGTGAGGAATTTGAGAAGAGGATAGAGGAAAACAGGAGCGGGCAGACAGATACGGTTGAGATAAGCCTGGACGGCAAGGCAGAATGCGGCAAAAATTCAGGATCGGATCAGGCAGAGCCAAAAGACAGCGCATCCGAAAAAGCGACGGAGGACGCGGCTAAACAACCTGTAATCTATACAAAGACCGGAGAAGTCAGCCGGCCGGAACCCAGTGCGAAGCTCTCCGTTTCTGTATAAAAATGTATTACAACACCAGTGTTTATGCGCCTGAGAAACCAGAGAGCCGGGCGGCAGATCTCATCTTTGAAAGAAATGACGAATCATGAGTAAGGGAGGCAGAGACAGTCTCCCTTTTTGATGTGCTTAAAAATATACCCCTGATATAGAAAAATGTACTATACTACCAGTGTTTATGCGGTATGAAAAGTGCTCTGCAAAGACGGTCACACCTTGACGGAAGGAAGGCCATTGTATATAATGAAATACAATCCATGTATACAAAATACAAGATACAGTTAATTTGGATACGGAGTTTGTATGACTATTAAATGCGAGGGGGCAATATCATGAATACCTGCACGATAAAGGCATATGCTAAAATAAATCTGGGGCTGGATGTGCTGGGAGTTCTGCCGGGCGGCTACCATGAGGTAAAGATGGTCATGCAGACTGTGGGAATCTGGGATGAGCTGACGCTGGAAAAGACGGACGAGGGCATTGTGATCGAGACGGATTCCCGTGAGCTGCCCACGGATGAAAATAATATTATTTACAAAGCGGCGAGATTGATGCAGGAGGAGTTCGGGCTGCCCGGGGGCATTCGGGTATCCCTGCAGAAAAATATTCCTGTTGCGGCGGGCATGGCAGGGGGAAGTGCGGATGCGGCGGCTGTCATGAAAGCCATGAATCAGCTGTATGAGCTGGAGCTTTCGGAGGAGAGACTGCGGGAGCTGGGGGTGCGTATCGGGGCAGACGTACCCTATTGCATTATGGGAGGCACCGCTCTGGCGGAAGGAATCGGCGAGAGACTGACCAGACTTGCGGCGGCGCCTCAATGTGTGCTGGTGGTGGCGAAGCCGGACCGCAATGTCTCCACAAAGGAGGTCTATACGGCTCTGGACGCTTTGCCGGATTACACGCATCCCGATATCGACGGTATGACGGCTGCCATAAGAGCAGGGGATTTAGCCGGAGTTGCAGCCCGTCTGGGCAATGTGCTGGAGGCAGTGACGGCAGAGAGATGCCCTCAGGTTACAGCCATTCGGCGTGTGATGGACAGCCACGGCGCCATGGGAAGCCTCATGAGCGGCAGCGGTCCCACGGTGTTCGGCATTTTTGACGACCAGGCGAAGGCGGAAACTGTGGCAAAGCTGATTGCGGATACGGATACGCTGTGCGTAAAGCAGTGTTTTGTCACTGAGTTTACACAGTGACGGGTGCCCGCCGGAGCGGGCAGGAGGTGTGGATATGCAGAACAGATTACAGGTGAAACCGGATGAGTTTTTACCCCTGAGAGATGTGGTTTTCAATACGCTCCGGCAGGCTATTCTCACCGGAGAGCTGAAGCCCGGAGAGCGTTTAATGGAGATCCATCTGGCCAATATGCTGGGTGTGAGCCGCACTCCCATCAGAGAGGCAATCCGCAAGCTGGAGCTTGAGGGCCTGGTGACAATGATTCCCCGCCGGGGGGCGGAGGTGGCCCAGATTACCGAGAAGAGTATGAGCGATGTGCTTGAGGTGCGGCGCGCCATGGATGCACTCTGTGCAGAGCTTGCATGCGAGCGGATCACAGAGGAGGATCTGGAGCGGCTGAAGGAGGCCTGCGGGCGATTTGAACAGGCTACAGGGACTAAGGATGTGAAAAAGGTCGCGCAGGCGGATGTGGAGCTTCACGACATTATTCTGCAGGCCACAGGAAACAGCCGATTGATTCAACTTGTGAACAATCTCTCGGAGCAGATGTATCGTTATCGTTTTGAATATATTAAGGATATCAGTCAGCATGAGCGGCTGGTGGAAGAGCATAGAATGATTTATGAGAGTCTGGTGAGCAGGGACAAAGAGCGTGCGGCCGAGGCGGCCAGAACGCACATTGACAATCAGAGAAAGGCTATCATTCACCAGATCCGTCTGGACGGAGAAAAGCATTCCGCTGTATAAAGTGTTCCGCACAGGGCAATCATCCTCTTATAAGCTGTTAAAAAAGCCATAAAAGAGGAGTGACTGCCATGAAAAAAAATCTGATCAGGAAATTTATAATAAAGAATATAATACCTGCTCTTCTGGCCGGCTGTGCCGCGCTGGGCTGGTGGGGAGCCATTTACCCGCAGTTTACCCTGCTTCGGGGCACTTATGAGATCGTGTGCGAGGAGGATGAGCAGTGCGGGGAGAGTATGATGGAATCAGAGCTTGACGGCGCGCAGCTCTACTGGGATATATTGGAGGCGGACTGTAGCCGCATCCGGTTCAAGAGCAGGCTGTTTACGGAGTGGGATGCTTTGCAGCAGCAAAGGAGAGAGGTTCATGAGTCAGGAAGTCAGTAATAAATTACGGGCGGAGGCGCCCATCGGAGTCTTTGACTCCGGCGTGGGGGGATTGACAGTCGCCAGAGAGATTATGCGTCAGATACCGAATGAGAGAATTGTCTATTTCGGAGATACTGCCCGGGTGCCATACGGCAGCAAATCCCGGGAGACGATCACTCGCTATTCCAAGCAGATCCTGCGTTTTCTGCAGAAATTTCAGGTCAAGACCATCGTGGTGGCCTGCAATACCGCAAGCGCTTACGCCTTGGATGAGCTGGAGGCGGAGACGGATATCCCGATGCTCGGTGTGGTAAAGCCCGGAGCCAAAACGGCTGCGGAGGTGACAAAGAACGGGCGCATCGGCGTTATCGCCACAGACGCCACCATCGACAGTCAGATTTACACAAAATACATAAAAGAGCTAAACAAAGATGTGACTATTTACGGCAAGGCGTGTCCGCTCTTCGTGCCGCTGGTGGAGGAAGGACTCTGGCAGGACCCGGTGACGGATGAGATTGCACGCAGATATTTGACAGAGCTGATAGATATTGATATCGATACTTTGATTCTGGGATGTACACACTATCCTCTGATTCGTTCCACTCTGGGCAGGATCATGGGCGATGCGGTGACTCTGGTAAACCCTGCATATGAGACCGCGCAGGAATTGAAGGAGATGCTGGAGCAGCGGGGACTTCTGAACCGGACGCCCCCTGCGCTGGGCGCCAATCCCTATCAGTTTTATGTCAGTGACAGTGCGGAAAAATTCAAACGCTTTGCCAACTCCATAATCAAGTATGGAATTTTGTCCGCCAAGACCATCAATATCGAGGAATACTGAGATGGCGGGCGGGAAAACATGTCGTCTGATCATAACGGGGCGGCAGTATTTGCCGGAGGACACAGAGCCGGTCGTCACTGTGCAGGAGGTGTGTGCAGAGTATTTTTGCAGGAACGGGATCCATTATCTTTTTTATCAAGAGCAGCCGGAGGGCTGTCAGGATGTGCTGAAGACCCGGGTCAAGCGAAAGGGCGGCACAGTAGAGATCTGCAGACAGGGCGGTGCGGGGAGCAGTATGATATTTGAGGCCGGAAGGCGGTACCGGACGCAGTACCCTACCCCGTTTGGCGCTCTGCTGCTGGATATTGTGACTGAGTCTGTGGAGACGGAGGACGACGCAGAAGCTGCATCGGGGAACGGAGCAGGTGAAAACGGGAACGGCTGGCCTGACGTCAGGATCCGCTATCTTCTGGAGAATCAGGAGACTGTAGTGGGAGAGTATGAACTCAGCATCCGAACTCTCCCGGAGAATTGTGAAACGGCAAATAAAATCAAATAATGGAATGAAAAAGCCCGTCTGTAGGAATCCTACTTGACGGGCTTTGCGCCTCCTTTTTCCTGAATGGCGGCAGCCATCCGCTTGAAAAAGCCTTTCTTTTTTTCGGGGGCTTTCTGTACCTTGCCGTGGAGCCCTTTTACATCCAGAATATAGATGCCGCTGACTACGGCTTTCACTTCCTTTTTTACCGGAATGGAGTCGAAAATCTTATCGTCGCTGATCAGTGAGATGATCTGAGGCCCGACCTTTGCTTTGACGATGGGAAGCTTGGAGTTGCGCATGAGCTTTGGCGCCTCGTCCAGAACGATCTGCGGCAGCCCGGCTTCCTTGAGTTTCATACGCTTCTTGTCGATGATCAGCATGGAGACGGTCTGTTTGTTGGCCTCCATCAGTTCCTGCTGCTCTGCCTGCTTTTTCTGCGCCTTTTTGCCCAGGAAGTACAGCACCACCAGAGCAATGGCTACCAGAGCCAGCAGCACGAAAAAGATTATGAGTCCTATATTCATTTTTATTCCTATCTGCGCGTTGCGGCACGCATATCGGTCAACAGTTGAATACGCAAATTTATTCAACCGTTCAGATTCGTAATTTTTATACTTAATGATAACTATAACACAGAAAGCGCCCCATCCGCAACAAAACATTTCAAAAATATGGCAGACTGTGTTATAATGGACCATATTGTCGTGGAAGGATCATTTTATGGATGGTATTTTAGAGATCGCAAATCAGATATTATACTTTTTATTCCAGAATCTGTTCATCTGGAATATGCTGTTTGCAGTGATCATTGTTTTTTTTGAGCGCCGCAATCCCAAGAGTGTCTGGGCCTGGCTGCTTCTGCTTTTCTTTATACCGATTCTCGGATTTATTCTGTACCTGTTTCTGGGGCAAAATATGCGCAAACGCAGGAAGTTTAGGCTGAAAGAGGTGGAGGATCATCTGAATGAGGCCATCAGACAGCAGGAGCATCAGCTTAAAATGAAGGAGTTTGGCGCGCAGGATGAAGATATCAGAGGTTTTACGGATCTGATCATGTATAATCTGGAAACCTCCGGGGCAGTGCTCTCAGATGATAATGATATTGATTTTTTCGTGGACGGGAATGAGAAATTTAATGCGTTGCTGGAGGATCTAAAGAATGCGGAGCATTTTATACACATCCAGTATTATATCATCCGGAATGATGTTCTGTTCGACCGCATTGTGAAGGTGCTGGAGGAGAGGGCGGCGGCAGGCGTCGAGGTGCGTGTGCTGTTCGATGCTATGGGATGCCGTGCCGTGCGCCACAGTTACTGGCGCAGGCTCAATGAGATGGGGATCCGGACGGCAGAGTTTTTTCCGGCGCTGTTCCGCAGATTTCAGCTGCGCATCAATTACCGGAATCATCGCAAGATTGTGGTGATCGACAATAAGGTGGCCTATGTGGGCGGCTTTAATATCGGAAAAGAATATATTGATCTGGACGAAAAATTCGGCCACTGGCGGGATACGCATCTGCGCATCAAAGGGACAGGCGTCAGCAGTCTGCAGCTGCAGTTTATTCTGGACTGGAATTATGCGGCCGGGCAGAATATTCTGCAGAATGAACTGTTGTTTGAGGGATTTGAGCCGGGTACAAGAGACGGCTGTAAGCTGCAGATGATCAGCAGCGGACCTGACAATACCTCCGAACAGATCCGGGACAATTTTCTGCGCCTGATTGCCAAGGCCGAGAAGAGTATTTATATTCAGACGCCGTATTTCATACCGGATGAATCCATTTTTAATGCGCTGAAGATCGCGGCAGTCTCCGGGATAGAAGTGTATCTCATGATTCCCTGCAAGCCGGATCACCCTTTTGTCTATTGGGCCACCTATTCGTATGTGGGAGATCTGGTGATGGCGGGCGCCAAATGTTATACCTATGACAACGGTTTTCTGCACAGCAAGGGGATGATCGTGGACGGCAGGGTCTTTTGCTACGGGACGGCCAATATGGATATCCGTAGCTTTGCGCTGAACTTTGAGGTGAATGTCGTCGTCTATAATCGTGAGAAGGCGGCAGAGCTGGAACGGATTTTTTGCGAAGATCTCAAATACTGCTCTCGGATCACTAAGGACAAGTATGCGGGCAGGAAACTGCCGCTGCGCTTTAAGGAGCAGGTGTGCCGTCTTCTCTCCCCGCTTTTATAAAAAGTTAAGATGTATTGTTTTTCAAATGGCTTTTAAATCGGGCAGATTTGTGGTATAACTGTATCATAGCGGGCGCAGTGGCCCGGACAGGAAGGAAGAAGATATGAAGAAAAGATGGATCGGTGTGTTTGCACTGACGATGAGCGCGGTGCTTTTGTGTGGCTGCGGCGGAAAGAAAAACGGCTCCGGAGGAAATTCTTCAGGGGAGTTTCAGGCTTCGGATTATGTGACGCTGGGAGAGTACAAGGGCCTGGAGATCGATGTGATGCCCGCGGAGACATATGATGACGAGGAGATCGACATCCAGACGAAGCAGTTCTATTTTAACTATGTGGATGAGCAGGAGGGGATCACAGACCGTCCGGTGGAGCTTCTGGATATGACGAATATCGATTATGAGGGCAAAAAGGATGGCGTGCCTTTTGAGGGCGGAACCGCCAAAGGAGCGCTTTTGCTTATCGGGTCAGGGCAGTTTATCGCAGGCTTTGAGGATGGACTTGTGGGAGTGATGCCCGGGGAGACGGTAGATCTTAATCTGAAATTTCCCGAGGGTTACGATGACGGCGAACTGTCCGGAAAGGAAGTGGTGTTCACGGTCACGGTGAACTTTATTCCCGAGATGAAGGATGCCAAGGTGGAGACGCTGGGGATTCCCGATGTAAAGACCGTGGAGCAGCTGCGCAAATATGTGAAGGATTCCTTGGATTCGCGGGCTCAGAGTGAGTATCTGTCCGCTGCCGGGGATGCGGTGCTGGTCCGGCTCACGGAGGTCTGCACGTTTGCGGAGCTGCCGGAGGAGCTGCTGCGGGAGAACAGAGAGGCCTATGCGTCCTGGCTGGATCAGATGGCGGCCAATTACGGTATGGATGCCGAATCCTATGTGAAAATGTATAATCTGGACTATGAGAGCGCGCTGGACGGCTATGCGGAGCAGTATACCAAGGAGATATTGATTGTCCGGGCCATAGCGGACAAGGAGGGCATGAATATCTCCGACGAGGATCTGGATGCCCGGCTGGAGTCTTTTGCCAAGACTTCAGGCATCACCGTGGATGAGCTGCTGGTGAACGGGCTGACCAGAGAGGAGTACAGAGAGAGCTTTCTCTATGAGGACGTCCTGAATTATCTGGTGGAGAACGCGGTGAACACCGCCGCATAAAAGTGCATTGCGTCAGGAAAAAAGAGCGCCGGGAAGGCGCGGAAAGAGGGATATTGTGGAAGTGACGGATATCAGAGATTTATATCGCAGAAAAGAGGAGTTTGTTGGGAAGGAGGTCACCGTAGGCGGATGGGTGAGGAGCAACCGCGACTCCAAGAGCTTCGGATTTCTGGTGATCAATGACGGAACCTTTTTTGAGCCGCTGCAGGTGGTTTACGGAGAGGGGCTGGAGAATTTTGACGGGCTCTGTAAACTCAATGTGGGTGCGGCTGTGATCGTGCGGGGCAGTATTGTGGAGACGCCGGGGGCCAAGCAGGCCTTTGAGATGCAGGCCGCGGAAGTGACGGTGGAGGGCCCCTCCGCCGCGGACTATCCGCTGCAGAAAAAGCGCCATTCGTTTGAATATCTGCGCACGATTTCCCATCTGCGCCCCAGGACAAACACCTTTCAGGCGGTATTTCGCGTGCGCTCCCTGATCGCTTATGCGATCCATACCTTCTTTATGGAGCGGGGCTTTGTATATGTACACACACCTCTGATCACCGGAAGCGACTGTGAGGGTGCGGGGGAAATGTTCCAGGTGACCACCATGGATCTGAGCAATCCGCCTAGGCTCGGGGACGGGAGCGTGGATTTCACTCAGGATTTCTTCGGGAAACCCACCAATCTCACTGTGAGCGGGCAGCTCAACGGAGAGGCATATGCCTGTGCGTTTAAGAACATCTATACGTTTGGCCCCACATTCCGGGCGGAGAATTCCAATACTACCCGTCATGCTGCGGAATTCTGGATGATCGAGCCGGAGATGGCTTTTGCGGATCTGAAGGACGATATGATCGTGGCGGAGCATATGCTGAAGTATGTGATCCGCTATGTGCTGGAGAATGCGCCTGAGGAGATGGCTTTCTTTAATCAGTTTGTGGACAAAGGGCTCATCGAGCGTCTGAACCATGTGCTGAACTCAGACTTTGGACATGTGACATACACGGAGGCCATTGAGATTCTGGAGAAGCATAATGATGAGTTTGATTACAAGGTATTCTGGGGCTGCGATCTGCAGACGGAGCATGAGCGCTATCTGACGGAGGTAGAGTTCAAACGTCCTGTGTTTGTCACAGATTATCCGAAGGAGATCAAGGCTTTTTATATGAAGCTCAACGGAGACGGCAAGACCGTGGCGGCCATGGACTGTCTGGTGCCCGGTATCGGCGAGATCATCGGCGGCAGCCAGAGAGAGGATAAGCTCGAGGTGCTGGAGGCCCGCATGGAAGAGCTGGGTCTGAATAAGGAGGATTACGGCTTTTATCTGGATCTGCGCAGATACGGTTCCGTGCGCCATGCAGGATTTGGTCTGGGATTTGAGAGATGTGTGATGTATCTCACCGGCATGGGGAACATCCGGGATGTGATTCCTTTCCCCAGAACGGTTAACAATTGTGAACTGTAGGAGAAAATGCGTCTGTTATAGAATGAGAGTGATTGCATGAAGAGAACGCTGAGAAGATACCTGAGCTTTGTGGTGATACTGGCTCTGACTGCCCCCGGGGTAAAGTATGCCATGGAGAATTCCATGGCTGTGGAGGCTACCTCTATCGACCGGACGAAGGAAAACATCGACCGTCTGAACGAGGAGATCAGGAAACTGAACGAGCGCATCGGCAGTATGGAAGAAGAGCAGGACATTCTCGAAGAGGAGATGGAGGATCTGAACGCGGAGATCATCAACACCATGACCAGCATCGGTATGAAAGAGGATGAGATCGCTGACACGGAGGTTGAGATCAAAAAGAAAAACTCTGACATCGAGGACACGGAAGCAGAGTATGAGAAGGCCAGAGAGCAGGAAGAACAACAGTATACAGACATGGTGATACGTCTGCGCAAGATGTATGAAAACGGTGAGTCCAGCAGCCTAGAGCTTCTGTTTTCCGGGTCGGGGCTGGGAGATATGCTCAACCGCATGGATTATGTGGAGTCGGTCTACGAGTATGACCGGAATATGCTGGAACAGTATGAGACCACCAAGAATCAGGTCCTGGAGCTGTGGAACCAGCTCGAGGCGGATAAGCTGGAGCTGGAGACAACAAAGAGCGAACTGGAGCTTGCTCAGGAGAATCTGAAGAACCAGAAGGTTGAGCTGGACGGGCTGCTGACCAGAAAGAGACAACAGTCCGCCAATTATGACGCAGAGATCAAGAAGGCCAGACAGGAGGCCAGTGTGGCCAAGACCAAGCTGCAGCAGGAGCAGCAGGCCTTGAAGAAACTGCAGACCGGCGGAGGAGGGAATGCCGCTAACGGCACCTATACCACTGATTATAACGCTCTTATTGATGCCGCCCCCGGCAGTGATCTGGGCAGGCAGATTGCAAAATATGCCTGTCAGTATATCGGTAATCCCTATGTGGCAGGCGGCACCAGTCTGACAAACGGGGCGGACTGCTCCGGTTTTACTTATCGGGTATACAGCGATTTCGGTTATCGCCTTCCCAGAACCTCCACAGAGCAGAGAAGCGCGGGAACAGGTGTGAATTACAGCGATGCCCAGCCGGGAGATCTGATCTGTTACAGCGGTCATGTGGCGCTCTACATCGGCGGAGGCAAAATTGTCCATGCCAGCACCCAGAAGACGGGGATCAAGGTGGGCAATGCAGAGTACAGAACCATTCTGGCGGTTCGGAGAATTATTTGAGCGGCTGCATTTAAATCCGTTTTAAATCCATGCACGGCCAGTCATACCCCTTGGGAATCTTTCATACATTGTAAAAAAGATTCTTAAGGGGTATTCTTTTGAAGGATTATATCGAGGAACGAGCCGTGTCGATTGCAAATTATATCATCGATAATAACGCTACAGTGAGGCAGACGGCTAAGGCCTTTGGCGTGTCCAAATCTACGGTTCATAAGGATGTAACAGACCGCTTGGCGCAGATTAATCCCACGCTGGCGGCTCAGGCCAGAAAGGTTTTGGATGTGAATAAGTCTGAGCGGCATATCAGAGGAGGGTTGGCCACCAGAGAGAAATATCTGCACAAGGGTCATCAGGATTAACCGGAGGAAAGTACATATTGTGACAGGGAAACCACTGTGGAGGAATCCGCGGTGGTTTTTGGTTAACATTACGATAATATACGGCTTTTTAAGATGCTGATTGGCTCGAAAAGTTGACAATCCTTAACCTCTATTGTAGAATGAAACTGCATAATTGGATTTTTTTGTCTATTGTCGAGTTGCCGATCATTGAGATGGAGGGGAAAAATGTTAATACGAAAAGCAAGGCGGATGTTTGCCGGTCTGTGCGTTGCCCTGATGCTGACGCAGAGTGTGGGGGAAAGTGCATTGACGGTTGTGGCTTGGGAGAAGGGTACGAGAGCTGCGACGGAAGGATTCCTTGAGGGGGATACTGTTACCGCTGCACCGGTATCCGGAGGAGACGCGCGGGACGCAGCGGCAGGCAGCAGCGGCAGTCCTGCGGAGACAGAGGTACAAAGTACCCTCGCAGCGGCGTCTCAGGATGGGGAAGATATACAATGGGGCAACCGTGTCCTGATCAAGGGGGATGGTTCCATATTTGTTGACGATATTCCTTTTGGTGTGATAGACAGTGAAGGGGTTGTCACCGTGAGAGCGGGTATCCAAAACATTCCTACGGGTCTTTTTGCAAAGTGGGATGCCGTGACAGCCCTCCAGTTTGAGGAAGGCTCCTATATCAAGGACATTGCCGGTACGAGCTTTATGGGATGCACAAATCTGAAGAGGATTGACTTTTCCAACTGTCCGTCTTTGACTCAGATCGGTTCGCAGGCATTCTCCGGATGTACCGGACTTGAGACAGTGGTTTTCCACGACAATTTGCAGTACATATACAGCAGAGCTTTTGAAAAGTGTGCTTCTCTGACAGACATTACGCTGGTGCCCGGCCTGATCAGAGTGCAGGAGTATGCCTTCAGTGACTGCTCCTCGCTGGAGAGCGTTAAGCTGGAGGCCGCCAATTTGGCATGTTCCACGGCGGCCGGGGGTCCTGCCGTAGGTATTTTCAACAACTGTAATATCAAGACGGTTCGGTTTGAAATCAGGAATGTGTCCGGAGATAACTCCAAAAACAATATTATAGTTCCGGCCAATCTGTTCAATAAGGCAAAATTTGCAACGGACGTAAATCTTCTGATTCCCTGCGAGATCCAGGAGATTGGAGAGGGCGCTTTCACCGGATCCAATCTGAGCCAGGTTACCTTTGAGAATACGGTTGAGAAGCCAAGTGCGCTGTCCACCATCGGAAAGAAGGCTTTTAGTGGCTGTACTTCTCTGAAAAGTATTACGTTTCCCTCCACGGTACAGTCTCTCGGCGAATCTTCATTTGAAGGCTGTACCGGGTTGACGGAGCTGGTGATTCCCAATTCGATCAATGTGTTAAATACAAAGGCGTTTTATAACTGCAACAAAGTGGCCAGTCTGCAGCTTCCAAACGCCACCACCACAGTCGGAGATTATGTATTTGCCAAATGTTCCTCACTGACGGAGGTGGTTTTGCCCGAGGGTCTGACATTCACCGGAAAGGGTGAATTTATGGACTGCGCTGCTCTGAGTAGCGTAAGTATTCCCAGCACGATGCAGATCATCGGAGATGAAACCTTTAAGAACTGTAAAGAAATCAGGCAGATAGAGCTGCCGGACAGTGTGACGAGTATTGGAAAAGGTGCATTTGAGGGCTGTACCGGTCTGTATAAGATCCGCTATTCCGAGAATCTGACGGTGATCAAGGACAGAGCATTTATGAACTGTATCAATTTGATCTCCAATGTTTTTCCGGAGTCCCTGACAACCATCGGAGCCAATGCATTTCAAAATTGTGAGTCATTTTATGATCTCACGATCCCTGCCAATGTCACCGCCATAGGCAGCCAAGCGTTTACGAACTGTCACGGAATCAGCTTTTTGACGATCAAGTCGGATAAACTGACCAACTGCGGAGCAGGTATATTTTACCAATGTCTGCTGAGAAAGGTACAATTCCCGGAGGGGATCACAACGATTCCGGCCAATCTGTTCAATCAGGCTACCTTCACCGCAGACAGCGTCATGACGATCCCGGGCACGGTTACCACTATCGGCAATAGCGCGTTTGCCGGAACTGCGGCGATTCCGGCCAATGTGCCTGTCATAGAGTTTGAGGAGGGTACGAAGCTTACCGAGATCGGCTCCTCTGCTTTTAAGTATTGCACCGCTTTGGAGAGCTTTACGATTCCTGAGACTACGGAGGTGATCGGCGGCAATGCCTTTGAAGGCTGTATTAAGATTTCTTCCATTGTGATTCCTGAAAATGTGACGAAGATTGGCGCCAGCGCGTTTTCCGGCTGTTCCATTCTCTCCGACATCACGTTTAATGCCATTTATGTAACAACCTCTAATCAGAATATATTTGCAAAATGTAATATCAAACGAATCATGATCGGCGATAAGGTGAGTGCTTTCCCGGCCAATCTCTTCAGGGGAGCGCAGTTCTCAACAAACGCCTCGACGGGTGAGGAGGAGATGATCACCGTTTATATCCCGGCATCTGTAGAGATAATCGGCGACTATGCGCTGCCCAATATCGCCAATCTGCAAAGGGTGGTGTTTGAGGACGGCTCCAGGCTTACCAAGATCGGGCAGTATACTTTCTATCAGTGCGTGAACCTTACAAGCTGTAATCTGCCGGATTCCGTCACTGAGATTGGAAACTTTGCATTTGCCGGATGTACGAAGCTGGGCTCTGACAGCGCGGTGCCGTTCACGGTTCCGGCGTCCCTGGTCAAACTGGGCAGCAGTGCTTTCAGCGAATGTCCTTCCCTCACGGAGGCAGTGATTCCCGAAGGCGTGACTAAGATCAGTGATAAGGCATTCCTGAACGATGCGGGACTCACCGCCGTGGCACTGGTGGGCGGTGACCTGAAAGAGATAGGGGTATCTGCTTTTGAGGGCTGTACTGCACTGGTGCAGATATCCATTCCCAACGGTGTGACCAAGATCGGTGCCACGGCGTTTAAGAATTGTTCTGCCCTTACAAAGGTTGTGATACCGGCCTCTGTCACTGCTATCGGCACGGATGCTTTCAGCGGCTGCGGCAATGTGCAGTTCTTTGTGGTACCCGGCTCTTATGCGGAGCAGTGGCTGGAGGAACAGGGACTTGTGTCCTCCAAGCTTTTGACGATCACTTATGTGCTGGATGAGGGAGTCAATGCGGCTCAGAATCCCGCAGGGTATGAGGCGGGAGATACCTTCCTCTTTGCTCCTGCGACCCGAAAGGGCTATGTCTTTGCAGGATGGTATCTGGATGAGAATTTCCAGACGGAGATTAAAGGTGTAGAGGGATGTACAGAAAACATCAAAATTTATGCCAAATGGGAAATTCAGAGATATACCATAACCTATGTCCTGAACGGAGGGGAAAACCATAAGGATAATCCTGTTTCCTACACAATATTGGATAAAATCACGCTGAAAAACGCCACGAGAGAGAGCTTTACTTTTGAGGGCTGGTACACCAATCCCGATAATACAAGGAGTAAGGTGACCGCCATCAATCCGGGAGACTACGGAGACAAGATTCTATATGCTAAGTGGAGCGGCGGCGAGACGGAGGCTCCCACTGCGAGCATTGCGAGCGGTTCCACCGTCAAGTCGGGGACCAAGCTTCTGCTCACATCCGCTACGCCGGGTTCAAGCATCTTCTACACGCTGGACGGAACGGAGCCCACGGAGGCCAGCGAACAGTATGTGGACGGCATTGTCATCGACCGCGATATGACTGTGAAGGCAATGGCCGTAAAGAAGGGCTGCCTGAATAGCCCGGTTGCTGTCTTTGAATACTGCATCCTGAATGAGGCAGAGTTCTGGGGGGATATTCTTCCTGAGGACCAGGCACAGTATAACAGCGCGGCAGATGTCCCCAAAGGCATCTGGGTGGCAGGCGTTGAGGAGGCGGTATACACAGGCCAGAAGATTACCTTTGATCTGAGAGTGTATGATCATAAGACTCTTTTGAAGGAGAAGACGGACTATACCGTAAAGTACGCAAATAACAAAGACGCAGGGGATAAGGATGCCGCCAAGAAAGCGCCCAGTGTGACGATCACCTCCAAGGGGAATTACAAGGGCAAGGCTGTGGTAAAGTTTACGATCAGACAGCGGGACATTACCGAAGAGGAGTTTTCCGCAGCAGATATGATCACTCATGTTACCGGAAGGCTTCAGAAGCCGGTACCGGTGCTGTATTACGGCAAGACAAAGCTCAAGAACAAGAAGGACTATTCTATTGAATATCTCAAAACTGCGCTTGGGGGATATCAGGACAAAGGCGAGTACGAGTTGAAGCTGACGGGCACAGGCAACTTTAAGGGTGAAAGAATCGTGAAATTCTCACTTGTGGACGCGGCGCCCATCTCCAAGGCAAAGATTACGGGTCTTACCGCAAAGGATTATACAGGCAATGAGGTCACTCAGGATTTCACTGTGAAGATGGGATCTGATATCCTTATCAAGGGAACGGATTATGATGTGGTCTACAGCAATAATGTGAATGCCGGAACCGCGACTGTGACGGTTGTGGGCAAGGGCAGTTACTATGGTACGAAGAAGGCAACATTTAAGATCACGCCTATCGCCACTCTGAACAAGGTGAAGTTTACACTGAACAAAACCAGTGTACCCTACTCAGGGATTGCGTATGAGATCGGTAAGGGCATTGATGTAACTGCCGAATTCAACGGCAGGATCCTTGTGAAGGATGCAGATTTTACCTGCACATACAAGAAAAATACCGACGCGGGAACAGCGACGGTCACCTTTACGGGCAAGGGAGGTTATTCCGGAACGGCCAAGAAGACCTTTAAGATTACGGGGGCGGATATTTCGCTGCTCAACATCGTCTTTCTGGACAGCGAGGGAAATGCCAAGACAGATTCCTCCTATGCCTTTACAGCGGGCGGAGTAAAGCCCTCCGTACAGCTGACACTGGGGGGGAAGACATTGGAGGCCGGAAAGGACTACACCCTCTCCTACAAAAACAATACGGCCAAGGGTACCGCTAACATTACGGTAAAGGGCAAGAAGAATTATAAGGGGACGATCTCAGGAAAGTTTACTATCGTACAGCAGAATGCTTCGGAACTTTTTGTGTCCTCCACAGATGTGGAATACAAGAAAGCGGCGGGCGTGGTAGCGGCCTCGAAAACCACCGTGACAGATGTAAACGGAAAGGTTCTTGCCCCGGGGAAGGACTACAGAGTCGGCTATGCCTATGTGAACAACACGCGTCTGGCTGACGGAACGATGAAAACGGCGAACGCGGCTGTCAATCTGCAGAAAGACATTATCCCGGTGGAGACCCTGATCGCTGTGAAGATTACCGGTATGGGCAACTATAAAGGCAATACACAGACTGTCATCAGAATATGCAAGAAGAGCATTTCTTCCGCCAAGGTTACGGTGAAGCCCCAGACTTATACCGGATCAGAGGTTCAGCCCGGTATTGACCAGATGACGGTAAAGTTAGGCAGAGAGGAGCTGCAGGCAGGAGATTTTGAGATCGTGAGCTATGCGGGCAATGTCAAGAAAGGCACTGCAAAGGTGACGATCCGCGGTATCGACAACTATGGCGGAACGAAGACGGTGAATTTCAAGATCGTACAGAAGAATTTTGTGCTGGCGCTGTTGGATAAGATCTTTTAAAAATACGGACGCCGGAACAGGCAGGACAGAGAAATCTATCCTGCCTGTTTTGTCTGTAAGGCATCTAAATCAGGGTAATTCCGTTTAAGAAAAGATTGATTATGTCAGGTGGATAGTTTATAATATAGATAGTTTCATACTGGGGCTAAAAGGCGATTGTGCCGCAGCCATATGGGAGGTAAGCATGGACAACCAAGTTTTACAGATGAAATATCATCCGGCCAAAAAGGAAGTGGAATTTCATCGTTTTCAGAACGGACAGGAGATTGCTATCAGGAATGACAGCAGGCTTATGCAGTACATGAGCTTAAAGGGAAAATTTGTGCTGCAGGACTATGGAAATACCTTCTTTGAGGACATCGCAAACGCATTCGACGGCCTGAAGGAAATCGAGATGCAGGTTGTGACAACCCAAATGGATTATGAAGACTTTGTGCAGATGGTGGAGTATTACAATGCTGAGCCGAATGCATGTAAGATAACGCCCAGTCTGATTGCGGAGCTGCCTGATATGGCGCACACTTTCGCCGAGGTCAAAAAGTATGGTGAGCAGGCCACGGAGATTCTGCGCAGGCACAGGCAGAACCTGTTTGAGATTCCTCTGGAGAACGAGAATGTCAGAAAGAGCGCGGAGAGCTTTGCCGAGCAGATCGATGAGGAACGCAGGAATATTCATGATAAGATCGCCAGTCTCAACGACAATGCGGTGAGTCTGTGCTTTACCGGTGTGTACAGCGCGGGAAAGTCCACGCTGATCAATGCACTGCTCGGATATAAGATCCTGCCGGAGAAGATCACATCCGAGACTGCGAAGATGTTCCGCATTTCCAGCCCTAAACCCGGCGAGAATGTGATGATCGCTTTTGAGATCGATGGTACATATTCGGAGCTGGAGTGGAACGCGGTGAGGCACCGTTTTGCGTTTTCCCATGGGCCCTCCGAGAATGAGACCAAGACGGCTATTCAGCAGGAAGTAAACCGCGTGAGCGAAGCGCAGATGAAACAACATGAGCAGATCTGTTCGATCCTGACTGTGCTCAACGGCACAGAGGGTGTGTCGGCGGATATCAAGATTCATTTCCCTGTGGCTTTAGACAGCCCCAGTGTGCAGTATATCATCTATGATACACCGGGAACAGACAGCAACTATGCGCAGCATCAGACGGTGCTGATGGACGCTTTGTCCGAGCAGAAGCAGTCTATTCTGATCTTTGTGGCTGCACCCAACAAGACGGAGGGCAGCGGAAACAATGCGCTGTTAAAATATCTGAAGGAAGCGGAGGAGAAGAACAGCAAGACCAGTATTGATATCGGACGTTCTCTGTTTGTGATCAACTGGTCAGACAGTATAGATGCCGACGCCAGAAAAGACCTGCAGCATGAGGAGATCAAATATAAGGACGACGATTCCTTTTCCATCAGGCTCGCAGACAAAAAACTGTTCTTTATCTCGGCAAAATACGGTTATGCGGCCCGGGCCGTGAAGAACGGCATAGCGTCTGAGAAGGATCAGTCCGAATTTAACAGAGGTCTGAACAATATGACCGATAAATTCGGCGGTTACTGTTATCGGGAAGACAGATGCGCCATGTCTGAGTTTGCCACCAACCGCATGATCGGGCGCTGTGAGGATGCGCTGAAGGACGCACAGGAGAGAAAGGACGACATTTCCGTTCTGGAGGTGTCAGCCGGTCTGTATGCGCTGGAGAGTGAGATTCTGCAATATGGCGAGAAGTATGCCTCTGCAGTGAAGGCTTCCGCCCTCATCGACAGCGTGGACAGAGCCTTGTCCAAGCTGAGCAATCGTGCGGTATCCCTGCGCGAGAGTAATCGCGAAGAGATCAAGGAGATTGAGAAGAATATTATCGAGCTTCGCAGAACCATCAACGAGGCGATCGAGCAGGAATATAATAAATCCTCCATACCGGAGAATATGCCGCTCCCAGAGGAGGCCAGCCGGACGCTGGGGCTGGACAGGGCGACTCTCTATAGCGCCATTGTGGGCAACACCAAAAACTACATGGACAAAGAGCTGCGGGGGTGGTTTCTGGGAATTCTGGGAAGAGTGAAGGTGAAGGATCGCGACAAGGACAATGTCCGCGATATGATCAATCGGGCCATTGACGAGTATACGGATCAGTTCCTGTCCCAGAGGAAGATTCTGCTGGAGAGTCAGCGGGATATATTCATCAATGCCGTGAAGCAGACCATACTGGAGAGCGGCAACATCAGCAAAGCGGCCAAGAAATTTTTCCTCGATGTCCCGGTTCCGCAGGTGGTGAAACCCGGTATTACCAACTGGGGCGAGTTGTATGACTCTCATTGCAGAACCGAGAAGTTCCTGATGTTTAAGGGCGAGTACCTTGACAAGGCAGGATTTATCCAGGATGTGGAGAAGATGCTGGTGGAAATCGCGGACAGTATGTGCGAGGACTACAGTCAGGATTACCGCAATGCGCTGGAATCTCTCCTGATGCAGATCAAGACACAGTTTGAGGGTAATCTGGAAATCTATTCCCTGTATATGAAAGCCATGGTAGAGAACCGCGACGCCATGAAACAGCTGGGCGACAAGGTGGCGGATGTGGCGACGGAGCTGTTTGACTGTCAGAAGCAGTTGAACGACATTATCTGGAATCTGCGTCTGACATCCTTCTGGCTCTAAATGATATCAAATAAAACGGCGCAGCCTCTCGTGGGCTGCGCCGTTCATTTTTTTACAGCAGATGCATACCTCTCAGCACAACAATCGTTGCAAACATGACGACTGCCGAGAACAGAGTCGTCCAGAGAACGAGCTGCCCTGCAAGCTGTCCGTCGTTATCCATCTCCTCAGCCATGATAGCGCTGGCCACGGCCACGGGCGTAGCGAACAGAGCCACCAGAGCGGCGTAGATACCATTGTCAAAATGCAGGATTCCCATATTTTGCAGGATCACTGCTCCGCCGATTCCAATGAGAGGTGCGAGAAGCAGCCTTCCCAGCACACCCATTACGATCTGTTTTTTGAATCCTTTCACCCGATCCATCTCAAACTGTCCTCCCAGCACGAGAAGAGCAACCGGAGTGGAAGCTCTGGCCAGATAATCAAGGGAGCTTGGCACAAAGGAAAGAGTCTCCATGCAGACATTCACAACGGATATACTCTGAAGCAGCGGCCTGATACACACCCATACAATTCCCGCCAGCACACCCAAGATCAAAGGATTGTGCAGAATATCCCTCAAAATTTTGCGGATGCGCTGTCCGGGAGTCACGGTCTGTGTCCCGGAGGGTGCAAACACGGAGAGCGCCACAACACTCAGTATATTAAACACAGGAATGGTGAAAGCGGACAGGATCGCCGCGGCTCTCACACCGTTATCACCGGCTATAAGCTGTGCCAGTGCCACGCCGATCAGCGCAAAATTTGAGCGGAAGACACATTGCAGGATCACGCCCTTCTGGCGGCGTTCAGGAATGGCACAGGACAGCGCCAGACCTGCCCCGAAGAGCAATGCTACGGCCCCCAGCACATAGAGGACTGCATCCATGCGCAGATCCTGAAAGCTATCCATCTCCGCCAGATTGGTAAATAAGAGCACGGGCAGCAGAACCCGAAATACCGTTTTATTTCCGATTTTCAAGAATTCCCCGGTAAACAATCCTCTCTGCTTCAGGGCATAACCCAGACAGACAAGCAGGATGATGGGCATGACAGAATTGACGGCAAAGATCAAAATATCCCAAAGAGCCATGACAGATCCTCCTTTATAATTTATATAGGAATTATAATATACTTCCGGTAAAAATGAAAGGGTGGAAAAACGAGGTTCGGGCGATGTTTGATTTGCTGTAGCTTCCGACCGGTCAGCGGTACACCGGGACAGATCAGCAGCCGGCTGCGCTTGGATGTTTTCTAATAGTGCGGCTATAGACACTGTAATCTGCGGGTCGGTCCTAAGATGCATCCATGCATCATAGGACCTGAAATGCGCATCCGTGCGCATTTCACCCTGGTCTGTGACCCGCACTATAAGAAAACGCGCCAATCTCCGCCAAAGCCTGCAGATCTGTCCCGGTGTACCGCTGACCGGCCTGTTCTGCAGCAAATGAAACGCACGTCTTATACAACGAACATAAGTCCATACATTATTGCACATATAAATAAGTTTGCTTAAAATTCATTTGGCTTGCTTGTTCCCTCTGTTCTGTGCCGGCTGCCTTATCCCTTGTTGTAATAATCCAAAATCTGTTGTTTCTGCTTTTTATTCATGGTCTTTGTTCTTCTTTGATATGGATTGATACGATTGATTGGTTTCGGTGCCGGTATTTCTCCGCGTCTTATAGTATTTTTGCTATAGAGTAAAGTTTTTGTCAGTTGACTAAGAGAAAATAGATAGAGAGTACCAGAATCCCTGTTATAATGGATTTGTCGAAGATCTAAAACAACAGGTGATGGAGGTACTCTCATGAAAAACATT
>CATKXY010000019.1 GCA_949840915.1 uncultured Lachnospiraceae bacterium | reverse complement strand
AGACACATCCGCCGGAAAATCAATTTTCATGAACCCGGTCTCCTCATTGGCCACAACCGTAATCTCCTCCCCCGCCAGTTCTTCGAGCGCATTTGCGGCGCTGATCACCAGTGCCGATAGAGAGAACAGACGTATCGTGTTGCTTAAGGGCGGCCGCGGCGGAAACGGCAATCAGCACTATGCCACCAGCACTATGCAGGCTCCCAAATATGCTCAGCCCGGACAGCCGGCACAGGAGCTGGAGCTTTTGCTGGAGCTGAAAATGATTGCAGATGTGGGGCTTGTGGGCTTTCCCAATGTAGGTAAATCCACTTTTCTCTCCCGCGTCACCAATGCCCGTCCCAAGATCGCCAATTATCATTTTACCACGCTCAATCCCAATCTGGGTGTGGTGGACCTTGAGGGAACCGGAGGCTTTGTGATCGCGGATATCCCGGGACTTATCGAAGGCGCTTCCGAGGGAGTCGGACTGGGACATGAATTTCTGCGTCACATTGAGCGTACGAAGGTGATCATTCACATTGTGGATGCCGCCGGCACGGAAGGACGTGATCCGGTGGCGGATATCTATGCCATCAACAGGGAACTGGAGGCATATAACCCGCTGTTGGCCAAACGTCCCCAGGTGATTGCCGCCAATAAGATTGATGCGATCTACGAAGGCGCGGATACCGATCCCGTCTCTTTGTTGAAGGCAGAGTTTGAACCCGCAGGGATTCAGGTGTTTCCGATATCTGCGGTGAGCGGGGAGGGCGTGAAACCTCTCTTGTATCAAGTGAGCGAAATGCTTCTTCAATGCGGTGATGAACCCACCATATTTGAGCAGGAGTATTTCCCCGAGCTTGCCGGGGGCTGTTCGGATGAGCCATATACTGTGATATATGACGAGGAGGAGGACGAGTTTGTCGTAGAGGGGCCCCGTATTGAAAAAATGCTGGGCTACACGAATCTGGAGAGCGAGAAGGGATTCGCCTTTTTCCAGAATTTCCTGAAGGAGACAGGGATTTTGGAGGAGCTTGAAAGTCTGGGAATTTCTGAGGGAGACACTGTCCGTATGTACGGACTGTCCTTCGATTATTATAAATAAGATTCATACATTGACAGAGCGCGCAGGGGGCGCGGAAATGAGGAGTAGATGACAAGCAAACAGAGAGCTTATTTAAAAAGCCTTGCCAGCAATCTTGACCCGGTTTTTCAAATCGGGAAATCAAGTCTTACGCCGGAGCTTACGGAGGCTGTGGGAGAGTGTTTTAATAATCATGAGCTGATCAAGGTAGCCGTGTTGAAGAATTGTCTGGACGACCCGAAGGCTGTGGCGGAGATGGTGGCGGAGAGAACGCATTCCCAGGTGGTACAGGTGATCGGCAGGAAGATCGTTCTCTATAAGCCGGATAAGGACAAGCCGAAGATCGTGCTGCCCGAGTAAGCGCCGGACACGGCGGAATAAGAGGAGTTATGGATAGAATCGGTATTATGGGCGGAACCTTCAATCCCATCCACATAGGGCATCTGATGATGGCGGAAGCCGCCAAAGAAGCGCTTTCGCTGGATGAGGTCTGGTTTGTCCCCACTGGATTTTCTTATATGAAGGGAAGCCGGCAGGCTTCGGAGAACATGCCGCTGCCTGAGGAGCGGCTGGAGATGACCCGGCTTGCGGTGCGGGATAATGACCGGTTTCGCTGTGCGGATCTAGAGGTCAGGCGACAGGGTGCTACCTACACATATGAGACGTTGGAGGAATTAAGAGAGACTTATCCGGAAAAAACTTTCTTTTTTTTATTCGGAGCGGACTGTCTGTATACCATTGAGAATTGGAGAGAACCCGCAAGGATATTTGACGCCTGTGAGCTTGTGGCCGCAGTGCGGCAGGGCGCGTCAACGGACGCCATGCAGGAAAAGATAGCGCAGTTAAAGGAACGGTTCGGTGCGCGGATCACGCTTTTGCCCTTTCGGAATCTGGAGATATCTTCCACAGAGATCAGATCATGTGTCAGGGAGGGCAGGAGTATCCGCTATATGACTCCTCAGCCTGTGATATCCTATATAGAAGAAAAAGGATTCTATAGAAAAGGAAAACCGCTGGAATGAAAACAATTGAATTGAAGAAAATAAGAAAAGCGATGGAAAAGGCCCTGGATGACAGGCGCTTTGAGCATACGCTGGGAGTGGAATATACGGCGGCGGCATTGGCCATGTGTCATGGCGCTTCCATAAAAGATGCGCAGCTTGCAGGACTTTTGCATGACTGTGCAAAATGTCTCTCGGACGAAAAGCGTTTGTCTATCTGCGAGAAGCACAATATCAGCATCAATGATATCGAGCGCAGAAATCCGGCCCTGCTCCACGCAAAAGTAGGAAGTTTTCTGGCAATGGAGGAGTATCGGGTAAGTGATTCCAATGTCATTCATGCAATTTTAAATCACACCACGGGCCGGCCCGGCATGAGCAAGCTGGAAAAGATTATTTTTATTGCGGATTATATTGAGCCCGGAAGAGCGAAGGCTCCGAATCTCGACGAGATCAGGAGGCTCGCATTTGTGGATCTGGATGCTGCGCTCCTGTGCATTCTGGAAGATATTTTGAAATATCTGGAGGCCGGCGGCGAGGAGATTGACCCCATGACCCGCAAGACTTACAATTATTACCGTTCCGTTCAGGAACCGCAACAGAGGACAGGAGAAGCATATGGAAAATAAAATACAGAAACAGACGATAGAGATGGCGCGCACCGCCATAAAGGCCATGCAGGATAAAAAGGCTGAGGACATCCGGTTGATCGATATCAGTGAAGTTTCGGTTGTGGCCGATCTCTTTATTATTGCAGGCGGCAGCAATCGCAGTCAGATACAGGCTATGTGCGATAATGTGGAAGAAAAGCTGGGACGGAGCGGATATACCGTCAGACAGATCGAGGGATATGACACCGCCAATTGGATACTCATGGATTTTGGTGATATCATTGTTCATATTTTTGATAAGGAAAACAGACTGCTCTATGATCTGGAACGCCTCTGGAGAGACGGCAGAGAGCTGGATTTGGACAATCTGGAGTGACGGCTCAAAGAATATGGATCACATTGAAACAGAGACGTACGGATTTACAGACAAAAGGCAGAGGATGCTCCGTCGCCAATGGCGGAGCGGCATATCCTCTGCTTTTTGAATATCAGTTTTTAGCTTTTCAGCTTTTTGAGCTGTCTGACAGCCGCATATAGAAGGTCAGAAGATAGAGTCCGCAGATTCCCACAATGACATACACTATGCGGGATAACCAGGACATGTCCCCGAAGAGGAACGACACGAGGTTAAAGCGGAAAAGTCCTACCAGTCCCCAGTTGATGACACCGATGATCGCGATCGTGAGCACGGTGCCGTCCAGATATTTATTTCCCATATTTTCCTCCCATCTGCCTGTTTGCACAGGCATTCAAAGCGTGTATTCTACTGCCACACATCCCTATTTATCTCCCAAAATACAAAAAATATGCAATTTTTCCTGCTTTTTTTGAAGAAATGATTGACAAAGAAAAAGGAATGAGGTATATTCTGAAATAATAATTGTATACATATATGCAATGTATGATACAGTTATTGTATGCTAATTCATGTGCCCAAGGCACAGGCATAAGGAGGAGAAAATTATGAAAAAATTCAGAAAGATCGTAAGTGTGGCTATGGCTTCTGCGTTGGTTCTTGCTTTGGCAGGCTGCGGCGGCAACAAGGGCGGAAGTGACGTATTCAAGATTGGCGGTATCGGACCTACCACCGGCGGCGCTGCAATTTACGGTATCAATGTAATGAACGGTGTCCAGTTGGCTGTTGACGAGATCAATGCTGCAGGCGGTGTAAACGGCTTCCAGCTGGAGCTGAATTTCCAGGATGATGAGCATGACGCAGAGAAGTCCATAAATGCTTACAACACGGTTAAGGACTGGGGCGCTCAGATGATCATCGGCTGTGTGACCACCAATCCCTGTATTGCAGTCAGCGAGAATACTCATGCGGATAACATGATGATGTTGACTCCCTCTGCTTCCGCAGTAAAATGCACACAGTATGACAATGCTTTTCAGGTATGTTTCTCTGACCCTAACCAGGGTGCCGCTTCTGCACAGTATATCGGAGAGAACAATCTGGCGCAGAAGGTTGCTGTAATTTATGACAGCTCTGACGTATATTCATCCGGTATCTATGAGAGCTTTTCAAAGGGCGCTGAGAACCAGAGCTTTGAGATCGTTGCTGCCGAGGCATTTACCGCAGACAACAAGACCGACTTTTCCGTACAGCTTCAGAAGGCAAAGGATGCAGGCGCTGATCTGGTGTTCCTTCCTATTTATTATCAGGAGTCCGCGCTGATCCTTACTCAGGCAAACAGCATGGGCTATGCTCCCAAGTGGTTCTCCTGCGACGGTATGGACGGTATTCTCGGCGTTGAGAACTTTGATACTTCTCTGGCAGAGGGTGTTATGCTGCTTACTCCCTTTGCTGCAGACTCCAAGGATGAGGCCAGCCAGAAGTTTACCAATGCTTACAGGGCTGCTTACAATGACACACCCAATCAGTTTGCCGCAGACGGTTATGACGCAGTGTACATTCTGGCAGAGGCAATCAGACAGAGCGGTGCAAAGCCGTCCATGAGCGTATCCGAGATCGGTGACGCACTCAAGGCTGCTATGCCCCAGATCAGTGTTGACGGTGTTACCGGCGCAGGTATGACATGGCTGTCAACAGGAGAGGTAAATAAATCTCCCATGGCTGTTGTGATCAAGAACGGCGAGTACTCTGCAATGTAACAGTATAAATGTAATGCAGATTTCTGCGGGGAAAACCAGTGAGGGCTGCCTGTGTCGGGCAGCCCTCATTTTTAAAAGCAGATTGCTTTAAGTGCAGGAGGGAATCGTCCTTTTCCTGTTTTTAGAGCAATTTACTTGCGGGAATGAAAGGCTTCTGTTATACTTAAAAGAGTGTATTTTGGAAGGGATGGAGGTACTTATGAGTTTTATAACTTATCTGATAAACGGTATTAGCCTGGGAAGTGTCTACGCGTTGATCGCGCTGGGATACACCATGGTATACGGAATTGCAAAGATGCTGAACTTTGCCCATGGAGATGTCATAATGGTGGGCGGTTTTACCTGTTATACTATCTGCAGCACCATAGGACTTCCCCCTCTTTTGGGCGTGCTGGTCTCGGTGATTGTGTGTACCGTACTGGGCATTGTGATCGAGAAAATTGCATATAAGCCGTTGAGAAGGGCTTCTTCTCCGCTGGCAGTGCTGATCACAGCCATCGGTGTGAGTTATCTTCTGCAGAATGTTGCGCTTTTGATCTTTGGTGCAAACGCAAAATCCTTTACCTCCGTGGTCAATCTGCAGGCCGTCACGCTGGCGGACGGTCAGATCGTCATAAGCGGCGAGACCATTGTCACCATCGTGTCATGTGTGATCATCATGGTATTGCTGATGCTCTTTATCAATAAAACCAAAGTGGGACAGGCTATGCTGGCAGTATCCGAGGACAAGGGAGCGGCACAACTCATGGGGATCAATGTAAACGGAACGATCTCCCTGACCTTTGCCATCGGCTCCGCCCTGGCGGCCATTGCCGGTGTGCTTTTGTGCTCCGCATATCCGTCTCTGACACCCTACACGGGTTCCATGCCCGGTATCAAGGCTTTTGTGGCTGCGGTATTCGGCGGCATCGGTTCCATTCCCGGCGCATTTATCGGAGGCATACTACTGGGAGTGATTCAGATTTTCAGTCAGGCGTATATTTCCTCCCAGATGGCGGATGCCATCGTGTTTGCGGTTCTGATCATAGTGCTTCTCGTGAAGCCTACCGGACTGCTGGGAAAGAATATCCAGGAGAAGGTCTGATAATGCCGTTTTGAGCAGAATAACGGAAGGTTGAATAAAAATGTGTATTCAACTGTTGATCAGAGCGCGCGCCGCAGCGCGCAGAGGGATAAATATGAGTAAAACACTTCGCAGTAATATCATCACAGTAGGACTTGTGTTCATAGCATATATCGGTGCACAGATTTTGATCGCCACGGGAAGTATCAGCAGCCTGATGAAGGGCCTGCTCGTTCCGCTCTGTGTCTATGCTATCCTTGCGGTTTCGCTGAATCTGACGGTGGGTATCCTGGGAGAGCTGAGTCTCGGGCATGCCGGCTTTATGTGTATCGGGGCATTTTCCAGCGCTTTCTTTTCCAAATGTATGAAAATGTTTGTCCCTGATATGCCGGGCGCGCTGCGTTTTTTTCTGGCGCTTGTGATAGGCGCTGCTTTGGCCGGGCTTTTCGGCATCCTGATCGGTATTCCCGTACTTCGCCTCAAAGGGGATTATCTGGCTATCGTAACGCTGGCCTTTGGTGAGATCATCAAGAATATCATCAATATTCTCTATCTTGGCATCGACGAGGAAGGGGTTCATTTTTCGCTTAAGAGTTCACTGGATCTGAATATGGCAGATTCCGAAAAAATTATCATTAACGGGGCCATGGGTATCACCGGAACGCCCAATGACTCCAATTTTACCATCGGCGTTGTTCTGCTTATCCTCACGTTGATCATTGTGCTGAATTTGATCCATTCGAGGGACGGTCGTGCGATCATGTCCATTCGGGACAACACCATCGCGGCGGAGTCCGTGGGAATTCCCGTGACCAGGTATAAGCTGATGGCCTTCAGTATCTCCGCGGCGCTGGCCGGTGTCGCAGGGGTGCTTTACGCGCATAACCTTTCTACTCTGACGGCTCTGCCCAAGAATTTCGGCTACAATATGTCCATCATGATTCTGGTGTTTGTGGTGCTGGGCGGTATGGGGAATATCAGGGGGTCCATGATCGCTGCAGTGATTCTGACCCTGCTTCCGGAGCTTCTCCGTGGTGTGGTCAGCGACTACCGCATGTTGATCTATGCGATCATTTTAATTGTGATGATGCTCTTTAACTGGGCGCCCAAATGTATTGAATGGCGGAAGAAGGCCACTGCGTCCGTCAAGGCGCGTTTACAGAAGAAATCTGCCGCAAAGGAGGTTGAGTAGGATGGCAATGTTGGAAGTTAAAAATCTGGACATTTCCTTCGGCGGACTCCGCGCGGTGGACGATTTTAATATGACCATTGAAAAAGGCTGCCTGTATGGATTGATCGGTCCCAACGGTGCGGGAAAGACGACCGTCTTTAACCTGCTCACCGGCGTTTATAAGCCGAATAAGGGAATCATTCTGCTGGATGGAAAGGATATTACCGGTAAAAAGACCATCGACGTCAATCGGGAGGGGATTGCCAGAACCTTTCAGAATATCCGTCTTTTTAAGGATCTGACGGTGCTTGACAATGTGAAGGTGGGTCTGCACAATCACAATACCTACAGCACGCTCACGGGGATCCTGCGGCTTCCGAAATATCATAAGGTCGAGCGTCAGATGAATCAAAAAGCCCTGGATATCCTTAAGGTATTTGATCTCGATAAAGAAGCGGATGTGCTTGCTGCCAATCTGCCTTACGGAAAACAGCGAAAGCTGGAGATTGCAAGAGCGCTGGCAACAGAACCCAAGCTTCTGCTTCTGGATGAGCCCGCGGCCGGCATGAATCCCAATGAGACACAGGAACTTATGGATACGATAGGATTTGTGCGCAAGCATTTTGATATGACGATACTGCTCATAGAGCATGATATGAAGCTGGTCAGCGGTATTTGTGAGGAACTCACCGTGCTGAATTTCGGCCGGGTGCTCTGTCAGGGAAAAACGGCGGAAGTACTGAATAATCCGGAGGTGATCAAGGCTTATCTGGGAGAGTAGGAGACCGGAAGAGTGAAGGAACGAGAGGTAATGTGTCTATGATGATAGAAGTAAAGGATCTTGAAGTATACTATGGCATGATTCAAGCCATAAAGGGCGTATCCTTTCATGTGAATGAGGGGGAGGTCATCGCGCTCATCGGAGCAAACGGAGCCGGAAAAACTACCATTCTGCATACCGTTTCCGGCCTGCTCAGCCCCAAGAGCGGAAGCGTCCTGTTTGAGGGACAGGATATCACAAAGGTTCCGGGACATAAGATCGTGTCCATGGGAATGGCCCATGTGCCCGAGGGCAGGAGAGTGTTCGCCCAGCTTACGGTACTTCAGAATCTGAAGATGGGGGCCTATACCAGAAAAAACAAGGAGGAGATCCGCCATACGCTGGAGAATGTGTTTTTGCGTTTTCCCCGTCTGGAGGAACGCCAGAACCAGCTGGCCGGAACGCTCAGCGGAGGGGAACAGCAGATGCTTGCGATGGGCAGAGCGCTGATGAGTCATCCGAAAATTATCCTGATGGATGAGCCCTCTATGGGTCTGTCTCCCATTTTTGTGAATGAAATTTTTGATATTATACAGGAAGTAAGCAAAGGCGGTACAACGGTACTTTTGGTTGAACAGAATGCAAAGAAGGCGCTCTCTATTGCAGACAGGGCATATGTGCTGGAGACAGGGCGCATCGTGTTAGAGGGTAAGGCGGAACAGCTGCTGCAGAATGACTCTATCAGGAAGGCATATCTGGGCGAGTGAGCAAGTGATTTCCAAATCCATATAAGATGTGCGGAAAACAGCGCGGAAATGAGGATTAATATGCAGAAAAACATTGTAATTACCATTGCAAGGCAGTACGGAAGCGGCGGCAGAACAGTCGGGGAGATGCTTGCCGGAAGATTGAACATCCACTATTATGACAAGGAGCTGATGAAACTGGCCAGCGATGACAGCGGAATCAATGAGGCCCTGTTTGTCAATGCGGATGAGAAGCTCAAGAGCACCAGCCTGTTTCGCATTGCCAAAAATGTATACAGCGGAGAATTGCTGCCCCCGGAGAGCGACGATTTTACTTCCAATGATAATCTGTTTAACTATCAGGCTAAGATCATTCGTACGCTGGCGGCGGAGGAGTCCTGTGTCATCATGGGCAGATGTGCGGATTATGTGCTCAAGGATTATGACAATGTGCTCAGTGTCTTTGTTCATGCACCCTATGATTTCTGTATGAAGAAGGCAAAAGAGAAACACAGCATGAGCGACAGGGAGCTTGAGCGCTTTATTGCAAAGACAGACAAACGGAGGGCGGACTATTACAAATATCACACGGGCAGAGAGTGGACGGATGCCCGCAATTATGATCTGTGCCTGGATAGCTCAAAGCTGGGATTTGAGCGCTGCGTGGAGGAAATCATTGCCTATATGAAGGTGCGGTTTGAGCAGTGAGATAGTCTTGAAAAAATTTCGGTTTAGCGAGGAGTATTGACATGAAGAATACGCCGTCCGAACAGGAGCGGATCTTTCGTGAGTGGATGCGCAGACAGGTCAGTGACAACGGTATGCGCAGATATACGGACAATGCCATTATTGCGTACAGCTATGCATTGAGAACTGCCTGCCATAAAATGGTTCCGCCGGTGGCCGGAAATCTGTTTGCAATCGATGATGACGGTGAATTTGAGCAGATTTATGCCAAGCTTCTTGCTGCGCCTGATTTTGACCAGGTGAATCAGGCGAACGGGAACGGAACCTTCGGTGTAGCATTAAAACTCTATCAGGTATTTCTCAGCCAGGGTATGCAGGGGATTGCTCCTGATATAGAGGCTCCCTTTTATCTCAAACATCAGGTTTCGGACAATACAGACTACAATGAGGACAGGGGGGTGGATTTCCGCTATACAGAGGTACCCATGAAGCCTGTACAGTGCATCTATTACGGAGCGCCCGGCACCGGGAAATCCTATACGGTACGGCATATTCTGGAGACCGAATACCCGGATAAACAGGAGAGGGATGCTCACTGTAAGCGCCTGATCTTTCATCCTACCTATAAGTACGAGGATTTCGTAGGCTCCATCAAACCGTTGATCTCCCTGGATAAGCCTTTGGATTATGTGTACTCTGCCGGGCCGTTCACCTCACTTTTGAAGGATGCATTTTCTCATCCGTCAGAAAAGTATTATCTGGTAATCGAGGAGATCAATCGAGGAAATGCGCCCGCAATCTTTGGCGATCTGTTTCAGCTTTTGGATCGTCAGGACAACGGAAAATCCGAGTATGCAGTACAGAATGTCGACATCTCTTCGTATTTTTCCAGAGATCCCGGGCTTAAGAAACTGTTTTATGAGGGACGTATATGGCTTCCTGCCAATTTTAACATTCTCGCTACCATGAATACGGCGGATGACAATATTTTTGTGCTGGACAGCGCTTTCAAGCGTCGGTTTAAACTGGAATATGTCAGGATCAGTTTTGATGATATGCCGGAGAGGTGGTGCCGGGAGTACGGCACATTTTCCGGAAGGACACCGCTGACAGCTCTTTTTATGGGAACGCCTCTGGAGGATTATGTGCAATTGCTCTCCCGTGCGGGAAAGCTGAAGCGCAACTGGCCGACCTTTGCTATGCTGGTGAATCGTATTATCGATATGTTGAATCTTGAAGCGATCTCAAAGGATCGCCCGGATCTTGCAAGAATTCCTGAGAACAAGAAGCTGGGACCGTTCTTTGTATCCGATGAGGAATTAAACCGCCGGGAGAATTTTATCAATAAGGTTGTGTTTTATCTCAAGCAGGACGTATTTACCTATTCCGGTCATTATATGCCGGATTCTTATGAGGATATTTATTTGAAATATCTGGAATTGGAAGAGGATCTGTTCGGACTGTTGAAATGATGTGATTATGTGAAGGCCGTTTCCGGAATGTGAAACGGCCTTTTGTTTCCTGAAATACTATCTGTAAAAGCGGAATACACCGTAAACCGTACCCAGAATCCGGCAGTCGTCCACAATGATAGGATCCATTGTATCGTTTTCCGGCTGCAGACGCACATGTCCGTTTTCGCGGTAGAAAGTCTTCACTGTAGCGGAATCCTCTATCAATGCAACCACGATGGATCCGTTGGCGGCGGTATCGCAGGCATGTACAAAAATGCGGTCGCCGTTTAAAATGCCGGCATTGATCATGGAATCTCCGCGCACATTTAAAATGAAAGATTCTCCCTTTGGAACCATATCGGCGGGAACGGGAAAGTAGTCCTGAATATTTTCTTCGGCAAAGATCGGCTGGCCGGCAGCCACATTGCCGATGATGGGAATGCTCACCATCTCAGTGCGAACCATCTGAAAACTGTCGTCGCAGATTTCGATGGCGCGGGGTTTGGTGGGATCCCGGCGGATATATCCGTTTTTCTCCAGTGTCTCCAGATGAGAGTGAACGGAGGAGGTGGACTTGAGGTGAACCGTCTCACAGATTTCGCGGACTGTGGGGGGATATCCCCGTTTTAAGATTTCGTCTTTAATATAGTCTAAAATCTCCTGCTGTTTAGGAGTGATCTTTCCAACACTCATATATATACCTCCATTATTCGGGTTCAAAAGTCTCTAATCCAGCTCTAAAATCATGCCTGTAAACTCATTGTAGCATAACCGGTCTGAAAAAGCAAACATATATTCCAAAAATATGTTCGATTTTCCTGTTGACAAGGGAAAATATGTTCGATATAATAATATCAGAACAAATGTTTGCGAACAAGCATTCGCATCATGACAAGGACAGAACGGAGCATATGTGTTATGAGAGAACAGAAGAATTTGTATGAGATGTCAGATCGTGAGCTGAGAGCATTCAAGAGGGAGCTGCGCAGACAGCGTCAGCATCGCAGAAGGATTGTATCTATGCTGACGGCTGTCTGCCTGATCGCCATATGTGTAGTGTCATATCATTCCCTGACACTGAATGCAAAAAATAATACGGAGACGTTTTCCCTCAAATATTATACCGGCGTCACAGTGAAAAGCGGTGAAAGTCTTTGGATGCTTGCTGACCGATTTATTGACTATGAGCAGTACCGCAATAAAGAAGAGTATATCAGGGAGGTCTGCAGTATCAACCGGCTGGATGACGCATCTGAGATCCGTGCCGGGCAGCGCTTGATTTTCCCCTATTATACAAATGAATTCATGCGGTAAGGCCGCGGCGGGGCAGAACCGTATAAACGATCAATTCTACAGATTTTTTAACAGTTCTTCAAATACAGGACGATAATGTTCATCCGTTATTCCAAAATCCATCTGTTTATAGGTCCAGGCGGCACGTCCGATACCGTATTTCTCGAAAGCGGCATGAATATCCTTATACCATCTGAGCGCCGCTTCAGGTGCTGCCTTGTCGATCACACCGTATTCTCCGCAATACAGCGGCACATCATATTCTTCGGCAATCCGTACTGCCTCTGCGAAGAAATCGCAAAAGAACTGAGCGCCGCACTCCATATCCGCCAGGTGGCTGATGGGATATGCAAAGTTTTCGTCTATCAATCGTTTTGTCTCGTCAATACATTGCTGAACCGTGAGAGGATAGTCTATTTTGTAATCGGACGGCATGCCGTCAATCCAATATGCTGCCTGATGTGTAAAGATTAACGGCTCATAACAATGGAAGTTAAATACAATTTTTTTGTCTTCGGGCGCCTTGAGCTCCTTTAAAGAGACAATACTGTTATTTCTGGTCCCGCCCACAAGAATCCATGTTTCCGGCGCAAGTTCCCGGATCTGACGGACCGCGCGCTCCGCAAGTTTGTTCCACGGTGCGGAATCCCCGGGGCTTACAATCTCATTCAACAATTCAAAGGCCACATTTTTATGGTATTTACCATAGCGTTTTGCCAGCTGTTCCCACAGATTGATAAAGCGGTCCATAAGCGACTGATTCTGAAAAAAGTCAGCCGAATACTCGGAATCATCAAACACATATCCGGCGGTTTTATGCAGATCCAGCACAAGATTCAGGTTGTTTTCAAGACACCATGAAATACAATTGTCGATATAACGATAGCCTTCTTCCCTGACATTTCCCGCAGCATCTTCCACAAGTTCAAAATCGATGGGCAGTCTTACATGGTCAACGCCATAGGAGCAGATGGTCTGTATATCCTTTCTGGTGATAAAGCAGTCTGCCCCCGCTTGTTCAGGTTTGACCTGTGACAGCCATCCGCCGAGATTGATTCCTTTTGTAAAACCTTCAAATTTTCTTAACATATCAAACCTCCCGCTATAGTATTGTTATTAAATATTTTATCATAAAAATCTATGCGTTTCTATAGAGACGGATTTATAAAATCGTGTTATAATGATTTAAACAGGTTCCTACGATAGGATGAAGAAGGATAGATAAATATGAATATAGCAGTTCAATGCTGCGGCATTACAATACTAATTTTGATATGGTATTTTTCGTTGAGACAGAAACCTCTGGGACTCGAGTCCGAAAAACTGTTTTTGATCACGATGGGTATGACTTCCTTTTGTGTTCTCATGGATATCATTTCTATAGCAGCCATCAATTCCAGAGAACTGATCTCAGGGTTTTTACTGGCGCTTATCTGCAAGACCTATATTGTGTCCCTGATTTGGGTAGGATATTTTGGATTGATTTATTCAAACACGGATTTTATAGGAACACGGGCGGAACAGAGAAAGAATAACCGGATATATACCGTGATCGTGCTGACCGGTACCGTACTTATCTATATTCTGCCAATACAGTATTATCTGGAAGGAGATATTGTTTATACCTATGGTCCCAGCTGTACTACAACGTATGTGTTTGCGCTTCTCTTTGTGGTGGCGACTCTGTTTAAAGTCGGGGTGAAGGGCGCAGAGATGAATCCCAAGAGAAGGCGGGCCATTATAATATGGATGTGTATCTGGATCATCGCGGCTGTCACACAGTTCTTAAACGCCAGATTATTGTTGGTCGGTTTTGCTTCCGTGCTTGGTATGATCATTTTATTCTTTGAGTTGGAGAACCCCGAGGCTAATCTGGACAGGGAGACAGGCGCGTATAACGCGCATGCGTTAGGAGAGTATACGAGGCTTTTGTACGAGAAAAAAGAGGTGTTTTCGGCAATGCTCCTGGCTCTGAACGATACGGTGGCCATGGGAACCGACGGCAATGTCCTGCGGATGGATACGACGCTTCAGAGTATCGTGCGTTATTCCGAGAAACTGAGGGATGTCAAGGTATTTAAGACACTGGAGCGCGAACTGGTATTTCTCACTGCCGATGAGAAGCGTATGCAGGAAGTATATCAGGATATAAAACGATACATAGAAAATCCGGGAAAGGAAAAAAAGGAGGAAGGACGGACAAGGATATCACCCTGCTATGTCTTATTGCCGGATTCGTCCATGCTGAGAAATGTCGAGGAGGTCTTTCAGATGCTGCGTCATTTCAGAGTCGGAAAGAGAGAGAAACCCGAGGAAAACAGTATTTATCTGGATGAGAGAAAAATCAGCCAATATAAAGAGCGGGAAGAGACGGAAGCCATGATTCTCTCGGCTATCGAAGAGGATCGGATCGAAGTGTTCTACCAGCCTATTTTTTCGACGAAGCAGGGCAGGTTCGTGTCTGCCGAGGCACTGGTACGCATTCGAAACAAAGACGGGAGCATCGTGCCGCCGGGACGGTTTATTCCGGTGGCGGAAAATAACGGACTGATATCCCGGATCGGTGAGATCGTTTTCGACAAAACCTGTGCATTTATCAAGGCAAATCAATTAAGAGAGCGTTACGGCATCAAATATGTGGAAGTAAACCTGTCCGTAAGACAGTGTGAGGATACCAAGCTTTCCGACATATATATTTCAATAATGAAAAAATATGATATGGATCCCTCCTGTATCAATTTGGAAATTACTGAATCGGCATCCATACAGACCCGAAACAGTTTGTTGGAGAATATGCAGATATTAATTGATTACGGTGTGAAATTCTCACTGGATGACTTCGGCAACGGAGAGAGCAATTTGAATTATATTGTCAATATGCCGGTGTCCATCGTTAAATTTGACCGCGATATGAGTCAGGCCTATTTCGCCAACCGGAAGGCAAAATTTGTCATGGAAGCCGCCATGCACATGATTCACGATATGGAATTGGAAATCGTATCGGAAGGCGTGGAGACCAGGGAGCAGATGGAGGCCATCGTAGCGCTGGGTATTGAGTATATTCAGGGATATTATTTCTCCAAACCGCTGCCGGGAGACGAATTCCTTCAGTTTGTCTCTAAATCAGCCCGGCTCTCGTAAAGCAGCTTTCTAATCTGTATCATTTTCGCGCAGATGTACAGCGTTGGCCGCCCGCCTGCGGCGTTCCTGCTCCATGGCTGCATAATGCTTTCTGGTCGTATTGACATCCTTATGTCCGAGCACATCGGCAACCAGATAGATATCTCCGGTCTCTTTATATAAATTGGTTCCATAGGTACTGCGCAGCTTATGAGGTGTGATTTTTTTCAGACTGGTCACGCGGGATGCATACTTTTTGACCAGATTCTCCACGGAACGCACAGCCATCCTTCTGTTTTGCAGTGATAGAAAAAGTGCGTTCTCATGTCCTTCAGCGGGGACTATGTGTTCCCGTTCCTCCCAATAGTCCAGCAGGGCAGTTTCCACTTCCTCGCCGAAGTAGATAATCGTCTCATAGCCTCCTTTGCGGCGTATTTTGATTCCGCCTTCATCAAAATTAACGTCGCTCAAATCGATCCCCACGCACTCTGATACGCGGATTCCGGTGCCGAGAAGCAGCGTCATAAGCGCCATGTCTCGCAGTTTGGTCTTTTTATGGTATTCCAGTTCTTTCTCGGTGAGTTTAGCTCCGGCCTCCACCTGATCCAGCAAAATGGCCACTTCATTGGGCTCCAGGCGTATGATCTCTTTCTCGGGGCGCTTGGGCAGCGGCACCAGAGATGCAGGATTGTTCTCGATCATCTCATTTTGATAAAAATAATTGTAAAAGCTTCTGAGAGACGCCAGTTTTCTTGCTTTTCCGCGCTCGTCGTTGGTAATTTCCCGGCCGTCCTTTTGATACAAAGTCAGATATTCCAAATACTCTTCAATATCCAGCCGCGTGATATCGTCCAGCAGAGAGAGCGGGTATTGTTCGATTTCCATTTTGGCACATATGGAATTTTTCCCGTGTAAAAACTCAAAAAAAAGACGGATGTCATAGGCATAGGCCAGTCTGGTCCGGGTGGATGTATATTCCTGGATCCCCCGAAAAAAGGTTTTGCAAAAATCGGGAAGCGTGTTCAATACTTCCCGCATCTTCAGAATATTATTCCTGTTCTGTTCATCATGATAATTGTTCTTATTGAGTACTGCCACTGTATTCCCAGCCTTTCCCCATTCCGTTTCTGATTGCCGTAAACATGCGTTCTTTGACACCCGGAGTTTCATGATTGATATCTCTGAGTATATTTTTTATATATTCCCGTTTGGTGTGACCGTCGGCAGGGCAGGGACTTTTCACCACGGGAACCTGATACTTGTTTATAAACCCAATGACATCGGCTTCATTCATATAGATCAGAGGCCGGATGACTGTCAGATTCATTCGGTCAAGATAAGTGACGGGAGAGAAGGTGTGAAAGCGTCCCTCAAAGACCAGAGACATCAGCATGGTCTCCACTACATCATCCTTGTGATGGGCATATGCCACTTTATTACAGCCGATTTCCTTAATTGCCTGGTTTAAGGCGCCCTTTCGCATCTTCGCACAGAGGGAACAGGGATTGCTCTCGGCGCGTTCTTCAAAAACGACGGGAGCAATATCGGTCTTTATCACCGTGTACTCAACATCCATACTGCGGCAGAGCTCCCGGATACCGTCCAGATTAAGGTTGCCGAAACCTAAATCCACAGTTACCGCATGAATCTGAAATCGTTTGGGATAGAAGCGTGTGAGACCCTGAAGGGCGTATAGAAGAGTCAGGCTGTCCTTGCCGCCGGATATTCCGACTGCAATTTTATCTCCCTCCTCGATCATTTGGTAGTCGTCTATAGCTTTCCGCACAAAACTGTATACTTGCTGTAATTTCATATTTTCTCCGATTCTGTCTTCGTACTTTATACAGGCTTATTTTACTCTTTTTTTAGATTTTACACAACCTTTTTTCAAAAGCGGCTCTTGTGATATAGCGCGATTCGGTGTATGATAATAATAATGGGAAAGCGGAGGTTTATTTTATGAAAGATCATTTTAATAATAAATATGTGCGTTGGGGAGTTACTGCATTCTGTGTGATCGCTGCCAGTATCTGCTTTTATTATCTGGTGTTTCACGGAGTCAATATCAAGATCGGATTAGGAAAACTGCACAATATTCTGAGACCCATACTGGTGGGTTTTGTGCTGGCATATCTTTTGACACCGGTTCTGAATTATATTGAGTACCGGATTATGAAGCCGGTCTTTGAACGCATTCCTGTGAAGAATACGTCAAAGCGGGATTCAATCGTGCGAGGGATCAGCATTCTGACGACAACGCTCTTATTCTTTGCGGTAATTTATGCGTTGATCGCCATGTTTGTCTCTCAGATCGTGCCCAGTATCATGAATCTTATCGCCAACTTTGACACTTATGTGAATAATGTAAACAATGTCATCAATAATCTCCTGGCGGACAATCCTGAGGTGGGCAGCTATGTAGTCAAAAAGATCAACCAGTACTCAGGAGAGCTGGAATCATGGCTAACTAATGATGTATTTGCCGCTCCCACGGCAATTATCAAGACAATCTCTCTGAGTGTGATCAATTTAGTCAGCGTACTGTGGAACTGGGTCATCGGCTTTATCATTTCCATTTATGTACTGTCCAGCAAGGAGAAGTTTGCCGGGCAGACTAAAAAGGTGGCATACGCGCTTTTTGAGAAGCAGACTGCCAATATGATCATCCGCAATTTCCGCTTTACACATAAGACTTTTATCGGTTTTTTCAGCGGAAAGGTGTTGGATTCCATTATCATCGGTCTGCTCTGCTTTATCGGAACGACATTGCTGCGTACGCCGTATGCGGCGCTGGTCAGCGTGATCATCGGTGTGACGAATATCATCCCGTTTTTCGGTCCGATGCTGGGGGCGGTTCCCTGTACGATCCTGATTTTTTTGGTGGATCCCATGCATCCGCTCAACAGTCTGTATTTTGTTATCTTTATTCTGGTTCTGCAGCAGTTCGACGGAAATATTCTGGGGCCTAAGATTTTGGGAGATTCCACCGGGCTCACCAGTTTTTGGGTTATTTTTGCCATCACCTTGTTCGGCGGGGCGTTCGGCGTGCCCGGAATGATCGTGGGTGTACCTATTTTTGCCGTAATCTATGCGTCGGTTAAATCTCTGATCAATATGGCGCTGGCCAAGAGAAACATGCCGATGACAACAGAGCTGTATCTAACGGTAGGATCTGTGGATGACGAGGGATTTCATGAATATGTGCCTGATTATAAGCAGAATGGTAAGGAACAAAAACAGTCAGGGACATCCGGAAAACAGAATCGGAAGGACGGAAAGAAGGATTCTGCCGGGAAATAGGAGAGTGACATGCGTTTTGTGATTCAGCGTGTGGCGGAAAGTACCGTCACTGTGGATAACCGGAAAATAGCTCAGATATCAAAGGGCTTTTTGGTTCTGATTGGCATTAACAGAGAGGATACTGTGGAAAAGGCCGATAAAATGGTCAAGAAGCTGCTGGGATTGAGGATCTTTGAGGATGAGAACGGTAAAACCAATCTGGATTTAAAAAGTGTTGCCGGCAGTCTGTTGCTTGTATCGCAGTTTACTCTGTACGCAGACTGTAAAAAAGGCAATCGTCCTTCTTTTATCAATGCGGGTGAGCCTCATATGGCAAATGAACTTTACGAATATATCATAAAATGCTGCAGGCAGGAAGTCCCGGTGGTTGAGACCGGGAAATTCGGTGCGGACATGAAAATAGCTCTGATAAATGACGGACCCTTTACCGTGATACTGGATTCTGAAGAATTGGGAATCTAGGAGCGGTTAAAAGTTATAATATCAAATACTACTAACTATTCGTTAAACTATGGTTTTGCGCATAGTTGCCATGAGTGCTCTTTCATGCCCGTTTTTGCTAAGGAACCCCGGTCAGACGACGATCAACGGATTCTCCCGATGATTCATCATATCCAAAACGCCGGTCATGGATTTCCTGGCCATATCGCGAACAACTTTCTCTGTGTAAAAGGCCGTATGCGGCGACAGGATCACATTGGGAAAAGAACGCAGGATTGCCATGGTATGATTCTCTATAGGGGCTCCCATACGGTTCGCATAATACAGACCATTTTCCTGTTCCAGTACATCTAATGCCGCGTGTCCGACTTTTCCGCATTCAAAAGCCGCGATCAGGGCGTCTGCATCGATCAGCGTTCCACGGGCGGTATTTATGATGATAACGCCGTCTTTCATCTGCGAGAAGGCATCCCGGTTGAGCATATGATAGTTGTCCGCTGTGGCCGGGGTATGTAATGTGATGATGTCCGAAGCGGCGTATATGTTCTCCAGAGATACATATTCTGCAAATTTGCCGCATTCTTCATTGGGATACAGATCGTAGGCCAACAGCCGGCAGCCGAAGGCCGACAGATGCCGGATCACGGTTCTGCCAATCTGTCCGGTTCCTATGATGCCTATGGTACAGTCGCTGATATCGCGGCCCATTTTTCCCTGCAAGGTATAATCCTGTACTTTGGAGCGCTCTAAAATATGACATATATTACGGCAGCACATCAGCATCAGCATAATGGCGTAATCGGCCACGGTTTCCGGTGCGTAGGACACATGGCACACTCCCATCCCCAATTCTTTGGCATGCTTCAGGTCGATATGGTCCACGCCGATAGAACGGGTTGCGATATAGCGCACTCCCACTTCATAAAACCGATCCAGCATATCGGCTCCAAGATCACAAGGCGTGGCGCTGACAGCATCATATCCTCTGGCGAGCTCCACATTCCCCGGCTCAGGATATGCGGTTGTGTAACCATATTCACAGCCGAGTTCCCTGGAATACTGTTCAAAAAATCCTTTCTCATCGAATTCTCGCATCGCATAGGCAAAAATCTTCATGTTGTCAAACCTCCCGTTATGCAGCTTACCACCGTATCAGTTCTCCTGTATCGTATTGAATCCGTAATAGGCAAAGAAATATGCCGCCATCTGGGCTCTGGAACTGAAGCTTTCGGTCTCCAGCAGTTCCTTTACCTCTTCCCTTGTATAAAAATGTGCCTCGATCTGTTCGTTATCCGAGGAATGGTCGGAAAAGCTCCCTTCCACTTCCGCGAAAGCAATGTATGTTGTGGTATCCGAGATGGCCACCGCCGCAAATGAGGGAGGCAGTATGGTTTTAATCTTACGGATCTGCAGTCCGGTCTCTTCATACAGCTCTCTGGCGATACAGTCCTCGATACTCTCTCCCTCGTTGATCATGCCGGCACAGAGATTATAGATTGTACGATTGACGCCCATGCGAAACTCGTGTAATAAAAGCAGTCGGTCCCGGCAGGTAGCCACGATGGAGACGCCGCTGGGCGCAGCGCCCACATCTTCGATTGAGTGCAATTCCCTGCGGCTCACCATCTCATATTTCTTTTCTTTACCGGCCTTGTTGGTGTAGGTAATCTCATAATTTTTAAGATATTTTCCGTCCCGGACTTTCCGAAAGTCTAAAAATTGAAAATTCATATCCGCTTCCTCTTTGTCAGGCATGTGAAATTTGTTCTGCCAGGGGTTTTCTGTTCTTTTTGCGCGTGATCTCCACCAGGCCCAGAGGCGTTATATCCACAATCGCAGTCTTCTGCCGGTCTCTTGCGGTGAGTGTGCTCAGATAATTTAATAACGATTTTTGATCGGCCGGGGAGTCCATATTGATAAAATCTACGATTATAATGCCGGAGAGATTGCGCAGGCGCAGCTGCAGGGCGATCTCCTCCGCCGCTTCTCTATTGATGCGTGTGCAGATCTCGCAGGATGCTCCTGACGCCTCACATTTGCCCGAATTCACGTCGATCACGGTAAGAGCCTCTGTTGCTTCGATGATGAGATAACCGCCGGATCTGAGCCATACACGGCGGTTCAGGGCCGTATCCAGCTTGTGTTCCAAGCCGTAGAGCTTGGACAGGGGAAGCTCTTCCCGTTCCGATCTGCCATATAGCCTGACGCTTTTATCAACAGGGATCAGACCGCTTGCCTGAAGCTGTGCGTAAATGTGCTCGTCGTCAGTAAGTATCTCCTCATATTCATCGGGATAAACCAGATATTCCAGTGTATCCTGCCATGGGGCGGGGGGCTCCCGCAGACAGGAAAAACAGGTGCGATGCAGTGCTGTCTGAAAGAGCTCCTGCCAGTCCTGATGAAGCTGCTGCAGGGATTCCAGGAGCAGTGTCCTGCCGTTTTCCTCCTCCAAGAGTTCGGCTGCCCGGGTGCGTACCACAAGACCGAATGTGGGAGCGTCTTGCAGCGCAAGCGGCTCCGGGGGCAGAGCCTGCGCTTTCTTCAGAACATTGCGCAGTTCCCTTTTTTGCCCGGCGCTCAGCTTGGCCGAAAATCCTGTGCGCGGGTCTCCCACACTCAGCGCAAAGTATTCATTTGACAGAGAGATTATAGTGGTGACCGAGGGCTGCTTCGTTTTCTGTGCATCTTTTACGACCTGTACAGGGAATTCGTCGCCCTCCAGAATTCTGCCGTCCCATTTTCGGTTTAACAAAAACGGGTGCTTACTGTCCTTACCTGAGAGAAAACAAATTTTTCGCGGTTCTCCTCCGATCTCGACGAAGCAGGCATCCAGATTTTTCACCACATTCTTGACCTTGGCAATATACACCGCCCCCATAAGACTGGATTCTGCAGGGAAAAACTGTGCCGCGCGCAGTCTGTTGTCTGAGATCAACAGTGCCGACAATTGATTTTTATATGTGGTGAACAAGAGCTTCCCGCCCTTATTAACATTGCGCTGGTTCTCGGAAAGTCCTGTCCTGCTGCTGTTAATCTGCCGACTCATTGCGTCTCCTTAATTTTATTCTGCTATCCTCAAAGTATCTCTCCCAGGGGTGAGAGCCGTCGCTCTCCCGCCAAATCCACAGCCCCGTAAAGTTCCTCTCTGGTAATCAAAAGCGCATTTTCTGCGAGAGTCTTATGATACTCACGCAACAAAGCTTCCACGATCTGTACGGGCTTAATATTGCCTGCGCTGGAAGCGTCTACCAAGAGATGCAGCGCATCGTCTTCCCAGCGGCAGGAATAAATGCCGGGGCGGATATCCACTTCCCTTGTACCCTTCTTACCCTCTTTGGTGATCAGGATGCTCTCCTTTTCCAAAAAGCGCGGCAGGGCTTGAGCCATATCAATGTCCGGTGCTTTGCCGGGGGCAAATCGCACGGTATAGGAAGCCGCGGCTACACTAGCCATGGCATTTCCGGCTTTCTCAGGCAGTATATAGACGGCTGTGACCCGAATACCGGGGACACAGGAATCATTTAAACGCCGCATCACATCCTCGCAGGAGGTGAGGGAACGAACCTCGATATCCATGTACTCACCGTTACTTTCCGCTCCCACTCCGAGAGGTGCGGCGAATGACATGATCTGATGGGGACTGAAGCCTCCCGTGTAGGCCACGTCTATACCTGCGCGGCGGATGGCTTTCTGGAAAAAGCGCATGACGTCCAGATGCCCGATAAAACGAATGGCGCCGTGCTTGGAAAATTTGATGCGCAGACGGATATTGGGCGTTTTGGCAGTATTCTGCACCGGCTTATCAAAGGTTAAAGGTTTCGCCGCATCCTGTTGTGATCCGTTGTCCTTTGACTCGGTGCAGATGCCTCCGCCAAAACGCGCCGCACCGCAGCCCTGACATTTTATTTTGCAGTTTTCGGATATCTGCTGCGTCTGAGCTTTCAGCCACTCTCTCTTTAAAAACTCTTTTGTCACGCCGCAGTCGATGAAATCCCACGGGAACAGCTCGTCCGTCTCCCGGGGCCTGCTGGTGTAGAAGTCCACGCTCAGACCGCATTCCTCAATGGTCTCAAGCCATTTCTGATGATCGTAATACTCTCCCCAGGCGTCAAAATATCCGCCTTTCCGGTAAACCTCTAAGATCACCCGGCCCAGCCGTCTGTCGCCTCTGGCCAGAACTCCTTCCATGACACTGGCATCCGCCTCATGCCAATTGTAACGAATACGTTTCTGATTTAACTGTTCGGACAGAGCTTTCCTCGTCTGATAAGCTTTTGCAATAAATTCTTCCTCCGTACACTGGGAAGCCCACTGAAACGGGGTAAAGGGCTTGGGCACAAAAAAGGAAGTACTGGCCACGATCTGTACGCTGCCGTTTGCGCGCTTTTCTTTCGGAACTCTGTCAAAATAGACGGCGGCAATCTTGTTGGAAAGCTCTGCGATACCGCGTATGTCCTCTTCTGTCTCCGTGGGAAGCCCCAACATAAAGTAGAGCTTTACCCTGGACCACCCGCTCTCAAAGGCCATGGCGGCTCCCTGAAGAATGACTTCTTCGGTCAATCCCTTGTTGATGACATCGCGCAGTCTCTGACTCCCCGCTTCGGGGGCAAAGGTCAGGCTGGATTTCCTGATATCCTGCACCTTGCTCATCACATCCAGCGAAAAGGCATCTATGCGCAGAGACGGCAGAGAAATATTGATATGCTTCTCATGGCAGTTCTCGATCAGGAAGTCGATAAGTTCGGGAAGTTTTCCGTAATCGCTGGAGCTTAAGGAGCTCAGTGATATCTCTTCGTGTCCGGTATTTTCCAGCATTTCAAGAGCATATTGTGTCAAAGTGTCCGCATCCCGCTCCCGCACCGGACGATAGATCTGTCCCGCCTGGCAGAACCGGCAGCCCCGGATACAGCCGCGCTGAATTTCCAGTACCACTCTGTCCTGAGTCACTTTGATATAGGGCACTACCGGTTTCATGGGATAAAACACTCCGCTCATATCCATGACCAGCTCTTTTGTGACAGTGGCGGGTATTCCTTCCTCCGTGGGATAAAAGGCCGCGACAGTGCCGTCCCGGTGATAGTCCGTCTGATAAAAACGCGGCACATACATACCCGGTATTCTTGCAGCGAGACGCAGGAATTCCTCACGGCTCTCCGAGCGCGCCCGGCAGTCCTTATAGAGCGCAAAAAGCTCCTGATAGCGTGTTTCGCCCTCACCGATGTAAAAAATATCAAAAAAGTCTGCCAGAGGTTCCGGATTGTAGGTGCATGGGCCGCCGCCGATGACGATGGGACAGTCCTCTCCTCTGTCCGCAGCCAGGAGAGGTATCTGCGCCAGATCCAGAATCTGCAGAATATTGGTATAGCACAGCTCATACTGGATAGTGATGCCAAGGAAATCAAATTCCTTCACGGGCTCCTGTGATTCCAGCGCAAAGAGCGGGATATGCTCCCGGCGCATGACCGCATCCAGATCAAGCCAGGGAGAATAGACTCTCTCACACCACACATCCTCCATGGCATTGAACATTCCATAGAGAATCTGGATGCCCAGATGTGACATGCCGATCTCATACACATCAGGAAAACACATGGCAAAACGGATTGCCACTTTATCTTTATCCTTTATGACTGCATTGACCTCGTTGCCGATATAACGGGCCGGTTTTTCTATTTTCATCAAAATGTCGTCCGACAATGCCAGTTTTGTACACATATGTTTTGCTCCTTCATCAGTCCGCTTTATTATAGCATATCTTTCCTTTTTTCTGCAAGATGAGGACAGCTACCGCATAAACTGTTAATAACTATTCAGCCGGAAAGCAATACGATACCGCAGGAACCGTTTCAATAAAGTAATAACAGGAGGAGTCATATGAGCAACATTACTGTGGACAAAAAAATGGAATTGATGCGCCAGATCCGCTCCCGCTATCAGAAAGACCGAAGCGATCTGTTCCGCCGGGAACAGCTGCTCTATGGGAGAACAAGCGTCTATCCCCCGGATGAGATCGGAATGAGAGAAATGGAAGAACTGGAGGACGAGGGGGAACCCATTCAGACTTTCCCCCTGCGTATTCTTCTTGCTGTCGCGCTGTTTTTGTTGATCATCGTCTGCGATATGTCCGGCAAAAGCTTTCTGGGTATCCGTGCCGAGCAGTGCTTTTCCGCCATTTCCGCTGATTATGAAAAAAGCATCACCACATGGGTGGAAACGGTCTCTGATCAGACCGGCACGGAGAAAACATCAGCGCCTGCAAATCCGCCGGCGGGCAGTCGTCCTTAGCGGTTTGCAAGCTCAGTGGTGATTTCCTCCCAGGTCACATTCTTTTCTGCCATCAGTACCATCATGTGGTAGAGGAAATCACTGATTTCGTATTTTATTTCATTGGCGTTGGGATTTTTGGCGGCAATGACGATCTCTGTCGCCTCCTCCCCCAGCTTTTTCAATATCTTGTCAATTCCCTTGTCAAAGAGATAATTGGTGTAGGAACCCTCCTTGGGATGGAGCTTGCGATCCTGGATCACATCGAAAACCTCCTGAAACACCTGAAGAGGATTGTCGGCCTGCTCATAATCTTTTCTGGCAATGTCATTGAAGAAACAGCTTCTGGCCCCGGTGTGGCAGGCGGCCCCCACCTGAGAGACCTTGGCAAGGATCGTGTCCATATCACAGTCCGCAGTCAGGCTCTTCACATACTGGAAGTGACCGCTGGTGGCACCCTTGAGCCAGAGCTCCTGACGGCTTCTGCTATAGTAAGTCATCTTGCCGGTGCGCAGGGTTTCCAGATAGGCCTCCTCATTCATATAAGCAACCATCAGCACCTCTGCCGTGCGATAGTCCTGCACGACTACGGGTACCATGCCGTCGCTGTTGTATTTAAAATCGGACCATGCATAGGCGGCTTTCAGGGTCTCCACCGCAATATCGTTCTGCATACAGATATCCTTCAGAGACAAAATATCCCCGATATTGTCGTTAATGGTATTGCCCGTGACACCGCAGACCCCTTCGCTGGCAAAAATCTCGATCAGCTTATTCAAAGCGATCTGATTGATCTGAACCAGGACAGGCCTGTCCGTAACTGCCATAGTCTCGCGGATCCGGTGGGGATTCATCAGTACCATACCCGATACATACTGCTCTATCAGACCTTTATGCTCCTGTATGATCTGCGGGTCATTGTAGGAAATCCAAATCTTTTCCCGTCCGAACTTCAGGGCTACCTCCTGTGTGATGGCGATATTGCTCTCCTTTTCGTAGTCCAGCACAGCCCGCTTGCAGCCGGTGTAGAGGATTTTCTTGACGTCCTCCATGCGCTTGATATTGCCTGCTCCGATGACATCCATCTCCGCTGCAGCGCAGATTTCCTTCATGCTGTCAAGATTGGCCTCATGTTCCTCGTCCTCATTGGACATGTCGAACACGATTAATTCATCCGCATTATTTTCATTGTACAGATACACCAGCCGCAGGGGATCGGTCTCTACAATGGTGGTGTCGGATAAAGACCTTACCGCGTGCTGGCGGTACAGATAGATACAGGGTACAAATTTCTTGGTCTCGGACTGCGTATCCTCTTTGCCGGCACATTCCGGATCCTCTTTGTTAGTTATGGCTTCGCTGTGTTCTTTGTTCATGTAATCTTCTTCCTTCTGCTTTTGTCCGTATCGCTTATTCCAGGCTCCCTTTGGTGGAGAGTACTTCCGTGGTGCGCGGCTCGGAACTCACCGCCATATCCAGCGCCTTTGCAAAGGCCTTGAACATCGCTTCTATCATGTGATGGCTGTTGGTTCCGGCTAGCATTCTGATGTGCAGATTCATCCCTGCAGCGTACGATACCGCATAAAAAAATTCCCGCACAAGCTCTGTGTCCAGATATCCCACCCGCTCGGTGGGAAAAACGCACTGAAAGTCCAGATAAGGCCTGCCGCACAGATCTACGGCCACCAGTGCAAGCGCGTCGTCCATAGGCAGAATAAAATGACCGTAGCGCCTGATGCCCTTTTTCCCGCCTGCGGCGGTCTGGATGGCGTTTCCCAACACAATACCGGTGTCCTCCACCGTATGGTGTCCATCCACCTGCAGATCACCCTTTACCCTGCATTCGAGATCGAAAAACCCGTGTTTGGCAAAGCCTTCCAGCATATGGTCAAAAAATCCGATTCCGGTGTCAACGGAAGCATTGCCGTTTCCGTCCAGATCCAAAGAAAGCTGAATGTCTGTCTCTCTGGTGGTTCGTCTGAGTTCTGCCGTGCGTGCCATTTTTTGTACCTCCTCTAATGCTGTGCGCCTGCTCGTTCACGATTGTTTGATTGTCTGTCCGATTCACTCAAACCGCACTCTGATGCTGTTTGCATGGGCGGTCAGTCCTTCGCTTTCTGCAAACAGTTCGATCTCCTGATGGACCTTCTCAAGCGCCTCTTTAGAATAGCAGATGATACTGCTCTTTTTGATAAAATCATCCACGTTTACCGGCGAAAAAAACTTTGCCGTGCCATTGGTGGGCAGAATGTGATTCGGCCCTGCAAAATAGTCTCCCAGAGGCTCGGAGGCGTATTCTCCCAGGAAAATCGCTCCGGCATTTTTAATGCGGGTCATGACATCAAAGGGATTTCTGGTGAGAATCTCAAGATGCTCGGAGGCAATTTCGTTAGCTGTGTCAATTGCGTCCTGCATATTTTCCGCCACCAGAATATACCCGTAATTGTCCAGGGACTGCCGTATGATTTCCCTGCGCTCTAAAATCTGTGTAAAGGCTTCCGCTTCTGCGGATACCTTCTCTGCCAGCGCTTTGGAATCGGTGATCAGAATTGCGCTTGCAAGCTCATCATGCTCCGCCTGAGACAGCAGATCTGCGGCCACATAGCGGGGATTTGCACTCTCGTCGGCCAGAACCAGTATCTCGCTGGGACCTGCGATGGAATCAATGCTTACATTGCCGTACACTGCTTTCTTGGCAAGAGCCACAAAGATATTACCCGGCCCCACGATCTTATCCACCTTGGGAACGGATTCTGTGCCGAAAGCCATCGCAGCGATTGCCTGGGCTCCGCCGACCTTAAAAATGGTATTTACTCCCGCGATATCCGCTGCCACCAGAGTACCGGGGGATACTTTTCCGTCGGCTCCCGGAGGGGTGGCCATCACGATCTCGCTCACACCGGCTACCTTGGCGGGAATCACATTCATCAGTACACTGGAGGGATATGCGGCCTTGCCTCCGGGTACATATACGCCCACTCTGCCGATGGCAGTCATTTTCATGCCAAGGATCGTGCCGTCCTCCTTTGCGTCAAACCAGCTGTTGCGGAGCTGCTTTGCGTGAAAGGAACGGATATTCTCCGCAGAGTGCCGGATCACATCGACCAGAGAGGCGTCAAGCCTGGTATATGCCTCCTGTATCTCTTCCCTGGTCACCTGTATATTGTCAGGAGTGAGCTGAAACCTGTCAAACTTCTGCGTGTATTCAAACACAGCCTGATCGCCCTGATTTTTTACGTTTTCCACGATCCCGCCCACGGCAGCTTCGTATTGTCCATAGTGATTTGGGCTGCGCTTTAACAGATCATTCAGAATATCTTTTCTGGTATCCCGGGTTAATTCCACGATTCTCATATAGAATATACTCCTTTGCTTACTGTGCGTTCAGTTTTGCGCGGATCCGGCTGACCAGATTGCGGATGCGCTCGGAATCCATCTGCATGCTCACCGGATTGACGATCATCCTGGCGGACAACGGACATACCTCCTCCAGTACATCCAGCCCGTTCTCGCGCAGGGTAGAACCGGTCTCCACGATATCCACGATCACATCAGAGAGTTCCACCAGAGGACCAAGCTCCACTGAGCCGTTCAGCTTGATGATATCCACGGTCTGATGCTTTTTATTGTAGAAATAATCTTTTGCAATATTGGGATACTTGCTGGCTACACGGATGCGCTCATGGTGTTTGAGAAGCTCTTTCGCCGAAGCCGGGCCGCAGACACACATGCGGCATCTGCCGAAACCCAGATCCAGTACTTCGTACACATTCCTGTTTTCCTCCAGAATGGTATCTCTCCCCACCACGCCGATATCTGCGGCTCCATACTCCACATAGGTTGGTACATCCGGTCCCTTGGCCAGAAAGAACCGAAGCTTTAAGTCTTCATTTACAAAGATTAATCTGCGGGAACTCTTGTCCTTCATCTCCTCGCAGGTGATACCGATCTCCTCAAAAAGCTCCAGAGTCTTATTTGCAAGGCGCCCCTTCCCCAGAGCAAAAGTCAGATATTGTTTATCCGTCATCCTTTCATGCCTCCTGTACCTCAGTCCTCTCTCACCAGCTCCACCGCTCTTCCCTCAGACCGCAGGATTCTTGCGCGGGACAGTTTTTCCTGAAAATCAGCCCGGTCTCCGCGCCGGTAGGTGAGCCTGGTCTTTGGGGCGCAGGATTCCGGCTCTGTCTTTTGACGGTCCAGAGCTTCCATGATATCGTCGATGACGGCCACGAAGCCGACGGCCGGCGCCTCTTTGCCGAACCGCTGCAGCAGATTATCGTATCTGCCGCCTTTTACCACTGCATCGCCCACGCCGTAGGTATAAGCCTTGAAAATGACGCCTGTATAATAATTGTACTTGCTGAGCATACCGAGATCAAAGGAAATATATTCCTCCACTCCATAGCACTTTAAAACCTCATAGAGCTGTTCCAGCCTGTCGATGGCAGCCAGAGAGCGTTGATTATGTACAAGCTTTCTCGCCTCGCCCAGAGAGGTCATGCTGACAAACATATCCGCTACCTTTAACAACACGCTGCGATACGGCTCCTGCACATTTCTCTCCTCCAAAAGCTCCTGGGCTGCAAAGAAATTCTTGCCCGAGATACAACTGCGCAGATCATATTCTGTCTCCTCGTCGAGTCCGGCTTCCTGACACAGTCCCTTAAAATACTCCACCTGCCCGATGGCAACCTGAAATCGCTTGAGGCCTGTGTTTTTCAATGACTCGATCACAAGACTGATCATCTCCGCATCCGCTTCCACCGACGCATCATTGATCAGCTCAGCTCCCATCTGGGTCACTTCCTTTAGCTTTCCCTGCAGGCTGGAGGTGTTCGTGAAGGTGCTGCCCAGATAACTGAAACGGATAGGATCGAGCGCTTCCATAAAATACTTGGCCGCGCACCGGGCCATGGAAGGCGTAAAATCCGGACGCAGCACAAGGGTGTTGCCCTCTTTGTCAAAAAATTTATATAATTCTTTGCTGGGCGTCGTCCCGATCTCCCGGGAAAACACATCAAAAAACTCAAAGGTGGGAGTCTGAATATCTTCATAGCCATAGGAGAAAATGATTTCATGTATTTTCTGCTCCGCCTGCAGCTTTCTCGCATATTCCTTCCCGTAAATGTCTCGCACGCCCTCGGGGGTGTGCAGCAGCTTTTTGCTCATATACAAACCGTCCTTTAATTCAGTATGGTAACTCAGTACGGCGCTTTAGCAAATTAACGCACTACCATAGCGCTGATTTAGAGAAATAAACTATTTTGTAGTATACAGAAAAAAAACGACTCTGTCAATCTTGACTTTTATTATAGCAAAACAGGCATTAAATTGCAAATTCGGGAATTGTGCCGTAATACGGACTACCCCTACTCTCTATCCTCCAGATCCTTCTGCAGGGCATCCAGATAAGGTACCAGGATTCCATGCTTTGCCGGCAGGATATAGTCCGGGTTGAGCTCATCAAAGTGGAAGCTCTTGCGCCCGCCTGCCCCGGCTCTCTGCCAGAAAAAATCCAGCATCTCATACGGCAGGTAATAGAGCAGATCTTTGTGAGTATAGTAGATCAGAAAGAAAGCGATGCCGCCTTGTTTTTCAAACCGGCGCATGAATTCTACCTGATGTTCGTGGATATTCTGTAGTGCAAACGTATCCGCCGCACATTCCTTGGCGTCAAAACACACAGGGATTCCCTGTACTGCGCCGATATAGTCCACAGTACTCTTCTTCTCAAAATAAGCCAGGGTGATATGTCGGGATTCCTTGTCAATTTTGATGGGTGTGATGGGCGTGGGTACCTTCTGGATCAGCGCCAGTCCGGCCTCCATATATTTTTCATTGGTGCGGTTTATCATGTCCTCTAAGGTCGAGCCGCGCAATCCCCTGGATTTCCATGTTGCCATTTTATTTCCCTTATCCTTCGCAGAATGTCAGCCCTGATTCAGAGTCCTAGATCCTTTGACAAAATCTCAAACTGCCGGGGATATGGGGCAATGAACGCTCTCTCACATTCAGGTATTATGATTTTGTATGCATGCAGAAGCTGGTGTTCCAGACCGTACTGTGTCTTCAGCATATCGTTTATGTTTCGATCGCCGTATTTGTAATCTCCTATCAGCGGGTGGCCGATGCTCGCCAGATGCGCCCTGATCTGATGGGTCTTCCCGGTGATCAGTTCCACTTCCAGCAGGGTATAGTGATCTGTGGACGCAAGGGGGCAACAGATGGTGCTGACTGCAGAAGCAGTCTTTTCCTGTATGTGTGCCGGATCAGACGAGTGGTCCCATGCGGTATCCCCGGTCAGAATATCCACCTTATTGGCCCGTGTATCCTTTTGCAGATATCCGTCCAGCCGTACTTTTTCCCGCAGTTTTCCCACACAGATCGTCCTGTAGAATTTGGAGATCCGTCTCTCGCGGATTGCTGCGCTCAAGGTCTGCGTACCGGAAAGAGTCTTGCCGCACAGCACCAGACCACTGGTATTGCGGTCCAGACGATTGCATACGGAGGGCTTAAAGGTGCAAAGCCCGACGGCGTCGATGGCTCCTGTCTCCAGCAGGTATCCGATGAGCCATTCGTTCAGGCTCATATCCGAGTCCTTTGCTTTCTGTGATAAGACGCCTGCGGGTTTATTTAAAATCAGCCAGTTCTGATCCTCATGGATCACAGAGATACCCTTGAGCTGCCTGTATGCGGTGATATATGCGCTGCCGCCCGGGCAAACGTCCGGCCGGGAGGACTGAGCGCACAGGAAGTTCTGAGCGGCCTGTCCCGAAAATTTCAAAAAAGTCTCCTCGGCAAAAAACATCCGCACCACGTCTCCCTGCCGGAGAATTTCCCTTCCCTCCGCCTTTTTGCCGTTCAATATGATGTTTTTTTTGCGCAGCATTTTGTATAAAAAGCTGTTTTGCGCCTCCGGCAGACATTTATGCAAAAATTTGTCCAATCGCTGTCCGGCCTGATTGGAGCCCACGGTCATCTCCTGCATTTTGTTTCCTCTTGTGATTTTGCGCTACAGCGACACGCTGTTTAATGTATTGATGATCCCCGAAGTATTGCGTTCCTCCGCATCCAGCTCCTTTAACTGTTCCAGACGTGTCGTATATTTATTGATATCGCCGAAAATTTTCACGGACACATCCCTGAAGCCGTCCTTCTTGAGAATATCCGTGATGTGACTGTTGAATTTCTGCTCGTCGAACGCGTTATCCTGAGTATAGCCGCAGAGGGTGTTGCCCTTAACAGTGATATGGGCCACCTGGAAGTTTTTGTCATAAGAGGTAAATATCCTGTCATAGAGCCCGCAGAGACCTTCCATATGTGCCTCGATCGCATCGGCATGTTCAGGGCTGCAGCCCTTGTAGCGCAGAAACATAAAAGCGTCAATGGCGCTCTTACAGGCGGGCAGACAGCCCAGCACAGCCACGATGGTCAACAGATTCATGCGGTCCCCCGTGGCTGCGATTCCCGCGATAAACAGGCTTAAGGATATGGCAAAATACAGAATCGTGCGGGCCAGCTCATAGCGGCCCTGTATCTTCAGGTAATCCTTTGTGCCTTTAAAATCGTCATTAAAGAACAGTCTCGAAAGCTTCATCCTATTTCTCCATATTCCTGTATCTGTATTTTATGGATCTATTTGATCCCCTCGTTCAGGATTTTCAGTTTCTTCATACATTTCAGCGCCAGTTGATGCGGTACGATCCCGGCCAACAGCTCTACGCCCTTGATGGGCAGGCTGTAAACGGATTTGGTTCGTCTGTGCAGGGAGTCACGCAGGGCCTTCTCCACCACCTTGTCCGGCTGTACCATGGTGAACTTCTTGATGGCAAGGGTTTTGCCTGTCCGCTCCGCAATATCAAAAAAGGGAGTATCCACAGGTCCCGGACATACACTGGTCACATAGATGCCCAGATCCCGCAGTTCTTCTCCCAGTGCCTGTGAAAAACGGAGCACATAAGCTTTGCTGGCGGCATACACCGCAAAATCGGTCTGGGGCAGAAATGCCGCGCTGGAAGCCATCTGGATGATACGGCTTCCGCGTCTCATATAGGGTATCATGCGATGTGTGATATTGGTCAATGCCTCACAGTTTAAGCGTACCATTCCGGTTTCTGATTTTCGGTCCTGTTCTGCGAAGGCGCCCATAATACCATAGCCCGCACAGTTGATCAGCATGCGCACTTTGGCATTGCTTCTTCGGACTGCCGTTTCAAGCCGTTCAAGCTGCACATTGCTTGTTACATCTATGGCGAAAATCCGGCTCTTGTGACGCAGGCCGGCTGCCAGTTCCGTGAGCTTATCGCGGCTTCTCGCCACCAGCCAGAACTGATCGATGGAATCAAAGGACCGATCCATGCGCCGCACAAATTCCCGGCCGATCCCGGAGGACGCTCCGGTGATGATTACAATATTCATGATTGCTTCTCCTTTTTAATTTGAATGCGGTTTCTATTATCCCATTGGGTTTTTGCTTTAATTTCCCCTTTCTCCTTTTTTCTTATGCGTATTCCTGATGGTTCTTTTCTTTTTCCGCTCCGGTTTTCGGGATCTCGTATCCGCGGTGCTTTTTTGTTCTGCGGACAATCTCCTGGGACGTATCAGACATTTTTTGTCGAAACCGATCAAATCTTCCCTGTGAGCCTGCGTCAGAGCTTCGTATACCAAGTCATAGTTCTTGGGGCTGCGGTACTGGATCAGTGCCCGCTGCATGGCTTTCTCGTGAGGGTTCCGGCATACATACACCGGTTTCATATCCCGGGGATCCAGTCCTGTGTAGTACATCACTGTAGACAGTGTGGAGGGCGTCGGGTAAAAATCCTGCACCTGCTCCGGCATATAGCCCAGATCCCGCAGATATTCCGCTAGTGCGATGGCCTCTTTCAGTGTGGAGCCGGGATGGGAGGACATGAGATACGGAACGAGAAACTGTTTTTTCCCCAGCTTCTCATTCAACTTTTTGTACTTTGCCGTGAAGCGTTCATACACCGCATTTTCCGGCTTACCCATGCGGCACAGCACCGCGTCTGCAATATGTTCCGGCGCAACCTTCAGCTGGCCGCTGACATGGTGTTCCACCAGCTCCCGGAAGAAGGTATCGTCCGGGTCCGCCAGAAGGTAATCAAAGCGGATGCCCGAACGGATGAAGACCTTTTTTACGCCCGGAAGCGCCCTCAGCGCCCTCAGCAGCTTCAGATAATCGGCGTGATCCGCCCTGAGATTGGCACAGGGCTTGGGATACAGGCATTGTCTGTGACGGCACACTCCCTTTGTGAGCTGTTTTTCGCAGGAGGGATGTCTGAAGTTGGCCGTAGGTCCGCCTACATCATGGATATAGCCCTTAAAATCCGGCTCCTGCGTGAGCAGCTTTGCCTCTTCCAGAATGGACGAATGGCTTCGCACCTGTACCGTGCGTCCCTGATGAAATGTCAGAGCGCAGAAGCTGCAGCCTCCGAAGCACCCGCGATTGCTGATCAGTGAATATTTGATCTCCGCTATGGCCGGTACACCGCCCTGGCTGTCGTAGGAGGGATGCCATCTGCGCATATAGGGAAGCGCATACACGGCGTCCATCTCCTCCGTGGTGAGCGGAGGCTGGGGAGGATTCTGCACCACATACGCGCCTCCCGGATAGGGCTCGATCAGAGGCTTTCCCGTGCAGGAGTCCGTATTTTCATACTGCGTCATAAAGCTTTTGGCATAGAGCGTCCTGTCAGCTCTCATATCATCGTATGAGGGCAGCGTGATTCCCTGATAAATGCCGGATATATCCTTTGTCTTGTAGACCGTGCCCGGAATAAAGGAGATATCCCGCACTGCGATTCCGGAAGCGAGCGCGTCCGCAATCTCCAGAATGGATTTCTCTCCCATGCCATAGGATATCAGATCGGCCTGACTGTCCAGGAGAATAGAACGCTTAAAGCTGTCCGACCAGTAATCATAATGGGCCATGCGACGCAGGCTGGCCTCGATGCCTCCGATGATAATGGGCACATCCCGATAGCTTTTGCGGATCAGATTGCCATAGACCGCCGTGGCGTGATCCGGGCGCTTTCCCATCACTCCTCCCGGCGTGTAAGCGTCATGGGACCTGCGTTTTTTAGAGACGGAATAATGATTCACCATACTGTCCATATTGCCGCCTGAGACCAGAAAGGCAAGTTTGGGACGCCCCAGAATGGTGACGCTCTTTTCATCCTTCCAGTCGGGCTGGGCGATCATACCCACACTGTAGCCATGGGATTCCAAGACGCGGCTGATGATGGCATGACCGAAGGAGGGATGATCCACATAGGCATCCCCCGTCACATAGACAAAATCCAGTTGTCTGATTCCCCGCTCCGCCATATCGGCGGCGCTGACAGGCAGAAATCCCGAATTATCCAAATTCCTGTACTCCTTTATCCTCTATTGACCGGTCAGAATAAAATCCGCCCGTTTCTTTCAGATCCTCAAAGAGGGATCTCTGTGTAATCCGAGATATAATAGTCCGCCAGATACTGCTTCTGTGCGCGGATATCTGCGGAATAGGTGTCCTCCACGGCACATATCTTCATACCGGCATTTTTCCCTGCCATGATCCCCGGGATGATGTCCTCGAACACCAGGCAGCGCTCGGGACGCACGCCCAGTTTTTCTGCCACCGCCAGATAGATATCCGGGGCGGGTTTTCCTTTTGTGATCTCACAGCCTGTCAGAGTACAGGCAAAGTAATCGGTCAGTCCGTGAACCTGCGAGATATTGTCCAAAAGCTTTCTGGAATTGCTGGTGGCGATACCAAGCTTGATCCCTCTTGACCTGCAGGCATCCAGAAATGCTTTCACCCCCGGTTTCAGGAGTACTTCCCGCTCATATTTGTCCCATGCCATTGTATTCCAGCTATCTTTGATCTGCTCCGGAGTGTCCGGGATGGCAAAGCGCTCTTTAAAATAGACGGCGACTTCGTCAAAGCTCATGCCCTCGATATCCGTCTGCAGTCTGTCGGGGATCGGAATGTCATATTTTCCCAGGTATTCCGCATCGATATCATGCCAGATCCACATGGAGTCAACCAGCGTGCCGTCCAGATCAAAGATCACGGCTTCAATATCATCCAGCACGGGAGGCCGGACGGCCGGACGGGACCGCAGGGCATGGATCTCCTCCTCCGTCAGCGGCCTTGCGGCTCCGGGTGAAAGTGTTTCGTCCAGCACGAGCGGGCCAAAGCCCACCCGCTTCAGCGCAACGACTTCGTTGTTTACGGCCTGCAGCATACGCTTCACCTGATGGAATTTCCCTTCATGGATCGTGAGCCTGATGAGCTTCGGTTCCAGAACCTCCACGGCGGCGGGCAGTGTCTTTCGCTTCTCTCCGATATCCACACCCGTCTCAAGCGCCAGAATATCCGTCCCGGAGAGCTCTTTCGCCGTCTCCGTCAGATAAGTCTTATTCACATGTCTGCCGGGAGAGAGGAGTTCGTGGGCCAGCATACCGTCGTCCGTGAGCAGCAAAAGTCCCTCCGTATCCTTGTCCAGCCGTCCCACGGGAGCAATCCCCCGTTTTTTGTCCTGCTCTGCAAGCACAGGAAGCAGCAGATCCAGCACCGTCTTATCTGAGCGGTCTTTTGTGGCTGACACCACGCCCCGGGGTTTATTCAGCATATAGTAGATATGGGCCTGATAGCGCAGAAGCTCTCCACGGCAGACAATACAGTCCATGTTTTCGTCCACCCGGTGTTCCGGCGACATGACGGGCGCGCCGTTTACAGTCACCTGTCCGCTGCGGATCAGATTCTTCACTTCTGTGCGGCTTCCTTTATTCAATTGGCATAAAAATTTGTCCAGACGCATGTCTTATCCCTTCTGTGTCATATATATAATTAACTGTCCCTGTCTGTGGAAAAGTCTTATGCGCAAAAATCAGGAATCCCGCTTTGTTTGCAAAATACGGCAAAAAGCCGTCAATCTGCTTTATACAGCCGTATTTTTGCTGCTTACCTTCTGTATCCTCACAAATTCCAGGCTGAGTCTCTATTATGCCTTCACAGGTCTGGAGCTCTGGTATCGAAATATGATCCCGACGCTGATGCCCTTTATGATACTCTCAGGCACTCTGATCCGCATGGGGCTCACTGAGGGGTTTACCACATTGGTCTATCCCTTTGTCAGGCCGCTGTTTCATGTGAGCCGCAATGTGTGCTATGTGATGATCATGGGATTTATGTGCGGTTTCCCCATGGGGGCGAAATGCGTGGCCGATCTGTATGAGCGCGGAAAGCTGAGCAGGGATGAGGGCGCTTTTCTGCTGGCCTTCTGCAACAATATCGGTCCGGTCTATTTTGTGAGCTTTGCACTGCCCCTGACCGGCTGCAGACAGATGGCTCCCTGCCTGTTCGGCATGTATGGTATTCCGCTCCTGTACGGTCTTTTGCTGCGGTATACCCGCTATCGAAATCTATACGAGAGAGCCGGCACACGGACAGCGTCCGCATCTCAAAATATGCAGGCTGCCCGCACTCAGAAACTGCTTGGCGCTCTGGACGAGTCTATCCGTGCCTCTCTGCAGAGCATGCTCATGCTGGGAGGATATATGGTGCTCTTTAATCTGCTGATGCTTCTGCCCCATCTGACGCTTGGACACACACCGCGCGGGCTGGCGCCGCTTTTGGAGATCACGGGAGGCCTGAAGCTCCTCGGAGACCTGATGCCGCTCTATTCCCTGATTCTTCTGCCTTTCGGCGGATTTTCCTGCATTGCACAGACCTATACCTGTATCGGACATACGGATTTGTCCATCGGCGATTATGTGCTGCACAAGCTGATACTTACGGCACTTACCGCGGGCTACTATCTCCTGTGTCTCCGATTCCATCTTCTTCGGTAATTGACTAACTGTGTGGTCAATACAATAAAAAACAATACGATCACAAAGGCCAGACAGAGTTTCAGAAATGTAAGAATGCCCACCGTGGTATCCTCCACAGCCTCATCGGCCACAGGCATAAAGGTGGTGGTTCCTATGGATTTGCGGGTGTGATCAAGCGGTGCGGCGGCCGGGACAGACTCCTGCGGTTCCCCGCTTTCTTCTTCGCCGGGTCCGGTCTGTCTGGCAAAGGCCTGTTCAAATGCCAGCGTATTGCTGCTGGTGTAGAGGTCCGCCAGATTATATGCCCGAAGCACGATATTGGGCCGGACACCTCCCGGAATGGTCAGATCCAGCTGAAAGGTATCCGTATATTCTCCGGTCAGAGCATTGCTCCCCGGCCAGCTCTCCAGCCGTGACCAGCTCTGTCCGCTGTCAATACTGTAATTATAGTAGATCAGCGGGGTATCATAATCAGCCGCCCGGACGGTCAGGCGTACTTCCCCGGTATCATAGTCGCATTCCTGCAGCTCTATCTCGCAGACATCAGGGGAGGTATCGTCCATCAGAGTATACTTCACCAGACTATCCGCGGAGGCCGGCTGAAGCTTTGTGGCCTCCTCGCTGTAATCCACTCCCAGGGCGCTGCTTTTGAGACCGAAATACTTAGCTACAGATAGAGCGTCTATCCGTCCGAATTCCGCAAATCCCTCCTCGTTTTGAATGTATTCCGCATCCCGCTCCTCGTCTACATAACAGTGTTCGATGATCAGAGCAGGTACCGAGAGTGCCGCAGCCTCCCGGATGATGCCATAATAATCCGTTCCTTCGTTATTCATGCGGTTTTTTACGCCGCGCAGGAAAAGCCCTTTTTCCTGCATTGCCTGCAGATGCAGACAGCCAAACTGATATCCGTAGGCATTGTAGGGCTTTTCGCAGGATATCCAGACCTCCGTGCCATACATCGTGTGATTTTCTGAGGCATTGTAGTGTATACTGAAGAGAAAATCCGCTTCCACTCCGGCGGCAAACTCGGCTCTTTCCTTCAGAGACATATCTCTGTCATCCGTGTGGGTCATATAAACCTGTACATTGTCATACTTTTTCAGTTCCTGATACATGGTCATCGCAGTTATCATGGTCATATCTTTTTCAATGGTATGACCTGACTGTGTGCCCAGATTGCTTCCGCCGTGTCCGGGATCGATCACGATGACAACCTCATCCTCCACCGGCTGCACCCTGTCGGCGGCACGGACGGACAGGGTCGATGTGAGCGCCCCCGCAAGCACGCAGGTTGCAAATACACAAACTGCAAAAAGAAAACTGAGGATTCTTATACTTCGCATTTTCATGTTCTGATTCTCCCATAATGTTCCAATCGCTTCTTTAATCGCAAAAACCAGCTTTCATAAGCCGAAAACTGGTTTTTATGAATCTATTGAAAGAATGATTCTGTCCTGTCAGGAAATCACGTCCGGCCCCTGATCGGAATCGTCCAGAATCACTGTCTCCAGATCTTCCACGGGGTGCAGCTCCCTGCGATTGGACTGAATGATATCCCGGTACTGGTTCAGGGAACCCACGAGATTCTCATAATTGCTGGTGGCGGACTGTGTGGAGGCTGTGATGATATTCTCCAGGTGAATGAGCATATCGTCCATATACTGTACAGCCGCACTGCGCACGGCATTGGCTTCCAGGATCGCATTGTCCAGGATATCCTGCGCCTGTGCCGTGGCCATGGTGACTACTTCGTTTGCCTGTGCATAAGCCTGCTGCATAATCTCGTGCTCGTTGATCAGCTCGTTGGTATGTACGGTAGCTTCGTTGATCAATGCCTCAGCCTTGTCGCGGGCATCCTGCAGAATGGCCTCTTTATTGCTGATAATTTTCTGATATCGTTTGATCTCATCGGGAGTCTTCATGCGAAGCTCCCGCAGCAGCTCGTCTATCTCTTCCTTATTCACGATAATGTCTGTATTGGACATGAACTTAGGCTTACAATTTTCGATGTATTCTTCCATCTCATCGATAAGCTGTTCAATTCTGCTACTCATTTACCTCTCCTTTATGATTCCGGTTATACTTTTCATACATCATTTCCGCCACAAAATCCGGTACGCATTCACTGACATCGCCGCCAAAGCTTGCGATCTCTTTCACGCTGGAGGAACTCAGATATGCGTATTCCAGGCGGGCTGTAAGAAAAATAGTGTCCAGCTTTCCCTTGGAAAGCTTGCTGTTAGTCTGGGCAATCTGTAATTCATATTCGAAATCCGTGATCGCGCGCAGTCCCCGAACCGAGATATGAAAATCATTTTCCGCTGCATAGTTAATCAGCAGACCGCTGAAGCTGTCCACTTTAACATTGGGAAGATCTCTGGTCGCTTCCCTTAATATCTTAACACGTTCTTCCACAGAAAACAACGGTGTCTTTACTTTATTATTGAGCACGCTGACCGTCAATTCGTCAAATGTCTGGGCGGCCCGCTTGATAATATCCAGATGTCCGTAAGTCATGGGGTCAAAGCTCCCCGGATAAACAGCTCTCTTCATTTTTGTCCAACCTTCCAATCCTGCCGTTACAGGCAGCGCTGACAATCACGGTCCTGTTTACGGATTTATCTTCGCTCTGCGCAGAAACAGGTGTTTATTTGTCTTATAGCGTTTTTCCTTTATCAGTTCATAGCCGAGCGCTTCCAGATAATCGAAACCGGTGTGCAGATCTGCCTCCGTCACGATCAGAGTGTCTTCTGTCATCCAGGGAAGTCCTGCGGAAAGCTCCAGAACACGCTTTTCATAATCCTGACAATAGGGCGGATCCATAAAGAGGATATCCACCCGTTCCTCCCGAATGCCGCACAGCGCTGCAAGCGCATCCTGTTTTATCACTATACCACGTTCCGCCAGTTTCGTAAATGTAAGATTTTGTTGAATGCAGGCTACTGCCCGCGGAGCCTGTTCGATAAAATATGCTTTTTGCGCACCGCGGCTTAAAGCCTCAATGCCGATTCCGCCGCTGCCGCTGAAAAGATCCACAAACACGCAGTCCGCCAGATGGGGCTGCAGGATATTAAAAAGCGTTTCTTTGATGCGGTCTGTGGTGGGACGGGTATCCATGCCCTCGGGGGCTCTGAGCGGAAGACTTCTGGCTGTGCCGGCTATCACTCTCATATGATTCTCCAATCTGTTTGGATATTTTCACTGTCTCTGCCGATGATCAGGCGCGGATTTTCACACCTTTTCCGTCTCTTTTGCCCGGCTTGATCTGATTTGGCGAGAGGTTCTTAGACTTGTAGGGAATTGTGGTCTCCGCAGAACTCTGTGTGTAGTACACGGCCTCAAGACTGTCTCCGGCGCCGAGTTTCATACCGCGGACTCCCACTGCCCCCTTCTTTTTCTCGGGAATCTCTTCCACGGAAAACCGTAGGAAGTATCCGTTTTTGGACTGAAGCACGATCTGCTTCTGTTCATAGAGCGTGACGACACTCAACACCGTGTCGCCTTCGTTCAGCTTGGTGGCGGCCACCGTGCGCTTGGACACGTCGAACTCACCGCCGTCCACGATCTTCATCATGGACTGGGCTGTGACAAACAGAACCTGCTTCAGATTCAGCTCGGACTGACTGGTGATATAGACCAGCTGTTCCTTCTCGGAGCTGTAATTGCTCACATTGTCGATGGGGACGCCCTTGTCCCTGAATTTTCCGAAAGGCAGATCGGTCACCTTGACGGTGTGCATCTGCCCGATATCCGTGAAAAGGCAGATCCTGCCGGTATTTTTGCAGGGGAAAACAAATTTATTCTCTGCGTCCGCCGCCTCCTTATTGCGCTCGTAAGCAGTCAGATCGATGGTCTTCACATAGCCGAAGCGGTCCATGAGGAACATGACCTCCATCTCCTCCAGCTCCTTTTCCTTATACACGGCCTCCTGACCGTTTTCAATGACTGTCCTGCGGGGACGCCCGAATTCTTTTTTATAGCCGTCCAGCTCATTCATGATTACCTGCGCCATGGAATCCCTGCGCTCCAGAATATCCTCATAGCGATAGATATTGGCCATGGTCTCCTCGTGCTCATTGATCAGAGCCTCCAGTTCCAGGCCTATGAGCTTGTACAGGCGCATCTCAAGAATGGCATTGGCCTGTCTCTCCGTAAAACAAAGCTGTGCAGCCATGATCCGGGATTCCTTGGATTTAAACTTGATGCCCTCCACTTTCCCTTCCACCAGACAGGCCTTTGCCATGCTGCGGTCTTTGGAGCCTCTTAGAATCTCAATGATCAGATCAATGACATTGCAGGCCTTGATCAGCCCCTCCTGCACCTCTCTGCGCTCCAGTTCACGGGCCAGCAGATTGGTATATTTGCGCGTGGCGATCTCATACTGAAAATCCACATTGGCCTTGATGATCTGCCTGAGCCCCATGGTCTCCGGTCTGCCGTCTGAGATGGCCAGCATATTAACGCCGAAGGTATCTTCCAGACGCGTCTTTTTATAGAGCATGTTCACGAAATTCTCTGCGTCGGCATCTTTTCGGAGCTCTATGACGATGCGGATGCCCTCCTTGGAGGACTGATTGGAGATATCCACGATATCCTGTGTTTTCTTGGTCTCGGACAGGGCGGCCACATCCGAGAGAAATTTGGAGATATTGGCTCCCACCATGGTATACGGAATCTCCGTGATCACCACATTGGTCTTCCCGCCCTTTACACGCTCATATTCCACCTTGCCGCGGAGCTTGATCTTTCCTGTACCGGTCGCATAGATCTCGGGAAGCTCATCCTTGTTGATGACGATTCCCCCGGTGGGGAAATCCGGTCCCTTCAGATACCGGAGCAGTTCCCGGTCGGTGATGGATTCGTTCATCATATAAGCCTTGGCGGCATCGATCACCTCTCCCAGATTGTGCGGAGGAATATTGGTTGTCATTCCCACAGCGATACCCTCGGAGCCGTTGACCAGAAGATTCGGGATCCGCACAGGAAGCACGGAGGGCTCCTTCTCGGTCTCGTCAAAGTTCGGGACAAAATCAACCACATCCTTGTCCAGATCAGCCAGGAAAGCCTCCTGAGTGATCTTCTGCAGTCTGGCCTCCGTATAACGCATGGCGGCGGCTCCGTCTCCCTCGATATTGCCGAAATTGCCGTGGCCGTCCACCAGCGGCATGCCCTTTTTGAAATCCTGTGTCATCACCACCAGCGCCTCATAGATGGAACTGTCCCCGTGAGGATGGTATTTACCCATGGTATCACCCACGATACGGGCGCTCTTTCTATAGGGTCTGTCATAACGGATGCCCAGCTCATGCATGTCATAGAGAGTTCTTCTCTGCACAGGCTTTAACCCGTCCCTCACATCCGGCAGCGCGCGGGCTATGATCACACTCATGGCATAGTCGATAAAAGATTTCTGCATCTCCTCGGAATATTCGGTTCGTATGATTCTGTCGTTCTCGTTCATGTTGTTCCTCTTATCACTTATATTTGTGCTGCTCTGTTCTCGGATTGCGTCTCAGGCTCCGCAGACAGGTCTTCTGCTGTGCCGTGATCCGATAACTCTCCACCGCTTTCTGTATGGCTTTGTTGTGGGTCCAGATATCCAGCCTACCGCTTTCAATCACGGCAAGCGCAGCATCGTACTGCTTTGCCAGCGCTGTGGCAAAATACCATGCGCGCATCATATTAATGTAGTATTCCTCTGACTCTGCTTCTGCCACCAGATCCAGATAACTGTCTTCAAAGTCTTCGTCCAGAAAATACCGCATGAGCATCCCGATGGCGAAACGCACCGTATAGGTGTGCCCCGAGGCCAGCCAGATCCTGATCTGAAGCAGCAGCCGGTCCTTATGCCGGGCCAGTGCCTTGGGAGACATCAAATCACAGGTGGCCCAGTTGTCCACATAGGGCAGAAATGCGTTCAGGGCTTCCAAACAGGTGTCATAGTCTTTGATCTGTTCGATGAAGAATCCGTGCAGATTGTTTTCTTCATAATAGTAATGCGGAAGCTCGGCCATAAATGCACCGGTCTCTCCCTTTTTCCACAGCTTTTTGGAAAGCTTTCTGAGCTCCGGCGTCCGCACCCCGATGATCAGCCCGGGATTCACTGTGGGAATCAGCCGGGCATGAAAAGCTTTGTATTCCGCATCCTGCAGCTCAAACAACTGTTCTCTGATGAATTCCGTCGTCATACATGAATCTCCGTCGTCATAAACTATTCTCAAGTGACTGTTCATTCTCTCTTAGATGATACTCATAGCGATCCTGAATTTCTTTCCATTTTGCCGTTCTGATAAACGGGGCCCTGCAGGCGTTGCCCGTGAGTACAAGCTCCCATCGCATGCGACCCCAAAAGCTCATGCCCCGGGTAACCTGTTTCTTGAGCCGGAAAGTCCTGATCTCGGCTAAAGTCACCCAGATACACAGGAAAAGGAGGCCGATGCCAAGATAGATATCCACCAGATCATAGGTGGCGTGCAGGCAGCCTATATAGACATAGTCCAAGGTATATTTTCCCCGGATCACATTGATCAGACGAGCCAGCGTGGCCGCCGTCGTCAGATCCACAAAAAGGCTCCAACGCCTGCTCATCCCCAGTATCATGCTGATAAAATCCGTAAAGCGGGACAAAAACCAGAGTATAAACAGAGTGATCATATGTTCCGCAAACAGGATATCCGGCCGGTAACCGAGATTTAACCGCCCGTGCAGCCAGGAACCGCTGCGGTTGTACACGGGAGCAAAAGCCAGAAAATCATTGCCGATATGAATCTCCTCCACATGGCCGTCGTAGAGAAACAGGATGCATTCGACTATGGCAAGCGCCAGCAAGGTAAAGAGAGCGATAAAACAGATGCGTCCTTTTATCTTCCGCTCAGAATTCGTATTATACATACTGTCGCTTTTATTCTTTTCATTTTCTCTGCTGTGCATCGTTTTCTCCTGAGAGGTCTTTTTACAGTCTGTGACATTAACGGGAATGTATCTAAATATCCAGCTCTGCGTCCTGTGCATGGGCATAGATAAACGCTCTGCGGGGAGGAACCTCGGTTCCCATAAGCAGCTCCGTCATTTCACTGGCCATGCGGGCATCTTCGATCTCCACCCGCTTTAACAGCCTGCGCTCCGGATCCAGCGTAGTCTCCCACAGCTGGGAGGCATCCATCTCTCCCAAGCCCTTGTAGCGCTGCAGTGTAAAGGAGCCCTTGTGAGTCTTACGATATCTCTCCAGCGCTTTGTCGTCGTAGAGATACGTTTCCTCTCCCTTTGCGGGCATTGCTTTATACAGGGGCGGCATCGCGATATAAACATGCCCCTCAAAGATCAGTTCCGGCATAAACCGGTAAAAAAAGGTCAGCAACAGATTTGAGATATGTGCGCCGTCCACATCCGCATCCGTCATGATGATGATCTTGTCATAGCGCAGTCTGGTGATGTCAAAGTCATTGCCATAGCCTTCCGAGAAGCCGCATCCAAAGGCATTGATCATGGTCTTGATCTCAGCGCTGGCCAGCACCTTGTCAATGCTGGCTTTCTCCACGTTCAGGATTTTTCCGCGAATGGGCAGGATCGCCTGATAATTCCGGTCTCTCGCCGTCTTGGCGCTGCCGCCTGCCGAATCTCCCTCCACGATAAAAATCTCACACTTCGCGGCATCCCTGGAGATACAGTTGGCCAGCTTTCCGTTCGAGTCAAAGGAGAATTTTTGTTTGGAAAGCATATTTGTGCGGGCCTTCTCCTCTGCCTTGCGAATCTTTGCCGCCTTCTCGGCACAGCCGATGATAGCCTTTAAGGTCTCCAGATTGCGGTCGAAAAAACGCACGATCTCATCTCCGGTGATCTTACTCACCACCTTGGCGGCATCCTGATTGTCCAGCTTCGTCTTGGTCTGGCCCTCAAATCTGGGGTCGGGATGCTTGATGGAGATGACTGCCGTCATACCATTTCTCACATCCGCACCTGTAAAGTTGACATCCTTCTCCT
>CATKXY010000018.1 GCA_949840915.1 uncultured Lachnospiraceae bacterium | reverse complement strand
CAATGTTTTTCATGAGAGTACCTCCATCACCTGTTGTTTTAGATCTTCGACAAATCCATTATAACAGGGATTCTGGTACTCTCTATCTATTTTCTCTTAGTCAACTGACAAAAACTTTACTCTATAATTCAAAAATACATGTTTTTCACGCAAATCCTGACATTTAAACGCAATAACAGAAAATTCTGAAATTTAAAACACAAAATCCGGAAGGTTTTATGGCCTTCCGGATCTTGCGTCAGAGCTAAAACATTATCATTTAATCTATTTCCAAACCCCTTTTAACCTTTCACACTGCCCATTGCCACACCCTGCACAATGAACTTGGACAGGAACAGATATACCAGAATAACCGGAAAGATTGACAATCCGATCATAGTGTAAACAACACCTGTGTCCAGATTGGACCAGTCCATGCTTCTCAACTGTGCGATCAAAATGGGCACGGTTCTCTTCTTAGGATCATGCAGGATCAGCGCAGGCGTGAAGTAATTGTTCCAGCTCGTCACAAAGGTGAAGATCGCCTGCACGGCGATAGCCGGCTTCATCAGCGGTATCACAATGGCATTAAAGGTACGGAACTCCCCCGAGCCGTCTATCCGGGCTGCCTCGATCAGAGACAATGGCAGCGCGCTGTCCATGTATTGTTTCATATAGAAGAAAGTCACCGGAGCCGCAATACTGGGAATGATCAGAGGAATAAAGGAATCCTCCAGCTTCATCCTGGAAACCAGCTGCAGAAATCCCAGCGCGGTAACCTGTGTCGGAATCATCATGATCATCAGGATAAAGGTAAACATAAACTTCTTGAGCCTGAAGTCATACGCATGAATAGCGTACGCCGTCATCACCGAGAAGTATGTACAGAATACTGCGCTCAGAGCCGCAACGATCAGGCTGTTTAACAGACCTGTCAAAATCGGAAGACGCTCGCCCATTTTAATCAGCTTCTGAATATTGGAAAACAGATACTTGCTGGGGATAATGGAAAATCCCTGATTCAGTTCCGAGTGCGACCTGGTCGTATTGATAAAGAGCAACAGGAACCAGAACAGGCAAAGCACGGTTATAATTGCCAGCACAACATAGGCGACTCCCCGTCTTGCATGAATCCCCATTCCCTTTTTAGGGCCGTTTGCATTTACTTTCATGCTTTCACCTCCTAGTAAGTTTCTTTCTTATTTGAGACTTTGTATACGAGCAGACTCAGTACGCCGGTTATCATAAACAGAATCACTGACAATGCGCCGCCCATGCCGTAGTTTTTACTGAACAGATGCTTATTCAGATACATGATCAGCGTCATGGAGGAACGCATGGGATCTCCGGTACCGCCGGTCAAGATCTGCGGCACATCGAACATCTGCAGACCGCCGATCAATGAAGTCATCATCACATAGATCAGAATCGGCCGAAGCAGCGGCAGCGTAATTCTGAAGAAAACCTGAGTAGAAGTTGCCCCGTCCACCTGGGCCGCCTCAAACAGCGATGTGTCGATTCCCATCATACCCGCCATCAACAAAATCGTTGTGTTTCCAAACCACATCAGACAGTTCATTGTGGCTACGAGAAATCTGGTGCTCCAGACATTCGACATAAATTTAAATGGAGTGCTGATCAATCCCGTCTGTATCATAAGTGAGTTGATGGGGCCGCCATCCGAAAACAAGGTAAAGAACAGCATGGCGAAAGCAGATGCCATGATCAGATTGGGCAGATAGATCACGGTCTTAAAAAACCGCTGTCCCTTCAGCCGCAGGGACGGATCCGAAAACCAAGCCCCCAGAAGCAACGATATGATGATCTGAGGCACGAATCCCAAAAGCCACATGATCATAGTGTTCTTTGCATAGATCCACACTTCGCCGCTGGTAAAAATGGCCTTGAAATTCTCCAGCCCCACAAAATTGGGTCCAACCTGGTTCAGGCCTATGCGGTAATTTTCAAAAAAGCTGTTATAGACCGTATCAATCAACGGAATCAGTGAAAATACCAGATACACTACAACAAAGGGAATCAAAAAGATGTAGCCCCATTTGTTATAGCTTACAACCTTTCCGCGCCGCGCACTTTTCATAGTCATACCTCCATCCCTATTGGTCCTTCATATCACAGGCAAAGCCTGCAGTACTGCGTTAATGCTGTCCTACAGAGCTCGCAGCATTTTTTCTTTCGGCAAAGTCGTCCGCATCATCCAAAAGAACTCCTGCTGCCGGCTCTGTATCTCAAATGAACAGCACGCCCTGCCCATTTGTTTAGAGGAAAACCGCACCTACCTGACCAGGCAGGCAGGTGCGGTTTAAGCCACTGTTTTCTGTATTAATAGGTCAGGTTAGGATATTTCTCAACCACGGCCTTGTAGAACATCTGCATTGCTTCATCCAGACTGGCATTTCCCTCGAAGTAGTTCTTCATAGCCTTCTGGAACTCCTCGTTACAACCCTGATCGTAATCGCTCAGGTTGCTCAGATCCAGACTGTCCACGCCTGCGCAGTACATAGCCAGAGGGTTCTGTCCTCCCAGCACCTTGCTGGAGTAATTAGGATCAGCCGCCATAGCCTCCATTGCGGGCTTGTTGTTTACGAAATCATCATAAGTGGTAACGATATCTGTCATGATCTCTTCATTGGTAGTCATCTGCAGCATGATATCCTTCACCAGAGTCGGGTTGTCGGTACCTGTTGCCGCACAGATCCATGTGCCGCCCCAGAAGAAGCCCTGAGGACCTTCGGTTGCGCCCCATCCGCCGTTGAAGCCGATACTGCCTTCCTTGTCAGCGGACATGGAGTAGTTTACGAGCCATGCGGGTCCGAAGTAGCAGAATACCTTACCCTGAGGGAAGAAGCCTGCACTCCAGTCGTCGCTCCACAGATCATGAGTTCCGGTGTAGCCTGCGTCTACCAGTGCCTTGGAATCGTTTACCCAGTTCATCAGATTCTCATCCACATTGATCTTACCGTCAACTACCCAGGGAGATGATACGTTGTTGGAATATGTACGGTAAGTATCATTTGCGGAAGATACCATCTTGTAGCCCTTGTCGGCAACCGTCTTAGCAGTAGCATTGAAGGTAGCCCAATCCTTTACGTTCTCCTGAACGGTAGCGGGATCATCAGATCCGAAAATCTCTTTTGCAGCCTCGCGGTTATAGAACATAACGCCGGGGCAGCCCTGCCAGGAAAGGCCCTTGAGGACGCCGTTGGAGTCCGTTACCACGTCCTGTGTGTACTTGTACTGGTTTGCGATATCTGAGCTGCTAATGCCGAGATCGGAAACCGCCATAGTATAATCGGAGTTTACATACTTCAATGCGTAGTCAGCTTCAACAAGGAACATATCGATCTTGCTGTCTGCTGCCGCACTTTCCTGATTCAGCAGATTCTGGTCCAGATTGTTCTGGTATGCATTATCTTTGTTAGGAGTCTCATTCCACACTACGGACACATCGCCGATGGTACCGTGGGTCTCGTCGATCTTCTCATAACCGGGATAGAGGGCAACCACACGATCTCTGAACTCATTGTTCCAGCAGTAGATATTGAGCACCTGGCCCTCTGCTGCTGCAGGCTCCTGTGTGTCAGACGGCTTCTGTTCGCTGGTCTGAGACGGCTGCGGTGTAGTATTTCCCGCAGGATTGTCATTGTTTCCGCCACATCCTGCCAGCATGCTGACAATCAGAGTAGCGGACAGTAAAGCACTAAGCACTTTTTTCTTCATTTCCATTCCTCCCATTTAAAATGTGATTGTTTGTTGCTGCATTTATAGAAACTGTCACATAGTTTTGAATGTGCAGAATCTTTATATCGCCGTATATACGGTGATCAAATGCCTGAATTAATTCTTGCAGATCCCACAGCCGCAACGGACTCTCCTTCTACGAGCAGTCCGGGAACCGTGATCTGCTGAATTATGGTTGATTTTGGTCTCTCGATCAGACTTATCAATTCCCTGGCCGCCACAAAACCGATCTGTTCCGTGTCCTGCCGCAATGTCGTGATCCTGGGACTCAGATGTCTGGCCGCCTGAATTCCGTCGTAGCCTGCCACCGATATGTCCTCGGGAATCCGAAGTCCTCTCTCTCTGATTGCATTGATGCCGCCAAAAGCAGCGAAATCATCAGGATATATGATACAGTCAGGCGGGTCCGGCAGATCCAGCATTTCATTGGTAATCCTGTATGATCTGTCTGTATTACGGTAGAATCCCTCTCTGACATATTCTGCCGGGACCTCAATGTCAAACTGCTCGGCGGTCCGATAAAAGCTGGAGAGACGATTGGCTGTTACCGTAGAACTGGAACCTGTATTTGCGCCATGTATGTATGCAATCTTTTTATGACCCATGCGGCAGATATATTCCATTAAATCCCTCATGCCGCTGACATTATCTGAAATGATGGCAATATGTCCGTTAAACACATAGTCTATCGTCACCACCGGTATATTGCTCTGCACCAGCTCCAGAACCTCGGGATCCGTAAAGTCGATACAGGCAATCACTACGCCGTCATAACCCCGATACCGGCTGTGTTCCAGATATGTCATGCTGTCAGCTCTGTTTCTGCTGCTATTGATAAAGGTGAGATCATAACCGCATTTCTCAGCCATTCGCTTAAAGCTGTCCAGCACACCTGCAAAATAATCATGCGTCAACCCGCTTCTGGCATCATCGGCAAACAACACTCCTATGCTGTGAGTCCGGTTTGTCTTTAAGGCTCTCGCCGCAGAGTTCGGAAGATACCCCATCTCTCTGGCAACCTTTTTTATGTACTGTTTTGTCTCCTCTCCAATATCGCTGTGGTTGTTCAACGCTTTGCTGACCGTTGCCACCGATACTCCACAAACCTTGGAGATATCTTTCATTGACGCCATCCGTCTACTCCTTGATTTCTGCGAGCATCCGCTTGCTTTTGTTGTTTAATTTCCTGCATTGATTTTTGGGTTTAATATTTACTTAATCGTTTTCGTAACTTAACTATATATCATTATATACAAATTTGCAACCAGTTTTTTAACAAAATTTTGTATTTTGTTTATATGTGCTAGTTTGATGTGCGTTTTTTTGTTTATTTTATTATATTTATCAGACATTTTTAGTTTTTTCTGATCCCAGGCATGCGAAGTTATTAATCACTAGTCTGAAGTCCGCTTTTTGCCTGCAGTTTCAAAAAGCTGAAAATTCCGCATATTTATAATGTTTCTATTGCTTTTTTTTCCAGCCTTCTGTATAATCTCAATGAAAGCATATCTAACTTAATCGTTTGCATAAAGTTCCCCTGTCAACGTCTATCATTTAAAAATGGAGGATTACACTATGAAATTCGGTTATTTCGATGATGCCAATCAGGAGTATGTCATCACTACTCCCAAAACGCCTCTGCCCTGGATCAACTATCTCGGTTCGGGAGAATTCTTTACCCTGTTGTCCAATACCTGCGGCGGTTACACCTTTTATAAGGACGCCAAGCTTCTCCGCCTGACCCGTTACCGCTACAACGATGTGCCCGGGGATGTAAACGGCAAATATTTTTACATAAAAGAAGGCGACACCGTCTGGAACCCCGGATGGCAGCCCGTCAAAACAAAGCTCGATTCCTACGAATGCCGGCACGGTATAGGCTACAGCCGGTTTACCTCCTCTAAGAACGAACTGGAATCCGAGCTGCTGATCTTTGTCCCCGCCGAGGATAACTGTGAGATCAGCAAACTGACCCTTACCAACAAATCTGAAACCCAAAAGACGTTTTCCGTATTTTCCTATGTGGAATGGTGTCTGTGGAATGCAGATGACGATATGAAGAACTTCCAGCGCAATCTGAGCACCGGCGAAGTCGAAGTAATCGGCTCCGCTATCTACCACAAGACAGAGTACCGTGAGCGCAGAAATCATTATGCCGTCTACTCCGTAAACGCTGATATCGCAGGATTTGACACCAGCCGGGACGCTTTTCTGGGCGCTTACCGCGGAGCAGGGGATCCGGAAGCGGTGGAAAACGGCGCCTGCACCAACTCTGTGGCAAGCGGCTGGTCTCCCATTGCTTCCCATCAATTAAATGTGACTCTTGCTCCCGGCGAGAGCAGGACCTTTGTCTTTGTGCTGGGCTATATCGAGAATCCCCGGGACGAGAAATGGGAATCCCCCGGTATTATCAACAAGAAACCCGCTCTGGAAATGCTGGCCAGATACAACACCGCGGAGGCAGTGGACAATGCCTTTGCCAAGCTGCAGGATTACTGGAGGACACTGCTCTCCAAATATACCGTACACTCCGGAACAGACCAGGTAAACCGCATGGTGAATATCTGGAATCAATATCAGTGCATGGTGACTTTTAACATGTCCCGCTCTGCCTCCTACTATGAATCCGGCATCGGCCGGGGCATGGGTTTCCGCGATTCCTGTCAGGATCTGCTGGGCTTTGTACACCTGATCCCCGACAGAGCCAGAGAACGGATTATAGATATCGCCTCCACCCAGTTTCAGGACGGCAGTGCCTATCATCAGTATCAGCCTCTGACCAAGAAGGGAAATTCCGACATCGGCAGCGGCTTTAACGACGATCCCCTGTGGCTTATCGCAGGCGTCAGCGCCTATGTGCGGGAGACGGGTGATACCTCCATCCTCACCGAATCCGTTCCCTTTGACAATGACATGAGTGTCGCAACTCCTCTCATGGACCACTTAAAGCGCTCCCTTGACTATACCCTGACTCACAGAGGCCCTCACGGTCTGCCTCTGATCGGCCGCGCCGACTGGAACGACTGCCTGAACCTGAACTGCTTTTCCGAGCATCCCGGCGAATCCTTTCAGACTTTCGGCCCCAGCGAAGGCCCCGTGGCAGAATCCGTATTTATTGCCGGCATGTTTGTAAAATACGGTGAAGAATACGCTCAGCTCTGCGAGCTCATGGGTGATGAGACCGAAGCCGCGCGAGCCCGCAGTGCAGTGCAGGAAATGTACGATGCCATCCTGAAGGACGGCTGGGACGGCGACTGGTTCGTGCGCGCCTATGACGCCCACGGCGATAAAGTGGGTTCCAAAGAATGTAAGGAAGGACAGATCTATATAGAGCCTCAGGGCTTCTGTGTACTGGCAGGCGTGGGTGTGAAGGAAGGTCTTGCCGAGAAAGCCCTCGACTCCGTGAAAGAACGCCTGGACACAAAATACGGCGTCATGATCCTTCAGCCCGCCTACACCGAATATCATCTGGAGCTGGGCGAAGTCTCCTCCTATCCCCCCGGATATAAGGAGAATGCCGGAATATTCTGTCACAATAACCCCTGGGTATCCATTGCGGAAACCGTACTGGGTCACGGCGACAGAGCTTTTGAAATCTACAAAAAGACCTGCCCCGCCTATGTGGAGGAAATCAGCGAAATACACCGCACCGAACCCTATGTATACGCGCAGATGATCGCCGGCCGTGACGCCAAATTCCACGGCGAAGCCAAAAACAGCTGGCTCACCGGCACCGCCGCATGGACCTTTGTGAATATCTCTCAGTACATTCTGGGCGTCTCTCCCACCCACACGGGACTGTCCGTCAATCCCTGCCTTCCCAAGGGCTTTGGCGACTTTACCGTAACCCGGAAATTCCGCGAAGGAACCTACCGCATTACCGTGCAGAATCCCGGTAATACAGAGAAGGGCGTGGCCTCCATGACCGTGGACGGAACGGCTGTGGACGGATGCGTAATACCCTATGTGCCGGGAAAGGAGAACTACGAGGTAGTGGTGACGATGGGCTGAGTGTCCCGTTATAGCTGCATAGATAGAAAACAGCTCCTTTTCAGGCGGCAAATCTGCTTTTTGATTTGTCCGCCTGAAAGGGAGCCCTTATTTTGTATATTTAATAATTTCCTTGGAAAAATATATAAATATATACCGATCTATGATATCATAAGCTATTCACTAAATATTCTGACACAGGGAGGCCGCCATGAAAATCTTATTTTACGACACAAAAAGCTATGATCAGGAATCCTTTGATAGCGCTCTCAAGAGCTACGAGCCTATAAAACATTCCGACACCCCTATAGAAATCGAGTACATCAAATCGGATCTTGACCCCCGCACCGCGGCGCTGGCGGACGGCTTTGACGCCGTCTGTGCATTCGTGAGCTCCGATATCGGAACCGAGACCGTAAATATTCTCCATGATAAAGGAATCCGGGTGATTTTGATGCGCTGTGCCGGCTTTAACAATATTGACTTAAATCAATGTAAAAAATACGGCATCCGCATCCTGCGTGTACCGGGCTACTCCCCCGAAGCAGTGGCGGAACATGCCATGGCGCTGGCGCTGGCTGCCAACCGCAGACTGCACAAGGCCTATAACAAAGTCAGGGAAAACGACTTCAGCCTGAGCGGGCTGATGGGTTTTAACTTTTACCAAAAGACGGCCGGCATTGTCGGAACCGGCAAGATCGGCGCAGCCATGTGCCGTATCTGTCACGGCTTCGGTATGAAAGTCATCGCTTATGATGTATATAAAAATGAAGAACTGAAGGACTTTGTGGAATACAAAACACTGCCGGAGGTACTGGCCCAGAGCGATCTGCTCTCCCTCCACTGTCCATTGACCAATGACACATATCATATCGTCAATCTGGATACGATCAAACAGATGAAGGACGGCGTAGTTCTGGTCAACACCTCCCGGGGCGCCCTGGTGGATACCGCGGATCTCATCGAGGGAATCCGCATGCGTAAATTTGCCGGCGTAGGGCTTGACGTCTATGAGGAGGAGACCGACAATGTGTTTGAGGACCGCTCCGATGAGATTCTGGAGCACTCCACCACCGCCCGTCTCCTCTCCTTTCCCAATGTAATGATAACCTCTCACCAGGGATTTTTTACCGGAGAAGCCCTGATGGCTATCGCGGAGACTACCCTGCAGAACGCGCTGGATTTTGCTGCCGGAAAGGACAGTCCCAACAACGTCACCGCATAACGGCACAAAGCTATACCTCCTGCCCCACCATATTATTCAGCCACACACCCTTTTTCACCAGAATAAATCCGATCACGCATTTGATCAGATCCAAAAGCTGGATGCTCAGATACAGGGGCAGGATGGCAAGCTCTGTGTACCGGCTCAGCACATATGCCGCCGGAATGCTCACACACCACAAAAAGACGCTGTCAAACAGGAATGTGACGATCGTCCTGCCGCCTGAACGCAGGGTAAAATAGCTGGCGTGCATAAATGCCATAATAGGCATACACAGCGCCGCCACACGCAGAAACCAGGCCGCCAGTTCCTTGACCTCACTGCTGGTGTTATAAAGCATGGGAAAAACAGGCGCAATGACCGCCAGCACACCTCCTATCACCAGACAAGACATGACCGAAAAAGCGATGAGTCTGGTGTCTGTCTCCTTGGCCTCCTCCATTTTACCCGCTCCCAAAAGCTGCCCCACGATAATGGAAATGGCGCTCCCCATGGCGATAAACACCACGTTAAACAAATTAGAGATGGTTGTGGAAATATTCATGGCCGCCACAGTATTCAGCCCCCTGATAGAATAACACTGCATCAACACTGCGATGCCTCCGGCCCAGAGCACCTCGTTTAACATAAGCGGCGTACCCTTTATGATGATCTTGGCCGTGAGCTGACCGGGAACCTTCAGGCTTTGGTAGACGCCCACAGCAAAGGGCATCCTCACCGTGTGCGTATGAGTCCAGACAATGACGATGGCCGCCTGTACATAGCGGGACACCACCGTGGCGATGGCTGCTCCCACTACTCCCAGTCTGGGACATCCGAACTTCCCAAAGATCAGCAGATAATTCAGCACCAGATTCACAAGCACCGCCGTCACCCCTGCCGCCATGGGCACCATGGTCTCGCCGCACTCGCGCAGCGTACTCGTGTAGAGCTGCTCCACCGCAAAAGGCGCAAGTCCCACAAGCATCACCCACAGATATTGCTGCCCGTAACTCAGCGCGGCCCGGAGCGCCTGCTCATTGCCCTCTCCGTGAAGGTACATCATGATCAGATTCCCTCCGCACAAAGACAGCACCAGAATTCCGATGCATACAATAATCGCACAGATATATGCCTTGAATCGAAAAGTATGACGCACACCCTTATGATCCTTACAGCCGTAAAACTGCGCGGTAAAAATACCGGCACCGGAGATCGCTCCGAAAACGGCCAGGTTAAACACCAAAAGCAATTGATTCACAATGGCGATACCGGACATCTGCTCCGTCCCCACGCGCCCCACCATGATATTATCCAACAGTCCCACAAAGTTTGTGATCCCGTTCTGGATCATGATGGGCACCGCCACACCCAGAACCATTTTATAAAACGCCTTGTCTCCAAATAATTTGTTCAGAATACTCATTTGCTTTCCTCTCATTCCACACCATCCACACCACGCAGTTCTACCCTGTCTATGTAACGTCTGGCAAGACTTTGCATCTCGCACAGCTCCTCTGCAGAAAATTCCGAAAGACCTGTGCCGTTCAAAATCTCTCCGCTCTCCCGATAATTCTGTATAAAATAGGCCCTGCTTCCCGCAAGCCAGGCTCCGATCTCATCAAACTCCCCCACAGTGTGCAGACCCTTCACCGCAGTAGTACGAAACTCATAAGGAATAGTGCCGGCCTTCAAAAGCGCGATGCTCTCCTCAATGTGCTCAAGACAAAATCCCTCTTTTTCGAACCCCTTTTCGCGGTTCATTCTCTGCTCCAACCCCACCGCCCGGGCATAATTGTCACGGCTTGCCTTCACATCCATGGCCGCATAATCCAGAAGTCCCTGCTCCAGCAAACTCCGCAGCACCTCCGGACGATAACCGTTGCTGTCCAGTTTCACCAAGAACCCCAGATCCCGCACCTTCCGGATAAATTCCTCCAGACCGGGCTGCAGAGTCGGTTCGCCGCCTGTGATACACACACCGTCCAAAACGCCCTGCCGCTTTCGCAAGTGCGCGAACACCTCCTCCGGCGGAATCTCCCGAAGGGACTCTTCGCCCCCGCATAACACCAGTCCGGCATTCTGACAATAGGGACAACGAAAATTGCAGCCACCGGTAAAAACGGTGGCTGCCACATGTTCGGGGTAATCCAATAAGGTTGTCTTCTGAAACCCGTATATCTTCATCCTGACTCCTGACTTATAGTTTCCAGATATCTCTGTTGTACTCCATAATGGTGCGGTCAGAGGAGAAGAATCCTGCCTTGGCGATATTCACAAGCATCATCCTCTTCCATTTCTGTCTGTCCTCATAATCGGCAAACGCCCGATCCTTGGCAGCAATATAGTCCTCCAGATCCAACAGAGTCATAAACCAGTCCTTATTCAAAAGCTCCTTGTGCAGACGCTCAAGATTCTCCTTGTGCCCAATCTTCATAGCCTGAGGTCCTACGATAAAGTCCACTGCCTCTTTGATGACAGAACTCTTGTTATAATAGTCCTTGGACACATAATCCTTCTTGTCGTAATGTCCGATCACCACGTCGGACTTTTCACCAAATATATAAATATTGTCGTCGCCCACCAGCTCATGAATCTCCACATTGGCACCGTCGCTGGTTCCAAGAGTCACCGCACCGTTCAGCATAAATTTCATATTGCCGGTACCGGAAGCTTCCTTGGAAGCCAGAGATATCTGCTCGGAGATATCACAGGCGGGAATCAGTTTCTCCGCATAACTCACATTGTAGTTCTCCACCATGACCACCTTCATGTGAGGGTTCACGTCAGGATCGTTGTTCACAATCTCAGACAGCACCAAAAGCAGATGGATAATATCCTGCGCTATCACATAGGCGGGCGCAGCCTTGGCCCCAAAAAGGAAAGTAAGCGGTCTGACAGGCTTTTTCCCCCCCTTGATCTCCAGATATTTGTGAATAATATACAAAGCGTTCATCTGCTGACGCTTGTATTCATGCAGACGCTTAACCTGAATGTCAAAAATGGAGTTTACATCCAGCGTCACGCCTTCCTTCTCTTTGATATACTCAGCCAGTGCAGCCTTCTTGCCCTGCTTGATCTCAAAGATTCCATCCAGCACAGCCTGATCATCAATTCTTTCCAGAAGCTTCTCCAGCTCACCCGCATCCTTCTTGAAACCGTCTCCAATGGTCTTTGTGATAAACTCTGCCAGTTCCCGATTACAGGAGAGAAGCCATCTGCGGAAGGTAATGCCATTGGTCTTGTTGTTAAATTTCTCAGGATAGAGCTTATAAAGTGCGTTCAGCTCTGTGTCTTTTAAAATCTCTGTGTGAATGGCCGCCACACCGTTTACACTGTATCCGTAATGTATGTCGATATGCGCCATGTGTACCTTCTTGTCCTTGTCGATGATCTGTACCTTTTCATCCTTGTACTGCTTTGCCACACGGGCATCCAGCTCCTTGATAATAGGGACAAGCTGAGGCACTACCTCCTGGATATAAGCCAAAGGCCATTTCTCCAGCGCCTCGGCCAGAATCGTATGGTTTGTGTATGCGCAGGTTTCGCTCACCACACGGATGGCCTCATCCATAGCAAAGCCCTCCTGCTCCGTGAGGATACGGATCAGCTCAGGAATTACCATAGTGGGATGCGTGTCATTTATCTGGATCGCCACATACTCGTTCATTTTGTGCAGATCCTGATTCTTTTCCTTCATCTCCTTCACAATCAGCTGCGCGCCATTGCTCACCATGAAATATTCCTGATAAATCCGCAGCAGATTTCCCGCCTCATCGGAATCGTCAGGATAGAGAAACAGCGTCAGATTCCGATCCACGGCCTTCTTGTCAAAGTCAATCCCCTTCTTCACCAGACTCTCGTCAACAGATTCCAGATCGAATAAATGCAGCTTATTCACACCGTTTTCATAGCCTATGACATCTATGTCATAAAGCACAGAGGTCACCTTTTTGTCTCCAAAGGCCACCTCAAACTTTGTGCCGGTCTCGTTGAGCCATGAGTGCTTTTCTATCCACTCATTTCTCTCCGCACGCTGCAGATGATCCTGAAACACCTGCCTGAAAAGACCGAAATGATAGTTCAGTCCTATGCCGTCGCCGGGCAGTCCCAGGGTGGCGATGGAATCCAGAAAACAGGCCGCCAGACGCCCCAGACCGCCATTGCCCAGAGAGGGCTCCGGCTCAATATTTTCAATTTCTGCAAGACTCTTTCCATTGTCTGCCAAAATCCCTTTCAGCTCATCATAAATGCCCAGATTGATGAGATTGTTAGAGAGGAGTTTTCCGATCAAAAACTCCATGGAGATATAATATACCTTCTTTTTCCCTGTGATGGCCGGAGCCTGTAATGCCCGCCCTCTGACTAACTGAAGAATACCTGCATAGAGCTGTACATGTGTACAGGCACTGATACTTTTTCCATAGGCTCTGCCTGTGATAGCGTTCAACTGTTGTTCCAAATTCATGGGGATACCTCCTATATTAGCCCTATTATCATAGCATAAGCATTTACCGAATGCAAGCTTTTATACAAGTCTCCGGCTATGCCCACGCCCCTCTATAATATGCTTCCGGATCAATGCACAAGGATTGTTTCCGGCAGGAAGATGTGCTATACTTGGATTCATAAACTAACCGGCAAATTCCGGTTTACCGGACTGTTGAAACACAAAAACAGGGTGGCGGGGCAATTATGACTGTAATCAGAAATATCACGGAAAAATATATGAGGGAAGCTCTGCGTCAGGCGAAGAGAGCCTGTGCATTGGGCGAAGTGCCCATCGGATGCATTATTGTTCATGAGGGCAAAATTATCGGACGAGGCTACAACCGCCGCAATACAGATAAGAATACTCTGGCACACGCGGAAATTACCGCGATCAAAAAAGCCAGCAAGGTCATCGGAGACTGGCGGCTGGAAGAATGTACTTTATATGTGACGCTGGAGCCCTGCCAGATGTGCGCCGGAGCCATCGTGCAGGCCCGCATTCCCGAGGTGGTCATCGGCTGCATGAATCCCAAGGCAGGCTGTGCCGGGTCTATCCTGAATATCCTTGAAATGCCGGAATTCAATCATCAGGTACATGTCACCAGAGGTATTCTTGAAGAAGAATGCAGCGGAATGCTGAAAACATTTTTCGCAGAACTCAGAGTGCGCAATCGGGCCGAAAAGGAAGCCCGATGCGCTGCATTGCCCGATCAGTCTTCAGGCAGATAGGTGGGAGCGTTTTTAGGGCTCTTACCCTTGATAACATTGTGATAATATGCATAAGTCATAGGGGTGTCGGATTTCAATACATCCGCATCCACAACTTTACCCAGAAATACCGTGTGGCTGGAGGTCTCCATCTTGTCGATCACCTCACACACGGCATAAGCGCAGGCATCTGCCACCACAGGCATACATCCCTTTACGGTCTGCTCCACACCGTCAAACTTATCCTTATCCCTGCCGCTGAAAAAGCCGAATGCCCCGATAATGCCGGGATCGGAGTTCTCTCCCAGAATGGAAACGGCAAATCTGCCGGACTCCTGAATGCAGCCGTTCGTGTAATTATCGTGATTGATGCTCACCGCGATGGTCGCGGGATCTGACGTAATCTGCATTGCACTGTTGGCCGTGCAGCCCGTTGCCCTGCCGTTATCCCAGGTTGTTACCACATATACACCATAGGACATGTTCCTGAATGCGTTCTTGTTCATTTCATTACCTCCTCTGTATCTGTCATACCGGGTTCCCGGAATCAATTATTTCCTTTTTATCATAAACCATTTCCTTGTATTTGTAACCTGTTTTTTATGGTTGTGTCTCTGAAATCATTGGGTTTTTGTCCGGAAAACATCCATCGCATGCGGAGTTCTATACAAACTATTACGGACGAAATAACTATCTTGACAAACAGCCCTGAAAACGGTAAACTGAAAAAGCCGTATGTATCGGATCACCGGCTTCCGGTGGTGAAATTCGGTCTCACGCAATGAGAATCCGCGAACCGTGTCAGGTTGGGAACAAAGCAGCACTAAGCGGAAGCTCTCATGTGCCGTGAGGAAGCCGGGTGGAGTCGGAAGCCAGGCCCGGTACATGCGGTATTTGTATGTTGACTGCAGAATATCTCTGTGACATTACCCGAGTGCATGAGGAAATACGCATGATTGCAGAAAAGGATCGGCCAGGTTCCGAGAAGAACAGCTTAACGGACACTGTGAATGACTTTATGGAAGCGTCTGTAACCAACTCCATGAGAGACTGTGTCCTCTGTCCCCGGCGCTGCCACGTTGACCGCCTTTTAGGACAGACCGGGTACTGCGGCCAGACAGCTGCGATCACCGCGGCACGGGCCGCGCTGCACTTTTGGGAGGAACCCTGTCTCTCCGGCGACAAAGGCTCCGGCGCCGTATTTTTTTCCGGCTGCAATCTGCGCTGTGTGTTCTGCCAGAATCATGATATTGCTCTGGGCAGAGCAGGACAGACAATCTCCCCGGAAAGACTGACAGAGATTTTTCTGGAACTGCAGGCAATGGGCGCACATAATATCAATCTTGTTACTCCCACACATTTCATACCTCAAATCGCTGCAGCGCTCACCGCTGCCAGACAGCAAGGCCTTTCCGTGCCCGTCGTCTACAATACCGGCAGCTATGAGGAACCGGACTCGCTGCGCCTTCTGGACGGACTCGTGGATATTTATCTCCCGGATTTAAAATACTTTTCTTCTGAGCTCAGCCGGCGTTTTTCCCATGCGCCGGATTATTTTGATAAAGCCGCTGCCGCACTGGCGGAAATGTATCGTCAGGCCGGTACTCCCGTTTTTGACGAAAATCAAGCGCTGCTGCAGCGCGGCATGATCGTGCGCCATCTGGTGCTGCCCGGTCAGACCAAAGACTCCAAGAAAATTCTTCGCTACCTCTACGAGACATACGGAGACAATATCTATATCAGTATCATGAACCAATACACTCCTCTGCCCCATGCAGCAGACAACCCGGAGTTAAACCGCCGGGTCTCCCCAGACGAATATGACCGGGTGCTGCGCTTTGCCAAACGGCTCGGAATATCAAACGGCTTCCAACAGGAAGGCTCCGCAGCAGCGGAGAGCTTTATTCCGGCCTTTGACGGAGAGGGACTGCAGTGACCTGATCAAACGGCAGACAATTACATTTCCACGCTTCCCCCTCACAGCTCCACCGGTATCAGATAATATCCAAAAGCTCCTTCTCCCGCCGGTTCCGCAGCACACTCAAAGCCCTCAAATCCAAACATTATTGCAATCTTTTTCTCCCGCTGATACAGATTCCCCGGCACGCCTATGTAGTAGTATAAACTGTTGCGCTGACGCACTCTGGTGAGGATTAAATGATGATAGTTATAATAGCCGTGCAGTAAAAAGCTATTGTTCACCAGCTTATAATAACGCCCGGGCAGAATGACAAAATCACTCGGTCCCAGGGACAGATACTCCCTCTCATCCGAAAAAGGATTGATATGGGGATAAATAGCCCATAGCTGCTCCCACTTATCCTCACGAAAAGCCGTAGAGGCAGGTTTCTCTTCCTCCTGAAAACTGCCGTTTTGCTCAGACGAAACGGCGGGCTCTGCAGCAGTCATATCGATCTGACGGTCACTATCTCTGATTCTCTCTGCCTGTTCCTGCATTCGCATCTCCTGTTCCGGCGCCTGCCGCCCGCCCGTCCCGGAGTCTGCCTCTGCCCGCAGCTGCGGCTGCTGCTCCGGACTGTACTCAGTACTTTTGACAGAATTGCGCTCCATATGATTTCTTCTGCTTTCGGGAGCCGCCCACTGACATTGTATCTCCTTGCACTCGGAAATGGGGATACGCAGCCCCGTGAGCCGGTTATAATCCAGACCTTGTCCATCCAGATCATGACTGTTCAGGCCCTCCAGATAGGTTTTGATCCCCCCGTTTGCCAACTGCAGTTTACACAGCTCTCTCTCCTCATTTCCGCAAAGCAGATACAGAGGCCGGGTAAAACAGTCTTTCCGATACAGACCGCTTATCTGCAGGCTGATATTGCAGCGGCCGTCCGAGCGTTCCAGCTTGACAAAACCTGCGCCCCTGCAACGCTGGCCGTTTTCCATATAATCCAGATATCTGATCTGCCGGTCATATTCAACTGTCGGTCGGGTTTGTCCAGAATACATAAAAAATCCCCCCATACATTTACTAATGCAAATATATGCGGGGGATTTGAATTTATGCATAATATTCAAGACCTTTTATTCCAGAGTCTCCAGATATTTCATATAATTGACCACCATCAATGCAATCTTAAACGTAAGCGCATCATCAAAGCTGCGCAAATCCAGTCCCGTGCTCTTCTGAATCTTCTCAATGCGGTACACCAGTGTGTTGCGGTGGACAAAAAGCTGACGGGATGTCTCGGACACATTGAGGTTGTTTTCAAAAAACTTATTGAGGGTATTCAAAGTCTCCTCATCCAGATCGCCGGGCACATGATCGCCAAATATCTCCTCAATGAAAATCTTACATAGATTCACCGGGAGCTGATAGATCAATCTTCCGATTCCCAGCGCGCTGTAGGCGGCCACATTTTTCTCTGCATAGAATATCTTGCCCACATCCAGAGCCAGCTTCGCTTCCTTATAAGACTTGGATACATCCTTGAGCTCCCGAACCACGGTTCCGTAGGCCACGCGCACATTCAGCATCGCTTCCGTATTCATCATATCCACAATGGTATCCGCAACCTTCTCCAGATCCTCGGCGCTGCTGCCATCCTCCAGAGCTTTGATCAGAATGACACTCTGTTCATCCACCGAAGTCACATGATCTCCCGCCTGTCCGGAAAACATGCCCCGCAGCAGTTCTGTGACAATGCCATCCCTCTCCTCCATGGTCTCCACCAGAAATACGGCTCTGGGAACATTTACAGCCAGATGCAGCTTTTTGGCCCGGTTGTGAATATCAACCAGCAGGAGATTATCCAGCAATAAATTTTGAAAGAAGCTGTTTCTGTCATATCGCTCTCTATAGGCAATAGCCAGATTCTGCAGCTGGCAGACCGCGATCCTTCCAACCATATACGCATCATCACTCATCCCTTTGGCCACGACCACATACAGAAGCTCTCCGTCGTCATATATTTTCATCAAATGCTGATTACTGATAACCTGACTGTCCGCCAGAGACTCCGCAAAACTAACTATCATTTCCTCAGTGATATCCGCATTCACAGAGGTGGAAGCCGCCAGCATTCCTCCCGGTTCATAAACGCTCAGATCCACTTTCGTAATTGCCTTGAGCTCGTCAAGGCTGGTTTGTATCATCTGATTGGAAATCATATTCTTTCCTTTCACATACACTGCAGACAACCGCACTGCTTGATACCAACGAAGCCGCTGCATTGCAGCGGCCTCGTGATAAGCTTATTATGATATGTGTATCGAATACACGCTTTCAAACTAGTTGGTAATGATCTGCTCGGTTTCCTTGTCGAATACATGGATCTTCTCAATATCCAAAGCAAACTTAACAACATCGCCAGGTCTTGCATTGGTACGGGAATCTACTCTTGCAGTCATAGGGAACTCATCCAGATCAAAGTACAGATAAACCTCTGCACCCAACAGCTCATATACCTTGATGGTGGACTCGAATACGCTGGCAGGAGATGACTCGATATGCATATCGGAATCATATACATCCTCAGGACGGATGCCAAAGGTAACAGCCTTTCCGTCATAACCGCCATCGATCAGCTTCTTGGACTTGGCAGCGGGAAGAGGAATCGCTTTACCTGCGATCTCCAGGCTTGCAACATCGCCGTTTACTCTCACAACAGCGTCCAGGAAGTTCATCTGAGGGGAACCCATGAATCCTGCAACGAACAGGTTCTGAGGCTTATCATAAAGATTCTGAGGTGTGTCAACCTGCTGGATGACACCATCCTTCATAACAACGATTCTGGTACCAAGGGTCATAGCCTCGGTCTGGTCATGGGTAACGTAGATGATGGTGGTACCCAGTCTCTGATGCAGCTTTGCGATCTCAATACGCATCTGCACACGCAGCTTTGCATCCAGGTTGGACAGCGGCTCGTCCATCAGGAACACTTTGGGATTACGAACGATTGCACGACCCATAGCCACACGCTGTCTCTGACCACCGGACAGAGCCTTGGGCTTACGATCCAGGAGAGGAGTCAGATCAAGCACTTTAGCTGCCTCTTTAACCATCTTGTCGATCTGATCCTTGGGAACCTTTCTCAGCTTCAGTCCGAATGCCATGTTGTCATATACGGACATATGAGGATACAGAGCGTAGTTCTGGAATACCATTGCAATATCTCTGTCCTTGGGCTCCACGTCGTTTACTACTCTGTCGCCAATCTTCAACTCACCGGAAGAGATATCCTCCAGACCTGCAATCATACGAAGGGTGGTGGACTTACCACAACCGGAAGGACCTACGAAAATAATAAACTCCTGATCTGCGATCTCAAGGTTGAAATCCTTAACAGCCTCAAAACCGTTGGGATATACCTTGCATACATTCTTTAAAGATAAACTAGCCATTGGTATAAACTCCTTTCATGTGTAGATATCATTAATTTAATGTAAGTATATCTAAATTTCCTCACAATTGCCATGCAAGAATTTCACAAATATTTTTATCCAGATTGTAAGAATTGCTTATGAAATTTATCTTTTTTATATAGTATTGTCAACTTGTACAAATGATTGGGCTTTTCTTAGTTATTTTGACTAATCTCTATGCTCTCGTCCAGCTCGTCCCGAAATATTCTCTCGTCCTCTTCTCCGTCCTGCAGCTTCTGTTCTCCGGCCCCGCTCTGATCCAGGATCTTCTTTTCCAGACCCATAAACAATTTGTTATACAGCTTGGCAGACAACAGCGCGGGAAGCGACAGGGAGAACACAAACACTACCGGTAATATCCCGTTCCACAGGTACAGCATCACATGCGGCAGCGCATAGAGCACAATCATCAGAATCGTCTTAGGAAACTGTACGATACTGAGCACAAATGCATTCCATATGGTGCGTCTCACCGAATTGGAGAACTTCGCCTGCACAGGAAACACATAGAGCAGCGTAAACAGACTCATCATGCCGATAATCAAGATCAGAAGCTGCAGCACATTGCCGACCTTTACATCCGTGGTTGTCATAATGCGGTAATCTATCCCCAGAACACAGGCCACCGCCAGAAAAAGACACCAGATTATGGTGGACTGTCTGAAATTCTCCTTAAACGCTTTAAAAAAGCCTCTTGTGATATAACCTTCCTCATTGCGCACAATTTTAAGCGCCATATAGTTCAGCGCCGTCAGGGATGCCCCCGCCGTGACAATCGGAATACAACAGATCATGGTCAAAATATTCAGCCACATCAAATCTGCCATTTTACTCAAAAACTGTATCAAAGGCCCGTCAATATCTAAAATTCTCAAACCAATACCCCTTTCCCGCTAAAAGTATTTTTCCATGGCGGTCACGCGTATGCCGCCGATCTCCTCCTCGGGGCTTACCGCCCGAAAACCGATCCTCAGATAAAATCCCACCGCATAAGGCGCCGCCTGCAGCGACATGTAACGCTCTCCCGCCTCGGTCTTTAAATAGGCGCAAAACCGATCCATCAGATGTCTGCCGACCCCCCGCCTGTGATATGGTTCATCTACAAATAAGAGCGACAGATGATTTCTGTTGCGCACAGACGCAGCTCCGATCAGACGCTCCCCGTCCTCAGCCACCATCATCTGATAATCCCCCCGCAGAAAGGAGTGAAACAGTCTTTCATCCGTGATAAAATCCAAAAAATTCCGGATCCCTTCCTCGGAATAATCCGACGCCTCAAATTGCAGGAACGTCCGCCAGATCATTTTCATGGCAGGTTCCCAATCCTCTGCTCTGGCCCATCGGATACGATAGGGAAAGTCTTCTGTCTCTTCCGTAACCTTTACTTCAGCTTTTTGTCTGTTGTCGTCATTCATACCTTATCACCGGCAAAAAACGGCTGCAGCCAGTCATAGATATCCTGCCTCACCTGCTCCGCATCCGTCTCGTTCAGAATCTCATGCCTGTCGCCCTCATAGAGCTTCATGGCGAGATGCTTCAGTCCCACCGCATCCAGCGAATCATAGGCACGCTTTACACCCTCCCCATAGTCTCCCACAGGATCCTGTGCTCCGGCTGCAAAAAATACCGGGAGATTCCGGGGAATCTTCTCAAGATTCTTCTTTTTGCGAATCCGTGCTATAAGCTCAAATAACGTCTGAAAACCGTTCACCGTAAAGATAAACCCGCATAACGGATCCGCATTATATTGGTCTACATTCTCTGCGCTGCGGCTGATCCAGTCATTCTCCGTGCGCGGGTTTTCTATTCTTTTACTATATGAGCCAAAGACCAGCCTGTCCAGCAGTCTGCTCACATGCCTGCCGCCCAGAAACATTCTCTGCAGACCGGCCACCGCCTTCGCTCCATACACCATTCCTGCCGACTGCATGCCCGTTCCCACAATGACCGCAGCCTGTATTCCGGAACCGTAACGGCACAGATAATTGCGCAGGATAAACGAACCCATGCTATGCCCCAGAAGAAAATACGGCGTACCGGGATACTGCGCCTGCGTCATCTTCTTCAGCCGGTGCACATCCCGAACCACCACTGTGGCCGGGTCCTGCTTACAGAAGTATCCCATGGCGCCGCCTTCCGCGACAGTCCTGCCATGTCCGAGATGATCCTCACCGGTGACCACAAAGCCTCTATCCGTAAAAAACTTCGCGGTCTCCTCATAGCGCTCTATATATTCCGCCATCCCGTGGACAATCTGCAGGATCGCCGCCGGACGCCCGTCACACAGAGCTTCCTCCTCGGGCTCATAACGAAGCGCATGAATCCGGCTCTCCCCGTCCCGGGAGTCAAAATAGAATTCTGTTTTCTTCATCTTCCCTCACACTCTTGCTTTACCCTGTCAGCAAATCTCCGCACCCGCAGGCATCTCTTTCTCCGGCGTCATCAAAGCAAGCTTTCCCTCCGAGTCCTCCGCACACAAAAGCATGCCCTCGGATAATACTCCCGCCAGCTTGGCAGGCTTTAAATTTACCAGCACCATTACTTTCTTGCCCACCATCTCCTCAGGACTGTAATATGCCTTGATGCCGGACACGATCTGTTTCACCTGACTGCCGATTTTGACCTGACTGCACAGAAGCTTTTTGGACTTGGGAACCGCCTCACAGGCGATGATCTCTCCTACCTGGAACTGCATGGCCGCAAAATCCTCATAAGTGATCTCCGCCTTTGGTTCTATATCTATTACGCTATCTGTGACATCGCTGTCAGTTCTGCTCCCATCGGCAGACTCGCCTTCAACAGCCTGTGCCGCCGCGGTCTGCGCCGCCGCGATCTCCTCCTCTCTGGCCAGAACCTCCTTCATATCCAGACGGGCAAAAAGAATCTCCGGCACATCTGTCACCTTATTTCCACTCTCATAAAGGCCAAACTCCTCCAGCCTGTCAAAATCCCGAAGAGTTGTATTGAGCTGCCCCGCGATCTTCTGTGCGGTCTCAGGCATAAAGGGCTCCAGCAGGGACGCTCCGATCGTGATACCCTCCACCAGATTATAGAGCACTGTGGAAAGCCTGTCCGACTTGCTCTCATCCTTTGCCAGTACCCAGGGCTCCGTCTCGTCAATATATTTGTTGCAGCGCTTAAAGATGCCGAAAATCTCCGTCAAGGCATCCGCCACCCGATTAGTCTCCATCTTCTCCGCTGCTTTCGCGTAAGCTCCCGTAACCGTCTTTTTCAGATCTTCATCCACCACGCTGTCTTCCGGTGTAAGCTGAGCGCCCTTGTCAGCCACTACACCTCCAAAATATTTATTGCTCATGGAGATCGTCCGATTCACCAGATTGCCCAGCGTATTGGCCAGATCGGAATTCGTTCGCTCCGCGATCAGCTCCCATGTGGCGTTGCCGTCATTATCGTAGGGCATCTCATGCAGCACATAATAGCGAACCGCATCCACGCCGAAAAATGCAGCCAGATCGTCTGCATACACCACGTTTCCCTTGGATTTGCTCATTTTGCCGCCCCCCGTCAGCAGCCAGGGATGCCCGAAAATCTGCTTCGGCAGAGGCTCGCCCAGCGCCATGAGGAAAATCGGCCAGTAAATCGTGTGAAAACGGATGATATCCTTGCCGATCAAATGCAGATCCGCAGGCCAGAGCTTCTTGTACTGTTCACTGCTCTCTCCCTCCGCGTCATAGCCGATACCGGTAATATAATTGCTCAGCGCGTCGAGCCACACATAGACCACATGTTTATCGTCAAAATCCACAGGAATGCCCCACCGGAAGGAAGTGCGGGACACGCACAGATCCTGTAGACCGGGCAGAAGGAAATTGTTCATCATCTCGTTTTTGCGGGAAACGGGCTGAATAAACTCCGGATGCTCGTTGATATGCCGAATAAGCCTGTCCGCATATTTGCTCATACGGAAAAAGTACGCCTCCTCCTTGGCAGGCTTTACCTCCCTGCCGCAGTCCGGGCATTTTCCGTCCACAAGCTGTGATTCTGTCCAGAAGGACTCACAGGGCGTACAGTACAATCCCTCATAAGCTCCTTTATAAATGTCGCCCTGATCATAGAGCCGCCTGAATATTTTCTGCACCTGCTTCTCATGATCCTCGTCTGTAGTGCGGATAAACTTATCATAAGAAATATTCAGCAAATCGCAGAGCTCGCGGATCGTTCCAGCCACCCTGTCCACGAATTCCTTGGGTGTGACCCCGGCCTCCTGGGCTTTCAGCTCGATCTTCTGACCATGCTCGTCAGTTCCCGTCTGGAAAAAGACATCATAGCCTTCTTTTCTCTTAAAACGGCAGATGCTGTCCGCCAGCACAATCTCATAATTATTTCCGATATGCGGCTTGCCTGAGGTGTATGCGATAGCCGTAGTAAGATAGTATTTACCCCGATCTTTCTTCTCTCTATTCTTGACTGAATTTTCCATAGTTAATGCTCCTTTTATTAATTATTTAATCATAGTACAAAATATGCCCTGCGTCAACTGTGACTGCCTGCTACCGCTTGTTTTCTGTGGTGAGTGTGGTATACTCGCCCTTTCGGTCATAAGAGTCCATCAGGTAGCTGTCGTCGGTGAGAACACAATCTATCTCTTCCTCCATGCCCTTGTAACGGCTGCGCTTGCGCAAATCCTCTTTCGTCCCGCGCCTGCCGGAATTCAAGGAGTTTTTTCCCGTAAACCTGCCGGCAAGTCTTTCTCCCAGTCTTCCCCCAAAGCGCCTGGCCATCTGCCCGGCGGCATCCCTGAATTTGATCCGCATTTTCACAAAGGGATTCTCCCGCACCTTTCCCGGATCGGAATGTGTTGTGAAATACGGATTGTTGGATGACTGTGTCTGGGGATGCTGTACCGTCATAGAAGCCGCGGCGACTCCGGCCTCATGCATGACGGCATGATTGTCGTCCCGATCCGGCGCCGCCACGGGATTTGCCCCCTCTGCCCGCGTCTCGCTGCCGTCTGCCGGTCCGGCGGTTCCCATGGCTGAATCTCCCGCTGCATCCGCACCCCACAGACGGCTGAGCAGACGCCTGCCTCCGATAATGGTATTCCGCAGCATATCGAACAGCGACATGCCCTGCTCCCGGGTATCGGGCATTTCCGTCATTCTGGAAGATGCAGAAGAAGACGCACGCATACCGCCCGTCTCCTCTCTCTTCGTGTGATGTTCATGAATGCAGCCTGTCACCTGATGCGAACCGCTGTGGCCGTTCAGGCCGGAACTGCCGATTCCGCCAACCTGCATAAAATCCTCCCGCTCTATCCCATTTTCGCCAGAAGTGTCTGCACATTACTGCACACATCCCCCTTATAAACCGCAGAGCCCGCCACAATGACATTGGCTCCCGCCAAAACGGCATCCGCCACATTATCGACACAGATCCCTCCGTCCACTTCTATATCGACGGAAAGACCTTTTGCCCTGGTCATAGCGCGCACCTCACTGACTTTATCCAGACAATGGGGCATCAGTCTCTGGCCTCCGAACCCGGGCTCCACTGTCATCACAAGCACCATGTCCACCAGCTCCAGATAAGGCTCCACGGCCGCCGCAGAAGTCTGCGGCTTGATGGTGATACCCACCTTCCTGCCAAGCGCGCGTATCATGGCGATGGTTTCCTCCACACGCTCCGTGGCCTCTATATGAAAATTGATCAGATCCGCACCGCATTCCGCAAATTCCCGGATATACCGCTCCGGCCTCTCGATCATCAGATGTACATCAAAAAACAGCTCTGTCCGTCTTCGGAGCCCCTGTATCACCGGCATTCCATAGGAGATGGACGGCACAAACATGCCGTCCATCACATCGATGTGAAGCCATCGGATATTCTCCTGTTCCACCTGACGAACCGCTTCCCCCAGATTCCAAAAATCTGCGGATAATATGGATGGTGCTAAGATATTCATAAACGCTACTCCTCTTTCAGCTTGTATCATAACAAAGTTTGTCTGAAAAAGCAAACAGGGATTAAAAAATAATTACATCCCGTCCCTGTTCTTTGCCCAGATACAGCTTCTCGTCCGCCTCTTTCACCGTTGCCTCAAGTCCCTGATGAAAATTGTATTCCGCAAGACCGAAAGTCATAGTGACACTGACAGCAGTATCTCCTCTGCAGACCTTCAGAGCGTTGACCTTTCTCCGTATCTGTTCCAGCTTGATATAAGCCTCATCCCCGTTACATCCCGCAAAAACCAGCAAAAACTCCTCTCCGCCCCATCGCGCCGCGATATCTCTGCCCTGCAGCTCCTCTTTTAACAGAGCCCCAATACTTTTCAGCACCTCGTCCCCACAGTCATGTCCGTAATTATCATTGACCTTTTTGAAATAGTCAATGTCGCAGATGCAGAGACAAAAATCTCCGTAAATCTCAGGATTCCCCGCAATTTTTTCCATATATTTCATAGCCTTGCGCCGGTTAGAGAGCCCCGTCAGCGTATCCGTGTTAGCCTGCTCCTCCAGCTGATAATTGTATTCCACCAGCTTACCCTCCAGCTCCTGTCCGTCCTCGCTGCAGATAAATGCAATCACTGAGATACACCAGAAAATAGTGATCGTGCTGAGTACCTGCAGAACCGTCTCCGCTCCGCCCTCAGGCGCCCACACAGCCGTCGCCCGGTGATACAGATGGAACAGCAGTATTCTGAATACAACGAGACACACCGCAAACAGAATTTTGCCGGCATGATGCTTGTAATCAGAGAAAAAGTAAAGAACCAGCAACACGATCAGAAGATGCTGTACTCCCACATTCCATCCCAGATAATGCACAACCACACAGACCCAGAGAATCGTACAGCAGTTAAAGCACCAGAGAACATATACCTTACGCATATGATAAGAAAGGCAGAAGAGTCCCAGAAAAACTACAGGCAGAATTCCGTAGAGAGTCAAAACGCCCCTGTCGCCGAAAAAGACGCCTCCCAGCAGGCCCAGCAGACAATAAAAACCGATGGAGAGCATCATGATACGCAAAATAACGATCACTTTCTTAGCTTCGTTTTTTCCTCCGGTATCTTTGCCGATGAAATCGACGGCTTTTCTCCCTAACACCCGATCACTTCCCTCCCTCAGCGAAACTTCTCATAAATCTATCCCGGATGATCACTTTAAAATTGTCACCTCATACTCTGTCCCGTCAACGGTAAGCTTGCTGATGGTTTCATTGGCGCTGAAAATTTCCTCTTCCACATAGGAGAATTTATCCGGCGTCCCGCCCGCCTCCAGCAGCTCGATAATTGCCTGCACACGGGGACCGTGCAGCGGATTGCACTCTGCAATACAGGTAATCTTATCCTCTCTCACATACCGGAGCGCCTGCTCGTTCACCCCGTCGAAGGATATCACCATGATCTTTCCGTTCAGGATATCAGAGCCCACGCTCCTGCCCGCCATCGTAATGGCCTCTATGGCGCCAAGGGCCTCATTGTCATTCTCACAGTAGACCACATTGATATTGTCATACTGCTCCAGCAGGGATGCCATGACTTCCTTTCCCTTCGCCTGAGTGAAATCTCCCGTTACCTCCACCATCAGGTCCCAGCCGTTTTTCACCGCTGCATCCTCCAGTCCCTTGGTACGTCCGATCTGAGCCGACGCCCCGAGTGTCCCCTGAATATTCACGATATGGACATCCCCGGGATCTATATCCTGTTCTGTCACATAGCGATTGAGCCATTCCGCAGCTTTCTTCGCTTCCAGCTCGAAATCGGAACCAACCCAGCAGGTAAACAGACTCTCATCCGAGACGTCTACCTTTCTGTCTACAACGATAACGGGAATCTCCGCATCCCTGGCCTCCTGCAGAACCGTATCCCACCCCGTTTCCGTCACCGGAGCCAACACGATATAATCCACCTCCTGCTGAATAAATGTGCGGATCGCCATAATCTGATTCGCCTGCTTCTGCTGGCCGTCCTCAAAGATTAAGGTATACCCGCTCTCCTCGACAAATGTGGATTTCATGGATTCGGTATTGGCGCTTCTCCAGTCGGACTCCGCACCCAGCTGGGAAAATCCGACCACAATAGACTTACTCTCATCCGACTGTACGGTATCCTCCGATTCCCCCGGGGCCGTAAAGCGGTTGGCGCAGCCCGCAGCCACTGCGATAAACAGCACGGCAAACACCAAGATCCATGCTGTGCTCCCTCCACCGGTCATCGTGCTTTTATGCACTTTTTCCCTATGTAATTTGTGCTTATGCTGTCTCTTCTCAAGCAATGCCATTCCTATTCCTTTTTATTATTTATGGGTGGAAAAAGAGGTCTCCGCACACGCTGCGGCTACCTCTTCCCCCAAACCTGCTGCCATATCACCAAATCAGCATCAGCTCTTCGCCTTTATCGCAAGCTTCTTGCGCGCCATGACTACGCTCTGCACCACCAGGAACAGACAGAGCATACCGGCAATGGTAATTCCCGTCCACCAGGCGTCATTCAGTCCCGCCGAAGACACGATATTTTGTATCGTGTTGAGGGACAGAACACCAAAGAACGTGCCGATGAGATTGCCCACACCGCCGGTGAGCAAGGTTCCTCCGATGATGGAGGAGGCAATGGCGTTCATTTCCATGCCCTGAGCATGGGAAGGCGATCCGGAGCCCACATGCATAAAATAGACAAATCCGCCTATACCTGCCAGAAGACCGCAGAGTACATGGGAGATAAATTTGGTTCTCCTCACATTGATGCCCAGCATCAGCGCACTCTGAGGATTGCCGCCCACCGCATAGAACCCGCGTCCCAGCTTTGACCATCTGAGCATACAGAACAGCACAACCACAACAATCAGCGCTGCCACTACACCAATCTCTATATAGGCATCCACATATTTTCCCAGCTTGTTCACAGAGCCCAGGCCGGGGATGATAATACGGGTATCCTTCAGCGCTACAAACGCTTCGTTCTGTACATTAAAGGGATCCGTATTTACAATCGTGGTCATACCCCGGGCAAAAAACATGCCTGCCAGCGTGACGATAAAAGGCTGAATATCCAGATACGCCACCAGAAAGCCCTGCACCACACCGAAAGCCAGCCCGATGGCCAGAGCGATCAGCACCGACATGAAAATATTGCCGTTGTGAAAGTCCAGATAAACCGCACAGCACATGCTGACCAATGCCGTGACGCCGCCCACAGAGATGTCGATCCCACCTGTGATCATCACGATACTCATGCCGCAGGATACAATGATCAGCGCGGCATTGCCGTTCAAAATATTAAAAAAGGTCTGAGGCTTTAAAAAGCCCTTGCCCTGAATCAGAATCGCACCAATGTACATAACAAAGAATACCACAATAGTGATAAAAAGCAATAGATTTGTGTCGGTCATATTGCTGAATTTATTTCCCTGCCCGGCCTTCGGAGCAGGTGCTTTTTTCGTTTGCGACATATCAACCGGCCTCCTTTACATGGGTTTTCTGCCTGATCTGTTTACCTATGCGGGCCAGATACTCCCGCACCTTGGGAGCGCTCAGCACCACCAGAAGGATTACCACCACAGCCTTGTACGCGGGCAGCGCAGTGGACTGAACCTTGAATTTATACAGAGTGGTGGCGAGGAACTGAATCACATAGGCGCCTATGATGGAAGCCTTCATGTTGAATTTTCCTCCGCTCAAAGCGTTTCCTCCCAGAGCCACCGCGAGAATAGCATCCATCTCGATATCCTTTGCAACGACAGAATAATTGATGGAGGAGAACCGGCTGACCTTGATGAGTCCCGCCACGGCAACACACAGTCCCAGCACCACAAAGGTCAGAAATTTGATAAAGGCGGGATTGAGTCCGTTGAGCCTGGAAGAGCTCTCATTAATACCCACAGACTGAACATACAGTCCCAGATTGGTAAATCTCAACACCAGCGCAATGACGATCATACATCCCGCAGCGATAAAAATCGGCGTGGGTATGGGTATACCCGGAATAAATCCTCCGAATACGCCGAAGGAGGGATCGCTGATGATAGGAAGCTCATTGTTGTTGATCCACGCGGCGATGGAACGTCCCGCCGTAAACAGAATCAGAGTCGCCACCATGGGCTGTATCCGGAAATACGCCACCAGCATTCCGTTGAAGGCTCCGAACAGCATTGCCACCACACAGCTCACCAGAATCGCCACAAAGATGGGCGCCTGAAGCGTGTCAGGTCTGGAATTGGTGCCGCAGAGCACTCTCAGCACCACACTGCCGCTGATGGCTATGGCGGCTCCCACACTGATGTCCTGACCACCCGTGGCCGCCGTGACAAGCGTCATGCCTATGGCAAGAATCGCCAGCTCCGAACCCGCGTCCAGAATCGAAATGATATTGCCAGACAGCACCGGATTGCCCACACTGTTGTAGTCGAATGAGATCCTGTAAAAAGAAGGATCCATGATGAAATTGAACAGCGCCAGCAGGAACAGGGCCGCCAGAGGAATAAACATCTGCTGTCTGAAAATTCTGGCTGCCAATCCCGACGACGGTTTTTTGATCTCTTTACTCTGTGTCATTTTTATCACCTCCGGCAATGGTACTCATGATCATATTCTGAGTCAGCTCTTCTCCCGTGAGTTCTCCCACTACCTTGCGGTCCCTCATGACCACCAGCCGGGAACAGGTACGAAGCATCTCGTCTGTCTCGGAAGAGATAAAGGTAACGCTCATTCCCTCTGAAGCGAGCTTAAGCACCAGTTTCTGTATTTCGATCTTAGTACCCACATCTATTCCTCTCGTGGGCTCATCCAGAATGAGATATTCCGGATTGGTGAGAAGCCACCGGGCCAGAATAGCCTTCTGCTGATTTCCGCCGGAGAGAGATTTGATGGGCGTATCCGCAGACGCGGTCTTGATGCCCAGAAGCTTGATATACTCCTCCGCAAACTTGTTGGCCTCCGCCTTTGACAAAGGTCTGAAGAATCCTTTCAGCACCTGCAGGGCGATAATGATATTCTCCCTAACCGAGAGATCTCCCACAATGCCGTCCACCTTGCGGTCCTCCGGCAGATATGCGATCCCGTTTTTCATGGCGTCCAGGGGCTTGGATATCTTCACCGGCTTTCCGCTCTTTTTCACCGTTCCGCCCAGCACTCTGTCGGCCCCGAAAATGGCGCGCACACATTCGCTTCTGCCGGATCCCAAAAGTCCTGTGAAGCCGTTGACCTCGCCCTTCCTGATATAGAAATCAAAAGGGGCGATGCCCGCGTTGCTCACAAGATCTTGCGCCTCAAACACAGGCGCCTGGGCATCCGCCCGATCATAAGCAGCCTGTTCCCCTTTGATGTCAGACATATCATCCAGCTCCTTGCCCAGCATCTTGGACACAAGCTGCACTCTGGGCAAGTCCTTGATCTCATATGTACCTACAAGCTTTCCGTCCCGCAGTACCGTAATCTTGTCACACACCTCATATACCTGATCCAGAAAATGCGTGACAAAAATGATTCCCACGCCTCTGCTTTTCAGATCACGCATCAGTCCAAACAGCTTTGCAACCTCCTGCTCATCCAGAGAGGAAGTAGGCTCATCCAGGATCAATACTTTACAGTCCATATCCACAGCCCGGGCAATAGCCACCATCTGTTGAACGGCGATAGAACAGCTTGCAAGCTGCTGCGTGGCGCTGGCGGGTATATCCAAAGAAGTCAGAATTTTGTCCGCACTTTCATTTATTTTTTTCCAGTTCTGATACACTCCCGCCGTGCGCCCGATATACATATTCTCAGCCACCGAGAGATTCGGACAGAGCGTGATCTCCTGATACACAGTGCTGATGCCGAGCCTCTGCGCGTCCTGCGGTGAGTGGATGGCCGCCGCCTTATCGTTTCCCGCGACAAAGATCTGTCCCTCATCTTTGCCGTAAACGCCTGTCAGGACTTTGATCAGCGTGGATTTCCCGGCTCCGTTCTCGCCCATCAGCGCATGAATCTCACCCTTGCACAGCGAAAAATCCACTCCCTGCAGAGCGCGTACCCCGGGAAAGCTTTTATGAATATTTTTCATTTCCAGAACAATATTTTCTTTCACCCGTGTGCTCACCTCTTACTCTTTATTTTCCAAAGTCATCATCCGCAATTTCACCGGTTTGATAAAAAAGCGTGGTACAAGCGTACCTTTTCATCTACGCCGCGCCACGCTTTTTAGCATTTTCAACTTATGTTATCAGATACCGTACTTTTCGATATCCTCTTTGGTTATCTCGGTAGCGTCAAAGCCCTGCTCATCCATGATGATGGTCTTCTCGGGGAGAGTGCCGCCGCTCTCAAGAGTCTTGATGATGTCATCGATGTATTCAGCCTGGAAAGGATTGCACTGTCCGTCATAATTCCAGTTCTGCTTATACAGCTCCTCAAGAGCCCACTTATTGCAGTCGAAGCCCATGATGATTACGTCTTTGCCTACACCGTGAGAGATATTGGCCTTGTCGAGAGCCGCCACGGCGCCTCTTGCCATATCGTCGTTCTCCGCATAGATTACATTGAAGCTCTCGCCGGAGTCGATAACGGACTGAACGATCTGCTGTGCATTATCTGCGTTCCAGTCGCCCGTCTGCTGATTAACAAGCGTCCAACCCTCGTTCTTAACGGCTTCGTCCATAGCGGCGGAACGTCCCTGCTGTGCAGCGGTACCCATCTTGCCCTGAATGTGGATGATCTTGTACTCGCTGAGTCCCTGCTTCTTCAACCAGTCCACTGCGGTCTGGCCTTCCTTGTTCATATCAGAAACAATGGAAGCCTCATAGAGACTGGGATCTGCGTTGATGGTACGGTCAAACAGGATTACCCGGATGCCTGCATCCTGCGCATCCTTCAGAACGGAATCCCAACCTGCGGTATCTGCTGCGGAAAGCAGGAGATAGTCAACGCCGTCCTGAATCAACTTCTGAGCAGCGCTTACCTGCTCTTCATTCTTCTCACCATAGGAGAAGGAAGCCAGATATCCGTTCTCCTCGGTAAACATTGCCTTGAGATCCTTGTCGTTTGCCGTACGGTATCCGGACTCGTTGGGGTTGTTGTTGATGATGCCAACTTTGATCAGTTCCTCTGTACTGTTCTGATTGCCTCCGGCATTACTCTCATTGCTGGGGGTATTTGCCGCAGGCTGACTGCCGCAAGCGGCAAGTCCCATTACCATGGTCGCAACCATCAAGGCTGCCAGAATTTTCTTTTTCATGTTTTTCAACCTCCCTTGTCGGTCTTGTGATAACTCCATTCTACGCAGGTTTTTAAAAAAATCCATTCACATTACCGTCATATAAGTTGGTTTTTTTATCCAAAAATAAAGGAGGTTTACTTTTCTATTGCAAAGGTTAAATTTTCCACTTTTTCATCGTTTTCTCCGCCTATGGGAAGCAGTATCCTCACCTCTGTCCCCTCCCCATAAACACTCTCGATGGAAATACCGTACCGGCTTCCAAAATTGAGTCTGATCCGCTCATTTACATTATAGAGTCCGTAGATATCGTTCTCCTTGGGAACCTTATTCTGCATACCCTGACGAATCTGCTGCAGACGCTCGCTCCGGATGCCGATACCATTGTCCCGGATCCGGATTGCCAGCATATCCTGATCCCGTTCTCCGCTGATGACAATGCGCCCGGGGCCGCGCTTGTTCTTGATACCGTGGTACAGTGCATTCTCCACCAAAGGCTGAATTGTGATCTTCGGGATACTGTAACAGTAAAGCTCCTCCGGCACATGGATCTCATACTGCAGAATATCCTGATACCGCACCTGCTGTATCTCCAGATAACTCCTCACATGCTGAAGTTCCTCGCGAAGAGACACAATGTCCTTTCCCTGATTCAGAGAAGTCCGGAAAAATTCCGAGAGACTGCCCACCATGCTTACCACCTTTTTCTGCTCTCCGGCTTCCGCCAGCCATACGATGGCGTCCAGTGTATTATAGAGAAAATGAGGATTGATCTGCGACTGTAACAGCTCAAACTCCGCCCTGCGCAGTCTGGTCTGTTCTCTGGTGACCTGCTCCAGCAGCTCATTGATCTTGTCGATCATGAGATTCAGCGAGTCACTCAACATGCTGACCTCAGCGCTGCTCCTGACATCAAACCGGACCGTGAAATCTCCCTTAGCCACCTGACCCGTGACCTCGCTGAGCTTTCGGATCGGCTGTGTGATACTCAGGGGCACTCTGTAGAATAGAAATACCACCAGCAGCAGAATCCCGGCAAATGTGAGCCCCAAAGATCTGACCATACTGTCATAAAAGCTCTCATACTCGCTGCGCAATGTCTGCAGGTCCTTCACCTCATAATAAATATATTGCAGAAAGCTCTCCCGCAGCAAAGAGGTGACAATCTGAATATCGTTCTCCCATATCTCGATATTTTCCTCGTATTTATTTCCCTCGGCCAGATTCTCATAGATGCGCCCCTGATATATTTTCAGATTCCTGAGATATTTTTTGACACTGCCCAGCCGCTCCTTATTGTCTCGGTTGTCCGTGATCTGCTCCAGTCCCTTCACGATACGGTCCGCTTCCTCCAGCATATCGTCCAGTCGGGATTCCTCCAGGGATTTGTTGCCCACGATCAAAAGATATGTCTCATAGTCAAAATCTTTCTTGAAGTCCAGACTGAATTCGCTTGCCTCCGCGGTGGAATTGATCATGTCCTTATAATTACGGTTTACAATCCACAGATTATAGAAGGATACCAGCGGAAACAGAATGATGGGTACCAGCAGTAAAAGATAAGAGGAACGTATCTTTGCGGCAAAAGTCTGCCTGTTATAAAACTGTGTCAGCCGTCTGCTCATCTATTCTTCTCCATCCTGATTTTTCGCTCCGCGGTACTGCGTGGGCGTCATACCCTGTGTCTTCTTAAACACATAGGAAAAATAGTGGGAATCCTTGTAGCCCACCTGTGCGCTGATTTCGCTGCTTCGCTTACCCGTGCAGCGCAGAAGCTCCTTGGCCTTATTCATCCTGTACTCCGTCAGGTATTTGATAAAAGTGCTCCCCGTCTGCTGCGCAAAGATCATGCTCAGATGATTTGGTGAAAAATTCACATGGGAGGCCAGAAGATTCAGTGACAATTCCTCATCCGCATAGTTTTCGGCGATATAGCACAACACTTCATCCACAATATCTCCGTACCGGTTGCTGGCTTTCTTTTCCCGCAGCTCAAGCGCCCGATTGATCAGCGCCACAATGTACTGCATGGTGCCCTCCACGCTCTGCCACACGCCGGAAGTCATATCAAAGCGCTCCACCTCGTCTCTGGGAATCTGCAGATCTTCCATGAAATCCGCCACGCAGAAATAAATATCCATGGTTATGTACTGTCTGAACATATTCGAGCGCATGACGTCACCCCCGAGATCATTACAGAATTCTTCCACAAAATAGATTGTTTCCTCACGGTCTCCCAGTTTCAGAAAATCGCGTATCTTTCGCCTGTCAATCTGCTTGGGATTTATATTGCTCAGATCAAGCTCTTCCCCCGCAAGCCATGTCCCCCGCCCGGTGTCCCCGCTGTCGAGTATACAGCTCTCCCTGACCAGATAGCGATGTGCGAACGCGTGGCTGGCCGTCTCAAAAGACGACGGCAGCTCCCTGAGACGATTGACGGGAACTCCGATTCCTCCAAAATAGCTGACATCCTCATAGCCTGCAAGAATCTTTTTCAGGCTCTCCAGATATTCCTGCTGCCTCTGTTCCATCTCCTCCTGCGAATCCCCCCGGAACAAAAGAGCCTTCCCCTCCAGATTCCTGTCAAATATCAGAAGCTTGGTCCCTTCTCCCAGGCGGCTCAGATTCTGTTCAATCTCGATCAGGCTGTTGGAATATTCATCCTGTGCATGATGCATGGACCGTATCTGAAGCAAAACGATATTATACCACAGCGCGGACAAATCTATATGGAGTCTGTCTGCAAGCTCAAGCAGCTCTGCGGCAGACTTTGAACCCGTGACCAGATACTGGAATAAATCTTTGCTCTCCTGAGCAAAATTCTCCTCTATTTCTTTCATATACTTTTCCCTGATCTCGCGCTCCTTACGCTTTTCCTCGATCCCCGCAGCCAGAGAATCCACCTCCTTCAGCAGCTCGTCCCCGCTGATAGGCTTGGTGAGATATCGGGCGATGCCCAGCTTGATACCCTCCTTGGCATACTCAAACTCCTCATATCCCGTCAGAATAATAATCTCGATCCAGGGCATCTCCTTCTTGATCAGACGGCTCAAGACCAGTCCATCCATAAACGGCATGCGGATATCTGTGATCACAATATCCGGTTTCAGCTTCTGTATCATGGGCAGAGCAAGTTCTCCGTCTCCGGCCTCCCCGCAGAATTCATAACCGCGGGCCCGCCAGTCAATATTGTTCTTGATTCCCTCTCTCACGACAAATTCGTCTTCCACCAAAAATACTTTCAGCATACCCCACCTCTATACTTTTTTATGTTGATAAAAGAGGGTCATCCCTCCGGCCGTCATCCGGCCTTTGGGACACCCTCTTCATCGCCCGGTTTTCACACCGTGTCACAATATATCACAGAAATTCCTTCACGGACCGGTATACACCCTCTGCATCCAGACCGTATTTTTTCACAAGCGCTGCCGCGGAACCTGACTCCCCGAACACATCCTGCATGCCAAGCTTCCTCACGGGAACCGGATGCTTTGCGCACAGGCAGTCGCACACGGCGCTGCCCAGACCCCCGATGACGGAATGCTCTTCCACAGTTACAACCCGTCCTGTCTTTTTGGCGCTGTTCACAATGATATCCTCATCCAGCGGCTTGATGGTGCAGATATTGACCACCTCCGCGCTGACTCCCTCCGCTGCCAGCAATTCTGCCGCGCCCAAAGCCGAGTCCACACAGATACCGGTGGCCACGATGGTCAGATCGCTGCCTTCGCGCACTACCGTACCCTTGCCGATCGCAAACTGATAATCGGGTCTGTCATTGATCACAGGAACTGCCGCACGCCCGAATCGGATATACACAGGTCCCTCGTACTCCAGAGCCGCGCGCACTGCCGCCTTAGCCTCCACATCGTCGGAAGGACACATGACCACCATGCCGGGAATCGTGCGCATCAGAGCAATATCCTCGTTGCACTGATGGCTTGCTCCGTCCTCACCTACGGTAATGCCCGCGTGAGTAGCTCCTATCTTTACATTCAGATGGGGATATCCGATAGAGTTGCGCACCTGCTCGAAAGCACGGCCCGCAGCAAACATGGCGAACGAACTCACAAAAGGAATCAGTCCGGTCAGGGAGAGCCCCGCCGCCACACCCATCATATTTGCCTCTGCTATACCGCAGTCGATATGTCTTTCGGGATATGCCGCACGGAAAATACTTGTCTTGGTAGCCGCGGCCAGATCCGCATCCAGCACCACCAGCTGCGGAAACTCCTCCGCCAGCTCCTTCAGCGCATTGCCGTAACTTTCTCTGGTTGCTATTTTTTTGATCGTATTATCTGCCATTATCCCTCAACCTCCTTTGCGAGCTCCTGTCCGATTCTGTCCAGATCAGCCATAGCCACGGCAAACTCCTCGTCATTGGGAGCCTTGCCATGCCAGTCGATGCTGTTTTCCATAAAGGACACTCCTTTGCCCTTTAAGCTGTGCAGCACGATACAGGTGGGCATTCCCTTGGTCTCTCTGGCCTCCTTGAAAGCGGCCCTCAGAGCGTCAAAATCATGAGCCTCCACATTGATGACATGGAAGTTAAACGCCTCAAATTTCTTGTCGATGGGATAAGGGGAGCAGACCTGATCAATGGGACCGTCTATCTGAAGATTATTGTTGTCCACGATCACGCAGAGATTATCCAGCTTGCGGAAACCTGCGAACATGGCGGCTTCCCACACCTGTCCCTCCTCAATCTCTCCGTCACCCAGCACGGTATAAACCCGGAAATCCTGATTCTGCAGCTTAGCGCCCAGAGCCATTCCCGCCGCTGCGGATATTCCCTGCCCCAGAGAACCGGAGGCCATATCCACGCCCGGAATATGCATATTGGGATGTCCCTGGAGATAAGAACCCAGCTTCCGCAGAGTCACCAGATCCTCCACAGGGAAAAAGCCTCTGTTTGCCAATGTCGCATACAGGCCGGGAGCCGTATGTCCCTTTGACAGCACAAAACGGTCTCTATCCTCCTTCTGAGGATTCTGAGGATCGATATTCATCTCCTCAAAATACAGAAAGGTAAATGCATCCGCCGCGGAGAGGGAACCGCCGGGATGTCCCGCCTTTGCGCTGTGTACCCCCGCAATGATACCCTTGCGGACGTCATTGGCGTGTTTTTTTAATTCCAAATTCGTCATGTGATCCTCCGTTTCCGAGCTGTCTGCCGCTGCGGCAGTCTCTATCCAAACATTCAGTAATATAATACCATGAGTTCGCCTGTTCGTCCATTTACAATTTCTTTTTCAGTTATTCGCAGTTTCCTGCCCGTAATAGGCGTCTTTACCGTGCTTGCGGTAATAGTGCTTATCCTGGAGCTCCTGCGGCGCAGGGGTGATCTGCGGATTGATCAGTTCCGCCCGATAAGCCATCTTGGCTACCTCCTCCAGAACCACCGCATTATGCACGGCCTCTCCGGCATTTCTTCCCCAGGCAAAGGGACCGTGGCACTGACACAGAGCCGCCGGAACCGCAAGCGGGTCCCTGTTCAGACGTTTGAACTCATTGACGATCAGATGTCCAGTGTTTTCCTCATAGGCATCCGCGATCTCCTCTGCCGTCAGACATCTCAGACAGGGCACCGGACCGTAAATATAATCCGCATGAGTGGTTCCATAGCAGGGAATATCCCGCCCGGCCTGAGCCCAGGATGTCGCATAGGAGGAATGCGTATGTACCACGCCTCCTATCTGGGGAAAAGCCCTATACAGCTCCAGATGGGTGGCCGTATCCGATGAGGGCCTGTAGCTTCCCTCCACCTGATTGCCCTCCAGATCCAGCACCACCATATCCCCGGGCTTTAGTTTGTCATATTCCACACCGCTGGGCTTGATGACAAAGAGACCGGCCTCTCTGTCTATAGCGCTGACATTACCCCAGGTAAAGGTCACCAGACCATAGCGGGGCAGATCCATATTTGCCTCATAGACTATTTGTTTTAATTCTTCCAGCATCGCAAACATGCCTCCTTTATTTTCTGCTTACAGCCGCTGTCCGCGTTTTTGATTTTATATTCTCACATTCGCATCGTTTCCACTGCCGCCTTCTGAACAGGCAGCGCGGTTTTATATGCGGCTATGAACCGCTCGAAGCCCTCTGCATCTTCCGCTTCGGGATCCACCGTGCTTCCCGTCTGTCCCGCAAATATTTTGTGATCCAGATAATCCGCCAGACTCTCGCCGTCTTCACGTTCACGCATATAGGCAGCCAGAACCGCCATGCCCCAGGGTCCGCCCTCGCTGGCGGTGTCCATCACAGTCACCGGCGCGTTCAGGGCGGCGGCCAGAATCCTCTGTCCCACCACAGGCGTCTTAAACAGACCGCCATGCCCCATGAGTGCATCTACTTTCACATGCTCTTCCTTCAGCAGAATATCATTGCCCACCTTCAGAGCGGCAAGGGCGCTGCAAAGATGCGTCCTCATGAAATTGGCCAGCGTGAAAGAAGCGTCCGGCATTCGCACAAACAGCGGTCTTCCCTCGTTCAGCCCCACCACCGGCTCGCCGGAAAAGAAATTATAGGACAGCAGGCCTCCGCAGTCCGGCTCCGCCTCCAGTGCTTTGCGGTAGAGATCTCCGTATAATTCATTTTTGTCTATCTTCATGCCGAAGGTCTCTGCAAACTCTCCGAACAGATTCACCCATGCGTTCAGATCAGAGGTACAGTTATTGCAGTGTACCATAGCCACAGGCATACCGTCGGGCGTCGTCACCATGTCGATCTCCTCATGAACGCCGGAAAGCGCTTTCTCCAACACCACCATTGAGAAGATGGATGTCCCTGCGGATACATTGCCTGTGCGCACGCGCACCGCATTGGTGGCCGTCATCCCGGTGCCTGCGTCTCCCTCGGGAGGACACATGGAAACACCGGGCTGCAGAGTTCCCGTAGGATCCAGAAGCCTTGCGCCCTCTTCGCTCAGCACGCCCCCCTGTTCTCCTGCCGAGAGCACCCGGGGCAATATAGCCTCCAGAGTCCAGGGCAGCTTTTCTTCCGAAACCAATCCGTCAAATCGTTTGATCATTTCCGCGTCGTAACTTCCGGTCTCGGAGTCGATGGGAAACATACCGGACGCCTCTCCCACTCCCAGCACCTTCTCCCCTGACAGCTTCCAGTGGATATATCCGGCCAGAGTCGTCATAAAGGCAATATCCTTCACATGCTCCTCCCTGTTCAACATCGCCTGATAGAGATGAGCAATGCTCCATCTCTGGGGAATATTAAAGTCAAAGAGCGCTACCAGCTTCCTGCACGCTTCCTCCGTCATGGTATTGCGCCAGGTGCGGAACGGAACCAGAAGCTTCCCGTCAGCATCGAATGCCATGTACCCGTGCATCATACCGGAAAATCCCATTGCCCCGATTCTGCTCAGCGGCAGATCATATCTGGTCTTCACATCTTCCGCAAGATTTTTATAACAATCCTGCAGTCCCGTCCAGATATCCTCCAGACTATAGGTCCAGATATTGTTTTCCAGCCGGTTCTCCCACTCATGAGCGCCCATGGCAATAGGTTCATGGCCGGAACCGATGAGCACGGCCTTAATCCTGGTGGAACCAAACTCTATACCCAAAACGGTGCTGCCTTCCTGCAGCTCCTTCTTTATCTGCTCACACATACCTTCTCCTCCCCTAACGATAGTATACTGAGTTCCATCTAAGCTCATTTTTCAAAGCCGAAATCGTTGTGTTTTCGTCAATGACCACGCTCTCAATACCCATGGCGTCCGCCCAGTCCACCATCTGCTGCACAGAGAGATCATAGGAGAAAGCCGTGTGATGAGCGCCGCCGCAGAGGATCCAAGCCTCCGCACCCACTGCCAGACTGGGACGGGGCGTCCAGAACGCTGTGGCCACAGGCAGCTTGGGCATAGGCTTCTCGCATTTCTTGCAATCAACCGCATTGATGATCAGACGGAAACGATTGCCCATATCCACCAGGGAAGTTGCAACTCCCGGTCCGGTCTTGCCGGTGAACACCAGACGGGCGGGATCTTCTCTGTTTCCCATGGAGAGCGGCTGAACCCGGACGCTGACGGGACCGTCCGCGATGGTAGGGCAGACCTCAAGCATATGCGCCTGCAGGATTCCCTCTTTACCGGGTACAAAATTGTAAGTGTAATCCTCCAGGAATGAGGTTCCCTTTGCGTCCGGTCTTCCCTGAGTCATGATCTTCATCAGGCGGACCATAGCGGCAGTCTTCCAGTCGCCCTCCGCACCGAATCCGTATCCTTTCTCCATCAATCTCTGAATAGCCAGGCCGGGAAGCTGCTTCAGTCCGCCCAGCATACCGAAATGCGTCACAATGGCATGATAATCTCCGGCCTCCAGAAATCTCTCCAGGCCCAACTCTATCTGTGCCTGAACAGCCACATGCTTTTTAAACTCTAAGGCGTCTCTGCCCTCCGTCACAATCTCATATTTGTTATAATATTCCTCCACCAGAGCGTCCACATCGCCCTGAGACACAGCATCCACATATTCCACCGCATCGTTCACATTAAAATGGTCAATCTCCCAGCCAAATCTGACCTGGGCCTCCACCTTGTCGCCCTCGGTCACCGCCACATTATTCATATTGTCACCGATGCGGCACACGCGCACATGAGAGGATTCCATCACTCCGATAGCCGTACGCATCCAGCCTGCCAGACTCTCCGCCACGGCGTCGTCTGCCCAATGGCCTACGATAATTTTGCGCTCTATGCCCATGCGTGTCACGATATGACCGTATTCTCTGTCTCCGTGGGCTGACTGGTTTTCATTCATAAAATCCATGTCGATGGTATCATAGGGAATTTCCTGGTTGAACTGCGTATGCAGATGGCACAGAGGTTTATGGTACTCCTGCAGACCGATGATCCACATTTTGGCAGGCGAGAAGGTATGCATCCATGTAATGACTCCCGCACAATTCTCATCGTTATTGGCCTCATTGAAAGTGCGGCGGATAGAAGCCTGATCGATGAGCGTGGGCTTCCACACCAGCTCACAGGGCAGCTTTCCCGAAGCGTTTAAGCCCTCCACCATCCTGCGGGAATGATCCGCCACCTTGCGCAGACATTCATCACCGTACAGATCCTGCGAACCTGTGCAGAACCAGAACTGATACTTTTTCATTGCTTTCATTTGGATGTCCTCCTTTTTAAATGATTACTATAATAATTTGGGGCTGTTTCGTATTCAACTCTCCCGCTGCGCCACGGAATCGCGCTCTACCACCCTGGTGTCAAATTCATAACTGCTCCCGGCTTTTCCGCTGTCGATCATTCCAAGCAGCAGCTCCGCCGCCTTCGCCCCCAGCTTCTCCTTGGGATGGGGCAGAGAAGTGATCTGGACTTCGCTGTGGATGGCCAGATCAGAATCGTCAATGCTGATGAGAGACACATCCTCCGGTACCCGAATCCCGCGATCACTGAGGATCCTCACCAGCTGAAAGGCAATTTGATCATTATAGCAAAACATTGCGCTGCATGACTCGAGACGATTCAGAATCTTGTCTGTGCAGTAGGCAAGCTGCTTGGACTCATCTGTGTCTATCCATACCATGCGGGAATCCGTAACCGGATATCCGGCACTGTCCATGGCCTGCAGATAACCCAGATATCTCTGTCTGCCCTGACCGTCATCCAGCTTCAGTACCGCTCCGATATCCCGATGTCCCTTCCCGATCAGATGCTCCACCGCCTTACGCGCCGCCTGCACATCATCCAGCGACACATGAGGTACAGACAACTCCGGATAATAGGTATTGATAAAGATAATCGGGATATTTCGGGCCTGAAGCTTCTGATAAAGCCCGATATTGGGATTGGGCAGACCACTCTTGGTCCCCTCCACAATCACTCCGGCCACATCATCCCTGCTGATAATATCTGTCAGAACACTCTTTTCACGCTCCAGTGTATTATTCGTGAACGAAATCTGGACGGAATATCCCCGCTCAAAAAGCGTCTCCTCTATCCCCTGAATAATCTTGGGAAAAATATAGCTGTCCACATAGGTGGTAATCACGGCAATGCGACTGCGCTGTTCCAGACTCTCGCGCCTGCGGTCGCTCAGATAAGTCCCGCTTCCCTTCACACGCCGCAGCACACCCCGCTCCTCCAGAATACCGATTGCCGTCCGCACAGTCTGTCTGCTGACGCCAAACCGACTCGAGAGCTCATTTTCAGAGGCAATCTTATCTCCGGGCCGCAAAGTCCCGCTTTCAATCAGCCCGGTAATATGATCGATCAAATCCTGATACTTGGTTCTCTCGTTTTTCATGCCAGCCTCCATGCCGCAGCCTTACTGCGCCACAAACTTAAGTTGTATCTATTTTGAGTATAGCTACCCTGTATTCTATTGTCAATACATCTTTTTTATAACTTAATACATTTATGCAAAGTTGTATTAAATACAACTTTCTATCAGTCTGTCCTCCGGCATATTATCACACACATCGCATAAATTGAAATGAAATCTATATCCTGGCAAGGTGATTCTATTGTGAAAAAACGTCCCTCACTCTCTCCCCGTCAACTGCTGCTCTGTGCTGCCATACTGCTGATTTTTACCGCGCTCATCCTGTTTCTCTTCGGGCACAGACGGGATGAAAAACAATTCACCAATCTGACCCATGACCTGTTCGTGGAACAAATGACCTCCAATACACTCAATATGCATTATACACTGGCCTATCCCGAGGATTTTGGAATCTATGAGTATAAGCCTGTACTCCCCGGATACAACGCCGATGATGACCGCTTCGCCCGTCTTGCCGTGGACAATGCCCTTGACGAGCTGTCGAAAATCAATCCGGATAAACTAAGCTCTGCGGACGCCTACACCTATGATCTGCTGGTTCGCAAATTAGAAAATTCCCAAAGACTCAACGAGTTTACCTATTATCAGATGCCCCTGTCCCCCTCATCCGGTATGCAGTCCCAGCTTCCTATACTGCTGGCAGAATACACCTTTAGAAATCGCAGAGATGTGGAAGACTATCTCTCCCTGCTGGATCAGACCGACACCTATCTCGCCTCCATGCTCGCTTTTGAGCAGGAAAAAGCTGCAGCCGGACTGTCCATGTCAAACTACTCCCTGCGCCAGGTCAAAAACCAATGTGACACTATTGTCGCAAAGGATGCCCTGGAGGAAGGGACACATTTTCTCCAGTCTACTTTCCGCGAACGCCTGATTCCCCTGGTACAGGACGAACGTCTCACAGCCAAGGAGGCGGAAAAGTATATACAGCAAAATGACCGCCTGCTGCGCACGGTTGTTCAGCCATCCTACGAGGCGCTGGCGGATGGTTTGTTTCTGCTGGAGGATGGGGAGGGCGTTCCTCAGCTTCCCGCGGGATTGTGTTCCCTCCCTTCCGGAAAAGAATACTATCAATATCTGCTAATCTCCCAGACCGGTTCCTACCGCTCCGTGGAAGAGATCAAGGCTTTGCTGCAGGAAAACATGCAGGCCGAATATAAAGTCATCTTAACAATGATACAGGAACATCCCGATCTGGCCGGCCAGCTCAAAAACGGCTCCTACACGGAACTGCCCTGCACAGATGCCGACGCCATGCTCGCAGACCTGCAAAAGAGAATGCAGCGGGATTTTCCTCTGCTGCCTGACAGCAAGACATCCGAGCCTTCCCGCGAATTTCCCCGGGTTCAGGTAAAAAGCGTATCTCCTGATCTACAGGAATACTGTGCCCCTGCCTTTTATCTCACGGCTCCTCTCGACGACACTGACAACAATGTCATATACATAAACCAAAAAAATGCCCCCACAGGGTTGGATCTCTATACAACACTGGCCCATGAAGGATATCCCGGCCATCTCTATCAGACGGTATATCATAATCGGGATTTTCTAAACCGGGAAGAAAACAAAGTCCGACAGCTTTTGGGATATGGCGGCTACCTCGAGGGCTGGGCGCTCTATGTAGAATTCTACGGCTATGATTACGCGACGCAGCTTTTGCAGGAACAGGGCCGGGAGGACGACGCTTTGTGCGTGCAACTGGAAAAGCACAACCGCAGCCTTATTCTATGCCTGTATTCCACCCTGGATATCATGATTCACTATGACAACGCCTCCCGCGAAGATATTGCAGAATTTTTGCAGGATTTCGGCATCCACAGCACAAACGCCGTCAATACCGTCTATAATTACATAGCCGACGAACCCTGCAATTACCTGAAATACTATCTGGGTTATCTGGAGATTCTGGAGCTGAAAGGACTAGCGCAAAGCTGCTGGCAGAGCGAATTCAATGACTATGATTTCCATAGCTTTCTGCTCGATGCAGGCCCCTCGGACTTCACTGCGCTCTCCGCCCTTCTGGATTGACAAAATAAAAAATTGGTTCTATGATGTCTTGGATATGATTTATCATTTTAATTATGGAATTATAGGAATTGTTTTTTATTTTATTATTTGAGGACTCATCATGGAACAATTACTTTTCAGTTTAAACGCTACCATACCGGTGTTTCTTGTGATGGCCATCGGCTACCTGATCAGACGTTTAGGCATGGTTGACGAACCCTTTGTCAAGACACTAAATCAATTTAACTACAAGGTTACACTTCCGGTATTATTGTTTAAGGATATTGCCGAATCGGACTTCTACAGTGTGTGGGACACCAAATATGTACTCTACTGCTTTCTGGTCACATTGACCGGCATTGCGGTTATATGGACGACAGCAGGGCTTTTGTATAAAAACAAAGCCCTGCTGGGTGAGTTTATTCAATCCTCCTACAGGAGCAGCGCCGCGGTGCTGGGCATTGCATTCATTCAAAATATCTATGGAAATTCAGGTATGGCACCGCTGATGATCATCGGTACTGTTCCTCTGTATAATGTGGCCGCGGTGCTGGTGTTGTCCTTCACCGGTCCTGCCGCTCACGGATTGGACAAGGCCTCACTGAAAAAATCCGGTAAAGACATTCTGACTAATCCTATTATTATCGGTATCGTGCTGGGTATGCTTGTGTCAGCCTGCAGGATTCAATTTCCTTTTATCGTGACCAAGACCATCGGCAATATTTCCGTACTCGCCACGCCATTGGCTCTCTTGGGACTCGGAGCGGGCTTTGAGGGCCGAAAAGCCCTGAGACAGATTCCGCCCACTGCAGCGGCATCCTTTTTAAAACTCATTGTCCTGCCCGCATTGTTCCTTCCACTGGCAGTTTTCATGGGTTTTACACAGGAAAAGCTGGTGGCCATCCTGATCATGCTGGGTTCGCCTACCACTGTGAGCTGTTATATCATGGCCAAAAATATGGGCCACGAAGGAACGCTGACTTCCAGTGTGGTAGTGGCAACCACCTTTCTCAGCTCCGCCACTCTAACGGTATGGCTGTTTATACTGCGAAGCATGGGAATGATCTGATTACCCGCTCATTTATATTGCAGTTCAGGTACAATCGGTTAAATTTACAGATCCTGATTTGCAAAATAAAACCCCAGATTTATATTTATTGATTTTATCTATAGAGTCTTATTTACGAGCCTACACCATAGAATATAATATATTCCCAACAGACTGAGGCTCACAATGAATGTCTTTCTCCATATCTCCGATATCATCATACCGCTGATTATTTTCTTTATTGTAAGCTATGGGCTGGCATCGAGAGTGAAAGTCTATGAAAGCTTTCTGCGCGGTGCAAAAGACGGCCTGAAAATCGCGGTAGACATTGTTCCCACTCTGATCGGCCTGCTGGTAGCAGTGGGTGTACTGCGCGCATCCGGTTTCTTTGAGTTGTTGGGCAGTCTGCTGGGACCTGTCACGGAACAGGCCGGGCTTCCCGCCCAGCTCGTTCCCCTGCTCGTCGTAAAGCTTTTCTCCTCCTCCGCGGCCACCGGCCTGGTACTGGATATCTTCAAGACAAACGGGCCTGACTCCTACGCCGGCACGGTGACCTCCATCCTGATGAGCTGTACCGAGACAGTGTTTTACACCATGAGTGTGTATTTTCTGGCGGCAAAAGTGACAAAGACGCGATATACCCTGTCCGGTGCGCTGCTGGCTACTCTGGCTGGGACAGTGGCGAGCGTGGTTCTGGCGGGTCGGATGTAAAAGACTGACGGCTTCAAATTAAATAAGTCTATAGTTTACCATTCATTATTTTGCTAATTTTTTTACATTTTTCCCTATTCATGCATGGGGAGTAAAGCCATGGGAGCCCCCAATAATTTATATCTTTTTATTCACAATGCATACTTCCGCATCAGGAGTGACGTCAGATATAGGTCTCGCGGCTGACGATACGATCCTTTTAATCCGCACTCCCGCACGAGGAGTGACGAGCTCAAGATCAAGCAGGCCCTGATCAGACAGTACATTTCAATCCACACTCCCGCACGGGGAGTGACTGGGGCAACACACAGGTCATGGCCAAACAGATAATTTCAATCCACACTCCCGCACGGGGAGTGACAGTGCGGGTGCGGCCAAATGATCCAGCTTTTCCAATTTCAATCCACACTCCCGCACGGGGAGTGACCTGATAAGAGACGATATTACCAACTTTTGTATTATTTCAATCCACACTCCCGCACGGGGAGTGACGCCATTGTGACGCATTTCGGTATGCTGGGCGGAATTTCAATCCACACTCCCGCACGGGGAGTGACTTTGCAGTTGTAATCGGTACACATACCAATACCATTTCAATCCACACTCCCGCACGGGGAGAGACTGTCTGCTTGGATATAGCCTCGGTCAACTGGGGGACTTTCAATCCACACTCCCGCACGGGGAGTGCCAGCTTTCATAGTCGGGGCTAA
>CATKXY010000017.1 GCA_949840915.1 uncultured Lachnospiraceae bacterium | reverse complement strand
ATAGCTGTACGGGCAGGTGCGGGCAGCGCCTCCGGTTTGGTCAGAAGCTCCTCCAGGCTCAGCTTCTGCAGCTCAGGATAATCGGCCAGTGTCTTGTTCAAATTGTCTACATACGTCTTGTAATGCTTGTCATGGTGAAAATGCAGCGTCTCCTCGTCCAGTACCGGCATCAAAGCATCATACTCGTAAGGCAGCGGCCTCACCACAAAGGGATAGATTTCCGGGGTCATTTTGTTTCCTCTCTTTCCGCATTCCTGCTATGCTTATGAGGCAGCCTGCGCGACATTACCATACGGCAAAACCTGCACAACTGCCCGATTCCGTTTTATATGGAATCTGCTGGTAGTATATGCAGGTTTTTCCTTTTCATTCAGCCCGCGAACCGCAAAATCTTTCCCGCTGCCGCGCTACAACGCCGCGATATCCACCAGCGTCAGCTCATTGCCCGCGTTCTCCAGACTGGTAGCCAGCGCTCTGGCGGTGTCCATAGCCGTAATACAGTTGATTCCTGTCTCGATGGCCGTTCTGCGGATGAGGAAGCCGTCCCGGGATTTGTCGCGCCCCTGGGTGGGCGTGTCTATGACAAGGTCAATTTTGTGTCCAAGAATCAGATCCATCACCGTGGGAGACTCCTGGGATATCTTATTGACCTTCCTGGCCTTCACCCCGGCCTCCTTCAATGCCGCAGCGGTGCTCCTCGTAGCATATATCGTATAGCCCAGACGCTCGAAGCGCCGTCCGATCTCAATGGCCTCGCCTTTGTCCGCATCCTTCACCGTAATGATCATCTGCCTGTGTCTGGGAAGATTAACTCCCGCTCCCAGAAACGCCTTGTAGAGCGCCTCGTGAAAATCCTTCGCAATACCCAGACACTCGCCGGTGGACTTCATCTCCGGGCCCAGACTGATCTCCGCCCCGCGGATCTTCTCGAAGGAAAATACCGGCATTTTCACCGCATAATACTGCGCCTCCGGCTGTAGTCCCGGCTCATAGCCCAGCTCCCTGATGGTCTTTCCAAGGATGACCTCCGTAGCCAGATCTACAATGGGAATACCGGTAACCTTGCTGATATAAGGCACGGTGCGGGAGGAGCGGGGATTGACCTCGATGACATAGACATCCTCTCCCTGTGCGATAAACTGAATATTGATCAGACCCTTGACATGCAGTGCCTTCGCCAGCCGTCCGGTGTAATCCGTGATCTTGTCCTTTATGAGTCTGCCGATAGTGGGCGCCGGATATACAGAGATACTGTCTCCGGAATGCACGCCGGTTCTCTCGATATGCTCCATGATGCCGGGAATGAGAATGTCCGTGCCGTCACATACCGCGTCCACCTCGATCTCCTTCCCCTGCAGATATTTGTCCACCAGAATGGGATGATCCTGGGCAATACGGTTGATAATGGCCATAAACTCCTCTATCTCGTCGTCGGAAATAGCGATCTGCATGCCCTGACCGCCCAGCACATAGGAGGGACGCACCAGCACGGGATATCCCAGCCTGTTGGCCACTTCCTTGGCCTCCCCGGCGGTATAGACCGTTCCTCCGGCAGCCCGGGGTATCCCCGTCTCCTCCAGAATCCTGTCAAAGAGCTCCCTGTCCTCCGCAGCGTCCACATCCTCCGCTTTGGTCCCCAAAACAGGAACTCCCATCTTCATCAGACTCTCGGTCAGCTTGATGGCTGTCTGTCCCCCAAACTGTACCACCGCACCGTCGGGATGTTCCAGATTGACAATGGACTCCACATCCTCCGGGGTCAGAGGCTCAAAGTAGAGCTTATCCGCAATGTCAAAGTCGGTGCTGACCGTCTCCGGGTTATTGTTGATGATAATGGTCTCGTAACCGGCCCGGGCAAACGCCCATGTGGCATGCACAGAGCAATAATCAAACTCGATGCCCTGCCCGATGCGGATGGGACCGGAACCAAGCACCAGCACTTTCCTGCGCCCCACAGTCTCCCTGGCCTCACACTCCCCGCCATACACCGAATAATAATAGGGCGTGGAAGCGGCAAACTCCGCCGCGCAGGTGTCCACCATCTTATATACCGCCCGGATGCCGTTTTCATAACGCTGTTCCCGGACTTCCTCCTCCGATCTGCCGGAAAGTCTGGCGATCACATTGTCAGGGAAGCCGATACGCTTTGCCTCCCGCAGAAGTTCTACTGTGAGCGGTTCTCTTGAAAGCGCCTGTTCCATCTCTACCAGAATCGCAATCTTATCAATAAACCAGACATCGATCAGCGTGATGTCATGAATCTCCTCATAACTGATGCCCTTGCGGATCGCCTCCGCAATGACCCAGATGCGCTGATCGTCCACACGCTTCAGCCGCTCCCGCAGATCCTCTGCAGAAAGCCCGGAAAAATCATAACTTAACAGGCAGTCCACATGTTGTTCCAGCGAACGGATGGCCTTCATCAACGCCCCCTCAAAATTATCGCAGATACTCATGACCTCGCCAGTCGCCTTCATTTGAGTGGTCAGCGTCCGCTTGGCCGTGATAAATTTATCAAAGGGCAGTCTGGGAATCTTTACCACGCAATAATCCAGAGCCGGTTCAAAGCTGGCATAAGTCTTCTGTGTGATGGCATTTTTAATCTCATCCAGCGTATAGCCAAGCGCGATCTTGGCCGCCACTTTTGCGATGGGATAGCCGGTGGCTTTGCTGGCCAGCGCGGAGGAACGGCTCACACGGGGATTCACCTCAATAACGCAATACTCAAAGCTGGTGGGATGCAGAGCAAACTGCACATTGCATCCGCCTGTGATCTCCAGCTCATTGATGATCTTAAGCGCAGAGGTACGCAGCATCTGATATTCCTTATCGCTCAGGGTCTGGGAGGGCGCCACCACGATACTGTCTCCGGTATGTACGCCCACGGGATCGATGTTTTCCATATTACATACGGTGATACAATTGCCCGCGCCGTCGCGCATAACCTCGTACTCGATTTCCTTCCAGCCCGCGATACAGCGCTCCACCAGCACCTGTCCCACGCGGGAAAGCCGCAGCCCGTTCTCCAGAATCTCCTCCAGCTCCGACCGGTTGTGAGCGATGCCTCCGCCGGAGCCGCCTAATGTATAAGCGGGGCGCAGCACCACCGGATAGCCGATGGAGTCGGAAAAATCAACGCCGTCCTGCACATTCTCCACCACCTTGGAGGCCGCGCAGGGCTCACCGATGCGCTCCATCAGATCCTTGAACTCCTGGCGTCCCTCGGCATTGCGGATAGTGGCTGCAGTGGTGCCCAGAAGTTTTACTCCATGGGCCGCCAGAAAACCAGATTCCTCCAGCTCCATACCGAGATTTAAGCCTGCCTGACCACCCAGCGTAGGCAGGATACTGTCCGGCTTTTCCTTTTCTATGATCTGCTCCAGAACCTGCGTCGTCAACGGTTCAATATACACTTTATCAGCAATATCCTTGTCTGTCATGATGGTGGCCGGATTGGAGTTCACTAATATGACCTCCACGCCCTCCTCCTTCAGAGACCGGCAGGCCTGTGTGCCCGCATAGTCAAATTCCGCCGCCTGGCCGATGACAATAGGGCCCGAACCGATGACCAGAACTCGTTTTACATTGGGGTGTTTAGGCATCTTAATTCTCCTCCTTCCCAAGATGATACTCCGCTGCGCTTCTTATCCCAAGATGATACTCCGCTGCGCTTCTTATCCCAAGATGATACTCCGCTGCGCTTCTTATCATCTGAATAAATCTGTCAAAGAGATAGCCGGAATCCTGAGGACCCGGACATGCCTCCGGGTGAAACTGCACCGTGAAGATATTTTTTCCCGTGTAGGAAAGTCCCTCGTTAGTACCGTCATTTACATTGATAAAAGCCGGTGTGGCTACGGCTTTGTCCAGCTTGTCCATATCCACCACATAACCATGATTCTGGGAGGATATGTAGACTCTCCCGGTAGTCAGATCTTTCACCGGATGATTCCCGCCCCGATGGCCGTATTTCATCTTATAGGTATCCGCGCCGGTGGCAAGGGCCATGAGCTGATGCCCCAGGCAGATTGCAAAGATGGGGATAGCCGTATCATAGAGCTTTCTGATCTCCTCTATGATGGCGGTACACTCTTTGGGATCCCCGGGTCCGTTGGAGAGCATAATTCCGTCAGGTTCAGACGCAATGATCTCTTCCGCACAAGTCAGCGCCGGATATACCGTCACATCACATCCTCTCTCTGCCAGAGAACGGGCGATATTTGCCTTCGCTCCCAGGTCCAGCAGCGCAATCTTCAGACCCGCGCCGTTTAATTCTCTCACAAGAGCAGGTTTGGGCTCGCGCACGCCCCGGGCATAGGACTCTTTATCAAAGCGGGCAAGACCGGACAGCGGGCCGTTCTTTGCCAGATCCACCGTTCCTTTTATAAAATATTTCTCCGCACAGGTCACCTTCTCCACCACCCTGCCGGTGGTATAGGCTTTCAGTCGCGGCAGAACGGCATTCAGATCATAATGCTCATCCGTGGTGATCATGCCGTTCATAGTACCCTTTTCACGCAGAATCCGGGTCAGGGCCCTGGTATCAATACCGGCAATTCCGGGTACACCGTTTTCCTCCAAAAACTGCTGAATTGTCATATCACATCTAAAATTGCTGGGAATACGGGAGAGCTCCCTCACGATCAGGCCGTCCGGCCAAGGCTTCAGAGATTCCATGTCGTCTTTACAAATTCCGTAATTTCCGATCAGCGGGTAGGTCATACACACGGCCTGTCCCGCATACGAGGGATCGGTCAAAACCTCCAGATAACCTGCCATGGATGTGTTAAATACGATTTCACTGATAATTTCTTTGTCTGCACCGATATGTGTTCCGGTAAACACCATACCGTCTTCCAAGATCAAAAATGCCTTCATGCGTACTCCTCTCCCAGCCAAGCCTGTTTTATGCTCAAATTGATTTATTATATCACACAAAAAAACGGCGGGCAATATGCAACCGCCATTTTTTTCCCAACGGGCATATTATGGTCACGGCAGGGTTCTTATGTAAGCCTTGAAGATCAATCCGCTACACTGTCGCCTTCCCGAACATGCACAGATACCCCTGCGCCGCCTGCAGCGATACCCCCAGCTTGTTCTGCAGCCTCGTCAGAATGTCATTCTCGGAAAGGCCAAACTCCATTCCTATCTCTATGATTCCCTTGGCTTCTCCCTCCGTTTTTCCCTCCGCCATCCAGTCTCGTCTCATTCCCTCTACCGCCAGACACATATTACAGCCTCCTTCCTCAGTTATCTCCAGTCTTTTTAAAATATCCGCACAGTCCGTCATCACCGCCATGGTCTCTGCCGTCTCCAAATCCAAATGCGAAAATAGTTCCCCGCTCCAAAGCCTGAGCAGTCCGTCCTGATCCTGCCGCAGCTGCAGCACTTCCAGAAGCAGCTTTAGATTCGTACAAAATCGTGACAGATCATTGCGCTCTCCCGCACAAAACAGCGTCATGCCATAATCATGAAACAGCTCCTGCCAGCCATCAGCCTCTTTCCCAAACCGCATCATATCACGCAGACTTCTCGGCCCGTCCCAGGGTTTCGTTCCATGATAAAAACAGATTGTAAAAACCGGAGAAATTCTATCCTCCCGCCGCAGTCGCTTCAACCAGTTTCCAACAGACTGCCCCTGTCTTTCAAGCGCCGCTCTCCGGCAGCTTATAATGTCCCGTATCTGCCGCCCATATTCCATCTGATCATAGCGCATCATACGCCAGGGCATAGCATAGTCAATGTCATTTTGATTCTCAATCGCCGTTATGATCAGACACTCTCCCGTTTTCATCCGTTTGCGGATATCCCGGACACTATTGTCATAGCAAGGCTTTCCTCCGGCCTCCGCCTGCAAAGCGGTATCCGAAATAACATCCACAAATCGCTCCGAGGCGTCCTCCAATAATTCTCCCCGCACTACTGTCCTGCCGTCAAAGAGCACGGCATTGAACAGATCCGCAAACCTGTCGTTGTCAGACAGGTAGCGATACATCGCATCATCATATTTTCCCATAATCCTCCTGTCTACGGAGGATTATGGCAATCACCAGCCCTCCGCCACCATCCATATTCATCTGTATTTCATTTAGTGGAAAAAGGCATAACAGCCATGGCAGAACTGCCACAGAAAAGCTGGAATAATCTAACTGTGATTTTATGTTTCGTAAATTCATTTTACAGCCTTGCATACTCATTGTCAAGCATCTCACTTGAATAAGTTTCCGGTTTTTAGCCGACAATACGGATCTCCCTGGCGATGGGCTGCCCAAGGGGAAGCGACGTGTCGCTGGGCCAACAGGTAGTGGCCGGGTCAATGCTGAACGTGATATGCCGGCCCTCATACCGGTCCATGCCGTCAACATAGTCGATGCGGATCATCGAGGCCTCATTGCTGATATAATCATCCTCTCCTCCGCAGGAGCATCCTGATCGCCAATGCGCGCCGCGGTCACCAGCACCGCCAACTCGTCGCTCTGTGGGGTGGACATTCCGCAGTATAGGCAAAGCACGGCATTGTCCGTGATTTGTTTTCGACAAAAAGTGCAATACATCATCTATTGGGAATCATTCGATGGCTGCCCGGATCATGCGCCCGATAAAATCATCCGGCATAATCTCCTCTTCTTTCGTCCTGATCGGGGTCTGGTCCTCACACCCGTAGAAAGCCCCAGCTTACCTCTCCCTGCTTTTCCTGCGCAGCCCGCGGATCACCACTGCCCCCACAATGGCGGCCACAACGCCCACAGAGACATTGCTCACCAGCATCACGATTCCCACGCTCTCCACTCCCAGCTCGGTAAAACGCTGCAGCGCCCAGAGCACGGGAATCCGAAAGATAAACACCCGTGAAAAATTAATGGCCAGCGTGAGCCTCGTCTTTCCCAGACCATAGAGCAGAGACATGACAGAGGCATTGATTCCCAAAGTCAATACGCCCAGCGCTTCGTATTGATAGACATCCATGATCAGCCGGTGAAACAGGGGATCTTCCCCGTCAAACCACCCGGCAAGCGGATCCAGAAATACCAGCGTCAGCATCATGAAAAATGCACCGATGATCAGATTCAGCACCAGCACGCGCCAAAAAGCCGCAATCGCCCGTTCCGGCTTTCCGGCTCCCATATTCTGGCTGATGATCGCCGCGCCGCCCTCCTGTATCCCGTTCTGCGGATTCGTACCGATACCGCCCAGATTGTTGGAGACCCCCAGCGCCCCCACTGTCAGTTCCCCATACATAACGCTCATGGCATTGACCACTGTCTTGCCGAAAGCAAACGCCATCTTTTCCACCATCACAGGAAAAGACTGACTCACCATAGGTCCCACCACCATCCTTTTTAATGTCACTGCCCTCAGAGAAAAACCGAAAGCATTGTCAGCATCTCTGAGACTGTTCGCCACACCCAGAAATGCCAGGACAGCCTGAGAGATAAGGGACGCCCAGGAGATCATAACCAGATCTCCCTCCAGCACATATACAAAAAACGCCGTCAATCCCAGCTTCACCGCTATCACTATAAAATTAAGATACATAATCTTTCTGGAATTGCCTCTGGCACGCTCCACAGAGATATAGACTCCGTTAAACACCTGCACCACAAGACACACCAACTCCACACGGAAATAAGCACAGCCCTCCTCGATCAGCGCATCGGGCGTGCCCGCCAGAGCCAGAAACTCTTCGACAAAGGGGAAAATACCTGCGAGGATCACCGCTCCGATGGCCACACAGATCGCATAGAGACTGCTGACCCGTTGTTTAACCATCCGGTAATCGCCCTCGCCGTAGGCACGGCTGATCTTGATGCCGGAACCCACCGCAAGCCCTGCCCCGATGGAGCTTAAAAAGATACTGATCTGGGACAGATATGCCACCGCCGACACCGACTGACTGCTTATATGGGAAGCCATCATTGTGTCCAGTATCTTAAAAAGCTGGTTCAGACTCTGATATAATGCCAGCGGCAGTCCTACGGATAATAGAACCTTCCATAGACTGCCGTTCAAACTTTCCTCTCTGAAATTTGCATCTCTGCCGGATAATTCGGCCTTCACATCTGTCATATACGATTCCTTTTATCAGTCTTTTAACGCTTAATCCTTTACGATCAGATTCCTATACCACTCCAATGCGTCCGTGTAAGCGTTCTGAACCGCATCATCATCCAGATTTTTCAATATCATCTGACGTGATACCTCCTGCCAGTCAGCGCATTCATACTGCAGCATAAACTCATACACCGGCGCCAGCACACCGCTTCTGTCCAGCAGCGCTTTCCTGATCTCTCCGGTCACTTTCATATACTCCAAAGCTTCCTTCATAGGCTTCTCCAGAATCACATCCAGCACGGAGAACAATCCCATAAGGAACAGTTCATCCTTCTGCATGGCCAATCCAAAACCGCCTGCCAGATTCTCGGCAAATCTGGCCCGAAGCAGGGAAAGTCTGGTAACCTCACTGGGCTTATCCGCATATAACTGTCCTGCCACAGCCGTGTTGATCCATCTCTTTAACTCTCTCTGCCCCAGCATAGCCGCCGCATGGCGGATACTGGCGATCTCGGAATTGACCGTCATACGGTTCACCATGCCCAGCAGCGAAATAGTCAGGGCCGTGTCTCTCCCGATGATGTCCGCTGCCCTCTGCAGATCAAAGTCTTCAGCGTTGACAATATTGAGGAGTTCGATATAGTTAAGCTTCAGAGGCGCTACCTGATGATCACCCTTGGCCACCGGAAGACGATAAAAGTTTCCCTCATACAGGCTGTAGCCGCCCTGCGCCACCAGAGACTCATAAATCTTCATGTCGTCGATATTGCCCGCGCAGAGCTTCACATTCGGAAAGAGCTTGCCAAAGTAGATCTTAGCCTTGTCTATGGCGATCTTGTGATTATTCAACAGCACATAGTCCACCAGGGACAAGACCTCGCGATAGTTTTCAAACTCCGATACCGCCAGCTTGCGTATCGCCAGCTTATAACCTTTCTGCTTCAGTTCCCTGAGACGAGTGATATACATTTCAATGGGAGGAATCGTGTTATCGATCAGGAAGACAATCCGCTCCGGCGCGGCATTGCACTGACTTTCCAGATCGGCAAATATTGAAATATTGGTCACGGGTACAAACACTTCCTTGTCATCTGCCAGTGTCTCCAGCCCTACGCTGCGGACCAGCTCCAGACCTTCCACCCGGGCAGCCCCGTCATGCTGTCCTGTTCCCTGCATCGCCGGATTCAACAGCAAATTGTTCCTCTGCGTAAAAATAGAATACGCGCTCACAGACATCTTATCGTCAAAAAGCGGAATCAAAACTGCTAACATACAAACACCTCTCTCCATAAATGTAAATTTCGTCCGGTCTCTTCCATTCCTGCCGTCATTATATCACGGCCGAAGCCGTTTGTCAGCTCTCATGTCAACAACTATCGTGTAAGCCTCGACCCGCGGCCTGCTAACTGAAGTACTCCACACCTGACTCAAATATCTTCATATCCTGCTCTCCGTAGATATTCATTGCCACCGCGCTGTCACGTCTCTCGGAATGTACCATCTTGCCGAAGCACCGCCCGTCGGGGGAAGTGATTCCCTCTATCGCACAGTAAGAGCCATTGATATTATACTCCTCATCCATACTCACATTGCCCGCAAAATCCGCGTACTGGGTTGCCACCTGCCCGTTCTCAAACAGTTTGTCGATCCATTCCTTCGGAGCTACAAATCTTCCCTCTCCATGTGAAGCAGGATTACAGTAAGTCTCCCCGGGTACTGCACCCTGCAGCCAAGGGGACTTGTTGGAGACTACCTTCGTGTATACCATCTTGGAAATATGGCGGTTGATGGTGTTGAATGTCAACGTGGGAGAATCTGCACTCTGTCCCACGATCTCTCCGTAGGGCAGCAGTCCAAGCTTGATCAGCGCCTGAAAACCGTTACAGATACCCAGCGCCAGGCCGTCTCTCTCTCCGAGCAGCTTCATCACCGCCTCCTTCATCTTCTCGTTCTGGAATGCGGTGGCAAAAAACTTCGCGCTGCCGTCCGGCTCGTCTCCCGCGGAGAAACCTCCGGGGAACATAATAATCTGTGCCTGCCCAATCGCTTTCTCGTACTCCTCCACAGAGCTGCGGATATCCTGAGGCGTTAGGTTCTTAAACACCTTCGTTATCACCTTTGCTCCGGCCCGCTCAAACGCTCTTGCCGAATCATACTCACAGTTGGTTCCGGGGAACACGGGAATGAACACCGTAGGCTTTGCAACCTTATGCCTGCAGACATAGACGCTGTCCCCTTTGTAACATTTGCTCTCCACTGCGTCTCTGTTCTGCACAGCCTTGGTGGGGAACACCTTTTCCAGTTTGGAGGTCCAAGCCTCAAGCGCCTCCTCCATGGTGATTCTCACATCTCCCATGGCAAACTCAGCCTGCTGTGTCACCGTACCGATGAGCGTCACGTCATACTTCGAATCAAGCAGCGCAGACAGCTTCTCCGGCAGTACCTCCGCCACAATATCGCCCAGCGCATTCTCAAACAGATCATCCGTGGTCACTTCATCATCGATCTTTACGCCAAGCTTATTGCCAAACGCCATCTTGGACAGAGCTGCCGCTACGCCTCTGGCATCAGCCGCATATGCGGAAACAATCGCCCTCTCCTGCATGAGACCGCCGACAAAATCATACAGCTCAGCCACATCATCGTACATGGGAATGTCAAAATCGTCCTTTTCAATACGAAAACGCACCAGCACATTGCCGGGCTGTTTCAACTCCGGAGTTATAATGTCTCCGCTCTTTGCCACATCCACTGCAAAGGAGACCAGTGTGGGCGGTACATCAATATCATTGAAGGTGCCGGACATACTGTCTTTGCCGCCGATGGAGGGCAGCCCGAAACCGATCTGCGCGTCATAGGCACCTAAAAGCGCCGCGAAGGGCTGACTCCAGCGCGCAGGATCTCCGGTCATCCTGCGGAAATATTCCTGAAAGGTAAACCGGATCTTTTTATAGTCGCCGCCGGAGGCCACGATCTTTGCCATGGACTCCACGACTGCATAGATTGCGCCGTGATAGGGGCTCCAGGAGGACAGATACGGATCAAAGCCGTGAGCCATCATGGTGACGGTATCGGTTCTGCCCCGCAGCACCGGGAGCTTTGCCACCATGGACTGAGTCTCTGTCAGCTGATACTTACCGCCATAAGGCATCAAAACACTGCCCGTGCCGATAGAGGAGTCAAACATCTCCACCAGACCCTTCTGTGAGCAGACATTCAGATCGTTCAAAAGCGTCAGCCAGGCTCCTTTCACATCGCCTGCTTCCAGACATTCTCCCACTGCGGGAACGGACCATTTATCAAAATAGTTTTCCTCCTCCGAGGGAATATCCACCTTGACGCAGGTCTCCTGATGGGCGCCGTTTGTATCCAGAAACGCCCTCTTTAAATTCACAATCTGTCTGCCGCGCCAGTTGAGCACCAGTCTGGGCTCCTCAGTGACCACAGCCACCTCCACAGCCTCCAGATTCTCCTCCGCCGCATATCCAAGGAATTCTGCCGCATCCGCGGGCGCAACTACCACCGCCATACGCTCCTGAGATTCGGAGATCGCAAGCTCCGTGCCGTCAAGACCCGCGTATTTCTTGGGGACCTTATCAAGATCCACAGAAAGCCCGTCAGCCAGCTCTCCAATGGCCACAGACACACCGCCGGCGCCGAAATCATTACACTTTTTGATCAGGCGGCTGACCTCCGCACGGCGGAACAGCCTCTGAATCTTTCTCTCCGTGGGCGCGTTTCCCTTCTGCACCTCCGCTCCGCAGGTCTCAATAGAGCTCTCCGTGTGAACCTTGGAGGAGCCGGTAGCTCCGCCACAGCCGTCTCTTCCGGTGCGTCCCCCCAGCAAAATGATGACATCCCCGGGATCAGAGGTCTCGCGCTTCACATTCTTTCTGGGAGCCGCGCCCATCACTGCGCCGATCTCCATTCTCTTAGCCACATAATCGGGATGATAGATCTCTTTCACAAAGCCCGTGGCCAGGCCGATCTGATTGCCGTAGGAAGAATATCCGGCAGCCGCGCCGCGCACAAGCTTCTTTTGGGAGAGCTTACCCTTAAGCGTCTCTGACACGGGAACCGTGGGGTCTGCCGCACCCGTGACGCGCATGGCCTGATATACATAGCCGCGGCCGGACAAGGGATCCCGGATTGCGCCGCCCAGACAGGTGGCAGCGCCGCCGAACGGCTCGATCTCCGTGGGATGATTGTGCGTCTCATTCTTAAAGAATACCAGCCACTCCTCCGTCTCCGTATAATCGCCGTAATCCATCTCCACAGGGACTATGACGGAACAGGCGTTGATCTCATCGGACTCTTCCATATCGGAGAGCTTTCCGTCCTTTTTTAATTTGCGCATGGCCATCAGCGCCAGATCCATCAGACAGACAAATTTATCCTCTCTGCCCGCAAAAATATCTGTCCTGGTGTCCAGATAGCTCTGATACGTCGTCTCGATGGGGGAACGATAATACCCCTCGCCAAACTCCACTTCCTTGAGCTCCGTGGAGAAGGTGGTATGACGGCAATGATCCGACCAGTAGGTATCCAGCACACGAATCTCCGTCATGGAAGGGTCACGTTTCTCATCGTCATGGAAATATTTCTGAATATGCAGAAAATCCTTGAAGGTCATGGCAAGTCCCAGGGAGTCATAGAGCTTTTCAAGCTCCCTCTCCCGCATATCCGCAAATCCCTCAAAAACCGCCACATCCGCAGGCTCGTCAAACACCGTGATCAGAGTGTCGGGCTTCACCATATCGGTCTCCCGGGAATCTACGGGGTTGATGCAATAGGCCTTGACGCGGGAAAGCTCTTCCTCGCTGATTGAGCCCTGTATCAGATAGGTCACCGCAGTCCTGATAACAGGATTCTCATTCTCATCCAAAAATTGTATACACTGCACTGCCGAATCCGCTCTCTGGTCAAACTGTCCGGGCAGAAACTCCACGGAAAACACATGTCCGTCCGCGGGAATCTCAATGCTCTCCTCGTACAGCTCGTCCACCGGAGGCTCCGCAAACACAGTCCTGCAGGCTCTCTCAAACACTTCGTCCGAGACATTCTCCACATCATAGCGGATAAACACACGGACTCTGTCTGCCCGAACACCGAGATAGTTTTTCAGCTCCTCGTGCAGCTCCCTGGCCTTGACTGCAAACGGCTCCTTTTTCTCCACATAAATACGCCTTACATTTCCCATGATCTTCTATCTTCCTCCAAATATTCTGAAATGGTATTGACTATCTCAGTCATCAGCTCCGATCCCGCGCAGTATGTACATCAGCTCCTGATCCACCACATCCGAAGTGATTCCTGTGGTCTGGGCCGAAATCTTGAGCCCCTCCAGCACAAACATGATATTACGGGCCGTCCCCGCACAATCGTCACAGATGAATTCTCCGTTGTCCACTCCGGTCTCTATCAGCTTCTCTATCACCTTGGCTGCAGAATCAAACTGCTTCTTCAATATATTATCCCGCTTGGGCAGATTATGCTCAAAATAATATTCATAGATTGCCTGCGTCAAAGTGTCCTTCCTTCGCAGGATCTCTTTCTTCTGCTCCTTCAAAAAAAGCAGCAGGATATCCACCGCTGTGGCATCCTCGGCAATGCTCCCGGAAAACACGTCATCGGCCTCCTCGGTCTCAAGCTTCAAAACTTCCGCAAAAATCTGACTCGTGTTCTCAAAATAAAGATACAGACCGCCGCGGCTGATATCGCAGGCCTCCACAATGTCCTTCATGGTCACTTTCTTGAAGCCTTTCTCCATAAAGACCTTTCTGGCCGTCTCCACAATATAGCGCTTCTTCTGTACTGATTTATCACCCATGTATGATCCATGCCTTTCTCATATCTGTAATGCCCTATACCCCCCGGGGCCTGTCCTTCTTGTCCCAATACTTTATGATCTCATTCATCTGTCTGATGATCAGATAAAAAATCTGTTCCTGTACCGCCTCGCTCCAGTACGTCCCCTTTGTCTGTCCGCCCAATACATATTTGGAGAGGATACCGCAGAGAATCCCCCATTCCTTCAGACCCGCCTTCTGGATGAGCCTGCGCTCATCGGCATGATTCTGAATACGGTTACGGGTGTATATGTAACGATAATTGCGATCCATAAAAGACGACTTTTTGGCGTCCCGCACAAAATTCAACAGAGTGCCGTCATAGACCGGGAAACTCAGTACCTGTTCCCCCACCTCGGCACCGCTGTAATTTCTGCTGGCGCTTTTGCCTGCGCTCTGCTCCAGCCACGGCAGATACCGCAGAAGGGGCGCCAGAGCTGCCTTATATTCCTCCAGCTGACGCTGCCTGTACTCTATATCCTGTTCCATTTTTCTTACCTCCAGACCTCTATCGCAGAAACTGACACATATGTATTTTTATTTTAGCACATTTTTAGTAAAAGTACAGTAGAAAATTTATATGGTTTTGTAGTATACTATAGCAGGAGGTAAAATTATGGCTGGAATTACATTGGAAAAAGGAAAAGCAATTTATACATACGGGCAGCCCATGACTGCCCTTCATCTGATCACTGACGGCAAAGTGCGGGTGGACTATCCCGGGGGCTTCTATCTGTTGAGCAAAGGAGACATTATCGGCATCTGCGAGATCTGTTCGGAGATACATTTCCTGAATTACACGGTCCAGGAGAATGCAACCCTTTTGACTTATCCGCTGTCAAGCGTCAATGTGCTGAGCGATCTGATGCAGAAAAATGCGGATATGGCCCGCTTTTTTCTGCTCTCGGCCTGCCGCCAGATCAATACGCTGCAAAACCGTCTATCCCTGTCCGAAGTCACCTGCAGCGGTCTCTACCGCAGTCTGATGGACGATTATGAAAAATATCGGACGATCTGCGAGCGATATCTCTTAAAGCCCCGGAGCCTAGAAGGTCTTGAGGAGCAGAATGCCTATCTGGAGGAGGAGACCGAGGAATCCTGGCTCAACGGATACTATCTGGGACTGGGTCATATTTATGCCGGCGAACATTTTAAGGAATTTATCCGGGAGTCCTCCGTATCCATGGGGGTGCTTCACCGGGGAAGTCTGGACTTCCAGAATGCCTGGACCGGCCTCGAGAGCCGTTTCCACTATCAGCAGCAGATTTCCGCTTTTTATTTTAATGAGAGCGGCAATGATCTGTTTGATTTTTATACTTCCCTGTATTTTAAACTGGACAACAGCTGCGAGGACAAACCCGGTCTGCTGAACGATATCCGCCGCATGAAGGAACAGTTTGAGGATAAACTTGTCATCCCGGCCGAGCAGGCAAGCGCCCGCATGCAGCAGTTTACCGACAATCTGAATCCCACCGCCAAAGAAACCGAGCATTCCGCCGATCTCTCCACAGAGCTGACCGGATCGCTGAATATCATTCTGGACTTTGCCGGAAACAATCTGGGCATTGCAGACTCTTTCCGCAAGCATGTCCTGGATTATAAGCAGCTTCCCGACAAGAGCTCCACGGAGGATAAGGTGTGCGCGCTGCGCAGGGTGCTCACCGAAGAATTCTATGTGCTCTACACGGCCGTATTTGAGCGGACGCTGGAAGAGACCGATATTCCTGAAGCTGTGTGGATGTTTCTCTATTTCGGCTATGTGGACGAGGATCTTGCGGGTGCGGAGAATGCCGAAACGCTCCGGCATATGGCTGCCGGTATGACCGACACCGGCGAGTTTGGCCTGTATACCTTCTATCACTGGCTGATGGCTATCTTCCAGGGCAGAAAGGAACCCAGCCGAAACGAATTTGACCAGGATTATACCGATTTTATCCATAAACAGAAGCTCACCGGAAATATCACCGAGACTGACCTCATGGAGCTGGAGAGCAACAGCATGAGCAAAGTCAATTATGAGCTGCAGAATCTCTTCCCCTCGGTAAATAAAATGACCTTCGGCCGCCCCGCCTCCTTCTGTCCTCTCTTTGTGAAGGAAAATGCCTTGAAGGGTCTGGACGCGGCGTATGTGAACGTGACCAAGATGGTGAAGGCCATCGAGCAGGTCCGCCGTGTGGACTTCTCCGCTTTCTACAGAACCGGGCTTGATATGGATCATATTGATGTCATGGGCAAGACAGACATTCATTCGGAGTATCTGCCCGATGTCATCCTGCTCCCCAACATGGGCATCCGCAGCGTTATGTGGCAGGAGATCGAGGGCAAAAAGCGAAACACTCACGGCCGGATGTGCTTTTCCATTTTCCATATGGAAGACCTTACCACCTCATTCCTGCGTCTGACCGGAGAATTCCGCTGGGAGCTCTGCAAGCGCATACAGGGCGGCCGCTGGAACGATGTCAGCGAGCGGTCCCTCACAAGCGAATACTTCGATTACATCCAGTTCTACCGCAAAAATCACGATTTGAGCACGGAGGCAAAGGAACGGGTACGCTCGGGACTGTTGCAGGCCAAAAACAGTTTCAAAGAAATGTTTGTGCGCGATTATATGCAGTGGGTGATGTTTGAGGGCAACGGTTCCCCCAGACTGAACAAAGTGGCCAGAAAAATCTTCTTCACCTATTGCCCCTTCACCAAGTCGATCTGTGCCCAGCTCGACAGCAATCCGCTCTATGCCGAGCTTCTGGCCCAGCACCGGATGCGTAATGCCCAAAAACGCCACCAGATCGATATGCTCCGCCAGAAACTGCTCAATTCAGGTACTCCTATCCCGGATACGCTGGAGCAGGAACGCGAGTACTTTAATATATAAGTATTTCAATATATATAACAGGCGGATAACGCACTATATAGAGAGTGCCGGGAAAGTTCTTCCACAACCTTCCCGGCACTCTTTTTATTCGTGTTTCTATTTTTCAATCAGGCTTTCTGCGCTTTTTTTGCCGCCTTTGCCTGCAACGCCTTGTCTGTGGGTCTGACCATAAACAGACAGATCAACAGCGACAGGATATAGAGCGCTATGGTGGCATACAGTACACACTGATATCCGGTGGGGTTCACCGTGATCATCTCCACGGACCCGTCCGCCAGTGCGTGCCCGATCTGCTCTGCCTGGCCAAAGGTATTTACGATCCAGTTTGCCATCTGATTGCCGGTGAGTCCCGCAACGCCCCATGCCGAGAGGGTCAGACCGTGGATAGCACTGATATTGCCCATACCGTAATGATCCGACAGAAGCGTGGGCACATTGGAGAATCCTCCGCCGTAACCTGCATTGACCACAAAGATCAGCGCCAGCACCAAAACGATCAACGCAATATTGCCCTCTCCGTTCTTGATACCGCCGGTAAGAATCACCAGGCCGGTAAATACGATGGACAACACGAAAATCAGTTTATAAATCGTATTTCTGTCCTTCATGGTGTCTGCCCATGCGGAGAAGCCCAGACGGCCGCCCGCATTGAACACCGCGGACACCGTTGAGATTATGCCTACAAATCCGGCAAGACCGATACATTTCACAATCATTTTCTCCTGGGAGATCAGCGCCAGTCCGCAGGTGATATTCAGGTAGAACATCAGCCAGATACCTATGTAATTGGTCACAGGCTTGGACTTGATCACCGCCATCATACTCTTGCTCTTGTCCTTGGTCTGCGGCTCATGCCAGCCCTCAGGCTTCTTAAGGAGCAGATGTCCCATGAACATCATCACAAAATACACCATGGCCAGGATCACGAACATCTTGTAGATGCCCCCCTGCCCCAGATTATCCAGCATGGCCTGCATGATGGGGCTTGCGATAGCCTTCGCTGCACCGAAGCCGGCCACTGCGAGACCGGTGGCCAGGCCCTTTCGATCCTCAAACCACAGCATCAGCGTCTTCACCGGGGAAAGATATCCTGTTCCCAGACCAATGCCCATGATAAAACCATAGCACACATAAATACCGATCAACGCGATCATACTCCCCTTGTGGAGTCCGCCATAATAAATGAAGAAACCGGTCCCCGCCATACCTGCCGCAAAACAGATCGCAGCGATCAGTGAGGATTTGTGGATATCCTTCTCCACCACATTTCCGAGGAATGCCGCCGACATGCCCAGGAAAAAGATTGCAAAGCTGAATGCCCACTCCGTTGCGCCTTTGGAAAAACCGATGTAATCGGCAATCTCCTGGCTGAAGATAGACCAACAGTAAACAGTACCGATACTGCAGTGCAAAAGCAGTGCAGGAATTGCTGCGCGAACCCATTTATTGGTGCGCCAGCCGCCTTTTTTTGTGTTGTTTTCCATAACTCATCTCTTCCTTTGCTTTTTATTTTTTATCTCCATTCTGTAGAGCAATTAATAATAGGCGGTATCATTATACACCCGCAATATTCTACTTTCAACTACAATTTTTTGATTCATTTGCCAACCACATTTTGAGATAAGAAATAGTTCGGAAAACCGCATCGCTTTTTACTGTAATCCGCACAGGAATGCGTATGCGCCCAGGAGATTCTGCCGTTTGCCGGAGATTACATAATAGTCTATCTGTTCGTCTTCTGTATATAAGTGAGTGCCGTAAGCCGGTATATCACAGCAATAGCACAGGCCGTCGGCGGCGGGCAGGATTCCGTAATCTCTGTCCGACAGGAGGAATGGCAAAGCGCCGTCTCCCCGGGAGATACAGCGCGCACTGCCTCTGAGCTTCAGGAGCTCTCTGCCTGTCTTCCCGATTCCGCAGAGTGTCTCTCCCTTTTCGAATTCCAGGTACCAGCGGCTGCCGCCCTGTTCCAATATTCTGCAGTCCTTACTGCGCTCAGAAAACAACAGTCTGCCGGCACCGTCCAGGAACCGGAGGGTTCCGGAAGCCTTGTCAAGCTGTGCGGTGATCTCCCCCGCAGATATATCCACGGTTTTCCCGTTATCCCGATATTTCCAGTTTTTTTCCACGCGATTCACTTTGATCTGAGGAGGAACACTCTCCCGGATCCGGGAGCCCTTGGCAAAGGTAATGCGCAGGATGGCGCTCCCCACAGGGCTGATGCGCAGAAGGCCGTACTGGCTCTGAAGCCGGAGTCCGTCGCTCTCCCGAAAAGCCCAGCGGATGCTGAGATTCGGCTTCGCATGGCCCACCGGGCGAAGCAGCTCTGTGGCCGGCATATCCCCAAACTGTATAGCGCCCTTAATGTTTTTGTCTTTCCGGATTGTCTCGGCAGCATGATTCTCCGCACGCTGAACTGCTTTGGGAGGAAATGCCGCACTCCCGTAATTGGTGGCGGGCCGCACCGAGGATGGAGTCTCCTTTGCAGCAGTGCGTACCTGCATGGTTTTCGGTGCCGCCGCCGGGACTCTGGCGCGCTTTGGCAGAAGCGAAGCGACGGCCGTTTCTGTCCCGCCGCTGTCTCTCCGTATGCTTTCCGCAGCTTTCGGTTCTGTGTTGTCTTGCGATCCGTTCTCTTCCTTTTTTTCTGTGAGTTTTTGTGAATTTTGACTTTTGGGCGCTTCCGTGAGCAGTCCTGTCAGATTTTCTCCATGCAACACACAGAGCTCATGCAGAGCCCGCGTCGCGGCCACATAGAGCAGTCTGGCATGTCCGTCGTCCACAGGATAGTCCTCCCGGGTGGGATTCCATATGAGCACCGCGTCAAACTCCAGACCTTTCGTATATTCCACAGGCAGAACCAAAATCCCGCTGCCGAAGCTGGCCTTCTCCAGGTCGCTCTCCATAATATCAATATATTGAGAAAGCACGGATGAAAAACGGCTGGCTGCAGCCGCATTGCGGCATACCACGGCAATGGTATCATAGCCCTGCTTCTGCCAGGCGCCGCAGATTCGGGCCGCCCGGCGGGCATAAGCATCCCATACCGCGGCACTTTGCTGTCTATCAGTCCCGTCAAGCCTGATCCGCTCCAGTCTGACGGGACTTCCATGACGGATAATGGGCTCCACCGGATAGACAAACGAATTGCCGTGACGCAGGATTGCGGTGGCAAAGTCGGATATTTCCACTGTATTGCGGTAGCTCTTTTTCAGAACGCCGAAGGAATCTCCCGTATCCTGAAGAAAAAGTCTGCGCAGCGCCTCCCAGTCCCCCAGTCCATAGCCGAAATGAATGTTCTGAGAGACATCTCCCATGATCGTGTAAGTACAGTCCCGGATACAATCGTGCAGCACCCGGTATACCATCATGCCGAAGTCCTGCGCCTCGTCAATAACCACATGATGCGCCTCGCTGATCACCTCCGTCTCCTTCACCAGCTTATAAAGCAGCGCCAGAGCCGCCAGATCGTACACGTCATAGACGTCCGCAGGAATTGTCACTGCATATCCTTTTTGTCTCTGCTCCGTCAGGAAATCCCGGTACATATCATAGATGGAATATGCCCACTGTCTTGCGCCATAGAGTCCCCGGAAAGATTTCAGCACGGCTTTCTGCCCTTCCTCCGTATAGTGAGAATGCTCCTCCAGAAATTCGTTTTTAATCTTTGCCAGAAGCCTCTCGTTTAACATATTGATCTTGCTCTGAACGGAGACGGAAGGATTCTGCCGGATATAGCGCTCTACAGCCTCACGGCTCATGAGTTCCACCGTTTTGCCGCCACGATTCCACGTCTCCTCCTCAAAATCCCCGGAATTCAGACGGATATCCTCCCTGCGGATACTGTTCCACTCCAGTCTTCTGATAAAGTTCACAAGCTCCCCGTACCACTGTTCTGTGCCCTTGACAGCCTCCCGCTCTCCCTCCACGGCCTTCACATGACAGCGTTTGTCATCCCAATCCTCATACAGCAGGCGGATGAAGAGCTGTTCCATAGTCATCTGCCGGACGCCATGCACATCCAGATCCGGCAGCACTCCCGTGATGTAATTGAGCAAAATGCGGTTGCTTCCCACAATATAGAAATCTTCCGGCCGAAACCGTTCCTTGTAATTATATAAAATATACGAAATGCGGTGCATGGCAACCGTGGTCTTGCCCGAGCCTGCCACTCCCTGTACGATCACATTGTGATAGGGCGATCTGCGTATGATCTCGTTCTGCTCCTTTTGGATGGTAGCCACGATCTCCCCCAGTACCGCCTCCTTATTTTTACACAGATATTTCATCAGCAGGTCATCGTTTGCGACTACCTCTGTGTCAAAATAGTCCAGAAGCTTCTCTCCCTCTATCTCGAAATTTCTCTTCAGCTTCAGATCTATGGGCAGTTCTTTGCCGTCCGGAGCGGTATAGCTGCACTTTCCCAGACCGTTCTCATAATATGCGTTGGCCACGGGAGCCCGCCAGTCTACTACAATCTGACTGGTCCGGTCAACAGATATACCGCCCTTACCGATATAGAGGGATTCCGTTTTGCCAAGCGTCTCATCAAAGAAGATAATTCTCCCGAAATACGGCTTTTCCAGCGCGCGTCTGTTTCTCTCTAACGCCCGCTTCATATGTTCGTTTAAAGTGATCGTGTTATTCAGAGCGCTCCACAATTCCACATCATTATCGTGGTAATGCTCCAGCATCTCGTCGATCTCATCCTGCATCCGGGTCACTTCCCGCTCATAATTCTCCACATTGTCGCGCACGACCCTGATGGTCTGCCTCAGGTACCGTTCCTCCGCCGCTCTGTCCGCATTCTTCATGTATCTGTCTCCTGTTATTCATATGGTTGGATGTGTGGGAAATGCACTGCAGAGAGTGGAGAATCACAGTGCCTGAAGAAACGAAGCAGCGCTTGTCTGCAGGAGGGACTGCCGTTTTTCCGACGGCTTATACACGGAAAGGTTTAAGCAGTCCCATGCAAACAGAACAAGCGCATCCTCTTTTGAAAACGGCACATACGGCAAAAACGGTCCGCCTGCCGTTATCATTTCCGTTTATTGCCTGCCTTCGTCATTACGACCATTGTGATAATGAACATACCGATGGATCCAAACAGTGCGGCAAAGTATGCGATTCCGGCCGGGGAAGCATTTCTTACGCCCTCTTCATTGGCATACAGCTTTCCGTTGGACAGATAAGCCGTAACCATCGATCCCTCCCGGTAAGAGTAGGAATTGTGAGCGTTCTTCAAGTCATATTCCTTTCCTTCATACATCACACGGATTTTGTGTGTGCTCATGCTGCTCTCGGAATACCGGGTGCTCACCGTTGTCTGTTGAGTTGCGGAACTAAGCACCATAGCTTTGACCTCCTCATAGTCCAGCTCTGCATTGCTCATTGAGATCCTTAAAAATACGGCCGCAACAATACACAGAACCGTAAGGACACCGCAAATCCAAACCTTTTTCATGTCGCTTTTCTCCTTTCGCAGATTTGCCTTTGCTGATTCTCAGCAAGCGCATAATTTTTGTATTATTTTACCATAAAACCGACGGCTTGTCATTTCACTTTTTACATAATGCCCGGGGCAACATGGGACAAAAATGCCAAAATGTCCCGGTGGAAAGACCCGGACTGTTAAGCCGCCGCCAGCAGATAGATCACTGTGAGCAACAGCCCCACACAGAACAGCAACAGGCCGAAGGAGAGACTTCTGCCGATAATAAGGCTGTCCTCCTCCCACTCCTGATAGAGCAGCGCAAATCTGTGTTCATAATCCACACTTCGCGGATTTTTTCTCCAGACACTGCGATTCCCCACTCGCTGCAGTGCGTTTCCGACACATCCGGCCATATGTGTAAAACGATTTCCCTCCATGAGCTCTGCCGGAAGTCTGCTGTCCCGATAGATCGTCTTTCGCAGGCACACGATGACTGCGTCCGTCAGACTGTCAAGCACACGGCAGAACACGCCGCACACAAAGGGCAGTGCATACAGCAGTACCGGGCGGTACACCAGATTCTCCAGGTCCAGCCACGGGCTCCACCTGTTGACATAGATTCTGCCGTCGCCATCCCGCTTCATAAGCAGCATGCGCACCACAAACAGATACAACAAAATTCCGATACAGACAGAAACTGCCGCTCCCCTGAGATTACTCAGGCTGAACCAGTTCATCAAATGATCGCTCTCTGCCCGGGTATACTGCAGGCCTGCAGTTCCTCCCGCAAACAGGCTCTGTCCCAGATCTGCCAGTTTTCCCATCACCGGATCCGGCATACATCCCAAAAGCGGAAGCAGGGTCGCGCCCACAGCCAGTACTCCTCCGCTGAGTTTATTCATATATCGCCCTCTCAGGGCGTCGAAGCTCCTCTGGACCTCAACATCCCGGTTTTTCTCTACGAAAATCGCCGCATAGAGCTTGGTCATATAGGCAACGGTCAGACCTCCGCTGATCAAAAAGGCCCACTCTATACCCCGCAGGACCCCCGCCGACAGCCAGCCCGACACCCGGCCTTCCTGCGCCGTCCGGGTCAGCTCCACGATACTCTCATGCAGCAGCGTCTTGCTCACATAGCCGTTCCACAAAGGGATGCCTCCGATGCCCAGCGCTCCCATCAAAAAGCAGTAATTGAGCAGCGGTTTTCTGCGTCCGAAACCTCTGATATCATTGAGATCCAGCTTGTGGAGATTCATAAACACCACGCCTGCCGCCAGAAACAACACCAGCTTGATCAGAGAATGATTGACCATATGCAGAACCGCTCCCCGCACCGCCAATGTGTTCTCAGCGCCCAAAAGTCCTGCCAGTCCTGCGCCTGTCAGCACAAATCCGATCTGAGAAACGGAGGAGCAGGCAAGCGTCCGCTTTAAGTCCACGGAAAACAAAGCCAGCAGAGCGCCGGACACCATGGTCAGCACACCCAGAGCAAGGATCAGACTCCCCCATGCCATATCCCCGCAGAATATCGTCGCCGTCAGCAATAGAATGCCAAACACACCCGTCTTGGTCAGCACACCGGACAGAAGTGCCGAGGCCGGGGCCGGAGCCACGGGATGAGCCTTCGGCAGCCAGATATGAAGCGGGAACGCACCGGCCTTTGCCCCGAATCCAAAGAGCAGACAAAGACCTGCCGCAGGCAGCAGGCGGCTGTCCGCGCCATAGAGCAGGAAAAGCCCCATGAGCATCACCAGCCCTCCGATGATTGACACGCCCAGATAGGTATTTGCCGCCCGCAGTGATTCCGGTTTCTCGTCATGAGCCACCCAGGCAAAGGATGCCAGCGACATGATCTCAAAAAAGACAAAGATCGTGAAGAAGTCCTGGGCCAGAAACACGCCCTCTGTCGCCCCCAGGGTCAGCAGCAGGAAAAAATAATACCTGTTCTTATTATGATAGTGCGCAAAATACTCTCTGGAAAATACCGTGGTCATCAGCCACATAAAAGCCGCCACCGTACCGTAGAGCACCCGGAAGCCGTCCATCCGGAAATTGAGTCCCATACCGCAGACCTTGGGGATGCGCGCTGCGCCGCAGTCCACACCGCACAGAGTCAGCAGAAACAAAAACAGTAATACGGCAAATTCCATACCGCAACAGATAAATACAAAAATATCCCGCCCGTTCTCATTGCGGCGTCCCACCAGCCAGCTTGCCAAAGCCGCCGCCATAGGAGCAAACACGGCCGCATAGGCCGACAGATACAGATGATTCAAAATCCAGTCCGTCATTCTCCAATCCTCCTGTCCGATCCTCAGCTTAGTACACGCTCAGTGACACCTGTGTCAAAAATGCTGTCACCGGCGCAGAATGCAGGCCAAAATACACAATAAACACCACAAAGACGCAAAGCGGCAGAAGCATTTTCCAGTCAGGATCATGAATGCGCTCCCACTCGGAGGGATTTTTGGAACGATTCTGCACAGACAATTTATCAGGGAAAAATGCTCTGACTACAATAGTCAACATATAGATTGCCGTGAGCAGCGCGCTCACCAGCAGACATCCCACGCCCGCATAGGCAAGAGGAATACCGCTTTCCACCGCCGCAGCCGCCAGATTCCACTTGCTGATAAATCCCGCAAGCCCCGGCACTCCCATCAGCGCCAGAGCAGATACCGTAAAGCATCCGAATACCACCGGCATACGATACCCCAAACCGTCCAGCTCATGGACATACTGCCTGTCCGTCTGATGCATGACGGCTCCCGCACAGAAGAAGGAGCAAATCTTGATCACCGCATGAAAGACCAGATGAGTCAACGCCCCGGCCATGCCCATTGGAGACAGCAGCAGCACTCCAAAGAGAATATAAGACAGATTACTGATGGTGGAATATGCAAGCCTTCTCTTGATATGAGTCTCCTTCACCGCCCGGCTGCAGCCGTACACGATCGTGAACAGTACGATCGCCATAAGCACCCTCTGCGCCCAAGTGCCCCGCACAAAGTCTGCCCCGAAGCTGTAATAGGTCAGACGGATGATGGCAAAAGCGCCGGATTTCACCACCGCCACCGCATGCAGCAGCGCGGTCACCGGTGTGGGAGCCACACCGGCCCGGGGAAGCCACGCGTTAAAGGGGCAGACTGCCGCCTTCACGCCAAAACCCAGAAATGCCATGACATAAACCAATAAGAGTATATTGGTCCGTTCACCGATCCTTCCAAAATCCAGCACGCCGCCCGGCATAAAATCCGCAGTACCCCCATAGACGATCACGAAGATCAGCCCCAGAAAGGCAAATGCCGCGCCTCCCAGCGAATAGCACAGATATTTGCGGCTGGCCACAATGGCTTCCCGCGTCAGAGTATGCATCACAAGCGGCACCGTCACCAGCGTAAGCAGCTCATAGAAACAGTACAGCGTCATCAGATCCGAGGCGAACGCGATACCCAGCGTCACGCCGTAGGTCATGGTATAGAACAAAAAGAAAATTTTCTCATGTTCCTCCCTTGTCATATAAGAGAAGGCGTAGAGCGTGGCAAAGGGCCACAATGCGCTGATCAGCCCTGCAAACACCGTACTCATGCCGTCCACATGAAAGCTGATGGAAAGATCACCCGTAAAACGCGCTAATACAAAGGTACTTTCCTGACAATACAGAATCAGATACCACACCAGCACACTGTTCAATATTACAAGGCTCTCCAGGAAAATCTCCATATGGGATCTCTTCCGAAACGGGAGAAACGGAACCAGAATCCCTGCTATCATGGGAATCAAAATCACAATCAGTATCATATTATACCCCCTGCCCGCTGAGGCGGGCATCCATTCAAAACGTCACCAGCCCCTTGATCCACTCCGCCATCCCATTGGTGATCACATCCGGCCAGATCCCCAGCAGCACGGAGAGCGCGGTCAGGATCAATATGGGTACATTCATGAGCGCAGGCGGCTCCCGCTTCTTGATCCCTTTGTGCTCATAGTCAGCCCCCGGGAAAAAACCCGCGACAGCCGGAGCCAGCAGATATCCCGCAGTCAACAGCGCACTGACAAGCAGCACTGCGGGACCAAGCAGGGCAAACAGCGTATCCGCGCAGGTGAGCCCGCCCATGGCCAGATACCATTTGCTCATAAAGCCCCCTGTGGGCGGCAGACCGATCAGCCCCATGGAAGCGACGGTAAAGCACCACATCATCACCGGCATCTCCTTCCCGATGCCTCGAAGCTGTGACACTCTGGTCTTGCCCGTCTGAATGATCACGGCGCCCGCACAGAGAAAAAGCGCTGCCTTCACAAAGCCATGACTGAGTATCTGCAACAGACTCCCCGTCAGTCCTTCGGCATTCATGACCGCCAGCCCGAACAGACAATAGGAAACCTGACTCACCGTGGAGTATGCCAGACGCTTTTTCAGTCCATCCTCCCGGTATGCCAGCACGGAGCCCATAAACACTGTGAGCAGCGACAGCGCAAGCCACACCCGCTGCACCCAGCTCCCGCGCAGAAACGCCGGGCCGAAGATATAATACACCACCCGCAGCAGTCCCAGCACACCTGCTTTTACGATCACCGCGGACAACACCGCGGAGGCCGGAGCCGGCGCTACGGGATGCGCCGCGGGAAGCCACGCATGCATGGGAAACATTCCCGCTTTTACGCCAAAACCGAGAATCATCAAAAATGCCGCAAACAGCAGCAGCCCCGTGTGTGCCGCCGCATCCGCCGACAATACGCCGCCCTCCGAAAACCGGAGTGTCTCACTGTATCTGCTTACCACATACAGCCCGAACAGCACCATGTATGCCCCGCATAAAGAATAAAACAAGTATTTTAGTCCCGCCATAACCGATTCATGCTTTTGATTGTGCAGCACAAGCGGCACGGAAGAAAGCGTCAGAAGCTCGAAGAACAGATAGAAGGTGATCAGATTGCCCGCAAAGCAGAGCGCATACAGCACCCCGAGCACGATCAGATAGAATCCGTAATAACGCTTCTCATGCTCCTCATGCCCCATATATGCAAAGGAGAAGAATCCCGCACACAAAAAGACGACCGTAGCCATACCCGCAAACAGAGCGCCCATGCCATCTATGTGAAGCTCCAGAGTAAGCGTCTCCGTCAGCCGGAGTAATCTGCAGCCGCAGCCCGCTCCCCTCCACAACGCCAGAGCCGCAAGACATGCCGCCGCCAAAAAGCTGATACCCGCCGTACATAACAGCCGCTTTCTGTGCGCGTATTCCCGTCTCACAAGCAGATACAGACCGCTGGCGACGGGAAACGCTATGGACAGCCAAATGAAAGCCATAACACAACCTCCTTATGCAAACATGCCGAGCCCCTGCCCGATCATATCCACGATGGGCTGGGAATTCACTCCCAGCACGACATTCAGAATCATAAAACCGATCAAAGCCGCCACATACAGCTTCCGGCCCGCAAACTGCCGGCCGCTTTTCTCCGCCGCACCCACGCGCGTGTAGAGGCGGATGACCGTTTTCATGAAATATACGGCGTTGAGGATCGTACTGATTCCCAGCACGATCAACGCGGGCAGCATTTTACCGCTGTTCTGCACCGCGGCCTGGGCAAACAAAAGCTTGGAGATAAAACCCGAAAACAGAGGAACGCCCACCATGGACAAGGCGCCTGCCGTAAAGGCTGCCCCCGCCCAGGGATCTCTGTAGCCCGCCCCCGTCAGATCCTCAAATCTGCGGCTTCCACCCGACACATCCGTGAGACCTGCCGCCGAGATGAACAGCAGAGACTTGGTAGCCGCATGGGACAGGATATGAAACACTCCCGCCACCATGGCAACCTGCGTCCCCATACCGATACCCATGAAAATATACCCGATCTGTGCCACGGAGGAGAAAGCCACCATCCTCCTGATATCATTTTCCCGGATCGCGCTGAGCGATCCGAAGATCATTCCCATCAGACCAAACACAAACAAAACATTCACAATATGACTGTCATGAAACACCTCGAAACCATATACCCTGTAGATCAATTTTACCAGCAGGAAAATATAACCCTTGGACACCAGACTCGACAGCATGGCAGCGGAAGATGCAGTCGAGTAACCGTATGCGTCCGGCAGCCACGCATGGAACGGAAACAGAGCGCTCTTGATGGCAAGCCCTGAAGAGATAAGCCCGATGGTCACCAGCAGGGGCATGGCATACAGATCATTCGCCGCAAGATACGCCACCTGCTCCCGCATATTGCTCATCAGCAGATGCCCCGTCAGATCATAGAGAACACACAGGCCCAGAAGCAGCAGACCCGAACCCAGGAGACTCATGATCATATATCGCACCGCCGCCTCGATGGTTCTGCCCGTCTCCCGGATCATGATCAGACCGCAGGCAGTGATCGTATTGATCTCCACAAACACATAGGCCGTAAAAATATCATTGGTATATACCAGTGCAAGCAGAGAACTCAGCAATAGATTCACCAGGATATAATACAGATTCTGCTTTTCCGCCGCCACCTCCGTCAACAGCTTATGTGCCCCGCCCAGCATGGACAGCAGCATGATAATGCAGAAAAACAGCGCCATGCCCGCCTCCAGCACCCCTGCCCTGATCTCATTGCCCCAGGGTGCGGGGAAATGCCCCATCATATAGACATAGCTCTCCCCCGTCTCCAGAAGATACAAAAGCAGTGCCAGAGATAATGCTCCCACCACCGTGATGATTGCCCGGTTCACCCACTTTGCAGCTCTTTCCGGCAGCACCGGGGACACGATTCCGCCAAACATGGAGAGCATAATGGAAAAAAACGGGAAATTTCGTATAAACTCCATTATACCCCCTCCTTCTTCAACAGCGTTGATATCTCGTCCAGATCCAGCGTGTGATATCTGCGGTAAAGACGGATGGTCAAAGACAGCATCAGTGCGGACACCGACACCGACACAACGATGCCGGTCAGTACCAGGCCGCTGGGAATGGGATTGATATAGGCCTCCACCGACTGTACGCCGTCCGTCACGATAGGTACGCCCCGCCCGGCAATATACCCCTTCTGTGCCAGAAATAAATAGATGGCGGAATCCATGATATTCAGTCCAATGATCTTCTTGATCAGATTCTTATGCAGCAGCAGATTGGCAAAACCGATCACAAACAGAATCATCGCCACAGCCTCTCCATAATTGGCAAACAAATTTCCCATTGGGATATCCTCCTAAAAATCTCCCTTGCGGAACATCACATAAAAGGTATACATTGTGCAGGCCACTACCATGCCCACACAGATATTCAGCACAAAGATCAGACCGCTGCTCAGTATTGCCCCGGGAGTTCCGAGCGGAATATGACTTTCCAGATGATTGGCCCCCGTAAAAAAGGAATAGCTCTTGGCCAGACAATAGGTGGTCAGCGCAGCAAAACTCACCGTTTTATAGAGCTTTTCCGTAAACAATTTCTCCGCCCGCTCAAAACCGAAGGCACTCAGATACAGAATCAGCCCGGCACCGATGACAGCTCCCCCGGAAAAGCCTCCGCCCGGGGACAGATGACCGTTTAGGATCACATAAATGCCAAAGAGAATGATGATGGGTACCAGCACCGTGGCCGACCCCTGCAAAATCGCATCCCTCTTGGGCTCCAGCAGTCTGTCGTTCTCAAGCTCCTCCACCCTGCCGTCCTGATTCTTCTTTTTTCTGTGAAGCAGGATCAGCACCGTCGTAGTGGCGGCAAATAATACGTTGGACTCTCCGAAAGTATCGAAGGCCCGGTAATCGAGTATCATCCCGGTAACGATGTTCACCGCTCCTGTCTCCTGCAGGCCGCTCTCGATATAACGGGCAGACACCTCATTGTTCACCGGCCGATCTGCCTCTCCCGTGGGAGGAAGATACGCCACCATGGCTAACAGGATCACAGCCAGACCCACACAGTACACGATGGCCGCCAGCACATAAACTCTGTGAAAGAAATTCAGGCTCTTGTTATTCTCTATATCGTAGACCTTGTCCCTCACCGCCTGACTGTCCCGCAGCCGTTCTCTGATCGTCAGCTCCGGCGTCTCCACGGGTGTCTGCGGCTTCATCTCCACCTGCCCTACATAGGGATCCCTGCGGCCGTCAAGCCACCTCCAAAACCGGAAACTCCCCGTCTTCTCATACTCCTCCCGGGATTTGAGCTTACTCACGGCGGCTCACCTCCTCCCCTACATTTTTCTCGTTGAGCCCCTGGAAGACATCCTTCTTCTCCTGCTCTCTTCTGGTATTGATGGCATGAATCTTTTTCAGCGTGGCGAAGAACAGCAGGCTGGTGATACCCGCTCCCACAGCAGCCTCCGTGATAGCCAGATCCGGGGACTGCAGAGTCACCCACACAATGGACATCACCAGGGAAAAGGACATATAGATCAGCACCGAATTCAGAAGATTCTTAGAGAAGCTGACCGACACGGCACATACGATCAGAAACCCGAACAAAACACATTGGAATACAGTCATAGAGCTTCCTCCTTCCGTTCCTCCCCGTCGCGCAATTGTTCTTCCAGCGTCTCAAGCTTCTCGTAAACCTCACAATGTTCCCCAAGCTGCTCATTGGTTCCGGCCTCCAGTCTTGCCAGCAGATGCGAGGACACCGGAGAAGCAATCCACAAAAACACAATGACCATAGCCATTTTTAAGGTTGAAAACCGAAATCCGGAGAGCAGCATCAATCCCGCCATGGAACAGGTGATTCCCAGCGTATCTCCCAGCGCCGCCGCATGCATTCTGTTCAGCACATACCTAAACCGGAACACGCCGTATATCTCGATCAAAAAGACCAGCAGACCACCCAAAAGCAAAGCGCCGCCCAAAAGCAGGCGCACCCATTCTCCTACACTCATGACACTCCGTTCTCCTTCCTGCCATCCGGCTTCGTCTGACTGTCCGCAGCCCGGCCTCCGTCCGGCCCGGTTCTGTTCTCCAGCCCGGTTCTGCTTGCCCTTCCGGCTCTGCCCTTTCGCCTTTCCTGTTCCAAATGCTGCTCCTCATAGATGCCGATATATACTTTGGCCAGAACGATCACCGCCAGAAAGCTGGCCATGGCGTAGATCAGACAGATATCCAGCAGATACTCCTCCCGCAGATACAGGGACAGCACTGCGATCATCACCATGACCATCGTGCCGATCATGTTCACAGCCACCAGCCTGTCCGCTACCCGGGGTCCCTTTACCGCCCGCGCCAGCGCCGCAAAAAACAATAATCCCAGCACGATCAGGACCACTATAAACAGGCCTCTCTGAGCCTGCAAAAAAAGGCTTGCACTCTCTGCCTTCATTTCCCGTCCACCCTTTCCAGTTTTTCCAAAAGCTCCACAAACACACAACGGTCCAGTCCTTCCGCCAGACTCTTGTCAAGACAATGCACAATATACTCCCCGTCCACCATGGAGATGGTGATCGTGCCCGGCGTCAGCGTGATGGAATTTGCCAGCACTATTCTGGCGAATCTCGACTGCAGATCCGCGCGGAAATGTACCACCACCGGCTCAAGCTCGTATCTCGAAGTAAAGATCATCCCGATAACCGTCACATTCGCCTTTATGATCTCCTTTGCCAGCACGAAAAGATAGTGCAAGAAACCAAACACTTTCCTGCACACCAAAATATCCATAGACGGCTTATAATTCATGAATTTGCAGATAAACCAGTACATCACACCCGCCAGCACTGCACCGAAGGCTGCAATTTCCGGAGTAAACTTTCCGTTAAAGACAATCCACATCACAAAAAACAACAGATACATGGTCTCCCACCTCTATACTGCCCCAACGCAATATTACGCTTCATTCATTGTCTTATTTTACACCTGTCATACCCAAAAATAAAGCTGAAATATGACGGATTTTGTCAATCAGTAGTTGATTTTTCTGTAGACAAATGGCGAAATCTGCCATATAATGAATATAACGATAGAAAACAGCTATATTTTGTATAATTCCCCTTTTACAGCCAGAGTACTTCCGGTTTTGCCCGGAAGTACTCTAGTTGTATGCAGAGGGTCTTTTAATATTCTTTGAACTTTCCCACAAAATCCGTACCGGTCTCCCCCTGCATCTTCGCAATAAACGGCCGGGGATCCGCCTCCATCTGAAGCAGCACATCCAGCGCATGTAACAGAAGCCTCTCCGGTCTCCAGCGGTTCACCTCATCCCGCCTGTCCAGATATGCCTTAAAATGATCCACCTGCCATACCAGCACGTCTGTCAGCGAATAGCCCTGCACCTTATATTCTCCCCAGAAACTGCCGTAATCATGATAATAGGCCAGCTCCTTCAGCACGCCCTCCGAATTCTTCAGCCGCTCCCACAACTGTGCGGCGTAGCTCTCATTCTCGCCCGCTTCCGCCGCCAGATCAGAAACATACTGCTCCAACGTCTGCATCGCCTGTCTCAAACGGGCATCCTGATCCGCCTCTGTCCCTGCTTCCTGCCCTGCATTCCGTTCAGCCAATTCCGACATTTTCAATCCTCCCCTTCTCTCCAACCAATCAACTTTATCCGCACATTTCAACAAAACAAAGCCTCAAAGCGCTGCCTGGCAACACTTCAAGGCTTTTGTCAAAGCAGAGGAAGAGGGAATCGAACCCCCGTTAACGGTTTTGGAGACCGCCGCACTACCGCTGTACTATTCCTCTGTATAAGCTGATAAATCACCAGCGAGTTATATTATAGCATACAAAGGAACTGTACGCAAGAAAAATTTTTATACTCAACCTTTATTTTTATACAGATCTGCAAATTTATGAAATTTTTGACTTGATCTCCCTGATATCCGTCTCCAGCATCCTAACCTTAATGGCTAACATTTTAATTTCATTATTCGGTTTCATAACCTCATGCATATTTCGAGACAAATCGAGATGCCCTTCCGCTACACGCTGAATATTCACCCGAATCTCATTCTCAATCGTCAGGTCAATCTTTGTTACCTTCAAATTGACTTCTTCGAGACCGGCTTTCAAGTCCTGAATTTCCGTCTTCATATCCCGGATTTCTGTCTTTATGTCCTGAATTTCTGTCTTCATTCCCTGAAGCTCCGCTAAAACAAGATCCAGTTTCTCACCGTCTGTCATTTATTTGCACCTCCTTCTACAAAGAGTGTATCACAAGCAAGGAATAAAATCTATTGAATTCTTCCGCTCATAAAGATTCTCTCTTTTGCACAAAACATATCCGCTTCCTTTTTATATTTTGCTGGTATGCTCTCATCAACCCTGATTAAAAATGCCGCCGAACATGGATGAAAATGCACTCATTTTTTCATTCAATTCCCGCAGCTTATCCACAGCCTCATTCAGGTTCTGCAGCGATTCGGTCAGCTCCTGGGTGTCCAGCCCTTCTATAGCGGAGTTGAGCGCCTCCACATCCAGTTCACCCAGGGCATCCGCCACCTGCTCCCAATCCACACTTTTCAGAGAAACATTCACATGATACAAGGTCTCATTCAGGCTCTGCACATCCACATCAGATATCTTCTCTATGGCAGGCTCGCATACCGCGGCCAGCTTCTGCACCCGGTCAAACAGAAATATCCCTCCAAGCAGCAGACAAAGGGTCAGCACAGAAGAGATCATACAGATGATCCGGGTAAATCTGAGCTCCTTCATAAGCTGACCAACGCCGGGCTCCTTCTCCTTGTTATCCATTGCCTGATCACCCATTTCTCTCCTCACTTTCTGCCGCCGGCGCTCCGTGTCCCGGCCAATTCATAATAAAAGATATATTGCTGCAGCACTCCCTCAATTCCCTGATAGCGCCGCCTGGGAAAGCCCCGCTTATAATGTATCTGCATAGCCTGTCTGATATGCGTATCCACCGGAAATGCCTCCAGCTTATGCAGTGCGAAAAGGCAGATACAATCCGCCACCTTCTCTCCCACCCCAAACAGAGTCAACAGCTTCTCCCGGGCCTCGCCATAAGACATCCGCGCGACTTCCTCCAGATCAAACGCTCCGCCGGCAACGCATTTTGCAGCCCGTACCACATACTTACTGCGATAGCCGAGATTACACTCCATCAGAGCATCTTCCTTCAGGCCGGCCAGCGACTGCGGCTCGGGAAACGCATAAAACACTTCCCCGCGGGCGTTGACCAGCCTTTCACCATAACTCACGCAAATATTTTCAATACATCTGCGGATGCGCGCGATATGATTCTGCTGAGAGATCAAAAAAGAAACGATCATTTCCCACAGATCCTGCCGCAGAATCCTGATTCCGCCGCCAAACTCCGCCGCATTGTTCAAATAGATATCATTGGGAGCTATCTTCCCGATATAGGAGGCATAATCTCCCTCCAGATCGAAATACTCCTTCCAGAAACCATGAAACTCCGCGTCATCGCAGTAAAACACACATTCGTTTCCCTGCTGCTCCAGCTCCAGATAATGTCTTCCCGCGATCACACTGTACAGACTCTCCGTCCTCTCCTTCATGCGAAAGCACTGCCCCGACCCACAGATCTGCGCCAGATCAAAATTCTCCAAAACCAGCTTTACCATCCCGAAATCCTTTTATGAAACCTGCTGCACACCAATATAACTCCAAATCCTATCTGTATTCATCGTACCACGTTCCCGCTTTCCGCGCAATGCTTCCGTACCTTCCGTCCACAGAAATTATTACAATCGGTTACAGCTAGTCCGCCCCGATGGTATCCACCACGCTCATCTCCCGTATCTGCTTCGCCGGTCTCGTGACCGCCATACAGGCAGCGCAGAGCATAATGATCAGAATGATCAAAAGCTCCCTTCCCGGAAGTTCCCATGCGTCCCCCCACCTGGAGGTGACAAGCGTATGGAACAAAAATCTGTTCAATGGCAGTCCCGCAATACAGCCAAACGCAATGCCGCAAAACGTATAGGTCATAGTCTCCCCCCATACCATCCGGACCACCTGGCGCACAGTCATACCCACTGCACGCATGGCTCCGTATTCCCGTAACCGGGCCGATACGCTCATGGCAATACAGTTCACAATATTAAAAAATGCGATCAGCGCTATGACTGCAAGAAATCCATACAGAAAAACCGCCAAAGAATAGCTTGCGCCTCTGGCCTCGCGATTATCGATCCTCCTGTCGGAAAAGGCAATTCCTTCTCCTGAGGCCTGTTCTATCATCCGGCGGATCTCCTGCACCTCGGCATCCGTCACTCCGGCATCAAACTGCACATCAATCACTGCATATCCCGTTTCCCCAAACAATCGGCGAAACATATCTTCCGAACAGATTGCGACGGCCTCCCCGGCCCCGGTACTTTTATTTGTGCCATAGGAAAACGGAACACTGCCCAAAATACCCACGATTGTGACCTCGCGGCTGTCTTCTCCCTGTGACAGCACCACACTGCTCCCCGAGCGCATCACATTGTTCTCACGAAATGCCAGGAGCAGGCCTTTTCCCTCCACCGCACCCCGGAAGCTCCCCTCCAGAAGATCTCTTTTGGCCCACTGAAACTGCTGTTCATCATAGGAGATTACCGTGAGTTCCGTCTCTCTATCTTCCACCGCCAGCATGCATGTCGCACAGCTTCTTCCGAAAGCCCGCTTCACATGCGTCTGCGCGGCGATCTGCCCGGCCAGCTCCACCGGAATCGAATTCGCATTGCTCTCACTGTACGCAAAATAATCCGGCGCTCCGGGCCGAAGCGGCGTAATGGCATGGTACATAAAGTCCACGGCCGCGCTGAAGGACAAAAACAAGAGAATGCTGAAGGCAAAAGAGCCTGTCACCAGAAGAAAATTCTTTTTGCTTCCGGTGGCGTGATGCATGCCAAGAGCCGTCTCTACCTTGAAGACTCCGGTTCCTGCGGACCGCTTTACCACCTGCACGGTTCCCGCATTTCCGGACACAGCCGTCAGCGGAGATACCCTTGACGCCCGTCTGGCAGGCGCCTCGGCCGCCAGAAGAACCGTGATAAAACCCATGACGACACCCGCAGCCAGCCCCGGAACGCTGACGCCCAAAACCGGCATTCCCTCGAACAGACCGGGACTCAGAAAACGCAGCATTCCGCACAGCATCCACGTCACAACCACGCCTGCCGAAACCCCGGCCGGAATCGCACTTTTACACCAGCCAAGCGCCTCCGCCCGGACAAAACGGATCACCTGTCTGCCCGTCGCCCCAAGACAGCGCAGCATCCCGAAAAACTCCGTCCTGCGCGCAATACTGCTGTTCATGCCGGATGTGATCATCAGGATGCCCGCTATCATGACCAATACCGCCAGAACCCCCGCTGCAAGATAAAGTCCCATCATATACGAATCCCTGCTCTGGAACATCAGCATGATCACTTTTGCATTCTGGGCGACCTCATCCGGCTGCAGATCAAATTGTACGCTGATCTCCCCGATCGCTCTCTGAATATTACACAAAGGCCGGAATGTCACATAGGAAACCATTTCTTTTGCGTCTCCCTCATCCTCCCCGTACAACTGCTGAAATCCTTCCGCGTTCAGATACAGCACACAGGCGTCATACCGGGCGGTCAGCGCGGTCTCCTTCGATATCCCGGTAATCAGATACTGCCGCTCATCCCCCTGAGGCGTTTTCAGCGCCACTGTGTCACCAATCCCCAGCCCCAGTCTGTTTTCAGCCTGCTCATTGATCAGTGTCTCATCCGCGTTTCCCGGAAAGACCCCCTCCACTATTTCCGCAGCCGGGAATATCTCCATAAGTTCCCTGTCAAATCCGCAGACGCCGGTCTCAATCCCCTCTATCTGATACCCCTCATCCAAATGGTAATTTAACGCGCCATAGCGCGCTGCCTGTTCCACCTCAGGCCGTGCCGCCAGCAGCGCTCCCTGTTCATCGTCAACCCGGAACACTGCATGCCATGCCCCGTCGCTTTTTACGGCCTGAGCCATCTGCGAGCGCATCTCCATATCCGCCATGCTGAAGATTACCGTGACCAGAAAAACAGCCAGCACAATACAGAGCCTGGTCATCCTCCCCTGCTTTTTGTGCCGTTTTGCCGAAACTTCTACCAGATCCAGATAATGCTTCATTCCTCTGCACCTCCCAGCTCCTTCAGCACGCCGTCCGTCACCCGGAATACACGGTCGGCCAAAAACGTCAGATTCATGTTGTGTGTGATCATCAGAACGGTCTGCTGATAATATTCCGACGCCCTGCGCAAAAGATCCATCACATCCTGACTGCTCTGAGAATCCAGATTCCCGGTAGGTTCATCCGCCAGAACAAGAGCGGGTCTCGCAATCAATGCCCGGCCTATGGCCACCCGCTGCTGTTGTCCGCCGGAAAGCTGTCCCGGCAGATGCTTTCGCCTGTTCTCCAGTCCCAGCACCTCCAGAAGCTCCTCCATCCGCTCTCTGTCCGGCTTGCGATAATCCAGCAGCAGCGGGAACATAATATTCTGCTCCACATCCAGCTCGGGAATCAGATGAAACGCCTGAAAAATAAATCCGATATTCTGTCTGCGGAAAACAGTGCGTTCATTCTCCCCCATGGCAAAGAGATCTCTGTCATTGATGAACACCTTCCCCGAGTCAGCCCGGTCCAGGCCGCCGATACAATTGAGCAGCGTGCTTTTGCCGGATCCGGATACCCCCACGACAGCTCCAAACTCCCCTCTCTGCATGGAAAAAGAGACATCCTTCAATGCCTCCACTCTCGCCTCGCCGCTGCCGTAAACCTTCCTCAATTTTTCCACCTTTAAAATTTCCAATGATAACACCTCGCCTTTCCTATAGGTATCTGTACAAGACAAAGTATAACATCGTCTTCTTACATTCCGGTGAATCTAAGCTTACAGATTCGTAAGCTTTCCTGTAAGAGTTTGTCATAAAGCAGGAAAAGTAATTGTGAAAATACTTCCCTCGCCCGGGCTGCTCTCCACATTCAGGCTCCCGCCCTGCCCTTCGACGATAGCCTTCGCAAGGGGAAGTCCAAGACCGGCCCCCTGCCTGTCGCCTAAGCTCCCGCTTCGGTAAAAACGTCTGAAAATATGATAGATATCCTCCGGCGCGATACCGCATCCGTCATCCTCAACCGTCAGACGCAGTATCACGGGCGTGCTTTTCCAGCAGATTCTTATGACACCGCCCGCATCCGTGTGATCCAGGGCATTTTTTACAAGATTCTCCACGGCCTCCTTTGTCCACTCCGGATCGCAGAAAATACGTTCCTCGTGTATTCCTTCAAACAGGATCTGCTTTTGTTCCCTTTTCGCCCGTTCCGCCAGCTCTCCCACCGCCTGTGCCGCTATCTCCGACACCGGACAATATCCCTTCTCAAACACAATACTCCCCGTATCCAGCCGGGCCATTTTCAGGAGGGACCGGATCAACTGCTCCATCCGCTCCAGCGAACGTAAGGATTTCTGTGTGAAAGCGCTGACAGCCTCAGCATTCTCCGGCTCCCGGGTCAAAATCTCCATATACAGATCAAGCGCCGCCAGAGGCGTCTTTAACTGATGGGAAATATTTGATATCATATCCCGCAGAAATTCCTTTGCCCGGCACTCGGCTTCCCCCTTTGCCTGAAGCGACAACGCAAGCTTTTCCACTGTATTGAACAGCCTCTGGCATCCCCCTGTTCCTCCCATGGGCAAATGCCTGTCAAATTTGCCGTCCGCATAGAGTGTGACGACTTTCTCCGCCTCTCCGTAGACCTGCTCCCGTCTCCGCAGAAAACTGCCTGCCCCCAAAAGCAAAATTACGGCGAACAACGCTCCCTCCGCAGCCAGAAACACCATCGTCCAAACAGCGTTCTGCTCAGTGAGCAACAATAAGTACTCCCCTGACTCCTCCGTATGTCCGATCTTTTCCAGCAGCATTCTGCCCTCCTTTGTCACCTCCCCATGATTCCAAGCAGAGGCGATCAGCGCGGGAGGAATATCCTGTTCCAGCAGATAGGAAGCCGCTGAAAGCTCCCGTTCCACCAGCGCCCTTCTGACACCGCGGGCCTGAAGCATCCCCGAACATCCCATAAAACAGATCTGCACGGCACAAAGCGTCACAAGGAACACATAAAATTTCCGCACCTGCCTGTCATACAAAAACTCCATAGTCTCTCCCCCTTTTCGGCCCCGTTCACACTTCCCATTTATATCCGACTCCACGGACTGTCTTTAAATGCTCCGGTACGGACGGATCATCCTCCAGCTTTTCACGCAGACGCCGCACATATACGGAAAGCGTATTTCCGTCTACAAAATTCCCGGCGCCGTCCCACAGCTTGTCCAGAATCGCCGTCCGCGTGAGCACCCTGCCCTTATTTTGCAGAAACAGACACAAAAGACGGTACTCGGCACCCGTAAAATCAACGCTTTCTCCCCTCATCAACACTCTGCCCTCCGCCAGATTGATCACCAGATCCCCGCTGCGCAGCACATTGTTCTCCGCATTCTCCCCTGCGCTTCGCCGCAGCAGAGCCCTGATGCGGGAACACAATTCTCCCAGTTTGAAGGGCTTTGTAATATAGTCGTCTCCGCCGCAGTCCAATCCCCGGATCACACTGGTCTCCTCGTCCGATGCCGTCAGAAAAATGATGGGCGTCGGATGACCCGCCGCCCGAAGCTTCTCACACAGACCGAAACCATTTCCGTCCGGCAGCGTCACATCAAAAAGAAGCAGGGCAAAGTCTCTGCGCATGGCAAGTACTTTCTCTGCCTCCTTTATGGTTCTGACCACTTCCACCTCAAATCCGTTTTTCTCCAGAGAGTATGTCAGCCCGTCGATCAGACCGATATCGTCTTCCAAAAGCAATAGTTTCTGCAAACCGGCCACCTCCTGTTCTCACCCGTCACACGAAATTGTACACAACACAGTTCAAAAGCGTCAAAACAGCCTGTCGATTGCGTCCTGCACGGTCTTTACACCGATGATCTGCATACGCCCCTCTCCCGTCTCGTTTGCCGCTTTATCTTCCGGTCTGCTTTCTATCTCCTTCGCGCTGACCCAGGGAAGCACACAGATTTCAAATCCCAGCTTTGCCGCTTCCGCCACACGCTGTCTGGCCATACTCACGGCGCGCACCTCGCCCGAGAGTCCCACTTCACCGAAAGCGATAAGTCTGGGATTCAGGGCCTGATTACGAAAGCTGGACAGAATCGCCAGCACGATACCCAGGTCGACGGCCGGTTCTGCGATCTTCATTCCCCCTGTGATATTCACATAGGCGTCACAGCCTGCAAGCTGTACGCCGGAGCGCTTTTCCAGCACGGCCATCAGGAGATTCACACGATTGAAATCCGTTCCGGTAGCCTGTCTGCGCGGAATGCCGAAATTACTGTGGCAGACCAGCGCCTGAATCTCTATCAACAGCGGCCTGGTTCCCTCCATGGTACATGCCACCACCGAGCCGCTTGCATGCTCCGGCCGCCCCGCAAGCATATATTCCGAGGCGTTGGCCACCTCCGCCAGTCCCTGCTCCCGCATCTCGAACACACCGATCTCATTGGTGGAGCCGAAACGGTTCTTTACGCCGCGCAGAATCCGGTAAGAGGCATATCGGTCCCCCTCGAAATAGAGCACTGTATCCACCATATGCTCCAGCACTCTGGGACCTGCCACAGTGCCCTCCTTGGTCACATGTCCCACGATGAACACCGACACGCCGAGCCCCTTGGCAAGCTGCAGCAGCACTCCGGTGGATTCCCGGACCTGAGACACACTGCCCGGCGCCGCCGACACATTGTCATTGAACATGGTCTGGATGGAATCGATGATCACTACCGCCGGCTTTCTCCTGCGGATCACATCCTCAATATTCCCCAGATTGGTCTCACACAAAAGCTGCATCCCGTCGTTAAAACTGCCGATGCGGTCCGCCCGCATTTTGATCTGCACCAGAGACTCCTCCCCCGAGATATAGAGAACCGACCGTCCGTCCTGGGACAGATTCCTGCACACCTGCAAAAGCAGTGTGGATTTGCCGATGCCGGGGTCTCCGCCCACCAGCGTCAGGGATCCCTGCACGATCCCGCCGCCCAGCACCCGGTCCAGCTCTCTCATACCCGTAAGCAGCTTGCTCTCCTCCCTGACAGCCACCTCCGACAGCAGACAGGGTTCCGGCCGCTCCCCGGATCCCGCGGATCCGCCTCCGCTCTTCCCTCCGCCTGCCCTCACGGTTTCCTCCACAAAGGTATTCCACTCCTTACAGCCAGGACACTGCCCCATCCACTTTGTGGACTCGTAACCGCAATTCTGACAGAAAAATATTGTTGATGCCTTTCCCTTCGCCATCTCGTCTCCTATCTGATAAAAACATCCCGGCTCCGAGCCGCCCCGGAGCCGGGATGTCAGGATCACTCTTCAGTTTAAACGAAGCCTTCCGGCCCCTATGCCTTCGTCACTTTCACAGCCACCTCGTCCGCATTCTCCAGCTCCACGCTCAGAGAAAGCTTCCCGCCGAGGCCTGTCTTCATTTTACCGGTGCTTCTGTCGTCCACAAACACTTCATACTCCGTCTCATCCGTCAATCCAACGGTGATCTGCGCATCCGCATCACCGGTCACAGTAAACTCCACACCGTCGGCCTGCTCTCTGAAATTCAAAACGCTGGTGCCGGGTACGGACTCATACAAGAACATGCCGTTTCTCTCAAGCTTGGTAATCTCATTGTAGGTCTTCACCTTCAACAGATCCCCCTCATGCTTAAAGTCCTCAACCTTCGCTTTCTTCGCCAGCTTGTGATTACCGAAGCTGATCGCTCCGTCGGCCTCACTGCGGAGCAATTCCTCTACTACTGCCATTTCTTTTGTCCTCCTGGTTGTTGTGCTGAACGGGCATTCCCGCCATCTCTTACAGCTACCCTAAGTATAATATATAACTCACTTTTTTGCCACTAAATTCTTTCCCGGGCGTCTACTTTTTCACCAGAAAATTCACCTTGTCATTCTTAAATCCCGCGCTGACCGTATCTCCCGGCTGCACCTTCTTCATAAGAATCTCCTCCGCCAGCGCATCCTCCACCACAGACTGAATAGCGCGCTTTAAAGGGCGTGCTCCCATCTTATTGTCCGCATATTTCTTCACCAGATGCTCCTTCAGGGAGGGCGTCAGACTCAGGCGAATGTCCATCTGAGACTCGCAGCGCTTATAGAGATTGGATGCCAGCAGATTGACAATGGACTTCATATTGTCATCGTTGAGCTGATGGAACACGATAATATCGTCGATACGGTTGATAAATTCCGGCTTGAAGCTCTTCTTGACCTCCTCCATCACCGCGGACTTCATCTTCTCATAATCCCGCTTCTCACTGCTCTCCCCGGCAAATCCCAGATTCTTGGGATCCACGATGCGCTGTGCTCCGGCATTGGAGGTCATGATCAGTATCGTGTTCTTAAAGCTTACCTTCCGTCCCTTTGAATCGGTGATATGCCCATCGTCCAGCACTTGGAGCAGGATGTTGAACACATCGGGGTGCGCCTTCTCGATCTCGTCAAAAAGCACTACAGAATAAGGATTCCTGCGCACTTTCTCGGAGAGTTGTCCGCCCTCCTCAAAGCCTACATAACCGGGCGGCGAACCGATCATCTTGGACACGGAATGACCCTCCATATACTCGGACATGTCCACACGGATCATCGCATCCTCCGAGCCGAACATGGCCTCCGCCAGAGCCTTTGACAGCTCTGTCTTACCCACGCCCGTGGGGCCCAGAAACAGGAAAGAACCTATGGGACGGTTGGGATCCTTCAAGCCTACCCTGCCGCGGCGCATGGCCTTGGACACGGCAGAAACCGCCTCCTCCTGACCGATTACCCGCTTGTGCAGAATACTCTCCAGCCGAAGGAGTCTTTCACTCTCCTTCTCCGCCAGCTTCTGCACCGGAATCTTCGTCCACATCGCCACCACCTCGGCGATCTCGTTCTCACCGATGCTGTAGCTCAGATTGTCTTCCTTCATCTGGCGGCGCGTCATCTGCCGCTCATATTTCCTGGTCAGCTCATCCTGCTGACGCTTGATCTCCGCCGCCTGCGTATAAGCCTCCATGCGGATGGAACGCTCGATCTGCTTATCCATCTTCTTGATCTGCTCCGCCATATCCTTCAGCTTATCCGGCATATCCATAGCCCGCAGCCTTGCGCTGGCGGACGCCTCGTCAATGAGATCGATAGCCTTGTCGGGCAGATTTCTGTCATTGATATAACGGTTGGAAAGGCGCACTGCAGCCTCCACGGCCTCCTCGCTGATGCGCACCTTGTGATGCTCCTCGTAGCGGCCCTTGATACCCTCCAGAATGCGAATGGCCTCCTCCTCTGTGGGCTCCTCCACAGTCACGGGCTGAAAACGGCGCTCCAGCGCTGCATCCCTCTCCACATATTTCCGATACTCCGCGATGGTCGTGGCCCCAATCATCTGGATCTCTCCTCTGGCCAGTGAAGGCTTCAGAATATTGGAGGCATCTATGGCCCCCTCCGCGCCTCCCGCACCGATGATCGTGTGCAGCTCATCCAGAAACAGAATTACATTCCCCTCCTCAATGACCTCCTTTACCACTTTCTTGATGCGTTCCTCAAACTCTCCGCGGTATTTGCTTCCCGCCACCATGCCGGACAGATCCAGTGTCAAAACCCGCTTATTCTGCACGGTAAGCGGAACCTCCCCCGCCACGATGCGCGACGCCAGACCCTCCACCACCGCCGTCTTGCCCACGCCGGGCTCACCGATCAGACAGGGATTGTTCTTCGTGCGGCGGCTCAATATCTGCACCACCCGGCGGATCTCATCCTCTCTGCCGATGACGGGATCCAGCCTGCCTTCCCGCGCCAGAGCCGTCAGATCCCTGCTGTACTGATTTAAGGTAGACGTTTTTCCCTTGCCCTGGCTCTTCCTGCCCAGATCCTCTTTATAGAGATTGCCGTCCTGGCCGATGGCGATCAAAGTGTCCACATAGACCTTCTGGATATTAATGCTCAATGTGTTCAGAAGGCGCACCGCCACATTCTCACCCTCCTTGATCAGGGCGATAAGAAGGTGCTCCGTTCCGGTCTGCTGCTGCCCGAAACGCTCCGCCTGCCTGTGAGCCTCCTCCAGAATCTTGCGCGCCCGGGGAGAATAGCCCTCCCGCTCCTTCAGGGAGACTCCTTTCTCAAAGGCGATGAGGTCCCGGATCATATCCCGGACCTGATCGATATCCACACCATTGTCCGCCAGCACCTTTGCCGCCACACCGGTCTGCTCTGCCAAAAGCCCTACCAGAATATGCTCTGTTCCGATATAGCCCTGTTTCAGGCTCTTTGCGCACTTGGCTGCCTGAGCCAGCGCCGCCTTGGCCTTATCCGTAAATTCTGACTGCATGTTTTCAGTCCTCCGTCCTATTATTTCATTTTAGATTGGCTCTGGATCATGAAACATGATATCCATTCTATTCCGTCAGGTAAATCCGCCCTATAGCGTTCCATCAGGTATATTCACTGTAAATCTCGTCGATCAGCCCATGTATCTCCGAAACAGGAATATTTTTACAGCTGCTCTTTGCAAGTATGACCCGCAGCTCCCGTTTCAATTCCTCCAAAGTCTGCAGGCGTTCCATATCCAGTGCGATCACCGCGCCCCTCCTGCGGTCCACTTTCACATAGCCCTCCTGCTTCAGCACAGTGTATGCCTTGTTCACCGTGTGCATATTGATGCCGATGGTGTCCGCCAGCTGGCGCACACTGGGAAGCGCATCTCCCTCCCGAAACTGAGAGGTGGCAATTCCAAGGATAATCTGATTGCAGAGCTGCAGATACAGCGCCTCATCACTGTTAAAATCAATCTCGATTATCATTCGGCCTCCTCCTTCGCTACAGCAGAATTCCCTGCATTGTTATACAAATAATATAACAGTACAGTTGCGCTGTCAACCTGGAGTTTACAGGGTTAACCGGAGACGAAACCGGAAAAGAGAAGAGGGAAAATGCAGAATATCAGTGTCTCGCCGACGGACAATGCGGTTTTGCTGCGGGCAGACGGCTTGGGCCGGGCGCCCGCGCCGCCCTACAGCACGGAGACCTCCAGATAATAAGGTAGTGCGCTGATATATACCATGATGAGCAGAGATGCCGCAATACAGGCAAGCATAAGCGCAAACAATACATTCTTCAGTCTCTCCGGGCTCTTCGTCCAGAGAGGCAGCTTTTCCAGCCCGTGACTGATATAATACATGAACGGAATCACGCCCGGCATGATATAGCGGCCCTGCGCCTGATAATCCACCGTATAGGCATACCGGATGAGCAGAATAAAGGGCATGGCCATACAGAATACCATGACGCCGTGAAAGAGGATCCGAAGCCACTTTCTGTCCGGCAAAGGCCTGTCCTTCCGCGCGCCCCGAAACACAAGTCCCAGCACGCCCGCCGCAAAGACCAGTCTGTAAAACCAATAGACGCCCCTCCAGGTAAAAATGCTGGTGGAACCATAGTTGGCGATAAAGCTGTTGCTCAGGCTCTTAAAAAAATCCGTTCCAAACAGCATGTCACCCAGGGATCTGCCCTGGCTCTGCCATGTCTCCCGGGCAATGCCGAAGGATTTGATAAAATTTTCTTTTGTTGTGAGCCCGATAATATCACCGTCATATAAAATATAATTTCTGATGAAAGACCAACTGACGCACAAAAGCACAATGATACTGATGGGAATGCCCTTTTTTAACAGAGCTTTCCAGTCATACTTCCACCTTCCGTCTTCCTTTTTCAAAAACCATGCCGCAAACAGCACGATACTGCCCAGAATAAAGCCATAGGCATTATAATAGGACAGGGCGCAGAGGATCACACCCGCCGCAAGCAGCGCGCAGGCCTTGAATGAAAAATCGTCTTCATAGCCGCATACCAGCCCATAGAGCATCAGCGCGGTGGAGAGCAGACACATGGAATCGGGATTGACATAGGTGTGCAGGAACAGACTCTGGGGCAGAAAAGTGACCAGAAAGCAAAAGAGCCCGCGCACCCGATCATCCCGAAAAATCTTTTTACTCAACAGCAGGACCACATAGGCCATCGCCAACCCGATCGCCACGTTTACCAGTCTGGCGGCATACAAAAGAGCCAGCGGAGAATCCGTAAAGACATGTACCAAACGCATGACATACCCCTGTACGATATAGGGAAGCAGCGTGTAAAAGCCATAAGTCCATCTGCAGCCGCCGCTGAACAACTCCTCCTCAAAGCCGGTCGGAATCGTACCGTGATTGCAGATATACAAAGGCACTTTATATCTGGAATGCTCGTCAGGCGGATTGCACAGCGAGGGAAACGTATCGTTTAAAGGCTGATTCAACGCAACGGTCAGCGTCACGGCCAGATAAAGCGCAAAGTATATCAGCGGGAGAATTTTTCCTTTGTTCAGCTTCATGACAGTGTATATCCTCTCTTCTCTCGTATAGTATAATAGGAAACTGGTAGTTTCGGAAACTTACAGTTTCCTATTATACTCAATTCTGCCATTTCTGTCCATATCCTGCCGGCACTGTTTGGGCCGAAACCGTAATATCCTGCAAAATGAAAGCAAGCAATTATTTCCCGGCTTGCAATCCGGAAGCCGACTAAATCTCATTCTCCTCTTGCAATCTTCGCGGGATACCATCTCTGGAACCACAAGGTAAACAGCCCCATGAAAGCGGGCACAATGGAATTGACTGCGCCTATATAAGGCTTCACCTCAGTATTCATCAGAAGACAGGTCCACACGGATGTCAGCAGATATACGATTCCCCACATCAGCGTCAGAATCCGGTTTGTCTTTATAAACAGCGGGTTCCGCAATGCATCCTCCCCGTTATACGCATTCATGGAATAATGCGCCGTTAGCGGTATTTTTACAAAACCGGCAGCAGTCCACATGATTCCGAACGCCAGATAAGACAGCGGCATAAGCATACGATCAGGGCATCCAAGCAGTAGCGCCATGGAAAACCCGCTTACCAGCGCCCCGCTCAAAACATCATATAGGGTCTTCTTATTCTGAAAAAACAACAGTGGTACAAGCGCGCAGACCGCAATGCTCACAAAACTTCCCGCGAAGCTGCTGACGGGCACTGCGATCCAGAAAACGATCCAGGGAATGAGCATGACATTCATATTGGCTGCCCTGCGGGGAATATGGATTGGGTATGCATCCCCCCTGTCGGATACCTTTGAGGCCTTTCCGCTTTTGGCAGTATGATTCCCCGCAGAACCAAAGTACTCATCCCACTTAAGCATCAGATTAAAATCACCCTTCACCTTATAGAGCCGGCGCATCAGCGCTTCATCGCCCCGGATTTCCCCTGCCGCAATGGACCGCCAGACCGAAAGAGGGGTCTCGATTCTGGTCGTGGCGCTCTCAGAGCCGTCCGTGATAACGCGGCTGCCCTCCTTTCCCAGGACGATCTGATAACACTCGTCAATATCCGTATAGTACATTTCAAGCACCTGCTCTCTGCCGGGATAACGCTCCTTCCGGTAAATCGCAGCCATCTGTCTGGTAAAAATAAGGGCGTCCGATTCCTTTTTCCCCTTCTCTGTGCCGATGCCCCAACTCAGATCCGCCCAAGTCTCAAAAGTCTCCCGCGGGTACAGCAGCTCCTCCAGTCTCTCCCTCGTCTCAGGCAGAATACCTCCCGAGACATACTCCCGCCCCGCACTCTGCACATATCCCAGATATTCGTTTGTTCTTCCTGAAAGCTCCGGCACCCTGAAAAGCTCCCCCTGCCCGCAGAATATGGCAGTGTAATTGCCCCTTCCATATTCATGGTCAAGCAGGCTGTATATCCCGTCATAATTTCCCGCTGCCGTGTAAAAACCGCAGGTGGAGATCACCACGGTCTTCTTGCCGCTCATGTCATATCTTGACGGATGACTCCCGTTACCGCTCAGCTCTTCATTTTCCACCATAAAAGGCAGCACCATGGGAAGCTGGCGGTCTATCAGATTCTTGAGCCCGCCCGGCACCGTATAATAATAGAGCGGAAAGCTCCATACAGTGATATCCGCCCATAACAGCTTCTGACGACCAGACGAATAGACGTAGAGGAAAACGCCGAGAAAAACAGGGAAAATGCCCGATTATCTGTCAAAACTCCGACAAAAAATGTAGAAAAAGTGGCCTACTCTGGCACACACCACAAAAA
>CATKXY010000016.1 GCA_949840915.1 uncultured Lachnospiraceae bacterium | reverse complement strand
GCGCATCATTTCCCTCATTGCTGCTTTTTGTGGGCTTTCGTTTTTTCTTGCCATAATAAAACCTCCAAACTGAGTAATACTATCTTACATCAGTTTGAAGGTTTACACAAACTTTGGGATAGTCCCGGGATCCGATCAATATTATGGCATTTCACCTGATAATGAATCCGCATTTGCGGACAACAAAAATCCCCCCTGCTGCCCACAGGCATCCACAGGGGGGATTTCGATCAATTTCAAATATTACAACTGTCGGCCAAAACTCAGTCCGCCTTGCCCACGGAACCAAAGAGTTCCATCTTCTCTTTCACGGTAGCCTTGATGGCTTCCGCACCGGGAGCCAGAAGCTTACGGGGATCAAAGCCCTTGCCCTCCAGATCTTTGCCGGCCTCAATATATTTGCGGGTAGCGTCAGCAAAAGAAAGCTGGCATTCGGTATTTACATTGATCTTGGCAACACCCAGATTGATGGCTTTCTGAATCATATCTGCGGGAATGCCTGTACCTCCGTGAAGTACCAGGGGAAGGTCGCCTGTGAGCTTCTGAACCGCATCCAGCGTCTCAAAGCTCAGTCCCTTCCAGTTCGCGGGATATTTGCCGTGAATATTACCGATACCTGCAGCCAGGAAATCAACGCCCAGATCAGCGATGGCCTTGCACTCATTGGGGTCTGCGCACTCGCCCATACCCACAACGCCGTCTTCCTCGCCGCCGATGGAGCCTACCTCAGCCTCAATGGACATTCCTTTGCCGTGAGCCGCCTTTACCAGCTCGGTGGTCTTCTGCACATTCTCGTCGATGGGATAATGGGAACCGTCAAACATGATGGAGGAGAATCCTGCCTCGATACATTTATAGCAGCCCTCAAAGGTGCCATGATCCAGATGCAGCGCCACGGGAACATCGATATCCAGATCCTTCAAAAGACCGTTGACCATGCCCACCACTGCGTGATATCCGCCCATATACTTGCCTGCGCCCTCAGACACACCGAGGATAACCGGCGATCTGCACTCTTTTGCAGTGAGCAGAATGGACTTGGTCCACTCCAGATTATTGATATTAAACTGACCCACTGCATAATGGCCTGCTTTCGCTTTTTTAAGCATTTCTGTTGCAGATACTAACATTTTTCTTACCTCCATTCTTATAATTCGCGCGCCCTGAGACTACGCGATAGCAATTTCTGGAAACAGTATAACACATTTTCTTTAAAATGAAAACAACCTACGGCGAATTTATTCCGGCACCCGGATCTCCACTGCCCGGCAGCGATTTTCAATATAAACATCCCTGTGGCTGCCGCCGTTCTCCCCGTCCAGCGTCCACGCTATCTCCTCCTCGGACTCAAGCCGCAGGGAGGAGGTGCGAAAACAATACATGCGACTGGTGTCGATATCCCTGTTTAGCAGAGAAAGAACAATTTGGTTCAGCTCCACGGGATTCCCCGGCGCTTTGATCAGGGTAACCTCAAACACTCCGTCGTCCAGCTTTACATTTTTTCCGGTAATGTTCTTAAATCCGCCCACAGAAACGGAGTTTGTCACCATGCCAAAGATAAATTCGTCCTCGATCACCTGATCCTCCCAGCTCACCTTCATATGGTAAGTTCGGATGGAGGGAATCCTTTTAACACCTTCCAGAACATAGGCGGTATGTCCCAGCACATTCTTGATATCCTGATCCGTCTCATAGGAAACCTCCGTAAAAATGCCGAAAGCCGCAATATAGACAAACACATCCTGATTAAAAGAGCCGATATCACAGGGAAAGCTTTTGCCCCTCACAATTTGCTCCGCCGCCTTCACCATGTTTTTAGGCAGGCCCAGACTGCCCCCAAAATCATTGGTGCTGCCCGAGGGAATATAGCCAAGCGGCGTCCGAAAGCTGCTCTGCATCATCCCGGTGACCACTTCGTCCAGCGTTCCGTCTCCGCCGCTGCAGACCACCAGGTCATAGATAGGCTTGCGGTCTGCCACAAGTTCCACCGCGTCTCCCTTTCCCCGGGTGGGACACACCGTAACCTCATATCCGCCGCCTGTGAACACATCCAAAATATCGGCGAGCTTATTCCTGATCTTAGCCTTTCCCGCTTTGGGATTGTAGATAAAAAGCATTTTCTTATCCAGACGCATACCCATATTCTGCCTCCACACCAAAGATGTAAAAAAGAGCGCGCTTCACATATCTGCTTACCCGCCCTCTCTTTGTATATCTATAGTCATCTCTCTGAATCAGTTACCGCTCAAAAATTTCTCGAGATTCTCCACGGCGAGATTTTCATCTTCACCTTCCGCTGTCACCACCAGCTCTTCGCCATTGTCCAGTCCCAGCGTCATCATACCCATGATACTCTTGGCATTGACCTTTTTGCCCTCGGCCTCCACATATATCCTGCTGTCGTACTTACTGGCCTCCTGTACCATCAGCGCCACAGGCCTTGCCTCAAGCCCGCTCTCCAATTGAATCCGGATCGTCTTTGTTTTCATTTTCATTCCTTTCTGTGCGCTGCGGCGCGCACCCACATATTAGTTGAACGCATTTTTATTCAACCTTCCCGTTCTACCTTTTAAGCTTTTCAGCAAACTCACCCAATTTACGCAGTCTGTGGTTGACGCCCGATTTTCCCACAGGCGGATCCAGATATTCCCCCAGCTCCTTCAGTGAAGCATCCGGATATTCCAGTCTGACCTCGGCCATCTCCCGCAGATTGTCCGGCAGCATTCTCAAACCGCCATGATCCCGGATATATTCGATATCCTCTATCTGTCTCGCAGCGGCGTTCACCGTTTTGGTGATATTGGCCGCCTCGCAGTTCACCCGCCTGTTAATGGAATTTCTCATCTCTTTGAGAATACGGAGATTTTCAAATTCCATCAGCGCCACATGCGCCTCACAGACGTTCAAAAGATCCACAATGCTTTCGCCCTCTTTGAGATACACCACATAATACTTTTTTCGGAGCACGATCTTTCCCTCAATGGAAAAAATCTGCAGCACCTTCTGCAGCTGCTCTGCCTTTCCCGTATCCGTACACACGAATTCAAGATGATATCCCTTTGTGGGATCGCTGATAGAACCGGTACACAGAAATGCTCCCCTGAGAAATGCCCTCTGACAACAGGAATTTTTGATGAGAATGGGATTAACCGGCTCCTCAGGATCTCCTATCTTATACAAAAATTCACGCATCTGTCCCTCGTCGATACCGACATCCGTATCTATATTATACGTTTTCTTCAACAATGTAAAGCCTTTTCTGGAAACAGCTTCATTTTCTGTCTGGAAACCGATGGTATAGCGCCCCTCTTTGTCCCGTCCATACTGTCCGCAAAAATGTATCATAGCTGCCAGCTCCGCCAGTTGGCAATGTCTCGCAGGACTCATATGACCGGCCAGTTCTTCCTTGACATTCTGTGAAAATGACATTTTTTACCTCTTTGTCTCTTATCTCTGCAGATCCTGAAGACTCGACTGCGCCATGTCTCTATGATAGAGCTTGATACCGTACTGTCCCTGATCCTTCATGCGCCAAAAGAGCTCGTTGGCCAGCGTCACGCTGCGATGCTTGCCGCCGGTACAGCCGATGGCAATCACCAGTCGGTATTTTCCCTCCTTCACATAATTCGGTATCAGAAATTGTATCATATCCGTCAGCTTCTGCAGAAATATCTCCGCATCCTCAAATCCCATCACATATTCCTGTACCTCTTTGTCATTTCCGGTTTTGTGCTTCAGATCATCGATATAGAAAGGATTGGGCAGGAACCTCACATCGAATACCAGATCGGCGTCCGAGGGAATCCCATGCTTGAATCCAAAGGACATTACCGTCACCATGAGACTATTGTATTCCTCATTGCGGACAAAAATACGATCCAGTTCCGCTTTGAGTTCTCTGGTCAGCAGATTGGAGGTGTCTATCACATAATCGGCCATTTTACGGATCGCCTGCAATACAGTCTGCTCCCTGCGCACACCGTCCTCCACTCTGCCGTCCGCCGCCAGGGGATGAATCCGCCGGGTCTCCTTGTAGCGTTTGATCAAAACCTGTTCCGATGCCTCCATAAAGAGTATCTCATATTGATACCCCTTCTCCTTCAATTCCCGGAGCACCTCCGTGGTCTTCTGGAAGGACTGATCCGATCGCACGTCAAGCCCCAGCGCAACCTTAGTGATCTCTCCGTTTGGCATACTGATCAATTCCACAAACTTCTCGATCAGAGAGGCCGGCAGATTATCCACACAATAAAATCCCGCATCCTCCAGCATCTTCAGCGCAGTACTCTTGCCTCCGCCGCTCATTCCGGTCACAACTACAAATCTCATATGCCGCTCACTTCTTTCTCCCGTGTGAATTCTCTAAAAGCTTCCAAATCTCTGTCATACTATACTCTAAAATTCTCCCAGGAACACTACCTCAGGCTCCAGCTCAACTCCAAAACGCTCCTTCACCCGTCGCTGCACTTCCCATATCACATCCATAATATCTGCAGAGGATGCATTGCCCGCATTGACAACAAATCCGCAATGCTTATCCGAGACTCTGGCGCCGCCCACCTGAAAGCCTCTCAGGCCTGCGTTCATGATCAGCTCTCCCGCATAATACCCCTCCGGCCTTTTGAAGGTACTGCCGGCGCTGGGGAATTCCAGCGGCTGTTTCTCCCGCCTCCTGACCGCCAGCTCATCCATTTTGGCACGGATATCCGCGGGGTCTCCGGGACTCAGTGAAAGGACGACCTCAGTCACGATAAAAGGCCTCCGGCGGATCGTACTTCTGCGGTAACCAAATTCCATGGTTTCGTTATCGAGTGTCAGAATCTCTCCGCTTTTGTCCAGCACCTGCACCTGCGTCACTACCTGACTCAGCTCTCCGCCGTAGGCTCCGGCATTCATCACCACTCCGCCGCCCACGGTTCCGGGAATCCCGGAGGCAAATTCAAGTCCGGTGAGCCCGTTCTGCCATGCGGCGGCAGCGGCTTGTGCCATGGAAGCTCCCGCCTGAGCCGTGATGACATCACCCGCTACCCGAATCCCGCTCATCTTCTTGCCAATCTGCAATACGATTCCCTGATATCCGTTGTCACTGACCAGTAGATTGCTCCCGTTTCCGATAATAGTATAAGGGTATTCCACCTGGCAGAGGTATCTTTGTATCTGCCGAAGCTGCTGTGCGTTCTCGATCTCGATAAAGCATTCTGCAGGCCCGCCCGTCCGAAACGTCGTGTGAGCGGCCATGGACTCCTGTAAATGTATATTTTCCTCTGGAGCAAAACCGCAAAGGGTCTCCATCATTGCACTGCTGATCATAAAATACTGCCTCTCTCAAACACTCTCTTTATCATATTATACTTCTTCTCGCAGTATTAATCCTGCAGCGCCATAAATTCCCGCGTCATTACCAAGGGTAGCCAGAGCAAACCTGGCTCCCCTGCACGCGTTAAAAGTATATTTCTGAAAAACCGGCTCCACATAGGAGAGCAGAATCTCCCCGGCCTTAGACACGCCGCCGCCGATTACAAAAATCTGGGGATTTACCACGCAGGCCACCATCGCCAGTCCCTTTCCCAGATATTCTCCAAACTGCTCCGCCACCTGAACCGCCAGTTCGTCTCCGGCCTTTACAGCGTCAAACACCGCCTTCGCCGTAACCGCTCCATCCCGCAGCAGACTGGGCCTGTCGTCCTGTGCCAGTCTGCGGTTCGCCAGTCTGACAATACCCGTAGCGGATGCATACTGCTCCAGACAGCCCTGATTCTTACAGCCGCAGACCTCTGTCTCCGCATCCTCCATGTGTATATGTCCGATCTCACCGCCTGCTCCTGCGGCCCCGGTGAGAATTTTGCCGTCCACAATAATTCCGCCTCCTACACCGGTTCCCAGCGTCACCGCCACCAGATTGTCATAGCCCTTGCCGCCGCCCTGCCACATCTCGCCGAAGGCAGCCACATTGGCATCGTTTGCTGCTTTTACCGGCAGATCCAAAAGACCTCCCAGAACCTCAGGAATGTTAAACACACCCCAGCCCAGATTCACGGCGCCGTTTACCAGATTGCCCTCCGCATCCACTGCGCCCGGAGCACCCACGCCTACGCCGGCAACATCCTCGCGGGCAATAGCCCTCTGTGTCATTTTGGCGAGAATACTCTCTGCCACATCCGGCAGGATCGCCTCTCCGCCATTCTCCTTTACAGTGGGGATCTCCCATTTGTCAAGCACTTGTCCCAGTTCGTCAAAAAGTCCCAGCTTCACCGTTGTGCCGCCGATATCTATACCAAAAGCATATTTACTCATCGTCCTCTTCCTCGTCTCTTCTCTTTGCCAAAGAATTCTGCACCCGTGTGTAAAGCTCCTTTGCGGCGTTATATCCCATCTTCTTCTGACGGTGGTTCGCGGCCGCCGACTCGCAGATCACTGCCAGATTCCGTCCGGGCCGGATAGGCAGCGTATAGCATACTACCTTATTGCCCAGATACTCCGTATAGTTTTCCTCAAGCCCCAGTCTGTCATACTCCTTGTCCTTGTCCCATTCCTCCAGACGGATCACCATATCCACCTGCTGGGTATCCATGACCGCGGCGGCTCCGAACAATGCCTTTACATCCACAATACCGATACCGCGCAATTCGATAAAATGCTTGGTGATATCCGGCGCGGATCCCACCAGCGTGTCGTCGCTGACCTTCCTGAGCTCCACCACATCATCCGTCACCAGACGGTGTCCTCTCTTGATCAGTTCCAGCGCCGCCTCCGACTTACCGATACCGCTCTCACCGGTAAGCAGCACACCGATGCCGTGTATATCCATCAGCACGCCATGCACGGAGATGCAGGGCGCCAGCTTCACGCTCAGCCACCTTATGATCTCCGCCATAAAAGACGAGGTTGATTTATTGGTAGAGAAAATGGGTACCTGTCCCTTCACCGCCGTCTCCAGAAAAATCGGATCCGGCTGCAGTTCCCGGCAGAACACAACACAGGGAACCTCGCTGGAGAGCAGCTTTGTATAAACCGCCCGCTTCTGCTCATCACTCAATGTCTCCATATAGGAGTACTCCACAAATCCGATGATCTGCAGACGGGTAGCATCAAAATTTTCAAAATAACCGGCCAACTGTAATGCCGGACGGTTCACCTCCGCCAGAGTGATGCGGTGTGCTTTCAAGTCTACATCCGGAGTCAGATTCTCCAGCTTCATTTTTTCAATGACACGATTCAGACTTACGCTCGCCATGATTCCCCCCCTTTTCTATTGTTACACTGTCGTTATGCGTTTCCTCAAACACATTCAGTCTATCATTCCGACACCCCTTTGTCAACAAAGGGCAGAGCCTCCTGCGCCCTGTTTTCCCGCCTTTTTTGGAAGAAATCGAGAATCGCCTCCACCGTCCGTTCATTCAGTTCAGGAACCTCACGCAGCTCCTCTCCCGTGGCATTTCCGATCTCCTCCAGAGATTTGAAATGACGCATCAGCGCCTTCCTGCGGGCCGGCCCTACCCCGGGAATATCATCCAGCACGGACTTTACCTGCGCTTTGCCGCGAAGCGATCTGTGATATTCGATGGCAAAGCGATGCGCCTCGTCCTGTATGCGGGTGATCAGCTTAAACCCCTCCGAATGCGTGTCGATTGGCAGTTCTACATTATTAAAATACAGGCCTCTGGTGCGATGATTGTCGTCCTTTACCATGCCGCAGACCGGAATGTGTATATGCAGCTCGTCCAGAACCTCCAGCGCGATATTGACCTGTCCCCGGCCGCCGTCCATGAGCAACAGATCGGGAAATTTGGTAAAACTGCCAAACTCCTTCTCCAGTTCCTTCTCCCGAAGCTCTCTGCTCTCCTCCATGCCGTGAACAAAGCGTCTGGTCAGAACCTCCTTCATACAGGCGTAATCATCCGGGCCCGAAACACTCTTGATACGAAATTTGCGGTAATCGCTGCGCTTGGGTTTTCCCTTCTCATAGACCACCATAGAACCCACGTTTTCAAACCCGTTGGTGTTGGAGATATCAAAAGCCTCCATGCGTTCGATGCCGGGCAGTCCCAGGATCGCTGCAATCTCCTTCACCGCGCCTATGGTACGGCCCTCCTCACGCTTTAATCGCTCCCTGTCCTGACTCAGGATCAGTTTTGCATTCCCCGCCGCCAGTTCCACCAGCTTCTCCTTGCTGCCGATCTTAGGTACGCGAAGATACACCCGGCTCCCCTTCCGCTCCGACAGCCATTTTTCAATCAGCGCAGCGTCTTCAATCTCATACTGCAGCATCAGCTCCTTGGGAATAAAGGGAGTCCCGGCATAAAACTGTTTGACAAAATCCCCCAGAATACCCGGTTTGTCGTCCGGCGGCACATTGGTCATATAATAATGCTCTCTGCCGATCAGCTTGCCGTCCCGGACAAAAAACACCTGCACCACGGCCTCGCGCTCATCCTGATAGAGCGCGATCACATCCTTGTCCTCGCCCACGCTGTCAGTGATCTTCTGCTTCTGGGATACCGCCTTGACACTGTTATACAGATCACGGTATCTTGCAGCCTCCTCAAACTCCATGGCTTCCGCCGCCGCTTTCATCTGCTGCTCCAGACTCTTCAGGATCGGACTGTAATTACCGTTCAGAAAAGACAGCGCCTCGTCCACCCTGGCCCGGTACTGCGCCTCATCCACATTGCCCGCACAGGGCGCGAGACATTGCTTGATATGATAATTCAGACACGGTCTGTCCAGCCCGATGTCTCTGGGCAGCACCCGGTTACAGGTGCGAAGCTGATAGAGCTTATTCAGAAGCTCAATGGTATTTTTGACAGCCCCTCCGCTGGTGTAGGGACCGAAATATTTTGACTTGTCCTTCTTCATGGTACGGGAGATCATGATCCGCGGAAATGCCTCCCCCACCGTCACCTTAATATAAGGATAGGTTTTGTCATCCTTCAAGAGCGTATTATATTTGGGAGAATGCTCCTTGATCAGATTGTTTTCCAGTACCAGAGCCTCCAGCTCCGAGTCCGTCACAATATATTCAAAACGCGCAATAAGGGAAACCATCCTGTCTATGGCCGGCCCCCTGCCGATGTTGTCCCGGAAGTAGGAACGAACACGGTTGTGGAGATTAACTGCCTTGCCCACATACAAAATGGTATCCCTCTGGTCACGCATGATATAGACTCCCGGCTCATTGGGGAGCTTTTTTAACTCTTCTTCAATGTTGAACATGCGCTGCTCCTGTCTATGGTTTTGCCGCAAACCCCGCTCCGGTCACCGGCGCATTATTCAATCCTTCCGTTGGAAAATCTGCCTCTCATGGAACCGGAATCCTCCGCTGTGTTGTCACCGTCTGTCTGCTCCGGCATCGCCGCCGTCTCCTCATCCGGTATCGCGTTGGGCATCTCCTTTGATGCCGTATCTGAAGTCTCAGGCATTTTCCAAGGTTCTCCCAGAATGCCGGTTTTCCCGGCAGTCTCCGTTTGCTTGGAAATTACGGCATCTTTAGATTCCTTAGTCTCTTCCGGTTCAGGAATCCCCTTCTCCTCACGGAATATCTTCATAAACTCCTTGCCGGTGATAGTCTCCTTCTCAATAAGGAAATCCGCCAGCTTATCCATGACGTCTCTGTTCTCGCGAAGCAGTTTGAGCGCTTTCTCATAGCTTTCCTTGATAATGGCCACTACCTCGGCATCAATCTCCGCAGCGGTCTCGTCGCTGCAGTTTAGAGCAGTGCGTCCCTCCAGATACTGGCTCTCTACTGTGGCAAGGCTCACCAGTCCGAACTTTCTGCTCATGCCGTAACGCACCACCATATTACGGGCAATGGCCGTGGCCCTCTCAATATCGTTTGCGGCGCCTGTGGTCACAGTCTCGAACACCACTTCCTCGGCGGCGCGTCCGCCCACCAGGCTCACCAGCAGATCGCGCAGCTCCGCCTCGGTGTTCAGATATTTCTCTTCCTCCGGCACTTGCATCACATAGCCCAGAGCTCCCATGGTGCGGGGCACAATCGTAATCTTCTGCACGGGCTCCGAATTCTTCTGAAGCGCGCTGATCAGGGCATGGCCGACCTCATGGTAGGATACGATCTTGCGCTCCTCCTTGCTCATGATGCGGTCCTTTTTCTCCTTACCCACCAGAACCACCTCGACGGCATTGAACAGATCCTGCTGGTTTACAAACTCGCGCTTTTCCTTGACGGCGTTGATAGCCGCCTCATTTATCATATTGGCCAGATCAGAGCCCACCGCGCCGCTGGTAGCCAGCGCGATGGCATCCAGATCCACCGTCTCATCCATCTTCACATCCTTGGCGTGAACCTTCAGAATCTCCACACGCCCTTTCAGATCCGGCTTATCCACGATAATACGCCTGTCAAAACGCCCGGGGCGCAAAAGCGCCTTATCCAGGATCTCCGGCCTGTTGGTAGCCGCCAGAATCAGAATTCCCTTGGAGCTGTCAAAGCCGTCCATCTCAGAGAGAAGCTGATTCAGCGTCTGCTCCCGCTCTTCATTTCCTCCTCCGTATTTAGAGTCACGGCTTCGTCCGATAGCGTCTATCTCATCAATGAACACGATACAGGGCGCATGCTTGGTGGCCTCCTTGAACAGATCCCGCACACGGCTGGCGCCCACACCCACATACATCTCGATAAAGTCGGAACCTGTCAGGGAGAAGAAAGGCACCTTGGCCTCCCCCGCCACGGCTCGCGCCAGCAGCGTCTTACCGGTTCCGGGCGGTCCCACAAGCAATGCGCCCTTGGGGAGCTTCGCACCGATTTTAGTATATTTTCCGGGGTCATGCAAAAAGTCCACAACCTCCACCAGCGACTCCTTTGCCTCGTCCTCGCCGGCCACGTCCTTGAACGTCACGCCCGTCTCCTTCTGCACATAGACCTTGGCGTTGCTCTTGCCGACACTGAGAGGGCCTCCAGCCCCGTTCATCTTGCGGAACATAAAACCCATCAGGATCCAGAGAAGCACCAGCGGCAGTACGATGGTGAGCAGAATGTCCATCCATCTGCTGTCGGACACTACGCGCTGGGCAGGAATCTGCTTTTCCTCCAGCCTTGCGGTAAGTGTCGTCAGATCCTCCATCATGCGGGTGGTATAGCTCTCACCCTTGAGCTTGATATTGTCGCCGTATCGCTCCAGAAAAGCGGAAGTAAAAGGATCCATTTTCTTCTCCTGTACTTCCTTGTCATATTTGAGCGTGACACTCAAAATTGATTTCTCATAATTAACCAGCACGGACTCCACCTTGTCCTCCCTCAGATCCTGAAGGAATTTGGTGTACTCCTGCTCCTCCTGTCTGCTGCTTCCCAGAAGCAGACCCGAAAACAGCATCACCAGCAAAAGGGAACACAACATAGCGATCAGAAGCATTCCGACGCTCGGTTTTTTCGGCGGCTGATTATTGCCGTTATTATTGTTCATCTGATGATTATCCATAATTACTCCATTTCCCGGCCATGCGCCGATATGTTCCATTATATAGACAGTTTAGCCATAAATCAATAAAAGAAATATTAAATATTGCGCGATTGCCCATTGATTTTAAATGGAATTTTCTGTATGATAAAACAGAAAACGGGGAGGTATATTTATGAGAAAAACCGGTTTTGACAATGACAAATATCTCCAGATGCAGTCGGAGCGGATCAAGGAAAGAATCGCCGCTTTCGGCGGTAAGCTCTATCTGGAATTCGGCGGAAAGCTATTTGACGACTATCACGCGTCCCGTGTGCTGCCGGGCTTCAAACCCGACAGCAAGATCAACATGCTGGCTCAGCTCAAGGATCAGGCCGAGATTGTCATTGTGATCAACGCTGCAGATATAGAAAAAAATAAAGTGCGCTCCGACTTGGGCATCACCTATGATCTGGATGTACTGCGCCTCATCGACGCATTTCGCGGTTACGGACTCTATGTGGGCAGCGTCTGCCTGACACAGTTTGCCGCACAACCCAGCGCCGCGGCCTATCAAAAGAAGCTGGAATCCCTGGGAATGAAGGTCTACCGCCATTATTCCATCGATGGCTATCCCTACAATATTCCGCTGATCGTCAGCGACGACGGATACGGCAGAAACGAATACATCGAGACCTCCCGTTCGCTTGTAGTCATTACGGCACCCGGACCGGGCAGCGGCAAGATGGCCACCTGCCTCTCCCAGCTCTACCATGAATACAAGCGGGGCATTACCGCCGGCTATGCCAAATACGAGACTTTTCCCATCTGGAATATCCCCCTGAAGCATCCGGTGAATCTGGCCTATGAGGCCGCCACAGCGGATTTGAACGATGTGAACATGATCGATCCCTTTCATCTGGAAGCCTATCAGGAGACCACCATCAACTATAACCGCGACGTGGAGGTTTTCCCTGTGCTGCGCGCCATGTTTGAAAAGATCATGGGCGAGTGTCCCTATAAATCCCCTACTGACATGGGTGTCAACATGGCAGGCTACGGCATTGTGGACGACGAAGCGGTTCAGACTGCCGCCAGACAGGAAATCATACGCAGGTATTACAATACACTCTGTCAGAAGCGTCAGGGCAATGCGGACGACGAGCAGCTTGTCAAAATCGAGCTTTTGATGAAGCAGGCTGAGATCACCACCGATGAGCGCCCGGTAATCAGCGCCGCCAAGATCAAGGCTGCCGCTACCGGAGAACCTGCAACAGCCATTGAACTTCCCGACGGACGGATCATCACGGGCAAGACCAGCGAGCTTTTGGGAGCTTCCTCAGCCATGCTTTTGAATGCACTCAAGACATTGGCGGGCATCGACGATGAAGTTCAGTTGATATCCCCCACGATCATAGAGCCCATTCAGAACCTGAAGGTACGGCATCTGCGCAACAAAAATCCCCGCCTGCACACGGACGAGTTATTAATTGCGCTCTCTATCTGCGCCGCCACCGACGACAAGGCCAGACGCGCTATGGAACAGCTCCAGAATCTGGCTAACTCCGAAGTTCATTCCAGCGTCATTCTCTCTCAGGTGGACAAAAATGTCTTCCGGAAGCTGGGAGTCAATCTGACCTGCGAGCCTGATTATCAGACACAGAAGCTGTATCACCGCTAAAGAGCGGATGATGCCTGAACTGAAATGTTGTGAGGGGTTGGTTCGATCATATCGGCCAAGGGAGACAGAAGCGGATTTGCGGCTGGCTGCGGTTGGGTGTTTTCTAATAGTGCGCTATAGAGTATTGCAATCCCCGGGTCGGTTATAAGGCGCATCCATGCGCCGTATAACCTGAAATGCGCATCCGTGCGCATTTCACCCTGGTTCATATCCCGCACTATAAGAAAACACTCCAACCTCCTCCAACGCCTGCAAATCCGCTTCTGTCTCCCCTTGCCTCGATACCGACCGATAAATCCTCACAATATTTTAGGTCAGGCATTTGCCCGAATAAGCAGCAATGACTACTGAAAAAATAATTGACTTTCATGTATTTTATGGTAATATAATAAGTAAATTTAAGACAAAACAGTGTGAATTTAGATAGACCAGAAGAGCGATGGCGCTCCCGGCTGCGGGAGGCTTCGCTCTTTTTTTATCGGTGGTCATAATCAGGAGGAGTTCATTATGGTAAAATATGTATTCGTGACTGGCGGTGTGGTATCGGGTCTCGGCAAGGGCATTACGGCTGCGTCTCTGGGCAGGCTGTTAAAAGCCAGAGGTTATAAGGTCACCATGCAGAAGTTCGATCCCTATATCAACATTGATCCCGGCACCATGAATCCCATTCAGCATGGCGAAGTATTCGTCACGGACGACGGCGCGGAGACGGATCTGGATCTGGGTCATTATGAGCGCTTCATCGACGAGAGTCTGGACAAGAATTCCAATGTTACCACCGGAAAGGTGTACTGGTCTGTGCTCCAGAAGGAACGCCGGGGGGACTATGGCGGAAGCACGGTCCAGGTCATTCCTCATATCACCGATGAGATCAAGAGTTGTTTTTACCGCAATTTTACCGATACGGACATGCGCATTGCCATCATCGAAGTGGGAGGCACGGTAGGCGACATCGAAAGTCAGCCCTTTCTGGAATCTATCCGCCAGTTTCAGCATGAAGTGGGGCATGAAAATGCTATTCTGGTACATGTGACCTTGATACCCTATCTCCATGCCTCAGAGGAATTGAAGACCAAGCCCACTCAGGCCAGCGTCAAAGACCTGCAGGGCATGGGGCTGCAGCCCGATATCATTGTCTGCCGCAGTGAACATCCGTTGGACTCCGCCATCAAGGATAAGATTTCTCTGTTCTGCAATGTGCCCAGCCGGCATGTACTGCAAAATCCGGATGTAAAATATCTCTATGAAGCTCCTTTGGTGATGGAAAAAGAACAGCTGGCACAGGCGGCCTGTGAATGTCTCCGGCTGGAATGCCCCCCGCCGGATCTGTCGGATTGGGAAAATATGGTGAATGATCTGAAGCATCCCACCGATGAAGTGACAATTGCATTGGTCGGAAAGTATGTGGCGCTCCATGACGCCTATATCAGCGTAGTGGAAGCCTTAAAGCACGGCGGTATCACGCACCGCGCCACTGTCAATATCAAATGGATCAATTCGGAGATCGTGACTGCTGAGAATGCAGCGGAGCTTCTGGGAGACTGCGACGGCATTCTGGTACCCGGAGGTTTCGGCTCCCGCGGCATCGACGGCATGATCTGCGCCATCAATTACGCTCGGATTCACGGGATTCCCTTTCTGGGACTCTGCCTTGGAATGCAGTTGACTATCGTAGAATATGCCAGAAATGTACTGGAATACAAGGACGCCCACAGCATCGAACTGAATCCCGCAACCACGCATCCCGTCATCGCCCTGCTGCCGGATCAAAACGATGTGGAGGATATCGGCGGTACTCTGCGGCTCGGTTCCTGTCCCTGTCTGCTGGACAAAAATTCCAGAGCATACGAACTATACGGCGAGGAACTCATTTATGAAAGACACCGTCACCGCTATGAAGTCAACAATGACTTCCGGACTTCCCTCACGGAAAAAGGGCTGCGTCTCTCCGGCACGTCTCCCGACGGCCGCATCGTGGAAATGTGCGAGCTCAGCGAACATCCCTTCTACATAGCCACTCAGGCACACCCCGAACTCAAATCCCGCCCCAACAGACCGCATCCGCTGTTTAGGGGCTTTGTGGGCGCGGCCCTTTCCTCAAAATACCGCAAAGCGCTCTTCTGACAGAACCGATCTCTATTTCCGGAGGAATATAGTGCTCGGTCATTGAGTCCGCCCTGTACAATTCTTCCTGTGCGCCTTTAATTTTTTGACGGCCCAGTCATAATGGCTTGCGGTTACGCTGACAAAATACGATCCCAGGGTGCTTCCTCCCACCCAGCTATAAATGCCTTTGGAAAACAACTCTTCATTTGAAAAGGTTTCTGCCAATCTCATAACTTCGGCATGTGATTCCCGGAACATACTCTTTGCCTCGTCCAATGAAGTGTTCTGATGCTTTCTCCAAAACTCCACATTCAATTTGCCGTAAGTTTTCCAGTTATAGGGTCTTGGTATAAACGGCTTCTCCTCTCCGTTTAAATTTGACTGTACCCAGTTGAGCAGAAGCTGATGCCATTCATAGAGATGAATCAGAATATCCCTGAGATTATTATCCCTTGTCCAATGAGCCTCTTTCTTTTTCTCATCGCCGGAAAAATCAAAGGGCGTCGTCAGCTCCTGTTGTGTCAATCCGGAGATAAACGTGTTGAGGGTTTCATAGTTGACTGCCGCGGCGGTACATAAATCTGTTTTTGTTGTCGGTCTTCCCATATTCATTACCCTTTCCATATAAATTACTTTGTATATGATTTTACCACAGCAATCCTGACATCTTGTGTCATGTTTTATTTTTATCATATATTAATTTTGCCTGTTCCGCCAAAACCTCTTTCAAATCCACAGGTGAGATGATATCCACCTGTGTCCCGAACGACAGCAGGAATCCGGTCAGCCATGCATCCTGCGGCATTTGCGCAGAAGCGATCAGATCGCCGTTCTCCTGTATCCTAATCTGGGTCTTATCAAACTCATCGTAAACGCGGTATGCCATTTCCCCCGGAAAGCGCAGCGTGACCAGATCATATTCCTCCCCGGAAGTGTCTGGCGGCTGCTCAAAATCACAGTCCTCAAAGCTTTCGCTCAAAATCTCATACTCTAAAATACGGTTTAATTTGAATGTTCGCACTTCCTGTCTGATTGTACAAAAAGCTCTCAAGTACCATGATTTTGATTTATAAACCAGTTTTATCGGCAGCACTGTTCTCTCACTGATATTCCCCTGGGAACCTGCATACTGAATCTTAACCCTTTTCCGGCGGATCACTGCCGACTTCAGCAATTCAAACTTTTCATTGTCTGACTCTTTCATTCCCCATCCGGAAAAGTCCACTTCCAGCCAATTCTCTGAATGGAGCTGAAAGACTGCAGAAAGCTTCTGTAAGGTCCTGCTGCCGCTCATATTCTGCGCGGCATTGATACTCTGCAGCGCCGAGAGGATTTCCTGCTTCTCTTCCTCGGATAACACAGCCTTATCCAGGACAAAATCATTCATTAAATGAATACCGCCGTTTCTGCCCGCCTCGGCATAAACGGGAATACCCGCTCCGCTCAGGGCATCTATATCTCTATAAATCGTTCTGACAGATACCTCAAACCTTTCTGCCAGTTCCGGAGCGGTAGCCTGTCCCCTGTCAAGCAGGTAATACACAATCTTAAATAGTCTGCTTTCCTGCATCGTTTTTCCTCCTCAATAACAGAATAGCACTTTTATCCTGACACAGCATGTCATGTTTTATTATACCTGCTTGTATTCCCAACATCAACTGTTTATCTTTCGTCCCTTTAGGCGTGTCCTCAGTTTAACGAGCTTGCAGCTTATAATGAAGCGGTTCACGGGCTGAATCTCCATTGCCGCAGCTTGCATTAAATCCCAGAACAAGCGTCTGCCCCGCCCCGATGACGGCATTATAGCCCCTGTTCCTGATTATATAATGATTGCCCTCATGAGAGACGATCTCCGCATTCCAGAGCTGATCGAAATGATGGGGGCTGTCAAATTCCAGCGTCCAGTCAAAGATTTCTTCCTTGGATCTGTTGCTGATCTCAAGCTGTCCGTTAAATGCCGTCTTCCAGTCGCTGTTTACCCGATAGGCAACCTCATACTTCTGCTGCACAGCCCGCATCGGTCTCTCAATCAGTGTATAATAAGTCGGTTCCGTTATGGTCTCTGTCTCCGCATGGGTATAAAAACCAAAGGTCACACTCTCACCGGGCTCAATATCCCAGTTATATCCGGCGTTCTGAATCGTATAGACCCCGTTTTCACGGGAGGCGATCACACCGTTCCAGATACCCCGCATTTCATAGGGCAGGTCAAAGGCAACCACCCAGTTATGTATCACCTCGTCCGTTGTGTTTGTCAGCGTGATCTCCCCGGTAAAGCCCGTGTTCCAATGGGCTACCACCCGGAAGGCGCCTTCGATATTTCCCTTCCCGTCATCCTTTCCGGGGTCTCCCGTTCCTTCTCCTTTGCCGTTGTCCGAACCATCACCCGTCCCCTCTTCCGGTTCTTTATCAGGCGCCTCCGTGCTCTCTCTGAATACCGCAGTAAACTCTACATCCTCTGAGACGCGGAATCTGTACTCCCCTTCTGTGGAAACCAAAGTCCCGTCCTGATACCAGCCTACAAATTCATATCCTTCAAATGCGATCGCCGTCACGATTGTGAAGGTTCCATACTGACGGATTCCCGAACCGAAGACAAGCCCTTTGGTGTATCCTCCCCCGAAGCACTTACACAGTAATAAGCATCAAATACTTCCTCGTCCTTCAATTCCTCGCTGCACAGTATCTGTTCTGCCCCCAGGAACAAGGAATAATCCGTATCCGCAGCCCGGCCCGTCATGCTTTCGATCTCTTCCTCGGTAAGGCTCGGGAGATATGCCATGTACTCCTGTCCGGCCGTAATCTGAATATCGTTAAAGAACACCGCATGATTGATCTCCCCGGCATAGGAATCATATTCATTAACGGCATAGTTCATAACCCCGTCAGCCGTAGCCGTCAGCTTGATTACATAATCAGCATATACCGGCAGATAGACCAGCTTTTCCCCCTCATCATTGAAAGACACAACTACATGGGCATCCGGCTGGGGCGTGTCATTAATAATGGACGCCAGTTCATTGCCCTCCGCATCGTATACCGTCACATCTATGGGACAGTTGATCCTGACAATACGGTACTTACTCGGAGCAAAACCCGATTTAGCATCCGTAGTATAATTCGTGTCCATGGACTGCATCCATGCAAGACACAACTCAGGGTAATGGGCCTGCCCAATCCCTTCAAGATTCCAGACAAGCGTTGCAAATGTGAACGGCTCATCTGATGCAAGATCCGTCATCATATTGGCCAGGACTGCCACGGCATCCTCAAACTCCTCTTCATTGTAGTTGGTAATACCTGCCTTTTTAAGACTGTTCTCCAAGACCTCCGATGTTTTTTTGTAAACCCCTGACTTACCGTTTGCAGCCGCCTCATAAAGAATGACCGCCCATTTTTTCTTAAGCTCTTCCGCCAGATTAAAATACAACTTATTCTTTTTAGCCGAATCCATACCGAAAAAGATCCCGCAGATATCGCGTATTCCGTTTTGATAATTCGCAGCATAATTAGTTCTGTCTTTCAGATATCTGTTCGCCATGAGTTTAACAAACTCCTCTAAAAATGCCTCTTGCGACATGTCCTTCTTTGTCTGTACATAATAATTGCCGCCGGACAAAACATGTAGAATGTCAGCCTTAGCTACCCTTTCAAAATCATCCACAGCATGGCATCCTTTTTTTCTCTATAGATTTCTGATGTATCCCTCGCAAGCGTAGGAATGAATTGATCTCTTCCGTAACGTTCAAACTTCCATTCCTGCGGCGCGACCAGAGGCACCGGATCATTACTGTTTATGATATTAAAGATATTACTGTACTTTGAACTTCTCGCCTCCGGATCCATCACACCTGCCGGCGTTTCAAAGGTATAGGCAAACAGATCCTTTGCCTCTAAGCTGCAGCCGCTCAAATGAACAACTCCTTGATCAATAGATCCCGCCACCAAATTTGCGGTTGCAGCCGCCCGGCTGTACCCAGTAATCCATATTTTGATATCACCGCTAATCTTCTGTTCTTTCACATAATTCTGTAAAAATGAGATCACAATGTCTCTGGCTCTGGAAAAACCTTCATGGTGTCCGCTTTCGCCCATTGTAAAATTGCTCGCCCACTCCCTTTCATATCCGCCGCCGCGGACAGCAACCGCGATCAGGGTATAATCCTTCCCGTCAAAGCTGAGCAGTTTATTGGCAGCCACCACGCCCACAGAATCCTTTGTCGGCTTGCCGTTTACTCCCTCCTCCGTAAAATCCGTGTAATTATGGTCAAATCCTATAAAGCCCAATTCGTTTAGTAACTCCTCCGCATTCCGCATCTTTCTCGTATAATCTGATTCTTCTTCGCTTCCCCATGCGGACAGATCCAAGCAAAGCGACATGGTCGCCAGATTCTGGTTGTATTCATAAGAGGATTCCTTAAAATAATTATCATCGTAATAATACTCGGCAGTATAATCCTCCCCCACGCCCGGATAGGAAAATCTTCCCGTACATTTTGTAATATTGTCTGCCACCTGTCCAAAAACAAATTCAAGATAAGTGGGATCCTTTATATCATAAAAGTGCTTTTTAGAAGACGCCCAATCGCAGGCACTCAGTTTCAAAAACTGAACAATATCACGTCCCTCTTCCGGCATCTTATCCATCGTCTGAAAGAGTCCGATCGAATATACCGTGCATTTTTCCTTTAATGCTTCAGCGGCTGCATATGCCGCGTTGGCATATGCATATAGCGGAGTGTCCGTTACAGAATTATACCATCTTCCACCGACGGTAAACATATTGTAAGGCCCGTCATAACTGTATGGCCCCTTATAAGCCAGACCGGTGGTAAACAGCACCACATTTTTGACTCCGCTTTGGTCAGACACGGAGTCAATCAGCTCCTCTGCTGCAGTCAGTCCGCCATGGACATTGCCGCCCCCATAAGCATGCAAAGAATCCAACGCTTTCAGCAAGACATCCACATCATCAGTAAACGATGACACCACCTTGGATGCAGTTTCGCTGAAAGCGGCGATGGCAACATAATTATTCCCCGGTGCCTTACCGATTGCTTCAATAAACTTTTTTGATGATGCAAGAACATACGGAAAAGCCGTATCAGCTTTATATAAAACAGAACCTTTGCCATCGTTAAAAGTTACAGGACTCGAAATATCCAGCAGCAACACGGTATATCGCTTATCAGAGGCCCGTTCCTCGTCCTCCCGAGGAAGGCGGAACATTGCCGGCTGCGTCTCCGTCATATCCTCCATGTAAACTTCCGAACCGTTCTGCGGAATCTCTATCTCGGCTCCTTCATATATGTCCTGATCGTCTGCTGCAATAATATCCGCAATAACCGGAGGTTCTTCCGGATTCCCCCGATCCTCCACGGCATATACATTTGCAGTTGGCATCATACCCATACACAGGCAGAATGCAAGCATAAAACTCATTATTTTTCTGTACATTTCGTTTCCTCCCCTGTACTCATCGAGAGTCCCTTGCTCTCAATCTCTTTCTGTTAACAGTTCCATAAATATAATCCGCGGAATCATTCAGATTCCAGTTCAAGTATGTATACGGTTTTTCCCTCGATCACACTGTCGCTCTTTTGAACAACAGTATCTCTCCCGAGACAGAATGCCGGACGCACTCCCAATTTACTGTCTGCCGTAGATCCGGCAAAATCAAGTTTGACACCTATGACTACCACATCGCACGTTTCCCAGATCCATGGTGTCCGCGTCCAATAGGGCCATGCCGTACCGTCCGCCGCATATGCTTTTTTAACGGAATGCTGTGCATCTTCAAAGTATTGTAACGGCGTTCCCTCTCTTGTTATGTTGTAATCAACACTATAAGTTATTCCCAGCTCCACAGCAGACAGCAAAAATACTTTCCGCTCGATCATATGTGTGGCCTTTGCCCATTTCTCACCATAGCTTTCCATGTCCGTAACCTCTATCGTGGTAGTCGCAATAGCTTCCTGCACAGCCGGACTGAATACCTTTGGGAAATCCGTGCTTAAATATTGATCAATACTGCTCGTCTCATAATAGGAACCGTAATCATACGTTGTCCATGGTGCGCTTAGCGCTCCTATTGCTTCTCCATGTGGGGACGGCTGATATGGCATCTGTTCCGACAATACATTCTTCCGAAACAGCAGCACATTGCCACCGCCTCCATAATCCGACTCTAGCACCAGATAGGGGATATATTCACCGTTTTCTTTTATGTAGACAACAGTCCTCCTCCCGGACTGGTCATAAGCCATCTCTTCCAGAGTCGTATATTCACCGCTTTGCCCGTATCCCGTGAGCCTGATCAGCAAAACTGCGCACAGCAATGCCAGTCCTATATCAAGAGCCAATATTCCTCCCACGATCCATATCTTGTTTTTCATGTTTCCCCCATTTTATTTAAGAATCCCTTGCTCTCAATCTCTTTCTGTTAACAGTTCCATAAATATAATCCGCGGAATCATTCAGATTCCAGTTCAAGTATGTATACGGTTTTTCCCTCGATCACACTGTCGCTCTTTTGAACAGCAGTATCTTTTCCCAAACAGAATGCCGGACGCACTCCCATTTTTCTGTCTGCCGAAGGTTTGCCAAAATCAAGTTTGACACCTATGACTACCACATCGCAAGTTTCCCAGATCCATGGTGTCCGCGTCCAATAGGGCCATGCCGTACCGTCCGCCGCATATGCTTTTTTAACGGAATGCTGCGCATCTTCAAAATATTGTAACGGCGTTCCCTCTTCTGTTATGCAGTGCCCAACACTATAAGTTATTCCCAGCTCCACGGCAGACAACAAAAATACTTTCCGTTCGATCATGTGCGTGGCTTCACCACTATTTCCCCCCTGATAGCGTTCCATGTCCGTAACCTCTATCGTGGTAGTCGCAATAGCCTCCTGCACGGCCGGACTGAATACCTTTGGGAAATCCGTGCTTAAATATTGATCAATACTGCTCGTCTCATAATAGGAACCATAATCATCATGTGCCCATGGTCCGCCAAGTCCTTCCGTCGATTCTCCATATGGGGACGGCCGGTATGGCATCTGTTCCGACAATACATTCTTCCGGAACAGCAGCACATTGCCACCGCCTCCATAATCCGACTCTAGCACCAGATATGGGATATATTCACCGTTTTCCTTTATGTAGACAACAGTCCTCCTCCCGGACTGGTCATAAGCCATCTCTTCCAGAGTTGTATATTCACCGCTCTGCCCGTATCCCGTGAGCCTGATCAGCAAAACTGCGCACAGCAATGCCAGTCCTATATCAAGAGCCAATATTCCTCCCACGATCCATATCTTGTTTTTCATGTTTCCCCCATTTTCAAGCAAATGATTATCTATGTCACTTGTCAGAATTTTTGCGTATTTGTTAGTAACATAACATTATTACAGATTAAATTCAACAATTTTCTCAAAAATTGTATTCATTGTATCGCATTTATCTTTCCTATTTTACTTTTAATCACAACTATGATAGAATGACGTCATGCAACAGACGTACCCACAGAAATAAAAGCATAAATATAAAGAAAGTATAGAGTGTGTTGACCATGATCAAGAAAATAGTACATTTTGTGTTTATTATAGTCTTGGCGGCGGCAATCGGTTTCGGTGTATACCGCTATCTGGAATACAAAAAATACGAGCCCCTACGGCAGGATCTGGAGCGGATCGCCACCGAGGATTACACTGCAGTCTTTTTCTCGACTTTTCCCATAGACAATTACACAGAGGACGATTTTATCTACTATCGTGAAATTTATCCCCTGAAATCCGCTTACTGTATCCCGGATATGGAGACGCTCAACGACTACTTTACCAGAGTGTCCGAGAGCTGGAACGAGGTATCAACAGTCTATCTGGGAGTACGCCCTGACATTGTCACCGCCGATGATCTGATGACACTGATGGATACCTGGAATGACAAGCATTATGAAGTGATTCTGGCATACCCCTCTCTGGATTACTGGCGGGAACTTGATGAGGAAGAATATCCTTTGATTCTCGAGTCCTACACGGATTTTATCAACAGCCTGCTGCCCCGCTATGAAGACAGCGATTGGCTGCAGGATAATCTCTCCGTCTATTTTTACGGCTCTACGGAATGGCTGGTGGGCAATACTTTCAATTACGAAAATGACTTCAATGTCAACGCCGGTATTTCCCATACCCTTTCCATGTACTCAGACCGTAATCACGGTTACCGGCTTACACTGGAGAATTATCAGGAAGTTTTAGAAAATTTTGAGACGCTGGTGGCAGACAGCCGCAGCGAAGAAGCAGAGCATCCGGCGCTGTCCAAATGGGATGTGGTCTTCTTCGGGGACAGTATTATCGCTTTCTCCGAGACCTCCTCCATCCCCGGGGCAGTGGGCGGCATCACGGGCGCACACACCTATAACTGCGGGCAGGGCGGAAGTCATGCCGCCGTGACTGACAACGGTCTTCCCGGAATACCCTATGTTATAGATGCCTTTTTGGCGAAAAATGCGGATTCTTTTGCTGAGGATTCACAGATCTATGCCGGAATGACTGATTATTTTGAACATTCTAAGAAAAGAAGGCAGAAGTGCTTTGTACTGAACTTTGGTATGAACGATTATTTCAACGGGTATCCCGTGCGCACGGAAGACCCCTATGACTGTACTTCTTATACAGGAGCACTGCGCACCGCCGTTGACAAACTGCAGGCCGCATATCCTGACGCTGTGATCGTGCTGATGACGCCCAATTTTACCTCTTATTTCGGCAATGGGACAGAGCCTCAGTCGGCGGTGGGCGGCATGCTCCCCGACTATGCGGGAGCCGTGAACTCACTGTGTGACGAAAAAGGACTGCTGTGCTACAACAGCTACAGCGAACTGCCCATCGACAGCACCAATCACACAGAATACCTTCTGGACGGATGCCACCCCAACGAGGAAACCCGCTATGTAATGGCACAGGCCATTGCCGAACTGCTGTGGTCAAAAGCAGACACAAACTAGCTGCCACACTTCGGCTCAAGATATTGTGATTGCTGCAATCAGCCGTTTTCGAGACAGAGTGAAACCGGGAGGAATCTGCAGGCATTGGCTGAGTTCGGTGCGTTTTCTTATAGTGCGGATCGGGAACCCAGGGTGAAATACGCATGGATGCGTATTTCAGGCACTACGATGCATGGATGCATCTTAGTGCCGACCCGGAAGCTGCCCGATTCTATCCCCGCACTATTAGAAAACACCCGGGGCTCAGCCGCAGCCACAGATTCCTCCCGGTTTCATTCTGCCGACATCGGTTGATCAGCACCCCCTCAATACCTGCCGTACAGCACAACATCCTCATCCTGCGCCAGCAGCGCGCACCCGGCCTCTGCGCACCTCTGCGCCACCTCCGCGCCACTCTGGGCGACGATATACCTGCTGTTCAAACTGTCAAAATTCTGCAACACAAAATCCTTCTGGCAGCAGCTGATGCCAAAGCCTTCAGGCAGCGCATACAGAAGCTGCCATTTCATGGTCTCTCCCTCTGCGTTCTGCTCATTGAACACCCAGATCACCACATTTTCATAGTTGGGCACATCCTCCCGCATGAGCTCCAGCGCCGCGTCAAAACGCATCCGCCAGTCCTCCACCTGAATCTGCCTTGCAGTCTCCGCATAAGGCGTCTGATAATCATAGGGGTCAACCGCCTTATAAGTATACAGATAAGCAAATACAGTCCCTAAAATCACAGCCTTTTTATAAAACCGCGTCTCCATAAGGCTGACCACAAACACTCCCACCGCCATAAAGGTCAGCAGATGCTTACTGCCCTCCGTCAGTTTATACATCAAAAGCAGGGCAAACAGCATTCCCACAAAGGAGAACGCCAGATGAGCCTCCGTGGTCAGCCGAACGCGCAGAGCATTCCGCTCCCGAATATGCTTCTCCATATCACCGAATGTATCGTCTGAGATATCGTTCAATCCGGCTTCGGGCTTATCCGCCGAAAACCGCCTGCGCATCCGCCTAAGCTTTCCCGCATCCGCTGCAGTCTGCCACAGCAGCACCGCCATAGTGGCCAGATATCCCGCAAAAAACGCGCCGGAGGCCAGTCCCGTGCGCAGCCCCTGCACTATGTGCGCATAAAAGTCTCTGCCCTTCCAATACAGGGTACCGAAGAGATTGTGTACTCCGGCTCCAAAACCCTCCGTGAAAAAAGTGGTGACCCAATCCGTAAAAAACAGCGGATGAAAATACTCCGCCCCGAAATAATGCTTGATCAGGGCATAGCAGACTAAAACCGCGCCCGTCACCACAGCGCTGCCCAGAAGACCGGGCCAGATCTTTCCCTGTCTGCGGGCAGAACGAATCCAGAAATATACCGGCAACAGCAAAAACAGCAGCATATAAGGACGCATCAATGTCAGCAGCCCGGAGATAACAAACAACGCCGCCAGTTTCCCGGGCCGCTCCTGCCGCTGATAATTCACCGCCACACCGTAAAAAACAATCAGATGGCTGATGCAGATAATCTCCGGCATTCCCGAGAGCATGTAACGCACAAACGGCGTATACAGACAGAACAAAAACGTCAGCACTCCCATCTGCTTCCAGTCAGGCTTCGTCAGCCATACAAACAAAAACATTGCCGCCGTCATCAGCACAATATTGCAGATCACCGGAGACAGAAGATTCCATCCGAACAACATCCCCCAGACGATCCAAGGCAGTACCAGCACCGGACTCCACGCCGCAAAGGAGAGCTTTAACCCGTGGCTCTCGTTAAATCCGTAATACCCCTGCGGATAACCGAATTCCACAATACTCTCGACCTGTTTATAATAAAACAACTCGTCATTCCACTCGGAAGCGGGCAGATAGACCTCTCCGATACTCCTGCCCTGTGCCGCACTGCCCACAATACAGCATAAAACAGGCAAAAGCGCCAGAAGCAGCGCCTTGCACAATAACAGATATCGTTTATCCTCTTTAAACCAGTTTCGTATCCCGTCCAATTTCCTCATTCGGACTCTCATCCTTTCAAGACAGTTTCACAGTTCATCCGCTCCCTGATCACATACTGCGGCGAATTATTCATACTGATATAAATTCTGCCGATGTATTCTCCGATCATTCCCAGCATGATCATGATCATTCCGCCGAAAAACACCAGCGCCGCCATTAAAGCGCTGAAACCCATGGGCACCGCCGGATTCACCAGCCGTTTAACGATGGTATAAATACCGTATAAAAACCCCACACATGCACTGACGACGCCCGCGGCCGTTGCGATGCGCAGGGGCTTTACGGAGAAAGCCGTAAAACCGTTGAACCAGAGTGTCATCAGTTTTTTGAAGGTATAGCCGGAGTTCCCTTCCTCCCGCTCTCTGTGCTGTACGACAACATTCGTGATATTTTTGGTGGTGCGCAGAACCAGCCCGATCACATAGGGATAGGAATTCTCATAGCGCATCATATCCTCCGCCACGAAACGCCGCACCGCAAAATAGCTGGACACATACAGTTCCTTTGGCTTCTCCAGCATCACCCGGGTCATCAGCTCGTTTACCTTACTGCCCAGATTGCGAAACACGGAATGCTGCTTGTGCTCATATTTCGCATAGACCGCGTCATACCCCTCCTCCAGTTTAGAGAGCAGCTTATCTGCCTCGTCAGCGGGAGTCTGCCCGTCGTCATCCAGACAGACCACATAGTCTCCCTCCGACTGCCTGAACCCCGCCATCAGAGCGGCATGCTGTCCGAAATTCCGGGAAAAGCTGATCCCTTTGATCTTCCCGTCTGTCTCACACAGTCTGCGGATCACTGCAAGCGTTCCGTCGGGAGAGCAGTCATTCACGAGGATGATCTCATGCTCATACTCCGCAAGCGTTTTCATTTTATCTTGAATCTCCGCCACCACACGCTCCAGCGTTTTCTCGGAGCGATAACAGGGGATCACAAAACTCACCTTTTTCATCTTAATAACCTTAATTACCTTTCCGGCTGCTGCCCGGCAATCGCCGCCATCCACACAATGTCGCGGAATACCCCGTCGATACAAACGTCGTCCTGCAGATAACCTTCCCTCACAAATCCTGCCTTCTCATAGCTGCGGATCGCCTGTTCGTTTCCCGCCAGAACCCGAAGATAAACCCTGTGCAGCTTTTCCTCCTCAAAACAATACCGCAGCATCAGACTGGCGGCGGCAGTTCCCACTCCTCTGCCCCTGGCGTCCGGCTCCCCGATAAAAATACCGTATTCGGCCTTTCCATGCTGCCTGTCAATATCCCGGATATACACACTGCCAAGCGGTCTGTCTCCATTTAGATCACAAATTATGGTCTGCACCACACGGCCCGTCTCCACCTGGGTGTGTATCCAGTTCTCATGCCCCTCTCTGGTAAAGAGCTCCTGATAGATAAAATTTTTGCGCACAGCGTCAGAATTTCTCCATCCCACGATCAAATCCGTGTCCTCCGGCGTCATCAGCCGCAGATATATCCCGACCCGCTCATCGCGATAGGTTCCGGTCATAAAACACCTCCAGTCCGCGCATCCGCACGGAATCATGACTCTGCATTCTATCCTTGATAGCCGTTGCACAACGCAATCACGCGCTCTATCTCATCCTCTCTCATCTCGGGAAATAGCGGCAGCGTGACACAATGCTCTGCCAGATATTCCGCATTGGGACAATCACCCTTCCGATAACCCAGATGCGCGTATGCTTTCTGCAGATGACAGGGCACGGGATAGTGCATATTGCACTCCACGCCCGCATCCGCCATATATTTCACAAAGCCCTGCTGATCGGGTACTTCGACGACAAAGAGATGAAACACGGTCTCCGTATTGGCCGGATGCGCCTGCATGGTGATCAGCGGATTCTGTATCTGCGCGAGATACCTCCTTCCGATCTCCTGCCTGCGGGCCGTCCACTCCGGCAGACAGCGCAGGCTCACGGAGAGCACCGCCCCCTGCAGTCCCTCCAGCCGGTAGTTATAGCCGATCTCATCGTGATAATAACGCACGTCACAGCCCTGGTTCTTCAGCCTCGTCATATGGCGGTAATATTCCTCGCTGTCACAGGTCACACTGCCGCCCTCACCGAAAGCGTAAAGGTTCTTCCCGGGATAAAAACTGAAGCATCCCAGTTCTCCCAGCGTCCCCACGTTTCTCCCCTCAAATTTCGCCCCATGGGCCTGGGCACAATCCTCCACCACAAACAGACCATGCCTGTCCGCGACGGCTTTCACACCCGCAAAATCAAAAGGCTGTCCATAGAGGTGCACACCTATCACCCCTTTTGTCTTGGACGTGATCTTCCGCTCGACATCAGCGGAATCGATTTCCCAGGTATCCGCCGTGCAGTCTGCAAAGACCGGAACGGCTCCCGTGTAGCTCACACCCCAGGCCGTGGCAATATAAGTGTTTGCAGGCACGATCACCTCATCCCCCGGCCCCACGCCCAGCGCCAGCATAGCGCAGTGCAACGCCGACGTCCCGTTGTTCACACCGCAGGCATACCTGCTGCCCACATAGGCCGCAAACTCTTCGTCAAATCTGTCCGCATATTTCCCGCCGGAAAATGCAGTTTCTCTGCATACCGCCTCGATAGCGCTCTGATACTCCTGCGCATGCCGCGCATAATCTCTCGTCAGGTCGATCCTCTTGATGGTCTCACTCATTGTCTACCTCCCGCCCGCTGCATCGGGCATCGTCTGCCGCAGTTTTGTCATATATTCTTTTTGATATAGAATTCTCTGAACAGTCTGGCGATCTGCACCAGATAATTGCAGACGGTCTTGAATACCTTCACCGTGGTATTGTAATCCTCCTGCCATTCCACGGGATAATCCAGAATCCTGACTCCCCGCTTCTCCGCCCGCAGCAAAAGCTCGATCATGTAAAACCAGCCGTTGTCCTGACTGGATCCCTCCACCAGTGCCAGAGCCGTATCCCTGCGCATAAATGTGAAACCGCAGATGGCATCCGTGGACTTCATGCCCAAAAACACCTTCAACAGGATCAACAGCCCCTGAGACGTAATCTTCCGATACCATTTCCGGCCCTTTGTGTCGGACTCCCTGGCAAAACGGCTGCCGTTGATGTACTCCACCTCGTCCACCGTCTTAAAAATATGGATGGCCTCCCCCAGATGCCGCAGATTCGTGGAGAGATCGATGTCCATATATCCTACAATATCCCCATGGCTCAGCTCCACTCCGCGCCGAAAGGCTGCCCCCACTCCGCGCACATTGATGCGCTCATAGTTTACGCCCGGATACATTTCGCAGAGCTTTGCGGCGATCTGAGGCGTCTCATCCTCAGAGCCATTGTCCACAATGATAATCTCATAGTCGTCAAACTCAATTTTTTTCAGATACTTCACCGTCCGGGTAATCCCGTTCTCCAGGCGAAGTCTCTCATTCAATACCGGAAATAAAATCGTAAGCATCATTTGGTCAGTTTTTCCACTCCTTCTACCACATATCGCTGTCTCTTAAAGCTCATATTCAGAATAATGGATAAATATTTAAAAATCAATGTCAGAAGCACGGACAGCATGAAAAATCCAAAGCTCATGAGCGCCATCAGGGACAGCCAGCCTTCCACGGGCCTTACCGTGCTGAAAACCGAATAGACGATCCAGCCGAACATCACAAGCAGGAAGCCAAAGAGCAGAATGCTCACCAGCATGGAAAACTTCTCCAGCACATCGGTAAAGATCACCAGCGTGTCCACCGCCAGTCCGCTGCGGCTGCCCCGCTCCTCCCTGTTCCGGTTTCTGCGCTCCATCTCCTTGTTGTCATAGACGATGGTGTCTGTCTTCAGACCGCAGTTCATATACATAACCTTCCTGTACGGCACATAAATATTCATCTGATTCACCCGGTTCACGGCTCTCCGGGAAATAATCCGGAAACGCTCCTGGCGGATGCGGTAGCGGAAATGACTGCTCCAGTTATACAGGGCATAAAATACCCTGGAGGTCACAGGCACGCCATGCTTCGGGGCGGCAGCCACCACATCATAGCCCTCCAGAGCCCTTCTGTAGACCTGCATGATCAGCTCCGGGGCAAAATCGGGGCTGCAGCGGTCAAACTCAAACAAAAAGTCCCCCACAGCCAGATCGCTCCCCGCATTCATGGCAGTCTCAACTCCCTGATAAAAGCTTAAATTGATCAGACTCACCGATCTGGCGCCATCCCATTCTCTCAAAAACGCGTGTATCCGTTCCACCGTACCGTCCGTACAGCCATCGTTCACACACACCACCTCATATTTTTCAAAGTGATCCTGCATGACGCCGCAGATCTCCCGGAGGAAATCCTCCACCACCGCCTCGTCATTGTGCAGATATACTACACAGGATACAAAATTCTTCTCTTTGCCAGTCTGTCCCATACTATTCACCCTATCACCTTTTTCACTAATCCAGGAATTCATCCAGATCATACACCGTATTAATCTTGCCCGAGAGCACGCTGATGAAAGCCGGCCCTCCCGCCTCCTCCGGCTCCAGCCTCCTGATCACCGTAGGTCTGGAATCGTCGATCTCTGATGCCTTTAAGATCGGCTTCATGGAAAACAGCGACTTCTCATAAGTAAAGCCGTACTCTTCCCGCATATATTTGCGGGCCAGCGCAGACATATACTCCCATGCGCTCTCCGGTCTGGTGGGACAATCATTGCAGTTGCCCAGCCATATCCTGCTGCAATGCCCTGCGTCCGCACAGTCGAACTGCGGTGTGGCCTCATAACTGGTTCTATGCGGCGTGAAAGTCACAGAGGTAAGCGAATGGTATCCCGTCTTGCCAAAGGGCATGATGGAGAAAAACGGGCCGTCCATCACCGTCAGTCCGATATCTTTCAGTTCCTCGCCCACACTGCACAGAATAATCTCACAGAGCTCATATTTTAAACCAAAGTCCTGGGTGTCCACACCCTCCACCAGTCTCAGCACCTGATTCACGGAGGCATAAGTGGCGTTGAGCACAAAGGGCGCGCCGTACACCTCTTCCCTCTCCTCATGCAGAGCGCAGATCTCATACACATCGCTGCGCCGCACAATCCGGGTAATCTCCCGGTCAAAACACAGCGACACATTGGGGAGCTTCGCCAGCTCCTCCATCAGCCAGTCCCGCAGAATATGCGCGTCGTAAGTATACTCCCGGGTGAGAAAGGCCCCGTCGCACAACCCCGGCTGAAAATACTGCTCTGCCGGCAGATCCATACAGGGAATGCCCGCACTCTCGCAAAACTTCCGAAACTCCGCCGCATCCGTCCACGAAAAATGGGCGGAGGTGGCATAAACCTGCTGAAAGCTGTCGTGAATACAGAATCCGTAATCCTCCACAAACCGCTTAAAATATCCGGCGGACTTCATGGCTGTGGACAGCGAGCGCGGATAATGATATCCCATATGCACCCTGGCCTGATTGATGTACGTCGCCCGGGTAAAAGGAGCCGGCTCAAGCTCGAGAACTGTCACCCGCTGCCCTCTGCGCCCACAGTAGAGCGCAGAGTACAGGCCATACAGACCTGCCCCTATGATCAATTTGTCATTTTTATTCATCATTCCGGTTCCATCCCATTTCATCACCTATTTTTTCCATTACTGGTCTATTCTTTCCTTGCCGCTGTGAGAACGCAGACACAGAGCCGCCGCAAAAGGCAGGACGATCATCAGCGGATACAGATAACGAAGCTGTACCGTGGGACCCAAAAACAAGGTCAGATAATATCCCCCCACCAGTGCAAGGGGCATACATTCCGCGTATCTCTTCCGCGCGGCAAGCCATCCCGCCAGCAGCAGATACAGCCATAAAAACACGCCTGGTACAAACAGATAACGCAAAACCGGAAGCCGCAGATACAGATTCCGGTCTGCCCAGTCTTCCAGCAATTCATGCAGGCTGTCCCATTTCGAGTCCTTGTAGAGTCCTCTGGGATTCAGCTCCGCCTCCACCCACCGTGTCTGCACATAACCCAGTCCCCGGTCCTCACCGTTCTCGTTAATAAAGGCATGACTCTCATCGCCCACATACAGATAGCCGGCATTGACCGCCAGCGCCGCGTTGACAAAATCCCCGGGATAGCTGCAAAGCAAATTCAGATATGTCCTAATAAAATCACCCGTGCGATAACGGACCACATAAGTGTTGGTATGGCGTTTTACGGGATCTGCGATATCGGGACGATACTCTCTGTAGCTCTCATCCAGCAGAAAGTCATTGATCAGAGCTTTATCCTGCTCCTCCATGGTGCCGTCGTCCTCCGGGAGCACTCCCACGCCCCCATGGTAGAGCATACAGCGGGCAAGCTGCTGGATCGGCAGGCTCAGCATCTCCCTGCGGTCTCCCTGCTGCGCTCCCACAGCATGAAAAAGTCCCGACAGCAGCAGACTTCCCGCCAAAAGACTCACCGCGCAGTTCGCAGTCAGTCTTGCCCAAAAACGTCTCGCACCCCTGCCAAACGCCAACGCCGGAAGCAAAACCGCAAACAGAACAAGCATGGCATATCTGCCATTGCTGCGAAACATCTGCATACCCAGAGAGCTCACAAAAAATATCACATCAAAGGCGCCGAAACCCATACCCTTGCGCCTGACCAACTCATACAGCGCCAGCATCTGCAGCAGAAAAAACACACTGAAAAACACATCCTTGCTGACACTGACGCTCATATACATATGAAAGGGATAAAACATACTCAAAAGCAGCAGACTCAGTAAGAGCTTTCCGTCCGCTCCCCGTCTTCCAAGAAGCGCAAGCCCGAAGCCGAAAGCCGCTGCCAGACAAAACATCTGCACCGCCACCAAAATGCCAAGCCCCGTGTTCGCATCGCCAAACAAAGTCTCGCCCAGCCGCATGCCGCCCTCGAGCAGCAGCGTGTGCGCGATGGGATGATGGTCATTATATGCCCCGCTCTCTATCTGTCCGGTCTGTACCGTGACGTCATAGGCACAGATTCCCGGATAATAGGCCAGATAACAGGGCAGCCAGCACAACAGGATCAGTGCGGTACACAAGAGCCAAAACTGCAGTGCATTTCCGCAAAACCGGTTTTTTCTCCGGGGTTTTTCTTCCTCCCGTACAGAGTATTTCTCACACAGACACTTCTGGATATCCACAAGGAAACCACCCAGAACTCCCAGGCAGACGCTTCCGAGAATACAGGACAGCAAAAGACGCAGCACATACTCTCCCGTCCATACGATATTGCCCCGTGCGGCCAGAGATCTGCCGGTAAACTCGAAGAAGCAGAACAAAAATCCGATAAGGCCAAAAATCACACTGTACCGTTTATTGATTTTGCTGATTTGAAAGGCTTTACCGCACTTCATCCCAAAGCCCTTTTTGCTTCATAAACCCGGTTCAGACGATACTCGAAATCCCGCCTGTCCTTGGCGGCCATCACATCCAGGATCATGCCCGCAAAAAAGGACAACAGCCCCGCCATCACCATAAAACCGCATACGATCAAAGTCGGGAAACGCTCCACCAGCCCCGTCTCCAGATATTCAATGCCCACAGGCACAAACACTGCCGCGGCCACCGCGATCAGCACAAATCCCAGCAGGCCGAAAAAACGCATGGGCTTGTAATTTTTATAGAGCTGCAGCATCTTGCGTATCACCTTTGCACCGTCACTGTAAGTGTTCAGTTTGGACACGCTGCCCTCAGGCCTGTCGCGGTATTCCACCACCACATTTTCCACCTGCATATTATAATTTACAGCATGAATCGTCATCTCCGTCTCGATCTCAAAGCCCTTGGAAAACACGGGAAATGTCTTGACAAATTCATAGCTGAAGGCTCTGTAGCCCGTCATGATATCCTTGATATCCGAACGGAACAGACTGTTGATGCCCGCCCGCATCAGACTGTTGCCGAAATTGTGAAAGGGTCTTTTATTTTCCGAAAAATAAGTCGAGGACAGCCTGTCCCCCACTACCATGTCCGCCCCGCGTTCCAGCACCAGATTCACCATCTCTCTGGCACATTCCAGCGGATAAGTATCGTCCCCGTCGATCATCAGGTAGCACTCCGCCGCGATCTCCCGAAACATTCTGCGCATGACATTGCCCTTGCCCTGTTTGTATTCATTCCGCACGATAGCGCCGCACTCCGCCGCAATCTGCGCCGTGCGGTCCGTGGAATTATTGTTGTAGACATAGACCGCCGCCTCCGGCAAAGCCTGCCGGACATCCGAAACCACTTTGGCAATGGTCTTTTCCTCATTGTAGCAGGGTATCAGTACCGCAATTTTATCCATGGTTCTATCCTTCCGTTTACCTTCCATTCATTTCATGCATTACCACTATTTTATCACGATTATTCTTTTACAGCCACTATTTTTATGAATAATGTTATGCTATAATGAAAAAGCCAAAATTTTAAATAATAAAATTTTTTTATTTTTTATACAAAAAGGGGCGGAGCGAATGAGACAGACAACTTCCCGTTTCTATCATTTTTCCTGCAAATCCATACAGATATTGTCTTTGCTGTTCACGGGTCTTCTATTTGTATCCGGCTTTCTCTTCACCTGCTATGCCGACGACATGGTGAGCCAGCAGGTCCAGACCGCAGCGGACAATCCCTTTGTCCAGACGGCAGGCGTGGGAATCCTGCTGGGCCTGACACTTTTGTGCTGCCATCTGTTCGGCAAAAGGCCTGTCGTGGGCAAAAAAGTCCTGCTGATCCTGGTCTTTGGCTGGATCGCTCTCTTGGGCGGACTTCTCATACTCTTTGGCAGAACCGCCCCCGCTGCAGACGCCTGGTCCGTCTATTCCGCAGCGGAGAGTCTGGCCATAGGTGACACATCTGTCATACACCCCACAGACTCTTATCTGTCCTACTATCCTCAACAGGTGGGACTGATGGCATTTTTTGAAATTCTGATACGCCTTTGGAAGCTCCTGCCCACGGATCTGCACGCCTATCATTTTATCAAGTGTCTCTATGTAGTATTAACCTGTATCATCGTTTATTATCAATATGCCTCTGTACATCTTCTGTGGGAAGATGACCGGGCAGACTGCATTTACCTGATCCTTGCGGGAACCAATCTTCCGCTGATCATGTACAGCTCCTTCGTATACGGCGAGACCCCTTCCTTTGCGGCTCTGTCCGCAGGTCTCTATTATCTTTTGAAATTACTGAAGTCAAATGACAGATCTGTCAGGGAGGACATTGCGGCAAAATCATTCCGCCGCAGTCCGCTCTACGGACTGCTCAGCCTCATCCTGCTCACGCTGGCGGTGATGCTGCGCAAAAACTCTCTTGTGATCATCATAGCCGTGGTCCTGGTGGCCGCGCTGGAAGCTCTCAAAAACAGACGCCCCCGGCTGCTTGTCTTCGCCGCCCTGTGTGCGGCCTGCTCTCTCACCATTCTTCCCGCAACGCAGAAGTTTTATGAAATGCGCTCGGGCAGTACTCTGCGCTCAGGCGTTCCCGCCATGTCCTATTTTGCCATGGGCATGCAGGAATCCTCCCGCGGAAACGGCTGGTACAACGGTTTTAACTTCAACACTTATCAGGAAACCGAAATGAATGCCGCTGCCACTGCGGATATCAGCAGGCAGTTTATAAACGAGCGCACAGAGTATTTCCGGGAGCATCCCGGCAAGGCTGTCGATTTCTACTGGAATAAGTATCTCTCTCAGTGGGCGGACGGCACCTACGCCAGCAGGCAGGCCACTCTGGCCACTCTGGGCGGACGGCATCCCCTGGCTGAGTCCTTCTATTCCGGCGCAAACAGCCGGTTCTATATCGGGTTCTGCAATCTCTATCAGACCCTGATCTGTCTGGGCTGCTTTGTGTGCATGCTGACGTCTCTTTTGAAGAAAACGGAACTTCATCTCTACGAATATCTCGGCATGGCCGGAGTCTTCGGCGGCTTCCTGTTCCATATGATCTGGGAGGCCAACGCCCGCTATATTTTCCTCTATGGGCTATTGCTTGTACCCTATGCAGCCTGCGGCATTTCCCGGATCAGTAATAATGCCGTCCTTGGAAGATTCCGTAAAAATAATACAGCCCGCAGGTCAGATGCCACAGAAGAGCCAACGACTGCAGCGTGATCAAAATACGGTTCTTCCCCGCGGACACGGCCCGCAAAAACACCGTTGACGCGCCAAAAAACGCAAAGAAGATGCCGTACATGTAACCCCAGGAGAAATTGAAATCAGGCGCACGGAAACCCTTCTCATACAGGAAGAAGGTCATGGCAAAGCTCATGAGATAAAACTGCCAGGAAAACCGGTACAATGTGTTCTCTTTCAATTCCTTCCTGTTAAGCACAAGCACCAGGATCGGAAATCCCACAGCCAGCCCTACAGCCAGCGGGATATTGTCACAGTAGAGCCGCCAGATGTTTCCCAGGCAGAAACCGATTCCGCCCTCCGCCCCCTCCTCGGGCACAAACACCCCCTGAAACTGATAGAGCAGATCCGCAAAGGTAGGAACAAAGGCAAGGCCCAGCAGTACCGTATTTTTGAAATTTTTAAATCGGGAACGAAACAGCCGGTACAACATGATCAGCCCCGCCGTGCCCACCAGTACAATGGTGAAGCTGGGCTTTGCCATTGTAGACAGCAGCAAAGAGACCGAAAAGCAGATATAATCCCGTATGTCCCCATCCTTTTCATAGCTGTCAAGCAGCTTCACATACCACAGAAAGGCCAGTACCGCAAAGGGTCTGGCGGCCATATAGGTAGCGTTGTGAAACGGATTAGCCGTAAAAACCCCCAGATAGTTGTACTTGATGCCGGGCAGATAGATTCCTGCGGGCGGATACACCATGGAGATAAAAAACAATCCCACTGCCAAAACGCTGACACATGGTCCCGCCAGCCATCCACGTCCTCCGAACCGCTCTCTAAGTCCCGCAAGCGTCAGCCTGTTCAGCGTAAACTTCGTCACCAGAACCGCAAGCCCGTTCAACAGAGTCGTCGCAAGCGCCATGGCAGTCTCCGGCGCAAGGAACAGATGAAACAGCGCTGCCAGCTTAAAGAGAATCGGATAGGGAAAGCTGTACCCGCTGTCCAGCCCCTGCATCTCCAGAATATACGCTTTCATATCGGAAGTATAAAGCCCGCTCCCCGCCATGCTCTCCACACACTGCCTGTAAAACAGCGTGTAAGTCACTGCCAGCACACCCAGAAAAAGCAGGGCGAATATTCCGGCATCTATGAATTTGTCGTTATTTTCATTATGTTTTTTCATGTTCTGTCAATTGCCTCTTTTCCAACAACTTTTGAAAGGTATTATAGTATTTGGCCTTGAGATTAAATTGTAGTTCAGAAAAATTCTGTCGGTTTCCTATCGGCTGAAACTGTATGAACCCAAAATGCGGATACTGATGAACAGCATTATCTATTCCTTTATAACGTCCTTTTCTGATAACCTGTTCTTTCACTCCAAATGCATCAAACAATTGTGAATATTTTGCTAATTCCTTGACTGACATGACTGCAGCCTCACAGTCGTCAATTTCAGCATGATGTCTGCATTCGTGTAATATGTAATCAGGTTTATAACTATCTGTTTTATAATTTCTTGCGCATTGCAATAACATCATAGTAATTTTGATTTGTTGAACGGTTAAAATTGTTTCCCACTCCTTTTTCACAGCATCAGATAATTCTTCCCAATACCATCGTTCCGGTCTTGCCATTCTTTCGCATGGAATATTTTTCGTATCTTCAGGAGTATAACCATCCATAGGTCTATATCCGCTCTCACCACAAAACATTTTTAATCCTGTCTCAGCATCTTCTGAAACGTATATCCCGCTATCCCGCAGCATTTCACAAAATGCTGAAGCTGTCGTCAATGCCAGTTGCGCATTATTTGAACAGGCTTTTACAGATACACCTATCTTTTCATTTCTACCATCACTATAACCGACATTTATAAGAATATCCGATTTAGACCCGGTAATTTTCTCTCTATTTTCATTTAAAATAACTGCTCCCGCCCCAGCTGTTGCCAAACCTCCAAGCCAGTAAGCTTTCGCGCCGCAGATCCGTTTTCCCTTGTCCTTTGAAATATGCTTTATCAACGCAATGGCAGGGTTTCCACGATAGATATTTGGTTTATTACATTCAATCAAAAGATTATCAGCCGTGTAATCCATTTGATTTAATTCGTTCGTCACAATCTCTTCAAATTTATGTCCTTTTAATCTTCCCTTGGTTCCTGCCTCAATCTGACACAAATGTCCTGCACTCTCAGGCTTCAATGCCATGCCCTAATCCCCCCCGTATATCTGTTTTATTATTTCTTCCGCAATCGCTTTTGCCAATATGGGCGGAACCGCATTGCCAATCGCTCTTCTGATATCTCCCCACTTTCCGCAAAACACAAATTCATCCGGAAATGACTGAATTCGCGCCGCTTCTCTAATCGTTAGAGATCTTGTATCAGCAGGATGCACATTTCTGCATCCTGAAATCATACTAAAATTTGTACCAATTGTCGAACATGGTTCATTCCACACGTTTCTTTTATATGTAGTATTAAATCCGCTTGGCGGTCTTAGTTCAGAATCTTCGTTTTCATGAGCGCTATGTCCTTCTGGCACATCTTTAAGCCATTGTATAACATGTACAGGATGCTCTATAGCCCAATGCAGAGGATCAACCGATGATCTTTCACCGCTCTCAAGAGATTGCAGATCCTCTGTTGCATCTTTAAAAGTTCTCACTCTCTTTTTGTTTTCTCTCCTAAATTCCGATTGCTGTGTAATATCACACAATCCATACAATCCGTCACGATACCGGAACATCTTATGAATATCATCCCTGACACCTATCAATATTACCCTTTCTCTTGATTGAGGTACTCCATATTGATACGCATTCACTGTTTTTTTTACAATAGAATATCCTTGCTCCGAAAAAGCTTTTTCTATGATATCTATAAACAAGTTTCCATTTTCATCTTTCATGGAAGTCATTAAAGCCACATTTTCCATAACAAAAATTTTAGGCTTTATAATCGATACAATCCTGACATATTGCATATACAATTTATTGCGTTCATCTTCAGGATTCCTTTTACCGGCCAAGCTAAACCCCTGGCATGGCGGCCCTCCGACGATGATATCTATTGTACCAAACTCCTTCTTCCATTCATTCAGATCCTTATCACTAATCTTGCGTATATCTTTACCAAGCAGTTTGGATTTGGGAAAGTTTTGTGCATATATATGATTTGCAGATTCCGAAACGTCCACATGCCCTACTAAGTCAACTCCCGCAGCCTCAAATCCTAAGGTCATTCCACCACAGCCTGAGAAAAGTGCAATTCCCTTTACTGCGCTTTCCTCCTTAGTCGCCATAGCCGCTATGTATAACTTTGATAACTCCTTTGAGTATTCACTGGAATAGTCCATATTCTTGGTTAACGCTAAATATTGCTGCGCATCTTTTACAATTGGCGGTAATTTCGTTTTTGCTTTTGAATGCTGTATCCTTTTTTTCTTTACATTCAGATCTCCCCGATCAATTTTTACCACAGCCTCTTGCAACACACTGTTTAACTTATTTATTTCCGGTTCCATCGGCACTTTTTGACCTAATTCCCATGCCGATATCTGCGCTTTGGAAAACCCACTGAACTCAGCCAGTTTAGTCTGGCTGATGCTATATTCCATTCGCAGCTTTTTTATATCGTCATACACAATCATGATTATACCTCTCTGAGAAATACTAAATTTACACTTCTTTGAGTCTCTACCACATACGCCTGTACTCACCGGGCGTGGCGCCTTCCACCTTCTTGAACATTCTTGCAAAATAATTGGCGTCGTGCATACCGCATTCATGGGCTATTTCATCGATGGGCTTATCCGTAAAACGAAGCTGTTGTTTGGCCCGGGTAATGCGCACCTGCAAGAGATATTCCGTGACAGACCCGCCAAACTGTTCCTTAAAAATGCGGGTCAGATAATATTTATTGATAAAAAAGTGCTCTGCAAGCATATCCAATGTGATCTTTGACGCATAATTCGCGTCCAGATATTCCTTCACCGCCTGCAAGTTCTGTCTTTTGGCGGCATTTCTCTGCCGGGCCGCTCCTCTGTCCGCACCGCATTGCGCCGCATGAAAGCTCTGCTCTATCAGCAATGTCAAAAGAGAGGTTAATTTCTCGCAGATCTGCATATCCTTACTGTAAGCATTGGACGAAGCAATGTCATAAATTTCATCCATCAGCTTTTCATAAGCAGCTCCGCCTTCGGGAGTCAGCACGGCCCGCGCGCCCCGCTCCGCATATTTCCCGTAAATACCGCCCATATTAGGCCCGTAAAAATGTACCCACTTCAATCTCCAGAGCGATTCCGAGCAGCTGTGGGCATAGGGCTTATGGCAGTCCACAAACACGCAGTCACCCTGCTTCAGCGCATGTCTCTCGCCCTCATACTCCAATATGCCCTCCCCTGCCAGCACCATAAAAAAAAGATAGGAGGACAGATTTTTGCGCCTGCTGGTGTGAGGCTTCTGCGCCTGCAGTTCCCCTACCTCCTGTAAGTGAAGCAGATTGGCCTTGGCAAAATCCGAGGGGGTATATATGATACGCCGGGATCTCACCAATGTTCCGTCAAACAGCGTAGGATTCATACCGCTCCTCCTTCCCCGCCGCATTTGTATGCTTCATATTAGCACAAAAGTCAATATAATGCTAGTAATTCTCAAAATATACCCTTAAAAAAGAACTCCCAAACCTGTAAAATATTCCAGAAATCCAAAAACCGGAGGTTATTTTCATGAAAAAAGCATTGATTACAGGCATAACCGGGCAGGACGGCTCCTATCTGGCAGAATTACTGCTGGAGAAGGGCTATGAGGTACACGGCATTATCCGCCGCGCCTCCATCTCCAACACAGCCCGCATAGACCATCTGATTGCAGCGCGTACTGTCACACTCCACGACGGAGATCTGACAGATTCCTCTTCCCTGATCCGCATTATCAATCTCGTACAGCCCGATGAGATATACAATCTGGCCGCACAGTCCCATGTGCAGATATCCTTTGACGCACCGGAATACTCCGGCGATGTGGACGCGCTTGGCGTACTTCGCATTCTTGAGGCGGTGCGCATTCTGGGACTTGCGCAGAAAACCAGAATTTATCAGGCTTCCACCTCGGAGCTCTTCGGTAAAGTGGAGGAGATACCCCAGCGGGAGACCACTCCCTTCCATCCCTACAGTCCCTACGCAGTGGCCAAGCAGTACGGCTTCTGGATCGTCAAGGAATATCGGGAAGCGTATCACATGTTCGCCGTCAACGGAATTCTGTTTAATCACGAATCCGAGCGCCGCGGTGAGAACTTTGTCACCCGAAAAATCACCCTGGCAGCCGGGCGTATCGCGGAAGGTCTCCAGGACCGTCTCGAGCTGGGCAATCTCGATTCCCTGAGAGACTGGGGATATGCCAAAGACTATGTGGAATGCATGTGGCTGCTCCTGCAGCACGACACGCCCGAGGACTTTGTCATTGCCACCGGCGAACAGCACACGGTACGCGATTTTACACAGAAAGCCTTTGCAGCCAACGGCATCACCCTGCGCTTTGAGGGCAGCGGTCTGGACGAAAAGGGATATGACGCCGAGACCGGAAAGCTGCTGGTATGCGTCAACCCTGCATGGTTCCGTCCCACCGATGTGGACAACCTTCTGGGCGATCCCACCAAGGCCAAAACCCTGCTGGGCTGGAATCCTCAAAAGACTTCCTACGAGGAGCTGGTACGCATCATGGCCGAGCATGACCGAAATCTGGCCAGACAGGAGGCTAAACTCTTATGAGCAACAGTATGAAAAAAGACTCCAAAATTTACGTCGCAGGACACCGGGGCATGGTTGGATCCGCCATCATCCGTGCGCTCCGCTCCCAGGGCTACCATAATATCATTACCCGCAGCCACAAAGAGTTGAATCTATGCAGGCAGACGGAAGTAGAAGCGTTTTTCTCTGAGGAAAAACCCGACTTCGTGTTTCTGGCCGCCGCCAAAGTAGGCGGTATTGTGGCAAACTCCGAGGCGCTGGCGGATTTCATGTATGACAATATGCTTCTGGAGATGAATGTGATCCACTCCGCATGGCAGAACGGCTGCAAAAAGCTGTTGTTTCTAGGCTCCTCCTGCATCTATCCCCGCATGGCGCCTCAGCCCATGAAGGAGAGCTGTCTTCTGACTTCCGCTCTGGAGCCCACCAACGAGGCTTATGCTCTCGCCAAAATCTCCGGCCTGAAATACTGCGAATACCTGAACAGACAGTGCGGCACGGATTACATCTCCGCCATGCCCACCAATCTGTATGGCCCTAACGACAACTATCATCCCACCCACAGCCATGTGCTGCCCGCGCTGATCCGCCGTTTCCATGAGGCAAAGGAGGCAGGGCTGGACAGCGTCACCTGCTGGGGCAGCGGTTCTCCGTTGAGAGAATTCCTCTATGTGGATGATCTGGCCGACGCCTGTGTGTTCCTGATGAACAACTATTCCGGCAACGAGACCGTAAACGTGGGCACCGGAAAGGAGCTGACCATCCGCGCACTCACAGAACTGGTGGCAAAGGTCATCGGCTATGAGGGCGAGATCCAATGGGATACATCCAAACCCGACGGAACCCCCAGAAAGCTTCTGGATGTGTCCAAACTGGAAAATCTGGGCTGGCACTACAGCACGGAGCTGGAAGAGGGCATCCGCCTGACCTACGAAGACTTCCTGAACAATCCCCTGCGCGCCGAGCGCTGAAGACTTTTAAACTACTGAACGCTGCGAGGTATGCTATGAATATAATTCTACTGTCAGGCGGTTCCGGGAAAAGGCTCTGGCCCCTTTCCAATGATGTCCGCTCCAAACAATTTATCAAGCTGTTCAAAGATCCCGACGGGGATTACGAATCCATGGTACAGCGCGTCTACCGTCAGATCCGCACTGCGGATCCGGATGCTGCAGTCACCATCGCTACCTCCCGCACGCAGGCGTCCGCCATTCACAATCAATTGGGGCAGGACGCCGGTATCTGTGTGGAGCCCTGCAGAAGAGACACCTTTCCCGCTATCGCACTGGCCACCGCCTATCTGCACGAGAGAATGGGAGTTGACAGAGAAGAAGCCGTGGTGGTATGTCCCGTTGATCCTTTTGTGGATCAGGACTATTTCGAGGCGCTGAAAAAGCTTGGGGAACTGGCGTCCTCAAGCTCTGCCAAACTGGTTCTCATGGGTATCGAGCCCACCTATCCCAGCGAAAAATACGGCTATATCATTCCCGAAGATACCTCCCATGTGAGCAGAGTCAGAACTTTCCGTGAGAAGCCTGACGCCGCCACGGCCCAAAGCTACATTGATCAGGGAGCGCTCTGGAACGGCGGCGTATTCGCCTACCGTCTTGGATATGTGCTGGACCGCGCCGCAGAACTCCTGAACTACACCGACTATCAGGATCTGTTCAACCGTTATAACACGCTGACCAAAATCAGCTTCGATTATGCGGTTGTGGAGAAGGAGTCCGACATACAGGTACTGCGCTTTCACGGGCAATGGCGGGATATCGGCACATGGAACACTCTCACGGAGGCCATGGACGAAACCTGCGTGGGCAAAGCCATTCTGAACGAGACCTGCGAAAATGTACATGTGATCAACGAGCTGGATATGCCCATTCTGTGCATGGGCCTGAAAGACATAGTAATATCCGCAAGCCCCGAGGGCATCCTGGTATCCGACAAAGAACAGTCCAGTTATATCAAACCCTTTGTGGACGCCATCGACCAGCAGATCATGTTTGCGGAGAAATCCTGGGGAAGCTTCCGCGTTCTGGACGTGGAGGAAGAGAGCCTTACCATCAAAGTCACTCTCAATCCCGGCCACCGGATGAATTATCACAGCCACGAGAGGCGGGACGAGATGTGGACCATTATCTCCGGCCGGGGCAGAACGATTGTAGACGGCATGGAACAGCCCGTACAGGCAGGCGACGTAATCACCATGCAGGCAGGCTGCCGCCACACGGTCATCGCCGATACGGAACTCAAAATTATGGAGGTTCAGCTGGGCAAGGATATCAGTGTCCACGACAAACAAAAACATGAATTGGAAGAATAAGCCATTTCTGCGGGCAGAGCCCTTCCTGCGAGCAGAGCCTTTTCTGCTTTTGCCCGCGGGCAAAGATTATCTCTGGGGCGGCGACAGACTAAACGCCGACTTTCATAAGAACCTTCCTCTAAACCCGCTGGCGGAGACCTGGGAGTGCTCCACTCATCCGGACGGCCCCAGCACGGCGGCAAGCGGTGAGCATCAGGGACAATCCCTGCCGCGGATTCTGGCAGAGCACCCGGAGTATCTGGGCAGCCGCCACAGGACCTCCCGCGAGCTCCCCGTGTTAGTGAAGCTGATCGACGCCGCACAGGATCTGTCCGTGCAGGTTCACCCTGACGACGCTTTCGCGGCATCCCGGGAAAACGGGGCGCTGGGCAAGACTGAAATGTGGTATGTGCTGGACGCCCGTCCCGGAGCGTATCTGATCTACGGTTTTACGCAGGACATGGATAGGGATATGCTACAGCGCAGTCTGAAGCAGGACACTATAGAGAAATACCTGCAAAAAATACCCGTACACAAGGACGATGTATTCATGGTGGAACCAGGGACGGTTCATGCCATCGGAGCGGGCATCCTTCTGGCGGAGATTCAGGAGAACTCTAATCTGACCTATCGGCTTTACGACTATCACCGCAGGGATAAAAATAATCTGGAGCGCCCTCTCCACATCGAGAAAGCGCTCCAGGTATTAAATTGCAACAGCAGCGCAAGCCCCCGCCAGCCCATACGCGTTCTGCGTTATCGCCCGGGCTTCGCCTCGGAGCTGCTCTGCCGCTGCAAATATTTTCAAGTGGAAAGGCTTCTGATCAATACCGCGGATCACGCTCCGGACTGCTCCACCTCTCCGCTCTCCTTTCAGATTCTTTTGTGCATTGAAGGAGAGGGCAGTCTGCGCTTCTCCGCCCGGGAACTATCCTTCACCAAAGGAAGCTGTATGTTCCTGCCCGCGGATTCCGTGCCGGTCACATTGCACGGACGGGCTCAGCTTCTGCGGATCAGCTGCTGAAAACGGTTATACTTCCAAATGTTTCTGAATCTCCCGTTCAATGACCCGGTTGATCCTTTTGAGCAGCTCACCGGAAGAAAAAGGCTTCAGTATGTAATCGCAGATTCCCAGTCTGGCGCTCTCCATGACAGTTTCTTTGTCCTCCACACCGGTGAGCATAATCACCGGTATATCCTCCAGGTCTTTCATGGAACGTATCTTATGCAGCGTCTCGATTCCGTCCATGGGCGACATCTGAATGTCGAGAAGAATCAGATCCGGCTTCCTCTCTTTGAGAAATTTCAAAGCACGGGCTCCTGAATTCACGGTGATTACTTCAAACTCATCACTCAGAGCATCCGAAATCCGGGATAATATAATTGCAGTATCGTCCACCGCTAAAATACATACTTTTGAATTACGGTCCTGTTCCTGATTCATTGATATTCTTCCTCCTTTTCAAGAATACTCAAAAGCTGACCCAGCATCTCTTCCGCATTATCATCCTCATATAGTTTTAGATTCTCCTGTATCTGCAAAAGGCGCTCCGACACGTCCTCCGGCAGTTCATAAGCAAGCATTGTCTCCACTCTCTCCGCGCACTCCCGGGACCGAAAATGCTCCAGTTCCTCCAGCGCTGCCGCTGTCTGCTCCCTGATTTCGTGCATCGGCGGACAGGGAAGCTTTTCTTTTTGACTATCACTTCGTCTGCGCCGCTCCAGAAACTGTCCGATATTCTCCAGAAGAGTCTCATATTCCGTGAGCATCAGCGGAAACTGCGCAGAGATAAATTCCGTGTCGCCTTTGGCTGCGGCGTTCTCTTGTGCACGGGCCATGTCCGAAACTTTCATAGCTCCGATATTGGCCGATGCGCTCTTTAAACCGTGCACCTCTATCTGATAGCGTAAAGGATCTGTTTCCACAAGCTCACACAAAAGATCCAGCTTCCGTTTGCCATCCATAAAGTAAACTTCCAGCAGGTTAACAAACCCCTCTTCCTCTCCAAAATAATATCGCATCGCGGCGTCCATGTCTACCCCGTCAATCCGGAATGCAGCGGGATCCAAGCGATTGATTTCCTCTTCTGCTGTTTCGGTCTGCCTGCATTCCTCCGGCACCCAGCGCAGCAAAAGCTGGTTCAGCTCTTTCCTGTCGAGAGGCTTTGCAATAAAATCCTGAAATCCGTGGTCCAGGAAATGTTTCCGCATACCCTGCATGACATTGGCAGTCAGAGCAATCATAGCAGGTGCGGTCCCGTTTTCACCGCAGTCCCTGCGGATGATCTCCGCCGCCTCAATCCCGTCCATACCAGGCATCATATGATCCATAAAGATGATATCATATCTGGCGGCACGCACCATCCCGATAGCCTCCGGCCCGCTTCCCGCCTCATCCAGATCAAAGTCATAATTCTTCAGAAAGCCTCTGGCTACCTTACGATTGATCACATTGTCATCCACAATCAGCACTTTTATATCGGGCGCGGTAAACAGATCCGTCATTCTCTGTTCTGTCTGCGCAATCTCCGGCATCTCTGAAATCAACCGTCTGTCTACGATCTTCTGGGGAATCGTGATCGTAACCTTCGTCCCTTCACCGTAAACGCTTTCTATCTTGATGGTACCCTCCATCAGCTCCACCAGCAGTTTTACAATGGCAAGGCCCAGTCCCGTGCCCTCCACGCTCCGATTCCGTTTAGAATCCACCTGCCGGAAATCCTCAAAGATCTTGTCAAGATCCTCCTCTCGGATGCCGCAGCCTGTATCCTCCACATAAAAAGTAAGCAGTTCCTCGTCCTCGCTTCTTCCCGGTTTCCCGGTAATGGAAACGCGGACATGACCCTTCTTTGTAAATTTGATCGCATTGCTGAGTATATTGATCAGAATCTGTTTGATTCTGCCGTCATCGCCGTTGTAGCAGCAGGGTATTGCTTCATCGCACTCATACTTCAGGATCAGCCCCCTCTGGGAAGCCGCCATATCCATCATCGCTATAACCTCGTCCGCCATGACTTTTATGTAATAATCCACATTCACCAGTTCCATTTTGCCCGCTTCCACTTTGGAAAGATCCAAAATGTCATTGATGATTGTCAGCAGATTTTTTGCCGCAGACTGCACATCTTTGGCATGGGCATAAATCTCCGCATCCTCACACTCCTCCATGATAATATCATTCAATCCGATAATGGCATTCATCGGAGTCCGTATCTCATGGGACATATTGGCAAGAAATTCACTTTTTGCGGCGCTGGCCTTCTCCGCCTCAAGCCGCACCCTCTTAATCTCGTTGATATAGGTTTCCGTGTCGGTCATATTCAGGATCAAAATTACGCATCCCTGTTTCCTGCCGCTTTCATCTATAATATGTTTGCTGTGGCTTTCATAATGCTGATCGTTGATGGAAAAACTCAGAGAAAAATCCTCACTCAGCATTTCCTCGCGAAAATCCTCCACTACCCGAATGTTCTCACCCGGCTTAAGGGAGTTCAGATGGGCGAAAATATTCGCCGCCGCTCTGTTATAGCTGACCAGCCGCTCATGATCATCCAGCGCGATCACACCGTCGCCCATGCTTTCCAGAACCTTTTCCGCCGCCAAATGCCGGAAATCATAATTACGGCGGCTCCAGATCACAATAACCACCAGCGCCATGGATATCGTCAGCGTCACCGGCGTCAAATCAAACACTTTCATAAATTTGCAGACATAGGCGATCAGCACAATGACAGGCAGCGTGGAAATCGCAAGGATCGTCCAATACTGACGGTGAACCTGCTGATCCGAGCGTTCTCTGATAGCTCTGACCAATGTGTAGATACAAAGGGTATAAGGAATAATAATATAAGCTATGAAAAAGAATACATACAAGGGGCCATAGCTCAGACTGATATGATGATATCCGTCCGCATCCGCCACCCACTGAACCTCCCGGTAAAAACAGCCATGCCAGTTAAAAAACACCGCCGGCAGAGATAAGAAACTGATCACGCCAATAATTCTCAAAAGAACTTTCGGCGGAGCAACATAACAATAAATATAAATAAACCAACAGTAACACAGCGGCGTAAAAACAGAACCGACTTTCTCCACGATCACCGCCGTCATGGCCGCCTCCATCGTAGGCGCAGTCAATTCCAGTAAATAACCGACATTTTGAACCAGGCAGCTGCACATAATAATGATCAGCAGCTTCTGCTCTCTGGCTCCGTCTCCGTTTAATAAAAGGAGTAAAGCAATCGCCGTGAGACAAATACCAAAACACTCTAATACAATGACAAAATTAACCATATAACCTTACCATCCGTTTTAGCTTAATTTACGGTAATGACCAACCAGCTTCTTCACCGCGGATATAACGTCCTCCACATCCTGATCCGTCATGGCATAATAGAGAGGAATGCTCATAACCTCCTCATAAAACTGTTCCGCGTTGGGACAGATTCCCCTCTTATAGCCAAGATTCTCATAATAGGAATGCCGGTACACCGGTAGATAATGTACCTGAGAACAGATATTCTCCGCCCACAGAGCGTCAAAAAACTCTCTCCTGTCACAATTTAAGCGCTCGGACCTCAGGCGCAGGATATACAGATGCCTGGTGGTATCCGATTCCGGAATCTCCCGCTGCACCCGGATCTCCGGCATATCCGAAAAGGCCGCGTCATACTTTTTGACAATCTCATCCCGCCGTCCGGCAAAGGCGGGAAGCTTATCGAGCTGACTGACGATCAGCGCCGCCTGAATATCCGTGATGCGGTAATTGTAGCCCAGCTCCACCTGCTCGTTGTACCATGCCGCATCCGTGGGATGCACCATCTCCTCCCGATTGCGGGTGATTCCGTGGCTGCGCAGCCGCAGCAGTCTTCTGTAAATCCTCTCATCGTTGGTAGTCACCGCACCGCCTTCGCCTCCCGTCACAGTCTTCACCGGATGAAAACTGAAGCAGGTCATATCCGAAATGCTGCCCACCGGCTGTCCCTTATATTTCGTGCCGATCGCGTGAGCCGCATCCTCGATGAGAATCAGATTGTGTTCCCGGCAGATCTCCCGCAGCCTGTCAAGCTCCACGGCCTGCCCGGTAAAGTCCACCGCTATGATTCCCCTGGTCCGGGGCGTGATCAATGCTCTGACAGCTTCCGGATCAATATTATAGGTCTCGGGATTGATATCCGCAAAGACCGGCTTCGCCCCCACGTAGAGTACGCAGTTTGCAGAGGCCGCAAAGGTGATGGAGCTCACGATGACCTCATCCCCCCGGGTAAAGCCCGCCGCCATGGCGGCAAGGTGCAGCGCTGCCGTGCCGTTGCTCACAGCAACGGCATACTTCGCCTGAGTCACCTCACAGAGCCTCCGCTCGAGCTGTTCAACTCTGGGACCGCCCGTGAGCGCAGGGCTTTTCAAGGCCTCCGTCACGGCATCAATATCCGCCTGATCAATATACTGTCTTCCATAATGAATCGGGGTCTCCCTCACGGGAGCCCCTCCTGATATCGCTAACTGTTCCATTTTATTTCTCCAGATCCAGAGTCTCTAAACGCTGACGTATCTGCTCCACGCTCAGCCACTCCGCATTGTTGCCGGAGCTGTAGGAGAAACCCTCCTGCACCTTTTTGCCCGACTCGTCAATCTTCTGTTTACTGTTCCACTTCACCTGAGGGTAGACGATAAAATGCTTGTCATATTCATAAGTTGTCAGGGAATCCTCCACCGTCACCATGATCTCATGCAGCTTTTCTCCGGGATAGATACCGATCTCTCTGGTCTTGCATCCGGGCAGCATAGCCTCCGCCAGATCCGTGATCTTGAAGGAGGGAATCTTGGAGATAAACGTCTCTCCTCCCGTGGACTCCTCCAGCGCCTTGATTACCAGCTCAACGCCCTCCTCCAGACTGATCCAGAAACGCGTCATGCGGTAATCCGTCACTGTGAGCTCGGTACAGCCGTTCTTGATCATATCGTAGAATTTGGGGATGACCGAACCGCGGCTGCCCGCTACATTACCGTAACGCACAATGGAGAAGCAGATATCCTTCGTGCCCGCATAGGCGTTAGCCGCAATAAACAGCTTGTCCGATACCAGCTTTGTACCGCCGTAGAGATTCACGGGATTGACTGCCTTGTCGGTGGACAGTGCAACCACCTTCCTGACGCCGCTGTCCAAAGATGCGTCGATCACATTCTGGGCCCCGTGGATATTGGTCTTAATAGCCTCGGCAGGATTGTACTCGCAGGCAGGCACCTGCTTGAGCGCCGCAGCATGGATCACATAGTCCACACCCTCCAGAGCTCTGGTCAGACGTTCCTTGTCCCTGACATCGCCGATAAAAAACCGGAGCCGGTCCGCATATTCCTTAAACTCGTTCTGCATGATAAACTGTTTGAATTCGTCCCTGGAATAGATGATGATCTTTCTGGGGGTATAACGCTCCAATACATATCTGGTGAACGCCTTTCCAAAACTGCCTGTTCCGCCTGTGATCAAAATGACTTTATTGTTTAACATAATGGCCTCTCTTTCATGATTCGTTCAACAAATCTTTCCAAATGTTCATTTTACCATATTTTTCCCGGGAAATCAATTTTTATCCCATATATCTTTACGCCATATCAAAATCAAGTTATAATCAAAATGATCACAGCAGATAATATCATATACCATTTCGGAAAGGACTCATCATGGCATTTGACGGCGTAACGATTGCAGGCGTAGTATCGGAGCTGAAACAAAACCTTCCGGGCGGGCGTATCTATAAAATTGCCCAGCCGGAGGCGGACGAACTGCTCCTGACCATAAAGACCGGGGACGGACAAAAGAGACTCTTCCTCTCCGCGGAGGCATCCCTGCCCCTGATCTACCTCACCGAGAACAATAAACCCAGCCCTTTGACCGCACCGAATTTCTGTATGCTGCTCAGAAAGCATCTGCAGAACGGACGCATCACGGACATTTCCCAGCCGGGCCTGGAACGCATCGTATCCATCCATATCGAACATCTGGATGAGATGGGGGATCTGTGCCGAAAAACGCTGGTGGTGGAGATCATGGGCAAGCACAGCAATATCATTTTCTGCGACAGTGAGAACCGTATCATCGACAGCATCAAACGCGTGTCTGCGGCCGTCAGCAGCGTCCGGGAGGTGCTTCCCGGCAAGCCGTATTTTGTGGTGGAGACACAGGACAAGCTGGACGCGCTCTCCACTGACTACCAGACCTTTTACGGGACTATGACCGCCAAACCAAGACCGTTGTTCAAGGCCCTCTACGGCAGCTTCACCGGGATTTCCCCCATCCTGGCACAAGAGCTGTGTTTCCGCGCGGGGCTGGACGGAGACGCTTCCACCGCGGCATTCACAGAGTCCCAATTCCACACCCTTTATCTCACACTGAAACAATTGACAAAGCAGATCTCTGCGGGACAATTCGCCCCCTGTATCGCCTACACCGGCAGACGGCCCGTGGAATTTGCAGCCGTCCCCCTCACCATGTACACCGGACATGCCTCTGAGACTGTCGCCTCACCCGGGACACAGACGGAACCGTCAGGCGACCGCCTTGTCTCCTTTTCTTCCATGTCCGCCCTGCTGGAGACCTACTACGCACAAAAAAACTCTCTCACCCGCATCCGCCAGAAATCCTCGGATCTGCGCCGCATCGTGCAGACAGCGCTGGAGCGCGATATCAAAAAATACGATCTGCAGCTTTGCCAGATGCAGGATACCGAAAAGCGGGAAAAATACCGCATTTACGGCGAGCTTTTAAACACCTACGGCTACAGCGCGGCGCCCGGAGCCAGGTCCATCGAAGTAATCAATTACTACACCAATGAACCTGTAACAATTCCCTTAGACGAGACACGCTCCGCCACAGAGAATGCCAAGGTCTACTTTGAAAAATATAATAAATTAAAGCGAACCTTTGAAGCTCTCTCCGAGCTGACCGAGGAGGTAAAATCCGAAATCGACCATCTGGAATCCATCAGCGCCGCGCTGGACATCGCGCTGCAGGAGGAAGATCTTGTGGAGATCCGTGAAGAACTCATCGAAAACGGTTACCTCCGCCGCAGAGATTACGACAAAAAGCGGGGCGCCAAGGGCGGCAATGCCAAAAATTCCGGCAAAAAGCCAAAAGTCACCAGTAAGCCCTTCCACTATTTAAGCAGCGACGGCTTTCACATCTATGTGGGCAAAAATAATTACCAGAACGATGACCTGACCTTCCGCTTCGCCACGGGAAACGACTGGTGGTTCCACGCCAAGGGTATGGCGGGCTCCCATGTCGTCGTCAAGACAGACGGAGCTTTGGAGCTTCCCGACCGCACCTTCGAGGAGGCCGCCAGACTGGCCGCCTACTACTCCAAAGGCCGCGGAGCGGACAAGGTGGAGATTGACTATATCCAGAAAAAGCATGTGAAAAAGCCCGGCGGGGCAAAACCGGGCTTCGTGGTGTACTATACCAATTTCTCCATGATGGCCGAGGGGAATATCGACGGCATTACCCTCGTCAGCCAATGAGAAGCGCTGCTCTCCCGAAAAGTTCAAAAGCTGCAGTCACAACTTTATATTCAGTCAATGCATGAGGCCGATGCGTCTTGCAAGTTTGAGCAATAGATGGCCTTTGGGGAAGGCGAGGAGTTCTTCTTCGGTGAGTCCGCGCAGCATGAGCATCATCACGAAGTAGACGGGTACGGCTACGGCCAGCGCGGGAAGTACTGAGATGCGCATGGACTCGGTGAGGAGGTAGACGCCTTCGTATACCACCCAGGCGGAGGCTCCCATAAAGGCCGATGCCAGGAACGGAATGAAAAAGCTTCCGGTGAACTCTTGTCTGTAACCGACGGCTCTGCGGACCGCCCACTGGTTCAGCACACACATGATGCCGGAATATAGGGTGTTCGCCGCAGTCAGGCTGTATAAATCCAGTTTGGTAAAGCGAAGAAGCAGGAATAATGTCAAAGTCTGGGCGGTCAGGGCGATGGCGGCGTTTACGATGGGTGTGTTCACACGGCCAAGCCCCTGCAGGATGGAGCTGTTTAATGTGGACAGGGCATAAAATACCACGGACAGAGAGAGGGACATCAGGAGCGTTCCCGCAAAGGTTAAGGTCTCGTCTGTCTGGGAGGGAAAGAGGAGCGCGGTCAGCGGCTTAGCCAGCACAAAGAGCCCCGCGGCACATGGAATCGAGATCACCATGGTGCTCTTTACCGCCACGCCGATCTTATCCTTTGCCTCATTTATTCTGCCCGCCGCCACAAAGGCGGCCACAGAGGGAATCATCGCGGAAGCCATGGCCGAGGCAAAGGCGACGGGAATATTGGAGATGGTCTGGGCCATCCCGGAGAAGATACCGTAATTGTTGTATGCGGCAGTGCTGTCCAGCTCCATGATGCCCGGGATCACATCCACATAGATCTTGCTGTTCACCACGCCGGACAGATTGTATACTGCCGTACTCAGGATAAAGGGAGTCACCACCAGCGTGATGGTCTTGATGATCTCGCCGTAAGAATCCAGATACGCATGACTGTCGCGGGCGATACGCCTGTATATCATCCTCCTGTTCAGGAAGTAAATCCCCAGCATAAAGAGCAGGGCGGTCAGCACTCCCGCCCCGGTGCCCAGAGCGCTTCCCACCGCGCCGTAGGTGGCGCGCGTCACTTTCAGGGTCTCCTCGCCAGGAATCTCCATAGTGCCCATAACGCTCTCGATCAGGAGCATGGCCGCGCCGATGCTCACGGCAGCGTTGGCAATCTGTTCCAGAATCTGGGACACCGAGGTCTGTACCATGCTGCGATGAGCCTGAAAATAGCCCCGCAGCACCCCCAGTATGCCATAGATAAAAATGGTGGGGGCAAAGGTCTTTAACACCGGAACCGCCGCTTCATTCTCCAGAAACCACCCCGCGCCGAAAAACAACACCAGACTGGCGATTCCGCCGACAACAAGTACATATCCCAGCGCACACAGAAAAATCCTGTGGGCATTGCGGTATTCCTTCACTGCCAGCTTCTGGGCGATGACTTTTGAGATAGCCGATGGGATACTGTAAGAAGAGATCAGAAGAACGATGGTATAGAAACTGTAGGCAACCTGGTAATAGCCGATTCCCAGTGTTCCCACAACAGCAGTTAAAGGGCTCCTGTAAAGGAGCCCTATGATTCTGCTTATAATGCCCGCAGCCGCCAGAATTCCCGCCTGCAGGACGAAATCATTATCTTTCCTGTTCCGTGACATGTCAATACCCAATCAGCCAGTCATACATCTCCTGATATTTTCTGGCAGACACATTCCATGAAAAATCTTCAGCCATGGCGCGGTCAACGATCTTATTCCACTCACGCTTCTTGTCATAATATATATGTTCTGCATAGCGGATCGTATTCAGCATTTCATGGGCATTGTAATTCGTGAAGGAAAAGCCTGTGCCGGTGTTCTCAAATTCATTATAGGGCTGTACGGTATCCTTCAGGCCTCCCGTCTCCCTGACGATGGGCACCGTACCGTAGCGCAGCGACATAAGCTGGCTCAGACCGCAGGGCTCAAAGAGTGAGGGCATCAGGAAAGCGTCACAGGATGCATAAATCTTGTGGGACAAAGCATCGGAATAATAAATATTTGCGGATACCTTGTCGCCATACTTCCAGTCAAAATGGCGGAACATATTCTCATAGCGCTCCTCACCGGTGCCGAGCACTACCAGCTGAATATCGTCCTGACAGAGCTCGTCCATAACATAGGCGATCAGATCCAACCCCTTCTGATCCGTCAGGCGGGACACCAGGCCGATCATCATCTTGCGGTCGTCCTGACGCAGTCCCAGCTCCTCCTGCAGCGCACGCTTGTTCTTTACCTTTTCCTTGCGGAAATTCACCGCGTTGTATGGCCTTACGATATTTTTGTCCGTCTCGGGATTGAACTCAGCGTAATCAATACCGTTGACGATACCGCGCAGATCACCGCTGCGGGCGCGCAGCAGTCCGTCCAGACCCTCGCCATAGAAAGTGGTCTTGATCTCCTCCGCATAAGTGGCGCTCACAGTGGTCACCACATCCGCAAAGACAATGCCGCCCTTGAGCAGATTGGCGTCCTTATAGGCCTCCAGCTTATCGGGCGTGAAATAATGAGCGGGCAGACCAGTGATACTCCTCACAGTCTGGGGATCCCATTTGCCCTGGAACTTCAGATTGTGGATCGTGATAACGGACTTGATGCCTCTGAAGAAATCTCCGTCGTGGAACCGCTCTTTCAGATATACAGGTATGAGTCCCGTCTGCCAGTCATGGCAGTGGATCACATCAGGCCGGAAACCGATTACGGGCAGTGCAGACAGTGCCGCCTTGGAAAAGAAAGCATATTTCTCAATCTCCCAGATCACATTATCTCCGTAAGGTTTGAAGCCGCCGAAATAGTCCTCGTTGTCAACAAAGTAATAGTGGACGCCGTCCACCTTCGCCTCGAGAATGCCCACATAAACATTCTTCCAGTTATAATCCATATAAAAATGCGTAACATACTGTAATTTATCCTTCATCTCCTGCTTCATGCAGGTGTATTTGGGGATAATCACACGCACGTCAAAGTATTCCTTATCGATACACTTGGGCAGAGAACCTACAACGTCCGCAAGGCCGCCCGTCTTGATGAAAGGAACACCCTCTGATGCCACAAACAAAATATTTTTCATTTGAAACCCTCCCAAGTATGATAGTTAGATTATACACCATTTTCTCATATGGGAAAAGAGTTTTTTATCAATCTCTATAGGAAAGTCGGATGCGGTCCGCGATCAGCGCGATAAACTCCGAATTGGTAGGCTTTCCTTTTCCGGTGTCTACCGTGTAGCCAAACAGAGCGTCCAGTGTCTCCATGCGCCCTCTGCTCCAGGCCACTTCTATGGCATGGCGGATAGCGCGCTCAACACGGCTGGGGGTAGTCTGAAACCGCTTGGCAATGGTAGGATACAAAATTTTGGTGATGGAACTGATCATGGCAGGATCCTCAACCGACATCATGATAGCCTCCCTCAGATACTGATATCCCTTGATATGCGCAGGGACTCCGATCTCATGTATCATGTCAGTCACATCCTGCTCCAGATCGCGCACTGCCGCCCGTGCGGGCGTCTCTCTCACTACCGTCTCACTCACCGCTCCCGCGGAGGAGCCTTTGCCGGAGGGCACTGTGATCATGATCTGAAACTCTTTATTCGCGTGCATTAAATCATCTAAAATCTTGTATACTTTTTCATTATCCTTTGCAGTAGTAATGTTCAATTGTTCCATAAAACTACCTCCAGTCAGAAATACATTTGAATCACACATTTTTCGTACCAACTCATTATAAAATAACATGCTTTCTGACATCAACTCCAACCCATCGCACAATCCGCCTACATTCCCTAAAATCAGACTTCTCTCTTTTGATTTTCACAGCATTTTCCTTCTTTTGTGCAAAAATCTGCTCATTGCCCCGAAATAAATTTTAGTGTATACTGAAAAGCGCCCAAGAAAACGAACAGAACTTTTGAAAAAGAACGGCACTTATGAAAATAAAGGGAGGTTACCGGTATGACCAAACAGGAAATCAGCGAATTAAAAAGACTCTTCACAATCAAAAACTGCTCTATTACCCGCATCTGCGGCTGTTATGTGGACGGAGAAAAAAATAAAAAGACCGATTTCAGGCAGGCCTTTCTCGCTTTGCCCGAGGAAGAGATGTTCAAGTATTTTGAGATCCTGCGCAAATGCCTCTCCGGCACTCTGGGGAAAAACCTCCTGAATCTTGATTTCCCTCTGCACACCGAGGAGCCCGGCGGCACCCAGGAGTGTCTGCTCCGCCTCAGGAACAGCAAGCTGAAGGACGAAACGCTTCTGGAAGCCTTTTACGACAAAATTATCGAGAGTTATGAGTATGTGGGAAACTATCTGATTCTATTGATTCATGATGTCTATGATGTGCCCGGCAAGACTCTGGACGGACTGGATATGGAGGACGCCTCGGACGAGGTGTACGAATACATACTCTGCGCCATCTGTCCCGTGGACCTCTCCAAGCCCGGTCTCTCCTACAACGCAGAGGAAAATATCTTTCAGAACCGTGTCAGGGACTGGGTGGTAGGCATGCCCGAGACCGGATTCCTCTTCCCTGCATTTAACGACCGGGGAGCCGACCTGCACAGCACCCTCTACTACTCCAAGGATGCGGAAGAATTGAATGAAGGCTTTATGGAACAGCTCCTGGGCTGTCCCGTACCGCTCTCCGCCGGGGCGCAGAAGGAGACCTTTCAGACTTTGATCGAAGAGACTCTGGGCGAGACCTGCGAGCTGGAACTGGTCAAAAATATTCATGAAAAATTCCAAGAGATGGTGGCGGAACACAAAGAGGAGCCCGCTCCCCTGATACTGGATAAGAACGAGGTCAAGACTCTGCTGGCAGGCAGTGGCGTGAACAACGAAAAGCTGGCTGAGTTTGACAGCTATTTCGATGCCGCTGCCGGACAGCAGGCCGCCCTCTATGCAAACAATGTTTTCAACACCCGCTCCTTTGATGTCAAGACCCCGGACATTACAATCAAGGTGAGTCCCGATCGCACGGATCTGATCGAGACTCGTAAGATAGACGGACTTGATTGTCTGGTCATCCGTCTGGACGGGGGCGTGGAGGTCAACGGGATCACTGTGCGTCCCGCAGCCGATCCACAATAGACTGTCTCTCTACCGTATGCAGCGCCACCGCAGGCAGAAGCATTCCGATGACAAACAGCAGCGGGATCACAAATGCCAGCGGCAGCAGCGTAAACTGCCAGGTGAAGAACCACATGCCTCCCGCCAGCGGCACTACCACAAAACAGGAAATCAGCACGCTTATGCCAAGCGCGGCAAGCCCTGATCCGGCCGCATAGTACACACCCTCCGCCATCAACATCTTCCGAAGCTGAACGCCGGTCATGCCGATGGACTGCAGCATGGCAAATTCCCTGCGTCTGGCAATGATATCCGTGAGTATGGAATTGACAAAATTCAATACTCCGATGAGCCCCACAAACAGACTGAGCGCACCTCCTACCAGCAGCACCATCTGCTGCATCCCCTCAAACTCGGCCTTTCTGGTCGCTTTGGAGGTATACGCCATAGTCGGCTCCACCGACTCTGTGTAGCTTTTCAGGAAGGCTTCCACTGCTGTCTCCTTCTCATCCGCCACATTGCAGACATAGCTCATACATGCCGGTTTCTCCACCATCTCTTTATAGACGGAAGCCGGAATATAAAAATTAAAATCATTCCATGTGCCCGAAGAATTGGTATAGTACTTCACGGCTACCTTGGCCATCACCGTGAAGGAACGCTCCGTCTCACTTTTCTCGTTGCGCAGTGTCACCGTCTCACCCACATCGAAATTGGGATCCTCCCACAGCGGCTCGTGATAATCGTCCAGCCACACACCGGACAAAATATAATCTCCGCTCATTAGCTTTTCCCAGTCAATCTCACCTTCAAGCACTTCCAGCCGCTCCAGCGGGAAATCCTCCAGGCCATATACCATGCTCATATACCGGGGAGTCATGCCCTCCGCGAGAACCGGCTCTCCCATTCCCTTAGGATATTCCGCCGTGAAATACTCCTCGTCACGATTGGCATAGAACCGGCCGCCCCGCTCAAAGCCGGGCTGACTCTCCACCGCTTCGATCATGCTCTCCGTCACTGCACTCTCATTTCCGCTATAACGATATCTGAAATAATCGGCATGGGCGATCAGATAATCCGTGTCCACAAACGTCGCCAGAAACTTATCCATATCAAATCCGATACTCACGGTATAAACCGTATTAAAGAGCACCAGACTCAGACTGATTGACAGCATCACCAGCACCGTGCGTCTCCCGCTGCGGCTTAAATTTGCCGCAGCCATACCCGCAATCCTGTTTCCATATACAGACTTTCTGCGTTTCTTTCTCACAGATGCCGCATCCGTGTAGCGCACCGCCTCCACCGGAGACACACTGCCCGCCATCCGTCCGGGCTTATTCACGCTCAGCGCAACAGTCATCAACACAAAAATCACACTGCCGCAGAAAATCAACGGATTGGCAGAGGTCTGATAGCCCGTGCTCTTAAAAAATGTTGTATCCATAACATACGGAACTAAGCCGCATCCCAGAAAATATCCCAGGAGCAGTCCCGGCGGAATGCCCATGCATGACAGAATCACCGCCTGTCTGCCGATAATACTCTTGATCTGCCTCCCTGTTGCGCCAATGGTTTTTAACAGGCCATAAAAACGAATATCCCTCATGACAGATATCCGAAAAATATTGTATATGATCAGATACCCCGCAAAGACGATCAAAAGCAGCGCGGCAGAAACTGCGGCGGCAGTGGGCAGATCCATCTCGAATCCGGCGGACAGATAGGCCCAGTTCACATTGCACTCCATATAATTGGGAGCCGACTCGTCACGGGAGAAACCGCTCTCCGCGATCAACTGTTCCAGCTTCCCCTCCAGGTTCAGTGAACTGCGGAACATGACATAGCTGTTGATCACGCCTGTCAGGCTGTAGTCCTCCCGAAAACTGTGGTACAGCTCATCCGCATGGGCATCCGCATAGGCTCTCGAGCCCACCAGCATGGACACCCTAAACACCGGATCCGCCTCCCACCAGCCCGACAGAACGAAATCCCGTTCTACCTCCCGGCCGTGCACGGACAGCTTCAACGTCACCGGAGCGCCCTCTCTCTGCTCCACTCCCAGAAGTCTCAGCGCCTCCGTGTCCATCATGATCTCGTTTTCCGCCACAGGCTTATGTCCGCCCACAGGCTCGCAGAAACCGAGCTTTATGCCCACATCGTCCATGTAATAAAACTCCCCGCGACGTTTGAGTAATTCCTCATTCAACACATCATCGCAAAGAATCCTGTTATAGGAGATCTCCTTAATTAACGGATGTCCCTTTACCCGTTCATACTCTTCATCGGTAATATATTTCAGCACAGCCATGCCGTCCCCTCCGGCCTGACGCATACTCTCACGCTGAAAATTCTCCACAAGACCGCTGCTTATCGTAAAAAGCGCCGTAAACAAAACCGTAGTCAGCGCAATGGCACACACTGCTATCACATTCCGGGAGCGGTTGGCGGCAAAGCTCTTGCCGGAAAGTCTTCGGATCATCGTATTATTCTTTACTTTATACATTGCCGCCACCCATGATCCTTCCGTCCTCAATTCGGATGATGCGGTCCGCCATCTGCGCCATCTCCTCATTGTGGGTGATCATCACAATGGTCTGTCTGAATTTTTCGCCGGTCATCTTTAACAGGCCCATGACATCCATTCCGGTTTTGCTGTCCAGATTGCCCGTCGGTGGGTATAAGTTAGTAGCAATAATATTTTGACGACAAAAACGGCGGGAGCGTCATGCCCCGCCGTCCTCTTTTTCCTATAACTGCTCAAACTGTACATGTTCAGACTGTCCGGAGATATAGA
>CATKXY010000015.1 GCA_949840915.1 uncultured Lachnospiraceae bacterium | reverse complement strand
CCAGTCTTTCTTGACATGCCCATCTATAACTGATATATATAAAGCAGGGGCGAAAAGCTTATTCTCAAGCCTTTCGCCCATCATTATCATAGAAGATCTGCATTTACAGACTTTTCTTCATAGTCTCATCGAAGGATAGCCAATTGGATGTTCCGAAAAGTAAATCTCGTCTATATTTCCTCCTTCCATGCCTCAATCTGTGAAAATAACTCTTCCATATTAATTTTTGAAAAATCTGTTGTGTCAACTTTGATTTGTCTGCTGTCAACGCAAAAGGCATCAAATCCCCTTTTTTCTATTCCACAAACAAAATTTTCATAAGAAATAGTTTTTGCTTTTAGGGTATTCAGATTATTCTCTTTCTTTTCCGGATAACAGTCATTCATTACATGCCCCCTGTGCCTGTCAGGGCTGTTTTCACGTTTCAGAAAACGCTGGTAAATTACTTTGTAATCTCCCGTTAAGGTAACGGTCAATGCGGAATATTGATATTTTTCTAAAAGACTTCTAATTCCTTGTTCTGACGAATATTCAAAATTATTCTCCAAGATAAAAGGTTGTCCTACTTTCATAAGCTGACCTGCGACATAATACATGATCTCCATACCGGCAATTCCAAGTTTCACTTTTTCTGCTCTCGACTGAAAACCAACATTGTCAAACAGCAATTCTTTTACGGTATCCTTTGAAATAACAGGCAGTTTCAACCTTTCTGACATGACCTCTGCCATAGTGCTTTTTCCTGCTGCCGGAATACCTGTCACTAATATACAATACATTTTTCATGCTCCTTTCATATCAACTGTTTCTATAGTCACACCAAGTTCCCTTACCTGTATCAGAAAATCCTCGGATACGTTATTGTCCGTAATCAGTAAATCATAATCTTTTACCCGGCATACAGAATGAATGGAATTTTTTCCAATCTTCTTAGACGGATATAGCCCGATATTCATCCCGCTGTTCTTCATAACAGCTTTTCCAAATTCCACACCGGAGGGATCATGAATGGAGGCTCCAAAATCCAGAGATAATGCCGCGTGCGATAAAAACGCTTTATCCATGCGGATATTTTTTACCATTTGAATGGTATAAAAGTCATGGCAATGACCGCGATGGGACATTTCTCCGCCCAATAATATAACGGATATATTTATTTTTTTTCGCAACACCTCTGCAATGGTAACGGAATTTGTCAATACTGTAATGGTTACATCTTCCGGCAAGTTTTCAGCCATATAATATCCGACCAGAGACGTAGTAATATAAATAACATCCTTGTTTTGAATATATTCGATTGCTTTTTGGGCAACTGTCAGATAATCAGTCTGTATTTCTTTTATATCTATCGGATTATATGTTGGCGCAGGGTATCTTTCTATTGGATGAACTGCAATGGCGCCGCCATGTGTTCTCTGCAACAATCCTTTACTTTCCAATACTTTTAAGTCCCGCCTTGCACAATCCGCCGAAATCTGATAGCATTCCTGAATTTCTGAAACTAAGATTCGTCCCGTTTGGTTTATTTTACGAATAATATCTTTCTGTCGTTCTTCCATAAACATAATAAATACCTCGTTTTCGTGTTTTCAATTGTTTTAATTTATTTATATTTTATTATACTTGTTTGTTCTTGGATATGCAAGTCTTATAGCAGAAATTGTGCAAAAAAATTAAAGAATGTCCGTCAGAACTCCATGAGAGCATGCTTGACAATCTGTCGTCTTTTTAGTAAAATATGGCCTTAACTGGAATTTGTACTGCAAATGAGGTTTAGAGGAAATTATGAATATTGAACACTTGAAAGATAACAAAACAGATATTGCAGTTATTTCCAGTGAAGAAAAGCTGATTGTTGATACGCAATCCGCCTTGGATCTGGCTATGACTGTAAAATATGAAACAGGTTCCGCCAAAATCGTAATCAATAAATCAGCGGTATGCGAGGAATTTTTTATCCTCAGCAGCGGCATGGCAGGCGAAATACTTCAAAAATTTGTCAATTATCATGTGAGAATTGCCATTTACGGGGATTACTCACAATATACCAGCAAACCGTTAAAAGATTTTATTTACGAATCAAATAATGGCAACGACTTTTTCTTTGTGTCAACCAAAGAAGAGGCAATCCAAAAGTTGACTGAAACACAATAACAATACGTACAGATTCCAGTTACACATATATACCCGGCACGATAGCAGACAGCGGTAAACCGACTACGGATTTACCGCTGTTTTTTACCCGGAGCAGGCAGAAATTCCCACTTGACATCTCCACTCTAATATATTAGATTAATTATATACTCTAATCCGTTAGATCACAGAACTTTTGATTACATATCAGGAGGCACCTTATGAACACACCGAAAATATTTGAGAGCGAATATCGTTTCTGCCTGATTCTTTGGGAGCATGAGCCCATCAGGAGTAAGGATCTGGTCAAGCTCTGCGAAGAGCAGCTGGGCTGGAAATCCACCACCACCTACACTGTCATCAAGCGTCTGTCTCAGCGGGGTGTGCTCCAGAACAAAGACACCATAGTCACTTCCCTCGTCTCCAGAGACGAGATACAGGAGGCGGAGATCGAAGAACTGGTCGAAAAGAAATTCCAGGGCTCTCTCCCCGCTTTCATTGCCGCCTTTGGACGGCATAAACGGCTGTCGGACGCAGAAGTGGAAGAAATCCGCAGGATTATAGAAGGCTGAACATCACATAGGAGGTCGCACTATGAGCACTGTTTTTCTCAGATGTATCAATTTAAGTATAAGCGCCGGCTGGCTGATTCTGGCGGTACTGGCGCTGCGCCCTGCTCTCAGAAAAGCGCCCCGGTGGATCTGCTGTCTGCTGTGGATGCTGGTGGGACTGCGCCTGCTCTGCCCATTTACACTGCACAGTCCTCTCAGCCTGATCCCCAGCGCCCGGACGATCCCCGATGATATACTGCAAAGCCCAGCGCCCGCCATCTCCAGCGGCATTCCCGTCCTGGACGCGCAGCTCAATCCCCTGATCTCCGCTTCCTTTACGCCCGCACCCGAGGCCAGCGTCAATCCGCTGCAGATCATCACTTCCGTCGCCGCCTGCATCTGGCTTATGGGTGTCATCGCCATGCTCCTATATCTGGGTGCAAGTTTTATCCGTCTGCGTCTCAAAATGCGCACCGCGACGCTTCTCGAGGGCAATGTCCGCCGGAGTGAGTTTGCGGACTCTCCCTTTATTCTGGGTATTTTCAGACCGCAGATCTATATAAACTATGGGTTGAGCGGCGATGAGCTCGCCTATGTGCTGGCTCATGAACAGGCACATCTCGCCCGCAGAGACCATCTGCTCAAGCCATTGGCATTCCTGATCCTCTCCATATACTGGTTCCATCCGCTGGTCTGGCTGAGCTATGTGCTGTTTTGCAAAGATATCGAGCTGGCCTGTGATGAGAGAGTCATCCGCGGTCTGGACGACGATCTCCGCAAATCCTACTCCCTGACCCTGCTCTCCTGTGCAGAGTCCCGGACAAGACGCCGCAGCGGACACCGCTCTGCCATCGGCGCCTGTCCTCTGGCTTTCGGCGAACTCAATATAAAAGAACGCGTCCTGCGAATCAAAAACTACCGCAGACCCGCGCCCTTTTTTGTGGCCGCTGCTATCGCAGTCTGCGCGGTGACCGCTCTGTGTTTTCTGACCTCTCCCGACGTGCCGGAAGAAAAAACACACATTGACGGCACAGAAGCACAGGACAACCCTGCTCCCACCACAGAAGCCGTTTTCCCCGACGGTCAGTACAGCTTTCCTCCGGCCGCCTTCACCCTCTCACAGGAGGAGATCGACGCCATCACGGACGCGATACTGTCTCACAATCACAGCGCTTCTGCAATAAACCGCAATCATTCCGCTGCGCAGGACGCCTTCTCCTGCTGCAGCTTTGTCCTGCTGTCCAAAGCGGAGTCCACTTCCTTCCGGCAAAATAAGACTCACGACGTCATCTATTACGGCTGGGCGCTTTATCAGGAATACGCCGTCTCCTCACAGGGCATCCGGGAAATAGCCGGAAGCCATGTCCCTGTAGAACTTACCTTCGAGCTCAGCAACGACCATCACCAGTGGCTCCCGTCACAATCCGTACCGCTGGGGCTCTATCTGGAGGATCCCGGTTATGTACTGAAAGAATACTGGACCCCCGGTGAGGGCAGCCGGTTCCGGGAGGATATCCAAGAGCGCTTTCCCACGTCCGTCCGGGAGGACGCGCTTGACTCCCAAAAATACATTCTCCCTCAAAAGATAGGGTGTTACCGTCAGGCTGTTCTTGCTTCAGGACTTGACCGGGAAGAGACAGACCTTATTTTATCCGGACTTTTAGACAGTATCTGCCGTGAGCCTTCCGCCTCCTCCGATATACAGAGCTATATCGACGCACATCCCATCGAATACCGGGAGCTTACTTACTATGGGAACTACACCCTGGACTACAGCCAAAGACACCCTGAACAGGATCTGCGGGGACAGATTCTGTTCAGGGCGTGTGAAGAAATATACAGCGCCTTATCACCTTTCGCTTCTACTGCACAACCAGATTAGAATATCCCATCAGGCTCTCATCCACAGCCCTGGCGGCCTCCCTGCCCTCGCGGATAGCCCACACTACAAGGGATTGTCCCCGGTGCATATCTCCCGTGACAAACACTTTGTCCACGCTGGTCTGATATGCGCCGGCCTGGGTTTTTACATTCGTGCGCTCGTTGAGCTCCACGCCGAAGGACTCAGCCACATAGCTCTGTGTTCCCAGAAATCCCGCGGCGATCAGCACGATATCCGCGTCCAGCATCTGTTCGCTGCCCACTCTCTCCTGCATGTTCACGCGTCCGGTCTTCTCATCCTTTACCCGATCCAGCTTCACGATCTTCACGGCCTTGAGCCTGCCGTCCTTATCCTTCACAAATTCCTTGACCGTGGATTCATAAATGCGGGGATCATGACCATACAATTCGATGGCTTCCTCCTGACCATAGTCGGTCTTACACACCTTGGGCCATTCTGGCCAGGGATTGTTCCCGGCGCGGCTGTCCGGAGCTTTGGGCATCATCTCGATCTGAGTAACACTTTTTGCGCCATGCCGGATAGAAGTGCCCACACAGTCATTTCCCGTATCACCGCCCCCTATGATAATCACATGCTTCCCCCTGGTATCCACATATGCCTTATCTGCAAACTGCGAATCCAGCAGGCTCTTGGTATTTGCCTTTAAAAAGTCCACCGCAAAGTAAATTCCTTTGGCATCCCTGCCCGGAGCCTTGATGTCCCTTGGATTGGAGGCCCCGCAGGCCAGCACTATCCGGTCAAAATCATGAAGCAGCTTATCCGCCTTGATATCCTTTCCGACGTCCGTTCCCGTGACGAAGGTCACACCCTCCTCCCGCATAATCTGCACCCTGCGCTCCACAATCTGCTTCTCCAGCTTCATGTTGGGGATGCCATACATCAAAAGCCCTCCCACCCTGTCAGAGCGCTCAAACACGGTCACCTCATGTCCTCTGTGATTGAGCTGATCGGCCACGGCAAGCCCCGAGGGGCCGCTTCCCACCACAGCCACCCGTTTTCCGGTGCGCACCTTGGGGGGATTGGCCGCCGCATACCCTTGCTCATAAGCATTTTCTATAATGGCATACTCATTCTCTTTGGTAGCCACAGGATCACCGTTCAGACCGCAGGTACAGGCTGCCTCGCAGAGAGCCGGACACACCCGGGAAGTGAATTCCGGGAAATTATTGGTCTTTTTCAGTCGATTATAAGCCTGCTCCCAGTTCCCGGTGTACACCAGATCATTCCACTCCGGCACCAGATTGTGCAGCGGGCATCCGCTGGCCATACCGCTGATCATCATTCCGGCCTGACAGAACGGCACTCCGCATTCCATACAGCGCGCGCCCTGAAGCTGCTGCTTCTCCCGGGGCAGATGCCTGTGAAACTCATTGAAATGCTTCACCCGCACGCCGGGAGCCTCAGCCTCGCTGACTTCCCGCTCATATTCCATAAAACCTGTAGGTTTACCCATTCTCATACCCTCCCATGCTTCTCAACTACTTTCTTGTATTGGCATAAAACGCCTCAATCTGTGCCTGTTCCGCGCTGAGTCCCTTCTCTTCCATCTGCACGATGGTCTTTAGGACCCTCTCATAATCATGCGGAATGATCTTTTTAAACCTGGGCAGATACTCGCCGAAATGCTCCAGCACTTCCTTCCCTTTCTCGGAATTTGTGAGGACCACATGTTCCTGAATCATGGACTTTAATTCCAGCACATCATATTTGGAGGTAATCTCGTTGGAGGATACCATCTCTTTGTTCAGTCTCTTATACAAGTCATTGTTCTCATCCAATACATAGGCGATCCCGCCGCTCATACCCGCCGCAAAATTCTTGCCCGTGCCTCCCAGAACCACCACACGTCCGCCTGTCATGTACTCACATCCATGGTCTCCCACACCTTCCACCACCGCGTTTGCTCCGGAGTTGCGCACACAGAAACGCTCCCCTGCCACACCGTTTATAAAGGCTTTTCCGCCGGTAGCTCCATAGAGCGCCACATTGCCGACAATGATATTCTCCTGGGCCTTAAATCTGCTGCCCTTGGGCGGATAAACGATCAGCTTGCCGCCCGAGAGACCCTTGCCGAAATAATCGTTGGAGTCTCCCGCCAGCTCCAGCGTGAGTCCCTTGGGGATAAACGCGCCGAAGGACTGTCCGCCCGCACCCTTGCAGAGCACGCGATAACTGTCTTCCTCCACATCATCCCCAAGCTTTCTGGTGATCTCGCTTCCGAGAATCGTCCCGAAGGCCCGGTCGGTGTTTTTCACCTCCACCTCCACACTGCGCTTTTGCCCGGTGGCGATGGCTTTGCCCAGCTGCTTTAACAGCACGCTCTCGTCCATGGTCTTTTCCAGCCCAAAGTCATAGGCCTGTTTCGGATCAAAGGTGACCCTTTTGCGGCTTCCCTCATAAGGATTGGAGAGAATCGCTTTCAGGTCCACTTTCCGCTGGCGCTTTGTCAGATCATGCTTCACCCGCAAAAACTCTGTGCGTCCCACAAGCTCATCCACGGTGCGCACGCCCAGCTTCGCCATATACTCCCGAAGCTCCCGGGCGATAAATTTCATGAAATTCTCCACATACTCGGGTTTTCCCCTGAAGTTCTTTCTCAGCTCCGGATTCTGGGTGGCCACGCCCACCGGACAGGTGTCCAGATTGCACACCCGCATCATGACGCATCCCATGGTGACTAACGGCGCTGTGGCGAAACCGAACTCCTCCGCCCCCAGAATGGCTGCGATAGCCACATCCCGCCCGCTCATAAGCTTCCCGTCCGTCTCAATGCGTACCTTATTTCTCAATCCGTTCATGATCAGGGTCTGATGGGTCTCCGCAAGCCCCAGCTCCCAGGGCAGCCCCGCGTTGTGGATAGAGCTTCCCGGCGCCGCTCCGGTGCCGCCGTCGTAGCCGGACACCAGAATCACCTGCGCTCCGGCTTTCGCCACACCGGCCGCCACGGTACCCACGCCTGCCTCGGACACCAGCTTCACGGAGATGCGGGCATCTTTATTGGCATTTTTCAGATCGTAGATCAGCTGTGCCAGATCCTCGATGGAATAAATATCGTGATGAGGGGGCGGAGAGATCAAAGATACACCCGGGGTGGAATGTCTGGTTTTTGCGATCCAGGGATACACCTTACCGCCCGGAAGATGCCCGCCCTCACCGGGCTTTGCCCCCTGTGCCATCTTGATCTGCAGCTCCTGTGCGCTCACCAGATATCTGCTGGTGACGCCGAAACGCCCGCTTGCCACCTGTTTGATGGCGGAGCATCGGTTCAGGCCGTCCTCACCCACCGACAGACGCTCCAGCTCCTCGCCGCCCTCGCCGGAATTTGACTTCCCGTGCAGACGGTTCATTGCGATAGCCATGGTCTCGTGAGCCTCCTTGGAGATGGAACCGTAGGACATGGCTCCGGTCTTAAATCTCGTCACAATGGACTCCACGGGCTCCACCTCATCGATGTCCACACCCTTTTTCGGAAAATTAAAATCCATCAGTCCTCTCAGATTCCGGATAGAATGCTCATCATTCACCATGGCAGTGTACTGTTTGAACAGACTATAGTCCCCCCGTCTTGTGGACTCCTGCAGCATATGAATGGTGGCGGGATTATAAAGATGCTCGTCGCCTCCGCTCCTGGCCTTATGATGCCCCGGACTGTCCAGGGTCAGATCCGTCTGCAGTCCCAGCGGATCGAAAGCTTTTGAATGCAGATGATCCACCTGATTCTCGATATCCTTCAGGCTGACGCCGCCCACACGACATACCGTGCTGCTGAAATATCTGCTGATCACCTCGGAATCGATACCGATGGCCTCAAAGATCCGTGCGCCCTGATAGGACTGAATCGTGCTGATTCCCATTTTGGAGGCGATCTTTACGATCCCGTGGAGCACCGCACTGTTATAATCGTTCACCGCCGCATAGTAATCCTTATCCAGCATATGATTCTCAATGAGCTCCCGGATGGACTCCTGGGCCAGATAGGGATTGACGGCACAGGCCCCGTATCCCAGAAGCGTGGCAAAATCATGCACCTCTCTGGGCTCCCCGGTCTCCAGGATCAACGCCACACGGGTGCGCTTCTTAGTGCGCACCAGATATTGATTCAATGCGGAAACCGCGAGCAGCGAAGGAATGGCCACATGGTTCTCATCCACTCCCCGATCGGAGAGAATCAGGATATTCACGCCGTCCCGATAGGCTCTGTCCACCTCCACAAACAGCCTGTCGATGGCCCGCTCCAGACTGGTATTTTTATAATAGGTGACAGGCACAACCTCCACCTTAAAGCCATCCGCTTTCATATTCCGGATCTTCAACAGATCCGTGTTGGTGAGAATAGGATTGTTCACCTTCAGCACATTGCAGTTTGCGGGCCTTTCCTCCAAGAGATTCCCCTCCGGCCCGATATAGACTGTGGTGGAAGTCACGATCTCCTCCCGGATGGCGTCGATGGGCGGATTGGTCACCTGTGCAAACAACTGCTTAAAATAATGAAACAACGGATGATATGTTCTTGACAGCACAGGGATAGGAGTGTCCACTCCCATTGCTGAAATGGCCTCGCTGCCGTTTTTCGCCATGGGCAGAATCGCATTCTTCAGCTCGTCGTAAGTATATCCGAAGGCCTTCTGCATACGCTGGCGCTCCTCCCTGGTGTACTCGGGTACACGCTGATTGGGGATATGCAGATCCTTGAGCTCCACCAGATTGCTGTCCAGCCACTCACCGTAGGGCTGCCTTGCGGCATAGTTCTCCTTCAGCTCCTCATCGTCGATCACTCTTCCCTGCACCGTGTCCACCAGAAGCATCTTGCCGGGACGAAGCCTCTCCTTCACTCTGATCCTGGCGGGATCGATGTCCAGCACGCCCACCTCGGAGGAGAGGATCAGTGTGTCGTCCTCCGTGATCATGTAGCGGGAGGGCCTCAGACCGTTTCTGTCCAGCACCGCTCCCATGATATCTCCGTCGGAAAAGAGAATGGATGCCGGGCCGTCCCAGGGTTCCATCATAGTGGCATAATATTGATAAAAATCCCTCTTGGTCTGGGACATGGCTTTATTGTTGGCCCAGGGCTCGGGAATGGCGATCATCACCGCAAGCGGCAGATCCATTCCGCTCATCACCAGAAATTCCAGCGTGTTGTCCAGCATGGCGGAATCGGAACCCGTCTTGTTGATGGCGGGAAGCACCTTGTGAAGCTGCCCTTTCAGATACTCCGATTCCATGTTTTCTTCACGGGCCAGCATCTTGTCTGCATTTCCCCTGATGGTGTTGATCTCTCCGTTATGAACCATCAATCTGTTGGGATGCGCCCGCTCCCAGCTGGGATTCGTGTTGGTAGAGAAACGGGAGTGCACCATGGCGATGGCGGACTCATAATCCGCACTCTGCAGATCGGCAAAGAAGGTTCGGAGCTGTCCCACCAGAAACATTCCCTTATATACGATGGTACGACTGGAAAAAGAAACCACATAAGTATCGTCGGTAGACTGCTCAAACACACGCCTCGCCATATACAGCCTGCGGTCAAAGGCAAGCCCCTTTTCCACATCCCGGGGCTTTTTCACAAATCCCTGCATGATACAGGGCATGCACTCCACAGCCTTGTGTCCCAGTACATTGGGAAAGGTGGGCACTTCACGCCAGCCCAAAAACTCCAGTCCCTCTTTCTCCACAATGATCTCAAACATCTTTCTGGCCTGATTGCGGCGAAGCTCCTCCTGCGGGAAGAAGAACATACCCACGCCATATTCACGCTCCCCGCCCAGGTTGATACCCAGCGCTTTCGTGACACGGGCAAAAAATTTATGCGGTATCTGGGTGAGAATCCCCACGCCGTCGCCGGTCTTCCCCTCGGCGTCCTTTCCCGCCCTGTGCTCCAGATTTTCCACGATCTTTAAGGCATTCTCCACAGTCTCCCTGCTCTTTCTGCCATTGATATTCACACAGGCGCCGATACCGCAGTTATCATGCTCAAACGCTTCCCGATACAGCGGCGCCTGCACCGCCTCCTTCTTCACATCAAACATCGCAATTCTCCTTTCCCGTACACATAAAAAAATCGCAAAGGAGCCCAACTCTCGCTCCTTTGCGATTTTCTACTACTATACACCCTTTTTTATCATCTGTAAACAACTTTTTTCATCCGCTCATCCACCCGGTTTTTCGTTTGTTGACGGTTAAGGCAGATATATGCTGACATCCTTAGGCACCCATGCCGCATAAGTCATGGTTTGGTCCTCATTTAAAGTGAATGTATTGATCACCAGTCTGCTCATGCCGTCTTCACTGGTGCCATAACCGTCAATATATGGCACTCCCGGTTTATATTCCTCAAAACTATAAAACTTTGCATTAAAGATTTTGCCGTTTCCTTCCAAATCGGTTTCTTCCTTATTCACATTAAAGGGAGGTATGACATAATTTCCGTCTTTATCAACGCTTACGGTCTGTACCGTATGTTCCAGCCGCACGCAGTACTCCGCAATATTTTCCGATGTGAGTTGTGCGGCCCACTCCATGGCCTCCTTAGCCTGCTGCGGCACTTCGATTCCGCTCTCTGCATCCCCGTTATTTCCGGAAAGCTTATCGTCTGTTTCGTCAATCAGCGCCTGCGCTTTCGCCGGATCCGCTAAAGCAGCGTCTATTTTGAGATCAAACAGCGCATTCAGTCCTTCATATTCCGTATTTCGTGATATGCTGCCGTCTGCCTCGTTATAGTGATAACAAAGGCTATTATAAAACGCCGTGTCCGTAACGCACAAATACAGCTTACGATCTGCAAAATATTCGATGTTATCACACTCTAACAATCTGTAAAGAACACCGTTTTCCACAAACTCACTATAATTTCCGCAAAGTGTTGCCGCATTATACAGCCCCGGATTCAGACCGCCGATCAGAGGCGACACAAAATATTCTCCCAATACTTCATCCATGGAAGTGCCATCCTCCCTCTCAATCGCCACTGTGCAATAGGTTCTGTCGTCTCGTACCTCCCCGTTTGAAATACGATTCTTTTCCGTTAACTCCTTGCCGGAGACAAGCCCCAGCATGGTAGCCTTATAGCCGCCAAAACTCTGGCTTTCGCCTTCAGGCTGACTCTTTTCGGAATTTCCCACGGTTTTATCCTCACCCGCAGTCTGCTCCATATAAGCTTTTGCTACTCCCGATTCTCCCAGCTCATCCGCCACATCCGCCGCGCTCAGATACTGCCATGCGGCAAATACCGTAATAGAACTTGCTGTTACAAGCGCTGCCGCAAGCACTGCCGCGGAAATCTTATGATACTTTTTCCGTCTCATATTTTCCCTCTCCCTTATCTGTACTATGATTTTCCGGTTCAAGATATCACCGGGCTTCTCCTTAGAAACAAGAACACATCTTAAAAGCTCATCCAAATCATTTTTCATTATAAAATACCCTCCAATTTCTTTCTCAAAAGCAGTCTTGCCTGATGCAATCGGCTTTTTACGGTTCCCACCGGTATGTCTGCCGTCTCCGCGATCTGCGCCAGATTTAAGTCCTGCATATAATACAGAAGAACTACCGTTTTCATCTTTTCCGGCAGGGCGTTTACGGCATTCCATACCAGCTTATCCCGCTCCCGCTCCAGAATCTGTTCTTCCGAAGTAGCTCTGCCGTCAGAAAGATACTCCTGCCCCTCCTCGTCCAGATAATCCCGTGTTCCCGCAATACGTTTTCTCCATGCAAACTTGCGCTTTTTATTCTTCCAAAGCTTTAACGCCACAGAAAGACAATAGCTTTTCACATTCCCCATGGAATCAATGATTTCCAGCTTTTCCACCACTTTCATCCAGGTATCCTGATACAGCTCCTCCGCTTCCTGTACATTGGGCGCAAGATGCATGCAAAAGGAATAGATATCTGTCCCGTATGCATCAATGCATTGTTCCAACTCTTGTTTGGTCATGATTGTCTCCAGCTTCCTTATGTCTTTCAAAGATATCTTTGTGAAGAAGTGTCCTTCACCTATACATTGTAACAAAAATAAAAAGGTTCATAATTTTTTACACCATGATCAAGGCAGCTCCCGCATAGAGAGCTGCCCGTTTCCTGCAAAAGTCTTCCTATTATTGTTTCGGATAAATTTCAAATACGATATCCTTTTACGGAATCATATCCGGCGTCACATAATCCGTATAGAATCCCCGCACGCCCCAGGCCTGCATCTCCTCCACCTTATCCGCATTATTCACCGTATGAACATAGATATTGATCCCGTAAGTGTCCGCAATCTCCCGGAATTCGGGCCTGAACCAGTCCTGCCACATCGTGATGGAATTGATATCTCTGTTGCGCAGGAATCTGCAGTGCTCCCGGAAGCTATCCTCATCCACACCGCCCAGAAGATAGAGCGTCAGAACATAGGAGGGAAACGAATAGATCTCTTCCACCACATCATACATCGCATAGTCATAGAGCTGCACCACGAAGCGGTCCAGAAGCTCCGGGGCGCCCACTTTTTCCGCTGTCTCCACCATGATCCGAAACTCCTTGCGCACCAGTTCCGCATCCATATCCTTGGTATCCGTCACGATCCACACGTCTTCGTATTCCAGCATCAGCTCCATCAGAGTCTCCAGAGACATGGGCGTATACTTGTCATAGATCCGTATATTCAGAAACTCCTCCTCCGAATAGACATAGTCCGCCTCATAATCACTGCTCATCTGCTCTCCCCAGTCATGACAGCACACCAGCTTATCGTCCGAAGTGAGTACGAAATCCATCTCAATCGTCCGCAAACCCGACTCATAACTGTTCAAAAAAGCTTCTTTGCTGTTGGTATAATTCTGCTCTTCTATTCCGCCTCCGGCATGAGCGATCAAAGAATCTCCGTCCCATTCCGCCCACGCAGCCCTGGCCGCCGGCTGTGTAAATCTCACTCCCAAAAAGACAAAACAGACAGCCATGATCAACAGGCTCAAGTTTATGCCCCATCTAAAGCATGCCGCCCCAGGACTGAGGGAGAACTCCCATTTTCCCAGCTTCAGCTTCCACCAGAAATCCTGTGTGAACAAAGCCAACACGACCAGTACCGAGAACACAAAAGCCAATACCGTCAGTTTATTTTTAAAAGCGTAGGGAAACATCGCATTATCCACAAAATCCGTCCGAATATCCACCAACAGCATGGAAAAGCTTTCACCGTTTCTGATACACACTGTCACCATCACAAGCCCCATGGCAAGCGCCGCCATCAATATAAGCTTCGCGATCAGCCATCCCTTTGCGAACCGCTTTCCCGTTCCCGCTTCTGCTTTTTCTTCTGCTTTGTCCTCAGACTTCTCCCCTTCGGACTCTTTCACGTCCTGTTTCTGCCCGGTCTCCTGATCGTTGTCAGTGACCTGACTGCCCTGAATTACTTTATCGACATCGTCTCTTTCGCAGATATTTTCCACTCTTTATCCCTCTCCTATCCTTCTATCTCCAGTATCTCTCTTATCTTTTCCACATATCTGCTGTTCTTCCGCTCTCCCGAGAGAACAAGCGTCAGATACTGCTTCTTGATTCCCAGCTGTTCTGCCAGCTCCGTATGTGTCATCCCCTTATCGATGAGCCTTTTCTTGACATCCACCTCAAACGCCGTCATGGGCCTCTTTCTCTTCAAAGTTCCTCCTCCTGTTTTGTTTTTTCTATCTTTGTCTTCCGTTTAGACTCCCGTTTTAATCCCAACGCATTTACAAGGAATGTTTGACTTCGCGCGCCTATAATGCTAAGATTTGATTAATTGATAAATCACTGTGATCACATTTATCATAATGCGAAATTTTCGCATCCAATACTTGGAGATAAGCATAAAAAAAAGAAGCTTTTCTGAATGCAAGCTTCTCTCAAATAAGAAAGGCACGGTATTTTTATGGACGATATGTACGCAAGAATCAGCGCCGAATATTCCAGAATCGGCATGACGGGAAAAGAGTTTGGCAAAATGCTGAATTTAAAGAAAAGTCCCCTGACCGACTGGAAAAATCAAAAGAGCCGGCCCACCCTGGAACAGACTATGAAGATGTGCGAAATTTTCGCAATCTCGGCAGACTACCTGCTGTTTGGAATCGCAGGCAATATTTTAAACGCTTCGGAGATGCAGCTTTTGTCCAAATACAGAAATCTCACGCAAGACGACCGGGAAGAAATTCTGGCAATGATTGATCTAAAGCTCCAGCGCGCACAAAAGGCTTCCGGAGCCAAAGAAAAATCGTCCCTTTCAACAGACACAGAAAATGACGGAGTAGTGGCAGTTTAATTTTTTTTAGCGAGGATGATTTACAGATAAATCATCCTCGCTCCCCATACCTTCTCCTCAGTACCCCCACTCCACCATATCATTGTCGAACAGATAATTGTACTGCAATATCCGATAATCTGCAAATTCCTCCCCGGTGCCCGACCAGTTGCTGTAGTTGCCCCGACTGTCCACATAGCCGTTTGCCGTAATGACAGGATATTGCTCCATCTGCTCCGCCAGGAAGCGAAAATACGGCGTCATTTCCACACCGGCTGTCTGCTGCAGGAGCACGCCCAGATAGCTCATGCCGATATCCAGCCCCCAGGCCTCTTCGATATCATAATTGGCCCAGATCACAAAGGGCGTCTTATAGAGATTCCGCTTTTTATCTATCTCTGTGAGCCCTTCCGTCTGACGATAGATATCTTCATAAAAATCTTCCGTCTCAAACTTGGGCTGATGATCTCCAAACATACAGATCACCACCGGCTCCTCTTCCTTGTCAAAATACTGCACCAGCTCCCCGAAGGCTCTGTCCGTCTCATAGACCAGAGACAGATACAGATCCGCCTCATCGCAGTCCACATTTACAGCCTCCACGGTCCGCTCCACGTTAGACTTCCGGTAATACCCGTGATTCTGCATGGTCAGATCGAAGATAAAAAGCTTCTCATCCTCCGCCCGGTTCTCGTACAGCTCCTCCACCCTGCGGAAGGTCTCCGCATCCGATACTCCGGAGTGAATGACCTCGGCTCCCGCAAAGTCCTCCTTCCAGAGCTGCCTCCCAAAGCCCAGATAATCATACACCACATTCCTGCGCCAGTTCAGAGCACGTTCGGGATGCATTGACACAGTGGAATACCCCAGCTCCCGAAAATGAGACACCATGGATTTCATGGGATGTGTCACCGCCTGCTGATAAGCATAATAGGAATCCGGCAAAAATCCCATGGCACATCCGGTGAACACTTCAAACTCCGAATTGGCGGTGCCGCCGCCCAGGACCGAGGCATTCACATATCCCTTGACCGTATTCTCCCGAAGGGAATCCGTAAACGACAGATTCTCCCGGCTGAGCTCCAGATTACCGTTCACGCGCAGATCCGACCAGCTCTCATTCATGATCAGAATAATATGCGGCAGCTCCTTCTTTGCAGTACCGTCTCCGCTCTCCTGACCGCTGTCGGAGGCCTCCTGTCCCGGTTCCCGCCATGCGCTCAATATCTCCTCCGCCCGCCTCACGGAATACCCCGCAGGCTCCGTGATCCGGGAGTACCGGATATTGAGCATACTGCCCACCAGATAACCGTCAAAATAATAAGTATACTCCGAGTTGATGCCGCTGTAATAGCTGAAGCCATGCTCCAGAAGAAGCTCCGTGTCCAAAAGCACATGTCCTGCTCCAAACCACAGCGAAATTCCCGCAAGAAGTCCCAGCCCCCGAACCGCAGCGACTTTCCACACAGGCCTGGACACTGTCTTTGATGCGCCGGTACACATTCCCCAGACCACAAACACCGCCGCGATACACCAGCACACAGCCATATGGCTGTCCGGCTCAAAACGGTATTTTCCCGCCACATCCGCCGCCGTTCCGATGGCAGTGAGTTCATTGGCTTTCAGATAAGTCCCCCGGAAGGCATAGACAAAATAATTGGCACAGTACAATACGGTCAGCACAATATTACAGAACACGATGGTAAAGCGTTTTGAGAGTGTACACAAAAGCACGATCAGCTCAAACAGATACATCAGACCCATATTCCACTTCATGGCATGGGGAAGCAATACATTCGTGGGCAGAAGCAGCTCCAGCCGCCGCCCCAGAACATAGGGTCCTGCCGCCAGCAAAACCGCCGCTGCCGCCGTTCTGACATATCTGTTGGACGGGAGCCCCGCCGCAATACCAAGAGCTGCCAAAAACACCAGCAGCAAAGCCTTGGCCGCCGTTTTCGCAGCCAGGACATCCGTATAGCGGTATCTCGTCAAAAGCTGCGTCCCTGCAAGCTCCCCGCCCCCCGCAAGACTTTTGTTTTCCCGAAGCTCATAGTCCGTACTGCAAACCACCAGCTCCGGCGATAACTCCTCCGCCAGAAAACTCTCCACTGCCAGATTATAGGAGCTTCCCGCCGAAAGCTCCAGATTTACACCCACATCCGTGTAGACCCCCGGCTTGAGCTCGTCCGCGAAAAGCTCCTGCGCCCAGAGCTCAAGGCCCGCATCATCCGTAATGCAAAGCTTCACACCGCCCAAAGACTTGTCCCCAGACTCCGCCCCGGCTCCCTTCGAAGCCTTCTGCAGATCCACCACAATGCCCACGCTCTTAAGCTTCGCGTACCCGGGTGCAAACTCCTGCACATACCGCTCTCCGCTGCCAAAGGCCAGACCGTAAGAGCCCTCGCCCGCCAGATAATGCTCCGCGTCTTCCCGCAGCGGGCTGTCTCCTCCCACAAGCAGAACCGACAGAACCGCAAAAACCAACACAGACGCCAACACCCAATACTTATTTCTCCTGGACTGCCAATCCTCCCGGCATTTTCCTGCCAGCTCAAGAAACCGCATCCGTCAATACCCCCATTCTACTCTGTGCTTGTCAAACAGATAATTATACTGAAGCATCCGATACTCCGTGAATTCGTCTCCTGCGCTGCTCCAATTCTTATAATTTCCGTCCTTGTCCACATATCCGTTCACCGTGATGATCGGGTATTCCTGACGCAGCTCTCTCAGATAGGCAAAATACGGAGAAAGCTCTATTCCGGCGGTCTCCATCAAAAGTCCGCCCAAATAATTCATGCTGATATCATACCCCTGCGCCTCCTCAATATCATAGTTTGCCCAGATCACGAAAGGCGTCTTATAATATTTCATCCGCTCCAACGGACCGGGATTCTTCCCGGCCTCCTCCAAATACGAGGTTACCCCCCTGATACTGGGCTGATGATCGCCGAACATCAGTATGATCACCCGCTCCTCTTCCTTCTCAAAATAAGCCACCAGATCGGCAAACGCCTCATCCGAAATCTTTACCAGAGAGAGATACATGTCCAGCTCCGAGCTCTGCAGCTTCTCCGCACGCACCTCAAATTCCTGCCCCTTCTTAGCGATATAGCCCCCGTGGTTCTGCATGGTCAGATCAAAGAGAAACAGCTTTTCCCCCGGCTGCCTGCTCTCATACAGCTCAATCACCTTCCGATAGGTCTCCGCGTCCGACACTCCGCTGTGAATCTCCTCTGCGCCCTCAAAATCCGCCTTCCACAGCGAACGGTCGAAGCCGTAATACCGATATACCTTGTCCCGCTTCCAGTTGGTGGCATACTCAGGATGCATGGAAACCGCGGTGTAGCCGTTTTGCTTCAGCCTGCTGACAGCCGAGGGAATGGCGTGCCGTATCGCCTGCTGATACGGATAATAGCCTGTCTGCAGAAATGCCATGCTGCATCCGGTGAACAGTTCAAATTCCGTGTTAGCGGTACCGCCTCCAAGCACCGAAGCATTCGCATAACCGCTGATGGTGTTCTCCTTCAGCGAACGCATAAAGGGAAGATTGTCCTGATTGAGCTCCACATCCTCCAGAATACTCAGATCCGCAAGGCTCTCATTCATCACCACAATGACATGGGGCAGCTCCTCACCGGGCCGGGGAGCATTCTCCGCCGCCTCCGCAAGCAGCTCCTCCACCAGCTCAGTCGTATAATTCTCAGGAGGAACGATCTTCGCATCTCTCGCCTCAGCCAGAGTCGCCACCAGATAGCCGTCCATATAAAAGATCAGATCCTGATGAAATCCCTTGAATTCCTCATATGCAAACCCCGCCTCCGTGAGCGTATCCAGATCACAGAGATAGTATTTCCCCGCAAACACCACAATAGCTGCGATGCCGATGGTCAGGCCATGACTGATACAGAATGTTACCGCCCTCTTTTTCCGGCTCTTTTCACCGCGCGCCTTACGGCGCACGCCTGTCTGCACGGCGAACACCAGAATCAAAAGCATCAGTCCCCATGCCACCGCCAAATGATCGTTGGGAACAAACCGGTACTCTCCCGCCACATTCACTGCAGTTCCCACAGCAGTGAAATCATTCATGCGAAGCGGCGTATTGCGATACAGGATCATGAAATAATTGGCGGAATACAACAGCGTCAGAGCCATATTGGTAAACGCCGCCGCAAAGCCCGGGGACTGGGTGCACAACAGTACAACCAGCTCCAGACCATACATGATGGCCACATTCCACTTCATGGCAAATGGCAGATAAAGCAGCTCCCTGTAGGTCAGAAGCTCCAGCCGCCGTCCCAGCACCAGAGGAGCCGCCAGTAACAGAGCGATTCCCACCAGCCTGCGCAGCACGGCGTTTTGGGGCAGACCGAACAGGATGCCAAACGCCGTCAGGACACAGATCAGGATCACCTTACCCGCTTTGGCATCAGGCAGCACATCCGTATAATGATAACGGGCTACCAATTGTGTCCCCGAAAGCTCCTCTCCCTGCGTCAATATCTGATTTTCCGGCAGAACATACTCCTTGCCGCACACGCCTACCGTGGGATATTCTCCCAGAGAGGAGGGCTCCGTCACCAGCGTCAGATAATAGGTCTCCCTGACGGAAAGCTTCAGATCCGTCTCCACATCCGTGAAAAAACCGTTTGATATCTCCTCAAAGCCTCTGCTCTCCTCAAAGAGAATCTCGTTGTTCTCATCCGATATCACCACTCTGACCTGCCCGTCCTGCACAGTCACCCCGTCCTTGCCCATAAGGAAACTGATCATGCGCAGATGACTCTCCTGCGGTTTAAAAGACTGGCAGAAGCTTGACGACTCAGCGCTCTGCTCCTGCTCCCAGGAGCCCTCTCCCGTGAGATAATCAGTCCTGTCCTCCAGCAGAATGTCCGTACCCAGAAACAAAAACAGCTCCGCAACAAGAACCGCGATGCCCGCCGCAATGCGCAGCTTATGCCGCACAAGGCCCGCAAGCCACTCCCGGACGTCGGTCAATATTTGGAAAAAGACTCCTTTTATGCGCTCCATCCGTCAATACCCCCATTGTACGGTATTTTCATCAAACAGATAATTATACTGCAGCATCCTGTACTCCGGGAACTCGTCGCCCCCGCTGGCCCAGTTCTCATAATTCCCGTTTCTGTCCACATAGCCATTGATGGTTACGATGGGAAATTCCTCCCGCTGCTTCTCCAGAAAGGCAAAATAGGGAGAGAGCGGTATTCCCGCCGTCCTCAGGAGCAGACCGCCCAGATAATTCATACTGATATCATACCCTTCGGCTTCCTCAATATCATAATTGGCCCAGATCACAAAAGGCGTCTTATACTTATCCATCATCTGCCGGGGCAGCAGAGCCTCCCCTTTATAATAGTGCTTTAAAATCAAATCGGAAACCCATGGCTGATGATCGCCGAACATACAGATCACCACCTTCTCGTCCTGCCCCTCAAAATAATGCACCAATTCCGCAAAGGCCTCGTCAGATATCTTCACCAGCGTCAGATACTCGTCCAGAATCGGATTCTGCATATTTGTCTCCCGCACCTCATAGGGAGCTCCGTGAGAGGAATACCCCCCGTGATTCTGCATGGTCAGATCAAAGACAAACAGCTTCTCGCCTTCTCCGCGCTTCTCATAAATCTCAATGATCCGGTTATAGGTCTCCGCATCGGACACACCGCTGTGAACCACCTCCGCGCCCTCAAAATCCTCCTTCCACAGACTCTCGTCAAATCCGTAATACCGGTAAACGCTGGTTCTGTTCCAGTTGCCCGCTGCCTCCGGGTGCATGGAAACAGTCCGGTAACCGTAATCCTCCATACGGCTCACCAGCGAATCGATAGGTTTCCTGATTGCCTGCTGATAGGGATAATAATTCACCGGGAAAAAAGATACCGTGTTACCGGTGAACACCTCAAACTCAGAATTGGCCGTACCCCCGCCCAGCACCGAGGCATTCACATACCCCCGCACCGTGTTCTCCTTCAGCGAGTTAAAAAAGGACAGATTCTCCTGACTCAGCTCCAGATCCGCCAGCACCCGCAGATCCGCAAAGCTCTCGTTCATGACCAGTATCACATGGGGAAGCCCGGACAATTCCTCCGCGGACAGCTCCTGTTCCTCCCTGTTCTGTTCCAGAATCTCCTCCACACGCTCCTGAGAATACCCCTCCAGAGGCTGTATCCGGGAATTTCTGACCTCGATACAGGTCGCCACCAGATAACCGTTGCGGTAATATAGCATATCCTGGTAAAATCCCTTGAATTCATCGTTGGCAAAACCGACGCGGTCCAACAGATCCGTGTAAACCAGCTGATAGCCGCCCCACAGGGTAATGACTGCAGCCGCAGCGATGGTCGCGCCGTAAGACAAAAGCAGTCTAAGTCTTCGCTTCCCGGGTTTCTCTGCAGGCTGCCCGGAATTCTCGGAGGGCTTCCTTGCCGTCCCCGTCTGCACTCCCCACACCACAAACAAGACTGTCCATCCCCACACGAACGCCAGCGCACTGTTTGGCTCAAAGCTGTAATCCCCCGCCACCTTGGCCGCCGTTCCGATGGCGGTAAAATCATTGACGCGAAGCGGCGTCCCCCGGTAAGCGATGACAAAATAATTGACGGAATACAGAAGCGTCAACGCAATATCGGTGATTGCGATGGTCACCCTGGAGGAATGGGTACACAGAAAGACCACCAGCTCCGCCGCATACATAATACCCAGATTCCACAACAGCGCAAAGGGCAGATAATCCATGGTCCGAAAACGCATGGTGATGGGCAGCGCATAGACCTCGTCAAAGGTCAGCCGCTCCAGCATACTCCCCAGCACAAAGGGCGCAGCCGCCATGATCAGAAGCCCTGCGGTTCTCCGCAGCTTTTTATTCTGCGGCAGTCCGAAGCCCACCCCCAGCGCCGTCAGAAAGCTCAGCAGTACCGCCAGAATCAGCCTGACATTCGTCAGGGCGTCCGTATAGACATAGCGTGTCACAAGCTGCTCTCTCTCCCGCAGTTCATCTCCCCGGTACAATCTCCTGCTCTCGGGCAGTTCCCACGAAGTGTCGCAGATGCTCACCGTGGGATACTCCCCTGCGGAGGAAGGCTGCGCAGTCAGCATCAAATCATATTTTTTCCACGGAGAAAGCGTCAGATCCACCCTCACATCCGTGAAACGGCCGTCTGCAAGCTCGTTAAAACCAAGCTTTTTTTCAAAGAGCACCACGCCCTTTTTATCCGCTATCACAACGGCGACCTCTCCGTCCTTCTGCGTCACATCCGTCAGACTCATCAGAAAACTGAGTGAGCTAAGATGCCGGTGCTTCGGCTGAAACTCCTGACAAAATCCTGCGCTCTCCGCCGTAAGATACTCCTCATAGGAACCCTCTCCGGACAGAAAGTCCGTCTCTTCCTCCAGAAGCGCCCCCGTTCCCAGAAACAATACAAGCTCAGCCGCAAATACGATCACTCCTGCCGCCAGTCTCTTCAAATTCCTCATTCGTCAATACCCCCATTGTACGGTTCGCTCATCAAACAGATAATTGTATTGCAACATCCGGTACTCCGTAAATTCATCCCCCCGGCTGCTCCAGCCCGCACAATTGCCGTCGGCGTCCATGTACCCGTTGACGGTAATGATAGGGTATTCCTCCCGCAGCTTCTCCAGCCAGGCAAAATACGGCGAGAGCGGAATCCCGGCAGTGCGCTCCAGAAGTCCCCCGAGATAATTCATACTGATATCATACCCCTCGGCCTCCTCAATATCATAATTGGCCCAGATGACAAAGGGAGTCTTATACTTGTCCATCAGTCTCTCCTGGCTGACCCCGGCGCCCGTCTCATAGGCCTCCACGATCAGATCCGACACCCAGGGCTGATGGTCCCCGAACATACAGATCACCACCCGCTCGTCCTGCCCCTCAAAATAATGCACCAGATCCTCAAAGGCCTCGTCGGATATCTTCATCAGAGACAGATACTCGTCCAGCGCAGGGTTCTTCACCCGCAGCTCCTCCACCTCATAGGGCGCATCCTTTCCGGGATATCCGCCGTGATTCTGCATGGTCAGATCAAAGAGAAACAGTTTCTCGCCCTGCTGCCTGTTCTCATACAGCTCAATGACCTTCCTGTAGGTCTCCGCGTCCGACGCTCCGCTGTGAATGACCTCTGCCCCCGCAAAATCCGCTTTCCACAGACTCTCGTCAAATCCGTAATACCGATACACGCTGGTGCGGTTCCAGTTGCCCGCAGGCTCCGGGTGCATGGAGTAAGTGGTATAGCCATAACGCTTCATGTGGCTGATCACGGACTCCACAGGCTTCTTCAGCGCCTGCTGGTACGGATAATAATTCACCGGGAAAAACGCCACGCTGCATCCGGTGAACACCTCAAACTCCGAGTTGGCCGTCCCCCCGCCCAGCACGGATGCATTCACATAGCCCCGCACCGTATTCTCCTTCAGTGAGTTAAAAAAGGGCAGATTCTCCTGACTCAGCTCCAAATCCGCCAGCACACGCAGATCCGCAAAGCTCTCGTTCATGATCAGGATCACATGCGGCAGCTCCTCCCTCTCCTGCTCCGTGAGCGCTCTCTCCTCCGAAACCTCCGCCAGGATCTCCTCCACCGCCCCGACGGAATAGTTCTCCGGCGGCAGAATACGGGAATTCTTTACCTCAATACAGGTTCCCACCAGATAACCGTTCACATAATAGATCATATCCTGCCCGATACCGCGCAGCTCCTCATCCGCAAAGCCCGCCCGCTGCAACAGATCCGTATACAGAAGCTGATATCCGCCAAAGCAGACCAGCCCGGCCGCAGCAGCGACGGAAACCGCATATCCCAATAACTTCTGCCGGCGTTTCACACCCGTCTGCACGCCGTACACCACAAACAAAAACAGCAGCCCCCAGACAATGGCCAGACGATCGTTCGGCGTAAAATCATAATCCCCCAAAACCTGCGCCGCCGTGCCCGCCGCCGTGAAATCGTTCATGCGAAGAGGCGTTCCCCGGTATAAAATAACAAAATAATTAACGGAATACAACAGTGTCAGCGCAACATTCGTCAGCACCACCGTAATACGCGGAGAATGAGTGACCAGCAGTACCGCCAGCTCCAGCCCGAACATGATCCCCAGATTCCACCGCATGGCAAAGGGCAGATACATCACCTCTTTATAGGTGAGCAGTTCCAACTGCCGCCCCAGCACCAGAGGCCCGGCGAGGAGCAGCGCGACCCCTGCCGCCCTTCGTATCAAAGGACGCTCCGGCAGTCCGAACATCACCCCGAAGGCCGTGACCAGACAAAGCAGCAGCACCTTCAGCGCTTTCCCCACAGGCACCGCATCCTCGTAGTGATAGCGCATCACAAGCTGCGCATCTCTTTCACTGTCCTCTCCGCCGGTCCACAGCGCCCGGTTCTCCGGCAGCTTATACTCCCTGCCGCAGACGCCCACTGTGGTGTACTCTCCCGCGGAGGACGGCTCCGTGATCAATACCAGCCGATAAGCGGTGCGGGCGGAGAGCTCCAGATCTGCCTTTACATCCGTAAAACGCCCGTCCTGAATCCCGGAGAAATCTCTCGTCTCCTCAAAGAGCAGCTGATCCCGGGAGTCCAGTATCCGCACGATGACCCGGCCGTCCTGCTGCGTGACTCCCCCCTTGCCCATCAGAAAGCTGAAGGAGTGCAGATGCCCGTATTCCGGCACAAACTCCTGACAAAAAAACGCTGACCCTTCCCACTGTTCTGATTCCCAGGAACCCTCTCCGGTATGATAATGAACGACGTCCTCCCCCAGCACTCCGGTTCCCAGAAACACAAAAACCTCGGCAATCAACAAAATAAATCCTAAAACCAGCCTCAGCTTATGCTGATAAAAGCAGGTCTTGAGCCAATGATAAACTCCCGCAGTCAGGCGGTTCTCCGCCAGAAAGCTCCGTAGCGGAGCAAGCGACAGCAGCATGGCGCTCCGGTATCTGCAAAGCTCCTCCCGGGACAGATACTCCTGCGTGATCTGCCGGTGCTCCTCTCTGTCCCGCTTACGGTTCTCCCGGCTCTCCGAGTAACCTCCTCCCTCATAGGAAGCGGCTACACCGTCCAGATACACCATTCTCGCCCCCGCGCGATAATAGCACCACAAAAAATGGTCATAGTCCGCCCGTATGCGGTATTCGGTACGATATGGCCTGTCCTTACAGAGGCTCGCGTCATAAAAACAGGACTGATGGCAGGGAATATTGCGATAGCAGGCAAAACCGTCTATCTTAGCGGGAGCGGTGATCAGCACATCATTCTTCTCCCCATAGGTATCTCCGTAAATCACCAGAGGAGCCTCCCCCCGCTCCTTTTCGACCAGACAAGATACCCGCTCCAGCACTCCTGCGTCATAAAATACATCGCCGCAGTTCAGGAACAGCAGATATTCTCCGCAAGCCCTTCTGACCGCCTGATTCATGGCGTCATAAATGCCGCTGTCCGCCTCGGTATAGACGTGAATGCGCTCATCCTGCGGCAGACTCTCCAGCGAGCCGTCGGTGCTTCCGCCGTCCTTTACCACAATCTCATAATCCCCACAGCTCTGCTCCAGCACGCTCTCAACCGTCCGCAGCAGCTTATCTCCCGGATTCAGGGCCACCACTATAACAGAAAACTTCATATATCAGTACCCCCAATCCACCTTCTCGTCGTCAAACAGATAATTATACTGCAGCATCTTATACCCGGAAAACTCATCCTCTTCGCTGCCCCAGCCAAAATATTCCCCTGCACTGTCCACATAGCCGTTGACTGTTACGATGGGATATTGCTCTCTCTCCTGCTCCAGAAACCGGAAATAGGGAGAAAGAGGGATTCCCGCCGTCCGCATCAGAAGGCCTCCCAGATAGTTCATGCTGATATCCAGATCACGGGCCTCCTCAATATCATAATTGGCCCAGATGACAAAAGGCGTCTTATACTTGTTCATCACCTCACCGGAGGACCCGCTGCCCTCCGCAGGAACCGTACCTGCGATCAGATCAAAGATCCACGGCTGATGATCCCCGAACATACAGATCACCACCTTCTCATCCTGCTCCTCAAAATAATGCACCAGCCCGGCAAACGCGTCGTCTGAAATCTTGACCAGAGACAGATACTGGTCGATCTGCTCCTCCTGCAGATTCAGAGCAGTCACCGCATAGGGCGCCTCGTCCTCGGTATATCCGCCGTGATTCTGCATGGTCACGTCAAAGACAAACAGCTTTTCCCCCAGTTCTCTGTTCTCATAAAGCTCTATGATTCGCCGATAGGTAGCCGCATCCGACACACCGCTGTGAACGATCTCCTCCCCCTCAAAATCCTGTTTCCAAAGCATGGTGTCAAAGCCGTAATAACGATAGACATTTCTCCTGTTCCAGTTGCCCGCGCTCTCGGGATGCATGGATATCGCGGTGTAGCCGTTCTCCTTCATCCTGCTGACCATGGAATTCACAGGCTTGTTCAGAGCCTGCTGATAAGGATAATAATTCACCGACAAAAAGGCCATGCTGCAGCCCGTCAGCAGCTCAAACTCGGAATTTGCAGTACCGCCGCCAAACGTGGATGCGTTCACCCACCCGTTTATCGTATTCTCGCGCAGGGATTTCATAAATCCCAGATTCTCCTGACTCAGCTCCACATCACCCGCCACCCGTATATCCGCGAGACTCTCGTTCATCACCACGATCACATGGGGCAGCTTCGAGCGATCCGCGGCAGAGTCGTTCGGCTGTACCTGACTTTCTCCCGTCTGATCCTCCGACGCCGCGGCTTCCGTGAGGATTTGCTCAACCAATTCCACGGAATACCCCTCCGGCTTCACAATCCGGGAATTCTGGATCTCGATGCAGGTGCCCACCAAATATCCGTCAAAGGAATAGATCAGCTCATAGTCAAACCCGACGATATCCCTGCCCTCAAACCCCGCCCGGGCCAGCATATCCGTGTAGAGCAGCTGATATCCCCCCCACAGAACTGCCAAGGCAGTCAGCACAGAAGTGACTGAATAAGAAATTGCAAGCTTCACGCCGTTTTTGTGCCGGTCGGTCCCGGCGGCTTTCGTCTGCAGGCCAAACACTACAAACACAATCAATATCCCCCAGATAAACGCCAGCGCACTGTCGGGACTCAGATCATATGCCCCCATCACCTTTGTGGCTGTTCCCGCAGCGGTAAAATCATTCATGCGCAGAGAGGTGCCCCGATACTGGCGCATAAAATAATTGGCAGAATACAGCGCCGTCACCGCGGTGTTAGACAGGACAATGCTGACACGCGGCGAGTGCGTGGCCAAAAGTACCAAAAGCTCCAGCGCCACCATCAATCCGATATTCCACTTCATGGCAAAGGGAAGATAAAAGTTTAGATCACAGATCAGAGTCTCCAGCCTCCAGCCCAGCGTTACAGGCGCGGCCAAAAGCAGAAATGCCGCTGCGGCCCGGCGCGCATACGGATGCCCGGGCAGTCCGAATATCACACCTGCCGCAGCCAGCAGACACAGGGCCGCAGCCATGGCCGCCCGGGGAAAGGTCAGCGCATCCGCATAGCTGTAACGGCTCACCAGATGCTGCCCCGGCTGTTCCTCCCCATAGCTCAGACTCCGGCTTTCAGGCAGCTCATACTCCCTGCCGCACACACTGATTTTGGGATATTCTCCCGCGGAAGAAGGAGTACAGTAGATAGTCAGATAATAATGTCTGCGGGGCGACAGCTTCAGATTGACCTCCACATCCGTGTAGGCACAATCCGTAATCGCATAATACGGTCTGCTCTCCTCAAACAGCACCTGATAGTCCTCATCCTGCACAGACACAACCACCGTTCCGTCCCATTTCGTCACCTCGGTCAGATCCATGCGAAAGCTCACTGATCTCAGGGATCTGTGGGCAGGCACAAACTCCTGACAGACAGAAGGGATCTCCTCCGACAGTGCCACATCCCACAAACCCTCCCCGGTCAGAAAATGTACTTCCTCCTCCAGCAGCGCATCCGTCCCAAAGAAAAAAAACAGTTCTGCGGCCAGAAATAAGATTCCCGCCGCAATCCTGATCTTTCGCTCTTTTATGAATTTTACAATAAATTTTCGTATCTCCTGCAGCACATTCATCAATTTTATGCCTCTTTCTCCGGCCCCTTCCCCCCAAAAAGAGCCTAAAATACATTCTTTCTTTTACTCAGCGTCCACAGGCAGCACACCGCCAGCGCGGCGAACACCAGACATACCGGCCAGCTCACAAAGCCTGTGGTGACAATCGATGTATAAGTCAGACAATACACCAGAATATTGGCGGACGCATGTACCGCCAGCGCCATCCGGAAGTCCCCGAAATACTCATAGGCATAGGCGATCAGGCAGCCCATGAGAAACCCGTACATTCCCTGTACATAATTCATGTGATAAATGCCAAACAGCGCAGATGAGATAACCAGCGCCAGCTTCGGCTTCATAAACCTGCGCAGATAATTGTGAATAATGCCCCTAAACAAAAGCTCCTCCGCCACGGGAGAGATCACGCCGAAGGTGATCAGTCCCAAGAGAAAAGCCGCGGAATACTGATCCTTCTGCACTGCCTGATATGCTCCGGACTTATTGATCAGGCCAAGCAGCTCCAGCAGAAGATTTAACCCCAGCACCGCTCCCGCCACGGCCCCGGCAAGCAGCAGATAACTCCCGCTGCTCTCTCTGCGCAGATGGCTCAGCTTCGTCTCTTCCTTTGTCTTCCCGATCAAAAGCTTTGCGTTGGACAAGACAGCCAGTCCGCCTCCCACGAATCCCAGAGCGGATTTCAGCACACCCTGATTGCCGGTGAAAGCAAACTGAGCGCCCTCCAGAGCCGCCGGATCACGCACAAACAAAAAGGCATCCAGGGCCGCCGGCAGCGTCATATCCCACAATTGTACGCAGATCAGATCTACCGCGTACATCACGATATTGCGCACTGCCATAAACAGCAAAAAAGAGTAGAGCATCACCCAGATTCTCCGAAAGGTTAAGCCCTCCGGTCTGTTTTCCCCCTTCTCTTCCTCCAAGCCCCGCAGCAAAAAGCTCTCCAGCTCCTCCACGCTGCGCACGATATAGTCCGCCCTGGCCTCCTTGAGCTCCTCCATGCTGCCGCAGCCATAGGTCACACCCACTGCCTCAATCCCCATCGCCCTGGCGCTCTCCGCATCAGAGCCACGGTCTCCGATCATATAGACCTGACTACGCTGTATGGGCTTATAGGCGAACAGATCATTCAGCGCCTCCTGTACAACCTCATCCCTGTTTTCCCCGGCGCCGTCGGACGAACCCGGTTCGTCCTGTTTCTTTCCCACTACCACCGAAAAGTATTTCCTCAGATCAAAATGCTCCAGAATCCGTTCCACAGACGCCTGAGGCTCGGAGGAAGCCACCGCCAGAAACAGCCCCTTAGACTGCAGATTCCGAAGCATCTGAGGAATCCCCTCATACACCTCATTCTCGAAAATACCTGTGTCCTCAGACCGCTCCCGGTATTTCTCCTGTGCTTCCTCCGCCTGCTCCGGGCTGAATCCATTGATCAAGGTTCCGTCCAAATCAAACAACAGATATTTTTTCATCTAAAAACTCCTTATCCGATCTCCGTCATCCACGGTATTTTCAAATTTGACGATGCGCACATCATAGCCCACCGTGTCGCTCACCTGCACATGAACCGTCTCCCCCGTCTTCCTGCCGAGCAATGCCCTGCCCAGAGGAGACTCGTTGCTGATCAGGCCCTCCAGAGAATTTCCCCGCACCGTTGTCACGATCTTATAAGTCTCTTCGCTCCCGTCATCCAGAAAAGCCACCGTCACCGTGTTGTTGATACCCACCTCATCCGCTGCCGAATCCTCAGATATCACCTTTGCCGTCCGGATCATTCTCTCCAGATAACGGATCCGGCTCTCGTTCTGGTTCTTCACCTTCTTGGCCGCATGATATTCAAAATTCTCGCTCAGATCCCCGTGGGCCCTGGCCTCCTTCACATCCTCCAGAGCTTTGGGCCGCACCACAAGCTTCCGGTATTCGATCTCTTCCTCCATCTTTTTGATGTCGCTGGGTGTCAATTGATCATACATCTCTATACCATCCTTCTCTCAAGTCATACTGTTTTACATCTGTATCCCGAACACTACCGCCGCGGACACAATGATCTGAATGATCGCAAAGCGGTATACGGTCTGCGTGTTGGACCACTCCCACACCTTTCGCACATGATCGTGCAGGGGCGTTCTCACATGAGTCAGAATACGAATCTTCAAAAACCGCAGCAGCGCCACCTTCAAAAGTCCCAGGCCGCCGTCCAGAATCAGTACGCACGCCACCGGGAGATAGAGCACCGGACAGCCGGTCTTCAGGATAGCGATACTGATAAACAGCCCCATGGCCCGGCTGCCTGCATCGCCCATCATCAGCTTGCTGGGGGTGGCATTGTACCAAAGATAGCCCAGAATGCACACCGAAAAGAGCAGTATTCCGAACGAAAAGTTCTCAGGCCTGTCCTTGATCCGGTCGATGAGGTAGATCGTCATGAGTGTGATGATTCCCAGCGTTCCGGACAGCCCGTCCACTCCGTCGGCGCAGTTTGTCACATTCACGGAGCCCCACACCAGCACTACCACAAGCAGCGCAAAAATCACAGGATGCAGCACAAATTTCACATGAAAAAGCGCAAGCTCCACCACATTGGAATTGTATTTCAAAAATGTCATGGCCACCAGAGCCGCCACGCACAGATCAAGAAATCCCTTCTTATACTCGCCCCAGGGCTTCTCGGAAGCGTCGTCCAAAAAACCTGTCAGCATACTGATTGCAATCAGGATCAGATAGATCGTCATCTCCGCCTGCGGAGGAATAAAGAGCAGAGCGGCCGCCACAAACACCAGCACAAAAATAATGCCTGCCCCGCGCGGCTTCCCCGCGGAGAGCTTCCCGTCATGAGCGAACTCCCTGCCGCCGTCCTTGGGCAGATAAGAGCTGAGTTTTCCCGTTGCAAAAACTGTGGCGATAAACCCAAACAGGATTCCGGCAAAGACATAAAGGCTGCTGCCGCCCTCGGGTAAAAATTGATAAATCATGGCTGTACTCCTCCCAGTGTGTATCTTATCACAAAAAAGGCCTGAACGCAATCCTGCTGTCCCGCTCCGTATACTCCTCCCGCATCGCCCCCATGGCCTCCTCCACCGCAGCATACAGTCCTGCGGCTGACATGCGCAAAGCTCCCGCCCCCCAGATGATCATCTGCTCCAGAGCGTCCGAAGTGGCCACCGTCACCTGAAACCTGTCCGTCATTCCATGAACCGTCTTCTCGATATACTGATCCGCCGTCTCCGCCTCCCTGGTGTAGACCACATGGATATTGTGATACTGCAGCACACTGCCCGGATTCCCTTTCACCCGGTAAGCGTCAAAGACCAGTATCAGCGTCCCGCCCCGGATTCCCTGATAATTGCTCATAATATCCATGAGACGGTCCCTGGCGCTGTCAATGTTGATCTGTGCCAGACTGCGAAGCTCCTCCCAGGCAAAAATGATATTATACCCGTCCACCAACAGACACTCTTCCTTCGGCGTCACAGTCTTCCCGGCTTTCCCCGCGCCTGTCGGGACCGTCCCGCCTCCTGCGCTCCTGTCCCGGTGTGTAATATGATAACGGCGTCTCCTGCGCTGGTCATGCTCCCGTCCCCCATAGGTCTGTCTGAAGATCGTCTCGATCTCCTCCTGTGTGATATATCGTTCCGGCTCTCCCCTGCCGGACGATGATCTTGCTGCCGCGGCTGCTGCATTCCCCTGCGCGTATCCCCCCGGGTATTTCTCCCTGCCTTCCTTTTCGCAGGCCTCTCCGCCTTCCTCCGCAAGCCGCCGCACACTTTCCGACAGCTCCACATGGGCGTATTCCGCCACGCGATCCCAGTTCACCACAAACCCCGCCCCGTGGGCACAGAACACAGAACCCGTGGGATTCTCCGGATCTCCCTCCGGATCGTACCCCCGCTCCGCGATCACTTCCTCCGCATTGTGACACGGCTCATAGCCGTCCAGAATGCAGGAGAGCTGTCCCTCCCCATGGGTATAGGCATAAACCTCTTTCTGGTAGTCGCGCATGGCAGCCACCGGAGCTCTGCCCGTGAGAACGCTGCGTCCGCCTTCCGTCCGGGGCACATCAAAGCTCCCGTGCATGCGCTGCATATCCGACATGGCCCGCCCCAGATACTCTGTGGGCAGCTCCAGCACAAAGGCAAACACAGGCTCCAGCAGAATACTCCTGCCGCAGCGCAGTCCCTGCCGCAAAGCCCTGTAAGTAGCCTGCCGGAAGTCTCCGCCCTCCGTATGCTTCAGATGCGCCCTGCCCCCTACCAGAAGGATTCTCATATCCGTGACAGGCGATCCCGTCAGCACACCCACATGAACCTTTTCTTCCAGATGCGTGAGAACGAGTCTCTGCCAGTTTCTGTCCAGCATGTCCTCACTGCACAGACTGGCAAACTGCAGACCGCTTCCCCGCTCTCCCGGCTCCAGCAAAAGCTCAACCTCCGCATAGTGCCGCAGCGGTTCAAAATGACCGATTCCTATGACGCGGTCAGCAATGCTTTCTTTATATACAATGCTCCCCTCACCGAACTCTACCTCCAGCCCGAACCGCTCGGCGATCAGCCTTTTTAAGACCTCGATCTGAACCTCGCCCATAACCTGCGCGTGGATCTCCCGGCTCTCCTCCTGCCACACGATATGCAGCAGCGGCTCTTCCTCCTCCAGCCTGCGAAGCTTCCCCAGAGCCTGCACCGCATCCTCTCCATCCGGCAGCTCTACCCGGTAGGTGAGCACCGGTTCCAGCACCGGCAGCACACTCTCCGGTTCCGCACCCAGACCCTGTCCCGCATAAGTCTGCGTCAATCCCGTCACCGCACAGATCTGCCCCGCACATACTTCCTCCACCGCCTCAAAGGCTGCTCCGTTGTAAATGCGGATCTGATTGACCTTCTCCGAGAGAATGGGCATCTTCACCCGGATGCTTCCGCCCGTGACCTTCAGATGCGTCAGCCTGGCTCCCCCGGGATCTCTGGAAATCTTAAATACCCTGGCCCCGAACTCCTCCGAATACACCGGCCCGGAACCATAGGCGGCAATGCCGTCCAAAAGCGTCTCCACGCCGTCCACATGAAGAGCGGCTCCAAAATAGCACGGAAACACTCTGCGCTGTGCCACAGCCTCCGCAATCTCTTCCCGGGTCAGCGCTCCCCGCTCCAGATAGGCGTTCATCAACCCTTCCTCACAGGTGGCCAGCTCCTCCGCAAACACGCCCGTAATCTCATCCCGATCTCCGTCGCCGGGTCCATCCGCAAGCTCACGATCAGCCGGAAACGCCACGCAGTTTTCATCCAATTGTCTTGTCAGCGATTCCATCAGCCTGCCACTGTCGGTTCCGGGCTGATCCATTTTATTTATAAACAAAAAAACCGGTATCTCATACCGCTCCAGAAGCCTCCACAGCGTGCGGGTATGCCCCTGCACGCCATCCGCCCCGTTTATCACTAACACCGCACAGTCCAACACCTGCAGCGTCCGTTCCATCTCTGCCGAGAAGTCCACATGCCCCGGCGTATCTAAAAGAGTCAGCTCCATATCATGCCATCCAAATCTTGCCTGCTTGGAAAAAATCGTGATGCCCCGCTCTCTCTCCAGCGCAAAATTGTCCAGCACAGTATCCTTGTGATCCACCCTGCCGGGCTTTCTGATCTGTCCGCCCAGATAGAGCATACTCTCCGCCAGCGTGGTTTTGCCCGCGTCCACATGGGCCACGATTCCGATTACCAGACCTTCCTCACTCAATTGTCCGCCGTCCTCCTTCCAGACTCAATATCCGAAATCCGTCGTTCTCCCAGATCACCTCATAATCAGAATCTATCTCCTCCAGATCCTGCTCCTGCACAAGATACAGAGCCTCCTTGTCACAGGATGCCCAATCGAAGCTTTTTGCATTAATATAATGATATCTCTCGGAATACGGCAACAGCGTCCTGCCTCCGGTGACCAGGGTTTTCTCCTGAAAATAATGCGCATCGATACGGCAGGCATACTGTGTCAGGATCTCCGCCATGGACAGATTAAACTGCCATCCCATATTGCCCGTGATATACAGTTTTTCACATTCCTGTCCGTCCGCAGTCTGCACGGCCTCCAGAAATTCTCCATTATAATACTGTGCCGACTCCCTCGGATAAACCGTAAAATAGGCTCCCACAAACAGCACCGCACACAGCGCGTAAGCGGCTCCCGCCAAAACAAGCCATTTACCGCTCCTCTCCGCCAGCCTGCAGATACAATATGCACTTACCATGATCAACGGATAAAAAATGATATTGATCCGATTGACATTCACCTCGCCGGTGATCAATCCCACCCAGACTCCCGTGAGCAGAAATCCCCAGAGCGCAAGCTTCCCTGCCTGCCGTTCCACATCCCGCTCCCGGAACAGATCCCTTGTCAAAAGCGCCGCGCCCCCCGCCATGAAGGGGATACTGATATGGTACATGGGACCGAAAGCGGGAATCGCGTTGAACCAGTAATCCGGCAGCTGCACAAAGCTGCAGCTTACCATGGCCCGGATATTTTTCCAGAGCTGCGAAAACGAAAAGTTCAGGAACAGAATATCATTTCCCCGCAGCGTCTCCGGAAAACGGCTCATGGTGATCAGTCCCGTCTCGATGGTCTCCAGATGAAACAGATTGATGGCCATCACCAGAATCTCAGGCAGCGCCGTCAACCCGAAAATAACTACGGACAGTAACACCTGCCGGAAGGAAAACAGCTTTTTTCTCATGCCCCACAGAGCAAAAACAGCCAAAAACGGCGTCACGGAATACACCGCGATGCCGTAGCAGTAAAAGGTCAGCCCAAAGAAAAACATGGACAGATACAGAAATCTCTTCTTCCGCAGGCCAAGAAGCAAAAGATAAAAAGCCAGCAAAAACACATGGGGAAACAGATTGCAGTCGATGGCCCATCTGCTCTGCATAAAATGCCATGGATTGACCGCCGTGAGCGCCATGGCGGTCAGTCCGAAACGTCTTCCGAAAAGCTGTTTCCCGATGAGATATACCAGCACAACCGAACCGAGACTCACAAGCAGCATGGGCAGACGGATCACCCATGTGTGGAATCCGAACACCCGGATAAAGGGAATCATCAGATAAGATAACAGCACGCTCATCTGACTTACCTGCCATGCGCTGAAATGCACGGGAAGCCGTACTCCGAAGCGATCCGTTCCGTACAGTGACAACGCCCACGCATCCACCGCGCCCATGGCCTCATCCTGATTGACTCCCCAGGGCAGACTGCCAAATCCGATCACCCGGATGAGAACAGCCAATGCCAGTATCCCCCAAAAAACAAATCTGCAATCTATCCTTCTGCCCGTGTCTTCGGGATATCCCTCTACGTTTGCCGTATTGCCTGCTATTCTCATCAAAGCCTCGCCTTTCCGTTCACACATTGTCGCCTCTGTCTGACAAAATCTTCCATAACAAAATATACCATGCTATTTTATCATTTTTTCCGACGAAAGACAAGATGCCTGAGCTTCAGACACGGTTTGGGAAAACTGTTACTGTAGGGGCATTGGTTTCCTTTCCGGTCTTTTGTGCTCTCCGCCAAATCCCCCTCCGGGACCGAATCTCATACCGCTGCCATAAATCGTGTCGGTCATCTCCACCTCCACAGTCTCCTGTCCCATAACCGCAGTATAGGTCTGCCCCACCTGAATATCCCCGCAGCTGAATACTGCAGAGTTATAAGCTTTGGGAGACACGCAGCTCATCAATACCTCGCCGGAGCTGTCACGCAGCTCCACAGTGGTGCCTGCAGCCTGCATACCGGACACACTCACCAGGATAGAACACTGCTCCGAATCCGCGCCGAAATTCTCCGCCATCTGACTTGCACCCAAAGCTATGACAGATCCTCCTCTGATGACAGCCTCGCCGCTGGAATCCAATGCGCCGTTTCCTCCATTTACAGGGCCGAAGACCACGATCTCACCCGCATTGACATACAGGCCGCCATTGGAATCGATGCCGTCTCCATCCGCATTGACTGTGATTTTGCCGCCCGAAATAATAATGGCATTGTCCGCACTGGCAGCAAAGGGATTTTTGCCGAAGTCTCCAAAGTCTCCGCGGCCCCCGCCTTCGCCCTCGCCCTCGCGCGCTTCTCCGCCGCTGCCGTCGTTTCCGCCGGCGGCATTCAGTCCGTCATCCTCCGCATACACGACGATCTCGCCGTCCACAATCTCAATAGAGGCGCCCTCAAGTCCCTCATAACTCTCATTCACCTGAATACTGCCGCCGGCGACTACAAGCCGGGTATCGGAATGAATTCCGTCGTCACCCGCCGTGATCGTGAGACTGCCGCCCTCAATATAGGTAAACCCCACCGTGTCATCCTCATCATTGCCGGAGTGAATGCCGTCCGTACCCGCACGGATCACCAGATTGCCGTTTGCAATGCGCACGCTGTCCTTCCCCTGAAGTCCGTGCCGCCCCGCCGCAATCTCATAATCACCCCCGGCAATCACCAGATCATTCTTACAGACAATGCCGTGGCCAACATCCGAACTTACCTTCAGAGAACCCTCTCCGTTAAAAGTGATATCATCCCGGGCATAGACTGCACCGTCAATATTGTGACTATCTATGGCTTCATACTCCCCGACGGTCCGGAAACTGTTTTCGCTGTCCGCCGCAGTGGTCACAAACACCTTGCCGGCCTGCTGCACATACAGCGCCGCACTGTTCTCACAGGAAATGTCCGCACCGTCCAGGATCAGATGAATCTTATCCGACTTATCCGCCTCCACTACCAGCCGGCCCTGCAGAGAACCTGAGATCAGATAACTTCCCTCCGCGGCGACCGTCACCACATTGCCCTCTATCGTCACATTCGGGGAATCCGCCTGCGCAGTGCTGCCCTGCAGAACGATACGGACACACTCCGATTCATCATATCCGATCTCCCGATCCCGAGCGCTGAACATGTCCGACACATTCAGGAGCGTCACCTCTCCCGCATTTGCGCTCTCCGCCAAACCACAGCCGGAAAAAATACTGCTGCACAGCAGCACCGCTGCAGCCGTCGCAGTTATAGTATATCGCATCCTCATCACTTTACTCTTCATCACTCCGCCTCTTTCCTGTCTGTCTACGTGTCCGTCTCTGTGTCTGTCTCTGTGCCTGTCTCTGTGCCGTCTGTCACAGCTCTCCCGCAGGCGTCTCCCGTTTTGACAGCACAATCTCCAGATTTCCGTTTCTGCAGCGCAGCTTGTCAATCAATTCCTTCTCGCTGGCATCCGCCTGCAGCTCCACCCGATAAGTCAGTTTAAACAGGCTTCCCATATTGCTGGTCTTCACATGCTCCAGCTCATAGCTCTTCGTAAACTGCCGCAGTATCTCCTCGAACACATCCCCATAATCCAGATTCTCCGGGATTGTGACGGATAAGGTCTTGCACTGCTCCGGGCGGTACTTGTACCGGCAAAACCGATGATACACAAACCCTGCAGTTCCCAGGATCAGCGCAAAAAGCAATGCGTACGCCAGATATCCCATACCCGCAATCAGTCCTGCCCCCATGGCCAGAAAGATCGCGCTGATCTCCTTTGCGGTTCCGGGCGCCGAACGAAACCTCACCAGACTGAAGGTTCCCGCCACAGCCACACCTGCCCCCACATTGCCGTTCACCATCATGATCACCACACACACCACCGCCGGAAGCAGCGCCAGCGTCACCAGAAAGCTCTGGCTGTGTCCGGCCTGATACCCATGTATAACAGCCAAAAACAGACCGATTATAAGCGATACACCGATACAGAGCAGAAAAGCTCCTACCGAAATCACACTTTGTGAAGCGGAATCAAAAATTCCGCCGAATAAATTGTCAGGCATATTTTCTTCCTCCCAAATAAATCTCATTCTGTGAATAATTTCCGCTTTTCCCCAACTCCGTCATCTGCCCGTAAGCTCTTCCGTACTTGGAAAAACCTGTCTGATAAATTTTATTTTCTGACAGCAGCCTGCACAGCCAAAGCGGCATAGCGCCTGCAAGTTTAATCTCCATCAGCACGGTTTCAGGCTCCAGAACAGGCAGTCCGTAGGACCTTGCGCATAATGACAATTCCTGTTTTCTCCAGAGGATATTTTCGTCAAAGGTGATGCGCAGCTCCCTGTCCTGCCTCCCATAAAAAGCCTCCCTCTCATAGGAAAGATAGACTGCCGGGGCCAGCTGCCGATATAATTCTGTAAAACAGGCGATTTCCTCCGCAATCTGACCTCTGCCCTTCAAAGCCGTTCCACAGACCAGATAATCCATGGCCTCCCGCTCCGGCACACTGATACGACGCTTATAGACCACTCCCTTATATTTTTTCTTTAGTTCCAGAAAAACCTGACTCTCTCTCGTCGCTCTGCCGTAACTCCGCACTCTCAGCTTCTCCTTATAAACAGGCTTCTCCAGAGAACGCCTCACCAGGAGATAGTCCGGCGTATCACAATAAATATTGCAGATTGTGTTCCGACCATATTCATCCGGCCTTATGTATGACTCCATCGCTTCGAGAAGCACACTTTTCTGCTCCTCGGTAATCAGATACTTCAACTCATATCTCTTGAATATATCCTGATATCCCATTTCTTCAACACTCTCCTTTCCCGGGATTCTCCCGCCCCCATTCTTCAATCTCTTCGGATTTCTATAAGTTCTGACAACCATTTTAATCGAGAAATCTTAAATCAACTTTAAACTCTTCAAATTTTTGTTTAATGTATCATAGATTGAAAGTCAAAAGTAGTGTATAATTATAAATTGAACGGACATTCGGAAACCGATAAGCCGATCACAATGATGCGAGCAACTAAAATAAACGGAAATAATCTATAAACAAGCGGGGATTCACAGCATATGGAAAAAACAGACAAGATAACTACGATTGAAAACAGGAAAGATCTCTCTTCCCTCAAAGATAAAAAGCTGTTTTTGTTTGATATAGACGGCACGCTGGCCGTGGGAGACACACTGCTCGACGGAAGCAGGGAGCTTTTGGAATACATTGACGCCATCGGCGGAAAGGCCTGCTTTATCACCAACAATTCCACTAAGAGCGGCGCGGATTATGTCCGCCGTTTCCGGGAAGTGTTTGATCTGCAGACCACGGAGGACCAGTTCGTCACCTCCGGCTATCTGACTTTAAAGTTTTTGCTGGAAAATTATAGTAATGAGAAAATATATGTGCTGGGTACGGCATCCTTCATCGCCGAGCTTCGAAAAAACGGACTCACCATCACAGAGCACTGCGAAGACCATATCGCCTGCGCAGTAATTGCCTATGACAGTGAACTCAATTATGAAAAACTGACCCAGGCAAGCAAGGTCCTGCTCACCATGGATATTCCTTTCTATGGCACCAATCCCGACCTGCGCTGCCCCATCGACTTTGGCTTCGTACCTGACTGCGGCGCCATCTGCCGGATGCTCACGGATACCACAAACAGGCAGCCCGCGTATCTGGGCAAGCCCAGTCCTGCGGTAGTAGAGCTGTGTCTGGAGCGCTTCGGCTTCACCAAAGAACAGACACTGGTGGCAGGAGACAGACTCTACACCGATATCGCCTGCGGTATCAACGCCGGAGTGGATACCTGCGTACTATTCACCGGAGAGGCCGGGCCCGAAGACATGACCGAAACGGAATATCCTGCCGACTATTCCTTTTCCAATGTCAGAGAACTGTGGAATGCCTGCCGTCTCTAAAGCACACCCTTTTCCACAATACCGAATCCCAAAGGATAAGGACCCGTGTGTACACTGATCGTAGCACCGATCTGCAAGATAGGAATACTCTCAATTTCATATCCGTGATCCCGCAAGGCCTGAATTGCCCTGTCCCGGAAGGCCTCCGCCTCCTCATAATCATATCCAAAGCCCACGGCAATGCTGAAACGCTCAAATCCGGCGTTCTCTTCCTTCAGATAGTTCAGCAGCAGATCAATGCATTTCCCCGTGGTGCCCTTGCGGCTCCTGCCGATACCCGATGGGAAAATCTCACCCTGCTTTAAAGTGATGACCGGGCGGATGCCCAGCACACTGCCCGCCACTCCGGCCACCTTGCCGATGCGTCCTCCATGCTTTAAATACTCCATATCTCCCACCGTAAAGAAGATACGTCCGGTACTCTTGATCTCCTCCAGTCTCGCCACAGCCGTATCATAATCTGCACCGCTGTCTCTGATATTGGCTGCCTCAAGCACATAAAGTCCCTGAAGAACCGTATTGATCGTAGAGTCAATCACCGTGATCCGTGCCTCCGGATGCTCCTCGAGCACCATTTCCTTCGCATTCATGGCCGACTGATAAGAACCTGAAAACTTTGTGGTGATACAGATGCAGATAACGGGAGTCCCTGCCTCCGCATATGGCAGGAACACATCGATAAAATCCTGTACGGAGGGCATGGAGGACTTGGGAAAAATCCTGGGATTGTCCACCATCCTCTGATAGAAGTCCCGAATACCCACTTCCGCAATCTCCTTCTCATAATGTTCATCGTCAAACGATACATAAAACGGAACCACCGTAATATTCTTTTCAGCAGCCAGCTCCGGTGGCAGATCGCAGGAACCGTCCGAAATAATATGAAATGTCTCCAACCCGTCTTTGCTTATGTTTTCCCTGTCGCTCATGATATTGCAAACCTTTCTAAACTGTGTAATAATATATTTATACCATGTTTCGCATTAAATTACAACATCAAATCGAGTGAATGTTCCGAGAAATAGTTTTGAAAACCACTTATAAAATAGACTTGCAAATCTTATCAGACATGCTATAATAGAATCCATGGAAGCATAGCTCAGCCGGGATGAGCGTTCGCCTCACACGCGAAAGGTCAGGAGTTCGAGCCTCCTTGCTTCCATTTTTTCATGTCTAAAATCAAATCCCCTGTGACTTCACAGAAGCTCATACTGCAGACATTCATACAAGAGCCTGCTGCCCTCCGAAATCTCCGCAGGCAGCAGAGCCCTCGCCACACACTTCTCCGCAGCGTCCTCCAAATCCTCCTGCAGCAGATACGCGTAATCGCCGTCAATCCGATTCACCCTGTAGATTCTGCTCGTCAAATCCATCATAACACCTCCCTGTATACCCGCAGCACGTTTTCACCGAATATCCTGTCCAGCTGCCTCTCCGTAAATCCCGCCTTATGCAAAGCATCCCACAAACGGTCCATGCTCTGCGCTCCCGGCAGATCTCTGTTGGTGTCAATGCCGTCAAAATCACTGCCGAGCCCCAGCACCTCCATGCCGCCCACTCTGACGATATGCTTCGCATGACGAACCACGGACTGCAGCGTACCCGGATTCTCCTGTCCGGCGGGCACTGTCTCCAGAAAATCCGCACAGAAGTTAAGCCCCATGCAGCCGCCCCGCTCCGCCAGCTTCCGTATCATATCGTCCGTCAGATTCCTCACGCAGCCGCATACCTCCCTGGCGTTGGAATGACTGGCCACAAAAGGCTTATGCGTGTATCGCAGCACATCATAAAATCCCGCGTCAGACAGATGCGATACATCTATGATCATGCCCATCCGCTCCATGCGCCCCACGAACTCCCGTCCCCGCCCGGTGAGTCCTCTCTCTGTGTCCGGTGTGCCGAGATAATGAGCCAGAGCCTCCCGAATATCGACCCGCTCCGGCTCCGTGCAGCTTCCTTCCCGCAATCTCCTGCAGCGCTCCCAGACCTGCTTTCCGACCCGGCTGTCCAGATTGGGATACCCCAGCTCATTGGGGTAATTCCATGTCAGCGTCAGCATCCGCACACCCATCTCATAGAGCCGTTCCAGTTTCTCCGGCTCTCCCATGCAGACTGCTCCCTCCTCCACCGTGAGCAGCGCGGACAGCTTCCCCGCAGCACGGTTTTTCCCGATATCCTCATAGGAATACACCGGCGCCAGAATATCCGCGTTGGCCTCCAACGCTTCCCGATATATTTCATACAGAGCACAGACCTCCTCCCAGGGCGAAGACTCTCCTCCCGCATTCACATACATCGCAAAATTCTGCAGCAGATACCCGCTCCCGCGCATGCGCTCCAGATCGATGTGAAGCGCATTCTGCCGAAGCTCACAGGACTCTCCCCGTCGTCTGTGATTCAGGATCTCCGATATAGTGTCACAATGCATATCAACAATGTTCATTTCAATACTCCGCGCCGCATATTTATACCCCTATAGTATTCATTTCCTCCGAACCTGCGCATCCTGATTGGGAAGAAGCGCATTCAGTATGATACCTGCCAGCGCGCCCACTGCCAAACCCGACAGACTGATGGTGAGTTCCCCCACCTGAAAGGCGATAGCACCCGCCGCGCTGTATTTGATACCGATAGACAATACCAGAATCAAAGCCGCGATGATAATATTGCGGCTCCGCGAGAAATCAACCTTGCTCTCCACCACATTGCGGACACCCACCGCAGAGATCATACCGTAGAGCACCAGCGACACACCCCCAACAGTGGCGGTGGGCATACAGCCGATCAATGTCGCCACCTTGGGAGAGAAGGAAAACAATATCGCAAAGCCTGCAGCCAGTCGGATGACCATAGGGTCAAACACCTTGGTGAGGGACAGAACCCCTGTGTTCTCCCCGTAGGTGGTATTGGCCGGAGCTCCAAACAACGAAGCAAGAATCGTGGCGGCTCCGTCCCCCAGCAGGGTGCGGTGCAGACCCGGATCCTCAATATAATTTCTGTCCACAGTAGAAGAAATAGCCGAGATATCACCGATATGCTCCACAATGGTAGCAAGCGCCAGAGGCATGATGGTGATGACGGCAGTGATCATCAGAGACACGTCGCCGCCCTTGAATATGGAAAACACCGTGGCATCCCAATGAACGGGCAATCCGATCCAGTCCGCCTGTGCCACGGGAGTAAAGTCCACGCGCCCCAGCACAGCAGCCAGCAGATAGGAGCCTGCCACACCGATAATGATGGGAACAATCCTTACCATGCCTCTGCCCCAGATATTGCAGATCACCACCAGCGCGATGGCCGCCACAGCGATCAGCCAGTCCGCCGAACAATTGTCAATAGCCGTCTGGGACAAGGTGAGACCGATCGCAATGATCAACGGTCCCGTGACGATGGGCGGGAAAAAGCGCATAACCTTCTCCGCGCCGAACAGCTTGATCAAAAGCGCCAGAACCAGATACAGCAGCCCGGAACATGCCACGCCGAAGCACGCATAGGGCAGCAGCTCTTTGTTGGGCACCCCGTCCGCCATGGGAGCGATAGCCCAGTAACCTCCCAGAAAAGCAAAAGAAGAGCCCAGAAATGCCGGGACTCTGCCTTTGGTGATCAAATGAAATAAAAGTGTCCCCAGACCGGCAAACAGCAGCGTGGTAGACACGTCCAGTCCTGTAAGCATAGGTACCAGGATCGTAGCGCCAAACATGGCAAACATATGCTGAAGACCCAGAATCGCCACTCTGGGAGTCCCCAGACTCCTCACATCGTAAATGCCCTTCTCTCCGAGAACCGGCCTTTTGTTCTTCCCACTCATGAAATGCTCCTCCTCTGCACAGCCGGACTATCCCGCCGACCCTCCATCCATCATATCGGTTCTAAGGAGAATCGTCAAGTGCCACTGCGTGACATTTCAGATAGTCTTTCCAAAGTGAGATATATTGTGCCTTCAGATGCACTCCGTCATGCGTGTAGTCCGGAATCATTGCCCCTGTCTCGTCACATACCGCCTCATTGACATCCAGATAAAAGATCCTCTCGTTGTCCGCCATGGCGGCGATTCCCTCATTGCGGATATCAATGCCCTCATTGGTGATATAGTCTCCCTGTTCGGAGCGTTCGCCGGTGACACTCATAATGCTCTGCAGATAGATGACCGCATCCGGCTGCAGCTCCTGAATGTGCTTTACACACTCCGCGTATTTCTCCAGAAAGCTCTCCGGCGTTCCGGTTCCCATCTCGTTAATGCCGATCATCAGATAGACCTTGGCAAACTGATTTTGAGAGAGGGCTTCCTCCACCGTTATCTTTTTCTTTTTCTGTCCGGGCACAGGCACGATCTTATTCGTAAACAGCTTGTGAACCGTCAGCCCCGTGGAGGCATAAAAGGTACCGGTTTCCTCCAGTCCGCCGTACTCAAACAGACCCACCGTCCGGGAATCTCCGATAAATACCGCATCCGCAAAGTAATCGTCCTCCACCGTCTGATAGCTCACACCCTTTGGCTCCTCCGGCTCTGTCTCATCCTCCCGTCCCGTGTCCGGTTCGTCCGGCTGTTCGTTTTGGGATCCGTCCGGCTGCGTATTCTGCTGATCATCCGGCGCCTCCTCCGCACCGGGGCTCTCTCCTCCCTGAGGGGAATTCTGCTGCCCTCCGCTGCTGTCTGCATCTTCCGCATCCTCTGCCGGGCTGTGACTGTCACTCCACAGACTCACGGACGCGCTAAACGCGTCAAAGAGCTTTCTTCCGCCGCCAAGCAGCGGATCTGTATAAACATGCCAGCTTCCCGTCACGGTCAGACAAATGCATCCGAACGCCACCAAAAGCATGGGATATATCTTGTCTGCGGCAGAGGGCCTTTTGCGCCTGCGCCCTGATAACCGCCCGTTTACGGCTCTGCTGTCCGCCATCTTTTCTCCTGCCAAGCTTCCTCACTACTTTCTTATTATATCTGTATGATTGATATCGATTCTGCAATATATAGTTATCAAAAATTCGTGTACATGAAGGGATTATTACCCTCCGCCATGATCCGCCAGACACAGATCCAAAACAGAACTGCCAGCGCCACGTCCATCACGATACTGTCCCGGCATCTGCGGTAAATCCGCCGTACCATTGGAGTACAGGCCAGAAAGCACAGCCCGAACAGCTCGCCGTAAGTCTGCAGCGCCCTGCTCCAGTCATTCCGAAGCACAATCTGCTGCGGCACCGCACCGAACATTCTCCCCAGATACACGGCAAGCTCCCGCACGTCCGTGATAGCAAAGCACATCCATGTGACGGGGATCACTGCCCACAGATACAGATGGGGAAAAATAGAAAGCTGCTTCCAGATACTCTCGCCGCCCACGGGATGTCTCTCCAGAAAAGCCTGCATCTGCCGCTCCACAACGATCAGCATCCACAGCAGAATGCCCCACAAGAGAAAATTCCCGCGGCCGCCGTGCCAAAGTCCTGTCAGCGCCCACACGATAAGCAGATTCCTGACCGTGCACAGCTCTCCCCTGCGATTGCCTCCCAGCGGAATATAGACATAATCGCAGAACCATCGTCCCAGCGTGATATGCCATCTGCGGTAAAAGTCACGCACGGACCTGGCCATATAGGGCGTCTTAAAATTATCCGGCAGAGAAAATCCCATCATCCCGCCAAGCCCCATGGCCATAAGAGAATAGCCTCCGAAATCAAAATAGATCTTCAGGGAAAAAGCCAGAGCTCCCATCCACGCAAGCGGCGTGGAGATACTCTCAAAGCCCCGCACCTGCACGTCGTTCCACAAAAGCCCTATCCGGTCTGCCAAAAGCACCTTCGCCGCCAGCCCCAGCGTAAAAAGCTTCAAACCATGCTGTACATTGCGCCATGACATCCGTCTGTTATCCAGAGCTTCCGACACCTCTCCATAGCTTACCAGCGGCCCGGAAACGAGCTTCGGAAACATGGTTATATAAACCGCAAACTTGAAAAACGAGCGCTCCGCAGGCACATCCCCGCGGCAGACGTCGATCAGATAGGACGCGATCTGAAAGGTATAAAAGCTCAAGCCCAGCGGCAGCGCCTCTTCGGCCGCATGCGACTTAAAGATAAGCAAGGTACCCAGATTCCCCATCAACGCAAAAAACAGTACCGCCTTGCGCCACTCTCTGCGATTTCGCTCTCTGTACCGGAGCTCATAACCTCTTCCGTTTTGGTTTTTATATTTAACTTTACTATAATTTTTGTTTTTATCATTTACTCTTTTATCCTTAACTCCCGCTCCGAGGAACCGCCCCACAAAATAATTCACCGCAACGGACACCACCAGAAGCGGCAGATAGCGCCGCTCGCCCAATGTATAAAAGACAAGGCTTCCCGCGAGAAGCGTAACATTTTTACAGCGGTTGGGAGTCAATCCGTATAGAATGAAAAAGATCGGAAGGAAAAAGAGCAGAAATTCAATACTGCTAAACACCAAGAATAATCACATCTTTCCTTTTGTCTCTGCCTACTATACTATCTTGAAATTCGACACAATACAACAAAATTTTTCTTAATTTTCACTTACAATTCGTTACAAACCTGTAATATTTATGTAATGTTGCCAGAAATTATGTTTTGAAGTAAAATAGTATTAAGACAAAACAGAGAATTGAGGCCGAGGCCGGAAAGGAATCCCAGATGAAAGAACAGTTATATACCATTCCCCTAAACGACGCCGTAAACGCCGGGGACGAATGTCCCTTCTGTTTTATAGAGCGCAATATCGAACAGGATCTTCTGGACTTTGTATTGGGAAGCGGCTCCTCATATATGGAGGCGGACATCCGGGATATGACGGACAGAGCGGGCTTTTGCCGGAATCATTTTCAGAAAATGTTCGACTATGGCAATACCCTGGGCAACGCCTGGATCCTGAAGACCCACTACATGCGCATGATCGACGAGATGAAAAAGGAATTTGCCGATTTTAAGCCGGGCAGATCCTCGCTAAAAAGCAAGCTGAAAAAGTCCTCAGGCGAGAGCAATGCCCTGAGCATGTGGGTGCGCAAAAAAGAACAATCCTGTTATATCTGCAGTCACTATGCGGAGACCTACGAGCGTTACATGGACACTTTCTTTTATCTCTACAAAAATGATGAAGCATTCCGGAAAAAGGTACGGGAGAGCAAAGGTTTCTGCCTGCCTCATTTCGGCGACGTGTGCGAGGCGGCGGACAGCAAACTCCCCGACAAGGAAAAGGAAGCTTTCTATGCCATGCTGTTTGAATTGATGGAGCATAATATGAGCCGTGTGGCCCAGGACGTGGCCTGGATGGTGGAAAAATTTGACTACCGCAACAAAGATGCAGACTGGAAAGACTCCAAAGACGCCATTCAGCGCGGTATGCAGAAGCTAAAGGGCGGCTATCCCGCCGACCCCGACTACAAGATGCAGAAATAGATCATGGCTGACCGTACACCAGCTTTTTCATCATCTCCAGATAGCTGCAGATCTCCCGGTACAGCATCTCCGGCTGGAAGGAGGCGTCCAGAAAGCGCTCTGTCATCAGCCCTTTGACGGTCAGATCCATCATGGTGCGGAGCTTTTCGCCCTCCACTCCCGCGGGCAGTCCGGTGTAATCCGCACGTCCGTAAATGTCCTCATATGTATCCAGCAGCATATTGCGCTTTTCTTCCACCGCCAGCAACGCCTCGCTGACGTCCTCAGACATGGAACGGTTCAAAAACTGCTGCATATAAGGATACTCCCGCATGGCGCGCATGCGCGAGGCCTCGGCCTGCCTGATCAGCTCAAACAGGTCCGTCTCCTGCGAGGACACATTTCCCAGCTCCAGTATCATATAGCGCACGCTGTAATCATATACAAAGGTATAGACCCCCAGCTTGCTCTCAAAATAATGGAACAGCAGACCCTTGCTGATAGCTGCTTCCCGGACGATATCGTCCGTGCTGGCATGACGGTACCCATGCAGGGCAAAGGTTTTCAATGCCGCATTGATCATTCTATCCTGTTTTTCTTTTTTGAGGTTGAAAAACTTGCCGTTCATCTGTCTGTACTCCATTCCTGGCGGGATTCCTGCGCGGACTTTTTTAGTTTAGCACACTCACAGGCAGCTTTCAACCGCAAACGGGAACCCTGAAAAATGAAATTTTTAAAAATTTACACATATTCTCTTTTCAATTCCGCAAAATAGTATTAATATAGAATCAAGAAGCTGGTATTTATTGGAAAGGAGTCAAACATGGCAAAAAAGTTTGGTAAATTCTTATTATTCACCGCAGCAGTCGGTGCTGCCGGTGCAGCCGCTTACTACTATATGCAGAAGAAGGATGCCGCTCTCCTAAACGAGACTGATGAGGACTATGACGATTTCAGCGAGGATACGGACGACAGCGCCTCCCGTACTTATGTGCCCCTGAGTCATGAGAATGCTCCTGAACAGGAAGCCGGTGCACCCGCAGCGGCAGACAGCTCCAAGACGGATAATTTCTTCACGCCGCTCTCCGAGACAATCTCTCAGGCTGCGAAGACCGAAGATGCAAAGGAAGCCGTTGAGGAATTCTTTGACGAGGACACGCCTGCAGAGACCTCCGAAGAGTTCTTTGACGACGGAGATAAAGCCTCAAAATAACACTTGAACAACAGGCTTGGAAGCGTGGTTACAGCCACGCTTCTTTTAATATACCGACTCCTTCTCTGATATCGCTCTCATCCATGGCTCCAAATCCCAGAAGCACCGTGGCACGCCCTCCCACTGCCTCCACACAATGCTGCGACATACCATATATCTTTACTCCCATCGCAGACGCACTTTCCAGAAGCTCTCCCTCGGTACAGTCTCCCCTGGCGGTTAGCAAAAGATGCAGTCCCGCATGCTCCCCGGAAACCGCAAAGTGTTTCTCAAAGGGCACAAGCTCCTGCAGCAGCAAATCGTGCTTGGCACGGTAGATCTTCCGCATCTTGTTCAGATGCCGCTCAAAATATCCGTCCCGGATAAACTCATTCAAAACCCGCTGATCGATGCGGGATACCGTACAGGAATAAAAATAACAGTCCCGCCGGTAGACCTCCAGCAGTGTCTTTGGCAGCACCATATAGCTGACACGGATAGCCGGAGCGATAGCCTTGGAAAAAGTACCGATATAAATGACCTTTCCGTGCTCGTCGGACGCCTGCAGCGAGGGAATCGGCTTGCCCCGGTAACGGAATTCACTGTCGTAGTCATCCTCTATCAGATAGCGGTCCTTCGCACCGTCCGCCCATCTCAGGAGCTCCGTCCTGCGCCCTATGGGCATCACCGTTCCCACCGGGAACTGATGAGAGGGCATCACATACGCCACCCGGGCTCCGCTCCGCTCCAGCTCGTTTACCATCATTCCGCTCTCATCCATGGGCACGGTCATCACCCGATAGGCAAAGGAATTAAAAATTCTCCAGGTTCTCATATAGGTAGGATTCTCCATGGCAATCCCCACATGACGCCCCAGTATCTTCTCCAGGAGCATCAGAAGATAATCGTTTCCCGCCCCCACAATGATCTGCTCCGGCGAACAGTTCACTCCCCGGGAGGAATGCAGATAACGGCTGATGGTAAGCCGCAGATCCCCGTCTCCCTGGGGTTCTCCCCGGGAGAAAAGCTCTCTGTTGCCGTCATTGAGAATATTTTTGGTAATGCGCTTCCACACGCTGAAGGGAAAACCCGACATATCGATCCCATGAGGAGAAAAATCGTAGCGCGGCGCAGCGCTCTCACATGTCACACAAATAGTCTCCCGCTCCGGCACATCCTTCTCCCCGGATTTCAGCTGCAAAAGCTCCTCAATGGGACACACAAAATAACCCCTGCAGGGCTGCGCCTCAATATAACCCTCGCTCAGAAGCTGATCGTAGGCATAATCCACAGTACTGCGGGCCACCTGCAAATATTCCGCCAGAGAACGTGTGGAGGGAAGCCGCTCTCCCGCGAGCAGCCTCCCCTCCCAAATCTCATGCCGGATATGCTCATAAATCTGCTCATACAGGCATTTTTCACTATTTAATTGCAGCCTGATCGTCATATCATACATGGCTACCCGTCTCTTGGCCTCATCGTCCGGCAACTACTTGTTCTTTTTCATCTCCGCAAGGATATCATCCTTCAGATCCCTGGCCTTATCCTTGGTACGCGCATTCGCGGTGGGGGAAGTGATGATGGCGGCCACGAGCTTGCTCGCGGTATCATACTCCTTGTATCGAAGAGCCATCACTGCCAGCAGATAGTCGATGGTCATCTCATCCATGCCGCACATAGGGAAGCTCTCCGTCTGGCTGGCCTCCATAAACCCTTTATACGCATTCTGCATATGAATCTCTTCCATCTGCTGCGCTTCTTTGATCTTATCGGCATTCGCCTGGGAATTCTCCTCCTCAAGCTGCTTTGCATAGCCCCGGAATATCCATGCACTCTTCAAACAGATATAAGCCTTCTCACTGTTTTTACCGCGCTTTACCACCGCGTTTGCCAGAGCCAGCTTATAGCGCTCGATCGCATCCTCGTAGCTGTAAGTCTCCCCTTTATACTCATGAAGCTGCACCTTCCCGGTGATCTGCTCCCTGATAAATTTCGCCTGGGTAGACGTCACCTGCGTGAAAAATCTGCTCAAAGCGGCATAACCGCACTGTGGGCACAGGAGCACATCGTATTTCTGCGTATCGATTCCCTCGTGCACCGGTCTCAGATCTCTGTCCGTCCCCAGAAGCTTTGCCTTTCCGGTCTTCATGATCTTGTTTACAAACTTTGCATCGCAGACAGGGCATACCAGCGCCTTATCATAGAGAAAATCCTTCTCCTGTACCACATGCTTCTGCGCGGCCTCCTGCTCCTCCGGCTTTTTCGAGGGGTCTGCAAAAATATCCACATTCTCCAGATCACCCAATCCTAATCCTGACAATAATCCATTCATTAATCTATCCCTCCTGTTTCGGCAATACATAAGAGCTCTTTAGAGAAACGATTCTGTTGAACACAGGCGCTCCCTCCTCAGAATCTCTGGCATCCACATTAAAAAATCCCTGTCTCACAAACTGAAAACTGTCATAAGCCTTTGCCCCTGCGAAGGCAGGCTCCAGATAGCACTGATCCAATACGGTGAGAGAGTTAGGATTGAGATTGAGACTTCCGTCTTCATTATATACTCCCTTTTCCTCATCGATCAGATTTTCATACAGACGCACCCTGGCTGAAATGGCCTGTTCTGCGGCCACCCAGTGGATCGTCCCCTTAACCTTACGCCCGTCAGGGCTGTTGCCGCCCCTTGATGCAGGATCATAGGTACAGTGTACCTCTGTCACTCTTCCGCTCTCATCCTTCACACAGCCGGTACACTTTACAAAATAGGCGTTCATGAGACGTACTTCATTGCCCGGGAACATGCGGAAATATTTCTTGGGCGGCTCCTCCATGAAATCCTCTCTCTCAATGTAGAGCTCCCTTCCAAAGGGAATCTGCCTCGTTCCAAGCGCCTCGTTCTCCGGATTGTTTACCGCCTCCATCATCTCCGTCTGTCCCTCGGGATAGTTGTCGATGACAAGCTTTACAGGATCCAGCACTGCCATATAGCGGGGAGCCTTGGGCTTGAGATCCTCTCTGATACAATACTCCAGCATGGCATAGTCCACAGAGGACTGGCTCTTGGAAATACCGCAGAGCTCCACAAACATGCGGATGGAATCCGGGGTAAAGCCCCTTCTGCGCAGCGCTGCGATAGACACCAGTCTGGGATCATCCCAACCGTCCACGATGCCGTCCTGCACCAGTTTCTTGATATACCGCTTGCCGGTCACTACATTGGTGAGGTAGAGCTTGGCAAATTCGATCTGCCTGGGCGGATTCGGATACGCAAGCTCCCGCACTACCCAGTCATAGAGAGGTCTGTGATCCTCAAACTCCAGCGTGCAGATGGAGTGTGTGATTCCCTCAATGGCGTCCTCCACCGGATGCGCAAAATCATACATGGGATAAATGCACCACGCATCCCCTGTATTGTGATGTCTGATATGCGCCACGCGGTAAATGACCGGATCTCTCATATTGATATTGGGCGAAGCCATATCGATACGGGCGCGCAGCACCTTCTCCCCATCGGCATATTTTCCGTCCTTCATCTCCTCAAAGAGCTTCAGATTCTCCTCCACACTACGACCGCAGGAGGGATCGTCCCTTCCCGGCTTCTCAAACGTACCGCGGTACTCTTTGATCTGCTCTGCCGAAAGATCCGACACATATGCCTTACCCTTTTTTATGAGCTTCACCGCAGCCTCATACATCTGCCCGAAATAATTGGAGGCAAAAAACAGTCTGTCCTCCCAGTCCGCGCCAAGCCATGCCACATCAGCCTTGATGGACTCGACAAACTCCTCGTCCTCCTTGGTGGGATTGGTGTCGTCAAAACGCATATTGAACTTTCCGCCGTACTTTTGTGCCAGTCCATAGTTCAATAATATGCTCTTGGCGTGTCCGATGTGTAAGTAACCGTTGGGCTCGGGCGGGAAACGGGTGCGGACCGCATCATACACACCTTCCGCAAGATCCCTGTCAATCTCCTGTTCTATGAAATTCCGGCTCTCCCTTCCCGGTTTTTCTTCCATGTTGTCACTCATTGTCTCAATCCTTTCCTGCTTTTCCATGTCACCGCCGCACCTCTGATTCTAATGATGGAACAGCCGGATGCCGGTGAAAGCCATCACCATGTCATATTTATTGCAGCAGTCGATCACTGCGTCATCCCGCACGGAACCGCCCGGCTGGGCGATATATTTCACGCCGCTCTTATGGGCCCGCTCAATATTGTCGGAAAACGGAAAGAACGCATCGGAGCCAAGCGTCACATCCTGCATCTGATCCAGCCATGCTCTCTTCTCCTCCCGGGTGAACACAGGGGGCTTTACCTTAAAGGTCTTCTCCCACACGCCGTCGGCCAGCACATCCATGCACTCGTCGCCCATATACACGTCGATGGCATTGTCTCTGTCCGCCCTGCCAAGGCCGTCCACAAACTGAAGACCCATCACCTGAGGCGACTGGCGCAGAAACCAGTTGTCCGCCTTCTGGCCCGCAAGTCTCGTGCAGTGAATGCGTGACTGCTGTCCCGCGCCGATACCGATGGCCTGGCCTCCCTTTACATAGCACACGGAGTTGGACTGCGTGTACTTCAATGTGATCAGCGCAACCTTCATATCAATCAGCGCGCACTCCGGTATCTCTTTATTGTCGGTAACCACATCTGAGAGCAGTCCCTTGTCGATATCGAGCTCATTCCTGCCCTGCTCGAAGGTGATGCCGTAGACCTGCTTGCGCTCCACAGGATCAGGCGCATAAGAAGGATCGATCTGAATCACATTGTATCCACCCTTCTTTTTCTCCCGGAGAATCGCCAGCGCCTCGTCCGTATAACCGGGAGCGATCACACCGTCCGACACCTCTCTCTTGATCAGTCTGGCCGTATCCGCGTCACAGACATCAGACAATGCGATAAAATCACCAAAGGAAGACATTCTGTCTGCTCCCCGCGCTCTGGCATAAGCGCATGCCAGAGGAGAGAGCTCTCCCAGATCATCCACCCAGTAAATCTTTGCCAGCGTATCGTCCAGTGGAAGTCCTACCGCAGCTCCGGCAGGAGACACATGCTTGAAAGATGTGGCGGCGGGAAGGCCCGTGGCCTCCTTCAGCTCCTTCACCAGCTGCCAGCCGTTAAAAGCGTCGAGAAAATTGATATAGCCGGGTTTTCCGTTCAAAACGGTAACCGGAAGCTCGCTGCCGTCCTCCATATAGATGCGGGAAGGCTTCTGATTGGGATTGCACCCATATTTTAATTCCATCTCATTCATGATCTGCTCTCCTTTTTACGCATTTTTATTGATGATCCTGGTGCGGTATTCACCTGTAGCAATATCGATATAGCGCACAAAGAGAGAGACCTTATTGTCCTCGTTTAAACTGCTCCAGAGCATCTCGGTAAACGTATCCATATCGTCCGGTATCTCCACCTCTTTGGGCTCTCCGTAAAAGCTGGGCAGCGGGTCGCCGTCATGCAGATAAGTATGGATAAAACGTCCCTCTCCCGCCCCGGGATTGTCATAGGTATAGGTGTAACGGTTACAGCACCCGGGATCGCCGTTATTGCTCTTTAAAATAGACATGGCATAGTCATATTCGCCATTCTCTACATGCAGCACACCGGAAATACGGGGCGTATAATTGGGACCGTCCGGCTCAAACTCCCGCGTTCTCAGGGACTCCTCAAAAGTCCTGCCCGCCTGCAGCCCCTCATAGACAGTGTCAGTCTGGTCGCCGTTTGTCACTATGGTGTCATGCCCCAGTACACGCACCGGCGCGTATATGATCAGGCTGGGATCCTCCAGCTTGGAAGGGTCATACGCCTGGGTACGGATTCCCTGTCCATCCTCCACAAATACACGGTTCCGGCTGTTGGAGCTTCTGCCCATGATAAAATACGCCGTCACCGCATGCTTTCCGTCCGGGGTACGCCCGATGACGATTCCTCTGCCGGGGTACGCATTGTTCTTTAACTCCTGTTCCAGTGATGACATCTGTCTCGATGATAACATAAATCTTCCTCCATGTATATTATTTCCCATTATATGGACTGTCGTACATAAATATCTTCAAATCTCCGGGCAGGCATGGGCTTGTCAAAATAATAGCCCTGCACATATTTCACCTTCATACCCCGCAGCACCTTGTATTGGGCGGGACCTTCGATTCCCTCCACACAAATGCTCGCTCCGAGCGTCTCCGCCAGCTCCGCCACCATCTTGATGAAGGACTGCGAATAGGCGTCCTCCGCCAGCTCCCGCACAAAGCTCTGATCAACCTTTATGACATCAAAGGGTATCTCGCGTATATAATTCAGAGAAGAATAGCCTGTTCCGAAATCATCCAGCGCAATCCTCACTCCCAACTCCCTGATGGCACCAAGGATCTCCTGCATCCGTCCCATATCGTTGATTGCCAGACTCTCCGTCACCTCCAGCGTCAGATTGGCCGGACTGATACCGCTCTCCTGTATCGCCGAGCGCACGTTCTCCACCACATTATTCTGGAGAAGCTGTACCACCGACAGATTCACGTTCACCTTATAGTCGGGATGACCCAGATCGTTCCACTGCCTGCAGCAGCGACAGGCCTCAGTCAGTACATAGTTCCCGATGGGATTAATCAATCCCAGATACTCGGCAAGGGGAATGAATTCCGCCGGCGCCATAAAGCCCTGCCGGGAGCTGTTCCAGCGGATCAAAGCCTCGGCGCCCTCGCAGACCGGCTTCTCCCCCTGGATATTCATGATGGGCTGGAAATATACCTCAAACTCCTGACAGCCGTCCGTAGCGGCATCCCGCATACTTTTCTCCATATCCAGCCGTCTGCCCGACTCGTATCCCAGACTGTCGCTGTATTCCGTCAGCCGGTTCTTTCCGCCCTTCTTCGCCTCATACATGGCGACATCCGCCTTCTTGACCAGAGCTGCCACCGTGCTGCCCTCATCCGGGAAGGTGACGATTCCCATGCTGGCAGTGCAGTAATAATCCGCATCCTTCAGATACCACGGCTTACTGAATATCTCCCTGATCTCATCCATGATCTCATCCACCCTGCGGTAAGCCTCCGGCGAGAGTACCACCACAAACTCATCTCCGCCTATGCGGTAACAGCGGCCCTCCAGACCCTGTACCCGCTGCAGCGAGTGGGAGATAGACTTCAGCAGAGTATCGCCGTACTGGTGTCCCAGACCGTCATTGATATGTTTGAAATCATCCAGATCCAGATAGAGAATAGCGCCCTTCTCCCCGGTCTTTGCGGCCTCATCGATCTGTCTGGCCAGATCCCGCTCAAAGCACATACGATTGTAAAGCCCCGTGAGAAAATCCGTGTTGGCCTGCCTCTCGATCTTTCTCTGGTACAGCTTCCTGTCCGTGATGTCGTAGAGCGAATAAAGGACGGCGCTGCGCCCGTCTATCCATGAGATATCCCGGTAAAGCATCTCGTACCAGCGTCCCCGTTCCTCGTGGAACAGCTCAGAGACGCCTCCTTCTCTGCCCTTGTGAATACCCTGCTCAAAAAAATTTCCCAGACTGTTTTCCTGAAGCTGCGTGGCAAAGGAATTGTGGAGCTTTCTATTGGCAAACAGCATATCTCCCGTGCGTTTATCCTGCAAATAGATAGCGCTTCCCACATTGTCCAGAATGGTCTCCATCACGGCGTAAGACCCGGAGAGAGATTTCTTTTGGAGCCGCCTGGTGAGAAGGCTCTGCAGCAGCTTCACAGCGTCTGCAGTATATTTCACCTCGGAGGTGTCCCAGTTGTGATATCCGCTGCGGTACTCCACCGCCAGCACCACTCTGCCCTCGCCGTCCTGCAGAACGACCGGAAATACCATGATGGCAGACCAGCCGTAATAGTCGGCCTCCCACATATGTTCCCCGGGAATGGCGCCGGTGGAGAACACCTGCGGCTTGTCCGTCTGAAACAGAGTACATGCATCCAGCCCGCTGGTCCTGTCAAGAGGTGAGATCACGCCCCGGTTACACCACTGGCTCATCAGATCCATGCTGCGCTCATCCGTATTCAGCCGAAAGAGCTCCGCGCACTCCACATCCAGATATTGTCCCAGGATCCGCAGCCACTTCTCCAGCACCACTTCCAGCTGTTCGTCGCTGTCCAACAACTGTACCATACTGGTAGTGGCCTCTATCCGCTGTATATCCCTGCCCATTTTCTGCTGCTCCGAAACGCTTCTTTGGCTGTCCAGCTCCGCATTCAGACGGGACATTTTATTTTTATAGAAAACCAGACTGGAATTTCTCAAAAAATCCAGTACCTGCGCAAACTTTCCCTCCTCGCGGTTGGAGCAGTCAAGCACAAGCCAGTAGAAGAGAAATTCATCCTCCACAAAGATTGAGAGCGCCGCCGCTCTGCCTCCCGGGAACTTCTCCACCGCCAGATCTTCCAAAGAACCCGGCTCCACCCGGTCCAAGGCCCGCTGCGTGTACGGCGACACACGCAGAGACTGCAGCTCGTCCCGTGAAAGTGCCTCAAACACACCCGAACCGGTATTGGACATTTCCGTCAGAGGCTCACGCCAGATATTCAGACAGCAGGCATACACTCCCGCAACTCTGCAGAACTCATTCTGCAGCTGCTGGAGCTCTTCCCGATTAACCAATTCCTGAAATGATATATTTTGCACGACCGGCCTCCAAACACTACAAGCCCCAAGGCTAGACTCAGGCATTATTAAATATATGTTATCACATTTGTGGGTGGGTGCGCAATCTCAATATAAAAAAAGAATAAGAATTCTAAAACGGGGAATGAAGCGGACCTGTATTTGTCCGGTTCATTCCCCGCTTTGTTGTATGACAGAAACGCCGCGCGGCGTCTGTCAGTGTGCTATCGGTTATACGTCTACGCTGTAGTTGGGAGCCTCCTTGGTGATATGAATATCATGGGGATGGCTTTCTTTTAAGGATGCTGCGGAAATCTTTACAAATCTGCCGGTCTCCTTCAAGGTCTCGATATCGGCCGCACCGCAGTAGCCCATGCCGGAGCGAAGGCCGCCCATAAGCTGGAACACGGTGTCCTCCACGCTGCCCTTGTATGCCACACGACCCTCCACGCCTTCCGGGACGAGCTTTCTGGCATTGGTCTGGAAATAGCGGTCCTTGGAGCCGTTTTCCATGGCGGCAATGGAGCCCATGCCTCGATAGACCTTGTATTTTCTTCCCTGGAAAAGCTCATACTCTCCGGGACTCTCCTCACAACCGGCAAACATGCTGCCCATCATGCAGACACTGCCACCGGCGGCGATAGCCTTGGCGATATCTCCCGAGTACTTGATGCCTCCGTCAGCGATGATGGGAATTCCGTATTCCTTGGCCACGCTGTAACAGTCCATGATAGCGGAGATCTGGGGAACGCCGATACCTGCCACCACGCGGGTGGTGCAGATGGATCCCGGACCGATACCGACCTTGACTGCGTCAGCGCCGTGCTCAATCAGTGCGCGGGTAGCCTCTCCCGTAGCTACATTACCTGCAACCACCTGCAGATCAGGATATTTCTCCTTGATCATCTTCAGGCAGTTCAACACATTCTGGGAATGTCCGTGGGCGGAATCCAGCACGATGACATCCACCTTGGCCGCCACCAGAGCCTCCACGCGCTCCAGAACATTGGCGGTGATACCCACGCCTGCGCCGCAGAGCAGTCTTCCCTGCTCGTCCTTGGCAGCCAGCGGATATTTCACGGTCTTCTCAATATCCTTGATTGTGATCAGACCCTTCAGATTATAATCCTTGTCCACAATGGGAAGCTTCTCCTTGCGGGCCTTGGCAAGAATCTTTTTGGCCTCCTCCAGTGTAGTACCCTCGGGGGCAGTGATCAGTCCCTCGCTGGTCATGGATTCTTTGATTTTTTTGGTGAAATCCGTCTCGAATTTGAGATCACGGTTGGTAATGATACCCACCAGTCTGCGGCCCTCCGTGACGGGCACGCCTGAGATACGGAATTTTCCCATAAGGGCGTCCGCATCCGCCAGTGTATGTTCAGGAGTCAGGGAAAAGGGATCTGTGATGACACCGTTCTCAGAACGCTTTACCTTGTCAACCTCTTCCGCCTGTGCTTCAATAGACATGTTCTTGTGAATGATACCGATACCGCCCTGTCTCGCCATGGCGATCGCCATACGGTGTTCGGTGACGGTGTCCATACCTGCACTCATCATAGGAATGTTCAGCTTAATGGTCTTCGTCAGCCAGGTGGTCAGGTCCACCTCGTTGGGAATAACCTGTGAGTATGCCGGCACCAGCAGTACATCATCAAAGGTAATGCCTTCGCCAATAATCTGTCCCATTTTCTCTCCTCCTGTATGTATTCGTATGCGTTACGCAGTGCTGTCCCCAAGCGCCCTGATCGGTTCTGTCGATAAATAGCTCCGGGGATTTCTCATGAGTGTATCAAAGTTTTCTCCCACTGTCAAGCCGAATTTTAATCGCTGAACACCTTTCTGGGCGCGACGCTTTTCAACGCCTTGACCATGTCCTGAGAAGGACTTAAAATCACTTTGACGCCGCCCTCATAGTACATCACATACCGCCCGTCCGGCTGAAACTCCTGGTCAACGCTGTAATCCACTGCCTTCACATTACGGTTTTTGAATTGATCCAGATGCCATGAATGAATGGGGGCAAAAATCTCCATACGGTCCAGACTGTAGGCAGCCACGCGTTTTCTCTTAGACTGCGCCAGGATCTTATCCACCACAAGCTCCTTATCTAAATAGAGATATTCATACTCTACATTTGAGTACAGATTTGCAAAATAGGCTCCCACTCCCGTCCCTATGGCAAGCAGCATGGCCACCGGAAACATGAACATGGCCAGACAGAACACTACGGTCAGTACAATCAAAATGATCGTTACCGCTTTTGCAGTTCCTGATTTCTTTGCCTGAACAAGACATTCTACATAGGTATCACTCATTGATTCCACCCATCCTTTTCCAATTATTTTTCGTATTTATTATTCCTATTTAAATAATAGTTTTACGGCTTTCCGCTGAGCGGATAAATTCATGATATAACATCCGCCGCCGAGTTGCAAGACAGACCCCGCTTTTTATTCTTTTTTTAGATTAAGATAACTTTTGTTTCATTGACTTTCCCAAAGAAACTGATTATGATAATGATAATCAGCTCAAAAAGGAAGGATGTCTGCCATATGCCGGTGATGGATGAATTTCGCGAGGAACGTGAAGCGATCAAACACGGAACTCCAAGACAAAAATATCAATACTTTAAAGACTATTACAGAATGCCCCTGATCATCCTGCTGCTTGCATGTACTTTTGCCGGCATTCTGATCTATCAGTTCGTGACGAGAAAGGATTCCGCATTCTATGCGGTTCTGCTGAACTGCTCACCCTATGAGGAGAACGGGTGGTTTACGGAGGAGTACACACAGCGCGCGGGGATCGATTTAGAAAAAACTGACGTCACACTGGACACGAATATCTATTTTAAATTGAATTCAAATGACGAGGACTCTTATATCACGATACAGAAGCTGGATACCTACGCAGGAGCCAGACAATTGGATATGATGCTTGGTGCGGGAGACGAATTCGCCCACTTTGCAAACAGCATTCTCTTCAAAGATCTGCGGGAAGTGCTGAGCCCGGAGCAGATTCAAAAATACGAGCCGTACTTTTATTATGTGGATGCCGCTCTGTGGGAAACCTCCGGCAGCGTACAAAACGCTTCGGGTCTGGATCCCTCCAATGTCCACGATCCGAGAGACCCGCAGGGAATGGAACGCCCCGTACCCGTGGCCATCTATGTGGAGAGCAGCGGGAAGTTGAACCGGGCCTATTATTTTAAGAATGCCGAGGATGGGATCGCAGTCGGCATCTATGCCAACGCCCCCCACCCCGACAAAGCACTCCTCTTGCTCGATTATCTCTTTGAAGAATAGGAGCAGGAACAGAATTATAAAAGCTCCTTCAGCAGTTTGTTGACGGCGGCCGGATCTGCCTTGCCCTTCATGGCCTTCATGGTCTGACCCACAAGAAAACCGATAGCCTTCTCCTTCCCATTTTTATAATCTTCTACCGACTGGGGGTTTTCCGCGAGAACCTGTTCCACGATACCGCGGAGGGCCCCCTCGTCATTTACGGTCCTCAGCCCCTTCTCCTCCACATAAGCCACCGGATCAATATCTTCGTCAAACAACGCCTCAAACACTTTCTTAGCCACCGTAGAATTGATTACCTTCCGCTCCGTCAGATCGATGAGCGCTGCAAAATGCTCCGGAGAAAACGCAATATCCTCAGGATCCAGCCCTTTTTCCTTCAAAATGCGCAGCGTCTCCACCATCAGCCAGTTGGACACCTTCTTGGGATGTGCTCCCAGCGCCACCGTGGCCTCAAAAAGATCCGCCATATGCTTGGAGTCCGTGATGAGATCAATATCATAGTCAGGAAGATCAAAGGTCTCTCTGTAACGGCTTCGTTTCTCCTCGCGAAATTCGGGCTGGCGCTCCCGGATACGCTCCAGCCACGCGTCGTCTATGCACAGAGGCGGCAGATCGGGATCCGGGAAATAGCGGTAATCCTGAGCATCCTCCTTGGAACGCATGGCATAGGAAGTCTCCTGCGTGTCATCCCAGCGGCGGGTCTCCTGAACCACCGCTTTGCCCGACTCGATCAGATCGATCTGGCGTTCCCGTTCCCCCTCGATGGCACGGGCGATAGCGCGGAAGGAATTCAGATTCTTCATCTCGGTGCGGGTGCCGAACTCCTTCGCCCCCGCCTCACGCACCGACAGATTCACATCCGCCCTCATGGAACCCTCCTGCAGCTTGCAGTCGGATGCCCCCAGATACTGGATGAGCATTCTGAGCTTCTCCAGATACGCGATCACCTCATCCGCGCTGCGCATATCGGGCTCGGATACAATCTCAATCAGCGGCACGCCTGAACGATTGTAATCCACCAGAGAACACCCCTCCCAATCGTCGTGGATCAGCTTTCCCGCATCCTCCTCCATATGAATCTCATGAATGCCGATCCTCTTTTTTCTTTCTGTGGCTCCCGCGGGCAGCCCGATCTCCACATAACCGTCCCGGCAGATGGGCAGATAGAGCTGGGATATCTGATAATTCTGGGGATTGTCCGGGTAAAAATAATTTTTTCTGTCAAACTTACAGTATCTGGTGATCGTACAGTTAGTGGCAAGACCCACACCGATTGCATACTCTGCCACCTGCTTATTCAGTACGGGCAGTGAACCGGGCATGCCCGTACACACAGGACAGGTGTGCGTATTCGGCGCACCGCCGAAGGCTGTGGAACACCCGCAGAAAATCTTTGTCCTGGTGGCAAGCTCTACATGAACCTCAAGCCCGATGACAGTCTCATATTGTTTCGCCATACTATTTCACCTCCTGCTCATAAGTGTACGCCGCCTGAATCAAGGTCTTCTCCCGGAAACAGTCGCCTATGAGCTGCAGTCCGACAGGCAGTCCCCCCGCGTCTTCCCCGCAGGGAATGCTGATGCCCGGAAGTCCCGCCAGATTCACGGATATCGTGTAGATATCTCCCAGATACATCTTCAGGGGATCCGAGAGACTCTCCCCGAGCTTCGGAGCCGTGGTGGGCGCAACCGGTCCAAGGATCACATCATATTTGGCAAAAGCCTGGTCGAAGGCCTTTTTGATCAGAGCCTTTACCCGCAGCGCCTTCAGATAATAAGCATCGTAATATCCGGAGCTTAGCACAAAAGAGCCCAGCATGATACGGCGCTTGACCTCCGGTCCAAAGCCCTGTGAACGGGTTCTCTTATACAGAAGATGCAGTTCGTCCGTCTCCGGCGCGCGGTAGCCGTATTTGATACCGTCGAACCGCTCCAGATTGGAACTGGCCTCGGCGGCGGCAATCGTATAATAGGCAGGGATTGCATACTCTGCAAGGCTTAAGTCAAACTCCTCCACCACGGCGCCCTTTTCGCGAAACACTTCCGCAGCCGCAAGCACCGCGGACTTCACCTCCGGATCAAGCCCCCGGCCGAGATAGTCCTTGGGGATTCCGATACGCAGCCCTTTTACGTCCTCCTTCAATGCAGAGGAAAAGTCCGTGTCCGTGCGCCGCATGGAAGTAGAATCCTTCTCGTCGTGAGAGGCGATGGTCTCCAGAATCACCGCACAGTCCCGCACATCCTTGGTCAACGGCCCGATCTGATCAAGGGATGAGCCGTATGCTACAAGGCCATAGCGGGACACCGTTCCATAGGTGGGTTTCATTCCTACCACGCCGCAATAAGACGCCGGCTGACGGATGGAACCGCCGGTGTCGGAGCCCAGCGCCGCAAAGCATTCCCTGGCTGCGACGGCCGCTGCGGAGCCGCCTGAAGAGCCGCCGGGCACATGAGCCGTATTGCGTGGGTTTCTGGTGACGCCGAAATAAGAGGTCTCCGTGGTGCTCCCCATGGCAAACTCATCCATATTCGTCTTTCCGATAATGACAGCACCGGCCTCCTCCAGTTTAAGCACCGCCTCCGCACTGTAAGCCGGCACAAAATTTTCCAGCATCTTAGAGGAACAGGTGGTCCGCATCCCCCGGGTACATAGATTGTCCTTTACGGCAAAGGGTACCCCCGCCAAAGGGCCTGTAAGCGCCCCCGCGTCTATCTGCTCCTGCACCCCGGCGGCCCTTGCCAGCGCCCTGTCTTTCTCCAGCGTGACATAACAATGCAGCTCCTCCTCCGTCCCGGCTATCTGTCCGAAGACGGCTTCCACCGCATCTGTCACACGGAACTCTCCTTTTTTTATCTTCTCAGACAGCTCTACAGCCGTGTAATCCAAAATATCCCTGTTCACCATACTCACTCCCGTCTATTCAGCCCTCAAAGGTCTGAGGCGCCACAAACATTCCGTCTTTCTCCGCCGGTGCATTAGCCAGTATCTCATCTCTCGCATCGCCGTTTGTGACCACATCCTCACGGAACACGTTCTGTACCGGAAACACATGGGACATAGGCTCCACTCCCGTGGTATCCAATTCCCCCAGCTTGTCAATATAATCCAGCATCCCGGCCATATCCTTCTTGGCCTGCTCCCGCTCCTCGCCCGAAAGCTCCAGCTTTGCCAGAATTCCCACATAATCGATGGTAGCGTCGTCTATCACATTCGCCATTTCCTTCCTCCTTATCTCTCCCGCTCTCCGCTTAGTTCCGCACCCGGATGTGTACCTCGCGAAGCTGCTGTTCAGTCACCTCCCCGGGCGCACCGCACATCAGATCCTGGGCTGAACCGCTCATGGGGAAAGCGATCACCTCGCGGATATTCTCTTCATTCCTCAAAAGCATCAGCATTCTGTCCACGCCGGGCGCCATGCCTGCATGAGGGGGCGCGCCAAACTGAAACGCCTGATACAGAGCTCCAAACTTACTCTTCAGGGTCTCTTTGTCATAGCCTGCGATCTCAAAGGCCTTCTCCATGATCTGCATGTCATGATTGCGCACCGCGCCGGAGGAAAGCTCGACGCCGTTGCACACAATGTCATACTGATATGCCAGAACCTCCAGCGGACTTTTTTGCTCCAGTGCCTCCAGACCGCCCTGAGGCATGGAGAACGGATTGTGGGTGAAACCGATCTGTCCGGTGTCGGGATCTCTCTCAAACATGGGAAAGTCGTTGACATAGCAGAAACGATACGCCCGTTTCTCCGTGAGATTCAACTTGTCTCCCAGTTCATTTCTGAGCTGTCCGGCATAATAGTTTGCCCGCTCCTCTTTATCGGCAATAAAAAATACCGTATCTCCCGCAGACAGACCTGCCAGCTCCCGGAGCACAGACTTAAGCTCCTCCGGGATAAACTTATCAATGGGTCCCTTGTAGGACAGATCCTCCGTCACCTCCAGATAGCCCAGTCCGCCCATTCCCATATCGGTGGCGAACTTTAAAAGCTTCTCATGGAATCCCTTGGACATCTCCGCGTGTACCCGGATGGCCCGCACGGTTCTTCCCACAAAAGGCTTAAAGGTACATTTCTGGAAAAATTCCGTCAGATCCATGATGCGCAGCGGGTTTCTCAGATCCGGCTTATCCGTGCCGAACTCCAGCATCGCCTGTCTGTAGCTGATGACGGGATAGGGCGCCTTTGTCACCTCATACCCTTCCGGCGCAAACTGCTCAAAGGTGGCTGAGAGCACCTCCTCCCCAACCTTAAACACATCCTCCTGGGCGGCGAAGCTCATCTCAAAATCCAACTGGTAAAACTCACCGGGGGAACGGTCGGCTCTGGCATCCTCGTCCCGGAAACAGGGCGCGATCTGAAAATACCTGTCAAAGCCGGACACCATCAAAAGCTGTTTGTACTGCTGGGGAGCCTGAGGCAAAGCATAGAATCTCCCCTTATACTTTCTGGAGGGCACAATATAGTCTCTGGCCCCCTCCGGGGAGGATGCGCAGAGAATCGGCGTCTGTATCTCCAGGAATCCCAGCTCTGTCATCTTCTGACGCAGGAATGCGATCACCTGCGCGCGAAAAATGATATTATCCCGCACCTTTGCGTTGCGCAGATCCAGATAGCGATAGACCAGACGTACCTCTTCCCTCGTCTCTCTGGAGGTCATGATCTCAAAGGGAAGCTGCCTGTACACTCTGCCAAGTACCTCGATGGAACGAGCCTCCAGCTCGATGGTCCCGGTCGGGATCTTCGGATTATAGGTTTCCGCGTCTCTCTTTTCCACAAAGCCTGTGACGGAGATACACATCTCTCTGGCAATACCCTTTAAAAGCTCCGTATTGCGGATGACCACCTGCAGCACGCCATACATATCCCGCAGATCGATAAACGACACTCCGCCGTGATCTCTGATATTCTCCACCCATCCGGCCATCTGTAAAGTCTGTCCGATATGCCGTTCCCCAATTTCTTTGATGGTTAAATCCCTGTACATAACCGTTCCCTCCTTTACTATCTCCTGCACGGGATGCCGGCAGTTCGTCCGCAGGTATTCCTGTACATAAAAAATCCCGGAATGCATATGCATTCCGGGACGGATAACAATTTCATATCCGCGGTACCACCCGCATTGACGAACCCCTTCGTTCATCCACCTTTTCCACTTAACGCGTGGGACGGACTATCCTAGCGCCGCCGGCTCCCACATCATACACAAGCCATACAGACGGTTCAGATAATCTGCTCCGGAGTGTTCCCTTTACCATTCCCACAAACAGCGCTCTCAGTCGGTGACGCTGTATTCCTGTCGTGTTCCCCGGCAAGAGTCTCCTTCACTGCATTTATACTTTTACCATAATATGCGATTTTTATGTAAAAGTCAAGAATTTCTTAAACATAATTCCCCACAAAATTCCCCGCCCAAGACCCGGACGGGGAACCTTCTCAATGACAACGATGATGTCTGCCGCCGCAGCCTCTGCGGGAAATGTTTTGGACCGGAACGCAGGAGCCATCGCAGTAACCATCTGCATGGTCGTATCCGCAATAGTTATGTCCGTCATGACTGTGCCTTCCCTCTTCAGTGCATCCCTCTACCGTGCAGACAGGACAACCGGTATCGACAGTCTGAGTCTGCCTGTGATGTCCGTGCGCAGATGCAGGCATGACAAAAAGCGAAGATGCAAGGACTATGGCCGCTGCCGCTGCAAACAGTCTTTTTGCGCGCATAATACACACCTCCCTTCTATCTTTCTGAAACCCATATCTCTGTATTCAATATAGCACGAAAGAATGATGCTTTCAAGCAAAATGGCCCAAAAGATAGAGTAAACTTACTGTCAGTTGGAGAATCGCAGAGAGTTCCTGCCACAGATTTATCCAGACTTGTTTTCCTTAAGTTTACTTCTTTCCCGTGCCTGCTGTCAAATGTTACTTAGTCTCTC
>CATKXY010000014.1 GCA_949840915.1 uncultured Lachnospiraceae bacterium | reverse complement strand
AGTCAACGTGCGCATAGTGTCTCTTCTCGGTCTGGTACTCAACGTGCGCGGTAGAAATGGTGATACCACGCTCTCTCTCTTCGGGAGCCTTGTCGATGTTCTCAAAATCAACCTTCTCGTTACCGGATACTCTCTCTGCCAGAACCTTGGTGATTGCAGCAGTCAGAGTGGTTTTACCATGGTCAACGTGACCAATGGTACCAATGTTACAATGGGGCTTAGATCTTTCAAATTTAGCTTTAGCCATTATTAATATCCTCCTTAAAAAATAGATACAATTGTTGTTTTTCTCACTATCTCTGATTATATTAAATAATAAGAGGTTTGACAAGCAATTTTTGTTAAATTACGGTAAAACTTCGCAACTTACTTCGACTTCTCAGACAGCACTTTTTCCTGAACATTCTTGGGAACCGGCTCGTACTTTTCAAAGAACATGGAGTAGTTGCCGCGGCCCTGTGTCTTGGAACGAAGGTCTGTGGAATAGCCGAACATCTCTGCCAGAGGAACGAACGCGCGCACGATCTTGCCGCCGCCCAGATCGTCCATACCCTCCACACGTCCACGACGGGAATTCAGATCACCGATAACATCTCCCATATACTCTTCGGGCATGGTAACCTCAACCTTCATGATCGGCTCGAGAAGCACGGGACTTGCCTTCTGCATTGCCTCCTTGAATGCCATGGAACCGGCAATGTGGAAAGCCATCTCCGAGGAGTCTACCTCATGGTAGGAACCGTCGTACACATTTGCGTGAACGCCCAGAACAGGGAATCCACCCAGAATACCTGCCTGTGCAGCCTCTCTGATACCTGCGCCGACTGCGGGAATATATTCCTTGGGAATAGCTCCGCCCACGACAGTGGATTCAAACAACAGCACAGGAGGCTCGTTGATCAGAATATTGGCCTTGGGATCAAACTCAAATTTCTCACAGTTTGCCTCCAGAGGCGCAAATTTAACTTTACAATGTCCATACTGTCCACGTCCGCCGGACTGCTTGGCATATTTGGAATCAACCTCCACAGCCTTGGTGAATGCCTCCTTGTAGGCAACCTGAGGCGCACCTACATTGGCTTCTACCTTAAATTCGCGCAGCAGTCTGTCAACAATAATCTCCAGATGCAGCTCACCCATACCGGCGATAATGGTCTGGCCGGTCTCCTGATTGGTGTGTGCGCGGAATGTGGGATCTTCCTCCGCCAGTTTCGCCAGAGCCTCACCCATCTTGCCCTGACCGGCTTTGGTCTTGGGCTCGATTGCCAGCTCGATAACGGGCTCAGGGAATTCCATGGACTCAAGAATCACGGGATGCTGGTCGTCGCAGATCGTGTCGCCTGTGGTGGTAAACTTGAATCCCACTGCTGCAGCGATATCGCCGGAGTATACCTTGTCCAGCTCGGCACGCTTGTTAGCATGCATCTGCAGAATGCGTCCCACACGTTCTTTTTTATCTTTTGTGGCATTCAGCACATAGGAACCGGAGTTCATTGTGCCGGAATACACACGGAAAAATGCAAGCTTGCCCACAAAGGGATCAGCCATGATCTTGAATGCCAGAGCGGAGAAAGGCTCGTCGTCGGACGAGTGTCTCTCGATCTCGTTGCCCTCCAGATCGACACCCTTGATCGCAGGGATATCGGTAGGCGCGGGCATATACTCCAGAATGGCATCCAGAAGCTTTTGCACACCCTTGTTGCGGTACGCGGAACCACAGCATACAGGCACTGCCGTACACTCGCAGGTTCCCTTGCGCAGAGCAGCCTTAAGCTGCTCGTTGGAAGGCTCCTCGCCCTCCAGATACATCATTGTCAAATCATCATCCAGCTCACAGATCTTCTCGACCAGTTCGGAACGATACAGCTCTGCATCATCCTTCATATCGCCGAGATCATCGGTCACTGTGATATCTTCACCCTTGTCGTCGTTATAAATATATGCCTTCATCTCAAACAGGTCGATGATACCTTTAAATTCATCCTCCTTGCCGATGGGCAGCTGAAGGACAATGGCATTTTTGCCGAGTCTGTTCTTGATCTGCTCAACAGCACCGTAGAAGTTTGCACCCATGATATCCATCTTATTGATGAACGCCATACGGGGTACATCATAGGTATCTGCCTGACGCCATACATTCTCTGACTGAGGCTCCACACCTCCCTTTGCACAGAAGACGCCGACAGCGCCGTCCAGCACACGAAGGGAACGCTCTACTTCCACAGTGAAGTCCACGTGACCGGGAGTATCGATAATATTGATACGATGCTCCAATGCACCTTCCATGGGCTTGGTCTCTTTCTCCAGAGTCCAGTGGCAGGTGGTTGCGGCTGATGTTATGGTGATACCTCTCTCCTGCTCCTGCTCCATCCAGTCCATGGTTGCAGTACCTTCGTGAGTATCGCCAATCTTGTAGTTTACGCCAGTGTAATACAGAATACGCTCTGTCAATGTGGTTTTACCCGCATCGATATGAGCCATAATTCCGATATTTCTGGTTCTCTCTAAGGGATATTCTCTTCCAGCCAAGGTCTTTTCCTCCTATTTTTGTGTGAAGCTTAGAAACGATAATGTGCGAAGGCCTTGTTTGCCTCTGCCATCTTGTGCATGTCTTCTTTTCTCTTGACTGCTGCACCGGTGTTATTGGATGCGTCAAGAATCTCATTGGCCAGTCTGTCCTCCATGGTCTTCTCGCTTCTCTTGCGAGAGAACATGGTCAGCCAGCGAAGGCCCAGAGCCTGCCGTCTGTCGGCGCGTACTTCGATAGGCACCTGATAGGTGGCGCCGCCGATACGTCTCGCCTTTACCTCCAGAACGGGCATGATATTATTCATTGCCGACTCAAATACCTCAAGAGCCGGTTTACCGGACTTCTCCTCTACTTTGGCAAATGCACCGTATACAATCTTCTGTGCGACACCCCTCTTACCATCCAGCATAATGTTGTTGATAAGCTTGGTGACAACCTTGTTATTGTATAAAGGATCTGCCAATACATCTCTTTTCTGAATATGTCCTTTACGTGGCACGGTTCTTCCCTCCTTATTAATCAATAATTCATCGGTACTCACATGTGTTTCCCCAAGTGTTCGCGCTGTGTATCTGTTGCTCTTACTATAAACAATACAGAATCCAACACTTTTCTTAGTTCCGTTTTAGTGTAGTACAAAATTGACGCTGTACGCCAATGCTCTACTTCTTGGCGTCTTTGGGTCTCTTGGCGCCGTACTTGGAACGAGCCTGCTTTCTGTTGGCAACACCTGCTGTATCCAAAGTACCACGGATGATATGATATCTGGTACCGGGAAGATCCTTTACTCTGCCGCCGCGGATCAGCACCACGCTATGCTCCTGAAGGTTGTGGCCTTCACCGGGGATATAGCTGGTAACCTCGATACCGTTGGAAAGACGTACTCTGGCGATCTTTCTCAGTGCGGAGTTAGGCTTCTTAGGAGTCGCTGTCTTAACGGCGGTACACACACCACGCTTCTGAGGAGCGGAAGTGTTGGTCGCCTTTTTGTGAAGAGAGTTGTAACCTCTCTGCAGCGCAGGTGCAGTAGACTTCTTTACAGTCGTCTGACGTCCCTTTCTTACTAACTGGTTAAATGTTGGCATTCTGTTTCACCTCTTTCTTATTATAAAATGTTCTTGGTAATTTATGCATGCGGCCTCACCCTATCCGTGTGCACGCACACAAAGCATGCCTATGCAGGCACACTAAAATAGTATACTTGCTTACATGGATATTGTCAACACTAATTTTTTAACTCATCCAGCTCCGCCAGATAACGCGTCAGGGCATCCTGCCAGGAGGGCAGTCTCCCGAATCCGTTCTCCACAAGCTTGTCATTGCTCATGCGGCTGTTGAGAGGCCTGGCCGCCTTTGCACCATACTCTTGCGTGCTCACGGGCAGAACCTTTACCTTCTCACCAAGTCCTGCCTCCCTGAAGATTGCACGGGCAAATTCACACCAGGAGCATACCCCCTCGTTGGTAGCGTGATAAATGCCGTACCGGTCCGTCTGCACCATATCCGCCAGAAGCTTCGCCAGATCATACGTGTAAGTGGGAGATCCGATCTGATCGTCCACCACACGGAGCGTATCGTGATTTTCGGCAAGTCTGAGCATGGTCTTCACAAAATTCTTGCCGTTTACTCCAAAAGTCCAGGTCACCCGCAGGATAAAATACTTCTCCAGCATATCCTGCACCGCCAGCTCTCCCTCATACTTGGTCCGGCCATACACATTCTGCGGGTTCCGTTCATCTCCGGGCTCCCACGGGCGCTCTCCCTGCCCGTCGAACACATAGTCCGTACTGATATAAATCAGCTTGATATCCAGAGCTTTGCAGACCCCGGCTATATACCTGGTACCGTCAGCATTGACTCTGCGGCACTGCTCTTCATCCTCCTCTGCCGCATCCACGGCAGTATAGGCCGCGCAGTGTATCACTGCATCCGGTGCGGTTTCCCTGATCACTCTTTCCACGCAGTCTGTGTCCGTGATATCCATGGTTTGATGGTCAACGCCCACAGCCTCCTGTCCCCGTGCTTTAAGCTCCCTCACTACATCGAATCCAAGCTGTCCTCCTGCCCCTGTCACTAAAACCTTCACTTTTATTCCTATCTGCGCGCTGCGGCACGCACTCATACAACGAAAACGCTTCCGTTGTCATGACTCTATCGTTGAACACACCTATTTATTCAACTTTTCAATTCCTGCATCGCAGTCAGATTCAAAAGGCTGTGGCATTTTCTGCCACAGCCTTTCCGGATATCCTTTCCGCAAATGAGTTATTCGCCGTCTGCTGCCACTGTCATCTCAGTCTCAGCTATACCTGCGTCTGCATCCACGTCCTCATCCGGCATCTCAGCAAAGCTGAGCTCCATATCACCGCCTACGATCTCTTCGTCGAAACTGATCGTGCGTACATCGTCGGTGCTGAGTCTGGTATTGCGGTATCTCTTCATACCTGTGCCCACAGGAATCAGCTTACCGATGATAACATTCTCCTTCAGACCGATCAGATTATCTACCTTGCCCTTGATGGCAGCCTCAGTCAGAACCTTGGTGGTCTCCTGGAAGGATGCTGCTGACAGGAAGGAATCCGTAGCCAGCGCCGCCTTGGTAATACCCAGAATAATGCGCTTGCCCTCCGCCGGCTCCTTGCCCTCCGCCAAAAGCTGCTCGTTCATCTCCTCGTAGTCCAGCACATCCACAAGCGTGCCGGGCAGGAAATCGGTATCACCGTTGTTCTCAATGCGCACCTTCTTCAGCATCTGACGAACCAGCACTTCAATATGCTTATCGGAAATATCCACACCCTGCAGCCGGTATACACGCTGTACCTCCCGAAGCATATAATCCTGCACTGCGCGGATTCCTTTGATTTTCAGCAGATCATGAGGATTGACACTACCCTCAGTCAGCTCATCGCCTGCCTCGAGTATCTGTCCGTCCACCACCTTGATACGGGAACCGTAAGGAATCAGATAGGCCTTTGATTCTCCGATCTCATCATTGGTGATGACTACTTCTCTCTTCTTCTTGGTATCTCTGATCTCAGCCTGGCCGCCGAACTCTGCGATGATAGCAAGTCCTTTGGGCTTTCTGGCCTCGAACAGCTCCTCTACACGGGGAAGACCCTGTGTGATATCGTCGCCTGCCACACCACCGGTATGGAAGGTTCTCATGGTCAGCTGCGTACCGGGCTCACCGATGGACTGCGCCGCGATAATACCCACAGCCTCACCCACCTGAACGGCCTCGCCGGTAGCCATGTTTGCACCATAGCATTTTGCGCAGATACCCACATGAGAGCGGCAGGTCAATATCGTACGAATCTTTACTTCCTCAATGGGCTCACCCTTCTCATTGACACCGGCGCTCAAAATCCTGGCGGCACGGCTGGGGGTGATCATGTGATTGCTCTTAACAATCACATTGCCGTCTTTATCCTTGATCTCTTCACAGACATAGCGGCCCGTGATTCTGTCCTTCAGGCTCTCGATGGTCTCTCTTCCGTCCATAAATGCTTTGACCACCATGCCGGGAATCTCGTCCTTGCCCTCACAGCAATCCACCTCTCTGATGGAGAGCTCCTGGGACACATCCACCATTCTTCTGGTCAGGTAACCGGAGTCCGCAGTACGCAGCGCCGTGTCGGACAGACCTTTGCGCGCGCCATGGGCGGACATAAAGTACTCCAGAACGTCCAGTCCCTCACGGAAATTGGACTTGATGGGCAGCTCGATGGTTCTTCCGGTGGTATCGGCCATCAGACCGCGCATGCCGGCCAGCTGTTTGATCTGCTGGTTGGATCCGCGGGCGCCGGAATCCGCCATCATAAAGATGTTATTATACTTATCCAGACCGGCCAGCAGCACATCCGTCAGCTCTTTATCGGTCTCGTTCCAGGTCTCCACAACTGCGCGGTAGCGCTCTTCCTCCGTGATCAGGCCGCGCCTGAAATTGGCGGAAATCCTGTCAACGGTAGCCTGGGCTGCAGCCAGCATCTCGGGCTTCTTCTCAGGCACAGTCATATCGGAGATTGATACCGTCATGGCGGCTCTGGTGGAATACTTATAACCGATAGCCTTCACATCGTCCAGAACCTCCGCGGTTATAGACGCGCCATGGGTGTTGATAACCTTCTCCAGAATCTGCTTCAAGCCCTTCTTGCCCACATGGAAATCCACCTCCAGCTTCAGCAGATTCCCGGGGTCGTTCCTGTCCACAAAGCCCAGATCCTGAGGCAGGATCTCATTAAAGAGAAATCTTCCCAGCGTGGACTCCACATTGCCGGAAACCACATTGCCCTGAGCGTCCTTCTTGCTCACGCGCACCGATATCTTGGAATGCAGGGTGATAGCCTGATTCTCATATGCCAAAATAGCCTCGTTCACACTCTTAAAGAATTTGCCCTCGCCCTTTGCTCCCTCTCTCTCCTGAGTCAGATAATAGATTCCCAGCACCATATCCTGAGAGGGAACGGCCACAGGGCCGCCGTCGGAGGGCTTCAGCAGATTGTTCGGCGACAAGAGCAGGAATCTGCACTCCGCCTGTGCCTCCACGGACAGCGGGAGATGTACTGCCATCTGATCTCCGTCGAAGTCAGCGTTAAACGCCGTACATACCAGAGGATGCAGCTTGATAGCCTTACCCTCCACCAATATAGGCTCAAACGCCTGAATACCCAGTCTGTGTAGAGTCGGTGCACGGTTAAGCATCACGGGATGCTCCTTGATGACCTCCTCCAATACGTCCCAGACGCTGGTATCAAGTCTCTCCACCAGCTTCTTGGCATTTTTGATATTCTGACTGATGCCTCTGGCCACCAGCTCCTTCATCACGAAAGGCTTGAACAGCTCAACGGCCATCTCCTTGGGCAGACCGCACTGATAAATTTTCAGCTCCGGTCCCACAACGATAACGGAACGTCCGGAATAATCCACACGCTTACCCAGCAGATTCTGACGGAAACGTCCCGATTTTCCCTTCAGCATATCGGACAGAGACTTGAGCGCCCTGTTGCCGGGTCCGGTGACAGGACGTCCTCTTCTGCCGTTGTCGATCAGCGCATCCACAGCCTCCTGCAGCATACGCTTCTCGTTTCTCACAATGATATCGGGTGCTCCCAGTTCCAGCAGTCTCTTCAGACGATTGTTTCTATTGATGATCCTTCTGTACAGATCATTGAGATCGGAGGTTGCAAAACGGCCGCCGTCCAGCTGTACCATAGGGCGCAGATCAGGCGGGATCACGGGTACAACATCCATGATCATCCACTCAGGCAGATTGCCTGAACCGCGGAAAGCCTCCACAACCTCAAGTCTCTTGATAATACGGGCACGTTTCTGTCCTGAAGACTCCTTTAAGCCGGTTTTCAATTCCACTGCCTCTGTCTCCAGATCCACGGACTGTAAAAGCTCCTTGATAGCCTCCGCGCCCATTCCCACACGGAATTTATTGCCCCAGGTCTCCCGGGCATCCTGATACTCCTTCTCCGAGAGCACCTGCTTGTAATCCAGACTGGTCTCGCCCGCATCCAGAACGATATAGGACGCAAAATACAGCACCTTCTCCAGCACTCTGGGAGACAGATCCAGAATCAATCCCATACGGCTGGGGATTCCTTTAAAATACCAGATATGGGACACCGGAGCCGCAAGTTCGATATGCCCCATACGCTCCCTGCGGACGCTGGCCTTGGTGACTTCCACGCCGCACCTGTCGCAGACCACGCCCTTATATCTGATCTTCTTATATTTACCGCAATGACACTCCCAGTCCTTGCTGGGTCCGAAAATCTTCTCACAGAACAGACCGTCCCTCTCGGGCTTTAAGGTCCTGTAATTGATCGTCTCAGGCTTTAATACTTCACCGTGGGACCACTCACGAATCTTATCAGGTGATGCTAATCCGATCTTGATAGCATCAAATGTCATAGGCTGGTAATTTTCCGTTCTTGTTTCTGACATTTTGGCTCTCCCTTTCTGTTTTACAATTCGTCGTCACCATCGTAGCTGTCTTCTTCGTAATCGTCATCCGAGAAATCCTCGTCCTCCGTACTGATCAGCTCACCGCTCACGTCGTCAAACTCCTGCGCCTGATAACCCATCTCGCCCAGAGTGCCGCTGTCGTAATCATTGTACTTGCGGTCTCCCTCCATCTCATAGCGGTAATCCGTATCACCGTAGTCGATGGTCTCCATGATCTCAACCTCGGTCTGATCCTCGCGCATCACACGCACATCCAGACCCAGAGCCTGCAGCTCTTTCAGGAGCACCTTGAAGGACTCAGGGATGCCGGGCTCGGGGATGTTGTCTCCTTTGATGATGGCCTCATAGGTCTTCACACGGCCCACCACATCGTCGGACTTCACAGTCAGGATCTCCTGCAGCGTATAGGACGCGCCATATGCCTCCAGGGCCCAAACTTCCATCTCTCCGAAACGCTGTCCGCCAAACTGTGCCTTACCGCCCAGAGGCTGCTGCGTCACCAAAGAGTACGGTCCCGTGGAGCGGGCATGGATCTTATCGTCCACCAGATGATGGAGCTTCAGATAATGCATGTGGCCGATGGTGACCGGACTGTCAAAATACTCGCCGGTCCTGCCGTCACGCAGACGAACCTTTCCGTCCCTGGAGATGGGAACTCCCTTCCAGAGTCCTCTGTGATCTCTGTTCTCGGACAGATACTCCATCACCTCGGGCAAAAGCTCATCCCCGTGTTTCTGTTCAAATTCTTCCCACTCCAGATTGACATAATCGTTGGCCAGATCCAGAGTGTCCATAATATCATGCTCATTGGCTCCGTCAAACACGGGCGTAGCCACATTAAAGCCCAAAGCCTTCGCCGCCAGAGACAGATGAATCTCCAATACCTGTCCAATATTCATACGGGAAGGCACACCCAGAGGATTCAGCACGATATCCAACGGACGTCCATTGGGCAGATAGGGCATATCCTCCACAGGCAGCACACGGGAAACCACACCCTTGTTGCCGTGACGGCCTGCCATCTTGTCGCCCACGGAAATCTTTCTCTTCTGTGCAATATAGATACGAACCGCCTGATTCACACCGGGAGACAGCTCATCGCTGTTCTCTCTTGTAAATACCTTGGCGTCAACCACAATACCATACTCACCATGAGGCACTTTCAGGGAAGTATCGCGAACCTCTCTGGCCTTCTCGCCGAAAATAGCGCGAAGCAGTCTCTCCTCAGCCGTCAGCTCAGTCTCTCCCTTGGGGGTAACCTTGCCCACCAGAATATCTCCGGCGCGCACCTCCGCACCGATACGAATGATGCCTCTGTCATCCAGATCCTTCAGCGCATCGTCGCCCACACCGGGAACATCCCGGGTGATTTCCTCGGGCCCAAGCTTGGTATCCCGGGCTTCTGCCTCATATTCCTCAATGTGTACGGAAGTATATACATCCTCCTGCACCAGTCTCTCGCTGAGCAGAACGGCATCCTCGTAGTTATAGCCCTCCCAGGTCATGAATCCGATCAGCGGATTCTTGCCCAGCGCCAGCTCTCCCATAGAAGTGGACGGACCGTCCGCGATCACCTGTCCCTCGGCCACATGATCACCCTTGAACACAATGGGCTTCTGATTGTAGCAGTTGGACTGGTTGGAGCGGGAGAACTTCGTCAGATGAAATTCTGCCTTCTCGCCGTCGTCGTATGCGATACGGATCATATCGGAGGACACATAAGTCACGGTTCCCGCTTTCTTTGCCACCACGCAGACGCCTGAGTCCACAGCCGTCTTGACCTCCATACCGGTTCCCACCACGGGAGCCTCCGTGGTCAGCAGCGGCACGGCCTGACGCTGCATGTTGGAACCCATCAGCGCACGGTTGGCATCGTCGTTCTCCAGGAAAGGAATCAATGCTGTCGCAACGGAGAACACCATCTTGGGAGACACATCCATATACTCGAAAGCAGCCTTGGGATAAGCCTGCGTCTCCTCGCGGTAACGGCCCGAAACCATATTGTGGACAAAATGTCCCTCTGCATCCAGGGGCTCATTAGCCTGAGCCACATGATAGTTATCCTCCTCGTCCGCAGTCATATATACCACCTTCTCGGTGACACGGGGATTGGCTGCGTCCGATTTGTCGATCTCACGGTAAGGCGCCTCCACAAAGCCATACTCGTTAATCCGGGCATAGCTTGCCAGAGAGTTGATCAGACCGATGTTGGGACCCTCAGGGGTCTCAATGGGACACATTCTCCCATAATGAGAGTAGTGTACGTCACGCACCTCAAATCCTGCACGGTCTCTGGACAGACCGCCGGGACCCAGCGCAGACAGACGTCTCTTGTGAGTCAGCTCACCCAGAGGATTGTTCTGATCCATGAACTGGGACAGCTGGGAGGATCCAAAGAACTCCTTCACCGCAGAAGTGACCGGTTTAATATTGATCAGACTCTGAGGGGAGATATCCTCGGCGTCATGAGTAGTCATGCGCTCACGCACCACACGCTCCATTCTGGAGAGACCGATGCGGTACTGATTCTGCAGCAGCTCGCCCACCGCACGGATGCGTCTGTTGCCCAGATGATCGATATCGTCGTCATTGCCCAGGCCATACTCGAGATGCATATTATAATTGATGGAGGCAATGATATCCTCCTTGGTGATATGCTTGGGAACCAGCTCATGCACATTCTTTTTGATCGCCTCGCCCAGCTTCTCGGGATCATCGCCAAACTCCTCCAGAATCTGAGCCAGCACGGGATAGTAAACGCGCTCGTGAATTCCGAAGTCTCTGGGATTGCACTCAATAAAGCTGGTGATATCCACCATCATATTGGAGAGAACTTTTACATTCCTCTCCTCCGTCTGAATATATACAAAAGGCACGGCGGCGTCCTGAATGGTGTCTGCCAGCTCTGCGGTGACCTTGTCGCCTGCGCTTGCCAGAACCTCTCCCGTGGAGGGCTCTACCACATCCGCCGCCAGGATCTGATGTCTGATCCTGTTACGGAATGCCAGTTTTTTATTGAATTTATATCTGCCGACCTTGGCCAAATCATATCTTCTGGGGTCAAAGAACATAGCGTTGATCAGGCTCTCCGCGCTCTCAACACTTAAGGGTTCTCCGGGACGGATCTTCTTGTACAGCTCCAACAGACCCTCCTGATAATTCTCAGCAGTGTCCTTGCCAAAGCTTGCCTCTATCTTGGGTTCGTCGCCAAACACTTCGCGGATCTCGTCATTGGTGCCGATACCCAGCGCCCGAAGCAGCACTGTTATGGGAACCTTACGGGTCCGGTCCACACGCACATAGAAAACGTCATTGGAATCAGTCTCATACTCCAGCCATGCTCCGCGATTGGGAATCACGGTACAGGAAAACAGCCTCTTGCCAAGCTTATCGTGGGCGATGCCATAATAAATGCCGGGAGAACGTACCAACTGGCTTACAATTACACGCTCCGCTCCGTTGATCACAAAGGTGCCTGTCTCAGTCATCAGCGGCAGATCACCCATAAAGATCTCATGCTCGCTGATTTCCTCCTTCTCCTTATTGTAAAGACGAACCTTTACCTTAAGAGGCGCAGCAAAGGTTGCATCTCTCTCTTTGCATTCTTCGATAGAATACTTCACATCATCCCTGCACAACTCAAAATCCACGAATTCGAGACTCAAGGAACCGCTGTAATCGGCAATAGGGGAGATATCATCGAAGACTTCTTTCAAACCTTCATCCAAAAACCACTGATAGGAGTCCTTCTGAACTTCGATCAGGTTGGGCATCTCCAGAACCTCTTTCTGCCTTGAGTAACTCATACGCATAACCTTGTTGCCGGCCATGGGACGTATTCTGTTCTTTTCCATTGACATTTCACCCCGTTCTTCTTGATTTGTTGCCGCAATCCGCTGCATAGCCGCTGTGATGATTCATCACATGGCAGACAGCCTGTTTTATCTTCGGGAAAAACAGGCCCACTTCCACACAATAGTGCATTTTTCATGATATCATAACCGTGGACGAGAGTCAAGAAATTTTTGGCAGAATTCAATATTTGGGCCGCAGTTCAGTCCGGGACATTGTGAGTACTGCCCAAACGGTGCCTGTCTCCTCCCGCCTCGATACCGTTTGCGCGCCGTTTCCAGATTAAAACGGCCCCCGCAGTATATGCAGGAGCCGTCTCTGTACGTTTCTGATTACTTAAGAGTAGCCTTAGCGCCAACTTCCTCAAGTTTCTTCTTGATGTCCTCAGCCTCTTCCTTGGAAGCGCCCTCTTTGATCACCTTGGGAGCGCTGTCTACAGCGTCCTTAGCTTCCTTCAGGCCCAGGCCGGTGATCTCACGAACAACTTTGATAACCTTAACCTTCTCAGCGCCAACCTCGGTCAACTCAACGTCGAACTCGGTCTTCTCCTCTGCAGCGTCTGCTGCTGCGCCTGCTGCTGCAACCACAACGCCTGCTGCTGCGGATACGCCGAACTCCTCCTCACATGCTTTTACCAGATCATTCAACTCTAATACGGTCAACTCTTTGATCGCATCGATCAATTCCTGTGCTGTCAACTTAGCCATTTTCATTTCCTCCATTTTCTTTTACTGTTTTCTGATGCGCAGCGCTATGTGCGTCTGCCGCGGCATTTACTTCTGCCGCCCATAACTCTTATTCTGCCGCGGGTGCCTCTGCTGCAGGTGCCTCCTCAGCGGGAGCTTCCGCCGCAGGCGCCTCACATGCGGACGCGCCGCCTTTTTCTGCAAGCTGATTCATAACGCGTGCAAAATTGGTGATCGGGCTCTGCAAGCTGCCAAGCAGTTTGGAGATGAGCACCTCTCTGGAAGGAATGCTTGCGATAGCCGCCATTCCCTTCGCGTCATACACAGTGCCTTCTACCACACCGCCCTTGATCTCCAGCTTGTCTGCCTTCTTTGCAAACTCTGCGATCACTCTGGCAGGAGCGGTAGCGTCCTCGGTAGAGATAGCCACTGCGCTGGGACCCTCCAGATAAGGAGCCAGAGCTTCAAACTCTGTACCCTGGAACGCACGGGTCATGTAGGTGTTCTTGTACACCTTGTAGACAACGCCTGCCTCACGCAGATTTCTGCGAAGCTGTGTGTCCTGCTCAACGGTCAGTCCGCGGTAATCAACCAGCACAACGGACTGTGCGTCTTTGATCTTGGCAGAAATCTCTTCCACGATGGGCTGCTTCAATTCAACCTTTGCCATTTTTTTACCTCCTTTTAGATTTGATGCCGAAGGAGTTCAAACACCGGAAACCTCTCAGGGATTCCCATGTAATTAAAAACGTCTCCCCGAGACAGGAAGACGCAGTTTTCATTCATTGAAACTCTCTCCTCGGTAGGCGCTTCGCTTACGTCCTGTCGGACACCTACTGTCTTCGGCTTGGTCTTATGACCTTAGATAGAGTATCACAATTATTCCGGGCTGTCAATAAGATTTTTGGCATTCCGGTGTAATTCCGGTGCGATGGTTTGGTTTCAACGAAAGTGCCGCCCGGACAAAGGCGGTGTTTGGATTCAGACACGCTCCCGCTCGGTGAAAAACGTAGCGGACGCTAAGCTCATGCTGCAAACAGCATTCGCTAAGCGCCGACGTTTTTCAACGGCCTTCATCCAAACACTGCCTTTGTCCGGGCTCCTCTTCCGCAAAAGAACGACCGCATCCGGAATTACGCACGGATTGCATTCAGCAACCCGCGGCCATGGCATTGCAACCGCTGCAACCGCTGGGTTCGGACGGTATCGAGGCAGGAGGGGCGGAATCTGCAGGGGTTGGTGTGTTTTCTTACAGTGCCGGCCCGCAGATTGCATGATTTTACAGCCGCACTGTTAGAAAACACCCAAGCTCAGCCGCAGCCGCAGATTCCGCCCGGTCTCCCCCCCTGCCGACACTGTCCGAACCCAACGGTTACCATCTCCGGATACAATCTCCGGACCGAATCAATATCAAAAAGAGCCTCAGCCCCGGAAGGGTGAAGCTCTTTTGCATCTATAGCTTTACACGCGTGATTAGAACTTTGCTACATTTACCTTTACGCCGGGGCCCATGGTGCTGGTCAGAGTGATGCTCTTCAGATACTGACCCTTCAGTGCGCTGGGCTTTGCCTTTACGATAGCGTCCATCAGTGCCTGGAAGTTCTCCTGCAGCGCCTCCTCGGTAAAGGATGCCTTACCTACGGGAACATGAACGATATTCGTCTTGTCCAGTCTGTACTCGATCTTACCTGCCTTGATATCTGCCACAGCCTTGGTCACGTCCATGGTAACCGTTCCCGCTTTGGGATTGGGCATCAGGCCCTTAGGGCCCAGAACCTTACCCAGACGTCCAACCACACCCATCATATCAGGGGTAGCTACCACCACGTCAAAATCAAGCCATCCGTCGTTCTGGATCTTGGGGATGAGCTCCTCACCGCCCACATGATCGGCGCCTGCAGCCTCAGCCTCGTTCAGCTTATCACCCTTTGCAAAAACCAGAACCTTTACCGTCTTACCGGTTCCGTTGGGCAGCACCACCGCGCCGCGGATCTGCTGCTCTGCGTGACGTCCGTCACAGCCGGTTCTGATGTGCACTTCGATAGTCTCGTCAAACTTGGCCGTCGCGGTCTTCTTAACCAGCGCAATAGCCTCGGCGGGCTCATACAGGGTTGCACGGTCTACAAGCTTTGCAACCTCTTTATATTTCTTACCATGTTTCATTTACTTTACCTCCTAGGTTCCAGCGGCAATTTATAAAATTGCCTCCCAAATCTTGTTAATAGTTAGTCTTCTACTACAATACCCATGCTGCGTGCAGTACCCGCGATCATGCTCATGGCCGCTTCAAGGCTTGCCGCATTCAGATCCGGCATCTTCATCTCAGCGATCTCCTGAAGCTTAGCCTTGGAAATGGTAGCAACCTTGGTCTTGTTGGGAACGCCCGAACCGGACTTGATGTTGCAGGCCTTCTTCAACAATACTGCTGCAGGGGGAGTCTTCGTAATGAAACTGAAGCTTCTGTCTGCGTAAACAGTGATGACAACGGGAATGATCACATCACCCTTGTCCGCTGTCCTGGCGTTGAACTGCTTTGTGAATTCAACGATGTTCACACCGTGCTGACCCAGTGCAGGACCAACAGGGGGAGCCGGTGTAGCCTTGCCGGCAGGAATCTGTAATTTAATGTATCCTTCTACTTTCTTTGCCATTGTGGCACCTCCTAATAATGTGGTAAACTGGCGCGGAAATCTCTCAGATCATATTCTCCGGTCTCCGCTCCCACTCGGAATGTCTGCAGCATCTGCCAAACACATTCCACTTGTTACAATATATTTACCGGCGAACCGGGAAATATCAAAACTCTAAACGACTGGCTCATAACTCAAAGCTTACGCACCTCTGCAAAGCTGATCTCCACAGGGGTCTCGCGCCCAAACAGTTCTACATTGATCGTGGCAGTCTGCTTGCCAAAATCCAATTTCTGAACAACGCCCACTGTATCCTTCCAGACACCGGCAACCACTGCGATACTGTCCCCCTCCACAAAGTCGATGGAGACATTGTCCGTCTTGATCCCAAGAGGCTTCATCTCCGCCTCCGTGAGAGGCACCGGCTTGCTTCCCGGCCCCACAAAACCCGTAACGCCGCGGGTATTGCGCACGACATACCATGTGTCGTCGTTCATCTCCATGTTCAGGAGAACATATCCGGGGAACATCTTCTTCGGAACCGTCTTCTTGGCGCCGTTCTTAATCTCAACCACATCCTGCATGGGCACTCTGACCTCCAGAATCTGCTCTGCAAGATGGGGATTGTTCTCAATGGTCTTCTCAATATTGGCTTTGACCTTATTTTCATATCCGGAATAGGTATGAACTACATACCACATTGCCTCTGCCATACAATCGCCCTCGCTCCTATAAAGATGTCAGGAAATTCACACCATACTGGAAAACGTAATCCAGCACTGCAATCAGAACTCCCATCACGACAGAAATTACAACCACTGCTATGGATTGTTTTAAGGTTGACTGTCTGTCCGGCCATGAAATTTTCTTATACTCAGACTTTACACCCTTAAAAAAGCTGGGGCGGGCCTGCTTTTCTGCGGAATCTCCCATTTCTATACCTCCATCAGTCTGTTCTCGGGAACATTAATTTGTTTCGGAAACGCAATTCCGTTTTCTGAGACATTACTTCGTCTCTTTGTGTGCCGTATGCGTCTTGCAGAATCTACAATACTTTTTGATTTCCATTCTGTCAGGATGAGTCTTCTTATCCTTGGTTGTATTGTAGTTGCGCTGCTTGCACTCAGTACATGCCAATGTAATCTTTGTACGCATTTTTCTACCTCCACGTGTTTTTTAAGCATAAAAAAAAGACCTGAATCTTATCTCGCTTGACTACTATACCACAGTCCCGGTTCCCCGTCAACTGATTTCTCCCGTTTTTACCGGTATTTTAACAAAAAAAACTTGTTTCCGCCCTCAAAATATGCTACACTATATTCACAAAATGCAAGTACCCGTGAATATAATATAGTAATAACAACAAAATTTAAATAAGCAATTCCCGGAAACGGATTTTCGGGGATTTCGGAATAAATATAAAATTTTTATTAAAGTTTTGGAAAAATATTCCGATATAATTGTCGAGGGCTAAACAGCTCTGCCTTGTATCATGGAGGAAAGGAGGCGTGACAATGAGCGTTGTTCTCAACACCGTCTACAATAATTATTTGTCTACGTACACACCAAAAAGTCTGACACGTTACGATATGCACAAGAAATCTGAGCTTCGTGCCGTGTATAATTCCATTGTCAAATTGAATAAAGACGCCCCTTGGTATCTTCCCACAACCAATAAGGCAATCCAGAATTACGCTGTGGATTTAAAGGAAAATGCCCGCGGGCTCTACAATACGATAGCGCAGCTTGGCGGTCTGAACCAGGAGAGTCTGCTGAGCAAAAAAAGTGCTTTCTCATCCGACGAGGATGTGGTGACCGCCTCCTTTATCGGAGACGAGACCCCTGTAAACGAGACTCTGGAATATGAGCTGGAAGTTCGTTCTCTGGCCTCCCCTCAGGAAAACATGGGGTTGTTCATGGACAACGAGAATGTGCAGCTTCCGCCTGACACCTATTCCTTCGACATCTCCGTCAACGACATGAATTACGAATTTCAGTTTGCCATAGGCGAGAATGAGACCAATCGGGATATTCAGACCCGCCTCATGCGCCTGGTGAACAATTCCGGCATCGGCATCAAAGCCTCCCTTTTGGAGTCTGACGGCAAGACCGCGCTGCGGATGGTTTCAGAGTCCAGCGGTCTGACCCTGGGGAAATCCGAAATTTTCCACATCTCCGACGACCGCACCAGCAAGACCAGCGGCACAGTGGACTACTTCGGCCTGGACTATGTCAGCCGCGCTCCGTCCAACGCGAGATTCCTGCTGGACGGCCAGGAACGCATTGCAGCCTCCAATCATTTTACCATCAGTAAATTATTTGATGTTGAATTAAAAGGAATCACTGCGGAGGATAAGCCGGTTCATATCGGCCTGAAGGCTGACGCCGACTCCCTCACCGATAATGTAACCCGCCTTGTGGGCGGTTATAATTCCTTCATGCAGGCGGCCTCCGCTTATATGGAATTCCAGTCCAGAAGTGGCAATCTTGTGAAAGAGATGAAGGGCATCGCCTCCCTCTACAGCAGCTCTATGGAAGCCATGGGGCTTAACATGACTCAGGACGGTACGCTGCAGATTCAGCCTGATCTGTTGAAGGATACCGTTGACCACTCAGAGGATCTTGCAGAAACCTTCTCTTACCTGAAAGATTTTTCCAGTTCCCTTCTCAGGAAGAGCAGTCAGATTTCTCTGAATCCCATGGACTATGTGGATAAGACCATGGTGGCCTACAAGAACCCGGGTCATAATTTTGTAAATCCCTACGACACCAGTGCTTACACTGGCATGATGTTTAACAGCTACTGTTAATTTCCGAGGCCGCCATCTCCAGAGCGGCCTCTATTACTTTGTCCATATCATAATAGCGGTACTGCCCCAGTCTGCCGCCGAACAGCACATTCTTCTCCTGCTTTGCCAACTGCTGATACCCCGCAAACAACTGATTATTATGTTCGTCGTTAACCGGGTAATAAGGCTCATCCCCCTGCTTCCACTCTGCGGGATACTCTCTGGTGATAACGGTTCCCTCCCCCGTACCAAACACAAAATGCTTGTGCTCTATAATGCGGGTATAAGGGATCGTTGCTTCTGTGTAATTCACCACCGCATTCCCCTGATAATTGTCGCAGTCCGGCAGATATTCCTCCTCGAAACGCAGGGAACGCCATGCCAACGGGCCCAGACAATAATCAAAATAGGCGTCTATCATGCCCGTGTAGATTACCTTGTCAAAAGAATCCCCCTCCTCTGACTGCCATGCGGACTCTGCATCGGACTCTCTGACGAACTCTCTTGCAAACTCCCTGTAAGAGACGCCCAGACGCACCGGCGTGCCCTCCAGCAGCTTTTCTATCATAGCCGTATAACCGTTCTTGGGAATCCCCTGATAAGGATCCGTAAAATAATTATTATCATAAGTAAATCTCACCGGGAGCCGCTTGATGATAAAAGCCGGAAGCTCTCTGCACTCCCTGCCCCACTGTTTCTGCGTGTACCCCTTCACCAGCTTCTCATACACATCCCGCCCCACCAGCGACAATGCCTGTTCCTCCAGATTCTGCGGGTTCTCCACCTGGCACTCCCTCTTTTGTCTCTCTATGATCTCGCGCGCCTCTTCGGGTGTACGGATATTCCACATGCGGCTGAAAGTGTTCATATTAAATGGCATATTATAGATCTCATCCTGCCAGACTGCCATGGGTGAGTTGATGTAATTATTAAATTCGGCAAACCGGTTGACATACTCCCATACCTCCTTATTGGATGTATGAAAAATATGGGCGCCATATTTGTGTACCTGGATGCCGTTCTGCTCCTCAGTATAGATGTTTCCTCCAATATGCTGCCGCTTATCAATACACAGGCAGGCTCTGCCCGCCTTTTTCATCTCATGTGCAAACACTGCACCAAAAAGCCCTGTCCCAACGATCAGGTAATCATACTTCATCGGTATGTCCTCCTTATATCTCTCATCTTCTTACCTGATTATCTATGATATCATCTGTTTTTTCAATCACTTTTTTACAACTCCGGCGCATTTATTTTATCGATCAGCTCACTGCGGGTAAAGTTTGCAGCTTTACGCCGGCTCCTCTCTTGAACACCGGAAGAAAGTAAAGTATAATGGGAAGGAATCAGATAGGAATATAATAGATAGGAATAAAATTATGAAAATACTCATTTATCGCTATGGCAGTATCTGCGAGCCGGATGTTATCTCTGCCTTTCAAAAACTGGATCTCACCATTCTGGAAGAGACCACGGAAATCACAAAAAAGCAGATCTCTCCTGCCGACCGTGTACGCCTAGTGGAGAATGTACTGAAATCCGAACAGCTCCTCTTTGTTTTCAGCATCAACTTTTATCCCGACATCGCAGAAATCTGTCATATTTATCAGACCAGATATCTGTGCTGGACCGTAGATGCCCCGGTACCGGAACTCTTTGCAAGGTCGATGTGCTATGACACCAACCGGATCTTTCTGTTTGACCATGCGCAATACCGATATTTTTCCTCCTTTCATCCTGGCGGTACTCACTATCTGCCTCTGGCTTCCTGCACAGAACGCTTCGACCGGGTAATTGCGTCCATCTCAGGAGCTGACCGTCAAAAATTCCGTTCAGACATCTCCTTCGTGGGATCGCTTTACAATGAAAAAAATCCTCTGCGCGGCCTGACAGATATCCCTGAGCACACGAGAGGATATATCGACGCCCTGGTGGAGGCCTCTCTCAAAGTATACGGCTACAATCCCGTGGAGGACGCCATGAACGCCGAGACGGCCAACGCTATCAAGGCAAGCGCAAAAGACTTTTTTACGATAGAAAAAGCCGTAGCCGATCCCGACAGGTATGTAGCTGCCCACAGCTATATCGGTATGCAGATTGCGGAGACGGAACGCGCGCGGACTTTAAATATACTGTCCCGATACTTTTCCGTGGATTTGTACACAGGCAGCGATACCTCCGCATTACAGGGGGTTCATGTGCACGGCCCTGTAGCCAGCCTGACAGAAATGCCCAAGATCTTCCATTTGAGCAGGATCAATCTGAACATGACCATTAAGCCGATACAGACAGGCCTCCCGCTGCGCATCTTTGACATCCTCGGCTGCGGCGGCTTTCTGATGACAAACCTTCAGGCAGAGCTTCCGGAATATTTTGAGATCGGCACGGATCTGGAGGCATATTCCAGCATGGAAGAGCTTGTGGAAAAATGCGCTTACTATCTGGAGCACGAGGACGTGCGCAGACAGATTGCGGAAAACGGATACCGCAAAGTACGCGAACAGCACACCTATATCCACCGCATCAAAAAAATGATAGAGGCTCTCTAGCCTCTATCATCCTGTACTCCATCTGCTTTTTCCGGTCTATAAGACCGCCGTCATTTTTACATACTCTTCCTTCTTATCCCTCATACACTCCAGCCCCTGCCACAGCTCTGCCAGGGCAAACCGATGTGTAATCAGCTGTTCCGGATGAATCCCGCCGTTCTGAATGGTATTGAGGACCACGTGCCAGTCATCCTCCGCATTCTGCCTGTAGGAGGAATTCCATGTCCCCTTCAAAGTCAGCTGCCTGCGAAGTATCTTCCAGTATAGGTTCTTCTCCAGACATACATCTGACGCCGGATTACCCACCAGCATGATTCTTCCTCCGGCACAGACGCATTGAATGGCCTGCTCCAGTACCTGACTCTTGCCTACGCAGTCAAAAAACACATCCGCACCCTGCCCGGCGGTGACAGAATTCATCCACTCCACTACGTCTTGTTCCCGTGTATCACAGAAATGCTCTCCGGGCACCCCAAACTCCATGGCCATCTTCCGCTGCATCTTCTTGTTGCCGATCACATAGATGTCTTGCACTCCCATACTCCGTAAAAACATCACGATCAGGAGCCCTATCGTTCCCAGGCCGCACACTACAGCGGATTCCTTTGCATTCATCTCTATTCCGCGGATGGCGTGTACGGCGACTGACGCCGGCTCCAGCATAGATGCCTGTTCAAAGCTCACATTGTCGGGCAGCTCTATCAGATTCCACACCGGAACACGCACATATTCCGCAAATCCCCCATCTGTCCTGGACCCCAGATAGTTATAGCTTTGGCACATTTCATATTGCTCTTTCCGGCACTGGGGACATTTTCCACACGGCATCATGGGAAACACGCCTACTCTCCTGTTCAGCCAGGACTGATCCACATCAGGGCCCACTTCGGCCACAATCCCCGCAAACTCATGGCCCGGAATCAACGGATGAGAATATGCCCCCGTTCGATAAATCCTGGGAATATCCGAGCCGCAGATACCTACCGCCCGCACCTGAACCAACACGGTATTCTTCTCCAAAACCGGAAGCTCCGCATCCTCATACCGCAGATCGCCAATCCCGTGCAGCACATACGCTTTCATGTCTCACTATCCTCCCCATCCCCGACTATACGGCAAAACCGCTTCAGATCCTCTTTTGTGGTGATCTTGAAATTACGCTCGTCACCGGCTATATAACAAATATCCATGTCCGCCATGACTGCCGGTTCTGTGGAACCGTTAATCTCCAGCAGCTGATCCTGTGACAGAGCGCGATTAGCCTGATAATAACGCTCCAGCCGAAAAGCCTCCGGAGCCTGTCCTGCAATTATCTTACTCCGCTCCAGCAGTGCCTCAATCCTGCCGGAAACACCATAATAAACCGTATCCTTCATCGGAAGAGCAGGCATGACGCCGTCATGCTCTCTGCAGCCTTCGATGCAGGCCGCGATGGTCTGCGGTGAAACCAGGGGCCTGGCCGCATCATGGATCAGCACCACAGACTCACCGGGGGCAAAAGCTCTGATATCCTCCAGACCATTCAGAATGGACATCTGACGGTTTCTGCCCGGCTCGGAAAAGCCCTTCAATTTATCTCCCGCCCACTTCCGTATCAATGGCCGCCACATCTCCTCCGCCACAATCTGAATGGCGTCAATACACTCGTGCGCCTCCATGGTTTGCAGACAATAAGCGATAATCGGACGTCCTGCCGCCTCCAGATACTGCTTGGGAACATCCGCGCCAAGCCTGCTGCCGGTCCCCCCGGCCAGAATCAGTGCCACGTTCATGCCGCTCATACTACATCTCCACTTCCATCTCTCTCAGCCTCTTGATCGCATCACAATAAGAATCGGTCTTTCCGAACAGCAGTGTAGTTCCAAGTACAAACCCCTTTATTCCTCTCGGCGCAAAGGTTCTGATCTTGTCTTCCCCGCAGGCTCCGTCCCAGTATATCTCGAAGTCCATCTCATCCTTCAGAGACAATAATTTAGTGATCTTTTTCCCCACATAAGGCATATACATTTGCCCGGCATTCCCCGGATTGACAGCCATCACCAGGACTTTCTTGACAATGCGCAGCATCTCCAGCACAGTCTCCACACTGGTGCCGGGATTGATGGCAATCCCCGGAGTCAGTCCCGCGTTTATGATTTTCTGCAGAGTGGTAGAAGGATGATATTCTGCCTCCGGATGTATATAAACCGTGTCTCCTGCCCGGAGCTTATCCGTAAAAAGATGAATATTGTTATTGGGATGCTCTATCATCAGATGCACATCCAGCGGCAGCTCCGTCGCCGAACGGATATACGCCATATCATTCAGGGACATGGCAAAATTCGGCACATATCTTCCATCCATTATATCTATATGAAAGGAATCTATGCCCGCCTGCTCCAAATCCCTTACTTCCTTCTCCAGATTACCATAGTTTGCGCACATCATGGAAGCCATCAACTCAAATCTCATATATTTCTCCTATATTCTGTATTCTCTGCCATGCCGCCAGAGCGGCACGCGCGTTTAAACTCTTTCACACACCAATCATATGGCTATTTCTCTCGCTCCACAGACGCAAGCACAAAGCTGTCTCTCTCGAGATTGACCGCTACCGCCATATCCAGCCCCGAAGGCTTGCGGTCGTTTACCAGAATTCTTTCGCCCATAGGCATATTAAATAAGATTTCGTCATAGCGAATACCCGACTCCGCCAAAAAACGCAGAGTACTGTCCCGATATTCATCCGTCCGGGAAGTCAAAAGAACCACCCGGTCCTCCGGCAGAATCGTGGCGAGATACTCCTTTACTCCCGGCAGAACCGTATCATGCCCATCGATCTTATAGCCGTTATGCTTTAACAAAGTTCCGTCCAAGTCAAAAATCCATGTCTTGGGCAGCGTAGACAAAATTAATTTCTGCTCCATTCCTATTCATCCTTTACCACAATATTTTCCCATCCGTCCAACGCATAAATTTCAACCGCTTTCCATTTTGTGTCGGAATAATTATAATCAGGGTAAAGCGCAATCTTTCTTGCATTTACATTTTTAAGGACATCACACAGTCCGCTCCGGATTCCAACATAAGTACCCGCCCGTTCTACCACGGATTTCATCTCCAGAATCTTCGGGCTGATCGCAGCGGTCCCGGCCAGAGGCTTCTCCTCGCCTGCCACATTGGTAAAACATTGATACCCTTTGGCTTTGTAATGGGCAACTACCTGTTCCCATATAGCAGCCGGAAGCGATGTGACAGACTTTGCATAGGGAGAGAAAATGACCGCCTCACCCTCCCTGATCGTCTCCAATTCACCATACTCCAAAAATCCCACGGGCTCAAACGGCTTAGTCCCCCACGGCAGCCCAAACACACCGCAGCAATACATCTGCTCCAGCGTGATTGGTTTGATGTATAATGCATTGGAGAGTTTTACCACATACGGCCGGTCCTGATGCGGTATATAGGTATCTGCGTCCTGCTCATAAAGAGCAGCCTGAATCATCTCATCCATATCCCTCTGCGACAGAACCTCTACGGGATAGGATCCAAAAAGCCGTACAACCTGTGCGCAGGCATTTCCGATCACACCCACAACGCATTTGTCTATCCCGCGCTTACTCAGGAAATGGGGCAGATAAGACATCATGATATAGATATCTCCCAGAGCCGCAAAAGGACAAAGGAACCGAAAACGATCCGGATATTTCTCTTTCAGCCCGGAAAACAGTATTTCCCCTCTCTGTCTGCGCAGCGTCATGCGGTTTATCGTTTCCTCAGACAGAGAATAATCGGCATAACTGTTATAATCTACCAGTTTACGGATCATCCCCTGAAACCCTAAACGCCTTAACTGCTCCGTCATGGCTGCATATGCCCTGGCTGCAATACACACGATTACATCTTCACCGGCTTCTCTGATGATCTCCTGCGGTGCCTGAATGACAATCCCGCGATAATCATTCCCATGCTTGACCGCATTATTGTCCAGGATAGCAGACACCGCATACCCCTTGCCCAGCAGCAAATCCGCCAGTTCCTCCGTCGCATGGCAGTGTCCGAAGAGAAAAATCTTCTTATGCTCCAATATTCCGGCCTGCTCTATTTCCTCTAAATTTTCCGTCATCGCTCTATAATATTGCGCTTCCAAAGCTGGTTCACCCCCTTTTCTGACGCAGACAAAGCTCCTGATAATAATTGCCGTCTAGGCGAGCATCGCCCTTATAGCTTCTTCTTCCGTTAAAATTCCTGTCTCTATATAATGGAACAACGTGCCGTACTGCTTGAAATCGGCCAATGTGATAAAACGATTGGAAAACTCGTATGTCAGGTACAGTTTGTAACATTCTTCAGCCTCTTCATGAGATATTACAAAGCTGTGAAAGTTGTTCGGGCAGGCAATACCCTCTTCCAGCAGAAAAACAGCCTTCCCATCTGTCCGCTTTGAGAATGCAGAACAAAAACAGTCCCATTCCTTTTGCGGGAACAGCTTTGTAACGAAAAACACTTTATCGTATTTCAGCAGCAAATCCTGAATCAAACCATACATCGCCTCTGTTATCCCCTCTTATTTGTATTACATAAGCACCATTTCACTTATAATATTCGCATGTTTCTCTCTGTGCAGGAAAAAATAATTGGTTTCCACCGTATCCTCGTTCACGCAAGGACACTCTTTCAGCATATGTTCCCCGGAAATCACAAAACATCCGTATCCTATCTCTTCTAACAGCTTTATTATATCATTCGGTGTATAGTTAAACTTGGCGGACCATTTTCTCAGCATCTCTGAGAAGATAATCGGATGATGTTTCCTGATTAATTCAATTCCTCCTTCATATACAAATAATTCGGACCCTTCCACATCACATTTGATAAAATCAACCCTGTCTATCTTGTGATCCTTTGCCCAGTCATCCATTTTCAACATGCTTACGCTGATTTTATCGATCGTATCCTTGTCTCTCAAATTTACGAGCGAAGATGCGCCGGAACCCTCGCTGTCATAGTAAAAATCAAGCTCTTTTGTCTCCTTATATAACCCGATATTATGTAAATTTCCGGTGTTAAACCCGTTTATTTCAACATTTGTATATAATCTGTCAAAGGTGACCGGACCAGGCTCAAAGGAATGGACGGTCATCTCCGGAAATCTGCTCAATATATTCAGTGTGTACCATCCCACATTAGCGCCGATGTCAAACACTGTGATTTCCTTCTCTCCCCGATAATACTCCAGCAGCTTCAGTACCATAAAGGTCTCTTCACTTTCATACTGTCCGTAACACAAAATACTGATCGGAACTTCTTCAAAATCCTTTTGATTAATGTGCATACGAAAGCCGCCGTGTGCCTCATTCAGCAGTATTGCGATACCCTTTCTGCCAATTTCAATTTTATCGATGATAGAATTCCCCATCAGGCAATCCGCATCCGTCATTTGCGTTATGGCCTGCAACATCGCTCTAAAATATTGTTCTCTGTCTGACTTGCTCTTCCCGCTCTCTTCCCATGCTGCCTTAATCTCTTCAAACATTATCCTTCCTCCTTGTTTCTGATCTCTTTAAAATAGGCAAGGCATCTGCCAAATCCCTCTTTAACATCATAATGGCATTCCCACCCCAGCTGCTTTAGCTTATGCTCAACGGGCCTGTTTTCTTTATTGTCATGATTCTCCACATAGGAGTCATCCGACTGCCGCTGTTGATACTTCACTTGCAATGCCAGCTCAGGCTGCAGCCCTGCTACGATTTCCGCCAACTGCCTGATACTGATAAACTGTTCCGTATTACAAACATTATACGCTTCTCCATTTATCCCTTTCAACAGCAGCAGCAAATAGGCGGAAACCGCATCTGCAATATAGCAAAACGGTCTTTTGCTCGATCCGTCGCTCAACATGATAATGTCCTTTTGAGTTACCGCGTCCCTCATAAAAGCGGCAAAGACTCTTGAGTCATGGTCGATATCCATTGTAGGACCGTAGGTATGGCCGATCCTGGCAATCCTCACAGGAACCTGATACTCCAGATAGAACGCTTTGCACCATGTTTCCGCCATTCTTTTGCTTTCCCCGTAGCAGCTGTGCACATCCAGAGGATTTACACAGCCTGCCATATCCTCTGTGATATGCACAGCAGATGATATTTTACCATAAATATCACCTGAGCTGAAATACAAGAAAGCCTCACAGGATACCTCTGCGGCATACCGCAGCAGGTAGTACGTTCCAAGCACATTCGGTTCCGCCACTTCAACCGGCACTTTGGAATAATACTCCGGCCGGGCCAGGCTGGCAGCATGGACGATATAGTCAGCCGGCGGCATATCCCTTATGGGCTTCGATATGTTATCCGTTCGAAAGATAAAATGTTTGTCATGAAAGCAATCCTTAAAAACTGCTCTTGCTTTCCTTTCACTCCTGCCAAGTGCAATAATTGTGATATTCATTCCGTGATAACGATTAAGGTATATTAGAAAAAAGGCCAAATAGGAAGCAAGCATCCCATATGCTCCGGTTATCAGCACGGTCTTGTCCTGTAATTTCGCCCAGTCCAGATCCCTCTCATATATCTCCTGCATATCCTCTAAAATAATATGATTGTTAAATACACCCCCCGCCCATTGTTTTATACTGTTATCATCTTTCTTCATCTGCGATCTCCTCTCTTTTTACCACACAGTCATTTCCCATATCCGGTTTCTTCAACTTGTGAATGCTCTTTACACCATTGTATCGTCCGCCGGATCCCTTCAGAGAATTCCACGCTTTGGACGAATCCCGTGTCGCTCACCAGTTTATCTATATTAACGCTTATATTCATCACCTGTTTCTCAGAATAGGGACGCGCTCCGAATTTTAACGGCAGGTTACAGTCTATACAGTCCCGGAGTTCTTCAATGTAACTCTTCAATTGTCTGCTTTCCCTGCTGCCGATACAATAGATTCCCTCACATGCATCCTTTTCCCCCAACATGCAAAGAGCGCGGGCCGCATCGGATGTATAAAGAAAATTCCAAATTTGTTCACCCATCGTCAGCTCCGGTACTTTTCCCGCAAGTAACTGTCTGATCACAGAGATTACCATCGTAGATTCCGCATCGCCGGGACCATATACGCTGAATATCCGGCACCAGACATGTCGGATTCCTTTCTGTTCACAATAAAGTCTGCTCATTTGCCCCGCGCACAATTTCGCTATGCCGTACGCCGTCTCCGGGCGGCAGGGCGTACCCTCATCGATCAATCCGTCTGCACGTCCGTACTCAGCCTGTGATCCCGCACCCACAAAACAGTTACAGCCAAATTTTTCTGCCGCTTCTACGGCATTTAAAGTATAACTTGCGTTCAATAGCTGCTTTCCGGCATTGTAATGGTCTCTGCTGTAATCCCAGCCCAAGTGATAAAACACATCAAAACGCCCTGCTGTCTTACCGGAACCCGGCAAGTCCAACAAATCTTTTAATTCACATTCAACAATGTGCAGGTTATTATTTTGAGGCAGTCTCCCGACCCTCTTTGAATTTGGCCTGGATATTACTGTGACGTTCTTACCCTGTGCAAGTAATTCTCCTACCAAAGCCAATCCGATTTCTCCCGTAGCACCGGTTACAATCACATTCTCCATGAATCTCCTCCGTTGACCGATTCCCTGATTGTTTCGCTTGATTTCACAGCAGACTCTCTCCCCCGTCCGCTACCACAACGCTCCCCGTCATAAACGATGAATCGTCCGATACCAGAAAAAGCGCGATTCTGCCAATCTCCTCAGGATCCGCCATTCTACCCAATAAATTGCAGCCGTCAAACCTGCTGAAATCCCGATTGGTAAACAAATTCGTAATTGTCATTCCGGGGCACAAGCAATTTACCCGGACCGCAGGAGCGTAATTCTTGGCCAAATATTTTGTAAACTGGATCAGTGCCGCCTTTGACGTGGCATACATATAGCTGCGCTTGCCTTTAATATAATGGTGCAGGCCGTTGATAGACGCATTATTCAAGATAACCCCCCGGCTCTCCTGCAGCAGGCCGATAAAGCTCTGGCAGACATACAGGGCGGACTTTAAATTCGTATGATACACCATATCCCAATCCTCGTCCGTAATATCCTCAAGGGCCGCCGTCCTCAGGAGCCCCGCATTGTTCATCAGAATATCCAGACGTCCGTATCCGGCCAACACGCTTTCCCGCAGCTTTGCGACCTCATCTCTTTGTGTGACATCGCACCGGATAAACTCCGCTTTACCTCCTGCATTGATGATTTCCGTTTCCTGTTTACGGCCCCGCTCTTCATTTCTTGCCGCCAGAATGACCACTGCCCCTTCCCGGGCCATCAGCGCTGCCGACGCCGCGCCGATCCCAGAAGTACCGCCGGTGACCAGCGCTACTTTTCCTTCCAGTTTTCCCATACCCTGACCTTCCTTTGCATCCGTCATATTTATTCGATCAAATCAATATACATGTTTCCGCGCAATTCCTCCCGAGGCAGAAACGGAGACAAATCCTCCAGCGGAGGCGATACCAGTCTTCCGTCCTCGAGTCTTTTTGTCGCTGATTTCGGTTCAAAAATCTGTTCTGTAGTGCAGATCACCTCACAGAGCGCATATCCGTCTCTCTTCAATACCTCTTCCACATCAGATGTCAGCTCCTGCGTCTTCCCGATCCGGTAATAAGGAATGTCAAATGCGGCAGCCAGCTTTTCAAAATCGGGAAAACCCAGATCATCGCTCTCCGGTCCGACTCCAATCAGCTTGTCCCGGAACAGATTGCGCTGAGTCAGACGAATCTGATGATAGCCCTGATTGTTGATTATGAATATCTTGACAGGCAGCCTGTTTGTCACTACAGTCTGTAATTCCTGCAGATTCATCATAATACTGCCGTCTCCCTCGATACAGATCACAGGCTCCTGCCTGTTAGCCACACACGCCCCGATCGCAGCCGGGAGCCCGTATCCCATTGAAGATAAACCGCAGTTCATCAAAAAGCGCTGCTTTTCGCCGATATAATAAGACTGGCTTCCCACCACGCTGGCCGATCCGTTTGAGACAACCGTTAACGCACCCGCCGGCAAAGACTTGCTCAAAGTATCAATAAACGCATATACATTGACCGCATCACTTTCCTCATAATGTGCGGGCTGCACTACAGGATATCTCTGTTTCCACGTCCTGCACTGTGCTCCCCATGCCTGATATGCATTCTCCGTCAAATCGCCGCACTGTGTGCCGTTCCATGCGTCCAGCAGCTTTGCGACAAGCAGTCCGGCGTCACAGCAGACTCCCAGATCCACCCGAACCGTAGGTTTTCGGAATTCCTCGGGATCAATATCATTTACCACCACATAGGCCCCTCTGGCCCATGTGTCCACATTATAGCCCACCTGGTAGATATTTAATCGCGTTCCGATACAGAGGAGCAGATCACTGTTCTGTACGGCAAAATTCCCTGCCCGGTCTCCCATCGTCCCACCGCGGCCGGCATAGCAGGCGTCCTCCGTTTCCATAATATCTATACTATCCCAACAGGTGACCACCGGTATCCCGGTCTGATGCGCCAGCCTGCGAAACGCCTCCACACAGCCTGCAATGCGTATACCGTTTCCCGCATAGAAAACCGGACGCTTTGCCTCCCTGAGCCGCGAAACGATCTGTTCTACTGCCTTATCCACCTCATACGCAGAACACACTTCCGGTCTCTCGATCTCCAAAACCTCACCGGGCGCATATCCTTCCTCTCCGTCCTCATACCCGCGCAGCTCCTCTGTCTCCACATAAGCGCCCTGAATATCCAGCGGAATGTCAAGCCAGCACGGCCCCGGCCGTCCCTCAGTCGCCACTCTGTATGCCTTTTCCAGACAATACCTGATTTTGCCTGCATCCATAACCATCTCGGCATATTTGACCATATTTCTCAAAGATCCGACTATATCAAACTCCTGATTCCCCAGCGTGCGCAGCTTCAGACCGCTGTTAAACACGGTCAGGCTTGTCTTCGTCTGGCCGGAGAACACCAGCATCGGGATGGAATCCTGATAGGCTCCCACCACACCGTTTAACGCGTTTACGGCACCCGGACCGCTCGTCACACAGACGGCTGCCATCTCACCATGCACACGGAAATAGGCATCTGCGGCCATAGCAGATGCCTGTTCATGATGATTGTACAGGCAGTGCAGTCTGGAATCATGCCCAAAGGAGTCATTCATGTGCATGGCTCCTCCGCCTACCACGGTAAAAACGGTCGTTATATGATGCTCTGCCAAAAATGCTGCAATATAATCGGACACTCTGACTCTCATGATTCATTTCTCTCCCGCAATAAAGTCAACAAATACCGGATCGCCTCGTCTATCTCTTCCTCTGAGGTATCATGAACAATACATAATTCCATATTGTCCTCCTTCATCAACACGGTTGTCAGCGAATTCCCTGTCTGCTTTTTATCCTTGCGCATGGCGCCAATCAGCGCTTCCGTGTCCGTATTCAGGCAGCCGAGATCAACATGGATGATATTTAGCAAAAGCGCTTCAATCCGATCGGCCAGATCCTTTCCCATCCATCCCCGGAGCAATGAAACATGATTCGCCGCAACAACCCCCATCGCGACAGCCGTTCCATGAGGAATCTCATAATGGCTCATAGTCTCAAAGGCATGTCCGAAAGTATGTGCAAAATTAAGCTGAATACGCACTCCCCGGTCAAACTCGTCCTCTTCAATGAACCGCTTTTTAAATTCAAGCGAGCGCAGCACCACCTGCCCCAATAAGTCCTTGTCCCTTTTCTGGAGCTTGTCCATACGATTCTCCAGCAATGAAATTCCTTCTTCGCCAGCCATCACATTGAATTTGATCACTTCCCCGAGTCCGCTCTCAAAATCCTTCTGACTTAAGGTCTGAAAAAACTCAGGACAGATGTGTATCTGATCCGGTGCAAAGAAAGTTCCCAAAATGTTTTTGTAGGTTTTATAATTCAAGGATGTCTTCCCGCCGATACAGCTGTCACAGGCCGCCAGAAGAGTCGTCGGCACAAACTGCCAATGAATTCCGCGATATAAAACATTTGCGGCAAAACCGGTGATATCCTGAACGATTCCTCCGCCGATGGAGATCAGTGTCGAGTTTCTTTTTGCCCTTAGGTCGCTGATTTTCTCACAGACAGCGAGCGCTGTCTCGATCGTCTTATTGCTCTCCTCCGCCTTGATCAGGAAAAAACGATCCTCCAGGCCGTCTCGTACCTTAGCAAACAATTTGTCTTTATATAATGTGTATACCGTCTCATCCAACACCAGGAAGCTGTTCGGTGTATCCAGCAGCTTCTCTAAAAAAGAAAAATCCTCGTATAAAGTAACCTGATAGTCCTTCGCATGTGAATGTATAATCATAATATCCCCATTTCTGCGCTTCACGCATAATATTTTAGGTCAGAATGCAGCTCCGTAGCTGTCCTCAACCGTACTGTATCTCGAATAGGTCACAAAGTTCAGGGTCATATCCGAATATTCGTTCTCCAGCACGGACCGGATATGGCGGTTTAAATGTCCCGCCTCATTCTTCACAAACGCATACTCCATATGCGGATTAAAATAATTTTCCTCGTGATCCGAATATCCGTCAAATCCTGCCAGATGCAGCTCCTTCAGACCGCATTTTTGCAGCACGCGCAACAGCATCAGCAGAGAGTTATCCACAATCTCTTCATCCTGTTCCAGCAGAGGTTCACGGGATATCACATAGGGGAACTCCCGGCCCCTGGGCGTGACATTTGATGTCGCAATGATCCGGATTCCCTGATTGGCCTCCTCCAAAAGCTGGCTGGCCATCTCCCTGTATCTGTTTACTTTAGTGACAAAGATATAATCTGCCTGTAACATCCTGGGTACATAATTGACAGATAAAATCAACGGTTGTCTCTGTTCTACAAATTCCGTTATTCTGTCTCTCTGCAGCTGCATACTTTTGCCCGGTCCCACCAGCAAAAGAGGTCTGTCCCCTGCCAGGTTCCGCCCAAGTCTCCCGATTGCGTCATCATCTGAGTTTTTCCCCGTTTCATACGAGGTATAGGCATTCTCTCCCACCGTTTTGTCATACAGGAGTTTGTTTTGAACGGGCTGTATACTGCCCAGAATATCGTTCAGTGCCGTGACCGAGACATTCGGCTTGTTCTGTATCTGTCTCACATAATCAGGATGCACCCTATTATAGGCCGAGAGATAAAAATACATCTTATATCCCCAGGGCGTTTTCTGGTAAAACTCTAAAATACTCTCCTCGATCGCTTCCAGCATAGGATTGACCTGATACTTCTTATCATAAACTTCGTTCAAATGCATCGCCACAAGCTCCAGGGGCGCATTGCCGGCACTTTTCCCCATTCCGTATAATGTGCCGTCCACAATCACCTCTCTCTGCGTGGGATATTCCAAAAATGCCATAGTATTGGCAAAAGCCAACTGCAGATTGTTGTGCGCGTGAAAACCGATCCCGACACCCTCACAGACATGCCGGTCCAGGAGACTATAGATATGGCGCATACTGTCAGGTCTTAACAGACCGTAAGTGTCCACCATGGAAACGGCGTAGGGCTTTACCTCATTGACCAGCTCTATCAGTTCCATCAGCTCCTCATCACTGTAGTCGGTCACGGATACCAGCTGAGAAAATACAAGATAACCAAGCTGCTTTAATTCCGCGCAGAAAGCCATTGCCTCTCTCATCCTGTACTTTTTGAAAATCACCCGTATGCCATCGAGGAAGCTGTCCGCGCAAGGCTGGATATGCTCCGCAGAGCAAGTGCCGAAATCAATCATCCCCACCACCATCGGCGGCCTGCCGGCAATCTTCCCGTAAATCTGTCGGACAGACTCCGTATCCGGCATGATACTCCTATTGATGTCAAACGGACGCCTCTCGTCCAAAAAACCCGTCTCAATAATATCTACACCAGCATCCGTCAGCCGTTCAAAGACGCTGCAGAGATTATTATGTCCGAACTCCCAATCATTTACATACCCGCCGTCCCGAAGGGTACAATCCAATAATCGTATCATGATTTAACGCACATCCTTTCTCCGACAATTTGTTCTTTCCCAAACCCTGCTCTCAGCCTGCAGTATCAATCGCAAGTTCCGTCCGCCGCAGCAATGATCGTCTCCGCCATATAATCAATCATCTCATCCGTCATTCCCGGATATACACCCACCCAGAACGTATTATTCATGATAAACTCCGTCTGGTCCAGAGTGCCCGACACACGATATGCGTCCGTTCCCCGAATCTGGTCAAAGCAGGGATGCTTGATCAGGTTTCCGCTGAAAAGCAGTCTGGTCTGAATATTATGTCTCTCAAGGCAGCGCGTGAGCTCATTGCGGCTCAGACCGGACTCCGGTCTGACAGAAATCAGAAAGCCGAACCAGGAAGGCTTACTGTTCGCAGCAGGCTCCGGAAGAATCAAACGGTCCTGCACACTTTCCAACGCAGCATGCAGTCTCTCCCAATTGTGACGTCTGCGCTCGATAAATCCGGGAAACTTCTTCAACTGCTCCACACCGACCGCAGCCTGCATGTCTGTCACCTTCAGGTTGTAACCGAAATGGCTGTAGACATATTTATGGTCATAGCCCTGCGGCAATTCGCCATACTGACCGTCGAACCGGTGCCCGCAGAAATTATCCCGCCCTGAAGGACAAATACAATCTCTTCCCCAATCGCGGTAGGACAAAAGCAGACGATTCAACACCGGATCATTTGTATAGACACAGCCGCCCTCACCCATCGTCATATGATGAGGCGGATAAAAGCTGCTCGTACCTATGTCCCCCCATGTCCCGGTATACTTTGTCACACCGTCTATCGTGTACTGCGACCCCAGAGCGTCACAATTATCCTCTACCAGCCAAAGTTGATTCCTGTCACAGAATTCCCTTACATACGACAGATCAAAAGGATTGCCCAGAGTATGTGCGATCATGACGGCCTTTGTCCGGTCAGACAAAGCCCCCTCCAGCTTGGTCACATCGAGATTGTACTGCGGCACAGTCACATCCACGAACACAGGAACCGCTCCGTACTGCAGAATCGGTGTTACCGTGGTGGGAAAACCGCATGCCACGGTAATGACCTCATCGCCCCTCCTGATCTGCCGCTCTCCCAGCTCCGGGGCCGTCAATGCGGAAAAAGCCAGCAGATTGGCCGAAGATCCGCTGTTGACCAGATGTGCGAACCGCACGCCTATCCATGCGGCAAACTCCTTCTCAAACTGATCCGCAAACCGCCCTGTCGTCAGCCAGAAGTCCAGCATTGCATCCGTCAGACTGCACATTTCTTTTTCATCAAATACCCGGGAAGCATAAGTGATCCTGTCCCCCGGTTTGAATTCCTCTTTTTTCTCTTTGTAAGCATGATAGTAGTCTGCCACCATTTGTCTGATCTGTTCCCGAGCCTGCTCCTCGCTTGTCCAGTGATTCATCTGTTACTCCTCCTAAGCTATGATATCATCTTACAATCTCTTCCGCGGACAAAAACTCCTGTATCTGTCTGTCCATACATTCCGCCGCATCCTCTCCGGCAAGCCAGCACTTGGTCCATTCCACCGTGCGGGCAACGGCAGCTTCCAGATTCCACCTCGGCCTCCAGCCAAAAGTAGCCTTTAACCGGGAACAATCCAGTTTCAAAAAATTCGCCTCATGGGGACCGCCGTCGCTCTGATTCATCCATCCTGCTCCCTCTCCCCACTCCTTCACAAACAAATCAGCCAGATCACCGGTCCGGCAGCAATCCTCCTCATCAGGACCTACATTATAACTCCCTGCATATCTGCCGTCCTGATATTGCATGGCGGCAATCATCAGATACGCATATACCGGTTCCAATACATGCTGATACGGGCGCGTGGAATAAGGGTTGCGAAGTACGATCTGTTTCTTATCCATCGCTGCCCTGACACAGTCGGGAATGATCCTGTCCTGCGCAAAGTCTCCTCCCCCGATCACATTTCCCGCTCTGGCAGTCGAAACCGCCACGGTTCCCTCCGGGAAAAAAGAGCATCGGTAACTGTGGGTCACCAGCTCTGAACATGACTTGGAATTAGAATAGGGATCCTGTCCGTTGAGTTCCTCGTTCTCCCGATAACCCCACTCCCATTCTCTGTTCCGGTAAACCTTATCTGTAGTAACATTCACAAAGGATTTCACGCAGGAGCTGTTTCTGATGCATTCCAGAATATGAACCGTTCCCATGACATTCGTCTCATAGGTAGCCGCCGGATTTTTATAGCTTTCGCGCACAAGCGGCTGCGCGGCAAGATGCAGAACGATCTCCGGCTGTGCTTCGTCAAACGCTCTCTTCAGGCTCTCATAATCCCTAATATCGCCGAGCCGGGAACACATCTGTCTCTCCATGCCGGAAATCTCAAACAAATTCGGGGAAGTGGGCGGCTCCAGCGCATAACCCGACACCTGCGCTCCCAGATTCATCAGCATTCTGCTCAGCCAGGTCCCCTTGAAGCCTGTGTGTCCGGTTATGAATACTCGTTTTCCCCGATAAAATCCAATGTCAAATTCCATCTTGTCTCTCACCTCTTTGCCTTATTTATCCCACAGCTTCCAGGGAGCCTCCCCTTCAGCCCACAGATTCTCCAGTAAATCCTTTTCTCTCTTTGTATCCATGCACTGCCAAAAGCCTTTGTGATAAAAGCTTTTTAACTCTCCGTCCTCCGCCAGTCTCCGCATCGGCTCCCGCTCAAAAACGGTGCTGTCGTCCTCCAGATATTCAAACACTTCCGGATTACATATCATAAATCCACCGTTGACCACGGTCTGGTCCTTGTCGTCCTTCTCGCGGAATGAAGTGACCGTGTTATCGGCATCGATATCCAGAACACCCTTCTGCTGTGCGATATTGACAGTAGTCAGCGTCACATGCTTCCCATGCTGCCTGTGAAATGCCGTCAGCGCGTCAATATCTACATTTGACACCGCATCCCCATAGGTCAGATGGAACGATTCGTCTCCGATATATTTCTGTATACGTTTAATACGTCCTCCCGTCATGGTGTTAAGCCCGGTATCCACAATCGTTACTTTCCATTTTTCCGTGCGCTTATCATGCACAATCATCTCATTTCCCCTGGTAAAATCAAAGGTGATATCCGAGGCATGCAGAAAATAATCGGCGAACCATTCCTTGATCACATGCTGCTTGTATCCGGCACAGACCACAAATTCATTAACGCCGTAGGCGGAATAGATTTTCATGATATGCCATAAGATAGGCATCTCTCCTATTTCCAGCATCGGTTTCGGTTTTAAATGCGATTCCTCCGATATTCTTGTTCCATAGCCTCCTGCCAAAATCACTGCTTTCATCTTCTCGCCCCTCCTCAGTCGCGGTAGCCCAGCTCATAACTGATCATCTTGTAAAATTCCTGAGAATAAAATATATGTGTTTTATCCATTCCCCGCTTCTCTAACAGCCCGAGTACATCCTGCGCATTCTGCTCCTGCAGCGCCACTGCCACCCCGGTCCTCGCATTCAAATCAATTGCATCTACCGCGTACAGAGGATGATCCATGTAAGACGATTTCCCCTGCGCATCAGATACGCAAAATCCCTCAAATGCAAACTGCTCGCGGTCGAAGTACATTGCATAGACAGCGCCTACCCGGCCCGCCCCGTACAGGAATATTTTGTCATGCGCTTTTCTGAAGCTTTCCAACGCCTTCAGCAAACGGTTTTTTCTGTTGTCATAGTCTCTCTGCAGACAGAACCTGGGCGTGACAGAAAGCATAAACAGACTTCCTCTGGAAACCGCGCACACTCTGTTCCATACGGAAAAATATTTGAGGAAAATCCCAAAATCAAAAATTCCCTCCATCCTCAATTGGCGAAAACGCCGGATACTTCCCAGACTGTATTTTCCGCCCTTGAAAATGGCGCCCTCTTTGTCCGTATATAGATTGGGAAGACCTTCTATCACCTGAACCCATGACTCACAAATAATATAGAATACAATTTTGTACCAGCCCGATGCTTTCTTGTAAACACTGCTGCGGTATTCCCGATCCTCCAGAGAAACATGCGCCCCGCTGAACTCCGGGAGCTTTAAGATCTGGTGAAACATAAAGCTCACATGCGGGAAATCAACGATCTTGTCTCTGAGGTATTCCTCCTGATTCCAGTCTTTGCCCGACAATACGGTATCCACTTTCACGATGGACGCCCCCAGAAGCGACATTCCCCATGCGCAGTCAGCAAAAAATGAATTGGCATCCGAATAGGTCTTGGAACCGACATGATACAGGTCCCTTGGATCCACAGCGACTACATCACAATCCGCTTCAAGCGCATTCATTATCTTTTCAACCGCGCTCCGGGTAAATTGAACGGAATCACTGCATATCCACAGGTAATCGTAGGTTTCAAGCGGATAACCGGAACCCTCATATATTTTAAAGCATTTTTCACCTGTATGCATATCCGGGGAAAGCCTGATATAATACAGTCTGTCCCGATATTGTCCCTGCACATCTACGGCAAACTGCTCCACTGCATTATTTTTGCTGGAATCAAACAGCCAGATGTCGATTCCGTATTCTAAATAATACGAAGCACAAGTCTCGATCAGATCCCTGATGCAGTCGCATCTCTCATATGTTGGAATACATAACGCCACTCTTTTCATCTATACTCCGATCTGCCCGACTGTACAGGTGCGTTCTTTTCGTATGAATCGGCAACATAGATATAGTAGATATGACTTCTCTCCACTCCCTGATCCAGAAGACTGCTCACAATAAACGGCTGCCATGTGAGAAGGCTGATCACCACAAGACAATGATCCAGTGAGACATCGCCGGGTCTGAGGACCGGCAGATTACTGCAAAGCCGGCCGGCCTGTGCCTCCTTGTCCAGAATCCCCCGCACAATGATTCCGTGCTCCGCCAGACACTCGGCTAATATCTGCCCGCCTTTACCGGCGCCGTAGAGATACAGGCCTCCCGGACAACCTTCTGACAATGTTTTGATCTCTTCGATTTTCTGCCGGCACAACGCTTCAAATTCTTTTTTCTCAATCGCCTGCTCCTGTTCAAGAACACTGTCTAATTCCTCATCGGACGCACAGGCAAACGCTCTCAATCGGTCCCCGTAGGGAGTACACCTCGCCAGCATGCCATTGTCTCTATACTTTTTGTATGTATCATAGTTTAAGTCACCGCTTTTACGCGCGGCACAGCAGAGAGTCGGAAGATCGTGCGCCAAATATTTCCAGGTCTCCCGGATCACTCTGTCCGTACAATGATACTTATCTGACAACGCATCCAGCAAATTGCACAAATCTTCTATCCAGCAGCGATAGTATCTGGAAAACCAACTGGGCACCTTTTTATCCGGTTTGATATTAACAATTGGAAGAAACGAAAAAAAGGCTTTGTATTCTTTGAGATAAAACATTTCCAGAAAATACCCGATCCAGCCGAACGCATAATTATCTTTGTACTTTGAATCACATATCTCCCGCAGTTCTTTATCTGATTTCAGCGGTTCAAACAAAGCCGTTTTATAGATGGATAAACCCAGACAGGTAATAGAAACAAAGCAATCTCTCAGAAACTGCTCCTTGTCTGTATAGATCCTTCCATCATTCTCTTCATTTTTGATGCAGCCAAGTACCACATAATCGATATCCTTCTTTAAAACCGGAAATACCGTCCTGTCCAGCATTTCAAAATCGGGATATCTGGTATCCCCGGACACCCACACATATTTTGAAGTTGAATACAACAGGGGAAGCATCGGCTTGTATCCCAGATGTGTCTCGGGATCCGCGCGATGGTATTCCGTCAATGCGTCGCCCTTTTGGAGCTTAAAAGAACGAATATAGTCTTTCGTATCGTCGTTTGTGGAGCTATCCCAGATACTGATCGCAATATTTCGCTTGCGGGCCTGCTCATAACATTTGTCCAGCCACTCTGCGACAAATTCACACCTGTTATAGGTTGCTATGGCTATTTCTAACTCTCCCGAATCAAATAATACCATTCCGTCCGTCATCACAACCAATCCCCTTCTCCTTTAAATATGCTATTGTTTTGATGATCCCTTCCTCAAAACCAATCCTCGGGTAAAATCCGGTGTCCTCAGTAAGTTCATTGATATTGACACAAGAGCTGAATGTCCGTTCCGACATCGCGGGCAGTTCCCCGATGCCTAATTCCAGAGCCGGATCGATCAGATCCCTTATCTTTTCGATATAAGCCCTTAAAGGCATATATTTTCCGGATCCTATTCCATAGATCCTGCCTGCTCTTCCAAGCTCACCGATCAGGCGGATTGCGCGAACCACCTCCGCGACATACAAAAAATCCCACATTTGCTCTAAATGACCGTACCGGGGCTTCTCCCCCTTCAGCAAGGTCCGAATTGTATAAGTGATGATATTATTATCGTCTCTGCGCTCTCCAAAGGTACTGGGGATCACCAGCCAGATAAAGGGCTGCCCCAATTGCCGCGCCCTGACCTCAAGAAAATAATGCGCCGATACTTTCGCCGCCCCATACATATCATTAGGGGACTGTTTTGCGTTTACATCCATAATGTCCTCACAGAAGACATATTCCGCAACGGTACCCGCCGCAAGAAATTTTCCGCATCCGATCCTGCTGCATATATCCAGCGCATGTAGTGACATGTTTATATTGTTCAGCTGAAGCTCCACCTCATTCTTGTACTCGGACGAGACGCCGGCCCATCCCAGATGGAAAAACGCTTCATAGGCCCCGTTCGGATCAAACTCTTCTCCTGTCAGTCTTTCAACGGGCTTTTCTACAATGGTACAATTGTGATGACAGAGAATATGCTCCGGAAGCCTGCTGCGGTCTCTCACAACAGCGGTAACCTCTATCTGATTCTCCAGCAATTCCTGAATAAGCCAGCTTCCTATAAATCCGGTTCCACCTGTCACAATCACCCTTTTCATCATGCACTCCTATCTACAATTATACTGTAAGCGCAGTTTCATGTCCACCACAAATGCAGCACACCGGACAATCATATCAACAAACGCTCACTCAAATATCTCCCATTCAACCTGACTGCCGCCCGCCCGAAGGGTGTCAAGATATTTGCCCACCTCCAGTGCCCCGCTTGTCAGGATCGCAATAAATACAAAACAGCGCTTATCCTTCACATATGCCGCAGCCTCAGATACCGGATGATCCAATAAGGTTTCAGGGTTTCCCTCCCGGTTGGTAACCAGGAATCCGTCATATTCCAGATTCAGATTGTCCAACAGATTGGCACATTCTACGGCATGTCTGCCGGCTCCAAAAATAAGCACGGATGCCTTTCGGGCGCGCGCTTTTTGAACCTGACCGATCACCTTATTACAGTACAGACGCTTCGATACGGCAAACGGAAGACAGGCAATCAGCAGATTCTTCCGATAATCCTCCGGTCTGATCTGCGCCAGCCATTTCCTGTATTTTCTGAATGCTTTCAAACCATACTGCCCGCTGCGTTTGTAAAAAATCATTTTGTATGTGGATAAAAACCACTTATCCTGTGTCAGCATCGCTTTTTCTTTGCAGTGATAAACCTCCGGGAGCATACTGATAACGCTGCCCCAGCATTCCGTACATATCCGGATCGTCTCTCCGTCCCAACTTGTCTTCTCATTTCTCAGAAAATCAATAAAGCTTTCCCTCTCCAGCTCCAGACGGCACGCCCTGAAACCGGGTATCTGAGCCGCACGCTCAAAGTAGAAGCCTATATGTGAATGATTGATGGTTCGGGGAGACAGAAATTTATCCTCCATCAGCTGCCAGTCCACCCCTCTGAGAAAGGTTCTCGTATTGACTATGGATGCACCAAAGCTGTTTAACGGCCATGCCCCCATAAGAAGAAATTCATCCAGATCCGCCGCCTCCGTCAAACCATTCCGGGAACACTGCAGATTCATAATATAAAAATCGTATTCCTTCGCCAGTTCTCCCTTTATAAAGTCCAGAGCAGAACCGTTCAGGCAGACGGTATGATCATGGATCAGCCAGACGAAATCATATTCCGACTCTCCCATCTCACGCCAGATGGAGTATGCCTTTTTCGCCGAATGGATGCTGCTGTCCACATGCCGGTAGAAAAGATTCCCATATCCTTCCCGGATATACCGCTCCACCACCGCTTCCGTATCCTGCACCGTGCTGGAATCATAGACATAGCAGTCTATCTCATGATCTCTGAAGAAAGCGATCTCCTCCTGCAGCACTCTCTCAATACACTCTGCCCGATTGTAGGTCGGAATGCACACACTCAGTCTGATATCTTCTTTAACCTTCATCCTTCAAAATCTCTCCTATATGCCCTCCCGGGTGGTTTCTCTTAAACTGCTCTATCGGCAGCTCCAGCTTCTTGGCGATCTGCATCGCCAGACCCTGCAGCACGATCAGATTCAGCGTAGAAGAATTATTAGGCATGATATTCCACAGATCGCCTTCGTGGATCAGATCCAAAACAATACTGTTGGGTATTTCTCTTGTCAGCGTGCTCTCTGCCTCAAAGGTCAAAAGCCACAGATTCACGTTTCTCTCCTTCAGCAATCCGGCGAGGTAGATCGATTCCGAGGTCTCTCCGCTCTTCGTGAGAATGATGACCATGTCCCCATCCTTTACAATTCCCATATCCCCGTGAACTGCGGAGTTTGTATGTAAGAAATACGCGTCCAGCCCCATGGAGATCATAGAACCCACAAACTTGTCGCAGATGGGGACATTCTTTCCAAGCCCCGTCACTACGATCTTATGTCCTGCCCTCAGAGCCTCCACGGCCTCGTCCACCCATCTTCCAAATACCTCCTCGTCCAGAGAGTGGATGGAATGATCGAATTCTCTTAATTGTTTTTCAAAATAATTTATCACAGTACTTCCTCCAGATAATATAATCCGTTGTAGAACGCCCCGCAGACGGAATCATAATCCTGCCAGGCATATGTAGTCAAAGACAGCCAGATGACCGCGTGCAACAGCCTGATTGTCCTCCTGTCGGCACCGGTCATGCAAAAAAACGCTTCCTCCATATCTTCCCAGCCGTTGGAGCCGATCTCCAGTCTCACGCCGTCCTCCGCAATCTCCAAACGGAAATCCTTTAAATTGAACCTGTCATAATTTCCTGCCAGAGAATAGTAAAGCTTCGCCCAGTCATACATCGGGTCGCCATATATCTCACTGAATCCAAAATATCCTCTGGGATCGATGAGTACCGGCGTACCGTCCTCCCGCAGCATCATATTGGAAAAAGTACAGTCCCCGTGGATCAGTGCAAAATACTCGCAATGCAGCGCATCCAAAGCTCTCTCCAGCTCCCGTTTATAAAAAAACACGTTTCTGCAGACTCTTCCGTTTACCGTCACGGTACGCCTGTCCGCCAGAGGCACCAAATCCCGGATCGTGTGCAGCCGCTGCATGGTCTTGTTAAAATAGGCCTCCTTCACACTGAAGGAGTCTGCTTCCACCACCGCCGCGTCATGGAGCTTGTGCAGCGCCCCCACGAGCTTTTCCAGAATCTCCTTCTTATGGTCATGATCCAGCTGACACTCGTAGATATTTTTTCCCCGAATACGCTCCATACGCAGAGGGTCCACCCCGTAGATCCGGGGCAGAATAGCGATCTGTTTATCCTCCACGGCCCGATACCATGCGCACTCTCTGACAGCCAGACGGCGTCCCTGCTCGTCTATGCCCTCCTTTATGACTACATCACCATCCACCGTCATCCGGTTGAAGGGACGGCACTTTTCCTGCTCCAGCTTTCGATATTCCTCCAACAGCCCAAACTCACGGGTACCTGCCAGTCCGATCTCCTGCAGCACAAGACCTTTTTCCTGCATCCAGCGTACCAGCTCTCCGCTCTCGGGAACCCCCGCAAGCTTTGCCTTCTCCGTAAACAGGAAAAAACCTGCCACGCCGTGCTCCTCAGACCGCTCCTCCGCAAATTTCCCCTCACTGTAACTCCACCTGCAGGGAAATGTCTGGGAAATACCGATATAATCGCCATCCTCGTCAGGAAGCTGCAGCGATTCCGGCAAAATCAAATCAGACCAGACCAGCATAAAAGAAGCATGCTCCGGCAGCAGGGCAAGCGCCTGTCCCACGCCGGCACAGGTGCCTGTTCCCAAAGCGTCCACCACCTGATACTTCACCTTGGCAAAACAGGAGAGATACTCCCGCAGGACCTCCTTTTTGTAATCCGCAATGATAATAAACTTTTTGTCGGGATATTTGTGAAACAGATGAAACAGCATCGGCAGATTCTCCACAGGGACAAGCGCCTTGGGTTTATTCTGCGTGAGGTATTCCAGCCTTGTACCCTTGCCTCCCGCCTGCACCACGATATATTCGATCATCCTCTGTCGTCCTCCATACAATACTGCAGCAGCAGGCCCAGATCAGCGACACCTGCCTCCTCAAACACCAATGCCTTTCTGTCAAACAGGATCTTATACAGATACTTCCATACCTCATCTTCTATAGCCGCATCGAAACCAAAGGCTTCGCTGGATTGTACTACCTCCAGAGTCTTCAGATCGATCGTGAGGATTTCTCCCGCATTCTGCAGCATACAGAGCAGTGAATGATCCTTGCGTTTAAAAAACGGCATCATTTCCTCCGCAGAAAACGCCCCTCTCGCACATTCGACCTCACAGAGCGTCTTCAGTTCCCCGGCCTCCCGATCTAATACATACAGAAACCTTCCGTCTCCCGAGAGCAGGAACAGATGTCCCTTCGCAAAACAGATACCCGAGTATGTGACAATACCGTATATGTAGTAGATGTCATACGGAACCAAATATCGTTCCACAACCCCCTGCTCCTGATTCCAGCAGACGATATCGGACGCTCCGTTTAAAGTATACCAGAAATTCTGCCCGTCATAGGCGATATGACGCACATGCTCATCCGGCAGTGATAAGCCTTGTACCGTCCTGTCCGCCACATTCGTGATATATAATTTGTCAGAGTCTGCCTGCAGAGTGTAAAAATGATCCCGGTCCATTTCTCCGTGCTTTAAAACGCTGTCCCCGGATGCAATATCCCACCAGTCTTCCCGCACAGGCTCATCGTCTTCAGCCGTGAGACTCCACAGTCCCTGCCGGCCGCGGCAGGGCAGCAAATACACCCGACCGTCTCCTGCAAAGCTCCCCCATGACTCCTGAGGCGCCGGCAAAGTCTCCTCCGTTTCCGCCGGTTCGGGAAACTCATAGACCCTCTGTGCGCCGCTCTTCATATCATACAGATGCAGGCAGGACACGCCGGCCGGAAGAAAACAGATCCTGTTTCCCGACTGTACGCACTGCAGATGCATGTTTTTGATACCGGCCGCCGCTCCCGCAAACGGAACATGTCTTACCACGATTCCCGTGTCTTTATCCGCCACCGCTACCGCATTATAATTCGCATTTGCAAAATAAATATGTTTCTCGTCCTCCACAAAATCCGTGGCGCTCAGAAATGCTCTGTATTCATTAAATCTATCCTGATTGATCGCACCCTTGTTATTCATTTCACTCCACCCCTCTCTTCATCACTGCAAGCATAATCGGTTTGCCTGCATCCTGAAAAGGCTGCAGAATCGCGTTCATATCGCCGTAATACATATCACAGGCATACACGGCACGATCGATATTGTCTGTCTCGTCACAGATACCCCACCCGGCTGTCTTATAACCCTCCAGAATTTTCACATAACGCTCACTCAGTTCCGGCGAAATCTGCCCTAAAGCCTTCTCCATAACCTGCTGTGGTCTCCACCACAGCAGCACGGAATCTTTCACCTGCTCAAATGCTTCAAGCGTTTGCTCCATTTTATCCAAAGCCGCATGGCCGAATGCCGCATAAATCTCATAGTCATTGGCAAAAAGCACTGCCCTCTTGCGGGAACCGTCTGCCTTCAAGGCAAGCGGACACCACTCCTGCGGCAGCTCCTTGGGCTTCTCCACCACCTCTATCTCATCTATGGACAAAAGCCCCGCTCCCTGAGCCCTGCTCTGGACATCCGCCACATATTCGCGCAGCTGCTGCAGCTGTCTGGCATAATAAGGGTACTCGTGCATCCCGGTCTTCTTGACGCGTACAAGATAATTCCCGCGCAGTCCGTAGATATAACGAAGAAGCTCATCATAGCCTGCGGGTACAGGTATCATGAAATTCTCAAAAACCGCACTGTAGCCGTCCGCAAACCATTCCTTGGGATAAGTTTTATGGCTGCACTGAAGATAATCGAGATATTCCACGAGATAATCGCTTTCCTCCTCCGTGTACATCATAGCCAGATAATTACCCCACTTCCAAAGCTCAGAAGAAAGCCGTTCCCAATCCTCATCCTCCAACAGCTTATGATCGATACTCAGCTTGCAGTTCTCCTCCAGATATGAGATACCAAGCCGAACCTCTTCTATCGCATTTTTCATTGCCTCCGGCTTCTCCGATTCTTCAACTGACGAATCATAATCCCCTCTTCCGATATTTTTGGCCAATTGTGCGATTCTTCCCGCCATGGCAAACAACTGGATCTGCAGATTCCGGTCTTTCTCGTCCCGGGGCAGATAATCCAGCGGAAATATATCCAGTCCTACCGTAAACGGACAGCCGTGAAACTGCTCCAGCCACCCCTTGGCAATACTGATGCCGCTTCCGCTGTTGACACAGGTATGAAACTGCTCGTAGCCCTCCTCCGTGAGAGGACTTCTGACACGATACCCCTTCGGCAGCTCCTTGGGCAACAGCTTCATCAGTTTGTTATAATCAGGCCGCTTTACCCAGATATCCATATCATCGTCCCACGGCACAAAGCCTTCATGGCGTATGGCCCCCAGCAAAGTGCCATACGCGGCATACCATTTGATTCCGTGCCGGTCACAAACCTCCGCTATCTTTTGAAGTACCTCCAACTCTGCAGCCCACACGGTTTTCATCGTATTATCCAGATAAAAACCGTCCCGAACCTCCTGCTCAAAAAATCCCTCCTGAAACTCCAGCATACTCTGCCTCCATCTCTGCGTGAAATCACTTTAAATTTTATAAATTTGCGCAACAATATAATAATATTATCGGCATATTCAGGCGGATTCTTTATGTTTCCGGCAAAACATGTTATCCTCCCTGCCCCGGCCGGGTCTTCCATTGCTGCACCGCATACATTCGTCTACATTATAACGCAGGCCTGCTTCCAATTGCAATCTCTCCCGTCAGTTGCTATAATGTAATTGTCAAATAATCCCGGAGCTGCAAATTATCCGATCAGACTCCGCGTTAAATCATAAGGAGAATGATTATGAAAATACTGATGCTCACCTGGAAAAGCTTTGGAAATGAAGATATGGCTGCTGCCTTCAGACAGTTGGGGCATCAGGTGATCGAGCTCCCCTTCTCCGACAAGGGCGAGCGGACGGACGCAGAGCTGGAACAGGATATCTCTTCCGAGATCCGTAACACGGCCCCGGATCTTTTGTTTTCCTTCAACTATTTTCCCGTGGTATCCATTGCCTGCAAAAAGGCGGGAGTCCCCTATGCGGCCTGGGTCTATGACAGTCCCTATGTGCGCCTCTACCACTATTCGATCAACTATCCGACGAATCATGTATTCGTCTTTGACAAGGCGCAGTATCTGGAGTTTCACCGGGCAGGCATCCGCACGGTAAACTATCTGCCCATGGCAGCCAATACCCAGCGGCTTGGCAGCATGACCGACTTCCCGGGATTTAACAGGACACCGTGGCGCAATCAACACGAAGTCGCATTTATCGGCTCACTCTACACCGAGAAGCATCAGTTCTTTCAGCGCATGGACCGGATCTCTCCCTACACCAGAGGTTATCTGGAGGGACTCATGGCAGCCCAGAAGCAGGTCTACGGCTACAATTTCATACAGGAGCTGCTTCCGGCCACGATCATCGAGGACATGCAGCGCTCTCTGCCCATGCGGCCCGGAGCGGACAGCGTGGAGAGCGTGGAATACCTGTTTGCGCAGTATGTGATCAACCGCGAGATCACAGCCATCGAGCGAAAAGAACTGCTCTCGGCCGTGGCAGAGCGCTTTGCACTGGATCTGTACACTCCCGACCAATCCGTCAGGCTGCCCAACTGCACCAATCACGGCCCGGTGGACTATTATGATTATGCGCCCTATGTGTTCAAGACAGCCCGGATCAATCTCAATATCTCCCTGCGCAGTATCATCAGCGGTATTCCGCTGCGGGCCTTCGATATCCTGGGCGCGGGCGGTTTTCTGCTGACCAATTATCAGGATGACTTTCTGGATTTCTTTACGCCGGGAGAAGATTTCGTGTTCTATGACAGCAAAGCTGATCTGCTGTCCAAAACAGACTACTATCTCCGTCATGAGGAAGAACGGGCTCAGATCGCAGAAAATGGCCTGCAGAAAGTCTCTGCAGACCATACCTATATCCATCGTGCCGACGAGATATTGAGTTACCTGTAAATACATTATCCGGCGGCGCTTACGGACCAGGCGGACGCCTACTCCACCCAATCCTCCAGCACACTGTGTTTTCCCACGATCTCCCAGGGACAGGAGCTGCCGGCGACGCAATATCTGCATCGCTCCATGGGAATCAAAAGCAGCGCCTTGAGCATGGCAGTGTGCAATGTCTCATCATACAGATCAATTCCCTCATCCACCGGCAGCTTCCGGTCGAACGCCTGATTAAAGTATTTGGTTGTGAAAGGCGCATAGCAGGGCGCTACCCTGCCTTCATGCAGGCAGGTGCAGGACGCCTGAAAACAGCTGTAGAAGAAGTCTTCCTCTCCCCGGGGCGTCAGCGTCTGCGTCTTGTTGAATTCCGTGATCATGGGCGTGATCGTATAGGGAATCTTCTGTTCGTACAGAAATCTCTGAATCTCCTGTACCCGCTCCTGCAGCGGCGGATAATAGGAAATATGGAAAAACGCCAGATTCCTTTGCATGATCCCGATCAACTCCGGTTCCATGCGGTCAATCAAAAGCCCGTTGGTCACCACTGTGACCACAGCCGCAGGATACAGTTTTCTCGCCAGTTCTATATATCTGCCCAGTTCAGGGTTCAGCAGCGGTTCTCCCCCCAATATCCTGATCACGCCGATATCGGCGATATATTTTCGCAGCTGCTGCAGATCTGCCTCAAACTTCTCATAATCCGTAAACACAGGCTTGGCTACCAACGGCGAATAATGCGTACAGTACTTACAGTTCAGATTGCAGTGATCCGCCACATGGAACTCCAGATACGGCAGATACGGGTCGGACAGAATCGGAGTGATCAGGCTGGCCACAGCCTCCGGGCGTTTTCTGACTTCCTCGCTCAGTCTTATCCCGTCATAAATATCCTGCACATCCACCCCCGCCCGAAGCAGTGCAAGAACGAGCTCATTCTGCTGCATATAGTATTCCTTGGGAATGACGATAGCCGCCATCTCCTGCGCGGCATATCTTCTGCCAAACTCCTGTACCGATATTTCACCTTCACTCTGCGGACTGCCAAGGACTACAAACGCGTCCACCGATACTCTCTCCCCGCTGTCCTGTTCAAGCATCTCAGAATACTCCCGCTCCAAAATATCCTTCATCAGGCAGCTCCATTTAGAGTTTCCAAAAACAGCAATATGTAGCATCGACCTATCCCCCTATAAAAATGATAATAAATCGCGGTGCAGTTCCTCCGCTCTGGCCTCCCATGTGTGGGACGCCAACGCCAACTCGTACCCGGCAGAGGCAATTTCCTGCAATCTGCTCTCGTCCGCCAGCAGACCGGCAATCCTCTGCGGCAGCGCAGAAAGGCTCTTTTCCGTCAGATCAAAGGATATCCATGCTTCAGGAGAAAGCACCTCCTCCAGATACCCCGAAGTCTCCGATACCGCCGCCGCACCGGCAAGCATCGCATTGAACACCCGCTCGTGGCTGCCCTCTTTAAACCATGGCAGCGTATTCAAGACCAGCTTGCTCTCCTGCATCATAGACAAGATCTCCCCGGGCGATACTCTGCCTCCGTAATGCACATTGGGCAGACTGATCCAGTCACAGTTCCCCCATCCGTCTCCGTACAGTTCCATGCGAATGCCTGCCTGAGCGATCGAACGGACAATCCGCTCCCGGTATCGGGAGCTCACCACCCTCTCGATAGGAGAGCAGGTAGAGATAAAGCGCCGAAGCTCTTCATCCGAAAGACAGATACCCGCTCTCAACAGCTCCTGCTCCAGCACAGCCTCCACTGTATCCTCCGGATGGGCCATGAGTCGTTCTACACTCCGGTCCCATATCTGCTGTGCCGGGAAATTCCAGCCGGAGAAATCGATCTGCGCAGGAATATGATCCGCCAGCAGACTGCCCGCGTACAGTATGTCAATCCTGCGCCCGGCCACCGGAGCCGGATTCGGACATATCAAAGTCCCCCCATGCGCCAGAAATCCGTTAGAACCGATATTCGGATAAAAACGATGGACATAATTCATATGATTGCGGTCGATACACAGCGCAATACCATTGGCAGGCATGCGCATCAAAATATTGTGGTACCAATAGGGATGATCCACGAATAGATTGATACAGGGAATTCCCAGCGTCTCCCACATGTTATCCCCCGAGGGAGTCGTCATGCCGAAAAATGTACTGTTAAAGGCAATCATCGCCGTGATCGGCCCTTCTTTTATAGCTTCATAAAGCCTGCCCAGACTCTTTGCGCTCTCGCGCAGATCAAAGTCTATGATTTCATAGCCCAATTTAACAAACCCCTGTTTGAGCTTATCACTGAACAGATTAATGGTATCCAACTCTCCCTCAAAGAGCACCAGTCTCTTTTTGGTCAATTGTCTGTAGATGGCCTGCAGCTCGCCGGTCACATCCGAACCCGGCAAGAGCAGATCCGGCCTTACTTTCAGCTGTGCGTCAAACAGACTTCTGGCCTCCTCCGTCTTATGCGCCTCCAGCAGCAGCTTTAACTGCTCCTTCAGTTCCCGGGTCTCAGCCTTCTCCTGCGATACCCCCACTGCCGTCTCGCACAGACTCAGACCATTCGCCATGGCAAACACATAAAACATCTGCTCCGAAAGAAAACCATATACCCGCCTGTGATAATCGTCATAACCGCTGACATCGATCTCGTCCGACGCCTCCGCAAAAATATTGAACAGCCACTCCGCGTATGCTTTTAAGATCTCCAGCCGCGTCACCACCAGATTTCCCCAGTAATAAATCGTTCCTGACATCGCTGTATCCCAGGCATCTGCATAAGCCGGATAAAGCCGTTTGAGAGCCCGCTCCACCGCATCCAGATCCCTGCTGTTATGGCTCATGCCAAAATGCTCATAATAGTTTTTCCCCTCACATTCCGCATGCTTCGGAACAATTGCATCATACTGCTCCAGCAGATCCAGATATTCTCCCTTTCCCATAGCCTGCATTCTGGAATTGATAAAATATCTCCTGTAATGACACAGACCCGCATAGTCCGGATCATGAACATTCTGCCAGATCCAGAAAAGCCCTGTAAGCTCTCCGTAGAGAAAATTCAAATCAGAGATATTCTCTCCCGTATCGTCGCCCAGATATCCCAGATCCGGCTTTCCGCATCTTCCCACATGGAGCGGCACATAAACGGGATTATTCGGTGGATTAAATTTCACATGCGTGGCCACAAAAACGGTCAGTGCATGATCCAGATCACGCTCCGACAACGCGATCAGCTCCCGGGCGCGCCGCTCCCAGGTATACTCTGCCGACGCCTTGGAATAAGCGTTTGCCGCGATCTCCTCCCTCATTTCAGGATCCTCCAGCAGACTCCGAATCTTTCCGGGCAGCTCTTCCAGCCGGTTCAATTCAAAGCAGACAAGCTCTTTGCCCTGCTGCATATGCTCCCTCAGATACTCCGTCTCCTCCGTGAGGCAGACTGCTCCTGAGAGCATGATATTGGCAATCCGCTCTGTCATCCCCGCTTTATGCCAGCTCATGATATTCAGGCCGATTTTGGCCTTACTCAGCTCTTCCAGCGACTCCTCCACCGTTACACAGGGATGGATCACCAGCTTCTCTCTGCCCGGCCCCTGATAATCGTGCCAGCTCTCCCCGTATACATGCAGGGAAACTCCCGCCTCCAGGACCGCAGAAACCACAGCGTTCCGAAAATGTCCGATCACGGCTCTGCATGCCGGCTTCAGAGCACAGCTCAGGCGCACAAATTCCTCCGCATCCGCTTCTTTGCCCCCGGCTATGAGCAACTGTGTCAGGCCCTGTTCGAAAGTCTCCAAGGGATGCTCCAGCATATAATCATAAAAATCCCGCTCCATGCCCTCAAGGCTGCCGGCCTCGTCCGGAAAAAAGTTTCCCACAAAGACAATATCATAAGGCCGCTCCTGCTTCTGCGGGCTCTGTCTCACTCTCCCCCCCGGCGGAAACCAGACGGCGTTTGGCGTGTGATAATAGTCCCTGATGAGCGCCGCATAATTCGCATCCTGGCACAGAATATAATACTCCTCCGGCAGATTCCGGAGAACCTTCTCAAAACGCAGCGGATTATCAAACCAAAACTGAAACTTAGGTCCTTTGATCTGACGGAAAAAATCTATCTCCAGCGCTTTGCTCTGAAATCCCACCACACCTTTGCATACAATATTATGCAGCTTTTCATGCTCCGCAAAGTTCTCATCGATCACAATGACAGCCTGTCCGTTTTCAGCCAGGCCGTCGGACAGATCGTCTGCAAACCCCTGCAGCACTCCCCCACAGGTATCATCCCCTCTAAGCACAATAAAGGGAGCAGTCCGCCCTGCATATCTTTCGTACTCTCTCGCGTCGGACAAAAAGCGATCGACCCTCTCCTGAAAGACTTGAAAAATCCCCCTGCTCTGCGCATACCCGCAAAACAGAGTAAAGACCTGTTCAGTCCTCCCAATATCATGCAGACTGTTCAGATGATGGCGCATCATATAGGCAAGCGTACATGCCGCCTGCCCGTCGTCCGACAGCACGCTCTGCCCATTCACATTTTCTCCCGCGTCATTGATGAATTCAAACCTATTTGTCTCTCTTACCGCCCGGCATATCCATTCAAAATTTGTCAGCTCGGACAGTCCCTGATGAAATGCTCCCGTCCTTCTGATCAATGCCTTTGGAAAAAGCAGCGCCTCAACAGGTTTGGAAATCAGATCAAACACCCCTGCATAATCAGGCTTCTCAATACAGGTCTCCCCTGAAGCAAACAGAACCGGAAAACCTTCGTCACCGGATAAAAGCTCCTGCTCCTGCCGGGATACCGCACTCAGCAGTCTCTCCGACGCCACCGTCGAATGCAGCACAAATGCTATATAGGAAGTCTTCGTCTGTACCAGACAGCGATTCTTTAATTCTGCGTCCTCAAATTCGACATCTTTCAGTTCATATATTGTCAATTGTCCCAATTGCTTCTCGGTCATGGTCTCCTCCGGTAACTCTTTTTTCTAATCCCGTCTTTCCATACATTGATAGTATAATCTATAAATTTAAAGAAGGGAGGCTGACAATAGCCAACCTCCCTTTATCTATTTCTTTATCTGTACTTCTATACTTAGCCGAGCAGAGAGAGTACACCCTGATTTGCCTGATTTGCCTGTGCCAGCATGGACTGACCTGCCTGAGCAAGGATATTGTTGTTGGAGTATCTAACCATCTCTGTAGCCATATCGGTATCGCGGATAGCGGACTCAGCGCTGGTGGTGTTCTCAACAATGTTATCCAGGTTGTTGATGGTGTGCTCAAGTCTGTTCTGAACTGCACCAAGGTCGGAACGCTGCTTGTTCAGAGCTGCGATAGCCTTCTTACAGTTCTTGTTCAAAGAACCGGAGCTGCTTGCCGTAGTAGCGCTGCCCTTCAGACCAAGGCTGGAGCAGTTCATATTGGTAATCTTCAGGTTGATGTGCTGGCTGGTCTCAGCCCCTACCTGCAGATCTACATCAGAGCAGGAACCGGTAAGCAGGTTCTTCTCGTTGAAGGTCGTGGTAGAAGCAACACGGTTGATCTCGCTCATCAGCTGCTGAACCTCGCTGTTGATGTAGCTGCGGTCGCTGGTGGTCAGCGTGCCGTTCTCGCCCTTAACTGCCAGCTCGTTGATACGCTGCAGCATATCATGAACTTCGTTCAGAGCACCTTCTGCCGTCTGCACCATGGAGATACCGTCCTGTGCGTTTGCGGATGCCTGAGTCAGACCGCGAACCTGACGTCTCATCTTCTCGGAAATTGCCAGACCTGCTGCATCGTCTGCTGCACGGTTGATTTTATAACCGGAGGATAATCTCTCGGTGGACTTTGCCTGACTTGCTGTGGTGATGCCCAGCATTCTGTTAGAGTTCATTGCGGTTAAATTGTGCTTTACTACCATAATTGTTTCCTCCTTGAATCTGCCCCCGTTCTCAGGGTTTCCTATATGATTGTTATCGTTTCATTGTCTGCCGTCCCAGACATTCTATATCTTCATTGTCTATTGGGTTTCCGGTAAACTTGCTTTACTTGTTAAATATATCGGAGCGTTGTCTAAAAACTTTAGACCCATTTTACAATTTTTTTATTTCTTTTTATCTGTTCATGGTAAAAATTTTTCATGTCTGTCTCATTGATATTTGTACACGGAAAAGGGACCGGCAGATGCCGATCCCCTTTGGTAGTTGTTGTAATGTCTGCGCAAAACTCTCAGAATTAGCCGAGCAGAGAAAGTACGCCCTGGTTTGCCTGGTTTGCCTGAGCCAGCATAGACTGACCTGCCTGAGCCAGGATGTTGTTGTTAGAGTATCTAACCATCTCTGTAGCCATATCGGTATCACGGATAGCGGACTCAGCGCTGGTGGTATTCTCAACAATGTTATCCAGGTTGTTGATGGTGTGCTCAAGTCTGTTCTGAACTGCACCAAGGTCGGAACGCTGCTTGTTCAGAGCTGCGATAGCTTTCTTACAGCTCTTGTTCAGAGCGCCAGCCTTTGTAGCGCTGGTAGCGCTACCTGTCAAACCAAGACCAGAGCAGTTCATCTTATTGATCTTCAGAGTAATGTGCTGGCTGGTCTCAGCGCCCACCTGCAGATCTACATTAGAGCAGGAACCGGTAAGCAGGTTCTTCTCATTGAAGGTCGTGGTGGAAGCAACGCGGTTGATCTCGCTCATCAGCTGCTGAACCTCGCTGTTGATGTAGCTACGGTCGCTGGTGGTCAAAGTGCCGTTCTCGCCCTTAACTGCCAGCTCATTGATACGCTGCAGCATATCATGAACTTCGTTCAGAGCACCTTCTGCTGTCTGCACCATGGACACGCCGTCCTGTGCGTTTGCAGAAGCCTGAGTCAGACCACGGATCTGACGTCTCATCTTCTCGGAAATAGCCAAACCTGCTGCATCATCTGCTGCGCGGTTTACTTTGTAACCGGAAGACAGTTTCTCAGTGGACTTTGCCTGGCTTGCAGTGGTGATGCCGAGCATTCTGTTAGAGTTCATTGCTGTTAAGTTGTGCTGTACTACCATAATATATTCCTCCTTGAATTTGATGACCCCATCCTTGAGGCCAATTATTTTTGTCTACCGTTCGTCCGGTTCGCACGTTCCAGCTTCCCGGTAGTGGTTACAGTAACTGTCCACTATTGTGCGGATAGCTTTCAGCTACTTTTAGAAGAAAGCGTTGAACTTGAAGTTCATTTGCTTTACTTGCTAAGTATATCGGATGGTTTTTTAGAAACTTTAGAGGTAAAATAAAATTTTTTATTGAATTTTTTTCTTACTGCTTGCTGTCCATATATCGGGACGGAACCACGCTGCCGCCGCTCATATTTTTATAATAGTCATAAGCGGCTCTGGAATTCTGGCGGTTCTGTTTCAGCCCGGTCCTTGCCTTGGAAAAGTAGTCTTCAACCAGCTTCTTGTTCCGTGCCTCCTGAGCCTGAATAGCGATACTCAGATCCATCACCTGCTTTACCTTCTCCTGCAGTATTTTGATCTGAGGGGCATATTGCTCCCGATGGTCCTTCAGCTCCGCCGACACGCGCTCGAACAATGCCTCAAATCCCTCGTCCAGCTGAGTCAGCTTTTCAATCAGGCGCTCCTTTTCCTCCATGGCATCGTCAAAACTCTCCAGATCAGCCTGCTCCTGTTTAAAGGCCTGCTCCTGTCTGGTATTGTACTCCTGAATTTCCTGAAGCACCTGAAGCTTTTTGTCCAGGCTCTCGGATAATATACTCAGTTGATTCTCCATTGTCACAGTCCTTTCTATAGGGCACCCTTTTCACGATTGATACGCATTACTTCCTTCCAATTGTCACGCACAGATCTCAGATGCATATTGACCTCTTCCATGATCGCCTTATCCTTTTTCAGATTGGCCTCCACCAGTCTCCTGGACAGATACTCATAGATATTTTCAAAATCCTGCGCCACAGCATACTTCATATCAAGAGTCTGCCGCAAATAATCAATGATTTTCTCCACCTTCGTGATATTGGTGTGAGCCTTGGCGATATCCTTCTGCTCCAGAGCGCTCTCCGCAATATTACCGAACTTGACCGCTCCCTCATAGAGCATCAGGGTCAGTTCCGCAGGGCTTGCCGTCAACACACGATTATTCTGATACTGCGCATAAGCATTGGGTAATGCCATCTTATAAACCTCCTAAAAGTCCTGTCACCGCGCTTGCGTTCTTCTGAAGCTTTGCCAGAGCGGTTTCCATTTTAGCAAATTTACTATACCATTTATCCTCGTATGCGTTCAGCTTTTTCTCCTGCTCTGCAATCTTGGAGGTATAGTTGTCATAATCCGACTTCATCTTCTTGTCGTCATAGAAGCTGCCAAAACTTCTGTAGCCGTTGACGGACTTGGACATATCCGTCATCTTACCATACAGGTTCTGAGACAGTTTTGTAAAGAAGGAAATGACTGTATCGGGATCGCCGGCGATCATGCTCTTTAATTTATCAGCATTTCCCAAGGTATCCGGATCATCAGGATCGCCGTCGATATGGTATGCGTTCTTCTCATTGTCAGGTGCCGAGAAATATCCCAGAGTGCCGATACCGAAATCGCTCAGATACATGGTCTTGCCGTTCACTTCGACACCTGATGACATCATCTGCTTCAGAGCGGAACTCACGGAAGACAAATTGCTGTCCCTGCGCAGAAGCGAATCTTTGATCTTCTTCTCATACTCCTCGACCTCAGAGTCGGACATTGCCTCCTTCTCCTCGCTGAGCAGAGGCTCATAGCCCTTTGAAGATCCTGCATTGTAGAGCTTATCCATCTCGTTGATGATGGAGTTATACTCCTTCAGGAAGCCCTTGATCATATCATAGATACCGTCGGTATCATTCTGAGTCGTGATCGTGACGGTCTCATTGGGATGCTCATCGTCAAGCGCGGTAAATGTCAGGCCGTTGATCTCAAATACGTTGGTATTGTTGGTAAACTCCGCGCCGTTGAGCATAATAACCGCATCCTGACCGGAGATCTTGGTTGCGCCGGTGCTGGCTGTATCTGAAGGGTCATAGGAAGCCATCACCTGGGACGCATAGGAAGCCTTCGCATAGAATCTGTCCTCTTCCTCGCCTGTCAGTTTCGCCGTAGCAGCTGCGCTGTATGTGGTCTCACCGTCAACAGTGTTGGCTGTGATCGTGACATACTGCTCAATATCGGCAATCTCATCATTTATCTTGCCAATGTTTTCCTGATAAGAATTGATGGCCTCAGCGTCAGCCTTCTTCGCAGACAGGCCGGCCACCTCTTCCTTCGCCGCATCGATGCGCTCGCGGAGAATCTGCTTATCCTCGTCCGTCAGAGGGCTGTCTGCCGCATTAAGCTGCTCTTCCCACTGGGCAATCTGAGCGTTCTTGGACTCGATGGCACTGGTATAATTCTCTACCGTGTCAAGCGGATCGCTCTGGTATTTATCCTGCAGCTCCTTCAGCTTCTCCTGAGAAGTCTTGAGGTCCTCCTGCAGTGTCTTATAACGGTTCAGATAAGCATCTCTTCTGGATGCCACCGACTGGTCTATCATATCCTGCATATTGGCAAGAGTCTGCGCCCTGTCGCCCGCCACGAAATAGCCCGCATACTTCTGGTACTCGGCCAGGCTTGCCTTATCATCATTCAGATTTACCTGCAGTCCCAGAGCGGACAGTGCAGCCGCACCGCCGGCATCGGAAGCCGTAAGGCTGAAATCATTCGACGCGCCGGATTCCTTGGCACTCACAAAAAATCTCTGGGACTTGGTGTCAAAGTTTGCATTGACTCCCGCGTCCTTGAGCTTGTTAAGCACATCGGAGATCGTGGTATTCTGATCCACATTGATATCCACGGAACCATTAGCCGTCTTCACACTGAAGGTACCGGCTCCGGTCACGCCCAGCTCGCTCAATTTCGTAAGCGCAGTGTAGTCTCCCTTGCTTCCGGCCGCGTTTTTCAGCTCCTTACCGGTGAGATAACCGCTCTTTGCCAGCTGCTTCACCTGAAGAGACTGCACGCCGTTCACAGCATCCTCTCCGGTGATCACACTAACGATGCTGCTGTTGGAAACCTTTGTTGTCTTTTTGCTGTATGCGGCCGAAAAACGCATATTATTGATATACTTGGACTGCAGGTTTTTCAGTTTGGTATTGAGATCCTTCCATGCATCCTGCTTCCAATTGACTTTGATCTGAGCCTTTTTCGTCTTATTCAGCTTTACACTCTTGGCCTCTACCAGCTGCTGAATAATACTTTCAGTATCCATACCGGACATCATGCCGGACATTCGCATTGCCATATCGATTCCTCCTCTTTCCCATTATTTGTTGACCGTATACCGACCGGCCTCTTCAGCGGCGCTCATCTATCATGATACCTGCCAGTTCCCATACTTTCTCCAACATATCCAGAGTCTTCTCGGGCGGAAGCTCCTTGAGAACCTCCTTGGTATCCTTGTCAACGATCTTAATGGTCACTCTATTGGTTCCCTCGTGAATGCCGAATATGGCTTCCGAGTTCGTCAAATTCTTGTTGAGCTTCTCCACAGCTTTCTTGATCTGCTCATTGCTATGCTGATCCTGCTCAGCATTATTGCTGCCCTGCCCCTTTGCCTGGGCGTTCTCCACTACGCCGGTGGTCTTATCCACCTTCTCTGCTGCCTGCGCGGTAGAATTTGATGATACTTCCGGCTTCTCCGCCTGCACGGCAGACTTCGATGCACTGACGGGTTTTGCTGCGCCTGCAGTCTGTGCCTGCATGCTCATTACACTTCCCAACGGTTCAATTGCCATCCTGGTCACCTCCATGTGAAAATCCTGCGTTTTCCGATAACGCAAGTCGATAAAATCTGGTTTCTAAACTTTTTATCGGACGCTTCCGACAAAAAGTTTAGGGGAAAGCGCCTGTTTTTCTAAAAAATCACTGCAACCCCGGCATCCAAAACAGGGACTGCAGTGACCATAATTTTTATTTATCCCAGCAGCTTTCTCAGTGCCTCCATGCCGCCTGCATCCACGGCCGCCTTGTTGGCCTCCTGAATCTGCATGTAGACCTCCTTGCGGTACACGGGAATTTCCTTGGGAGCAGTGATGCCGATCTTCACCTGATCTCCCTTGACCTCCAGAATGGTAATCTCAATATTATTGTTAATAATGAGCGCTTCATTCTTTTTACGGGACAATGCCAGCATTCTACTCACCTGCCTTTCTGGTCTTGAAAACCTCATAAATGGGATATTTCACCGGATATGCAGATCCCTCCACGATCAGCTGACAGGCTTTGCGCTCCTCCACATTGATGATGATGGGTCCCTGAAGATTTACACTCATCTGCGTCAGGTCGGAGGGAATCGTCACTGTCACCAGCACCAGAATATTCTCGTCCGTGAGTTCACCCAGACCGGCCAGAAGCTCATCGTCCACCTCCGGGTCATAGTCCGAATTCGCAATCAGAGGATCCATCACAGGCATAGCGAAGCCGGCCTCATCAACGGACTGCAGAAAACGGATACCTGCACCCGCTCCTCTATCCTCATCGTGGAGCAGCGTAAATCTCTTCAGTTCAGGAAAACCAATGATACCGTTCTCAAAGGTGATGATCTTATCCTCCGCAATCTCAACTTCGCCAAACGCCTTCGTCTTAATGTTCATGAAGTACCTCCTTAAATAAAGTTCAACAGGGTCGTCTGCGTTACTTTTCCGGTGGCCATCAGCGCCGCCTCATAAGTCAGCTCTGCAGCCGTCAGCTCAATCGCCACCTCCGTGATATCCACATCCTCGTTCTCACTCTTCAGCGTCTCGAAAGTCGTCTTCTGATTCTGCATACGGTTATCAATCAGCTCCAGCTTGCTGCTTCTGGTACCACAGTTCGTAAGGCTCAGCGTAGTGTCGTCCAGATAACCCTGCAGCTTCGTGATCCCATGCTCAAAGAGCTTCTGGCATTTGGCCTTCGACAGAGTCGCCGCCTTGTCGACAGCGTCCAGCTGTTTCTGGAGCGTATCCATATCCGCGGGATCCGCCGTCTTCATCTTCGCTTCGATCTTCTCCTTGACCGTCGCCAGATTATCATACTCCTGCAGAGCGTTGACCATATCGTTCACCTCTCTGCCGATGCCGTGCTTAAAACACTCGCTGGCATTGGAATTCACGCGTATCGTCTGATTGAATCCCACATCGTACTCGATGACCTGCTCCTCGGGCTTTCCATCCAGAAAGCTGTCGTTATATTCGATTTCCTTGTCCGTTCCCGGATCGCTCTTACAATAGAAATAGTGCTGAGGTCTCAGATCGCCCTTCTGCCAGTCTTCCTTCTGATAGGTCACCCGGATCTCACCCTCGTTCTTGGTCACGGTGGACAGATCGTCCTTCACCGTCATGAGCGTATTGTAATGATTCTCACCCAGCAGGATCTCGCCTGTCTCCGGCACAAAGATAGCCGCGTCAGGATCGTCGGCCGCCTGCTGATAAGGGCTGGGATCCGCATAAGAATGCACTGTGGTGGTATTGATATTGATCGGGTTGCCGGCGGCATCCTGAAAACTGATCACGGGACTCATACCGTCGGAGCAGTTATTGTAAGCAAGCCGGAGGCGATATACATCCACCTGACTCACCGCCTGCTCGTCACAGTCCGTCAACGCGCCGAAATTAGCCTCCGTCCAGTCCAGCAGATTGCCGCTCTCCACCTTCGTGATGGAATCCAATGCATTTCTGTCCAACTGCTCGGTGATCTCATACACCTGTTTGGTGTTCTCGGTAAAGCTCAGAGAGGTATCGGTGCGGTACCCGGCAAACACATAACGGCCCGCGTAATCCGCATCACCTGTGGTATATACCTCATCCTGAAGGGCATTGAGCTGCTCGAGAATGATCTTGCGGTCCTTCTGCTCCAGATAGCTGTTGGGAACCTTGGTACACTGCTCGATCATCTTGGTCATGATCTCGGAGAGGTTCTTCAGAGCCTCCTCCGTGACATTCAGCCAGCTCTCCGCATCGGGTATGTTCTTGCTGTAATATTGTGTGATCTCGGTCACACTGCTGCGCAGACGCAGAGCACGGATGGCAACCACCGGGTCATCGGAAGGTCTGTTGATCTTCTTCTGGGTGGACATCTGAGTGCTCAGTCTGTCCTGGTAAATCTTGTTGGTGTTGATATTGGACAGATTGTTCCTCTGCATAATCTTATTTGTAATTCTCATGTTGCTCCTTTCCGACGAAGCGTGTCATATACCGGTCTCAGGTATTATACTCCGGTCTGAAGTATTAATCTGTCATATATTTCTGTGAGTGTCTGTATCATCTTGGACGCCAGATTGTAGCCGTTCTGATATTTTACCAGATTGATGGCCTCCTCATCCTCATCCACACCGGAAATCGAAATCCGCTGACTGTCGATGGTGTAGGAAATCTCGGAGAAGGTCTGGTAAAATCTGTTGGCCCTGCTGGCGTTCAGCGCCACATCCGAGAGAATGTTCTGCAAGAACTCGTGTGCGGAAGCACCGCGGAAGCTCATCTTATTCTTATCATTGACCATATTTTTCAGATCCGTTAGCAGATCGCCCTTCTCCACGCCGTCTCCGGCCTTGCTCTGGGTTGCCAAAAGGGACGGATCCTTCACCATGGCGGCGGTAATGCTAAGATTCCTGGCCGTCATGCGGTAATAGCTGTCGTCGCTCACCTTCACCTTCACGCTGCCACCCTTGTCATAACGGGTGCCTGCAGGAAAAGCAAACTGCTCTCCGTCCGTGGCGTGATCCGCAGTAAACATTGCGGTGCCGGGAATATTATCCGTCGTGAATCCTCCCGTGAGAATGTCGTTGAACTTCTGGGAAAAGGTACGGATCCACTCGTTCATCTGGCTCATATAATAAGGAATACCCTGATACTCCACACTGCTGCCGATATTTGCAGTCTTCCCCACTCTGTCATTGGTAACTCTGGTGTGATTCTTGTCATCCGCACCGCCCGCCGCCGACAGGGTAAATGTATAGGAATAGGTGTCCGTATCAGCATCATAGCTGTACTCCCACTCGTCATAATAGAATTCCTGATTGCCAAGGTTGATGACGCCGCCCTGGTCGGAGAGATTACACTTGTTCAGATCCTGCAGATAATGTCTGCCCACCTCGATGGTCACGGTATCCTGAGACAGACCGGTGTCGGGATTGACTACGGAACCGATACCGGTGACAGTGCCGACAAAGTTCTCGCCGTTATTACCGTCACGCATCTCCACAAGGCCCCTTAAGTTGCCGCCCATGGCGCCGTTGTAGAGGTTAAACTTCTGACCGTCCTCCCAGTATACATCATAGAGTCCGTCAATATCCGTCTGATTGACCTTCTCATAGGAGGTTCTGGCCACACAGCTTAAACCGCGGTACTCACTGTTGTCTACCAGAAGCTGACCTCCGGCGATCTTTACCATAAACCGGTTGGCTCCGGTCTCGCGTTCAGGATTGTTGGTGTCGACGATCGGTGTCTCGCTGACTTCGATATCTACGATCTCAGAGAGCTGATCCAGCAGGAGCTCTCTTCTGTCTCTCAGCTCATTGGCCTTAACTCCGGTGAGCTCGATGGTATTGATCTGTTTGTTCAGATTTGCGAGCTCCCCCGCCAAAGAATTGATCTCGTCTATCTTTAATTTAATCTCCTGATTGACGTCCTTCTGCATGGCTTCCATATTGCCCGCCAGTCCGTTAAAATATTCCACAAGAGACTCCGCACAACCCAAAAACTGTGCCTTGGCGGACTCGCCGCTGGGATTCTTCATCAGCTCCTCAAGCCCGTTGATCATAAACAGATCAAAAACCGTCTTAAATCCGGCATTTTCACCGTTATCATCAAAATAGGTCTCCACCTGCTGCATATAATACTGCTTCATGTCGTACTCGCCGACTTTGGCATTGTTGTTCCAGAACTTGACGTCATAGAACTCATCCCGCACACGCTCGATAGCCAGCGTCTCCACGCCCGCTCCGGCGCAGCCATAAGTCTGGAATACACGCAGGGCGTCTGACGCCTGCTGCTTCACCTGCTGTCTGCTGTAACCTTCCGTGTGTACATTTGCAATGTTGTTGGAGGTGGTATTCAGGGCAGCATTGCTTGCCAGAAGTCCGGTATATGCAATATTCAGTCCAAAAAATTGTGAGGGCATATAGTTTACCTCCCTAATGAAGTGATGATATGCTCCAGCATCTCGCTGATCGCATTGATATAGCGGCTGGATGCATTGTATGCATTCTGGAATTTAATCATGTTGGAAAGCTCCTCATCGGAGGATACACCGATTACCTGCGCTCTGCTGCTCTCGATGGATTCCACTGTCTGCTGCTGATTGATCAGAATGCTTCTGTTTACATATCCCGTGTTGGCTACCTGCGTAACCATATCGGAATAATAATCGTTGAAAGAAACCTGCTTCTTGGTATTGGGATTCAGCGTATAAATCTTCTCTGTAAACGCCGCCTTCAGCGCGTCCGCAGTCGCCTGATCCTCCTTGCCGTCCTCGAGCCGGAATCCCAGCATAGAGGGCTTCTGCATCAGATCCTGGTTGATCCGCAGATTTTTCAGGGTGTAGAGACTGTCCTGTGCGTTTACATCCTCTTCGTTGTATACCCAATAGGTCTCGCCGTCGTCTCCGGTGACCTTGGTGTAAGCGTCCGTGGTAACCTTGTCAAACATCTGAATGGGACTGCCATCCGCGTTTCGCATATAGCCGCCCGGTTCAGACTTCACATATTTTACATTGGACAGCGTCTGAGTCGTGCCGTCCGCATTCTGTATCACCAGGTCGCCGCGCTGTGCGCCCGCCGCCTGTGACAGTATATCGTTAATCCTGGTGACCACATTATGGACAAGCTGATCGAATTCTGCCTGAATATTCATCAGCACCGACTGAGATACCTCATCATACTTGCCCGGGGCCACGTCGGTGTAATCCGCCCTGTGATCGCCCCGCGCCAGAAGCATGGACTTCAGTCCGCCGATATCCGTATTCAGATCCGAAGAGATCTCAATGCTCAGATCAAACACCTCGGCGCCGTCTATATTGTAGACCAGGCTTCCGTCATCCTGCACTTTGTAGCTCGCGTCCTGAGGCCAGAACGGCGTGTAAAACCCGGTTCCCTTGGCCACATCCAGCATGATCTCGTTACAGGAGGAACCTTTCACAAAATCCACTCCTTCGATCTGTACGGACACATTGCCGAAGTAATCTTCCGCAAACGAAATGCTCGCCAGCGAGGAGAGCTCATCCAGTATCTGATTGCGCGCATCGCGCAGATCATTGGCATGCTCAACGCCGCCACTCTCTATCGCCCTGATCCTGTCGTTCAGCTCCAGAATCTGCTTGCCATATTTATTTATTTTATCCACCTGCTGCTTGATCTGACGGTTCAGATTGTCCTGATAGTCGGAGAGTCCGTCATATACCGCCACTGCGCGCTCCACGAACTCCGACGCTCTCTGCACCAGAACCCCCTGTGTCACACTGCTGGCAGGATCCTTTGCCAGCTCCTGGACAGCCGTCCACAGATCGGCCATGGTACCCTGAAAGGCCTCGCCGTTCAGCTCTCCAAGCCTGCTCTCCACTTCCTCCAGCACATTGGTGGATACTTCATAAAACATACTGCGTCCTGATTCCTTGCGGTATGTCTTATCCAAAAAATAATCTCTGATCTGTTTTACCCGGGAATAAGTGACGCCGAGACCATGCTGCTGATACGCCACGGCGGAAGCTGTCTTGGAGAGCGTGATATAGCTCTTTCCCGACTGCTGTACCTGCTGTCTGACATATCCGATGGTATCGACGTTAGAAAGATTATGCGCTGTGGTGTTCAGCGCATTCTGACTTGTCTGTAATCCGGATGATCCAATATATAAACTACTCATCAATGACATAAAATCTACCTCGGCTTCTCAAGTGATCCCTATGACCGCTGGCTACTGCTTGGCGTCAAAACCCCGGTTCACACCCATTGTTTCCCCGGCGCTGCAGGCACCCCTGTTGTAATTGGCAGTCTGGGGCGCCGCCTTGGCCGCCTGGAGCATTGCAATCTCAAATTCCACCATCTCCAGTGCATCCCGCAGGAGCTCACCATTCTGCTCATTGACACGTTTCAACTCCCGCATGGTTCTGCAGAGCCGGTCATGTATCCCGGCCAGTGTGCTCTGCTCTGCAGGTCTTGTCTTCATCATGTCAATCATATTTGTCAGCGTAAGTTTGGCAACATCCTTGTTCAGTACCGTGGCAATATCCGCAGTCACTTCCCTGCGCTCGCGTTCCAGGCTTCCCAGCCTGTTTACCATGTCCTGCTCTTCATCCGTGATTTTTTGTAAATTTTCCAAATTGCCGCTCGCTATGATCGGCGTCTTGCGCTGGGATATCTCCAGTAACTCCTCGTATGCGCTGCATTCCCTGTTATAGATATCAATCAGGTTTTCCATCAAGCTCGCCACGGGGTCATCCTCCTTATACCAGCGCGTTATATTTCTCTAATAATTTTGCAGCAAAGCTGCTGTTGTCTACTTTGTAATCGCCGCTCTGTACACTCGCCTTAATGGATGCCGTGAGATCTTCTCTGACATCGGGCGTTGCCGCCAGCGCTGCTTTAGCGGTCTGAATATCTTTTCCTCTGCTGCTGATCTCCAGCTGATCCTTGGAACTGCTTGTCGCGCCCGCCGCTGTGCTGTGGCTTGTCTTCTGAGTCTTGTAGAGCTGCTGTACCTGTGAATAAGCCTCTATACGCATATCGGATTCCTCCTTCCTTCCGTAATGAAATGCTATCCGATTCACAATATGTATCGGCGCAAATCGCAATTTCTTTAGTGTAATGAGTTGATTTTTTTTCTGATTTTGTGTAGCATGGAGAGTGTCATCATATATATAGTATATTTCCCTGTGGATGACAGCCTGATTCCACAGACTTTTTCAGAAAGGATATTCTTCCATGCCTTCTACACCTATATCGGCACATACGCCGGAAAAATCAAGCGCCAAAACGGCAGAGCGTGTGCTTTTTGCGCTCGTCTGCCTGTTCTTATTCGTTTATCTGGGAATTTTTGCCTATTTAAATATGTTCCGGTACACGCAGCATGTGGACTCGGATATCGCCGTGGATGCCATGCTGGCCAGAGAGATCTGGACGGAAAAGGATCTGACGCCGGATAACTGGATCGCCAGCACAGAGCGGCTGGTGCTGGGTGTGCCCACGCTCTCCGCTCTGTTTTACGGCATGAGCGGCAGCATGGTCTTCTCCATGGGGCTCTCCTGTGTGATCACGGGAGGCCTTCTGCTCGCAGCCATCGCCTTCACCTTAAAGCGCTGTCAGATATCCAGACTGGGCATTGCGGCCGCCCTGCTGGCACTCTGTGCCCTGCCTATAAACGGTCTGCGAAATGACGGGCAGATGGTGCCCTTCGTGATTCTTTTATGGTTCTTATTTGCAGATTATTATGCCCTGCACAGCATCTGTCTGTTCCTTTGCATCGGATTTTATCTTTATCTGAGAGAACGGACCACAGGTTTTACAGGAACGGCCGAGGCATCGCCCCGCAGGGCTGCCGCCCGGTGCGCTCTGGTGTGGCTGCTGCTGGCAGGACTGTGCGGCGGACTGGCGCTGGGCGGAATGCGCTGCCTGCAGGTGGTGGTGCTGCCCCTGACCGTCTGGGAGATTCTGCTTCTTTTCTTCGAGAGTGATCACCTGGCAAACTCTCTGCCCCGAAAGCGATGGATCGCCGCCGGATTTATCCTGACGCTGCTCGCGGTAGGCGCGTTAGCCAAGCTCTATCCCACCAATGTGGACTATCCCATGTTTATGCAGGACGGCAAAGGCATGACCGACCGGCTGACCCGCATTGTACCCGCCGCCATACTGGAATGTCTGGGAATAGCGGGCAACTGTAAACTCAGCTCTCTGGCCGCTCTGATGCAGCTTGGCATTCTGGCGGTTCTGGCGCTCACTGTCTACGGTCTTTTTTTCCTGTTTGGCAAAAAGAGCACGGCGCCCTCCTCGCAGAAAATGCTGCTTCAGGCATTGGGAACTTCTTTACTGCTGACTGTTTTTATCGAAATCGTCACCAACGCGGAGGCCGCCCAGAACTATTTCTTTGTGATCTGGTTTGTGATCGTGACTGTGCTGGCCGCCCTCATCACTCATTTTGAGAAAGCCGCCCCCCGCTTTGCCGGACTGATCGCGCTGTGCCTGTGTGTATTTGCACTCGTCAATATTTTCTACACCTATCGGGACTGCATCACGACGGAGGATAATCTGGCGGAATACGAGGAAGTCATCGAATATATGGACTCGCAGAATATCTCCTACGGTTATGCCGAATTCTGGGATGCCTCCCGCATCTGTATGATGACGGACGGACGCATCACCATGGGCCATTGCTATCACATGGAAGATCTGCGCATGTACTGGTGGACCACCAGCACCAAATGGTATGTGCCCAATCTCCCGGAGCTGATGCCCACCGCCTATGTCGTGTGCACGGAGGACAAAGCGGCCTTCGAGGCTCAGTTTCCCAATGCGGCCATCGTTTCCCTGGGATTTGAAAACCGGCGATTTGCAGTGTACACCAGCGCCTACAATCTGGTGCCTATGATCTGAAACGCACCGTCTCAGGTCCATGACCGGCAAAGGAGCAAGCGTCAATCCATATTTTGTAGGTTGAAAATGCATTTGGCAGTTGCTAGAATAAATCGACAGAAAAAATAAAAAATTGAATCGTTTTGAGATCATATATAAAACGGTCAAACAAAAAGGAGTGTTTCGGGACATATGAATCATAAGTCTCAGAAAAGAATCGCTTTCAAGGATATCCCGGCGAATGCCTATGGTCTCTGTATCGGCATTTTACTGGTTTTCGCGCTCTTTATCGGTCTTTTTCTGGCTTATTACAGCGCGCGGTATTCCTATTACTCGTCCACGGATTATCAGATCCCCGTCTATCTGGTCAAGGACAATGCCCTCTTTCATTTACTGCTGTTTGCGGGAATATGCCTGCTGGCTCTGCTCCTGAACTTTCTCTTTCAAAAGCTCGGGGAGAGACAGCGTCTTGCAGGGTATCTCTTCCTGGGGCTCTGCTGTATCCTTTATGTGACAGTCTGCCTGATCTGGGTGAGAGACCTGCCCTATTACCCCAGCGGAGATCAGCTCAACGCCACAGCCGCTGCCCATTACAATCTGGACGGCAATTTTATTATGTTTAAAAAAAGCGGATATATCGGTAAGTTTCCCTATCAGAAAGGACTCACCTTCCTCTACGAAATATTGTTCACGCTGTTCGGGGACTTCTGTTATCCGGTGGCTGCCAAGTTTCATATCTTTTTCGGCGTGATCACAATGATCTTCGGCTATCTGTTTGTGGAGGAGACCTCCTGGAACAGTATCTGTAAGATTTTGTACTGTCCTCTGGTACTCTTCTGCACGCCCTATTTGATACTGACGCCGTACACCTACGGAGATCTGCCCTCCATCAGTTTCTGCACCGTCCTGTTCTGGGCGCTGCTGCGCTTTGTCAGGACAGGACATATTCGCTATGTGGCTCTGACCTGTGTCATGGCCGCGCTGTCGCTGATGGTGCGTATGCACACCTGGATCGTATTGATCGCCGTCCTCATCGGCATGGTGCTGGCCGCCTGGCAGAAGAAAAAGCTGCAGCCTGTTCTGGCCGGACTCCTGGTTGTCGTCAGCTCCTTCGGCGCCATAAAAGCGCTGGACTATTCATACGCACTGCGCTCCGGTTATGCGATCACCCAGGGCGCTCCCATGATACTGACCCTGGCCATGGGACTTCAGGACAACGACGGCGGACCCGGCACCTATAACAACTACCAGACCACTACCATGAGCGAGGCAGATTGGGACAATGAGGCCGCCAAAGCGATTGCCAGAGAGAATATTCAGGAAAATCTCGATCATTTCAAGGCAGACCCCGCCTATGCAAAATGGTTTTTCAAGACCAAGCTCCTGATGCAGTGGATCGAGCCCTCCTTTGAGACGCTGATGTCCACCCGCTCCTTCGACGAGGAAAAACCGATGCCGGATTGGATTGACCGGGTGTATTACGGCAGTCTGCACGATCCGTTGATGAAGTTTGCAAACAGTTATCAGAGCATTGTCTATCTGGGCTTCGTATTCTTTCTGCCTGTGCTCTGGAAACGGCGCAGAGAAAACGCGGCGGGATATATTCCCCTCATCGCCATTGTGGGCGGCTTCCTCTTCAGCATTATCTGGGAAGCGCAATGCCGCTATGTGCTGCCCTATTACCTGTTCATGCTGGTGTATGTGCCGGACGGCATTCACTTTGTAGGAGATTGGGTACAAAAGGGCATCAAACGCATTGCAGACAACTGATCAAACTGATGAATATGGCAAAGACAAAACGGCCGTGCGGAAATTGATCCGCATGGCCGTTTCATTGATCGTATGATCGCTTGGTTTACTGCTGGAACAGATTCATGATAAAGTCCAGCAGATTGTAACGGCTGAACATTGCCACTGCCACCAGAGACACCGTGGACATGATCTTGATCAGAATATCCAGTGAAGGTCCCACCGTATCCTTCAGGGGATCGCCCACCGTATCGCCTACAACGGCCGCATCATGTGCGGGAGAACCCTTCTTCTGGCCCTCGATGGCGCCGGACTCGATGTACTTCTTGCCGTTATCCCACGCGCCGCCTGCATTTCCGGTGAAGATTGCCAGCATGATAGCGGACAGGGTCGCACCGATGAGCACGCCGCCCACAAACAGCGGTCCGAAGAGGAAGCCTGCCAACAGCGGGAATATGATAGAAAGGATCGCAGGGAAACGCATCTCCTTCAGAGCGCCCTGAGAAGAAATCTCGATACAAGTCTTGTAGTCAGGCTTAGCCTTACCCTCGAGAATACCGGGAATCTCCTTAAACTGTCTTCTCACTTCCTCCACCATACGGCGGGCAGCCTTGGCCACCGCCTCGATCAGCATGCCGGAGAACAGATAGGGGAGCGCCGCTCCCACCAAAGCTCCCGAAAGAATCAGGGGATCGGTGAAATTCAGGTTCAATTCCGTACCGGGCTCATTAAAGGAATACAGATAGGACACCATCAGCGACAATGCCGCCAGCGATGCGGAACCGATGGCAAAGCCCTTGCCGATAGCCGCGGTGGTATTACCCACAGAATCCAGCTTATCCGTGATCTCACGAACCTCAGGCTCCAGCTCGGACATCTCGGCGATACCGCCGGCATTGTCGGAGATCGGACCATAAGTGTCAACGGAAACCGTGGTGCTGACAAAGGACAGCATACCGATGGCGGCCATGGAAATACCGAACATACCGGCAACCGCATAGGACGCATAGGTCGCAATGCCCAGCAGAATCAGGGGAGCCATACAGGACTTCATACCCACTGCCAGACCCTGGGTGATGGTGAGGGCCGCGCCCTCTCTGGAAGCCTGGGCGATGAGCTGAGTGGGCTTGTAATCATAGCTGGTGTAATACTCTGCGATCATACCGATCACCACGCCGCTGACAACGCCGATGGAGGCAGCGATCCAGGGAGAGATATAACCGCAGGCAAAGCCTGCCTCAAGAATGGCGTCTGACAGCATTTCATCCCCGAAGAGCAGATAAGTAGCGCCGAAGCCGCAGAGAATGGTCAGGCCTGCGGACACCATAGTTGCAAAATTCAAATCCTTATGCGGATTGTCAGAAGCCTTTTTAAACAGTACGGACGCGATACCGATGATACAGGAAATCAGACCGCATGCCGCAAATACCAAAGGATAATAGAACATTTTCTCCAGCAGTTCATCGCTGACCATGCCGCTGCCCGCAAGAGACGCCAGGAACAGGTGACATGCCAGAATAATGCCGGAGGAGATCGCTCCCACATAGGACTCCAGAAGATCGGATCCAAGACCTGCCACGTCTCCCACATTGTCTCCCACATTATCGGCTATGGTAGCGGGGTTTCTGGGATCGTCCTCGGGAATATGCGCCTCGGTCTTGCCCACCAGATCGGCTCCCATATCCGCAGCCTTGGTATAGATACCTCCGCCCACACGGTTAAACATGGCCACGATGGAGCAGCCCAGCGCATAACAGGAGAGGCACTGGGTAAAGATAGCCCCGTCCATAATGGCGTCCACAGACATCAGTCCCATGCCGATGCCGAAAATGATATACACGAGAAACAGGCCAAACAGTGCGAAGCCTCCCACACAAAGGCCCATAACAGAACCTCCGCGGAAAGCCACCTTCAAAGTCTCGCCGATATTTTTGGTCACGCGCGCTCTGTTGGAAACCCGCACGTTCGCATAGGTCGCTATCTTCATACCGATCCATCCCGCCGCCGCAGACATCAGCACGCCGATGATAAAGCATACTGCGGACTGCCAGGACATAAAGATCAGCAGCACAGCGATGATGGCCACCACAATTGCAATGATCTTATACTCATAGGTGATAAATGCATTCGCCCCGACTCTGATAGCCGATGCGATCTCAGACATGACGTCTGTTCCTTCCTCCATCTTCTTCACCCCATAGAAGTTGAAGGCTGCGAAAGCTAATGCTGCAAGCGCTGCAACAATAACCAAGATTAGAGCTGTCATTTTGTAACTCCCTTTCCTATTTGTAAAATTTAGACGTTTTTACGGATCCTGCCAAAACGCCTATACGCTCAATTCTACCAAATTCTTGTTAAAAGGTCAATGTAATACACGCACGGACACTAAACTTTTTGTAGATTCTGCCGAAACATATAGTACCAGGAAACATACACTATTCAAATACGCATCCAAGGAGGGATCATCGCAGCAAAAGGAATTACGGCTATTTTAATGGTGCATTCAGTGATGGCGACTCCCACCGTCAGCAAGACGAAACGCGACGGTCAGCATTCCGCTCACTCCGGTGCAAAGGACGGGGACGGCAATAAGCTCTTTGCAGAGATTCTGGAGGAGGCAACTCAAAAGCCGCAGCCTGCGCCCAGGGCTTGTCAGACCACTCTGTACGATCGCGACAGCCGGCTGCAGAATTTCAACTATCTGACCAGGGAATATCATTACTGAAAAAGAAGGAGCCGCAGACAGAGACATAACGCTGTCTGCGGCTCTTCCGTTTATTTTTGTCTTCCGCTTACTTTAATCTTCCGTTTCTTTTGGATTTGAGGTACAATGAAATGTCGGAAAAAATAAAAGATAATCAGAAAGACGGTATCAAATGCAGCGCGATAAAACGATAGAACACAATATCACATCCGGCAGCGTGTGGAAAGCACTGCTGCGCTTTGCCCTGCCCTATCTGCTGTCCTATTTCCTGCAGACATTGTACGGCATGGCCGATCTGTTTATCATCGGTCAGTTTAACGGCGTCGAGAGCACCACGGCAGTCTCCATCGGCGGTCAGGTCATGCACATGCTCACGGTGATGATTGTTGGGCTGGCCATGGGATCCACTGTGATGATCGGCCGGTCTGTGGGCGCAAAAAAAGCCGATCAAGCGTCGGCGGCCATCGGAAATACAGTGACACTGTTCATGGCGGTGTCCTTGGCGGCAATGGCGGTACTGCTGTCCGTAGTCCGCCCGATCGTCGCCGTAATGTCCACACCGGCGGAGGCTGTTTCCGAAACCATTGCCTATCTGACCGTGTGCTTTATCGGCATTCCCTTTATCACTGCCTATAATATCATCAGCTCCATCTTCCGGGGCCTCGGAGATTCCAAGAGTCCCATGTACTTTGTGGCGGTGGCATGTGCCGCAAATATCGCGCTGGACTACCTGTTTATCGGCGTGTTCCGGTTAGGAGCCACCGGCGCTGCTCTGGGAACCACATTGGCGCAGACCATCAGCGTTGCGGCATCCCTCTTTGTCATTCTACGTGGAAAAACCGGGCTTTCCCTGTCCCGAAGGGATTTAAAGCCCCGCCCCGACGTCATGGGCAGTCTGTTAAAGGTCGGTCTTCCGGTAGCGCTTCAGGACGGTTTTATCCAGATCTCATTCATCATCATAACTATATTTGCCAACCGCCGGGGGCTGAATGACGCGGCGGCCGTGGGCATCGTGGAAAAAGTCATCGGCATCCTGTTTCTCGTGCCGTCCTCCATGCTCTCCTCAGTGTCGGCGCTGTGCGCGCAGAACATCGGGGCAGGCAAGCACCGCCGGGCCCGCACCACGCTGCACTATGCAGCCGTGCTGTGCTTCTCCTTCGGCATCGCCATCGCCTCAGCCATGCAGATTGCAGCGGCTCCGGTGGTCGGCCTGTTCACCGACAACGCAGAGGCGATCCGGCTGGGCAGCCAATACATGCACGGCTATGTCTGGGACTGTGCGCTGGCGGGAATCCACTTCTGCTTCAGCGGTTACTTCTGCGCCTGCGGACGGTCCTCAATCTCCTTTTTCCACAATGCAGTCTCCATCGTGTGTGCCAGGATTCCGCTGGCCTGGCTGGCGTCCACTGTCTTTGCAGACACACTCCTTCCCATGGGACTGGCCTCCACTGCAGGCTCGGGACTCTCCGCAGTCATCTGCATCCTGTTTTATCTGCGTATGTGCCGGACTAGTCAGCCGCAGACACCGTAGATCCGCCCGGAGTCTCCCCGAAAATCCTCTTGAGCTTCCGCCAGCAGATAATATAGGCGGGTATCAGAAAGGCATCCGCCATCACCCATGCCAGCGGATTGGCAAAGCATACCGCATCGAACCCCAGCAAGGGAACCAGTCCAAATCCCATAATAGCCCGGGCAATCATCTCGCAGACACCCGCGAGAATGGCAAACACGCTGAATCCCATTCCCTGTATGCAGAATCTCACCACATTCACCAGCGTGAGCGCCATATAAAAGGCACTGTTTACCATCACGAATTTATGGACTCTCGAAAGAATGACAATCTCATCCGCATCCAAAAACAGCAGCGCAATCGTCTCGCCGAACAGAACCAGCACAGCACAGGCCGCCACAGAATAGATAAATCCAATGATGACCGCCGCCCGAATACCGCTGTTGATCCGCTCCGGCTTCTTTGCGCCCACATTCTGTCCCGCATAAGTCGCAATGGTGCCCCCCAGCGCATCGAAGGGACAACAGAAAAACATGCTCACCTTGCCTCCCGCCGTGACTGCGGCCACCGCGGAGGAGCCTAAACCATTTACCGCCGTCTGCAAAATAACGCTTCCGATGGCCGTGATGGAATACTGCAGTCCCATGGGAATCCCCATGAACAGCAGATTCTGAACATAATGCCAGTCTAATTTCCACTCATTTTTCTGCAGATGCAGTATCTCGAACTTTCTGTGCATATAGACCAGACACAGCAGCCCTGAAATCCCCTGAGAAATGACCGTGGCCCATGCCGGCCCCGCCACTCCCATGTGCAGAAAACCGATGGATACAATATCCAGTACAATATTGATGATGGAAGACAGGATCAGAAAATATACCGGAGTCTTGCTGTCTCCCAGGGAGCGGATAATGCCGGAGAGCAGATTGTACAGGTATGTCACCGGTATTCCCAGAAAAATCACGAAAATATAAGCATACGCCTCGTCAATGATATTCTCCGGCGTCTTCATGAACCGAAGGATGGACATACACAGCAGACACACAACCACCGTCATGACGATGGCCAGAACCGCCGATACCCACACGCTGTTCGCCACGAATTTCCGTAACGAGACATAATCCTTCGAGCCAAACCGCTGCGCCACCGGTATGGCAAATCCGCTGCACACGCCCATGCAAAATCCGATGATCATAAAGTTAATAGAGCCGGTGGAGCCCACCGCCGCCAGGGAGTCCACTCCCAGCCACTTTCCTACAATGATCGTGTCCACCATGCTGTAAAACTGCTGGAACAACAGTCCCAGCAGCATCGGCATAGCAAATCCTAATATCAGTTTTACGGGACTCCCCTGTGTCATGTCCCTTGTCGTCTCTCCTGCCATAGCTATCCTTCCCATCCCTGCACCCGGCATTATTTCCTTATGTGCAGTATATGTGCAGTAATATTCTACCTGAATTTCCGTCTAATATTACTGCTCGGATACTCCTTTTGTCAAGATGGATAATTTGCTATATTTATATGGCTTTTGCGGATTTTATTGGTGATTTTATCTGTATGCTTACCGCCAGACTCAATGACCCCACACCTGAAACTCTTCTTTTGATTCCATCACAATACCTCCTTGCCCGTTATTAAACTATTCGTGCCATAACTCCGGAAGTCCCTCCAGACCAAACTGAGAAATAATCTGATCCAATCCCGCCTGAATTTCCTCTCTGCTGTAATCATGTGTCTCCAGAAAATCATCCGGTTTTTCGTTGAGATAAGCATAGAACAACAGGGCCAGCTTGAGACTGGCGCTGCTTTCCGCACTTTTGCAGCCGGTTCTCCTCTCCAGCACATCACAGAGCCGGTTTTCTGCCTCGTTGATCTCTCCGGTATCAATCAGTTGCCGCAGAACCCGATAAGTCTCCTTATCCTCTTTCTCCTCAAACAGTTCTTCCGTCGGGGACTCCATATCGATCTGAAACAGCAGTTTCAGTATCGCCCTGACCATCTCTCTGATCAGACGCATAATATAATCCTGCTCAAACATGTCATCTCCTCCACAGTCCGTTCTATTCTGAAGACTTGTAATTATGAATTGGATTCACCTCATAAACCCAATTCTTAAACCCGCAATTCTTCGCGGACTGATACACCGGTTGTATGATTTCTTCCAACGCATTTGTAAACTTTACAAAATCCTGCCCCTGCCGATATATTTTTATCCGCACCATATCATCATTTAGATGTTCACGGGCACACTTCTCAAATTCAGCATGTACTGAATCATATTTCCATATCATTTCATAGGAAAAGTACTCCAATTGTGCCAGCTGCGGAAAATAAATATTCCAGTCCGGCAAATGATTGCTTTTGCTGCTATTGATGCTTCGCGTCGTAGGATGTAAATTCCAAAACTCATCATGCGCCACATATGACCAAGGAACAAAATGATCTATCGAGATATCCTTGACCGACAGCTGAAGATGTCCATATATCTCGTAAACCGGACGAAGCTCCAATAACAATTTCCAATACTTTTTAACTTTATCCAGCTTTCGTTCCTGAGGCGGATATAATTTATCGGCAATACCGGGAACACTTGGATTACGTCTCTGCAAATACATAATCATATTATATTGAAGCCAACCCTTTATTATGGCTCGGTTTTTATCTATATACATAAACCATTCCGGACTGAGGTGAATCTTAGTCTGCAAACCGTCCTGTTTTTCAAAATAGTACATCAGTCTGCGTTCCTGATTGATTTTCGCAATTAATTCACCTTCCGACACTTTCCATGCTTCACCTTTAACCTTGTTCATAAAGGGCGCCTGAATGCGGTATGGAACATTTCTTGTCAATATCCTCTTTTGTCTCAAAACTTCTTTATCCTTACAATCCTTTAAATAAGCAATGATCGTCTCCTTTTTTTCTGCCGATTTCATTTGGGATATCTGCCGTAAATAAAGCACCAGACTTTCCAGAGTATCCCGGGGTCCTAAATTTAAATGATACTCAACCACCATGTACCATGCATCCGCAATCATTTCGTTAATCAACTCGTCATAGGTTATGTGTTTTTTTATTCTATCACCTTTTTATTAAAATGTCATTCCATGAAAACTTTTGTCAAAAAATTCCGGAGAACTTTTTTGCAAGATTCTCCGGAACTCTAAGAATATGTTTTTATTAATACAAGCAAATCCCTATGCCGCCCGATTTGCAAGTTCCCGATTTCATCCTGAATCCATCATTATTGCGCCAGCGTAAACTGATTCACCAAATCCTTCAGGCTGGCAGCCTCAGCGGAAAGCTGCTCGCTGGCAGCTGCGCTTTCCTCGGCCGTAGCGCTGTTGCTCTGCACAACGACAGAGATCTGGTTAATCCCCTCGGAAACCTGCTCAACCGACTCTGACTGCTCGTTGGATACAATGGCAATATGGTCGATAGACTCTACCACGGACTGAATACTGTTGACGACGCCGAGCAGAACACTCGCCGTATTCTGGGCAATCTCTGTACCGATATGTACTGCATCCGTAGAATTTGCAATAAGCATTGATGTATTTTTAGCCGCCTGTGCAGATTTGCCGGCCAGATTGCGCACCTCCTCCGCAACAACGGCGAAGCCCTTACCCGCACTGCCGGCCCTGGCTGCCTCCACAGCTGCGTTCAAAGCGAGAATATTGGTCTGGAATGCGATATCATCTATCGTCTTAAGGATCTTTTCTATCTCCTCGGAGCTGGTCTGTATCCGGTCCATGGCCTCTACCAGATTCTGCATCTTCTGGTTGCACAGGACGATCTCCTCACCGGTATGATGTGTCTGCTTCCTGACATCCAGCGCTCCGCTGGCCGTATTTTTAACTTCCGCAGAAATCGAGCTGATCCGCGCTGCCAATTCCTGTACTGAGCCGGCCTGCTCTGTGGTACCCTGACTGAGCGTCTGTGCGCTTGAGGATAATTGCTCGCTGGCATTCGACACCTCCTGGGCGGAATGATTGACCTGACGCATGGCGCTGCTCAGCTTGATCTTCATATTGCGCATGGAAAGCAAAATGTCCTGAAAACTGCCTACATATACTTCCTCATGCTCCGTATGTACGTTCAGATTCTGATTTGCCATCTCATTGAGCAGATAGCTGATGTCATTGATGACAATACGCAGCCCCTCCACCAGAGTCTCGGTAGACCTCACAAGCACACCCGTTTCGTCTCTGTTTGTAATATCGGGCATCGGTGTATCCAGATCGCCCTCCACCAACTGCTTCATCCGGTTTACACAAGCCTTCATGGGTTTGCCGATATTGACCGCCAGAGCCAGAGCCACAATAACGGAGAGCAGTATGGAGACTATAATTACCGCAATGTTGACAACCATTGCATCCCGCGTAGATGCAAGATAATTAATCTGCGGCGCGGTAACCGCGATACTCCAGTCATCCGTATCCTGCACGGGAGCATAGGCCGCAAACATTTTATGTCCTCCGCTCAGATAGCTTCCGAACCCGATCTTTCCCTGACGCATCTCGGAATGGATCGCCGCCAGCTCCTGCAGAGAGGAGTCACTCTGGGCCTCCGCTTCTATGTTTTGAACCGTGATCGTATCAAGTGTGATGTCGGCGATCGTGTCACCGGACTTATTGATCATGTATGCCCTGCTGTTTTCGCCTATCGTAATGGCCGATACAATATCGTTTAAAAAGGTCTCCTGCGGAACAAAATATACGACGCCGACGATGTCTTTCCCGCTGTTTCCCGCCGAATATAAGGGCGCCGCTACCATAATGGACAGCTCTCCCGTGATCTTGCTGATCAACGGCTCTGATACAAAAACATTTCCCTGCATTGCCTGGCGTACATATTCACGGTCTGAGTAATCATTTCCGTCAAAGATACTGATGCCATCCGCACCGACGATATTTCCCCTCCGGAAACCATGCATGGAAACGCGTTCATCGATGATTGCCCGTTTCTCTGCCACTGTCACTTCCGGATCAGACAGCTGTGGAATGCATCCCACCTCCATGACAACATTCTTATATGCCTCCAGCTCCTTCTGTGCACGTCCTGCCGCCAGGACTGCCGTCTGACTCATCATCTGCTCTACAGTAGACATGGTATTGTGGTAGTTCAGCGAGATGCTGGAAGACCCGGATGCCACCAATCCGATCAGAACCGTCAGAATAAGACATAATGTGATCTTGGTTCGAATGCTTTTCATTTCATTATTACCCCCCTGTATGTATGGCCGGAATATGAGTTTTCTGATCAACATATTCCAACTTTTTTACTCTTGTTATAATTATAAAATTCTCTATTCCCGATTGTCAACCACTAACTTTTTTCTGCTGTACGTCACTCTATTTTACCCCGATAAAAAATGGGGCGAAAGGTTTTTGACCTTTCACCCCATAGCCCGCAGGAGAATGTAACTCTCCCTTAACAATTAAAGATTTTCAGCTTTTTCCACTTCATCCTTTCCGTAAGTTTCTACACAGAAACCCCTATGCCCGCAGCAAGTACAGGTGAGTTTTCTGAGCGTCGGGGTATGCTTTGCGAAAAAAGCCTCTTTAACTCCGGGCTTGAAAACCTCATGGCACTGAGGACAGATATACGCTACCCTTTTGAAATAATAGCTTGACAGCCAATAGACACAAGGAATGACAATCAGAACAAAAAGGGCAAACGGCCACCATATTCCCGTGACAATCCAGAGAATAATTGATGTCCACTGAACGATGCCAATAGGAATACCCGCAACCAGCAGGATAGCGTGCAGTTCTTTCGAGAATAGTTTCCCAACAGGTAGCTCCTGTACTGGGACTTTCAGAAAAAGCATTAGATAATCTAATTACTGCAAACAAAAATCAAAATCCATATGTACACATATTATCAGCACTATAGAGGATGAATCAATTTTACAGTATATTTCAAAGTGTACAACTGCTGATTATGGACATATCTTAACTCACGTAGAAATACCGGATCCATTTTCTCCCAAAAGAACACACCCCGTCTTAATGAGCCCTCAAGACATTTGCACTGGGGATAAAATGCAACTATACAATATTCTTTGTAACTTTGTTGACGAACAGCGCAGAAAAAATGGTCTATCAGCGTACAACGAATTATAAATAAACAATTGCGTAT
>CATKXY010000013.1 GCA_949840915.1 uncultured Lachnospiraceae bacterium | reverse complement strand
CTTCGATTCTCTCTCGGTCCTCTCCGAATCTTCTCTTCTGAATCTTCTCTGCGGATTGCTCCGCTTCTGGAATTTTCAGGGTTGCATTGCTGTTTATTTGTCAAGGTTCATTTCGCAGACCGCTTCGCCTGCTCTGTTGTCAACTCAGCGACAACTCTGATATAGTATCATAGGTGTTTTGCTTTGTCAACTACTTTTTTTAGAAAATTTTCCACCGCAAAAATCAACTTTCGCAGTGGAATTTCATGATAGCACATCTTTCCAATGCTTGTCAACAGATTTTACTACATTTTTACTATTTTTTGTATTTCATGAGCAAAACATACCTATTACCTATGTCCGGTATAAAACAAATCAGCAGCATCCTTCTGGACGCTGCTGAAACTATCTGGCAGAGTGAGCGGAGAAAGAGGGATTTGAACCCTCGCGCCGGTTGCCCGACCTACACCCTTAGCAGGGGCGCCTCTTCGGCCTCTTGAGTATTTCTCCGTAATCCGAACTGCGACTCTGCCAATATGCTGTTTTGTCACCTCTGTGACGCAAAAATTATTATACCTAAGGAGGCCCTGTTTGTCAATCGCTTTTTTAAAAACCTTTCGACAATACTTATGATTCGGACCACGGCACTGCCTACCTATAAGGAATTATTCTTCTGCCGCCTGTCCCTCTTCGGTTCTGTATTCCTGAACAGCCGTCTCATATAAATTATTTCCCAGAGAGTCTATAACCACTATAACAGGAAAATTCTCTACCTCAAGCCTGCGAATTGCCTCTGTCCCCAAATCATCATATGCAATCACTTCGGACTGTGTGATGGAACGGGAGAGAAGCGCCCCCGCACCGCCTACTGCCGCAAAGTACACTGCTCCATTACGGATAATGGCTTTCTTCACATCCTCTGACCGTTTTCCTTTGCCAATCATCCCTTTCAGACCCAGATCCAGCAAAGAAGGCGCATATTTGTCCATCCGGCTTGCTGTGGTAGGGCCTGCAGAGCCTATCGGTCTTCCCTCCCGGGCGGGGGACGGCCCCATATAATATATGACATTATCCGTCACTTCCAAGGGTAAGGCTTCGCCTTTTTGCAACGCGTCATACATTCTTTTATGTGCGGCGTCTCTGGCCGTATAAATGGTACCCGTCAGATAGACATAGTCTCCAGCACGGAGATTTGCCGCATCCGCGGAATCAAGTGGTACTCTGATATGTTTATTCATATTGTATATCCGCCTTTCCGACATTTCCGGCAAATCTTCAGTCAGCCAAATCTGCTCAGATCACTCTAACCGCATGACGGTTTACATGACAACAGATATTGACCGCAACCGGCAGTCCTGCAATATGAGTGGGATATGTGTTTATATTGACCGCAAAAGCCGTAGTGCTTCCGCCCAGACCACCGGGTCCTATTCCGGAACCATTGATTCTGTTCAACAATTCCTCCTCAAGGTCTCTCACATATGGAATGTCCGAACGCTCATTCACAGGGCGGGTCAGCGCATGCTTTGCCATGAGAGCACATTTCTCAAAAGTTCCGCCGATGCCGACCCCTACCACCATGGGAGGGCAGGCATTCGGTCCCGCATCCTTCACCGCTGTGAGCACTGCCTGTTTGACTCCTTCCACACCGTCTGCAGGCTTGAGCATAAAAACACGGCTCATATTCTCACTTCCAAATCCTTTAGGTGCCACCGTGAGCTTTACCTTATCACCTGCGACAATGCTATAATGAATGATTGCCGGAGTATTATCTTTTGTATTATCCCGGTACAGAGGATCCTTGACTACAGATTTACGCAGAAATCCGTCAACATAGCCCCGGCGCACTCCTTCATTGATTGCATCCTCCAGCAAGCCGCCCTCAAAATGAACATCCTGCCCGATCTCCGCAAAGATAACCGCCATACCGGTATCCTGGCAGATAGGTATCATATCCTCCCCTGCAATCTGCAGATTCTCCCGTAACTGATCTAAAATCTGTTTTCCCAGTGGGGATTTTTCCTTCGCATGGGCTGTCTGCAGCGCTTCCGCCATATCCTCCGAGAGAAAATGATTTGCCTCTATGCACATTTCTTTGATATTGTCCGTAACGATCTTGACATCAATTGTTCTCATCAGCATACTCCCAGTCTATTCCGCAAGCTGTCTCATAACAGCTTCAAGTTCTTCCTCAGACGGCTCTCCGGGAATCCAGTTGATCTGCTGCCCGTCATTCTCATAACGGGGAATCATATGCAAATGAAAATGCATCACTGTCTGTCCGGCCGTTTCACCATTGTTCTGCACAAGGTTCAAACCGTCGCACTGCAATTTCTGTCTCATTTTGGCGGCAATCTTCTTTGCAGCAGGCAGTACTTCCGCTGCCAGTTCCGCCGGAAGCTCATAGAGGTTATCCGCATGCTCCTTGGGGATCAGCAGGGCATGACCTCTGGCGGCCGGTCCCAGATCCAGAATCACACGGAAATGTTCATCCTCATATATAGTCTTGGATGGAATTTCTCCGTTTGCTATTTTACAAAAAATGCAATTGTCCTTTTTCATGCTTTCTTCCAGCCTCCCAAATTGATATTCTCTTACTTCTCTTCAAAAGCAAATACCTGATCCAGCATCCGCAAAAGCTTCATATCACCCTTGGTTGTCATAACGCCGGACATAAAAGCTCTCTGGAAAGTCATACGGCCGTTCACAATATCTTCCATCGTGGTCCTCCCTGTATTCAGCACCATATCCGGCTGTTCACAGGAACCGTAATCACATTCCAAATCAGGCCCTTTAATGTCCAGTACAAGCGCTTTGCTCTTTTCTTCGATATTGATAACGCAGACGGCATGAAAGCCAGCCTGTGGTTTAAAGACCTTCCGCAGCTCGGAGATATATTCCTCCTCACCCTCACCACCCTGATTCAGTTTATCCCGAAAAAGGCTTGCAAGCTCTCGAATATCTTCCTTCTGACGCTGTACATATCTGTCGTCTGCCACATAACTGGATAATTGTTCCGTCTCCTGGGGCGACAGATCGATCGCAGGAGACACCGCTATCTTTTGACGCACAGCCTGATTGCTTGCAGGGAAATTTGCCGCGCGCTGATTGATGGTCCGATAAAGGTTCTCCGCCTTTTTCTCGATGATCTTAGTATAATTTTCATTCATCTCCAGAGTCAGAGTATTCTCAATATACCCACAGATACCACTGCAGGGCAGACCACCCAGTATCTCCCATGCATTCGCCAGATCCAGCTTTGCCTCACGCTCACCATAAGTGGTAGACATAACAATGGGACACATATAAATTCCGGCAATACGTTCTTTGTCACCATAAAGCCAGCAGGCATCCAAAAACTGCTGCATATATCCGCCGATACCAAACCACTCCACTGTAGTCGCAAGTATAATACCGTCGGCATCTTTCAAAGTCTGAGGCAGTGTTGGAATGGTATTTTTCAATTCATACAGATTGTAGCGCGTCACATTGACACGCAGCTCCTCCAGCACTTCCTGCATCTTTCTGATAACATAACTGGTGGGATCGTCAATTATACCTCTTCCGCCATAATAGATATGAATATTCAAAGCTGTACCTCTCGTCTATTCTTTTTATTTCGCAGATTTCTTACTATCACAAAAACAGATCCGGTGAGAAACCCTATAACAAGTCCGCCGACATGAGCAGCATTATCTATATTACTGCCCATAAATCCATCATATACGGATAATATGATCATCAGCATCACCCTGCCGGGGGACACCGCATTTCTAAAATCCGGTGAAAATATGACCAGCGCCAACAGCAGACCATCCAGACCGAAGACTGCGCCGCTTGCACCGACGGAGAGAGAAGGGCTCGCTGTCATTACTTTCCTGATTAACGATACAATATTCCCGCCCAGACCGGACAGAAAATAAATCACCGCAAGCCAAATATGGCCGGTTTCTTTCTCCAGCATGGCGCCCAGAAAAAACAAGATAATCATATTGTTAAACAAATGCGCCGTATCACTGTGCAAAAACAGGGCCCAGAGCAGCCTTCCGTACTCATGCCGCTCTAAAATGCCGAAACTCTCCACTCCTCCCCTGGAGTAAAGGAGTTCACCTGTAAAAACGCAAAAACAGAACACAACGACATTAACTACAACCAAAGCCGTGCTTACAAAGGGCCAATTCCTGTATCTTCTCAGCAACCATTCCATCCTCTTCCCGTAAATATTTGCAACTCTCACTCAAATGTACCACTCTTTACCCCTCCTCGTCAACCGGGAAGCATCAACGATATACAAATAATAATTTACCGAACCGCACCTCGTCGCCCTCTTCCAGCCTTCGCTTTTCGTATGGCTGGAGACGCAGTCCGTTTTTGAACGTCCCGTTAGTAGAATTTAAATCCTCCAGATACACTATGTTATCCTCCAGATAAATTCTGGCATGAAGCCTGCTCACGGATTCATCCTCCAGCAGCAAGTCCACCTCACCTCTCTGTTTTCCTATGGTGACATTCTCCGTATCCAGCGGCATGGCTACCCTGCCGTCAGGTGTGTAGAGCCTATGTACCGGGGATCCCTCCTCCGTCTGTTCCATATAGATAGTTTTTCCGCAGTCTTCATCCTCGTATACATTTTCATCTGCGACAGCCCGCCCTTCCATAGCAGCCAGCCTGCTTTCCCTGTAAGCATCCTTTTGTTCCTCCGCTTTCTTTTTCTTTCCTCCCAGATATCGGAAGATACCTTTTTTGTCCTGTTTGGGCATGTCCTGCTGTGAGGCGGCTGCCTCTGCTCTTTCTGACCCGGATACCGTGCCATCCCCCATCAACTCTGATTCTGCCCCGGATACATCCCGGGGAGCGGCTGCTTCTTCCTTTTCCTCCAGGCGTTTCGCATCCTCAAAGATTTTCTCCTGAAGGTACGCTCCTCCGGCCTTTTCATACTGCTCATACATGGAATAGACGCATTCCACAAGTATTTCGTCCTCATAATTCATATGCCCCAGCACAAACTCCAAAAACTGCAGCAGACCATTTCCTTCCTCGTGATAAGGCAGATATAAGAAGAAAAAACTGTGGCTGCTCATATCCTGAAAAATCTGTTCCGGATATATAAGAATATTTTCCTCATCCAGCAGAAATCTTGCCATTTCCTGACGCACCTGTCTGTAACTCCAAAAGAAGTCTTTTACCCATGCCCTGTCTATCACTCCTTTTCCATATAATTGCGCCACATTCTGTCTGGATGTAATATCATAATAGAGATAAGCCTGACCATTGATATAGCGGAGACTGCAGGGAAGCAAGCCCTTGATGCCGCCGCGGGTCAGAATACAATACTGGTATCTCTGCTCATCCGGTTTCTCCGACAGATGAATCCTTTCATAATTACTCTGCAAGCTCCTCACAAATTCTGCATCTAACATCTACTTTCCTCCCATTATTTTTCTGTAGTTCCTTATAAAATTTACCGGCCTGATCCGATGGCTTTCACGAATGACACTCCATTTCCAGACACAATCTATGCTCTCCGGCCAATAACCTCGAAACGGAAAATTCAATCCTCCCGAGCGTCGTATTGAAACACAATTTTTTCTCAGACTGATTTCCGCGTCTTCCGTAGACCATGCAAGAGTACCTGAATTCTCTTCACGGGACTGATCCTGCAATTCCCTCACCAGCTCCTCTCCGCCAACAATCTGCAGCGTACATCCCCGCATGGCCAGCACTCCTGTACTATGCTCCAAAATGCATCGGTCATATTGAAAAAACAATAAATATATCGTGAACAATATAACACCCAAAACAATCGGAAACACCAATGCCGCCTCCACTGTAAAATATGCATTCAGCTTCTTCATACCGATACCCCATTCCCGCTTTATCAGGCCTTCCTAACAATGCCTGACAAGGATGCCCGCCGCATATACCGCTGTCAAAAAAGGCAGATACGGGAGCCTTGTATTCCTTTTCGCTTTTTTCAGCAGTAACATGCTTATACAAAACACCGACATCAGCAGCATACTAAAACACAGTAATAAAATACAACTTTTATAGTCTGTAAGCAAGCCTATAATTAATAACACCATACCATCCCCGCATCCCGCCTTTCCGGTAAGCCCGGCTACCGCAAGCATCAGTATACCGGGAATAATTCCCAAGAAAGCAGCTGCCAGCAGCCACTTCCACTCCGCCGGATCATGATATAAATCATAAAACAGATTCATGAACGCGGCCGCCAGGCCAAATACAGGCAGCATAAGCGGCACCTTTTTCTCTCTCCAGTCAAATACGGCCAGAATCATCAAATAGATCAACAAAATACATTCTCTCAAAAAAACATATTCTTCCAAGTATACACCTGCCTTTTAAACTCCCGGTGCGCAGCGCGAACAGGGCCTGTACCGAACCGCCTGCCTCCTCGGTATCGTGTAGACCGTTCGCTTTAATCCCGGGCATTCTCTGTCATAGTGATAGGAATCTCCCTCAAATCCTATCCACACGGTTCCCTGAAAAGCTCTTCTCTTGCATTTGGAGCATTCTGCATAGCGGCCTCCATTTGCATTTCTGGCCGCTTCCGCCTCATCCATGCTGACTTCTCTTATACGGAGTTTTAAATGCGTACAATTTCTGGATTCATGATAGACCTCTCCATTTTCGGTTACATATACCACATCCTGCGCATCATGATCATGAGAAGCTTGTGTCAACTCATAACCTGTCCACAATCTGCCGTAATATCGATTTGACATCCGGAAAGGGCGCACAAAAGGTAAGTCCAGCGGTGCCGATACCTGATAGGTCATGACGATATCCAGCATATCTCCCGAAGTGATGTCATCATATGCCTCTATCACATTGCTCTCCCAAAACTGCAGGCCATTCTGTCCATAGCGTAAAGGCGATGTCTCCAGATAAGTCTCGCCCAGATAATCTGTAATGCTGCTCTTAACATAAGTATAAGTCAGCGCAATATCTCCCAGCTCATGCCGCCATCCCCTCTTATCCATTGCGCCGTCTTTGTCAGTTTTTATTGTTTCCGCCGCATATCCATATACACACATCCTATTACCCGTATCCCATAAGGCAATCTGCAGATTTCCGTGCAGACGCATCATTTCCATGGCACTTCCCAAATTGACAAAAAAGAAGAAAAAAAGCGGCAGTACAATGGCGGCCTCCACAGTCATTGCGGCCGGGAGCCGGACTCTCAGAAAGGCAGGCAGTGATACCTTCTCTATGGAATTACCGCGGACGAAATACTTCCTGTACTTTGGAGAAGGACTTTTTAATTTTATCAATAGTTTCTTAGTGGCATTCCATAAAAAAGGCATCACCGACCACCTCCCTGATCATATTACTGCATCACATTGTACTGCTTTTGTCTGGTAATCTCACAGTCATATCCGTACACGCTCTTTATCCGGACGCAAACCTCCAAGGCATCCAGACATCCGTCCAGCCGGAAATGTATATTGCCCGAGGTCTGCCGAATATCAGATTCCACAATATTCATGGCGCGGGCCGTTAAAACCTCCTCATTCTGCAGCAACATCAAGATCCTGAGATAATCCGCATAGACCAGGCCCTGATCCTCCGCTGTGCTTTCTATCTTTCCCAGCTTCAGCGCCTTTTCCAGATCATAATGCCAGGTCTCCTTGTCTTTCATCAGCGGCACCCTTCCCCCTGCCATCAGACACTGCATGTCATAAATACTCTCTGCAAAAGCCCATCCAAACAGCAAAATCAGTTTTATCAGATCTGCCGCTTCCGGTATCGTCATTGCAGTTGCCAGCACATAACCTAACGCTTCTGCGGCCAAACATTTTTCCTGATCGGAAAAAATATAAACCGTGTTTGCTGCTTCCCTTATGGCAAAGATAATATTGACCACATTTCTGAGGTTTTCCAAATCATTTTTTCCACCCGCCACCAGGTACTCAATCTGATAGGACAATGGATCCTCCTCTGATTCAGCCCCGTAATAGCCCATATAGCGCAGCAGATACTCCTGAAAAAAGAAACGCTCCAATAACTGTTCCGCCTCACCGATGTCCTCTATGTTCCAGTTGCCCTGATTGACCCGTCCCAAAGCCATGCGTGTCATGATCAGCTCATCCGCAGGCAGACTTTTATCAGAAAGCTCCGAAGGATGATCCACAACCCACTTGAGAATTCCTTCCTTACGCTTTTTTTCCAGACTTGCCGTGGGATTTTCTACCTCCACGGTAATCCATTGCGTCTCTGATATCTGCTTCTCTTCTCCGTCGTAATCGCTCAGCATTTTGTCGAGACGGCGCTTTTCTGCTGCAATATCCCGTTCTGCCAGATGTTTGGAATCTACCACCTGCATCCAATGGCACAGTTCCTGAAATAGGCTTAAATACATATCATCCCACACCGCTTCTGCTGCCCGTCTGCGAAATACGGTTCCTCCTCCGTCCGTTAAAAACGACGCTTTTGTCATTTCAATATCTTCCAGCTCTATTCCAAGGAAATCCCGGTAAAAGAGCCAATCCAGAAAGACCTCCTCTGTAGAAAAATTCCTTTTCATATATTCAGCCATATGACGCACAGTGGCTTCTGTCTCAGGCACAAGGCTTCCATAGGAAGAATCAATAGCAAATAGATTATATTGTGCAGACAGCTCTCTGTGATACTCTGCAAAGATACTGTTCAGCCCGATGTCCGTCACACATTCTGCCTCCATGAAAATCACATTCTGTCTGACGCCTTCAATCAAAGCCAGGCAAAGAGACAAAAGTATTGTCAGCGTAAGAGTAAGATATACTGTCAGATAAGCCTCAGCAAAGCATCCTTCCTTATTTTTATGACTCATCCGCCCCCCTCTCCGACTTAGAATTTATTAGTCTGTTTCGTGATTTTGGAAAAGATGGACTCCACGATGGCCGTGATCTGGTCCTTAAAAATCAACACCAGACCCACCAAAACCACAATGATTAAAATAATTTCCACTGTGCCCATTCCCTCCTCTTCCGCAAGAAGCTGTCTCCAATCCTTCAGCTTCACCATTTCCTCCGTTTGACCTTTCGTTTGACCAATTATTTGATTTTTCATCTGACTTCTCATCGGTTTTTCCTCCTTTAATCCGGTGTTTATTATGATTGCTTTCAAAATTATCCGTCAAAGACCCATAGAAGAAAATGCCGGCAGCATTACGATCACCATTACAACTCCCAGCATCATGACCATGGGCAGCAGTAGTTTAGTGGATGCCTCCTCTCCCAGCTTTCTGCCCATCTTAAGCTGCTCGGACTGAGCCATACCGGCCTCCTCATGCAGACGGGGCAATAACGAGCTGCTTCCCTTTTTGAGGTTTTGCGTCATCAGCGTGCCGAGACGAATGTATTCCTGCAAGCCGGTTCTCCTGCCAAAATGTTCATAGGCCTCGCTTTCCGATATACCGGCTTTTAACTCCCTGCAGGTGTAGAGCATTTCCTCGTAAGTAGGACTCCTGGGGCCGCCGTTTATTTTTTTCCGCTCATATTCGGCCGCTATTTTTCCGAAGGCACCCTGCAGAGTCATGCCTGCTCCAAGATATAATGCCAGCTTGTGTACCACATCCGAATATTCCCGTTTCATATGGATTCTCTGCTTTTCCAGCCTGTCGTGTAAATCTCTGTCACTCATACGATAGACCAGCACTCCGGCAAGCAATGCTCCTATCCATAAGATCAGGCTGTTATCCTGCACCGCCCTGCGCCACTTTACGGGCATGCCCTGCACACGCTCCGGGAGCACCCAGTATTCTTTTGTACGGTCCTCTTCCTCCGCAGCAAGCAGTTCCTCCGCTAACTCCCTGTTACGTCTCTCCTGAAATGTCAATTCCTCCGGGAGAAGCCTTACCGTCACTTCCTGCTGCCATTCCGTCTCTCCATAACTGACTTTTGCCTGTAACCGGACTTCCGTTGCCTCATGAGTAAGCCTGACCGTTCCCGCCGATGTGACACGGTCCATATTATGGCTCCTCCATTCTACGTCAAACGGATATCCTGCGTATTTCTCCAGCAAATCTAATTTTTGGTTCACTTCCAACAAAGACGCATTTTCCCCGGCAATCAACTCCGGAAGCTTCTCACAAAACTCCCGATAACAGCTCTCCGCCTCCTCTGCACACAGCTGCACCGGCTCCACCCATAATGAAAAGCGCTCCTTTCCTCCGTCCAGGACGGCCTCTAACGTCACCTCTCCGGCCTCATCCAAAACCGCTCCTCTTCTCAGGGCATTTCCCGGTTCCAGACTGCGCTCCCCCGCAGTCCGCAGCGCCAAAAAGATTGCCAGCACAGAACCGCCCAAAATAACCAACAGGGACTTCTCCAGTTTCTCTGCATAGTAATTTCTTTGCAGCTGCTCCTGATCTTTGTCCGGATACAGCCGCTCCAGATCGGCCCTCACACCGGGCCGGACCAAGAGCCTGCGTCTGTTTAAAAAATCATACAGACACAGAACCGTTTTCCTCAATGGTCCCAAACATCCACCTCCCCTATCCTATCTCTCTGACAATCTTTTGTAGAATCCTGTCCCCCAGCACATAAGCCGCCAGATAGATTCCCAGGCAGCCGGTCATAATTGCACACCCACGCCAATTGTGATAAAGCGTATCAAAATATCCGGGATAGCTGATGCCGATATAAAGCAAAATACCAAACGGCATTAATTTCATGATCGTCTGCTCCATCTGTCTGCCGCTCAACAAAGTCCGTATTTCCTGTTTTGCATCAATTTTTCTGCCAATCAGCATCGCTGTCGTCTGAATAATTTCCGAGAGATTTCCTCCGCTTTTTTTCGCGATGGCAAAGACTTGGGCAAACTCCATGATATCTTCGCTGGAACTGCGTGCTGCAAAATCTTCCAACAGCTCTTCCATTGTGATATTGATCACCAGCCCTCTGCGAATCCCCTCCAGCTCCGCATAGATCATGGAATCCTCCCCATACAGCATCCGCATATCGCTGCGGCTCTCCAGAAAAGCATTTTCCACCGCATAACCGGCTTTAAGAGAAGCCGCAACGGAAAGGATGCATTCTTTAAACTGACAGTTCAGCTCCTCCCGGCAGTGCTCCAGCTTTCGTCTGCTCTCCGCACGAAAAAAGAAAAATCCCAATATCCCCAGCGGCAGCACGGCCCACAGACTGCGGTAGAAAAAGAATGCCGGAATGACCACGGCAAATGCCGCCTTTGCCGCCGCAGGCACAAGCTCTCTGACTGTCCATTGATATTTATGATAATCCCGCCGCCTTAAGTTTCTGTTCATTCACAAGCACCCCCTTTCTTTTCAATGCCCCAATGATACGTCCCGCTTCATCCTCTCCCTGCTCTTCATATACATACAAAGGGTTCAGGCCGATCCGTTCCTTCTCATATCCCATGACTTCTATAATTTCCAGCACTTTCCGGGACTTATCCCTGAGTCTGCCCAAATGCACGATCACATCCAGGCCCGAGGCTATCTGCTGCCGAATGGCAGCCAGGGGAAGGTCCATTCCCATGAGTACCATATTCTCCAGACGGGAAAGCATGTCCGCAGCACTGTTGGCGTGTCCGGTGGACATACTGCCGTCATGCCCCGTATTGAGGCACTGCATCATATCAAAAGCCTCTCCTCCCCGCACCTCTCCCACGATTATCCGATCCGGCCGCATGCGCAGCGAGGCACGGATCAGATCCCGGATGCTGATCTCTCTGCATCCCTCCGAATTGCCATTGCGTGTCTCAAGCCGTACCAGATTCGGAATATCCTGCAATTGAAGCTCTGCGCTGTCCTCGATTGTGATTACTCTCTCTTCCCGGGGGATCCAGGCGGACAATGCATTTAGAAATGTGGTTTTTCCGCTTCCTGTCCCGCCGCTGACAAACAGATTGCAGCCGGCTCTCACGAGTTTTTGCAGGAAATCTGCCGCCTCGTCTGAAATAGATTCCGTCTGTACAAGCTGTTCCATGGTGATGGGATGATCCGGAAACCTTCTTATCGTGACGATAGGTCCGTTTAAGGCTATGGGCCTCATGACAATATTTACACGAGAACCGTTGGAAAGCCTGGCATCTACTATGGGCGAAGCCTCATTCACCACCCGGTTGCAGCCCGCCACAATCTTCTGTATCACATCCTGCAGCTTCTCCACAGATTCAAAACACACTTCCAGCTCCCGCAGAACACCGCCCTGCTCTATGAAGATGGGATTGGTGCCATTGACCATGATCTCTGTGACGGAAGCGTCATCCACAAAGCTCTGCAGGATATCCAGTCTTCTCAGTGAATAAAAAAGCTCCTTCTTCAAGCGCCTCCTCACATCCACCGGCCACAGACTTAAAGCCTCCCGTCCCAGCATGATTTAGTCGATGAGATCATCCACCTCCTCATCACTGTAATCCCTGCCGTAATCCATGCGCTCCTGTATGGCACTCTTCAGACTATGCTTCAGCTCCCCGTATTCCATCAGATCTCACCTCCTGTGATCTCCCGCAGCACCTCACGCACATAATCTGCCAGTTCTCCCCGGGTAAACTGTTCCGGTTCCTCAGGGACCCTCCGTATCCTGGGCAGGGCGCATTGACAGGTTTTCTGCAGTACATCCTCATACGAATACGCAGTCAGAAGCCGTTCATATTCCGCAAGCTTTCCCTGAGCGATCCGGTCTTCCCCGGTCAGTGTAAATACCTTGACACATGTGCGCAGAATATCAAACAATCCCTGCATACTCTCGCTGAGGTCCATGATCACATAATCGTACTCTCCCGACTCTTCGATTTTACAAAGCAGGCGCAGCCATTCCTGCGAGGTCACAAGGATCAGGTTCTGACCGGACTTCATAGGCGGAACATAATCCAGACTGCCTCTGCGCTGTATGATTGTCTGCAGACGCAGGCGAAACTTATCCTGCTCCGCCATGATAAAATACAGCATGTCCGCCAGATCTCTGGCCCCTGTCTGTGCGGCAAGTTCCGATATACCCGCGTAATGCTCAAAGTTCAGATACAGCACCCTGTATTTTTCCGCAAGCATCTGACCTGCCGTCAGAGCAAAGGTAGTCTGCAGACATCGCCGCACCGGAGAATACATTCCGATGAAACGGGTACTTCCGTGTCTCTGCATGCGGGGAACAGCGATATCCGCAATCTCCAGATAGACCTCCAGAATACTCTGCAGCACCCGCTGAGCCTGCTGATATTTGTCCACATTGACAAACTCATCCCGCCTCTGCAGCCCTCCTTCACTCAAGATCACCGTTCGCAACGGATTCAATCCCGCCAGCCTGTCCTGATAGGTCCGCTCCGATACCACCATCACGTCGATAGAACAGTCCCTTTCCTCCTGCAGAAGCTTTTCTACATCCGTATATGTGTGGACACTCCACGGCAGTTCCCGGCGATTTTGCATAAATTCCGTCATCAGCTGCGCATATTCCTCCTCCCTGTCACACAATACCAGGACAGGATTTCTCTTTTCTCTCAATGGACACCTCCCTTTTCAATAAATACCTCCCATACCCAGCAATACGCTGCACAAAACGGGCCCTGACATACAGACGCCCGAAAGCGCTCGCCCGCCCTTCTGCGGCAGATACAGACTCCATTTTCCGCTGCGGGCCACAGCCGCGCAATACTCACAAAAATACAGGATCCTGTCGCGCAGATCTCGGTCTCTACATAGACGAATAAAGGAAAAAACTGCCGAAACCAGCAAAGAAAGAAACAGAAAATAAAAGATTCTCCGCGGGGGAAAATATCCCGCACAAACACTTAAAAGCTTTACATCTCCTGCGCCCAGACCACCGACGCGAAAGAGCGGATAGAGCAAAAACAACACTGACACTGCCGAAAGCAGATATACTGCCAAACCTCCCAATCCGTTTTGGAGGATGCTTCTCCCTGCACCCATGGTCAAAATCAATACTACCCACAGATTCGGGATTCTTCTCTTTCGGTAGTCAAAAAGGCAGACTACTCCCAGAGACGTACACAATACCGCCAACCGATCAACTCCTTTTTTCATTATTTACTTTTTATTGCTTTAGTTTATCATTTTTAAATTTATCATTTTATCTTTTGTATCTCGCGCATTAAAAATCTGCGCTATTGTATCCTTATCAGCTTCTTTGAAATATCGGGACGAAACTTGTCCCAGAGAAAGTTCAGAACTGCGGATGGCCATCCGTCTGTCTTATAGAATAAAGTCATTATAGCACAATTTCCGGAGTTGGCAAGCGTGTAAAGTCAAAAAAATCAATTTTGGTAATCTTTCATAACATTCGATAAATCCCCAGGCCATAAAGTGCCACAAACCCAGGCAGACCAAGGATTCCCGTTGTCAAAACCGTCACGATATTAATACCCACTCCCAGAGAAATTCCGGCAGCAGCCAGAGTAGAATTCACAAAATACATGGCTATCGTACCCAGTATACTTCGCATCACGATATTTAACAGCCATTCCATTTTACTGCGCACAGCGCCGATCAGCAGCACAATGCCGCAGGCTGCCGCAATCACCAAGATTCCTCTCCCATATTCCATAATTTTCCCGTTCCGGCCTCCCGACCTGCATGACCATCTTTTCCATACATCATATGAAGTATTTTCATAAAAATTCCGTTTTTGGTATATTTTACAAGTCCGGCGATTATACTGATAATAATTAACAGATATAAAGTTGAATAAAAATGTGTATTCAACTATCGATCTGATTGCGCGCCGCAGCGCGCAGATGGGAATATGTATGAAAGTATTGTATAAGCAAAGCGTAAATACCGTATTACCCGTGGAAGAAGAACTTGGATCTCTCAATCTAAAGGACGCCATAGAAAAAACCCGGCAAGCTCTGGAAATCGCCTACTCGGGTTTTAATAATGCCGTAGAAGTGGATCTGATCGACAGCTATATCTATGAAATTAACGCTCTGCAGAAACGCTATCGCCATCTCACCGAACTGGCAGCGCAGCAGGCCGAAGAAAATGCGCCTTTATACGCGCATTCCCCGATTCGTACCCTGGTCAGCCATGTTTTCGGTTAGCGTTCCCCGTCCATAGGTCAGGCCTGCATACACAGTCTGGGAATTACCCATCACGGGACCGCCCGGATTCTGGGGTGCAATCTGTTCATAAGCGTCATGCAGCGGCTGAATGATTCTCCGGATCTCGTCCAAAGCGCCCTCTTTGCAGGCCTGTGCATGTACAAGCTTCCTGGCACAATACAGATAGAGCTGCCGCAGACTGCCGGCCGGCTCATATTCCATATGCAGAGACTGCTCCAGCTCATTCAGACAGCCTCTGCTCTTGCGTATCGCCTCTGTAAGCGCCGCAGAGTCGCCGGACTTTGCAGCCTCCCCGGCCTCGTCCAGATAGCAGAGCAGCATCTCATATAAAATCACGATCAGCTCCGTGGAGTTTGCCTGCGTGATCCGCAGGGTAAACTGCTGCTTACATTCGCTGGTCATGCTCTCCTCCTCTTTCTAACACAAACTATGCAGATCATTCTGTTCCCTGCACCAAATATCCCGCAACAGCCGTCACAGATTACTGCAAAAGCTGCAGTACCTGCGAAGGTCTCTCATTGGCCTGTGCAAGCATGGAGGTTCCGGCCTGAGTCAGCACCTGCGCAGTGGTGTACTCTGTCATCTCCTCCGCCATATCTACATCCATAATGCGGGAATATGCCGCCGTCATAGTCTCACTGGTAACATCCAGACTATTTATGGTAGATTCCAGACGATTCTGATACGCACCCAGTCTGCCGCGCACGCTGGATACAAACTGAATCGCATCATCCACGCGGGTGATGGCTTCGTCTGCTCCCGCCTTGGTGCTCACATCGATCTCCCGGATGCCCATATTTAACAGAGTAACCGCAGGAATCTCCATCTCCAGCACCTGTCCTTCGTTCGCTCCGACCTGGAGACGCATGGCTCCGATCCCCGCCACATCTATCTCCAGATTATTGAAAGATCCTCCGTTCTCGGGCACCTTCAGCGTCAGCTCAAATCCGCTGCCATCCTTGATGCTCACAAGGTTATCTCTCACCTCCGCTTTGCAATTCGGAGGAAATTCAGGTCCCAGCGCAGGATCTCCCGCCAAGGTCAGCTCACCGTCCGCAGATGCAGTCACATTCAGACTGGTTATGGTATATATTTTCTGAGTGATATCCTTGCTGTATGAATTGACCTTTACATCATTGTCATTGGTGAAGCCCTTAGACGTAAACTCCCCGTTCAACAGCTTCTGTCCGTTGAATTCCGTGTCATTGGAGATTCGCGTAATCTCCTCTTTCAACTGCTCAACCTCGTTCTGAACCGTCTGTCTGTCCTCATCCGTCATAGTGCCGGTAGCAGACTTTACGGACAGCTCATTGATACGCTGCAGCATCGCAGCCACCTCTGTGAGCGCACCGTCAGCGGTCTCAATAACAGACACACCGTCCCCTGCATTCTGATTGGCCACTGCGACGCCTCTGATCTGTGCGTTCATTCTCTTTGCCATGGCCAGACCTGCAGGATTATCCTTTGCGTGATTGATTTTCAGTCCCGAGGAAAGTCTCTCGAGAGACTTTGCCAGCTTGTTGTCATTGTTTGACAGAGCGTTGTTCGACAGCATTGCCGATACGTTGTAGTTGATTCTCATAGCTTACATTACCCCGCTTTTCCTATTTGATTGCCTGTAAAAAAAGCTTCGCAACACGATACAGCGTTCCATTGTCCGGGGAAGCTGCCTCCCCCTGGCTGTTACTTTCTGACGTCCCTGTCACATTTATGTTTCCTCTGCTTACCACAGGTAATTTCACTGCTTCCAAATCTATAGAAGCATTCTCATTTAACAAGTTATAGAATATATCGGACGCTTCCTGCAGTTTCGTAACCTCTTGAGGTGTTTTTCCCAGAAGGAACCCGTCCACTCTGCCGTTTTTCACCTGCAGCTTTGCTTCTACATGGGAATTTTCTCCGAAATCCACAGCGATGGAAATACCGCCCTTTTGCGCGCCGCCCCGCTCCAGCGTCAGATGTACCGCCGCCAGTTCATCTCCCACATACATGGATAAGACATACTCCTCATTGCGCGCGAGGCTTCCCATGATACTGAGCTGTCTGTGGTTCATCTGCAGCGCACGCACGTCCAGACTCGTCTCCGCTGCATGGAACACCAGCTCCTCCGTCTCTGCCTGCATCTTAGAAACAGTCTCATCATACTCTGTCTGGAAGCTCTCTTTGTCGGAAAGCTGCTCCCACAGCTCCTCCGCCTTTCTCCGCAAAGCCTTAAAAGGATTTCTGGCATCCTCCGCAAGCTCCTGCGCCGCCAGCAGATTCTCCGCGGTGGCGGGCAGCTCTCCGCGCTCCAGCATCGCCACAGCCGCCTGCTCCGTCTCTGTCACACGCCGAAGTTCTTCCAGCTGCTCCTTCCGGTAGCCTGCCTCGATCTGCTCCGTTATGGATTTATTCTCCGCAGTCCTCACCAGTTCCCGCAGTACGCCCAGCTCATCTGTGGCTTTCACGTCCATATGACGGAAATTCCCGCTTCTGACCGCAGATAACAGATTCGCAAACTGCAGCTCAGACTGCGTGTTGAGCACCGCTCCCACAGCCGCCCCATCCTTGCGCTCGATCTGATGCAAGAGCCGGTACACGCCGATATAAGTCTCCCGTTCCTGCTCCGTGATCTGCTTATTCTGCTCCAGACCATAGAGATACCTGCTGTAGCTCTCAGCCTGCTCCTGAAAGTCCGGGGGCAGACTGTCGAAATATTCATTAAGCTGCTCGAAACTCTGTTCCAGCGGATTGATTCCGTCCCGAATCATCTGCAGCGTTGCGGCAGGCGTCATCTTTTCGATCAGCGTCCGCACCTGTGCATCCGCATCCTTCACGCGGTCTATATTCTCCCCGGTAATGTCCATATGATTGTATCCCAGAATACGGACAGCGCGGCAGTTTGCCTCTGTCGGCTCCAGTCCCAGTTCCCGCACAAGCTCCTCCACATTGCCGAAAGCCTTGCGGATACTGTCTCCCAGATCCGGTCTGGGCGCCGTCATCAGAGACTCATAGCTCTCGCCCGCCCTCTCATAGGTCTGTTGCAGCGCCACGCCCTGCGCATGAAAATGCTCCAGAATTGTAGCGTTTTCTCCGTCTGCCTCATAAATGCGAACAATCCCCAGAAGCTGTGCCGGAAGTCCGGGCAGCTCCCGCAGCACATCATTGGTCTGATTCCAGCTCTCATACTTGGAAACTGCCTCTGCGTCCGCCGGGAAGTAGCTTTCCGCCACTGCCTTCTCCGCCTCACGCAACGCCGCTATCAGCTCTTCCATGGGAGCCGTGTCGATGGCAAACCCGCTTTTCAATAATCTTACGTTCACTTCGGCCGTCATGCGCAGCCGAATCTCTTCCAAATGTTTGCGTGCGGTCAGATTCCCCTGATCCGAAAGCCACTTTTGCGCTTCCGCGGTACTTGCAAATTCCGGTCTCTCCTGCGCTTCGTATCGGGCCTTATAATAATCCAGAACTTCTACGGCCTTTTCGTAAACGGTTCCTCCTGTTCCGCCATTCTTAGACAAGTCTGCGTACACAGGGTCTTTCCCGGAGGCCACCGCCTCTGCCGCTGCGGCTGCAAATCTCTCCTCGGTGACGGGCATCTGCACCTCCCGCAGATCCTTCAAACGTCCCAGATTTTCTGCCGTCAGAGGAAGTCTGCGCTCTAACAGCCACTGTGCCGCCTGCCTGTTCTCCCCGTCAGGCTCATACCCCGCCTGCTCCAACACCTGGTCAATCTGTCTGAGCATATTCTCATCCGACAGATAGTCCATATCCTTCCGGGAAACATTTCCTCCGCTCTTTGCAGTATCGGCGCCGCTGTTCTCAGCCAGATAAAAATTCCATACCTCCGGCTCCATCTCATTGTCCACCATATACTGATAAGCGCCCTCTGTGGGGGGCTCCAGCTCAGACGCCATATTCCAGGCTTTCTCCACAGCCGCAATATTTTCCTCGGTGAGCGGAATGTCCGCCTCTCTAAAGCTTTCGGACAATGCTCTGGCCAGAGACTCGCTGCCCACAGCCGCCGCCAAAGTCTCCATATCCAGATCATCCGTGTAGCCCGCAATATGTTTTCCGCTGCGCGCCAGTTCCGCCTTGATCTTATCCACAATCGTCACTGCCTCCTCAGGATCCATAGAGGCAAAATGAAAGCCTTCCCGCGAGAGCTCCCGGTAATCTTCCTCGGACATGGTATTTGACATAACTGTCATATAATCCTGGGAAACACCTACGTCCGCGCAGGAAGCCTCCTGCTGAAGCTCCGTCAGGGTCTTTCCCTTATTGCCGTCCCGCTGATCCTCCGGGCTGCCAAACACAGAGAAAACCTCATCCCCCTTGGTAAAGGACACATTCTCCGACCTGGATCCGGCACTGCTCGGCTTATCCGCCGCGTGGGCTGCTCTGCCCCGCTCCGTCCGCTCCCCGCATCCCACGGCCTCCGCCCGATTATTCTGATTCTGAATCGCAATATTCATCAATATCCTCCTGCCCGCTTTGACGGCATGAACACTTTTAACACCAAAAAAGGTGAGCGCCTTACGAGCACTCACCTTATATTTCGGTGTATTATTCCTTTTTCTTAACCTATATCTTGACTTGCTTTCAGATCCCGTTTCATCTCTTAAAATACAAACACAGCGGCACAGTAGGGCGGCAGATCAAAAGAAATGGAATAATCATGGTAATGACAGGGCTCCGCCTTGGCGGAGATCTCAGAGGGAATCTCATTTCCCCAACCGCCAAACCGCTCCTCATCACTGTTTATCAACAGCTTGTATTTTTTCTTCCTAGGTACGGGAACCTGATAATTCTCCCGTTTGACAGGAGTCATATTCAGCACGAAGAGCAGATTATTTTTCCCGGTAGAAGCCTTGCGCACAAAGGCATAGGTACTTCTCTCGGCATCGTCCGCATTCATCCACTCGAAACCGTCCCAGCAATTGTCAAACTCATACAGAGCAGGATATTTGCGATATATCCGCAGAAGCTCCTTCACCCACTCGTGCATACCCTGATTATTCTTCTCGCCCAGCAAAAACCAATCCAGCTCCCTGGCCTCGCTCCACTCACGCTCCTGGCCGAAATCCTGACCCATGAACAAAAGCTTCTTGCCGCAGTGACCGAACATATATGCATAGCCCACCCGGAGATTGGCGTATTTGTCCACCGGATAACCTGGCATCTTATTGACCATGGAACATTTTAAATGCACCACCTCATCGTGAGACAGGGGCAGAATGTAATTCTCGCTCTCATTGTAGCTCATGGCAAATGTCATGGCATAATGATTACCCTTGCGGTAAATTGGATCCAGCTTCATATACTCGCAGAAATCATGCATCCAGCCCATATTCCATTTAAATGAAAATCCCAGACTGTCAGTGCCGATCTCGCCGCTGACATCGGGCCACGCGGTGGATTCCTCCGCGATAGTCAGGAAACCGGGATAAGTACCGCGTATCACGGAATTCATATGTTTGAAAAACTCTATGGCTTCCAGATTCTTGTTGCCGCCGAACTCATTGGGCAGCCACTGGCCGTCCTGCTTGCCATAATCCAGATACAGCATGGACGCCACGGCGTCCACACGGATGCCGTCCACATGAAATTCCTTGAGCCAGAACAAAACATTGGCGATCAGGAAATTCTTGACCTCATTCTTGCCGTAATTAAAAATCTTGGTTCCCCAGTCGGGATGTTCTCCGCGCCGGGGATCGGGATGCTCAAAAATGCAGGTTCCGTCAAATTCGCCCAGTCCATGAGCGTCGGTGGCAAAATGTGCGGGCACCCAGTCGAGGATCACACCCACACCCGCCTTATGCAGCTCATTCACCAGATACATAAAATCCTCCGGCGTGCCATAACGGGAGGTGGGCGCATAATAACCCGTCACCTGATATCCCCAGGAACCGTCAAAGGGATGCTCCGCGATACCCATGAGTTCAACGTGGGTATACTTCATCTCCTTCATATATTCCACAATGCGCTTTGCAAATTCCCGGTAATTGTAGAAGCCTTCCTCCGTGCCGTTGTCAGGATGCTTCATAAAAGAACCGATATGGCACTCATATATCGCCATGGGCTCCTTATCGGCATTCTTCTTATCTCGCTCCGCAAGCCACTTGGAATCTTTCCAGGCAAAGCCCTCTATGTCTGCAATGATCGAAGCGGTACCCGGGCGGTACTCCGCCTGATTGGCAAAGGGGTCTGCCTTATAGAGCTTTCTGCCATCCTGCGCGGTGATTAGGAATTTGTACATTTCCCCCGCGCCCACGCCCGGCACAAATACACTCCATATCCCGCCTTCCCCCAGTTTTTCCATGGGATGGGCATCCTCCTTCCAGCCGTTGAAGGAACCTACCACACAGACAGCTTCGGCATTGGGCGCCCAGACTGCAAAAAACACACCCTCTTCGCCGTCCTCCGCAGACAAATGCGCTCCCAGCTTCTTATAGATATCATAGTGGGTTCCCTGTGCAAACAGGTACTGGTCCGCCTCGGAAATAAATACCTTCTCTCTCATTTCGTCCTCCGTTCTCCTCATGTTTTATTTATGCAATAAGAATTACGCGAAATCTTTTTCCGTCACAACTATCATGTCCTCTTCATCATATCGCTTTGCCAGCAAAATGTCAAAGAAATGTCCCGGCGTCTTGCGGTTTGCGTGTCGAATGGCCCCATCCACGATCTCCTTCACCTCTGATGTAGTCACCGCATGGTCGAGCGTCTGCCGCTGTTCAATTCGATTATGCAGGGCCAATACCCCCAGCTCATCAATAGAATACTCCTGCTCCCTGGCATATTTTTTGCCGTAAGCCACCAGCAGATCATTGCTCAGGGCTTCCACATCCACCCTGGCGGTAAAGACATCCAAAAGCAATTCATGCTTTTTGAGATAACGGTTCATTATCCGGGTGTCATCCTGCAGCAGAACCACGATGCCCAGGCTCTCTTTCTGCAAAGCCTTATACAAATCCTGAACGGTATTTTCATCCATGTCGCAGGCGCTCTGGATGATCAGCGCTCCGTTCTGAAGCTGCCTGAGCGTCTCCTCCACATTCTTGGCGTTCAGGCCCTTTCCCGATATTTTAGCGACTTTTCCCGAAAAATTGCTGTCTGTAGACTGGATCTCACGAATCATTTTTTTTGCAAGGGAGAGGGTGTCCATGCCCGCCTCACCGGTGATAATGACATTGCCCGTGTAGGCGGCCAGACTGATATTGTCCACAGCCTTCACAATCTGGTCCTTGGTAGAACGGCTCTGAATATAAGCTCCGTAAAGCTCGCGCTCCTCTCTGGTCATTGCGCGGACCCTCTCTCTGCCGGAAGGCTCCTCCTGCATAGGCTCAGTCCGGGAGGCCTTCGCTGCCGTCGCTTTCTCCGAATGCGTCTGTGCAGCCTCTTCCTCTGACAGTTCCGGCTCTTTCGCCGGCTGCTGCTCTTCCTCCGTAAACTCCTGTTCTTCACTCTGCTGCAGCTCTTCTTCCGTAAACTCCTGCTCTTCAGTCTGCTGCAGCTCTTCTTCCGTAAACTCCTGCTCTTCAGTCTGCTGCAGCTCTTCCTCCGGGAACTCCTGCTCCCCGGCCGGCTGCCCGTCCCAGACGGTTTCCGATTGATCCGGCTCGTCCACGCTCTTTTCCAATTGTTCCAGAAGTCCGTCTTTCACCGCCGCGTCAAAGTCCGTGAACAGACTGCCTGTCTGCTGCAGAACATGCTGGCGCACCTCTTCCCGGCGCTTCTCCACATTCTCCTTCTTCATGCGCTCCCACTCGGCCAGCACATCCCCAATATTCATCTGACCCGTGATCTGCTTCTCTACATTTTCTTTTTCGGGAACTACCAGACTAAGCTGGCCATCCGGCTCCTGAGACAGCACATGGGCAAGCTCTTTGGGCGGCTCTATTCCCGCCATCTTATCAACATTCTGAGGATGGACGACCTGTGCGATAGCCGCCTGTCTCTCGGTCATTTCTTCAGGCTCTTCTCCGGCCTGCTTTGCCGCCTCCCGGCGCATCTGCTCCAGCACGATCTCTCCGGTCTCGCCAAAGAAAACCTCCGAGCTTTCCATCTCCTCGGCTTCCGGGTGCTGTTCTGTATTCCCCTCGCCGGGCTCATCGCGTTCCGGGTAACGCAAGGCTTCCTCATCCGATGTTCCATCCTGTTCCATCGTCTCTGATTCCGGAATCTGTGATGCGGGAATCTCCTGTTCCGGGATCTCCGCTTCCGCAGAATCTTCCGATCCTCCGGTCCGTATCAATGCTGTCTGCGCCTGAACCGCCTGTTCCTCGCTCAGAAGATTTTGCAGCTCCTGCGCCAGCTCCGCCTGCAGGTTCAAAGTGTTATACTGTCCCACATCCATGGTCTTCACCTGGATATCATGTTCTTCGGGTCCTGCCGCTTCCGGGTAAACTACCGCTGCTCCCTGGTCCCCCCGCTCATCCGTCTGTATGCCCGTCTCTTGATCCGCCGTCCACACAGGCTCGTAAATCTGTGTGTCCCCTCCGACGGTTTCCGCCTCGTACACATCTCCCTGTTCCGCCGTTTCCTCATAATAGATCTCGGAATCTTCCATGTACTGCCCGTCGAACAGTTCCTGCTCTTCTTCCGGTTCCGCAGGCGACGCGTCAAAACGATGATCATATTTCTCCTGCTGCTCAATGCTCAAGGGCTGGTGAAGCATCTTTAATTCCATGGCCTTGACCACATACTCCCCCTCGCCGAACCACAGGATCATCTCGTCGCACTCCTCCACACATCGCGCGGCAAGCCCCACTCTGTGATAGAGATACGCCAGCTCATAGGCCCACTTCTCCCGGTAATCGTGCCTTTTGAGCTCCTCCAGAACCTCTATGCGCTCCTCCAGACTGACGTCCTGATCCTCGTAGAGCTTATATTGCAGAATATAGCGCCCGGGATCCTTGGGGGCCACGCGCACAAACTCTTTGTAATACTCCATAGCCTGCACAAACTCCCCGGTCTTGATGGACAGTTCGCACAGCGAATAGCAGATATTCCTGCCCCCCGGACGACGCTCATAAGCCAGGAGCAGCAAGTCCCTGGCGTCCTCATATCTTCTGTTTATCTTATACAAATCGCTGATGGTACAGAGCATCATGACACTTTTCACTCTGCGCCAGTCAATGGTGTCCGCAATCTCCGCGGCCTGTATGTAATCCCTCTGTCCGATCAGCTCCCTGATACTCTCGGCTCTCACTTTATATTCATATTTATCCAAGGTATTTCGCTCCCTTTAGTATTGCAGTCAAACTCAATCGACACTATTCCCATTTTCATTCCTAAGTTTATCATAGTCACTTGGGTATGTCAAAAAATAAAGACCAAAAAATGCAGAAAAAATACAAGATATAGTTTTTCACCATATCTTGCCAAACTATATATCGATATTTTACCTCATCCGTCCTACAACAGATCACTCAACCGTGCGAACTGCTCCAGTGTGAGGGCTTCTCCCCTCACCGTGACAGGCAGTCCCATCTGTTCCAGAACCCCGGACACATGCTCCTTGTCCAATTTCAGGTCCGCCGCATTGCAAAGACTGTTCACCAGCGTCTTGCGTCTCTGATTAAAGGCAGCTCTGATGACTGCAAACAGTTTCTTTTCATCTGCCGTTTTCACCGGCGGCTCCGGATAGCGAGTCAGGCGAATGACCGCGCTGCCCACATTCGGCCTGGGAATGAAACAGTTGGGCGGCACATTCGCCACAATCTCCGGTCTGGCATAATACTGCACTGCCAGAGACAGCGCGCCGTAATCCTTGGTGCCGGGACCCACCTGCATCCGGTCCGCAACTTCCTTCTGCACCATGACCGTGATACTCTGAAGCGGCACATGCTTTTCAAACAGGCCCATGATAATGGGAGTGGTTATGTAATAGGGCAGATTTGCAACCACCTTGACAGGTCTGCCCTCATTTTTGTCTCTCACAATATCGTTTACATCTACTTTTAGAATGTCTCCGTGAATGACTGTGACATTGTCATAGGCCGACAGCGTATCCTCCAGAATCGGAATAAGCGCGGCATCGATCTCCACGGCGATCACCTCTCCTGCCGCCTCCGCCAGATACTGTGTCATCGTGCCGATACCGGGTCCGATCTCCAGCACACAGTCCTCCTTCGTGATGTCAGCGGCTTTGATGATCCGTTCCAGCACTCTGGTGTCGATCAGAAAGTTCTGACCGTACTTTTTCTGAAAGCGAAATCCATACTTCTGCAGCACTTCTATGGTATTCTGCGGAATACCCAGTTTTTTCATATCCATCCTTATATCCATTTCCATATCGCTTCCCACGCCTCTCAGTAAACAGCCCGGATCCTTACCAGTATCGGAACTCCTCCAGAAAATGTATACAATTATATAAGACCAGTACATCCATACCGGACTCCGGTTCATAGCTCTCCATGAACGTAAAAAGCTTCCCGTTCATATAGCGCAGATCCACCACATAAATCTTGTCGTAATGAAAGGCCAGCAAGGGGATCATACAGTTTGCATAAGAGTCCTTGATGAGAAAAAGCGTCCGGCCGGTTGAATGCCCTGTGTCGATCTCTACGAACGCATGATTATCATCCACAAAAAATCCGTACTGATTTTTCGTCTCCAGATGAGACCGCTCATAAAAAGAACTGCTCTCCTTTTTCAGGTCATACACGATATGCACAGGCGTCTGCTCCGTCTGTGGAAAATAATCGATATGGTCCGGGCTTATGGGAAGACGGACCTTTGAGTAGAGTGTTCCCAGAAAGTCCTCCGACACCGTCTCTGCCGTATCCGCCGAAAAGTCCGGGGGAGTCTCTCCCATGGCTGCAGCCCACTCCTGATAACCGTAGTAAGCTCCGCGGGAAGTCCAGTGATGGTCAGTGCGGTAAAATATCTCCTCATCGCGATGTCTGCGCAGTGTATCATATACATTAACAAAGCGCTCCTCACCTACACGCTCTGCCACAGCCGCCAGCAGAACGCGCTGGTCATAGGCCTCCGCATAGGCCGGAAGTCTCTCCGGAAAAATATTGTCCGCCGTGGGCACAAGCATCACTTTTGCATCCCAGCGCTCAGTCAGTTTCCCCAAAAGCTCCAGCTTTTGTTCCACCAGTTCTACCGGATAATCCTCCTTCAAATGCTGTTCTATGAGGTAATCATCCTTACCCAGATAGACACCGTTGATTTCCTTCTTCTGAAGCAGGACATCCGTTCCGGTCTTAATGCTGATCCACTTGTCCCGTCCCACAAACTGGTCCGTCACATAAGTCTCATAGTCCTTCATGAAACTGCCGTCCAGCACACTGCTGCGTGTCAGTTCAGGCTTTGCGGCCAGCAAGCGGTTCTCCTGCGGAGAAAACATTCTATCCTCCCGCAGAAAGTCTGCCGTTGTAAACGCCAACAGTATAACACAGATCGTGCCTGCGGTCAAAGCGGCATTCAGTCTTTCCCGAAATTTTTTATTTGAACCACTCTTATCTTTACCCATATACCTCTTCCCATATTAAAATCTAAAATATAAAAACGGATTGTAGGAAGCGTCCACCACATAGGCGATGGACAGCAAAAGCAGCGCTGCCGGAATCACCTTTTCCAAAAGCTCATAGGAGGCCATGGCATATCCTTCCCGGCTCCTGCGCAGTCCTTTTGCAAGCTTCGCCAAAAGGGGAGTGGCCGCAAAAATACCGACAAACAGCAGTACCAGATTCTCTCTGCCCAAATACAAAGCCTGCCTGTCCCAGAGCGGATGTCCGCCCACACCGAACATTGCACTCAGATAACCTCCTATGGCACCCGTCGACTCCAGCTCAAAAATCACCCAGCTTATGAGCACCACCGCCAGACAATACACATGTCCGAAAATTTGGGGAAGACCCGACAGCAGTCTGCCCAGAAACAGCTTTTCCAAAATAAGAAAAAACGCGAACCATACACCCCATAGCACAAAATTCCATCCCGCTCCGTGCCAGATACCTGTGAGCATCCACACGATGAAGATATTGACCATCTGCCTGCGCATACCCTTCCGGTTACCTCCCAGCGGAATGTATACATACTCACGGAACCAGCTGCTCAGAGAAATATGCCATCTGCGCCAAAACTCCGTGACGGATTTGGAAATATAGGGATAGTTAAAATTCTCGGGAAACACAAATCCCATGACGGCTCCCAGCCCGATGGCCATGTCGGAATATCCCGAAAAATCAAAATAAATCTGCAATGCAAAAGCCCCGACTCCGATCCATGCGGTCAGGACGCTCATCTCCCCGTAATCCAGCCCTTTTATCACACTCCACAACAGACCGATATTGTTTGCCAGAAGCACCTTTTTGGCCAGGCCCGTGACAAAACGCTTTGCGCCGTAACTAATGGCCAGAATATCCGGCCTGCGGTCATGCAGCCTTTCCTCCACCTCCCGGTATTTCACGATAGGCCCGGCTATCAGCTGTGGAAACATGGTCACAAAGACTCCAAAATCCAACAGATTTTTCTGTACCTTGGCCTCTCCCCGATACACATCTATGGTATAGGACATGGTCTGAAACGTATAAAAAGAGATCCCGATGGGAAGTCCCAGATTGAATGTCGGAAAAGACGTTCCCGCCAGCAGATTCAGAGACTGTATCAGGAAATCTGCATACTTAAAAAATCCCAGCAGCAGTAGATTTATGACAAGAGAAGACACCAGCAGCCATTTTGCCGCCCGTGTCCCCCTTCTTGTCCCGATCAGTCTTCCGTGGATATAGTCCGACACTGTGGAAAACAGCATCAGAACCACATATACCGGCTCTCCCCAGGCATAAAACAGTAAGCTCCCCAAAAATAACATCAAGTTTTTCATTCTGCCCGGAACCAGAAAATAACAGAGCAGAAAAATCGGCAAAAATCGAAAAAGAAATAAAATGCTGCTAAATACCATACTTCTCCCCCGGAGACATATCCTACTGATCTATAGCTGCTTTAATGGCGTCTATCGCCCTCTGATTCTGTTTCTGGCTGTAAGCCACGGCGGCCTCTTCGCCCTGCTCCGCAGCGGCTTCCACATCTGCGCCCAGAAGAACAAAGCAGACATAATCACCTACCCGCTCCACGATACTGCCCTGCACCTTCGGCACATTCATGGGATACTGCAGACTGTTTTCCACCTGGTCCGTGCGATAGTTCTGCAGAGCCTCCTCCACCGCATCCGCCTGACCCTCTGCCGGCTTTACAATCAAAAGAGTGTCCACATTGGCGCTGATCATGGGCGATTCTCCCATGTAATCCACATACATATCGGAGGTCAGGCCATAATTCATCTCCAGCATCTCCGCAGGTATCGGCATATCCGGCCAGTAATCCTCACCCAGTTCCGCCACCACCGCATCCCGCAGCGCGCTCATCTCCTCACTCCAACCGGTTTCCGTATCACCCGGAGTATTGTCGTTTTCCACGCTGCCTGCGGTATCGGACTCCGTACTGTCCTGTATAGCAGAAGTCTCCTGCTGACTGGAATCCGTGGAAGTATCGGCATCGTTTCTTTTATTTCCGCACGCCGTCATTCCCACCGACAATACACCTACACACAGATAAAGCATCCACTTTTTCATAATTTCCTCCTTATTACCTTTTCCTGTTTGTTACTTTAACCGTAACGATTTCTTTAACTATTCTGCACAAAACCCGAAGTTTCATACATGAATTACCAAATATAGTACCATTTACCATTTATATTGTCCATTATTTTTTTCGTTGCATAGTCCATTGTCATGACAGTACGTATGTGTTATAATTTCCCTGTCACCGGGACTGCCGGACATAATTTCCGCATTCCCCAAACCGCCTCATAAAGGTGCTGAAAATGAACTCGGTTATTTTTGATATGGACGGTGTCTTGTTTGACACCGAAAGAATATGGCTGGAAATCTGGCTGAACATAGCCAGACGACAGGGAATCCACGATATGGCCGAATTTTTCCCGCTCTGTATCGGCCGCAACAACACAGATACCAGAGGACTGATGCTGGAGCATTACGGTGCGGATTTTCCCTATGAGAAATTCTGCCGGGAGGCCTCCGTTCAGTTTCACCGGTTTGTGGAACAAAACGGACTCCCCGTCAAAAAGGGAGTCCATGAAATTCTGGTCTTTCTAAAACAGGCAAACTGGAACATGGGCCTGGCGTCCTCCTCCAATTACCAATCTGTGACTGCGCATCTGGGACAGGCCGGAATGCGGGATCTCTTTTCCGTGATCGTCACGGGAGACATGGTGAAGCATTCCAAACCGCAGCCAGACATTTATCTCATGGCCTGCGAAAAATTGGGCAGACATCCCTACCAATGCTACGCAATAGAAGATTCTCCCAATGGCGTCCGGGCGGCCTGCCGCGCCGGAATGAAACCCATAATGGTACCGGATCTGGTGTCCCCGGATGCGGAGATGGAAGCAATCTGTCACAGAATCTTTGGGGACCTCAGAGAGGTGCGAGACTATTTTGCTTTATGACCGCCGCCCGCCTCAATCTGCTTCAAAGCCATATGTCTGGAAATATTGTAGGTGCGGATGCTGAAGCTGTCCGTGGACCTTTTCAGCCTGCGCAGATAATAGTATCCGAAACCCTCTGCCTGCCATTTGTGCACATCTCTCTGATCCGCCGGATCACCCTCTTTATAAAAAATATCCAGATCATATCCAAGCTCTGCCAGGTAGGGAATCAACACCGGGGCCGCATCCGCGCTCAGCCCCGCAAGATAACCGTAATCATGATAAGGTTCATCACTCAAAAAGAAGCTGTTTTGCGGTTCCCACTTATTATTTTCCTGCTCCTGCAAACCGGCCGGGGCATTGGCCACATTCACCGCTGCAATGATATAGTCGGGATGGGCAAAGGAAAGAAGCAGATATAAAACGGTTACAACCACCGTCCCATAGCGAAACAGCGGGAAGCTCTCCCGGAAAATACTGACGACGATTCCTATAAACAGCGCAAACAATAGCAGCAATCCCCACAGCACGAGAATTCGCAGAAACGTCAAATAATAAAACCGAATATAAATCATGATACGCAGAGCACTGGAAGCTATCATCACAAACGTGCAAAGCGACATGACCGTCAGAATTCCTTTCAGAACTCTGCTCTCCCTGAAAAGGCTCAGAGACATCAGCACAATGATCAAATTCAGAATTCCCACCGCAAGCAATTGAAAAAAACCTTCTCTGGCATACGCCGCGTAGGTATAACCCTGAGGCAGCTGCATCTTACCCAGAAACAGATAGACAATCTGTATGCCGGAAAACAAAAGATAAATCAGCGTGAGCAAACCGTTGACGGTGATCGCTAACACCGGCTCTCCTTTCCGATGATCCTTCACTGTGCCGTTCAGCGTGCGCTTACACAGAAATGCGGTCAGCAGATAGGATGCAAAAAACATAAAAACCACACGAAACAGAATATTAAAGATATTGCCTATGCGAAATCCCTGTAACATCCTGTCCGCCACCTCACGAAACACGGCATCCGCACTTGAGAGCAGGGCAGTCACAATAAGCAGCAGCGGCAGCGCGATCACAATACCCAACAGCACATACCACAAATTTTTATTCTTTCGCCCTCCCTGATGCTTGAAATAGCGGGCCGCATCCGTAAAGGGTCTGCCAATCTCTCCCAGACAGGCAAATACCATAATAAAAATTTTGCCAAAATACTTACCCAGCTTCCAGTTTGCCGTATCGTAAAATTGATGCAGTAAAAGACTCATCATCAAAAGAAAAATTCCCGTCTTGTTAAATGCGATGATCCTCCAATCGTCTGTGCAGAAGGTAGAGACTGCCAGCAGCATCATGCTCACCATATAAAAGGCGCTTCCTTTTTTTAATATAAGCTCCAGTTTTGATAAAGAGAAGCACAAATACAAGAGGCTGGCGGCTATGAAAAAAGGGAAGGTGATACCGGAACCGTTTTTAAACATACAAAATGTGTAAAACAACGCATAACAAAAGGTCGCCGGGCCAAAAAACGAAAAACCTTCCTTCATGCGCTTTGTCTCGGGAGTATCCTCCCTTTTGGGAACAGGCGCGATCACTGTATGCTGCATCGGCCGTTCCTGCCTCATAATTTCCTGATGATCCATAATAACCTCCTTCTTACGCTTCCTCATCGGGTACATACTCCAGGATGTCACCGGGCTGGCAGTCCAGTGCTCTGCATATGGACTCCAGCGTTGAAAAGCGTACGGCTTTCGCCTTATTATTCTTGAGGACGGACAGATTGGCCAGCGTAATGTCCACCTCACCCGCCAGCTCCGTGAGACCTTTTTTGCGCTTTGCCATCACCACATCCAAATTAACTATAATTGCCATCTTATCATCCTCGTCCCGCTTCCGTCTTTTCTATACAAAACCTACCTTCTGATTCCTTTCCGCCGGCGTCTGCCATTCTAAATCGTCAGATCGTTTTCCTCCTTACAGCGCACTGCCTCTTCAAACACCATGGCCAACACTTTAGAAAACAGCCCCGCAATGACAAACACCAGTATGACCACCAGCATGGCTACCGTCAGATACACGATACTGCGCACCACGGACATGCCCGCGATAAAAAAGCTCCAATTTCCCATTTTTCGCAGACTCACAACATTATCCATGACAAAACAGTCCTCATTGAGCACCGTGCGAAAAATCCTCCGCAACTCCCGTATCAATACCAGCGCCGCCACACCCAGCACAAAATAAATTATCACCGACTCCTGATAGTTTTCAATCACCGGCTCATAATACTGCCCGATCCATTTGATTGTAACAGGCAGGCTCACCGTCACCAATATTCCGCTTCCAAACATGACGTCCAACAGATATTTGACTCCCTTTGCCAGCAATTGCTTTTTTCTGCCTTCCATGAATCTGCCTCCTCGTACTTCCTGTTTTCTCCATCCCTGCAACTCATTATAAAAACAAAAAAATCTGTTTGTCAATATAAATTTATCGAAAATCAATAAATATATATCGACAAACAGAATGTATGCGATCTCTAAAACGGTTAATACTACGGAGACTGCCCCTTACTTACTTCAAAAAGTCCTCCCGCTTGGGATTAAATACATCCACCAGCTTTCCGGCCTCCAGGCATTTGACTCCGTGCATGGAGTCAGAGGGCATAAATACGCTGTCGCCTTTATTTACCACCTGACTTTCTCCATCAATCGTAAAAAGAAAACTTCCCTCCGCAATATATGTGATCTGCTCATGGGGATGCTTGTGCAGATTGCCCTCCGCGCCTTTCTCAAAAGTGATCTCACACATCATAAGCTGATCGGAATAAGCCATCACTCTTCTGGTGACGCCGGGTTCACAGGGCGTTACTTTGCACGCTTCATTTTTTACAAACATATCTCTACCTCCATCATATATGATTAATATTTTTGCCGCTCTTGTGCATTTGAGTCATTCCGGACAATTCGGCTCCTGCAGGCCATACAGACGATGAGCGTTCTTCCATGTATGTTCCCGCACCTCCTCCTCAGTGATTCCTTTTATCTGCGCTATAGCCGCGATCACATAGGGAATATTCAGAGAGCTGTTGCGCCTGCCGCGAAAAGGCACCGGCGCCAGATAGGGGCAGTCTGTCTCCAGCACAATGCGGTCCATGGGCAGATACTCCACGGTCTCCTTCAGCTTTCTCGCATTTTTAAACGTGAGAACTCCGCCGATTCCAAAGACAAAGCCCATATCCAAAAAGATGCGGGCCGTCTCCTTCGAATAGGAATAACAATGAATCACCCCGCCGATCTCCTTCGCTCCGGCCGCTCTCATCAGATCCACAGTGTCTTTCGCCGCATCCCGGGAATGAATGACCACAGGAAGGGACAGTTCCCGGGCCAGATCCATCTGACGGACAAACCACTCTTTCTGGATTTCCGGATCCGGCTCATCCCAATAATAATCCAGACCAATCTCCCCTACCGCCACACATCTGGGGCTGGCGCAGAGACCCTTCAACTGCTCAAAAGCCTCCTGGTTCAAGCTGCCGGTCTCGCTGGGATGCACTCCCACGGCGCAATAGACATGATCATACCGGTTTGCAAGCTCCAATGCCTTCCGGGACGTATCCAGGCTGGCTCCAATATTTACCACCCGCGCAATACCCTCCCGGGGAAGCCGGGCCAGCAGGATCTCTCTGTCCTCGTCAAACGCCTCATCATCATAATGGGCATGCGTATCAAAAATAGGAATCATTCGTTTCACCTTACTCACAAATATACTCTTTTAATGCTTTCCCATTAATTTTTCTGCGGCAGGGACCATACGCCGAATCCCACGATAACGATGGTGATGACCGTTCTGAGAATTCCGGGTACGGAGAAATGGACAAACGGAAGCACACTGAGCAGCAGAGCCACAACAAACATAGGCACCTTGGCATACACAGCCACTCTGAATAAATCTCCCGCCGACACCTTCTTCTGGCATATCAAAGCGATGAGCATTGCGATCAACAGGTAGACAGCTGCGCACACAAAATACCAGAACGATCTGAACACAAAGAATAATACAAAAAACATGGCAAGAAACACCCAGATAACAGGCATGAGAAAGTTGACAATCCACTCTTTGTTCAGCTCTATATCACTTCCCATCTGATAAAAATAATACTCCTGATACTGTCCGTTGTTTAACATGCAAATCTTATCCCGGGTCACTAAGAGAATCGTCCTGTAGCCCATGCTGCTCAGTTCCCTTACATCGTCACTGGTAAACACCTCTTCATACTCTGACAGAAATACAAACGTACTTCCTTCATCCAGCATATATTCCTCATCAATGGAAAAAACGCCGTCTGCAAGCTCAAAGTCCGGCAGCTCATCCAGTATTTCTTCTACTCCTCCGCTAACTATGTATTGCAGTCCCATAGCCACAAATGAAACCAACGTGATAACCAGCATGAAAAGCGTCACAAAACCGATCATGCTGCCGGTCTTTACCTTTGTCAGACGACCGTACTTTGGCGGCACAAAAGAATAGGCAAACTGCATAAAAATATTGGGCGCTTTCTGCTGTGCCTGTGCGTTTCCGGCTCCATTGTTAAACTCATTGTTCATTCCATTCTGAATACCATTGCTGTCCATATATTTCCTCCTTCTATATGATACCTAATAGGATTAATATATCATTGTCAGCATACTTTGTAAATCAAAATTAGAATACCTCTTTCCTGCTCCGCCGTTTTCCGCGCAAAAAAAAGCACCGACCCTCGGGCTCATGTGTCCCAAAAATCAGTACTTCGTGCGTCTTCAGGGGCTCGAACCCTGGACACCCTGATTAAGAGTCAGGTGCTCTACCAACTGAGCTAAAGACGCATTCCTTATATCTTTTTCAACGCAAGAGTTATTATAGTATATAGTTTCCCTAAATGCAAGTGTTTTTTTCAATTTTTTTATATTTTTTTAAAAAAATATTTTACTTCTCTAATTCTGCACAAATTACTACGGTTTTAGACGGTCAGCGCTGCAGGCACTGCAGTAGCCGTAAAGCTCGATTTTATGTCCGACAACAGTAAAGCCGCTGAGTTCCTCGTCCTGTTCTCCGTGGCGATGTGCAAAATGTCCGATAGATAGGGGACAACTGTGCAGCGCTATCCTCCGGTGGCAGTCCAGACAGACCGCATAATGGGTATGCCCGCCCCGATCCAGCTCATAGACTACCGTGTCGTCCCCCATCCATGTGGTACTGTTCACCAGTCCGTTCTCCTCAAAAAATGCCAAAATCCGATAGATGGTGGAAAGTGCATAGGTATCCTGCCGCGCTTTCTCTCCCGACAGCAGGTAAATCTGCTGTGCCGAAAGCGGCTCCGCAGCCTCCGACAACACCTGATATACACACTTTCTCTGTTTTGTCCACTTGATGCCCTGAGGATATTGTATTTCCTGATTCTCAAATTTTCCTTCCATCGATCTTTACCCTTTGATTACCTCTGAGAATTCTATTTTAATAAAAACTCTGCCGCAATTCCCACCAAAACGCCCACCAGATATAGAATTGCCACAATCTTACAATTCTCGGACCGTCTGCGGTTCACACGGAACAGCACTAACAGGCCCACGCCGGCGCCCACCAGAAGGCCCGACAGCAGAGAGCCGACACCGATAAGACCCTCGAGATACAGTTCCGTGATTGCCACCGATGCCGCACAATTTGGAATAAAGCCCACAATCCCCGCCACCAGCGGTCCCGCAATGGGACGATTCAGCAAAAATCCCGCCAGCACATCCTCTCCCAGAATCTCCAGCACCAGGTTCAAGACAAAGCTGATCAGCAAAAGAAACATACCAACCTGAAGCGTATGGATCAGAGCGGATCGAAAAATACCTCGCTCGCAGCCGCAATGCTCCTGGCGGCATATCTCATGAATAGGTTCATGCTCCTCCCGCCGGTGTCCGCACAAAAGGTCTATGAGCAGGCCGGCAGTCATACCCGCCAAAACCTTCACAAGCAGGATTCCCGCTATCATGTCCACGGGAGCGTGGGCGGAGAGCATCACCGGCAGCATCTCGTCGGAAGTAGACAGATAGACAGACAGCAGCGTCCCCATTGTGATCACCCGCCCGGCATAGAGATTTGACGCGGCTGCCGAGAAGCCGCACTGAGGCACAACACCTGCCAGAGCCCCCACCACAGGCCCCAGTCTCCCCGACTTCCTCATCAAAAGCTGCAATTTCCCGCCTGTGCCGTGCTCCAGATACTCCATAGCCAGATAGGTCAAAAACAATATCAGTATGACTAAAACACTGTCTTCGATTGTATGCGCTGCCGCATGTTCCACTGCATGTAACATGACTTCCTCCAACACCCGGCTGCCCTCGGTCCCCAGCCATGAAAATATAATAGTCTAGATGCAAATGCAATTCATTCGCATCTAGACTATATCATAAACAAGAGCTTGTCAAGCTATAATTAAAATTCCTTAAATCATAATTTCTGCCTGCAGCTTACAATTATCGGAAGCATTGCCCACCCAAAGCACAAAACGGCCCGGCTCCACCACAAAACTTTTCTTTGCCGTATCGTAGAAAGAAAATGCCTGACGGGGCAGGGTCAGACAAACTTCCCGTCTCTCTCCCGGCTGCAAAAAGACTTTCCGGAAAGCCTTTAACTCCTTCACCGGACGCTCCACACTGCAATCACAATCGGTCACATAGCACTGTACGACCTCGCTGCCCGCCATAAGTCCTGTGTTTGTCACCTCCAGCGCCAGCACCACCTCTTCTTTGTTCTGTTCCTTCACCCCAAGACGGTCCATGGCAAAATTAGTGTAGGACAGACCGTAGCCAAAGGGAAAGGCAGGCTTAATACCCTCCTTCTCATAATAGCGATAGCCCACAAAAATGCCTTCCCGATACTCTATGCTTCCCTCAAGTCCGAATTGACCGTTTTTGTAAGTCACCGTATCCTGATAAACTGCGGGGAAGGTCTCGGGCAGCTTACCGGACGGATTTACTCTGCCCAGCAGAACCTCTGCCAGCGCATCTCCCGTCTCCATACCCGAATAATAACACCATACCAGAGCCCTGGCTCTCTGCCTCCACGGCATCTCCACCGGAGAGCCCGCAACCATCACAAAAATGGTATCAGGGGCAATATCCAGCAATGCCTCCGCCAACTCGTCCTGTCCATAGGGCAGCCTCATGTCCCCTCTGTCCCGTCCCTCCGTGTCATAATCATGATTCAGTCCTCCCACAAAGATGACTGTGTCAGCCTCCTTTGCGAGCGCACAGGCCTCCTCCAAAAGCGCACGTCTATTGCAGGCAATCTCCTCCCGCAGCGCGCGCTGCCCCTCACTGTCAGGATCCTCCTGTTCCATGACCTGACGCTCCAGACTGGCCTCCTGCCAGTTGACCTCGTTCACACCCTTCTTACCCGGAATATAATACCCCTGCGCGTAGCAGACCTCGACATTGCCGCCCAGCGCCTTCTTCAGGCCAAGCAGCGGAGATACTTCATACAATGCCTTGATCTCGGCGCTGCCGCCGCCTCCCGCGTGCTGATGTTCCCCATTGTGTCCGATAACGGCAATCTTTTTCTTTCTGACAGATAGGATTCTGCCGTCGCTCTCCGCAAGCACCGGTGCCGGAGCCAGTGCAGCCTCCGTCAGGGGCAAAAGTCTTCCGCCCTGCCCGCCTTTGCCGTCGGACGGTTCATTTTTTAAGAGTACGATGCTCTCTCTCGCGGTCTCCAGAACCTTCCGGCGATGCTCCGGCGTATCGTAAGCTCCCTGTTTCCGGTGAGGAGCCTCTTCGCCCAGCATCTTCAGCCGGAACATCATGCGCAGCAGATTGCGTACCTTTTCATCCACTGCCGCCTCGCTGACCTCACCGTCGCGCACCGCCCGGATCAGCGGATCTGCCAGAAAATAGTCGTCAAAGTCGTTGGTGACGCTCATCTCCAGATCCATGGAGACCTCGGCCGTCTCTTTCGTGGAATGCACCGCGCCCCAGTCGCTTATGACAGTTCCGTCATATCCCCATTCATCTCTCAAAATATCATCCAGCAGCTCCTTGTTCTCGCTGCAATAGATACCCCGGAACTTGTTGTAGGCATTCATGAGAGAGTATGTCCCGCCCTCCTGCACTGCCGCCTGAAAACCGGGAAGATAAATCTCACGGAGGGTCCTCTCATCTACCAGCGTGTCCACCGCCATCCGGTCCGTCTCCTGATTATTCACCGCAAAATGCTTGACGCAGGCCGCCACATCGTTCTCCTGCACACCCTGTATAAACGGAACTGCCATTTCCCTGATCAGACAGGGATCTTCGCTCATATATTCAAAATTGCGCCCGCACAGAGGATCTCTCTTGATATTGATTCCCGGAGCCAGGATTACATCCTTACCCCTTCCTCTGGCCTCCTCGCCCAACACCCTGCCGCTCTCGCGGGCAAGCTCCGGATTCCATGTGGCTGCCAGAGCAGAATTGCTGGGATTATATGTGACATAATCGTCAGATTTCCCCACAGGGATCCAACTGTCGTCAGGAAATTCCATACGCACTCCCATGGGACCGTCCGAGGTCACCAGTCGGGGAATTCCCAGTCTCTCTACTGCCCCGTTACAAAAGAGTCCCTTTCCGTGAACCATTCCCACCTTCTCTTCCAACGTGAGCTGAGACAACAGCTCTTGGATCTGAGACTCCACATTCATTGCTTTCTGTTTTTCTGCCTTGCTGTCCATAAGCACATCCTCCTGCCGATTTGAACTCACTATCTCTCCGTGCAACACTGAAAAATATAAAACTTTAGATAATAGGACTGATCCGCCGCCCAGAGGATCGGGTGGTCGCAGGCCTGTGTGCGAAACTCGACCTGCCGCAGCCTTTTATGTGCTCCTGCTGCCGCCTCCCGGATCGTCTTGGCAAACAGCTCCGGCTCCATAAAATGAGAACAGGAACAGGTAGCCAGATAGCCGCCGTCCCGCACCAGTCTCAGTCCGCGCAGATTGATCTCCCGGTAACCCTTTACTGCGTTTTTCACGGAATTTCTGGACTTGGTAAAAGCAGGCGGATCCAGAATCACCACATCAAAGCTTCTGCCCTCCGCCTCCAGCCGGGGCAGCAGTTCAAACACGTCCTCACACTGAAAATGAACCCGGTCTTCCAAATGATTCAGCACCGCATTCTCGGCAGCCTGATCCACCGCCAGTTGAGAGGCATCTACCCCAAGAACGCTCTTTGCCCCGGCTATCCCTGCGTTCAATGCAAAGGACCCCGTGTGGGTAAAGCAGTCCAGCACCTCTTTGTCCCTGCAGATTCTGTGGATCGCGGCACGGTTATGCTTCTGATCCAGAAAAAATCCGGTCTTCTGCCCGTCCTCCACATCGACAATATACTTTACACCATTCTCAAGAATCTTCACCTTTGTGTCAAAAGGCTCTCCGATGAAACCCTTACAGCGCTCCATCCCCTCCTGCAGACGCACCTTGGCATCGCTGCGCTCGTAAACACCCTTTATGTAAATACCGTCCTCCGCCAGTACTCTCTTCAGCGCATCCACTATGACAAGCTTCCATCTGTCTATCCCCAGAGCCAGCGATTCCACTACCAGCACATCCGCAAACTTGTCCACCACGATGCCCGGCAGAAAATCCGCTTCTCCAAAGATCACACGGCAGCTGGAGGTATCAATGGTCTCTCTGCGGTAATTCCATGCCTCCCGCACCCGCATCTCCATAAAGGCGTCATCGATAACCGTCTCCTTTTTCCGGGAGAGCAGCCGCACGGTAATCTTTGATCCGGTGTTGATAAAACCATAGCCCATAAAATAATCGTCAAAATCATGGACGGCCGCTATATCTCCGTTTTCAAAATCCCCCTCTATCGTGTCGATCTCATTGTCATAGACCCACATGCCGCCCGCCTTCAGCGTTCGTCCCTCTCCCTTTTTCAACCGTACCTTCGCCTGAACCATGAGTCCTCTCATTCCGCCGTGCAAACGGCTGCTTATTGATTTCTTATATCTTATTCGTTTTTCTCTTGACAAGCAACCCTTTTTTATTTATTATTTTAATGTTGATATCGTCGCGTGGCTCAGTTTGGTAGAGCGCTGCGTTCGGGACGCAGAGGTCGCAAGTTCGAATCTTGTCGCGACGATTTTTTATTTTTCATTTCTATTTTCAGACTGTTCCGCCTCATGGTTCTCACGGGAGCGTTCAGCTCTTTTGATACTCAGATAACTCTCTCTGATCAGTACGAATCCCAGAGGTCCTTTCACGATTCCCCAGACACCGAAAAGCTGAATCCCCATATATAGAGAGAGCAGCACTGCTATCGGCGGCACTCCCATGCGTCGTCCGATCAATTTCGGTTCCAGCATTTCCCGCAGAAAAATACAGGTCACATACAGCAGCAGGCATACTACAGCCTTCCAATAGCTCCCCTCTAAAAACTGGGATACCGCCAGCGGCACCAGTACGATTCCCGTTCCCACAAAGGGCAGTGCATCCAGCAAGCCTGCCAGAATCCCCCAGAGCACACCATTGTGGATTCGGGTCAGACCCAGCGTGACGGCTCCCGTCAGACCGATCACAGCCATGATCACCGCCTGGGCCTTCACAAAGGTAGCAATGTACCGGATGACACCGCAGATCACCTCCAGCATCATATGACAGTCCTCTCTGTCCAGAAGACGGTTCATGATATCATCATAATCCTTCGCTAAAAGCACGGTTGCGATGAGAAAGGTCACCAGAAAACCACCCAGCAGTCCCAACACCTTCGCATATTCCAGAGACTGAGACACTACTCCGGGTACCGTGTGTTCCCCCAGCGAGCTCATCCCGTCCTCTATCCCCTCCAAAATCGTATTCTCCAGATAAAGTCCGTCCACTCCGACAAAGCGCTCCACAGTCTGACAGCCATTGTGCACCAGAAGCCGCAGCTCCTCTTTCACCGCCTCCAGACTTTCCAGCCAGTCCGGCAGACTTCCCACGATCCATGAGAAGAGGATCCAGACCAAGCCTGCCAACAGCAATACCGCCGCCGCCAGCAGCAATACCGCACCTACCTGACGATGCAGATGAAGTTTATTCTGAAGCTTTTTTAAAAACGGTCCGAAGATCGTGACAAAAAGCATGGCCACCAGTACAGGACAGATCAGCGGAGTGATAAACTCCAAAAAAAGATAGACCGTCCCCGTCAAAAAAAGTGCAAGCAACACCCCGTTTTCCCTGATTTTTTCCCACATAGACGATCCCTCTTTCCAACTGTTCTCACATAGGCTTCAAAATTATCCGCATTGTATAGTATGGAAAGTTAGAGACGGAATCACTCAGTTATTTTTTTCTAAAAGCATTCCAAATTCTGTTATTTAAGTTCAACCCGGAATCTCTCAAAGACCGCTCCCCGGGGAACCGTCCGAAAACAGAGTTTTTCTCCGCTTGCAGGATGCAGAAAAGCCAGCTCGCAGGCGCAGAGCGCCACACTGCTCACGGAGAGTTCCCGACTGACCTGATCTGATTTCTCCGTGCCGTATTTCATGTCTCCCAGAATAGGCAGACCCGCATGGGATAATTGGACACGGATCTGATGAAAGCGCCCCGTATCGATATGGATATCCAGCAGAGAACAGACTCCGTTTTGCGCCTCCAATAACCGGTATCGCAAAACCGCTTGTTTTGCGCCCTGACTTTGCGCCTGTTTTGCCGGAACGACCTCTGCCCGTCTGTCCGGACATCTTATCAGATAATCCGACAATTCGTCCCGTTCCGTTGCCGGCACGCCGCAGACCACTGCATAGTAATGCTTATGGAGTGTCCCTGAGCCAAGCTGCCGTGTCAGTGCCGCCGCGGCCTCCCTGGTCTTTGCAAAGACCAGCAATCCCTCCACCGGCTGATCCAGACGATGGACGATACCCAGATAACCGCTCTTTATATGATTTTTCAGCTCGCTCACCATATCCGGCTGCCCTACTTTGGCTGTCTGCACCGCAAATCCCGCAGGTTTATAAGCCACAATGATATGGCTGTCTTCATATTCAATTCCCGCTCGCATAATTCTTCCTCAGTCCTCTGGGGTAATGGTTCTTCATGACGCCGCCCGCCAGTTTCCCCCAGCCTATACCGTAACCATCCACAGTGATCAGATACCAGCCCTTCTCCCCCATCCGGGGAAAGGTCTGTCCGTTTAAATATGTGGAGACGGCTTCTTCCCCTGCGGATAATCCGCACACATACCGCAAATCCGCCGGAGACAGCGCCAGTGCCAGCGCATGGGAAGGCTCAAAACGATTTTTTTTAAAAGCTCCCAGGTGCAGGCCCGGACGCAGAACCTTCAGCCCCTTCAAAGCCGGCATCCCCTCAGGGGCCAGATATAGATTGTCTCCGAAACGCAAAAAGATACCCCGAAACGGAAAACTCTCCTTCTCCGAACAATCCGTTGCTCTTTGGCCGTTCTCTCTCCAGAATTCCCGCCAGGGATCCAACTCCCTGCTGTCTTCCGAAATTCCCCGCTCCAGGCCGCCTGCCGCTGCGGTCTCATACCCCCCGGGCAGGCTGCCATCCTTTTGCAGTACTGCGGCGAAATGTCCCTCTCCCCAAATCACATGGGGCCACAGCCGAAGCGTCCCCCGCAGGGCCGCATCTCCATTCCCCCATTCCGGTCTGCCATCGCAAACCTCAGCAGGTATTCCCATGCGCTCCTTGTCAATTGGCAACAGGCAAAATTCCGCATGCCTCTGCAAAAACCGGCTTACACTTCCCTCATTCTCCTGCGGCGCGAAGGTACAGGTAGAATAAACCAATCTGCCTCCCGGCCGGAGCATCCGTGCGGCACAGTCGAGTATCTCGTCCTGCCTTGCGGCGCACAGCTCCACATTTTCCGGGCTCCACTCCGCGCAGGCTGTCTCGTTTTTGCGAAACATACCTTCCCCCGAACAGGGAGCGTCCACCAGTATCCGGTCAAAATATTCCGCAAAAACCTCTGCCAGCCGTGCAGGCGCCTCATTGGTCACACAGACATTCCTCACACCCATGCGCTCTATGTTTTCCGAGAGGATCCTGGCTCTGCCGGGATGTATCTCATTGCTTACGATCAATCCCTCCCCCTGCAGATATCCCGCGAGCTGGGTGCTCTTCCCGCCCGGCGCGGCACACAGATCCAATACCTTCTCTCCCGGCTTTGCCTCCATAAGCGGCGCAACAGCCATAGCGCTTGGCTCCTGAATATAATACAGCCCCGCCTCATGATAAGGATGTCTGCCCGGCTGATCGGCTCCGGCATAATAATATCCGTTTTGCTCCCATGACACTTTTGTCATATCAAAGCTTCCGGCAAGCAGTCCTTCCGCCCGCCCTTTCTGATCTGCCTGGTCCGTCCGCTTCAGCGGATTTATCCGAAGCGCCTGCTGCCTGTCCTCTCCCAGACTCCGTAAAAAGGGCTCATACTCCCTATCTAGCATCTCCCTCATTCTATCTAAAAATTTCTCCGGTAACATCGCCGTCTCCCTGTCAATAAAAAAAGATGTGAAACCTCTGAACGGTCATATGCGTATCATACCATATCGTAAAGTCGCTTGCAATTCTTGTGTGTTGCGTCTATACTGATGGATATATACCCGACAAATTAATTTATAATCAAGGGGGATGAGGGCTTGAGATACAAGAAACAGATTGTACCTATTTTGATAGGTTTATGCATGCTGGCGGCGTGCGGAAGGAGCGAGACTATGAGTGAACAGGAAATTGCGGTGATGGAATCCATTGCCGAGTCTGTGGCGGAATCTGTGGCCGCTTCCATGGCAGAATCTTTGATGGCAGGAAACGGAGAAGCATCGGAGAATTCCTCTGAGAGCTCCCGGGAATCGGCAGAAGCCTCCCAAGCCTCCGAGACGAACCAGCCCCCGGCCGCAGGCGGGAATTCTCCTGTCGGCGAGGGTTTTGCAGCGGATCACGGCGCACTTAAGGTGGACGGTGCCAGTCTGGTGGACCAAAACGGCGATCCCATCCAGCTCTATGGTATGTCCACACATGGAATTGCCTGGTTTCCCCAGTTTGTAAGCCGGGATTCCTTTCAGACTCTGCGGGATGACTGGAATACCAACTGTGTCCGTCTCGCCATGTATACACATGAATATAACGGATATTGTGCCGGAGGAGATCAGGATTATCTGAAATCTCTGGTGCGCACCGGCGTGAACGCCGCCACCGAACTGGGCATGTATGTCATCATCGACTGGCATGTGCTGCAGGAACAGGATCCCAATGTCTATAAACAGCAGGCTCTGGATTTCTTTGGTGAGATGTCCGAGACTTACGCAGATCACACGAATGTGCTCTATGAGATCTGCAATGAGCCTAACGGTTATGCCTCATGGGACAGCGTAAAATCTTATGCTGAGGAAGTGATTCCCGTTATCCGGGAAAACGATCCCGACGCCGTGATCATTGTGGGTACCCCCACTTGGAGCCAGGATATCGACAAGGCTCAGGCCAATCCCCTGGATGAAGAAAATATTCTCTATGCTCTTCATTTCTATGCAGGTACTCATAAGGATGTGCTCTGGAACCGGCTGGACAGCTGCGTGCAGAACGGTCTGCCCGTGTTCGTCAGCGAGTTTGGCATGTGTGACGCATCCGGCAATGGAGCCAATGATTTTGACTCAGCCAAGAGCTGGTTCGACGTTATCGAGAAGTATAATATCAGCTTCTGCTGTTGGAATCTGGCAAACAAAGACGAGTCCAGCAGCGTGTTCAAGGCGTCCTGCACCAAAGTTTCCGACTGGACCGAAGAAGATATGAATGAATCAGGAAAATGGATCAGGGACTATTTCCGCAGTAAATAGTCCCCGCCAAATCCTTATCCTTTATTTATGGTTCCTTACACCTTGAATCGGTATCCGACGCCCCAGATGGTCTCTATATACTCGGGTTTCGCCGTATCTTTCTCTATTTTTTCGCGGATCTTTTTGATGTGCACGGTCACAGTGGCGATGTCGCCGATGGAGTCCATATCCCAGATCTCGCGGAACAGCTCTTCCTTTGTGTACACATGATTGGGATTTTCCGCAAGGAAGGTGAGCAGATCAAATTCCTTGGTGGTAAAAGTGCGCTCCTCGCCGTCCACATACACACGCCGGGCTGTCTTATCGATACGGATGCCCCGGATCTCCACGATATCATTCTGGGGTCTGGCATTGGTTCCCACAAGGCGCTCATATCGGGCCATGTGCGCCTTTACTCTGGCTACCAGCTCGCTGGGGCTGAACGGCTTCGTCATATAATCATCCGCCCCCAGGCCCAGACCGCGGATCTTATCGATATCATCCTTCTTGGCCGACACCATCAGGATCGGCACATTCTTCTCTTCACGAATGCATCTGCACACCTCAAAGCCATCCATTCCGGGCAACATCAGATCGAGAATAATCAGATCATAGCTTCCCTCCAGCGCCGCTTTCAGCCCTTCGTCTCCGCTGGAGCAGATATCCACCTTAAAATCGCTGAGTTCCAGATAATCCTTCTCTAAATCTGCAATTGCCACCTCATCCTCGATGATCAATATTTTGCTCATAACTTTTCCTCCTTCCGGACCTACGGCTGCAGTTCGATATATTTGCGCAGCACGAAATGCATACAGGTTCCCTCTCCTTCACGGCTGGTAGCCCAGATATAGCCGCCGTGATCCTCAATGATCTTTTTCACAATCGAGAGGCCGATTCCGCTTCCGCCCTGAGCAGAGTTGCGCGACGCGTCCGTCCGGTAAAACCGCTCAAAGATTTTCTGGAGATCTTTCTGGGCAATCCCCTTGCCGTTGTCCTCTATCTCTATCCGTATGGCATCCGTCTCATCCAGTATCCGAATATCAATCGAACCCTGAGGCTTATCCATATATTTTACACTGTTGCTGATAATATTATTGATGACTTTCTTCATCTGCTCCGGGTCGGCTATAACGATCGTGTCGGCATCCACCAGATTGGAATAATTGAGTTTGATATTCTTGGACTCCAGATCCAGTCCTACCTCCTCGACACAATCCCCGAAATAATCCCCCACATTGATGCGGTGAAAATTGTAAGGAATGCGGTTGCTGTCGATACCGGAGTAGGTAGTCAGCTCATTGATGAGCTTATCCATGTCATTGGCCTTGTTGTAGATGGTCTTGACATACTTGTCCACCTTTTCCGGTGTATCCGCAACGCCGTCCATAAGCCCTTCGACATATCCCTTGATGGCTGTGATAGGCGTCTTCAGATCATGCGAAATATTGCTGATCAGCTCTCTGTTGCGGGTCTCGTTCTCCTGCTTCTCCTCAGTAGACTCCTTGAGCCTGAGCCGCATATCTTCATAATTGCGGTACAGCTCGCCGATCTCTCCCCCGCACGCTTCCTGCAGAGCATAATCGAAATTCCCGTCCTTGATCTTCTGCATGGCCACATTCAGCCGGTCGATGGGACTGAACACACTTTTGCGGATCCACTGCGTCAGCATGACACTGGTAAAAATCAGGATCAGCAGGATCGCAATGGACATGTCTGTCAGCAGATGGCGGGAAATCAGTGAATTCACCTTCGTTACCACAAATACGCTGCCTTCGCTGCCGTCAGCAAACCGGAAGTCAATCTGCTTCACATACTTTTCCAGCTCATTAAAATAGTAGCCGCTCTCCTCCGCAAGCTGTCCCTCTCCATAGGCGGGCAGCTTGGAATAGATTCTCTTGGCCGCAGCCGCATTACCGGTATAGTAGATATCGTCATCCTTTCGCACGATCAGATAGGTGGATCTTCTGGATACCTCATTGTTGATGCGCTCCAGATACTCCTTGTCCTCCAGCATATGCGGATCCTTTTTTACTTGGTCCAGCAGCACAAAATACGCTTTATCGGTAGCATTTACAAGCTCCTGCATATTGTCCGCTATCATGCCGTAATCCATCTCCTGAATCCCGATTCCCTGACGCACATTGGTCAAATAGATAACAATGGCGATAAATACCATCATCATGAGAATCAGCGGCAAAAGAATGATACTGAAAAAGGTGACCTGTAAACGTGTCCTAAACTTCATATAAGTATCTCCTTTGCTCAGAATTATAGCACACTCTTTTCTCCAGTGTATAAAAAACCTGAAATATAATCCTAAAATATTTATAAACTTCAACATATTTTAAATTTGGCAGTTGACTTTATTCAAAATTTTTTTATAATTAAAATAGTAATGATTCCTGATTTTGCTCATATTTTAGACAGGAGGCAGCAATGGCCTTAAAACACAGCGCACAGCGCGACAAGATCATGGCTTTTCTGATGGGCCGCAAGGATCATCCCACAGCGGATGTCGTTTACATGAATGTGCGGAAAGAATATCCTAACATCAGTCTTGGCACCGTGTACCGCAATTTGACACTCCTCGCAAACATGGGAGAAATTATGCGGCTGCGCGTAGGAGACGGCGTCGATCACTTTGATGCTGACACCTCTCCCCATTATCATTTTGTCTGTACGGAATGCGGCAGCGTCATCGACCTGGAGATGGAAAATATTGACACCATTCAGGACATTGCCGGAGCCGGTTTTGACGGTAAAATTGCCGGGCATGTAACCTACTTTTACGGAATCTGCGGAGACTGCAGCAAAGAATCCGCTTCCGGACAAAAGCCGGAGACTGCCCTACAATAAATATCAAAGGAAAAGGAGATCAAAGTTATGAAATTTGTATGTCAGGTATGCGGTTATGTTCACGAGGGAGAAACCGCTCCCGAGAAATGCCCTGTATGCGGTGTAGGCGCTGAGAAATTCACTGTTCAGTCCGGCGAGAAGACCTGGGCTGCCGAGCATGTGGTAGGCGTTGCACAGGGTGTCCGTGAGGATATCATCAAGGATCTGCGCGCCAATTTTGAGGGCGAGTGCTCCGAGGTCGGCATGTATCTTGCAATGGCAAGAGTTGCCCACAGAGAAGGTTATCCCGAGGTTGGCATGTACTATGAGAAGGCCGCTTTCGAGGAGGCTGAGCATGCTGCCAAATTTGCAGAGCTTCTGGGCGAGGTTGTCACCGACTCCACCAAGAAGAATCTGGAGATGAGAGTGGACGCTGAGAACGGCGCTACCGCAGGTAAGACCGATCTCGCCAAGAGAGCCAAGGAGCTTGGTCTGGACGCCATCCACGATACCGTACATGAGATGGCAAGGGACGAGGCAAGACACGGCAAGGCATTCGAGGGTCTGTTAAAGAGATATTTCAACTAAATCAGATATCCTTTTGGGAAAGTCTGTAAAAAAGGTAATTGCCCATAGCCGGAATCCCGTGTTATAATAAACCATATCTTTAATACATTTAATTGAGGAGATTGATATGGACAAAAGGAACAGCGCAAATCCCGATGCGGGCTTTTCACTGATAGAGCTGATTATCACCATAGCCATCATGGCTGTCCTGACAGGCGTAGTCACAATATCGTTTTTTACCTATCTGGAAAATGCCAAAAAGACCAGGGCTCTCACCAATGCCAAGTCAATCTATACGGCGGCTCAGATCGCCATCATCGACACCTCGGCATTTGAGAATGAAGCTTTTCACTATGCATTGAAATTCGAGGAGACAATTGACGGGGAAAACGTGCGCCTGGGACGTTTCAGCAATCAATCGCTGTATAAATATCTTCAGGAGAGCAACGGAAGCGGGTCTCTCAGCAGCGCCCTCTCCAAGAAAGCAGATTACCGGATTGCATCACTGCTGGCCGGCAGCATCCCCGGCGCCGACAGCAATATCTCTTCAGATGTGCTGAAAGATAAATCTCCCATAGGAGACAGCAACTCCACAAAGTACATAGCCGATCATCCGGAAGAATACGGCGAAGTGGTATTTGCAATGGCCTATGATTCCTATGGTCAGATCGTATACTTTCAATGCGTATACGACAAATATTTCATGAACTGGGATCAAAACGGCATTACCGCCGAGAGAGTCAGCGAGAGTACGCACTTTAACGACTGGCCCCGGACCAGAGCGTCAGGGACAGACGGCTGGTAAATGAAGCAGCAGCATACAGATTAAAAAGCATCCTTCGAGCCATATCGGTTCGAAGGATGCTCTTTATTTTTTCTCTGCCTCACGATACAATGCTATTGCCGAACGATACAGCGCCAAAAGACTCTCACCCAGCATCAGCCCTGTCACCGCAAACACAAGGACCCAGAGTCCCAAAAGCTTCCTGCTATAGGTTCCGTATATATACTGCATATACAGAATCTCCTGCTGTAAACTCCCCTCCTGCCCGTCCGCCTTTTCGTTTTCTCCGAAGGCTGCTCCATTCCGAAAGGAACTATGTTCCCCGGGTCCGATATCCTCAGGGCCGAAAGTCAGCCGCACGGGGTTTTTATTGTACTCCGGAACCGTGATCTCCAGTCGATAGGTTTTGTCCGTGTCCAGGCGTTTTCCGAAATCAAATGCATACTCGACATTTCTCAGACGGAAGGAATCCTCCGCTATAAGCTTCCCGGACTCATCGTACAGTCTCCCCACAATCCCGTCGTCCGTACTCTCCCGTTCCACATGCAGACCAATGGCTCTGACAAACGGCTGTGCAGGAGAAAATTCCTCTGTGAAAACGGTTCCGGGCAGCACAGCCCTTACTTCCCGCTCAAACAGATCGCTCTCGTGAACATCATATGTCAGCTGATATAAAAACTGCGGGAAGCACAGATATAAAACTCCTGTGGCCGCGACAGTAAACACTGCCGTGAATAAAAGCAGCGCCGCAGTGTTCTTCCATCCTATCCTCTCTCTCATCGGTTCCCCCTGTATATCACGGCAAAAGCACAATCTATTCGCCGTGTATGTCTTGTATCCTGAAAACCTCAATATCCTTAGACTGTATCGCAAAACGGCCCTCTGACTGCATACTCAGACCATGACGCACGCACACATCCTCCATCGAGGACACTCCCTCCACCTGCATGACGTAATTTACCGCATACCAGATCGGACGCTCCGCCGCATCCTCCAGAAACCGCCCGGCCTCCGGATCGTCCATATCCACAACTTCACGGAGCATCACTACCGGATTGTCCGGCAGATATGCCTGATAGACCAGAATATGCTCTCTGTCATCGTCCGCTATGATCAGATCTCCCGCCTCCACACGGGCCTCCAGAAACTCCGTCCACTCCCGGGCCATATCGTTGTTCAGACCGCCCCGGTACATAGTAATAAAGGAGAATGCGCCCACAATACATAACAAAAGCACTGCGGCACTCCGTGATATCCGGGAAAACACACTGCAGTCCGGTCCCAGAACAAGCGCCACCGCCAGCGCCAGCACTCCCCACGCCACATACAGATAGCGTTCCTCCCAGATGGGTGCCACGCATACTGACAGCAGCGCTCCGATCAGCATTGTACAGGCAAATACCAGCGCAGTGATAAGCGCATCACGGTTTCTGCGCAGACAGGCGCAAAGCAAAAGGGCAAACACCAGAACATAAAGCGCATAGCCGCAGCCTGTCAGCGAGGATTCCATCAAAAGCGCCGGAGCCTTAAACCAGTTGGTCCAGTTAAAGCTGGGAATCCAGTACCCTTCCGTCACTTTCCTGGTCTGGGACAGCACCACGCCCATCCATGGAAGATATCCCAGTGCGATCAGAGCTCCGCCTCCCAGCACCCGCCATATATACTGCCGTTTCTTTAGGCAGACACACGCCAGCAGAACCGCCCATGCCGCAAACACCGCCATCACCGCAAAATAATGTGTATACATGGCGGCTATGGTCAAAAGGATGCTCAGAATATAATCCTTTTTCCGCCAGCTCTCATAGAGGGAAAACAGATAGATCACCACTGCCGTCACCAACAGACAGCCCAGCGGATACATACGGATGATCATAGATTTCTCAAACGTACAGTAAGTCAGCCCAAACCACAGAATATAAAAGACGGCCGTCCCATTGCCCCATTTTCTGCGAATCAAAGAAGCCCCCAGCCAAAACAGATTCAGATAGGTGGCAAATACCGTTACGATCCGGTATTTTACGATAGATTCACCAAACAGCACTCTCACAGCCCAGAGCAGAAAATAGTACAGCGGAGGATGAACATCCGCCGCTGTGGCGCGCACAATGTCAGCCAGGCTGCCTCTCGCAAACACAATGGAATAGGCCTCGTCCAATACGATACTGTGGGAAAACAGGGGAACAGAGAGCATGACGCAGACAACACCGGCCAGAATATAGATTCCGGCTGCTCTCCAGTTTACCCTCCGATCCTTTTCCATAAAAATCTGCACCTGCCTTGATCATAATATATAGTGTTTTCATTATATATTATTTTGATGCATTGCGCAAATACAATATCCCGCCCAGGATACATAATATCGTACCCGACAGCAATGCCCAGACAAGGCTGTATTCAGTGAGCATGCCGAAAATAAGGCTTGTGCCGATACCTACGCTGTCCAGAATCACGGCATTGACGCTCAAAGCCGTCGCGCGGTCAGACGCATAGATCCGACGATTCTGCTGTTCCGTGTGCAGAGGCTGAAAAAGGCTGAAAGAAATCCTCAGCATCAGAATTCCCAGAACTGAGCACAGGGGATTCGTGACAGCCGCCAGCACGGCACAGGCTGCCGCTGCCGCCCCGAAGATCGCCGCCCCCATTTTAACAGTGCCGATCCTGGCTGTAATCTTAGAGGAAAGGACACCGCAGAGTCCTGCCACCGTAACCAGAATATAGATATATCCAATCTCCGTGTCAGACAGACCGCATCTCACATACTGCAGTTGGTTTAAAAATACCGTGATCATCTGATGCGTCCCGTTGAAGAGAGCCACACCCGCCAGAAATAAAAGCAGCGGCCTGTCCGTTAAGATCTGCCTGAGAAGTGCCGGAACTTTATAAACATCAGTCCCCTCACTCTGCGTATCTCTGACCTCCGTAAGACCAAAAGTACACAGGGCAGCCATACCGTAGCTGACGGCCGTCAGCAGAGCAGCCAGCCGGTAATCCTCCTTCACGATCACAGAAAACACAAAAGCGGCAATCAACAGTCCGGCTTCCTGCAGGCTGTTATAAATGCCAAATACCTGCTGGCTTCCTCTCCCGCCGCCGTTGGTACCACAGCTTTTCTGTACGCCGCAGGACAGATAAAGCAGGGCGGTATCCACACCGGAGAGGCCCGCGATCACGATACTGATCATAATACGTTCCAGCAAAAAGGCGGCAAAGCCTGCAGCCTTCCAAAATACGAGCTTCGATACAAAATACAACAGATTGCAGATAATCATTGTCCTTCGATACCCGATTTTATCTGCAACGATACCCCACGGAAATTCCAGCACAAGACAAAGCGCCAGCGATATGCTTTCGATCACAGCAATCTGCAGGACAGTGACTCCCTGCACCTGCCGGTAGAGAGTGGCTATAGGGCCGTAGAATACCATGCCCTGCAAAAGGGCAATGGCATACATGATAAAAATATTTCTTTTTAAGTTCATAGTGAGATTCATCCTTTCCGATCATGAGCACAGCCGAATGCATTCAGGCTGCAGCATTGCCAGACACAACATTCCGGACACAACAATAACACTGCCCGAAAGCAGTGCTATTGCATGTGTTCTGCTCAGTTATCTCTAAATCGGAAAATACATGGACTGATACCTCTCACAAATTAATTCTGCAAACCGGTTCTATGATCCTTTACTGCTCCTCCTCTGACTTCTGAGTGTCAGTCTCCTGAGTATCAGGCTTCAGTTTCTCACCTACGCTGGCCTCCATATCCTCCACTTCATTCTTCATGGACTGAATCTTGGTGTCCTGGGCGATGGCCCGAAGAATCAGATTTACATCCTCCGGAGAGAACATACCGATAGCCTTGGATAAGGTTCCCAGACTATCCCGGTTCACTTTCAGACTTCCGCCGCCGGACAATGCAATAGTGAGCACTTTACTATTGTCGGTCATATCACCCAGACAGATACTGTTTGTCCGCTCGTCACAGACAAAACATACTCCATTATACTCGATGACACCATCCTTTGCAAGATAACCGTATGGCACCTTGGCTGTCTGCCGCAATCCCTCCAGCGGATCCTTACCTGCAGTTACCGCCTCATAGATTCTTACTGCCTCTGCTCTCTCCCCGCTGCTCTTGTCTGTCTCAGCCGTATCACTCTCAGCCTGATCCTCATCATCCCCGGAGAGTCCCCGGAACCTGCTGTCCGCCCTGGACAATGCACTGCTGCCTACAGCCGCCAGCGCCTCCCCGTATTGACTTTCTCCAAAACGGCGCCCTCTGATCACAGAGGAATCCTGCCGCGCCCTTACGTTATTGATTCCCGCTGCATTTGCTCCCACGCGCATACCGTCACCTCTTCCTTTATCTGCGATAATTGATTCTGCTCAAATAAGAACTGGTGATATCCCCTCTGGAATTGTACCTGCTGGAAAGGCTCTCCGAATTGCTTCTGGCATTATCGGCGACTCTCGAAGCCACATAGTTCATCTGCTTCATAAACTTCCCCTCGGAACCCAACAGCTTCTCCACCTTCTCCCAGTCTGCGCTCTCCAGCTTCTCACGGTTCAGGGAGAGACTTCCGCCGGATGATACCGTTATTCCGATCTCCTCCAATGCGTCCTCATTTTCCAGAGAGACGTCCCTTAAGGTCTGAAAATAATATTGGTTCAGTACCCCGGATGACTGCTTTAAATCTTTCAGCGCTTCATTAAAGCAATCTACCATCTTTGCAGCCTGATCTGTGATCTTCTTATCCTTGTTATCCTTGTCGTCTATTTTATCCGCCAAATGCTTCGCCTGATCCACGAGCTTGGTCGACGACTTCTCCAGGGTCTCATAACCTTTCGCCATAAGTCTGTTTGCCCTGGCGCTCCCCGTGTTCATCGTATTGAGCCTGGAGCTTCCTCCCGCTCCGTTTCCGTTTACATATTTCAACAGCGAACTGCTGCCGGAAGATCTGCCCGCTCTCCTCCTGTTATTTTCCAACATCTGCGAAGTAACTCTAAGTCTCATTTTGATCACCATGCCCTTCCTGTAAATTTAATCTCTATCATCATATTTTTGCAGATATCTTGAGTACGCTCCGGCAAAATCAGAATGCTTTTCTCTGGCCAGATAGACTCTCTCTCCGTTCTTAAGCCGTATACCTCCCGTGTCATAATCCTCCACATAGGCCATGTTTACCAGATAACCCCTGTGACACCTGAAAAAAGGTTCTCCCAACCGCTGTTCCATCGCTTTCATGGTTGCGTATACGGAAAAACAAATCCCTGCCGTGTGAATCTCTACCTTGCGCTTTCTGCTCTCCACATACAGAATCTCATCTGTCTGTACGGTATAATTTCTGCTCTTCGTCTGGAAGATCAGCTGCCCTGCACTTTCGCACGATTTACCCGTATTTCCAGAAAGATCCGATCGATAGGATTTCACATCTCTCATCAGACAGTCAAAATACTGCTCTGCTTCCCCCGATTGCTCTCTTCTGCAGAAACACGCCACCTCGCAGTGGGGCTCCTGCCTTAGGATCAAACTGCGCAGCTTCACACAGCTCTCTTTATCCTCATCACAAATTGCGACTTTCATGCCCACCTCTTACCTGTTGTCATCCTTCTCACGCATTTTATTTCGGCAGAATAAAAAAATATATTTGCAAAATGTAACGAAATACCGCTGCAATGTCACCAACCGAAAAAATAAAAAGGACGGCAAACCTATGATGTTTCATCTGTCCGCTGTCCATAGCATGTATCTTTTCCTATATTGATATATCGGTGAGAATGCTGATTTCTATAACCCGCAAGATACGATTTTTTCACCGTTTTTTATAACATTTTATCCGCACGATATTTTCTTTGTGCCGGATATGTTGTATACTATTACATAATGCATATTTCTCAAAACTGTTTTGCAGGCGAAAGAGGTGTCTATGGAAAAAATAGCAAGCTTTACGATCGATCACATTAAACTGCAGCCCGGCGTCTATGTATCCCGCAAAGATCAGGCGGGTTCTGAAACTGTCACCACCTTTGATCTGCGCATGACCAGTCCCAACGAGGAGCCGGTGATGAATACTGCGGAAGTACATACCATGGAACATCTGGGCGCTACCTTTCTGCGCAATCATCCCACCTACGGAAGCAGAACCATCTACTTTGGCCCCATGGGCTGCCGTACAGGATTTTATCTTCTGCTGGCCGGCGACTATAGTTCTGCGGACATTGTGCCTCTGATTGTGGAGATGTATGAGTTTATGCGGGATTTCCAGGGCGAAGTACCCGGTGCTTCCCCCAGGGATTGCGGAAATTATCTGGATATGAACCTGAACATGGCCAAACTTCTGGCAAAAAGATATCTGGACCAGGTGTTGTACAATATCGGCCAGGATCGACTTATATATCCTGTATAACAGACAAACGGCCGTATCCGGCTGTAACAATAAGACGGAGAGGAAGAAAAAATGAGCAAAATCGGAATTATCGGAGCCATGGAACTGGAAGTGGAAACTCTTAAATCTCAACTGACAGAAACAAAGATCACCAAAAAGGCCGGTATGGAATTTCACGAGGGCATTTTAAACGGCTGTCCGGCCGTGGTAGTTCGCTGCGGCATAGGAAAGGTAAACGCCGCCTTATGCGTGCAGATCCTGATCGATCTCTTTGAAGTGACTCATGTCGTCAATACCGGTGTCGCCGGTTCACTGAATGCAGAATTAAATATCGGAGATATCCTGATCTCCAGGGATGCCCTTCATCACGATATGGACGTGACAATTTTCGGATATCAGCCGGGAGAGGTTCCTCAGATGGGCCGCCTGGAATTTCCGGCGGATGCCCGCATGATGGAGCTGGCAAAGGCCTCCTGTGAAAAAGTCTGCAGCGATATCCACTGTTCCTTTGGGAGAGTGGTCAGCGGCGACCAGTTTATCTCTGACGGCACAATAAAGGATAGATTGATCAATGTGTATCACGGAGACTGTGCGGAGATGGAGGGAGCATCCATCGCTCACGGCGCTTATGTAAACGGAATTCCCTTTGTGATCATCCGCGCCATCTCCGACAAGGCCGACGGCAGCGCCGAGATGGACTATCCTCTCTTTGAAAAAGCTGCGGCAGAACATTCTGCCAGACTGGTGGCCGATATGGCGACATATATCTAAGTTTTTTACAGAGCTGCAATCCATTATTGTCTGCACTCCCATGATGAATCAAAAAGACCATGCGCGGTAAGCCGGTACCCTGCATGGTCTTAATCTGTATGCTGCTCAAAAAAAGCATTATAATCACACTGGAAAATATCTGTCAACGCCATCAGCAGTGCCACGGGCGGATTGCTGCGGCCACGCTCAATCTTACTGAGCGTACTGCTGCTGCACGCCATACCTGTCAACTGCAGCCGTATTACGACATCAATATTCCTCATTTGTTTCTTCTTACGAAGACGTCTTATATTTGCCCCTACAATAGGCACATCGCCTTGCATAATTTTCTCTGTTCGTTCCATATTTATAGTGTATTTCAACTTTTAATTTTAAAGTTTCTAAAATGGACGCAAATATGAATTAATTTGTGTTATTATTAATGTTATATTGTATTACTACGGAGGTAAGACACTGTGAATAAACCGCTGCAGGAACAGATTAAAGAAGATGAGATCTTACGCAATCAGGAAGTAGCTGATACTACAGCGCTGTTTGTGGAATACTTCAGAAACCAGTTTGCAGAAAATCCTTCCAAGCGTCTGAAGGGATATCTGGTTCTGGACGACAGCATACGCCTGATACAAAAAAAGGACATACGTCCGCTCTGCGTTTTGGAGGGAGACTCTCCCCCCCCGGCCCGTCAGGGCAGCATTATTTGTGCCGGCACTCACAATCCGGTACACCGCACCCTGACCGCCTGTGTAATCAGCTATCTTGTTCAGTTAAACTTGGAAAAAGAAGCGCAGGAATATCCCTACAAGAAATTTAAGATAGAATTTGATTATTTCGATGAATTGAGACACTACAAAAATAAATTGATCCGTTATAAACGCCAGGAATACAAAATTCCTTTTTTGAAAGTTGATATAAGCTGGTAAATTCTTTGATATGGCCGGTTCGGGCCGATAAGAATAGAGTCAGAGAAGCAGCCCGCCAGGGGCTGCTCTTTTGATTTTTATGATTCTTTTAATTCCTTTGATTCGTTCTTGTTAAAGACAAAAAGCTTGCTGAACACATAGTTTGCGATAATGACCAGAACGGCGGAGATCACTGTAGCAATTATCAGATGAATACCCAGCAGCACATTCAGAACCTGCATTACCACCATGTCCAAAATTAAAGTAGAAACTCGGGATAACACGAACTTTGGAGCCTCTTTCAACATAGGGTCCTTACTCTTAAAAACAAATTTACGATTCGTAAAATAAGCAAAAATCACACCGGCAGTCCAGTTGATCATGCTCAACACGGCATTTTCAAAAGAGGAAGGATGCATTGTGTTCTCAAATAACAGATAATTGGCCAAAAACTTTGCCGCCCATGACACCAGCGTGGTCAATCCGCCTACGATCAGATACGCAATAATCTCCTCATACTTTCGTAAAAATTCTTTCAGTTTTTCTATCATTGCAAATCCCCTTTGCTCCTGCAGATTCTCACAGCCTGTCCGCACCGGAAGTACTAATACCTTACAATGAATCAGCCGGTTTGTCAAGGATTCACAACATTTTGGTCGATGCCCTGTTGAAATGCCCGGATATTTTCATAAACACCTTTGACACAGCGGGTACGCGCCTCCACGCTGGCCCATGCAAGATGCGGTGTGATGATCAGCCGGTTGCTGTCCATAAATCCGCTCAGCGGATTGTCTGAGGTGATAGGCTCCTGCTCCACCACATCCAGTCCCGCCGCCATAATCTCCTCCGCCGTCAGGGCCTCATAGAGATCCGTATTGTTCACCACAGGTCCTCGCGCTACATTGATCAGAATTGCAGTCCTTTTCATTTTTTTCAGCGCCGCTCTGTCAATGAAGTTCCTGGAAAGCCCGCTCAGCGGACAATGCAGAGAGAGAAAATCACTCTCGGCGAGCAGCGTGTCCCTGTCTACCCGGGGGTATTCCGCGCAGGAGCTTTTCCCCGTGACGGAATAAAAGATGACCTTACATCCGAAGGCCGTTGCAATCTTTGCCACTCGTCTCCCGATATTACCCATTCCCACAATACCCCAGGTCTTGCCCGCCAGCTCGTTAAAGGGGAGGTCAAAATTGGAAAAACGATCCTGCGCCGCATAGGCGCCAGACTTGACATAATTGTCATAATAAGGCAATTTCTGCGAGAGTGCCAGTGCCAGCGTAAAAGTATGCTGCGCCACCATGTCCGTGGAATAATCCACTACATTGCGTACCTGAATCCCTCTGGACCTGCAGTACTCCAGATCACAATTGTCATAGCCCGTAGCCAGCTCGCAGATCAGCTTCACATTGGGGACATCCTTCAAAGATTCCTCCCGCATGGGCGCCTTGTTGCAGACGATAACGTCCGCGTCCTTTGCGCGCTCCGCCACCTCCGCCGCCGTGACGGTGTTGGGATAAACGACGACCTCTCCCAGTTCATTAAAACAGTCCACCGGCACATCTGTGCCGGCGCTGTTCCTCTCAAGTAATACAATTTTCATACAATCTCCTCATTTAAACCCGCGGACTGCCGCAGCCGTTACAGTCTCTTGAGCAGCTCTTCCCGCTGAGCTTCATAACCGGGCTTACCAAGGAGCGCAAACATATTCTTTTTATAGCTCTCCACACCGGGCTGATTAAACGGATTTACACCCAGAAGATATCCGCTGACACCGCAGGCAAACTCAAAGAAGTAGAACAGCTCACCCAGATAAAACTCACTTACCTCAGGGATATTCACCACGAAATTGGGTACCTGTCCGTCCGTATGTGCCAAAATGGTGCCGTTCATGGCGCTCTTATTCACAAAATCAACGGTTTTGCCCGCCAGATAATTCAGTCCGTCCAGATCCACAGGCTCCTCGCCGATGACAATCTCCTCCCGGGAGGTCTCCACATTCAGCACAGTCTCAAACATGATTCTGGCGCCGTCCTGGATAAACTGACCCATGGAGTGCAGATCCGTGGTCAGATCCACGCTGGCGGGAAGCAGTCCCTTCTGATCCTTGCCCTCGCTCTCGCCGTAGAGCTGTTTCCACCACTCGCTCACATAGTGCAGCGCAGGTTCATAGTTTGCCAGAATCTCCACGCTCCTGCCCTTGCGCAGCAGAATGTTGCGCAGAGCCGCATACTGCAGCGCATCATTGCTCTTGAAATCATTCTCCAGCGCGCGCTTTCTTCCGCTGGCAGCACCCTCCATCAGCTTATCGATATCCGCGCCGCTGACTGCGATGGGAAGAAGTCCCACTGCGGTCAAAACAGAAAAACGCCCGCCCACATCATCAGGTACCACGAAGGTCTCATAGCCCTCCTCATCCGCCAGATTTTTCAGGCTTCCTCTGGCCTTGTCGGTGGTGGCATAGATTCTCTTTGCAGCGCCCTCCTTGCCGTACTTTTCTTCCAGCTTAGCCTTAAATACACGGAAAGCAATGGCGGGCTCCGTTGTAGTGCCGGACTTGGAGATCATATTAATGGAAAAATCTCTGTCTCCCACCACATCCATCAAATGTTTTAAATAGGTAGAGCTGATGGAATTGCCGCAGAAATAGACTTCGGGAGACTTGCGCACACTCTTGTCCACCACATTATAAAAGCTATGGCTCAAAAACTCGATTGCCGCTCTTGCGCCCAGATAGGAACCGCCGATTCCGATGACCAGCAAAACTTCGGAATCATTCTGAATCTTCTTTGCAGCCTCCTTGATACGCGCAAACTCTTCCTTATCGTAATCTACAGGAAGATCAATCCATCCCAGAAAATCATTTCCGGCTCCGTTTCGGGACAACAACACATCCTTTGCATCCAAAGTCAGCTTTTCCATGTAGCCGATCTCCTCTGCGGAGATAAAAGAACCTGTCTTGGAATAATCAAATGTAACCTGTTTGCTCATAGCCCTGCTCCTTTTCATTTTTTCTTCCCTTAAGTTTAGCAAAACTGCACCATAAATTCAAGCCGTTGTATCTATTTTATCAGCAAAATTCCTTAATCAGAGCCTCCAGCTCCTCATCGGTAATATGAAAGGCATCCAGAGCCTCCGAGGTCTGTATATTCGATGCTGCCTTGACGGGATCCGTCTCTCCCTCCCGGGCTGCCGTCACATCCGCCGTCAGGGCCTTTCGCTCTGCTTCCACGGTATCCCGGCTGCCTATAGGCATCAGTTCCACCGTGCGTCTGCCCCGTCTGCTTCCTCTATCCACCGCCGCAAGCCGCATATTCCGCTCTCTGGCAGGCATGGTCTCACCAAAGAGCATTTCCATATCGTTTTCCGTCACCTCCATGCGTGCGGAGAGATGATTTTCCAGATAATCCACCAGATTCACCTTCAACACCCTTCGCTTATCCTTCACATCCACCACGGTTGACACAGAAAAATACAGGTACAGACCCAGAAAGCTCACTATGTAATAGGGAAGTATCTCTCCCAGGGACCGGCCCTTCATAATGGCTTTGCACACCCCCGCCCCCGCAATGATCACCGAGAGCAGCATACTCTGCCCGGACAGATGATACATTGTCCCGAAGGACAGAGGCCCCAGCGCCAGCTTATTCAGAAACTTGTCCACAAAAATAGGTGTATTTGCCACTCCGTTGTTGAGCTGATAGCAGTTGGCAAATTTCAGCTTGCACTGCCTGAGCAGCCGGTTCTCCGTGGTAGCCATATTGTCCGTCTCCCAGATCATCTTCTGATACAGAAATCCCAACAGCACTCTCACAAAAATACTTATCGCCATAAACCCCAGAATAGCCGCGGTTATCAAAGGTTCTTCCCGAAAAATCTGAAACATATGCATTCCCCTCTTTCCAATGTTTTGAAACTATTTTCAGGCATCAAAGAAATTATATCGTATATTGTCCGGTTTATGAACGAAAACCCATCGTTTTTTTCCCGTTTTTTCCGACAAAAGTCCCTTTTTACTCCCATCCGTTCGTCTCGCGACATTGCAGAGACAGGAAAAATCTGCTATAATAATTTTTAATGATTTGTATTAATTGGAGGATACTATGAGATATCAGACAAAGGGAACCTGTTCTACCGCGATTGACATTGAACTGGCAGACGGGGTGATTGAATCCGTGAAATTTACTAACGGCTGCAACGGCAACCTGCAGGGCATCAGCGCTCTGGTGAAAGGAATGACTCCACAGGAGGCCATCAGCCGCTTAAAAGGCATCCGCTGCGGCAGCAAAAGCACTTCCTGCCCCGACCAGCTTGCACAGGCACTGGAAAGTATGCTGTAGCATATACTAAATCTGGAACAGGAAGGTAATATCATGATGAAAAAAATCGTGCTGACCGGCGGCGGCACTGCCGGCCATGTAACACCCAATATCGCTCTTCTTCCCGCATTGCGGGAGGCCGGCTATGAAGTTTCCTACATGGGCTCCTATGACGGAATCGAAAAAAAGCTGATCGGTGATTTTGATGTGCCCTACACAGGTATTTCCACCGGGAAATTCCGCCGCTACCTGGACCCCAAAAATCTCACGGATCCTTTCCGCGTGATCAAGGGCTTTGGAGAAGCCAGAAAGTATTTAAAAAAGCAGCGGCCCGATGTCGTCTTCTCCAAAGGAGGCTTTGTCAGCGTACCTGTGGTGCGTGCCGCGGCGTCTCTGGGCATTCCCTGCATTATCCACGAATCCGATATGACCCCGGGACTGGCCAACAGACTCTGTATCCCGGTAGCCACAAAGGTGTGCTGCAATTTCCCCGAAACCATGGAGAAAATGCCTGAGGGCAAAGCTGTCCTCACCGGATCACCCATTCGGAGCGAGCTGACACAAGGAAATAAGCTGGCCGGCCTGGATATGTGCGGCTTTACCGCCAACAAACCTGTCATTATGGTCATCGGCGGGAGCCTTGGCGCCGCCAATGTGAACAAAGCCGTCCGCGACGCTCTCCCCGCGCTGCTTGAAGACTTTCAGGTGGTACATCTGTGCGGAAAAGGGAAAATCGACAATCTCTTCCTGAGCACTCCCGGCTATAAGCAGTTTGAATACATCAAGACAGAGCTTAAGGATCTGTTCGCCATGGCCGATCTTGTCATCTCCCGGGCGGGAGCCAATGCCATCTGTGAACTTCTGGCACTGAAAAAACCCAATATTCTCATTCCCCTTCCCGCCGCCAGCAGCCGGGGCGACCAGCTCTTAAACGCCGCGTCCTTCGAGTCACAGGGTTTTTCCATCGTTATCAACGAGGACGATCTGACCACGCGCCTGCTGGTTGAGAAGGTACATGAATTATACGCCGACAGGTCGGGCTATACCAGGACCATGAGCGGCAGCAGCCAGATGGATTCCATACCCAGGATCATGCAATTGATCCGGGAAGCCACAGCAGTGTAAACGGATACCGGGGCCATATAACCGGACTTATTCAATATTCTCATCGTAGGCTGCCCTGCAGCCGCCGATATATTTTGCTCTGGTGCGGGCACAGACTACATGGGCATCCCCGATCTGACGGGTGCGGATGCGCACCGGAACCGCCACATCCCGCAGATGCATACCGATCAGGGTGTCGCCGATATCCATACCCACATGTGCCCTGATATGCTCCACTGCCGCCGGATGCTCAAATGCCTTAAAAGCCGCCGTGGCAAAGGAACCGCCCGCCTTGGGCTGGGGCATGACATTAACGATCTCGAGGCCGTATAATTGTGCGGCCTCTTTTTCTATGATCAGAGCACGATTCAAATGCTCACAGCACTGCGCCGCCAGATAGACACCCGCCTCCTGAGTGGCCTGATAGATACCGCCAAAAACCACCTCTGCCACCTCCGGGCTGGAGAAGGTCCCGATACCTGCGCCTCCTACCTCGCTGGTAGAACATCCCACCACCATCAACTGCCCCCGCTCCGGACGGGCAATCTCCAAAATTTCTTTTGCGGCTCTATACGCTTCCTCGCCAATCATTGTCATTTCTTCTGTCATCATCACTGCACCTCCGCTTTTTATCATATCACGGCCCCTCCAAAAAAGGAATAGAGTTTGTCTTTTCGGAAAAACTAAACGTAATGAATTAGCCGTCATAAGACTGAATAATTTTGTTTGAAATGGAGGAGCTCCCTTTGACATTATCCACTAATTTGTCCGAAAATATTAGTGTTCTGCACAGACTTCTGCCTGTTGACGTCAGCTTTGATCTCGTCACACGCGATCTCTTTCTGGGGGAGACGCCTGCCTATTGGATAGGTGTCAACGGATTCTGCAAAACAGAGGTGCTGCAGCAGATATTTTCCGACCTGCAAAATCCTCTCTTTACCAGAGACGGGCAGATTGAAAATCTGATAGCTTTTATGAACGCCAAGATCGGTTTTGCGCAGGTAGAGGCGGAGGCGGACTGGGATAAACTGATCAAAAGTCTTTTGAGCGGTCCTTCGCTGTTATTTGTGGAGGGGTTTGATCAGGCTCTTGTCATTGACGCCCGCACTTACCCGACGCGGGGGGTGGCGGAGCCGGATGCCGAGCGCATCACCAAGGGCGCAAGGGACGGTTTTGTGGAGACATTGCTGTTTAATGCCAATCTGATACGGCGGCGTGTGCGCTCACCGGAGCTTACCTTCGCCATGCACTCTCTGGGCAGCGCAAGCCGCACGGACGTGGCTGTGGCCTATCTGGGCGGCAGTGTAAATAAAGAGCTGCTCAACGCCCTGAATCACAAGCTGGACAGTCTTCAGATCACCTCGCTGACTATGGGAAGCAAGAGTCTGGAAGAGCTGTTAGTGCCTCACAGATGCTGGAATCCTCTGCCCGCCGTACAGTATACGGAACGTCCTGACGTGGCCTGCAGTTACCTGATGGAAGGGCATATCCTGCTGCTGGTGGACAACTCTCCGCTGGTGATGATACTGCCCTGTACCATTTTTCAGTTCACCCAGTGCGCGGAGGATTATTATAAAACTCCTCTGGTGGGCAGCTATTTTCGGCTGGTGCGTCTGGCCTGTATTCCTGTGAGCCTTTTTCTCATGCCGCTGTTTCTGCTGATCACCACCCGTTATCCACAGCTGGCGGCACAGTGGCAGCTTCTGTCCACAGATTCCCCGGGGCCGGTACAAATGACCTTTTATGTGCTGGCCGTGGAGTTTATTTTAGACCTGTTTAAATATGCTGCCTCACTGAGCTCCGGGCGGTTCTCCGGTTCCCTGGCCATCGTGGGCGGACTTTTGATCGGAGACATCGCCGTGAGTCTGAACTGGGCTTCCACAGAAGTCCTGTTTTACGGCGCGGTGACACTCCTGGCTTCTCTGTCCATCTCCAGTCTGGAGTTTGCGGATGCTCTGCGCGTGTATCGCATCTTTCTCCTGGCAGCCACTGCCATAGGCGGTGTATGGGGATTTGGAATCAGCATGCTTCTGCTGTTTATTTCCGTTCTCACCACGCCTACCTTCGGCGGCATGAGCTATTTCTGGCCGTTGTACCCCTGGAACGGCAAGGCTCTCAGGACTCTGTTGCTGCGCCGTCCCACTTACAGCGCACAGCCCAGCAAAGTCTGGGACCGGGGTCCGGTTCATCCTTCGGAATAGATTTCTGCTTCAGCGTTTTAATGCACTTCTTACGATGCGGTCTACAGCTGCCCCGGCGTGTACGGGCAGAGGCCGGACAACCTGGGCAGAAGATCCGGATTCCGGATCTTCCTGATCCTCATAGAAGGTATGCAGGGCATATCTGGCCAGTATTCCCGATACCCGTCCTCTCTCTATGGAATCCTCCGCGCCGAATACAACGACGATCAGATCATGCTCCGTAATCCCGTCGTCCGCCGCCAGAGATGTGACCAGACAGGCTCCGGCTTTATTGGTAGTTCCGGTTTTCAGGCCCGTGGCCTCGGACATATTGTGCAGCAGAGGATTACTGTTGCGCACCTCAATATCCAGCGATTGCAGGACGGCATCTTTTTGGGATGTGATGTCCTTGATCTGAGGATATACCTTTAAAATATAAGAGGAGAGCCGAAACATATCCTCTGCACTCATGCTGTTCTGGCGCTTTGAAGGAATGGGCGCTTCCATGTACCGGGGCAGGCCATGGCTGTTGAAAAAGACTGCCTGGGTAAGTCCCAGCTCCTGCGCCTTTTGATTCATCAGCTGCACAAAGGCTTCCTCCGAACCGGCGACCGCTTCGGAAAGACAAAGCGCACACTCGTTGCTGGATGGCAGAAGGAGACCAATCAGGAGATCCTGCACGGTGATTTCCTCACCGGCTTTCAGGGGCAGCACACCGTCATCCGAGTCGGCCAGCAATTCTGCCGCCTCAGATATCGTGACAGACTGCTCAAAAGTAAGCTGTCCCGCCATGACTGCATCCATCGTCAGAAGATAGGTCATAAGCTTGGAAGTGCTGGCTATGGGATAAGCCGTATCCGACTGATACCGATAATAAATTTCACCGGTGACGGCATCTCCCGCAAGTACACTGTTGACTCCTCCAAAATAACCTGCCTGCTCCAAAACCGCAGGAGATACACAGAACGGTTCCTGCGTATGGATCTGCAGAGAGCCCGGACCGGAGACAGTGATGTCCACATCCAGAAGCATGCCTAAATCTGCGGCCATGATAAAACAATCATAATCGCCGGAGGGCAGTCTCAAGATCATTGTATAATAAAACAGCTTCTGTCCGTCTACCTTGAATTCGTTTCTCCGCAGGGAAACATCCGGATTCTCCTCATCTTCCCAAAGGGCATTCTCCACTCCTACAGGCGTATAGTCCTCCCCCAAGGTCAGGGAGACGGAGTTTTTGTTAATGACAAGAGAAAAGGATTTATCGGTACCGTTCAGTATCATCGCCACATCCCGCAGAGACAGATAAGAATTGTTGGCATAATCATAGTGCAGAACCTTGACGTTTTCTGCGGCTCCGGCATCTGCCTGCACCTGGCAGCTTCCCACAATCTCAAAGTTTGCGGATGCCCCCGCAGGCAGAAAAGAACACACCAAGAGTATGGATAATATAAAAGCGCCTGTTTTTTTTGAACTGATTTTCATCGTATCTCCTGCTCCAAACCCCATAAATCGGTTAATTGTCTGATTCGCTTAAAGTGTATACCATTGGATATTGATCCGGACCGGGGGGTGCAGTTTCTATTTCCCCCAACAGTATCAGTTCAAAATCCTTCTTGATATAACGCTCCTGTCTTGTGACGCTTATCCCGTCACCGTCAAACTGTCTGATCAGAATGCCTTCGGCGGCTTCAAAGGTGCCGCTGCCGTCATATTGCGCCTGTAAGTCTTCAAGCGGAGGCAGCAGGGCGGGACCGCAGGACATCAGATACGAGACAGTGGACATCCCGAAAGTCTCCGCTACAAGCGCCTCTACGGCTTCCTGATCCGTGCCGTCCTCATAACCTGCCATGCGAAGCCTCTCTCCCAATAGCTCCCGGAAGGCTGTGGCAAATGCCTCATACGCCGCCTGGTTACAGGCGGCATAGCTGTCCGCCTGTATATTACAGCGAAAATTTCCCTCAAAACGGGAAGTCCGGTCCATAGTCAAATCGATCCGGACCGTTAAATCCCCCAGATAGGATTCCATATCCTCAAGAGAGATTGTTACAGCCTCTATATCCTGCAGCCACACAAAAGCTGCCACTGCCGCCTGCTCTGTCATGTCCAGATCTGCCGTCCACTCCCCGGAAAGATCTCTGTCGCCTGATGCAAAAAAGTGCAGATAAGCCAAAAGAGCTGTGGAGATCCCTAATACCAGAACCAGACAGATGAATACGGTAATTCTTACTTTTTTCGCCATAGAGACAGTCCCCATTCCTTTCGTTTGTATTATACCACTTTATAAATCATCTTATCAAAAAAGCGGGGACGCAATCCCCGCTAAAAAAACAGATACATCCCCACAAAAAAGCAGGGGTGCAACCCCCGCTAAGGAAGCGGGTGATGGGAATCGAACCCACGTATCCAGCTTGGAAGGCTGGTGTTCTACCATTGAACTACACCCGCATGTTGTGTAACAGGCGCATTGCCTGCACACGAAGGTATGAACTAATTCTTTCGACATCACCGCAATCTATGATATCGAGAGCGCGAGACGGGGATCGAACCCGCGACCCCCTCCTTGGCAAGGAGGTGCTCCACCGCTGAGCCACTCGCGCAGATATAAATGCACAGAACCAAAACGAAATGAATTACAACATTGGTTATTTTACATGTTCTGGTTTAAAATGTCAAGTGCTTTTCGGAAATTTATTAAAATTCCCACGATAATACTGCAGCAAAAGCTTTACCACACGGCTGTAGCTGACGGTTCCGTCCGATATGCCATTGGCCTTCAGGGTAGTATTCAGAAAGGCATCCGTGGCCTTGTCCACCGTCTCCGTGTCCAGTAATGCCTTACCGTTAATGCGCTCCCACTCTTCCTCCGTGACAAACCGGTCGTCCGCAATCACCGCATCCGAAAGCCTTTCCAAATCATGTGCGGCACAGGCCTGCGCATATCCTTCGGGATCCTGCACGGCAGCGTTCTGCAGATCACGCTCCAGATAACCCAGCACACTCAGATAGCCACTGTATTCAAAATAGATATCATCTGACTCTACACAGGCCAGATATGCTATAAAGTTCGCTTCATCCTCATAAATATATCCCTTGAGATGCGCCAGCTCATGACACATGGAAGCCGGCCGGTTCATAATATACGCCACCCGGTTATAATTGGCCTCCAGCGAAAAGGGAAAATACCATCCCAGCATATTCTGCTGACACATAAAATCCGAAAACAACATGGGCTTCGGTCTGGGATAATAGCCTCTTAATCTGACATAGTCCTCTCCCAGGCGCCCCATCTCCTGACATGCCTTCCTCTGCAGAACCGATTCATCGCCCGGATAGATAACGTACCCCCGCTCATCCCGCGCTGCCTCTGCCGACAGACGGTTACACTGGGACACCACAAAATTGCGAACTCTCACAAGCTCGTCCACGGAATATTCCCCGGGTTCTCCTCCCAGATACTGTTCGGCAAACGGGGTGACATGATAAAGCATGGAACAGTTCAATGTCATGATCAGACACACGCACAGAAGCACCCATGCGCCAAATCGAAAGTATGCTTTTACAAAAGACCGCGGCAATACGGCAAACGCTGCAGCAATTACTACCGTGAGCACCACCGCTATCATACCAAGCACCAGCATCCACTCGCCGACAGAAAAGGGAAAAAGTCCCGTCAATCTCCCGTAGGTATTTATCCATATAGGAAAGACATAAGCCACATAAGCATCACAGAACGCAGTGCTGCTCCAAGCCAATAGATTGAGCAGCACTGTCAGAATCGCAATACTGATGTAAAGTATAGCTCTACGCTTTGGTCTCATCCTTCCCCACCCTGATCCTGGATTTTTTCCAGATATTACTCTTATAGAATATAAGCCAGATCGCGGAACAGATTCCATTGCTGACAACCACGGAATACCAGATGCTGCGCACTCCCATATGCAGAATGGTCTCGCAGAACCATATGGTCAGAAAACGGAACACCCATAACCTCGCGGCGTCAATGGCCATTGTAAACTCTGTGTGGCCTGTTCCCTGAAACAATCCGGTGGTAGCATTATAGACCCCGTTGGTAAAACACCAGAACGCCATAATGCTCAGGAAATCCGCAGCCATGGCCACCACTTGCGCATCATCCGAAAAGATACTCACAATATATGTGGAAATCACATCCCTTGATAAGATCATACCACCTATGAACAAAAATGCAACCGCAATTTTCATGGAGAGCAGATAACCCTCCCTGGCGCGTTCCACCTGCCTGGCCCCCATATTCTGTCCCACGATCGTAGCCACAGCCGAACCGATGGCATTGCTGGGCATTGAGATCAGACCATTGATCTTGTTGCCGATACCGTAAGCGGCCATGGCCTGATCGCCGTATGCGTACACATTCCTGCTCATCAGCAAAAATCCCAGCTGCATGGTACTGCCTCCCACAGCCGTGGGCAGACCGATACGCAGAATCATTTTGATATCCTCCAGCCTGAAGCGGATACTGCGTACATCCAGATATACCCCGTCGCCGCGTCTGCAGAGTATGCAGAATGCAACCACTGCAGGCGGCACCTTCGCCAGCAGCGTAGCAGACGCGGCTCCGGCGGTTCCCATATTCATGCCCACCATAAACAGCGGATCCAATACCATATTTAACAGGATTCCCACCAGATTCAGAAGCATGGGACGTACTGTATCTCCCTGCGCCTGATGCACTGCAGAAAAAATATTGACCATGTACAGAAACGGCATATCCCACACCACAATGCGCAGGTAAGTACAAGCGTGATGATAGGTGGCTCCATCCGCTCTAAGCCAACCCACGACACCCGGTGTTATAAAAAATACTACCGCCGCACAGACCAATGAAAATCCCATGGCACAGGCAAAAATCTGATTGGCCATACTCTTGGCATGTTCCTTCTCCCCTCCGCCGATATATTGCGAGATGAGTACGGATCCCGCCACGGTAATTCCCATTCCGAAATTGATAATGATATTCTGTACCGGTGTCACCAGATTGATGGCCGCCAGTTCATTGGTGCCGATCTTTCCCAGCCAGTAGGTATCCGTCAGATTATACATTGTCTGCAAGAAACTGTTAATCACCACCGGTATTGCCAGAGTCAGAATTGCCTTCAGCATATTTCCCTTTAAGATCATTTCCTGATTGAATTTCTGATTTATCTTCATAATACGGCTCCCTTCCTATACAGTGTATAACAAAAAGACAGTGGTTTCCGCTATAAATTTGCCTACTTCAGCAAAAACCACTGTCTTTTTATTAATCCATTTTATGTTCTTATTTTTTCAAGGAATAAAGCCGGTCAGAGAAGCTTAAAAGAGTTTCTCGCCGTCTGCCTCCGCATACTGAGCATACTCCTCCCAGATATTGCAGAACCAGGTACTGCCCTGATTGAAGACAATCTCATTGCCATTCTCATCGTAGTAATGATTGGCATCATAATCACTATCGTGCTTCCAGGTAGCCTTGATCTTCTTACCGTTGGTAAATACATAGGCATCTCCTGAACCATGCACCGCAAAAGCCAGATAATCGTGGTCGTCTCTCACCTCACCGTGACAGACCTTAAATACTACATTGGTTACCGCAAGCTGCTCGCCTGTGAGCTCATCAATCTGCTTGTCACCGTACTGAGAGCGATAATACAATCCGTCCGCCTCATTGTAGGTGAAACATGCACCGTTTGAGCTGTAACCGCCCTTGTTGCTCTTGCTTCCACCGGGACGGATCTCCAGCGCATCGGGAAACTCCTCATACTTAGCCGTGCAGTCATTGGCAAACGGGAACGCCTCATAACCTCTGTTGAGCTTGTCGAAACGTCCGGAATCCTTGTAGGTCTTGCCGTAACCCTTGGTCTCCACACCTGCACTATAACCCTTCACGGAACTCTCGGGAGCATCCGTGCCATCGCTGGGGCCTGCCTCCTTAAGCCACATATATGCCGTAAACTCCGTGGCATAACCGCCGCTCTTACGATCCTTTCTTCTCGAAAAGGCCGGTTCATAAGGGCTCGAAATGCCGCCGACCGACTGAGAAATATTATCCACTCTGCTGGAATTGAGCAGCTCCTGAACATAGGGAACCGCCAGACCCCAGTGACAGTAAATAGCATCCAGTGCCATGGCCTCATACACAAAATAGTCACGGCTGCTGCGGATGGGCCCGATATAAGTCAGATCATCATAATCCTCGACTACAGCCATCAGACGTGTGATGCGTCCCTCCACGGGAGCCTCATAGATGATGCTTGCCTTGGAAAGGCCGTGCTGCGGCATGGCAGGGGGATTGTTGGGTACCATGATCGCCAGCGGTCTCCTCTGAACAATATCCGTGTCCTTCCACTCACCGGTGAGATAGCTCTGCATCTGTCCGTTTACCTCGGTTCTCTCACTGATCACAGAAAACTCTTTCTCTGCCTCTTCGGAAGAGGATTCCGTTTCACCGGAAGTAGGTACAACTGTTGATTCGGGTTCAATCTCCTGAATGATCGGACTATCCGCGGGAGTTCCGCAGGCAGTCAGCATACAGGCCGCAGCCAGAACTGCTGCAATGATCTGTTTCGTCTTCAAATACTTCATCTTCATGAGATATTCCTTTCGTAGAAATCTTTTTTAAAACTCCAATTCTTATTTTATATTCAATCTCATCATTTGTCCATTTAAAATATCTTAATTTTCTCTTTTTCCAGAATTATCCATCATAGCTGCCGGCATTTTACATATGTATACATCTGTCAACGGCGTTTCCATGTGATGGGAGCAAACAGCACTACCATGGGCAGAAGCTCCAGACGTCCCGCCAGCATATCAAATATCAGGACATATTTGGAAAACGCGGAAAATATGCCAAAATTAGCTGCTGGCCCAACCATGGACAATCCCGGTCCTATATTGTTGATCGTAGCCGCAACGGCCGTAAAATTCGTGGTAAAATCAAAATTATCCAGACTGATCAACAGCATGGAAACCACATAGATCAGCGCATAGCTCACCACAAAAGTATGAATGGACCGCAATGTCTCTCTCTCCACCGTACGCCCGTCCAGCTTGATCTTTCGTACACCATGGGGATGATTGATGAGAAAAATCTCCTTCATCATATTTTTGATCATAATCACAATACGGGATACCTTCATACCACCTCCCGTACTGCCCGCACAGGCCCCCACAAACATCAGCAAGACCAGAATTCCGGTGGAAAACTGGGGCCATACATTAAAATCCACCGTGGAATATCCGGTGGTGGTGATAATGGAAGCCACCTGGAAAAAAGAATGCCGCAGCGCCTCCAGCGGATCGGGGAATATCTTTCTGATATTCCATGCAATCAACAGACCGCTGGCCGCTATGATGCCCAGATAAGCCCGCAGCTCCTCAGAACGCAGGACAGCCCCGGGTTTTTTACGCAGCAAAAGATAATAAATATTAAAATTAATGCCGAACAAAATCATGAATACGGTAATAATTACCTGCAGATGGGGCGCATAACTTCCCACACTGTCGTTGAGCACGCCAAAACCGCCTGTTCCCGCCGTACCCATGGAGAGGGTCACCGAATCAAATAGTGACATCCCTGTGGCATACAGTAAAATGATCTCAACAAAAGTCATAATTGTATAGACCCCATAGAGAATCGTTGCCGTGGTCCTGACTCTGGGCACCAGCTTTTCCACAGAGGGCCCCGGACTTTCCGCCTTCATGAGAAACATGGTCTGTCCGCCCCGCATCGGAAATACCGCCAGCACAAACACCAAAACCCCCATGCCTCCGATCCAATGCGTAAAGCTGCGCCAGAACAGACAGCAGTGAGAAAGTGCTTCCACATCGGACAAAATGCTGGCCCCCGTGGTAGTAAAGCCCGAAACCGCCTCAAAAACAGCATCCGTAAAAGAGGGAATCTCCCTGCTGACCCAGAAGGGCAGGGCCCCGAAAAGACTTAAGACCACCCAGCTCAAGGATACACTTACAAAACCTTCCAAAGCGTAGAAAACATAGCTTTTCGGCTTGCGAAAGCTCAGAAGTCCTCCCGCACCCAGACACATCAATGCAACCACCAGAAAGGACCACGCGCTTCTCTCCCCATAAATAACACCCACAAACACCGGCAGAAGCAAAAACAGACTCTCAAATTTCAACACTGTTCCCAGCACATATCGAATAATGGAATAATTCATACACTTTTATCCTCAGCCCTTCAAAATATCCCTGGCATCCTGCAGACCCAGTCTTGTAGTCACCACAATGATAGAATCCCCGGGCAGGATACACGCCTGTCCGTCAGGTATGATCAACTGATTATTCCGCGTGATACAACAGATGAGCAGCCCTGATTTCAATTGGAGATTCTGCAGAGGAATCCCTGTTATATGAGAGTTATCCGACACATGAAACTCCAGCGCCTCCACCCTGTCGTTGTAGAGCCGGTACAAGGTCTGCACATTGCTGCCGATAGAATTCTTGGTGGCGCGCACATACTGCAAAATTTTCTGTGCAGTCAGAAGATTCGGATACACTACACTGTCCATGTCCAGATTATGTATGACTTCGTTGAGCTGCAGCCGGTTGATTTTTGTCACAACTTTACTGCTCACCCTCTTTTTGGCAAACAGCGACAGCAGAATATTCTCTTCATCCATATTGGTCAGCGCCACAAAAGACGCCATCTTATCAATACGCTCCTCCTGCAGCAGAGACTCGTTGCTTCCGTCCCCATGAACGATCACAGCCTCCGGCAAAAGCTCCGTCAGTTCCTCACAGCGCCTGATATCCCTCTCTATGATTTTGACGTCAATCCCCATATTCAGAAGCTGCTGCGCCAGATAAAGCGATATCTTGCCGCCCCCTATGATCATGGTGTTTTTCACACCGTTTGTCTTGAGATTGATTTTCTCGCAAAACTCAATGGCGTTCTTGCGGGATGTAACGATAGAGATGACATCCCCGGAACGCAGTACAAAATTACCGTCGGGAATTCTCACCTCATTCTCCCGGTCCACCGCACAGATCAGAAAATCACAGCGGATCTTGGCTGAGACTTCCTTCAGCGACATTTCATGCAGCATGGAATCCGACGGAATCCTGAAACGCAGCATCTCTACACCGCCCTTGGAAAATGTATCAATTCCGATAGCTCCCGGAAAACACAACAGATCCGCAATCTCCGCCGCCGCAGTCTGCTCAGGATTGATAATCATGGACAGCCCCAGCTCCTTTTGCAGAAACTGCTGCTCGACATTATACATGGGATTACGGACCCGGGCGATGGTCTGACAGCGGGATGCCTTTCTCGCAATCACACAGCAGAGCAGATTCAGCTCATCCGACTCTGTCACAGCTATGAGCAGATCCGCGTGCTCAATTCCTGCCTCCACCAACACACCATAGCTGGCACCGTTTCCCACCAGGCCCATGACGTCGCATTCCGCTGCCAGCTGATGCACTACATCTTTGTCCACATCCACAATACAAATATTATTATCCTCCGTGCTAAGCCGCTGCGTCAGTGCAATCCCTACCTTACCGCAGCCCACAATAATAATCTGCATGTCATCCTCCTGTATCTTTCTGCCTATAATATTTTATTCTATCACAACTGCGTTTTTTTTCAATCCCGTGATCACTTCCCCTTGAACTATTTTGCCGTGTGTCTTATCCTGTAATTCCGTATCCCGAGTTGGGCCTCACAGCACACCATGTCACATCCAAAATAAAAACCGTGAGAAAAATACCGCACAGGATATATCTCCATTTCCGCGAGAGACGATGATACAGCTTCATATATAGTGGCAGCAAATAACAGTTTAGCGCAGTCCCTCCCAATCCGAAACAAATTGCTCCCAGCAGACAGATCCGTCCGTTTAGATTTAGGAAATGCCCTTCATAATCCCACCAGCGCACTCCCCACTTCCACTCCAGAAACACGCTGGTACTATACTCCAGTACAGAACAGATGACTGCCGAAAATAAAAAAGTCCAGAAAGGCTTCCGGTGCAGCCGATGCAGCATAAACCACAACAAAAGCCCCCCTGCACCATAAATGGGCAGATAAGGGCCATAATAAACACCTCTGTTTATCCACGCATGCTGCGTTACCCGATACAGCCCCACCTCCCACAGCCAGCCTGCAAAGGAAATCAGAAAAAATAAAAGCACATAAAAATCGAATGTTCTCTGTCTCATATAAACAGAATGCCCCGGAAAGCATTAAAATATGTACCCTAAAAAATTTAAAAACGGCGCACATCCTTTCAGATGTACGCCGCCTTTCTCATTTGACGTATTTGACTTACAGACCAAGAAGATTTGCAATATTACTCCAGATATCCGTACGATTCTTAATACTCTGAGCCACAATACTGAATTTTACAGTCTTGCTGCCCACATACAGATTATCCTGCTTATTCTTAGCTGTAACAATAACGGTTGCTTTGCCTTTGTTTACATTATTCACATAGGTCAGCTTATACTGGTCGGCAGGTACAACCTCCCAGGTCTTTCCGTTCTTAAACTCTACCTTTACTGCGGGCTCCACTTCCTCACCGGTAAACGGCACTTTAGTCAGTTTATTGCCTGCAGCGTCTACAAAGGTTACCTTAACCTTGGACATATCTCTCTGGCTCTCGCTCTTTGCGCATACCTCATATTCCTCAGTGGCAAAGCTGCCGGCGTCTGCAGGTGCATAATTACCTTTTCCGGTAATCTTAACATATACCTTTGCTCCTGCCTGCATAACCTTATTCTTGCTGTCCATAGGTGTCTTCATTTCCTGGTCCAGATAGTACTCAACCTTGTAGTCGGAACCCTTCAATGCCACGCCGTCAATCGTAACAATAGGTGCGGATTTGTAAATGCCCGCTTTATTGAATACCTTGTTTGCCACGCCGATCTTCAGGCCTTCTGTCTGATTGTTCAAAGGCGCAGGATTGATCGTAAAGGTTCCGCTCAGCGCCTTGCTTCCCTTATAGTCTCCCAGGAATGTTATCTTATACTTAGCCTTGGATTTATCAGTGCTTACCTTCTTATTGTTGCTGTAGGTTACCTTATAATCCCTGCCGGCAGTCAGCAGCACCTTATCTGCGCTGTAATATACCTCCAGATCGTCATCCAGAGTCACACCGGCTCTGTCAAAGGTATAACCGTCCGGGTCTACACCCTCCACGGTAAATGCACTGGTTTCCTTGGACACTACAGGCTTAATCTTGTAGGACTTCGCCACAGTGCCGCTGTACTCGCCCATACCTATTACGGTGAACTTATGGGTTCCTGCAGAAACTTTGTTTGTACTGTATACGACAAAGTACTGTGTCTCATCCAGAACGGCTTTGGTCTTGCTGTCCTTTACCGTGATGGTGGGAACCTGTTCCTCGCCGTTGTAGGTCAGAACCTCTTTTCCTACCTCTACCGTGAACTTCTTCAGATTGGTCTTATCTACCACCTTTACATCCAGAACAACCATACCGCCGAAGTTGCCCTTTCCTTTGAGAGTGATGGTGCCGTCCTCCGTGAATTTCTTCTTGGCATCCGTTGCAGGATCAAAGGTGTAATCCTTCGTACCAAGCTTCATACCGTTATAAACCAGCACAGGCGTTGCCTTGGAGCCTTTCGCCACTATAATCTTTCCGATTGATACCTCGGAAATATCCTTGGGACGAATCACGAACGTAGTGCTCGTACCACCGGTCAGATTCCCTTTACCCGTAACGGTAATCTTGGGAGCGTTCTTAGCGGTCTTATCCGTACATGCCTTCACATTGTTGCTGTACTTCACGGTATAATCAATTCCTGCCGTGAGCAGCTCGCCATTGTTGTAAACCTCAATTGCAGGCTTGATAGCGCTTCCGGTGTACTCGAATTCATCTTCCAATACATCGATGTATAATCCCTCAGGCATACTGGGCTTAGGAGGATTAGGCTTCTCATCATCCGGCCCGAAAGGAGCTGCCCAGGCTCCCAGGAATCCCTGGATGGAGATAGGCGTTCCGTCCGCCAGCTTCTCCTCCTTAAATACCTGTGCCCAGCCTACTCTGTTTGCAGAATTGTCAACGCCCGATTCCTCGATAGTACCGTATTCTCCGCACAGTGCAGACTCGCCGCCCAGCGAACTGTTCCAGCCCTCGGCACAGATCAGGGAATCGCCCAGCTTGTAATCGCCTGTATTCCAGAAACGATCCGTCTTTTCGATGGTGGTCTTATAGAACACGGCCTCACCGGTAACGCCCTGCCAAGGTCTGCCGAAATAACCGGGTTTGGAAGTATGCTTGGAAGCGGTATCCACACCGGGAGTGGTGGAGGTAACCGTACACTTGTACATCAGATATCCTCTGCCTGCCGTCTGCTGGGGAGCGGTGATGTAACCCACATCATCCTTTAATCCCTTTACTGTCTGATCATTTGTGTTAAACACAAGATCACACTGCTTAAACACAGCCGTCATACCGCCGAAGATATAATCGGTACCGCCATAGATAGAGCAATACTCAAAACCTGCTGTCACATTGCTGCCGCCGTACAGCGTATCCTGTCTGCTGACGAACTTACAGTTCTTAAAATAAACCTCTTTAATGTTGTTGGTGATTGCCAGAGCTGCCGCTCTCTCAACATAATCCTTTTCCTGAACCTTGGTATCGCCGAAAGTGGTCATCTCCGCACGCTTTGCAGTACCTTCCTTCGCTCCGCTCTGTGCCACGATCACATCCTCCAGAGACTTGGCTGATACATACTGGTTAAAGGAATTCTCAAAGATAATACCTTCTGCATTAAAATTATCTGCAGCGATTACCACGGTAGAGTTCCAATAAGTACCTGACCCGGCACCGGGATTAGTGCAGCTTGCATATCCGTTAGACTTGTTTACCTCAAGCACTTCTGCATTGTACTTATAATCGGATCCCATACTATAATAAGTATATCCGTGTCCATAATACCATGTTATCCTGACTGCGTTCTTATCAATCTCAACGCCCTTCTTCTTCAGCTCGATGCTGGGAGTTTCGGATGCGTTCTTCAGAGTGACATTCGGCGTATCGACAACCAGCATCTCCTCGTAGTTACCGGGATCGATCATAATGGTAACCTTCTGATCTGCTGTTCTGTTCATTTTTCTCACATCTGCCAAAGCATCGCCGATCGTCTTATAAGTCTTATCCTGACCTACCGATAAGGTTGCAGCATACGGAAGCACCGCTGAAGCTTTCAATACCTCTATACTGCAGAGAAAACCCTGCCCTGCATTGGTACCGGTGATACCCTCAAGAACCACATTTCCGTCTTCTTTAACCGTATATTCGACGGAATCTATCTGAGCTGTGCTGCCGGACTTCTCATCAACAGTGACATCGCCCAGTTTGAATGCCGCCTCATAACAGTATTTAACCGTTACTTTGTCATCCTTCTTCAGATCGGGAATCGTGATGGAAGCTTCCGGTTTAATCAGAAGGTAGGACTTATTTTTAGCAACGGCACCGCTGAGTGCCAGACCCACATAGTAAGTCTTATCATCCAATGTCATAAAATCAACTGTCTCATTCAGAACACCGAAATCCCAATTGCTGATTTCATGGAACGGAACCGTGGAGGTTACAGGCGCTCCCTTCACATTTACATTGGGAGTGAGGCCCTGTGCCACAGGATAATTACCCAGACCTGTAACAACAACGCTGTATCTGCCGTCTCTCAGCTCCATCTTCTCTGACATAGTGAAAGAGTATACATAGCCTTCCTCGTCAATGTTTGTAAATGTTGCAGAAGCCTTGGATGCATCCTCAACACCTGTGATGTTCAGTGTCACTTCATATACAGGCTTCTTCTTAAACTCGATATCCGCCGTTTTATCCTCAGTGGCTGATATCTCGGTTGTCTGCAGATCATAATCATTTACCAAATCCGCAGTAACCGCATAGGTCGCTCCGCTCTCTACATTCAGCGTATACTCCCCTGTCGCCCTGTCAAGGACAAACACCGGTTTAAATACATAACCCTCGGGAACAGTAAAGGTCAGCTCCACCTTCTCAAGCTGATCGGCAGGCAGCCCGGTGATCTTACCGGTAATAACCCTCTGAACCACCTTCTCCAGTCCTAATTTGTGCTCTGCGCTCTCGACCTTTGCCAGCTCCAGGAATCTTCCCTCTTTGACTACATATCCATCCGCACCCTTCAAAGATGCCTGATAGGTATATCCGCCATACAATTTGCCGGAATATGCGTTATTCTCCACGGTCATCTCAGTTGCCTGACCCGTGGTCATATTAGTGAAAATAATTCCATAATTCGCAGGAATATCCTGGGCCTTTGTGATATCAATAGCGCCTGATACGGCAGCCACGGGAGCATGCTCTCTTGTAATGCGGGCACACACCAGCTTTTCATCCATGCAGATCAGCTTATACCAGCCATCCTCAGCCGCATGGAATACTGCCTCTTCCACTTCATTCTGTGCAGTATAATTAAAAGTACCGCAAATCTCACCGTTGGGGGCATACAAATTGTAAGTTGCCGGTTTCTCGTTGGAACCAAGCATACATTTCAGAGTATCACCCTCATAGAGATAAATGTCCAGTCGAGTTGCTTCTGAACTATCATAATTGGAATACAAATGACCCTCGTAAACATTACCGTCCTTGTCAGTCAGGCTGGCTTCATCATAACGAGTCAGTTTTGTATTGGCAGTTCTGAGGCGGTTACCCGTCTTATCAGTCACAAGTTTAACTGCCGGTACATTATTAATATCCCGTGAAACAAAGGCGGGAATATTAACCTCTTTGCTTCCTGCAGTGACATTCGGATAAAATCCGTTAATCACATCAGCAGTCAGAATGTTATTTGCACCTTCCACTGCCGCTGCACCAAAATCCCACACATCAGGGGTCTTGGAATCCAGCACCGGACGCTCGCCCACATAGTCATAAGTGACAGACATACTATGTACATAGGCGCCTGCACCAAGAGTCAGCTTCGTCTTACCTGTTGCTGCGTTGACTGTGAATTCTTTACCTGTACCGCTCTCTTCTTTTACGGTTCCGGTCGTAACTTCACCGCTTGAGCTCTTGAGATCGCCGTTCCCGTAAACGCAAGTGGTAACCGTTATAGTGGCCTGTCCGGACAGCTCCAGCCATAAAGCGGAAGCGCCGTCATTTGCCTTAAAACCATGCTTATTGGCAAAATCTGCAAAACTTCCTTCCAGAGTCAAACCTTTGATCGACCTTGCAGTTTCCTCGGGCATATTGCCAAAGAGGTAAGTTCCCTCTGCAATATAATCAATCAAATGTTTGATTTCAATGGAATCAATGTAGGAATCGCCAGTCGCCTCTACCGGAACATAGCCTGCCTCTCCCTCGTAGGTAAAGGTTTGCGTCTGCGCCGTTGCTGCTTCACCGTTTACCTTATACTTCGTGTCATAGTGGTTTACAGTGATCTCACAGGGTCCGTCTACAGGCACCTTGATAATTGCCCCTGTATTAAACTGCGCCCACTTTTCATCTCTCACTGCCAGTTTTCCTGCGGTGGCATCGATCTCCAGGCCCTTATAAATACCTGTTGTACCTTCGATCACCACAGCCTCCTCTGCTGTCTCCGCCATAAACACCCACTTCTTGTCCCCTACGGAACCGGGTTTATCCACACCATCCTGTGTTCCCTGATCCCCCAGGTGCTTGAGTTCGATGAAATCGATATAAGAATTGCCTGTGGATTCCACCGGAACATAGCCTGCCTCTCCTTCATAGGTAAAGGTCTGCTCTTTCGCCGTTGCTGCTTCACCGTTTACCTTATACTGCGTGTCATAAGCGCTGACCGTGATCTCACAGGGTCCGTCCACAGGTACTTTAATAATTGCTCCTGTATTAAACTGCGCCCACTTTTCATCTCTCACTGCCAGTTTTCCTGCGGTGGCATCGATCTCCAGGCCTTTATAAATGCCCGTCGAACCTTCGATCACCACAGCCTCCTCCGCTGTCTCCGCCATAAACACCCACTTCTTGTCTCCTACGGAACCAGGTTTGTCCAGACCATCCTGTGTCCCATCCGGAATCTCCAGATGCTTAAGCTCTATGCTGTCAATATAGGAAGATCCCGTCGATTCCACCGGAACATAGCCGGCACTTCCTTCATAGGTAAAGGTTTGTGTCTTCTCCGTCGCCGCTTCACCGTTTACCTTATACTGCGTGTCATAATTGTTGACCGTGATCTCACAGGGTCCGTCTACAGGTACTTTAATAATCGCTCCTGTATTAAACTGCGCCCACTGCTGATTTCTCACTGACAGTTTTCCTGCGGTGGCGTCGATCTCCAGGCCTTTATAAATGCCCGTCGAACCTTCGATCACCACAGCCTCTTCCGCTGTCTCCGCCATAAACACCCACTTCATGTCCCCTACCGATCCCGGTTGGAGAGCTTCCGCCGCCTCCACACTGCCGATTCCCAGTAATTCCATCGGAAGTGCCGTCACAAGCATTGCAACTGACAATATAATGGAGATTGCACTGCCCAACTGATGTTTAAGCTTTTTTGTCAAGTTGAATTGCCTATACATCCCAATCATTCCTCCTTTAAAATTTAGTATTACTGCTTTGGAACTTAATGCGCCGGCGCGCGCATCTTAGTTATTCTGATAGTATCATTTATCAAACAGATATGCAATATTTTTGTGCAATTTGCCAAAAATTCAGCGTTTTATCTATAAATTTTCAAGTGATTTTATTGACTTTTACTATTATTTTTATGACATACTTTATATAAAATTAATATTTTCTCTTACAATACGATTGCTTGTATTGTAAAATATTATTGACTTTAAATTACCGTAACAAAAATGATTAGTTAATGCATTTCCACATGGTATTTGATATAATATGTGATGTGAATATGTAGAAAGCAAAAAACGGAGAATTACATGAAACAGGCATACGGAAAACGCATACGAAGAAAACAGATCATAGCTGATAATGAAATATCCGAGATCAGAGAATTCATGTTGGGCGGTTATCCCCAAAAGGTTGCCATAGACGGGAAAAAGAAAAGTAACCCGGTGGTTATTTTCCTGCACGGCGGACCGGGATTTCCTTTTCCGTTTTCAGTCGGATGCCGGGGGATACTTCCTGAAATTACGGAATCCGTGACTATGGTCTACTGGGATCAATTGGGATGCGGGATCAATGACTATCCCATCAATGATCATTTCTCCATACATCATTTTACGGAAATGACCAGAAATCTCATTCTGGAAATCAAGCGTTTATTTCCCGAAAACCGAATTATCCTCCTGGGAGTTTCCTGGGGCAGTATTTTGGCACTGAAAGCCGTCACTGCCTTCTCAGTCCCTGTGGACTGCTGTGTGACATATGGACAGGTAGTAAGCGAAATTGCATTTAATGAAGAGGTCTTTGAAGCGCTTGATGCTGCTCCAATGCCCTCCCGGCAAAAAAGAAAACTGGCCCGGATCAGACAACAGGCCAGTCACAGTATCCGGGAAGCCCGGACCCTTATGCGGTGGATTCACAAATATACGGAAGGCTATCAATGCAAATCCTGTGAGAAAGCTCCCATGGGTTTTATCATAAAGAAACTATTCGGATTACTTACAAGCCCTGATTATCATATAAAGGATATTCTGGCATTATTTATCAATGGATATGCCCGGAACACTTCCCTGCTGAAGGAACTTTTCAGCATTGATCTCAGCGAAGATCTGGAAAAAGTTTCCGTACCTTATACCATACTGCAGGGAAGCACGGACATCGTGACATCCACCGCAAAAATCAAAAATTTTGCAGATACTACCCAAAATCCACGTATCAGCTGTAAAATAATAGAAAACTGCGGACATATTCCGGATAAAAAAGGAATGGAAGCAATATTTCAGGAGCTCTTACTGCATCAGCATTCTCTTTAGATTCATCATAGCCTCATAATCAGCCACAGAATCAAACAGCTCCTGATAAAATCTGCTTTTTAAATATCCCGGACAGGAACCGTATTTATCATATATATTCTCTATCACAATCTTGCCCTCGGAGTGAGCCACCCAGATACTATCCCCACGGTTGAACAGATCCAAAAGTTCGCTGTCATGTGTGGAAAAGATTAATGTGGCATTCTTTCGGTTAACCTTCCTATCTTTATAGAGCATGATCAAATTTTTGACATGTGTCTTGTGAAGACAGCTTTCTATTTCATCTACAAGCAGGTCAAATCCTACCGTCAAAGACATCACTGCCAGAATATACAGATTCATTCCTTTGGTGGTTCCGCCGGACAAAAATCGCAGCAGCTCCCTGCCCGAATAATTCCTCTCGGCTCCTTGGTAAATCAAAATATAATGCGTCTCATCAACCTGCCTTATCTCCGAAATATTCCTGTCAAATATTGGGATGATCCGATTGAGATATCCCGGATCCAGCCCCATCAGCTTCATCAATTGATAAGTAAAACCATAACCCTCTTCAACTTCCATCAAAGCGTCATAATAAATCTCCCTGACAGCCGGTTCTTTCAGAATAAAGCGGAGAATAGAATAATCCTCTGCCATGTCCCACAACGCAGTCGGTTTCTCATGCCATTCTCCCGCAATAATCTGCTGCGGACTTTGTTTATTGTACCTCTTGCAGTATAACTTCTGTTCTTTAAAAACTGCTCTATCCTCCGGCGTATTGGTATTATCCAGCACTACCGTATACTTATACAATGTTTTCTCCAGATAAAAAATCATTTCCAGCTGCACTCCGTGATATCCGCAGCCTTTCCCGCTCAAACTGAATGTACTTAAAAGATCATAGCACCAGTCCAGCAGTTCTAAAGCAGAGGTCTTGCCGGAAGCATTTTTCCCCACGATGCCTACTGTATTAAAGACATACAACCCCTCATCTATCCGGAGCAGTTCACAATCCTCCTTGTCCTTAGCGCATTCTGATTTTGCCATCAGGTTAATTTCAAAATTGTCCGCACAGTTTTTAAATCCATCCGCCTTGACTCTCAACAATTTCATGTCAATATCCTTTCAGAACCATAAATCTCCATCAATGCATAGTAATTGCCTAAAATGTCAAAAACATTCTTGATTTCTTTTCTTGTAAAACACCCGGGTAATCTTGTTTATATTAACATACCAAATGTAAAACTCCAATACACCAAACAGGAAACAAATCAAAAATAAAGGCTGCCGCCCGGCTAATTTGTGCCGGTGCGACAGCCCCGAAAATAAATCTTATTACTTTCCGAACATCTTGAACAGATTATCCATCAGACCGGTGTGGCTCTTGAGATTCCTTGCCACGATATTGAATGCGGCGGTCTTGCTGCTCACATAATCCGTTCCCACTGCGGTGATCACTACAGTTGCCCTTCCCTTGTTTACATTGTTCACACAGGTCACTTCATACTGGTCCGGATCTACCTCTTTCCAGCTCTTTCCGTCCTTGATCTCTACCTTCACGGCAGGTTCCACTTCCAGTCCCGTGTACTCTGCCTTTGTCAGCTTCTTACCGCCTGCGTCCACGATGGTCACTCTCGCCTTGGACAGGTCTGCCTGACCTTCTCCTACCTTGCATACCTCATAAGACGTACTCGCATAGGTATCTGTATCAGCAGGTGCATAATTGCCTTTTCCCGTGATCTTCACATATACGGTGACGCTGTCTGCTCCCTCTTCCACGCTCACTTTGTTCTTGCCGCCCATGGGGGTGGTCATCATCGCCTCGTCAAGATAGTACTCCACCTTGTAGTCCGAGCCCTTCAGCAGCACGCCGTTTATGCTCACATAAGGCGCCGATTTGTACTGGCCGGGCTTCTTATAAGTCTTGTCTGCCGCAACGATCTTGAGACCGTCCGTGTCATTGCTCAGCGGCTCTGCCGTGATCCTGAAGGTTCCGCTCACAGCCTTGCTTCCCTTGTAGTTGCCAAGGAAGCTTATCGTGTACTTCGCATTGGTCTTGCCGCTCACCTTCTTATTGTTGCTGTAGCTCACCTTATAGTCTCTGCCGGCCGTAAGCAGCTCTTTCTCCTGCCCGTAGTATACCTTCAGCTCCTCCAGGGTCACGCCTGCACTCCGGAAGGCATAGCTCTCTTCCACTCCCTCCACTTCAAAGGCTCCGCTTTCTTTTACTGCCAAAGGTTTGATATTGTAGGACTTCGACACGGTTCCCGTATACTCGCCCATACCGATCACTGTAAACTTCTGGGTCCCCGCGGATGTCTCGTCTCCACTGCATAAAACGGTACACTTTGTCTCGTCCAGCACTTCCTTGCTCTTGCTGTCCTTCACGGTGATGGTGGGACGCTGTTTCTCTCCGTTGTAGGTCAGGGTCTCTTTGCCCACTTCTACGGTAAACTTCTTCAGATCCGCCTTATCTACCACGCGTACATCCAGTCTGATGCTTCCGGTATAGTTCCCCTTACCGTTTAAGACGATGGATCCGTCGCTGCTAAACGTCTTCTTCGCATCACCCTTTTCTGCAAACTCATAATCCTTCGTTCCAAGCCTCACGCCATTGTACACCAGCACAGGCACTGCCTTGGAACCCTTTGCCACCACGATATCTCCCTTTACCACATCGTCATCGTTCAGATCCTTCTGCTTGATGCTGAAAGTGGTATAGGTGCTGCCGGTGAGGTTGCCCTTGCCGGAAACGGTGATCTTAGGTGCATTCTTTGCCCCCTTATCCGCCGCTTTGATGTTGTTGCTGTATTTCACGGTGTAATCCGCACCTTCTGTCAGCACTTCGCCATTGTTGGTGACTATGATCGCAGGCTTGACAGCGCTGTTGACATATGCATACTCCTCACCGGGATCTGCCAGCTCTACCTCAAGGCCGATATGGTCTTCTCCGTCCTCTGTACCGGGTTTCGGATCCTCCCCATCCCCTGTGCCGGGATCAGGCCTGGGATCTTCTCCGTCTCCTGTGCCGGGTTTCGGATCTTCACTGTTCTTCTGCCAGAGCGCCTTGATCGTCATGTTCCCGGTGGGTGTGCAGGGTACTGTGACCGCTTTGCCGTCCTCATCCACCCAGCCCTGGAAGGTGTAGCCCTCTCTGGTCAGTATGGAAGGAAGGTCTGTCTCTGTCAGCTGTGTTCCCTCTTCTATGGTCTTTACTACCGCCTCCGTGCCGTCCTGTCTGTCGATGGTGATGATATATTTTGCCTTTACTCCCTCTCCCTTCACGGAGAT
>CATKXY010000012.1 GCA_949840915.1 uncultured Lachnospiraceae bacterium | reverse complement strand
TTGACAGGGATGAAATTCCCTGTATAATACAGACAAGGGCAGAACCAGAAGACCGGCTCTGCCCGCTTGCAACTATTCATAAATCTTATGTCAGTTTTTGAGTTTACACAAAACTTGAAACGGTCTCACACTCTTTTCAAGATTCCTGTGTTTCTTCAAAAGATAGGGATGATTAGTAATGTTAAGGGAATATCATTTGACACAAATTATTTTGAAGATTACGCAATTGACCATTTTATTACAACATACCTCGCTCCCGCAGGCGTACTTAACATGACTGGTCAGAATTTCAGCGGTTCTAACACGATAGAAGCCGGAAAAGCAATAGTTATATTTAAATAATTAACAAAAGCCACAATCTTAAGAGTCTTACTACTAAAGATTGCGGCTTTTAATCAATCTATTTTCCTAAGCATCCAACCTCGCTCCCTAACTTCCCTCTATTCCGCCCCCAGCGGATCAACTGCCTCCCCATCCACCATTACCGCAAACAGCAGATTAGGCCCTGTAGCCATTCCGGTCTGTCCGAGGGATGCGATCACCTGTCCCTGTTTTATCTCCTCCCCCTCAGACACCTTAATCTCCTTTAAATGACCATACTTGACCGTAACGCCGTCGCCGATATCAACCACAATGACGTTTCCGCAGGCAGTCTTAAACGCCGCCTCTGTCACCACTCCGTCTGCAACCGCATAAATCTCATCCCCGGATGCTCCGGCAATATTCACATGATCTGAATAGGTTCCGTTTTCCTGCCTGCCAAAAGAAAGCGACACATCCCGGCTGACGGCAGGCCATGTCCATTCCGGATAGACCAGGTTTTCGGAAACATGCTGCTGCCTGGCAGTCAGTTCTCTCTCCTCTTCCCGCTCTTTGCGCTCTTTCATCCCATCAAACAGGCGACGTTTTACCTCTTCTGTCCGTTCCGTTTTAAAATCAAAGCCGCACATCCAGTCCTGTCCGAAAGCGAAGTCGTTATTGGTCAGAACAAAATAGTACCACTCCCCTTCCGTCAGATTCTGCTCCATTTTCCCGATATCGTATGCTTCTGACAGGTCGATATAAACGCTTCCATGGGAATGGGGCCCAATTGCCGATACCTCCATCCTGATCTTATCAGGCTCCCCCTCTATCTCCCTGCCGGTTGACCACTGCATGACCTTTACTTTGTCCTGCAGCTTTAGTTCCCGATCCGAATCATTGACTATTATGATCTCATATCTGCCGTCTCCCTGGTATACTGCCGCAAATCCTGCTTCATCACCGTTCAAACCTGAAAATTTCGCATATGCAAAAGCACAGAAAGCCATAAAACAAAGCAGCGTCCCGGCCAGAACCACCCTCCGTCCGAACTTAGATCCGGCAGACCTTTTGTCTGCCGTAATGGCCGTTCCGGTTTTCATTTGAACAAGCGCCTGTATGTTTTGAAGATTTCCTTTTCTAAATTTTTCCATATGACTGGTCTCCTTCCCGGCTTTCCATCATTTTTTTCAGCTTCTGTCTCGTATAGTACAATCTGTTTTCCACCTGTTTTTTCGGCATATCCAGTGCTATCGCAATCTCTGCCGGTTTCTGCTCATAATAATACCGCCGCAGGATCAGCTCCCTTTCCTTTTCGTTTAGTTTCCCGATACAGATTTGCAACCTTGTCTTATCTTTGTCCTCCGCCGTCATTTTCGCATTTCCCAATCCCAGGCTTTGGACCGTGAGCTCTTCCAGCGGCACTTCCTTCCTGCCGGCGATCCGGCGGTATCTGTCCACCGCCCGCGATCTTGCCGCCACACAAAGCCATGAAGACAATTTTGCCCTGTCAGGATCATATTTCTCAGGATATTGCCACAGATAAATGAACACATCCGCCACGCATTCCTCCACGTCCTGAACAGAAGCCGCATTTATCAAAACAGATGCGGAGATCTTCCAGAGAAGCCTGGAGTATTTCTGCACGGCATACGCAAGCATCTTCTCATCCCTCCTGACGATTGCAGCGATTATCTTTTTATCATTCAATGCAGATACCTCTTTCCGTAACAGTACATTTATTTGACCGGTCATATATAATACGAACCAAGTTCCAAAAACACTGATTTAGACAAAAGAAAAGCCCACATAATTATCTTTCATAATACATGGGCTGTCTTTTACCTATATTTTGGTCAGATCACGGATTTTATTTCAGAAGTCCGCATCTGCTGTTTTTTTCTCCTCTTGTCTGCATACATCATCCGGTCTGCGGCATCCCGGAAATTTTCATCTTCAAGATTACAGAAACCTATGGCATAACTGATGGGAACCGTGCTGGACCGGTTATGATCTGTGCAGCGCGTTTCCAGATCACGAATAAAGCTTTCCTCATCCTTGCTGTACAAGATTGCAAATTCATCTCCGCCCTGCCTGTATGCTCTTCCGTCCTCCCCGGCCGCATCGTTAAGCAGACAGGCAAAGCTTTGCAGCAGCTTATCACCCGCAGAATGGCCGATGGTATCATTAATTATTTTCAGGTTATTTAAATCCGCCATAAAATAGTATATATTTTTACTATCCTGCTGTCTGTCAGACTTCTGGCTCTTATCCTGAAGCCGGTCTTTATCCTTTCTCTGGTCTCTTTCCCGGTTCTTTATTTTATCCAGATCCCGCTCCAGAGCATTTCGATTATAGATATTTGTCAGATAGTCGATATAGGCCAGTCGGCTTCCGGACTCAGAGCAGAATGACATGATATTACGCATGCAGCTGTACTGCGAGACAGTGGCATCTCCCGTGAACAGCTTCGTCTCGATACAAATAGTTTCTTTATCATATTTATCTTCGATATTACGCTTGACGCGGTCCAGCACTATCCGCAGCTTCTCTTCGCCATTGCCGGTAAATACCACGCCGTTCTCGCAGACACGGTATGCGTACAGGCGAAACTGTTTGACTTCCCTGTAAATGTCATTGAGGATCAGGACTTCCTGCTGCCAGTCCGGACTGTTTTCTGTCCTGCAAAAGCAGAGAAGCGCTATTGTAATCCTCTGCTTTTCAAAGTCAAATTCCTCCAACACCTTTTCAAACGAGTATTGATTGAACAGCATCGTCTTCTCGTACACATACTTTTCCGTATTTTCATTGCTCAGAATCAGTCCCAGCAAAATCAGGGTAGAACAGACCACCTCCACCAAGGTCTCGGGAATCATCATCTGGATCACGGCGGTGATCACATACAGGGGCACTGCAAGTATGATCGCCAATCTTTTCTCCCCGTCCAGAATCTTCCAGTAGCGAAGGCAGTAATACAGGATCAGGAACAGATAGATCACCAGACTCCCGTACAGGGCATAGGCCTTTGGCCCTAAGGAATAATCCGTTGTCTCTCCGTGGACATAAGTGATAGGCAATATGAGAATCCCCACAGTTGACAGGACGAAGGGCAGGGTGTGAAAGACCCTCACCACCCTGGAAAACTTCAGGTTCGTCTCAAGATAGCTTCTCATATAAATAAACAGCAGATAAATATATGCCAGGATAGACATTAAATAAATGATATGCGCCCACAGATTCACGAACCGGGGCACAGTGTCCCTGTGATTGACCGTGCAAATCGTGATCAGGTCAAAGGATGAATTCAACAGCGCTGCAGCGATAAGCCACTGAAAAATTCTGGTAGACCTGACCGGTATATGAGGTTTTCTGTAATAAAATGCGATCATGTAGAGCATAAATAGCAGACATGTGATTGATGTCTTAACCAACGCCAGCATAAAAACGATTCCTCTCCATATCTTAATTTGCAAATGCTTCCGCACAATCCCTCAGGCTCTCGATCACCCTGATCTGCTGGGGGCAGGCCCGCTCGCACTGGCCGCATGCAATGCAGTCCGCAGCGTTCCCCGCATCCTTTGTAGCCTGCGCATATTCCTCGCAGCCTCCCTCAAGCTGTCCCCACACCAACTGTCTGTTCCGCGCCGCAAAGATCTCCGGAATCGGGATATGCTTCGGACATCCCGCAGTACAGTAATGACATGCCGTACAGGGAATGGACTTCACACCGTTGATGGCCTCCTGAGCCCTTCGGATCAGCTCCTGCTCCTCTTTGTCCAATGGCTTAAAGTCCTTCATATAAGAGAGATTATCTTCCATCTGTGCCACATTTGACATACCGGAGAGGACCGTGATGATTCCGTCCAGCGAGGCCGCATAACGGACTGCCCATGACGCATAAGATGCGTTCCGTCCGGCCTCATCCAGAATCGTGCGCACTGCCTCCGGCGGGTCTGCCAATGCGCCGCCCTTTACAGGCTCCATGACCACGATGGACTTCCCGTGCTTTCTGGCAATCTCATAATTGGCCCTGGCTGTCACATCGGGATTCTCCCAGTCTGCATAATTGAGCTGAAGCTGGACAAACTCCACGTCCGGATGAGCGGTCAGAATCTCATCCAAAATGTCCGGCGTTGCATGGAACGAGAAGCCCCAATGCCTGATCAGCCCTTTTTCCTTCTGTTCCTTCACAAAATCCCAGAGATGATACTGATCATAGGTCTTGTAGTTTCCCGCCTGTAGGGCGTGAAGCAGATAATAGTCAAAATATCCTGCCCCTGTGCGCTCCAGACTGGTGTAAAACTGCTGCTTTGCCGTCTTCTCATCATGTGCGCCCTGCCATGCGCAGAGCTTTGTGGCCAGCGTATAGCTCTCCCGGGGATAGCGGTCCACCAGCGCTGCCTTTGCAGCCCGCTCCGAATCGCCGCTGCCATAGACATAGGCTGTGTCAAAATAATTCTGCCCGGCGGCCATAAACAGATCTACCATCTTCTTGGTCTCTTCTATATCGATTTTGCCGGACGCCTCCTGAGGCAGTCTCATCAGGCCAAATCCAAGCTTCGGCGTTGTCTCTCCAAAATAATGTTCCATCTTCCTACTCCTTTCATACTCTTGTCAGTCTGATCGTCCGACTCATCCCGTGTCAATAAATAACTGCTAAAATGTCAGATCACAGCGCTCCTGTATCTGATAAGCTGCAAAATAGCGCTCTTCCAAGGGGATCCAGCGCTCACAGAACACAGAGGCCGCCTGTTCTCCGTTTCTGATACGAATACGACGAAGCTGCTCTTCTGCGCTGACATCCATAAATATCCTTAACCCGTAAAACTCCCACAGAGCGGGATGACAGCTATAGGATCCCTCAATCACCGTGATCTCTCCGGGCTCCACCCGGACCGGAGGCGACAGCTCCATCGTCCTGCAGTCATATATCCGATAAGAAAAGCTCTGCCCACGGCTCAGCGGCCGCATGACTTCCTCCAGGAAACGCTCATGGTCCACATTTCCTCCCGGCTCCTGCAAACGCTGTCGGGTACGCTGCCCGGGCTGCAGAAAAAAATGATCCATATGAATCACGTGACAGCCAATGCTCTCCTGCAGTGCGGCGGCCAATGTCGTCTTCCCGGCAGCACATCTCCCGTCGATGGCAATCAGCAGCGGCGACGCATCGCTGATGCGGATCTGCTGCAAAACTGCCAAAACTCTGTCCTCCATACTCAACTCCTCAGCTTCTGAACCGGAGCCGTATGCCTGCTGAACTTTACAAGTCCCGTGCGGTTCAGGGCGATCATGACCGCAGGTATCAGGATCAGCTGCAGGATCATTCCCGGGATCGCATTCAGAAACGCTCCCGCCATAAACATCTGCCAGGTAAAGCCTCTGCCGTCTATCCCCAGCAGCACGATCTGCACACATCCCCATACCACGCGCCCCGCAATCATCGCCGTGACCATGCTGCGGTACAACGCGATCACACACTGCCAGCGGGAATGCGAATACAGGAATCCCACGGTGAATCCGTATGTAGCCAGCTCAAAGGCCATTGCAATTCCCGTGGGAAAAAGCACAGGCATACTGAACAGAAAATACCGCAGAACCGGCAGAGCAAGGCCGATGGCAAGGCCGTACTGCCACCCGCAGATCAGTCCGCACAAAAACACAGGGATGTGCATGGGCAGAAGCATATTGCCGATCTGAGGGATCTGCCCGGTCAGAAACGGCAGCACCAGCCCCACCGCCATAAACATAGCCGACAACGTCAGATTAAAAACAGGGCTCTTCTTTTTATCATTCATCCCGATTACCTCCTTGTTTTATCTTCTCTATTAATTGCAGATCGTTCTTTCTCCGTGGTATTCCAAAACTCCGCTCCGGCCGCCGTCTCACGTCTGCCACAGCCTCTCCTTCAGCAGAGTATTTCTTTTATGTACCGTCACGTTGCGCACTGCATAAGCCAGAGCCTTCTTCGTCCCTACCATCACTAAAATCTTCTTCGCTCTCGTGATGCCGGTATAGATCAGATTCCTCTGCAACATCACATAGTGATTCATCAGAACGGGCATGACCACAATGGGATACTCGGACCCCTGGGACTTGTGGATGGTGGCGGCATAAGCATGAACCAGCTCATCCAGCTCCATTATATCATACTCCACCGGACGCCTGTCAAACGCAACAACCAAAGTTCTATCCTCAAGATCTACCTTTTCCACCACGCCGATATCACCGTTAAAGACCTCTTTGTCATAGTTATTCTTGATCTGCATCACCTTGTCGTTTGGCCTAAACACCGACCCGCTCCTGCGAAGCCCCTCCCCCCGGCCGTTCAGCGCCTCCTGCAGGGCAATATTCAGATTCGCGGCTCCTGCCACACCTTTCTGCATCGGCGTCAGCACCTGTATCTGCGCGGAGGGCACATGGTAGTATCCGGGAAGCTTATCTCTCACCAGTCGCACCACCTCCTCCAGCACCTGCTCCGGCTCCTCCCGCTGCACGAAAAAGAAGTCCGTGTTTTGTCCGTTGGAGATATCAGGCATATGTCCCTCATTTACCCGGTGCGCGTTCATGATGATCCGGCTGTTCTGAGCCTGCCTGAAAATACGGGTCAGACGAACCACCGGGAAGCGCCCCGAATCAATGATATCCCGCAGTACATTTCCCGCGCCCACAGAGGGAAGCTGGTCTATATCCCCCACCAGGATCAGGCGCATCCCCGGCGGGACGGCCTTGAGCAGCGCGTTCATGAGGATGATATCTATCATGGAACACTCATCCACGATGAGCACATCTCCCTCAAGGGGCTGTTCTTCATTTTTCTGATACCCGTCGGACGGGCTGAATTCCAACAGTCTATGAATCGTCTTTGCCTCCATCCCCGCGGTCTCCGTCATTCTCTGCGCGGCCCGCCCTGTGGGCGCCGCCAGAAGGATTTTTAATCCGTAAGCGCGGAATGCGGCGATGATTCCCTGCGTGGTGGTCGTCTTACCGGTTCCGGGGCCTCCGGTCAGCACCATCACCTTCGATACCGCAGCCTGCCTGATGGCATTGGCCTGCACCTCGTCATAGATCATTCCCACAGACTGCTGAATCCCGGCGACGTCCACAGAGAGATTCTCATTTCCGGTCTGCCGCCTTGCCTCCATCAGTCTGCTCCACAGCCGGTCCCCGGCCGGCTCTTCCTGAAGCCGCAAAAGCTTATTGGCGACTCCGGTTTCGGCATAATAAAAGGGCGGCAGATAAATTGCTTCCGTCTCCCGGATCAAGTCCTTATCCTTCAGCATCTGATCCAGCGTCATGACCACCGCCGCCTCGTCCGCCTCCAAAAGCTGCGCCGCACGGCCAATCAGCTGCTCCTTCTCACCATACACATGTCCCTCGTCCGCCAGATTGCTCAAAGTGTACATGATGCCGCTGCGAAGGCGCACAAAAGCCTCCTTCTCCACTCCCAGCTTCCGGGCAATCTGATCGGCAGTCTTAAAACCAATCCCCCAGATGTCATCGGCCAGGCGAAAAGGATTCTTCTTAACTATATCTATGCTCTCGTTCCCATACTGTTTATAAATTTTTGCCGCAAAGGATGTATTGACACCGTGATCCTGCAGAAAGAGCATGACATTTTTAATCTCCTTCTGTCTCTCCCAGCTCTCGGCGATCCTCTCCACGCGCTTTCTGCCGATCCCCTCAACCTCGAGGAGCCTCTGCACGTCTGTCTCTATCACTTCCAGCGTATCTGTCCCGAAGCGTTGCACGATCCTTCCGGCAAACTTAGGTCCCACGCCCTTGATCAGACCGGAACCGAGATATTTCTCGATACCATAAATAGTGGCGGGCATGGTCTCCTCCCATGACTCCGCCACAAACTGACGCCCGTATTTGGCGTCTACTTTCCAATCTCCGTCCACCAAAAGCACAGAACCCACATTCGCATCCAACAGGTTCCCCACCAGAGGCATCAGATCATCATATCCCTTTATGCGCACCTTGAGCACTGAATATCCGTTTTCAGGATTCTGATAAGTGATTCTCTCCACTACACAGCGAATCTTTATCATCCGTGTCCCTCCTGCCCGCTTCGGCGGATATCATATCCTATGGTCTCTGGCCCATTCCGCCCTCGAGCGTGATGGTCTCACCGGTCATATACTTGAAATCCGGGGAGGCGAGCTGAACGCATGCGCGTCCGATCTCCAGCTCCGCATCGCCATAGTGTCCTGCAGGCGGCATCTTTACGTTCTCCTGAAAAGCGGCCGGGTATGCCTTCTCAAACTGCTCAAGCTGTGCGGTCCATGCCAGAGGGCAGACAATATTCACATTGATTCCGTCCTTAGCCCACTCTGTGGCCGCAACACGGGACAGACCGCGGATTCCCTCCTTTGCCGCCGCATAGGCACTCTGTCCGAAATTTCCGAACAAACCTGCCCCGGAGGCAAAATTGATAACGGTTCCCTTTGATTTTGCCAGATGGGGATAACATGCCTTCATATAATAAAATGCAGCAAACAGACCGGAATACAGCGCCAGATTAAACTGTTCCGTGGTGTGCTCCGCAAACGGCACCCCGGAAGCCGACGCCTGGGCATTATTGATCAGGACATCGATTCCGCCGAAGGTATCCACCGTCTGCTTCACCACATTGGCCACTACCGCCTCGTTATCCGCTCCGGCATTCACATCCGCCTGTATTGTCAATACCTTGATCCCATACAGACGCTCAAGCTCTTCCTTTGCATCCTCCAGTTTCTTGACATTGCGCCCGGTAATCACCAGATTCGCTCCTTCTTTCGCATAGGCGGTGGCAATTCCATAGCCGATGGAACCGCATCTTCCGTCGCTCAATACGGCCCGTCCCGCCCCGGTAATGATCGCTGTTTTCCCTTCCAAAAATCCCATAGTCTTGTCTCTCCTTTTTATATAGTTTGGACAATAAAAACCTATTTTATTATTTCTGGTCATCCTCCCAGTCTAAAAACTGGAATTCAAATTCATCGTCATTGATAAAGTTCTTGGCCTTCCATCCGGGTTTCCCCTGAGACTGTGCAGGCGCCGAGCCCTGCATTGGAGCCTCCTGCCTGTAATCCTGGTCATAATCCTGATCGGAATCATATCCCGCCGCATAGTCAGACCGTGACTGCGCAGGCCTCTGTGCTCTCTCAGGCTGGCTGTTCACAGGACGCCTGCCGGGCTGTTCACCGGCTCTTGCGGGCTGTGTTCTCGCAGATCTTTGATCTGCCGTTCTATGATCTGCCGGACGCTGGCCGACGGGGCGCTGCGCGTTCTCAACGGGTCTTGCCGTCTGCCCCCCCGCAGGTCTGTAATCTGAGGGACGCTGGCCTGCCGGGCGCTGTGTGCCGGGTCTTGCCGCCTGCCCTCCCGCAGGTCTCTGGGCCGCAGGGCGCTGTGCGCTGCCGACAGGTCTTGCCGCCTGCCCTCCTCCGGTTCTTTGATCTGCCGGTCTCTGGCCTGTCGGGCGTCTCGAGCTCTCCGTGCCCACCGTCTGCATCACTCTCTGACCGCCCTGGGTCCTGCCTGCCGGTTTCTCTGCCGGCCGGTCCGCCGTTCTCCTGCGGACGGTCTCCCGCTCCACCTCGTTAAAGTATGCGGAATCCGTCATATCCTTCAGCTTAAAGATCAGGAAGCTGATGCCGATGGACATCACGATCAATACAATAACCAGGATAATGATTATAATCTGCTGCGTCCTGTTTTTATTCAGCGTTGTCTTCAGCGTATTTGTATTCTCTGTAACAGTAGAGAAAATATTGGCAATATCCCAGGTATCGCCGGTAGTATTGTCCAGCAGATGCCACTTGTCGCCCTCAAAATAAGTCTCCCAATCCTTGGTCTGCTCGGGCTCAGGCTCCGGTTCGGGCTCAGGCTGCGTACCCGCAGGCGGCTCTGTTCCCGTTCCCACGGGCACCAGCTCACCGCTCACGGTGACATAATCGGCACGAATAAAACCTGTCACCTCAGACCCGCCGGAGATAAAGCTGACTCTCCGCCAGTCCTCGCCGTCCGTACCGGTGGCCGTACCGGTGACCGTGAGCGCAAGGCCGCTTCGTGCGGTGCTCACGATCCTGCTCGTGGTCGAGGCATTCTGACGCACACGCACCTGGGATCCTCCCGACACACTGCCGCTCACAGGCTCTACATCCGTGACGTCCACCAGCGGCTCATCGGGTGTCGATGTGGTAGGCGTGGAGGTAGTGGAGGGGGGTGAGGTGGGACTTACAATGGTGGCCGGCGTTCCGCCGCTCGAAATCTCCATCAGATCAGAACGGATATATCCCGTCACGGAGCCGTCGCTCACCTGATACCATGTATAGCCGTCGCTTCCCGTAGTCTGTCCCTTGACGTTCAGAGCTGCGTTCTGTGAGGCGCTGGCCAGTGTCTCGCTGGAAGTGCTTGGCTCCTTTCGGATCTTCGCGCTGCTGGCAGTCACCTTACCTGTGCTGTCCGCATGGCTGACGATAGAAAACGAATCCAATTCCACCGCCAGAACGGCAAACAGCAGTAAGATTCCCGCCGTCATTCGGAGCCATTGGTATAATCTGTTACTTTTTCTCATAAGTTCTCCCTCTCTGCAATCCTTATCAGTCGTTTTCGCGCATAAAACGCCTCTGTCCGCTCTCACCGGACTGGGCGGAACCAAATCCCTGAATATTTTTCACCTTGCGCATATGTTCCTCCGCATTGCGGTGAACAATCAATTCGCACTCCGGGCATACTCTGCCGCTGCGGATGGTCTTTCTGCATATCTCACAGTTCAAAAAGGATCTGGAATTCTCTGCCACCTGAAGTCTGGACTCACGCAGCATCTGCCTTATGGACTTCTGGGATACGCCTGTCTCATGCTCTACCTCAACCACATTGGCACCTTTGTGATCCTCCAGATACAGCCTGACCTTTCCGTAATCGTCATAGGCCACCTCGCCGCACTGCTCGCAGTGATACTCTCCCACGCCCTTAAACACCATGATGCCGCCGCACTTCTCACACTGACATGGCACATGATAGTAATCAAACAGACCAAAATCCATACTATCCCTCTTTTCCCTCAAATTCCGCCGGACTATGCCTCGTCTATCGCTCTCCCGATATCGTGACGCATATATTTATTTTCAAAACGCACCCACTCCGTGGCTGCGTAGGCGTTCGCTCTGGCTTCCTTCAGATCGCTGCCCTTGGCTGTGATGCCAAGCACGCGCCCGCCGTTGGTGACAATACCGTCCTGCGTCTGCCTGGTGCCCGCATGGAAGCAATAATACCCCTCCGCATTCTCAAATTTCTCCAGACCCTGGATGGCAAAACCCTTTTCATAAGACACAGGATAGCCTTCGCTGGCCAGCACCACACACACTGCCGCATTGTTCTCAAACTGCAGATCGATCTGATCCAGTCTGCCGTCCACACAGGCCTCCATCACCTCGATGATATCGTTCTTCATGCGGGGCAGTACCACCTGCGCCTCCGGATCGCCGAATCTGGCATTGTATTCCAATACCTTCGGCCCGTCCTCAGTCAGCATCAGGCCAAAGAAAATCACGCCCTTGAAAGGTCTCCCTTCCGCCGCCATGGCGTCCACCGTGGCCTGATAGATATATTTTTTACAGAATGCGTCCACTTCCTCCGTGTAGAACGGACTGGGGGAGAAAGTGCCCATACCGCCCGTATTGAGTCCCTGGTCTCCGTCCATAGCCCGCTTGTGATCCTGAGCGGAAGTCATGATACGAATCGTCTTCCCGTCCACAAAGGACAGCACACTGACCTCCCGCCCGGTCATGAACTCCTCGATGACCATGCGGTTTCCGGCACTGCCGAATTTCTTATCCCTCATGATGGAGTCCACGCCCGCCAGCGCCTCCTCCATGGTATTGCAGATCAGCACGCCCTTGCCCAGAGCGAGACCGTCCGCCTTCAGCACGATCGGATATTTGGCCTTCTCCTTCAGATAGGCCGCGGCAGCTTCCGGATCGTCAAAATTTTCATATGCGGCAGTGGGAATCCGGTATTTCTTCATCAAATCCTTGGAGAACGCCTTGCTGCCCTCCAGGACCGCCGCGTTTTTGCGGGGTCCGAAGGTGCGGATGCCCGCAGACTCCAGCTCATCCACAAGCCCCCCCACAAGCGGATCATCCATGCCGACAATGACAAAGTCTATGTCCTTCTCTCTGGCAAACGCCGCCAGCTTATCAAATTCCATGGCTCCGATAGCCACACACTCCGCAATCTGTCCTATACCCGCATTGCCCGGCGCACAATAAATCTTTTCAACCTTTGCACTCTTTGCCACACTGACAGCAATAGCGTGTTCACGTCCGCCGCTGCCCACGATCAATACCTTCATTCCGATACCTCATTCTGTCTTTGTCTTTTTTATCTGAAATAGATTAGCTGTTCACTGTGTCCGCACAACCCTGCCGTTCTCTGTCCGGATGCGTCCGTTGGCGATATCGTCTATGGCCTGGGGCAGAAGTATCCACTCCGCCTGTTCCATCACTCTGCGCTGCAGTACCTCCGGCGTGTCGTCATCCTCCACGCAGACCGGCTTCTGTGAGATAATGGGGCCTTCGTCCATGCCCTCTGTCACAAAATGCACAGTGGCTCCGGTGACCTTCACACCCCGCTCCAGCGCCTTCTCGTGCACCTTCAGGCCATAATAGCCCACACCGCAGAAAGAGGGGATCAGCGCGGGATGAATGTTGATGATCCGGCCGGAATACCGTGCCACCATAGCGGGGGGAACGGCAACCAGAAAACCTGCCAGCACCACCAGATCCGGCTGCATTTCATCCACCTTAGCCAAAAGCGCCTCGTTAAACAAAGCCCTGTCCGCATAATCCTTCGGAGACACGCTGAAGGCCGGAATCCCGGCGCTGCGCGCTCTCTCCAGACTCTTAACCGTCTTGTTGTTGCTGATGACTCCCACGAGCTTTGTGTTCGTCACACTGCCCGCAGATATCGCATCCATGACCGCCTGCAGATTGGTTCCGCCTCCGGACACCAGCACTACGACTCTCAACATAGGGTGACTCCCTTCTCGCCCGCCTCACAGCTTCCCACAATATAAGGTGTGTCTCCCGCTGCTCTGACTGCCTCCATGGTCTTATCCGCATCCGCGGGATCCACAGCCAGCACCATGCCAAGTCCCATATTGTATGTATTGTACATCATATCATCAGAGATGCCGCCCTTCTCCTGCAGCAGGCGGAAAATAGCGGGAATCTCATAACTGTCCTTCTTCACCACAGCGCGCACACCCTCCGGAAGCATTCTGGGAATATTTTCCTGGAATCCGCCCCCGGTGATATGGCTGCAGCCCTTCACCCGCACTCCGGCCTCCCTGACAGCCTTCATAGTCTTCACATAAATTCTGGTGGGCGTGAGCAGCGCCTCACCCAGAGTCGTCCCCAGCTCATCGTAATAAGTGTCAAGGCTCTCCTTCGTCATCCCGAACACCTTGCGCACCAGAGAAAATCCGTTGGAATGCAAGCCGGTGGAGGCGATACCGATCAGGGTATCTCCCGCTTTGATCTGCGAGCCGTCAATGATATCCTTCTCATCTGCAAATCCCACCGCAAATCCGGCCAGATCATACTCCTCTTCGGGCATCAGCCCGGGATGCTCCGCCGTCTCGCCGCCGATCAGCGCGGCTCCGGCCTGCTTACAGCCCTCAGCCACACCCTTCACGATTGCAGCGATCTTCTCGGGATAGTTCTTGCCGCAGGCTATGTAATCCAGGAAAAACAGCGGTTCGCCTCCCGCGCACGCCACATCGTTCACGCACATAGCCACGCAGTCGATTCCCACCGTGTCATGCTTATCCATCAGAAATGCCAGCTTGATCTTGGTACCCACGCCGTCGGTTCCCGAGAGCAGCACGGGATTGTCCATATCTTTGATCGCTTTCAGGGAAAAAGCACCCGAAAAACCGCCAAGCCCTCCCAGCACCTCGGGACGCATGGTCCCCTGCACATACTTCTTCATCAGTTCCACCGACTGATAACCGGCTTCTATATCTACTCCTGCTTTCTTATAATCCATCGTTATACCTCCTGTAACCGACTTCCTTCAGTCTGGCGTCCTTTGCCTCCACCTGTGCCTTCAGCTTCGCACTGTAATCCTTCAGCTTCTGCAACAGCGCCCCGTCCGAAACAGCCAGAATTTTCGCCGCCAGAAGCCCCGCATTGGCACCTCCGTTGATAGCCACGGTGGCCACGGGAATACCCGAGGGCATCTGCACAATGGAATAAAGGGAATCACGGCCTCCCAGAGATGTGGTATGCATGGGAATTCCGATGACAGGCATGGGAAAAATTGCCGCACACATACCGGGCAGATGAGCCGCCATGCCGGCTCCGGCAATGATCACCTTAAAGCCCTTCTCCTCCGCCTGATTCGCATAGGCGAAAAATACGTCCGGTTCCCTGTGCGCGCTGATAATTGTCATCTCATACGGGATGCCAAACTCCTCCAAAATCTCCGCTGCCTTTGCCATGACCGGCATGTCGGAATCACTTCCCATCACAATGCCCACCAAAGGCTTCACCGCTGTCTCTGCCATGATATCCTCCTCGTCTTCTTTTCTTGTGTCAAATCAAGTAAAAGTGGAATCTATACCACCATATCTAGTTTACTCGATATGCATGTTGTATGCAAGATTTATCTGGAAATTTATGAAAAAATTAAAAATTACGCCTCCCGTTCACCGGGCCGCCTCTCCCGTCTTTTGCCGGTCATCTGGCTGACGGTGAGACGGAAGACACAGGTCGAGGCAAGCGTCTCCTGCGGAACGGGAAAATCCTCCTGTCTGTAATGTGACAGGAGGGACCGCAGTGCCCTCATCTTATCCTGATCGCCCACCGTCTCGATCAATCCCCGTCCCACCACACTCTCATAAACCATGGAGCAGGTTTTCTTCTCATCGTCCAAAATCAGTCCATGCCCACAATCCATCTCAAAGCTGGCCCGGTTATCCCGGGCGATGAGCTCATGCTTGGTCCCTTCTGCCGCCCCGTGAAAATAGAGCACAACCTGCCCGTCCTCCGCCTCCATGCCGAAATTCAGCGGCAGAATATAGGGCACCTCCTGGGCGTTCAGGGCAAGCCTGCACACATCGCAGCGGCGCATTACCTCCACCAGTTCCTCAAAGTCCACGATCTCTCTGTCCCTGCGTCTCATTCTACCCCTCCTCAAAGGCTCTGTTCAATTCCTCTGTGCCGGGCAGCACAAAACGCCCTTCTCTGATTATGACTGCCCTGCTGCCGTCCTTTCGCACCGCTGCCAGCTCCCCCAGCTCATCATAGGGAATCGTGATGTCCGTGTGGCAGTTAAAATACGCCTTGTCGGGTGCCTCGTCCCGCAGTCTTGCCACCTCGTTGTCTCTGGCCACGATCTCTTTTCCGTCGGGATTAAACACCCGGATCTCCTCCGCATGGGAATAACAGGTATCCCCCACCGCAAAATGCGGCCCCGTTTTCTCCGCAATCAGAATCGGAAATTTGTCCTGCACACCGTATTTCTCCGCCACCACATAAGCGGTGGTGTTGGTACCTATGGCAAACTCTCCCAGCGGCAGCGTCTTATGGCGAAACAGCACGTTCTCCCGGACAAACTCCCGGTTCTCCTCCTCCGAAGCAAAATTGGAGCAGCCATAGCGGACGATCCTGCCGTCCTGAAACTCCAGCTCCAGATCCCTGTACTCTAAGCCGTTCAGATACACACGGCTCACATGGAGCAGTCCCCCGGTTCCCGCAAGCACCGGGGAAGTGAACACCTCTCCCACAGGGATATTCACATCCGCCACACAGTTCTCAAAGATCGTCTCCTTCGCAGGATCCGCGAGCTTCCACAGGTTCACCCGCAGTTTTGTGCGATTTCCCCGCATTCCCGTGATCTCACAGAAATCCGCCGTATCCAGCACATCGATGATGCGCTGCTGAATATCTCTGTACATTTGATAGTCCAGCGTATTGACCCGTATGATCTCCTCAAAGAAAGCTCTGTAACACTCCCCCGCGCTCTCCATGCCAAGCTTTCGCAGGAGCGCTCCGTCAAAGCTCTCCTGTATCTCGGGCACGGGAAACGCAATGATGGTGAAGCTGCGCTCTTCCTCCGGAATATACTGCCGCCGCAGTTCTCCCGCCCGGGCGCGGTACTCCACCCAGAGTTCATCCTGCTCCCGGCTCATGCGTGCCGCATACTTGCTGTTTTTGGGTTCAAAATCCCGCTCCCCGAAAGTCTCCAGCACGGCGGGCCCTGCATGTACTGCCGCCGCGTCCTTATATTTTTCAAAGGCAGTGCGGGTCACCTCCAGCTTATGATTCCGGTAATTCCTGTCAAGAAACAGCGCCTTGTCGTCCTTGTGGTCAAAGTCATACTGTCTGTTGGCCTCCCCGCCGTAATATCCGGCCTTAAAGATCGAGGGATTGTATAAAATACTCTCCGGAGCACGGTAACAGACCGCCTTAAGACCCATTCTTTCAAAATTCTCCAACGCCTGCCGCATCATGCGCTCAAATCCCAGCCGGTATTCGATCTCCACCGTTTTCTTCCCGGACAGATCCTTGCCTGCCACCTCGAAGCCCTTGCGGTATCCCTCCGTGTAGGTATCAGCCATGACACGAATCTTCTCCTCGGACAAAGCAGCCATAAAGCGCGCCAGCTCCAGTTCGTTTTCACCGATATATTCCCCGTAGCCGAACAGATATCTCACATCCGAGAGATCGGCGTTTTTGATGATGTCTATGGCAAAATTACCCTCCGGCGTCAGCCATTCCCGCAGATGCTCCTCCACCGCCGTCTCCGTGTAATCGCTGACGAACCAGTATAATATCTGCCTCACATCCTCCGCCGCCGGAAGCCCCGCCCCGTCCGTTCCGGGCTCTGTGCCATGTTCTTTGGCCTCCTGCCACGCATAGACAAAAGAACCGTAGACCTCCACAAACAGCTCCAGCCTTATTACAATCTCCTCCAGCCGTCCCTCATAGACAAAAGGAATCAGGCTTCGCATCTCGCGATACAAAAACGAAAGCATGACCCCGAAGGTCTCGCCGAGCCTTCCCGCCGCACAGTCGGGATTTGCATAGCTCTCCTCATAATCCGCGGGCAGTATATCCTCATACAATGCCCGATTGCGCGCACAAAGCTCCTCTATAGGAGCCGTCTTTAACCCGCCCCCGGCAATAAACCTTCTCTCTTCATCCAGCCGTACCAGAAAATCCGCCACCCTGGCAAAATAAGCGCCGAAAGCCTCCCCGCAGTCCTCTCCCTCTACCGCTTCCCGCGCAATCTCCCGTATCCGTTCCATGACCAGCTCATGGCGCTCAAACAAAATTTCTCTCTCCTCCTGCATCAGTCCGCCTCCTAAAAACTTAATTGCACCAGAAATATCAGAATCCCCAGCGCTGCCAGATTCAACAATGTCCCCAACAGAGGAAACATTTTAAATGTATCCTTCTCACGCAAAGTCAACATTCCCAGAATCAGTCCCACAGTAGAATAAAGAGCAGCCAGAAGTCCCGTCAGCCCATAGCTTAAAGGCGCATTCCCGCCGCTCAGATAAGTCATGTACAGCACGATTCCCAGAGAAACATTACTGATCAGTCCCAGCACCGTGGACATGACAGCCCGAAGCGAATGTTTTCTGTTGGTAAAGATATAGTTTTTCCGTTTCACGCCGTTCTAATCCTCCATAATTTAAGGGCACTCCCGATGTCCTGCATCGCGGAATGCCCCTCAAAAGCCCACATCAAAATAAAACTTTACTCCTGCCGGCCAGAAGCTTTGCCCCTCCGATGATCAGCAGCACACCTGATGCCACTCCCACCGCCAGCACCACAATGCCAAGCACGATATTCCAGGCTCCGGTTCCGCCCATGGTCTTATACACTTTTTCTTCCATACTTAATCCTCCCGCTGCTTTCTATTTGTGCCGGATTGTGCCGGTCATAGCTCTGCCCGTGCGCCTGGCCCTATCCTACGCGCCGTATACCGCATAATATTCATCTATGGCAGACTTCATCGCATCATCAATATAAATCTGCCCTTTATACGGCCTGTTATACAAGTGCTCGATCACCTCTGCCATAGTTACAATGGCATTTGCATCAAATCCATAAGTCTCCCGTATCTCCTCGAGTGCGCCCTTCTCACCGCCAAGCCCTTTCTCCATACGGTTCAAAGACACCATCAGGCCTTTGATCTCCACATTTCCCTGGGCCTTCAGAATCGGAAAAGTCTCCTGTATGGACTTGCCGGAAGTAGTCACATCCTCGATGATTACCACACGGTCGCCGTCCTTCAGCTCACTGCCCAGAAGGATCCCCACGTCGCCGTGATCCTTGACTTCCTTGCGGTTAGAGCAATAACGGATCTCCCTGCCATAGAGCTCGCTGTAGGCGATGGTAGTCGTCACGCTCAGCGGAATCCCCTTGTATGCCGGTCCGAACAGAACGTCAAAATCGTCTCCGTAGGTATCATGGATGGCTTTCGCATAATACTCTCCCAGACGTTTGAGCTGTGCGCCTGTCACATATGCTCCCGCATTCATGTAAAAAGGAGACTTCCGTCCGCTTTTAAGTATAAACTCGCCGAACTTTAAGACCTGACTGTCCACCATAAATTCGATAAATTCCTGTTTATAGCTCTCCATACCGCCTCGCGACCTCCTCCTTTGCGTGAAATTCCCTGACCGGAAACTTCCAATGTTCATTTCATAATACCATAAACCCGCCGGCATATCAATTGTTTTCTGAAAGTACACGGAAGCGGGTCCGTGCAAAAGTGTACGCAAGTATCAAGCAGTCTCAAACCTCTTCCAGACAGATCTCAAATGCCGCATCGTCCCCTTTTATCTCGGGCAGAAGAATTCCGCCTGTCATCAGCGCCTGCCCCGTATAGGTCCGGCCGTCCTGCACTGAGCGGTATACCGCATCCGCTTTCAGACCGGCGAGTCTGAGCCGCATGCGAAGGACATTGGCGGCCGCCCTGAATACCACGCCCTGAATCAGCACTTTATTCCGGTCTTCGGAGACAAAGGCCCATGCCGCCCCATTCTCTTCAAACGGATTGCTCAGTCGATAGTAGCGGCCATTGTGGATGAGATCCTGATGCGCTTTATAATTTTTTACCTGGAGGGCGACCTGCTCCTTTTCCTCCCGGCTCAGCATGTTCAGATCCAGTTCGTACCCGAAAGTCCCCGCCATAGCCACCGTTCCCCGGGTTCCAAGGGCTGTGACGCGCCCGGTCTGATGGTTCGGAACCGCCGACACATGGGCTCCCACTGTGGAGACAGGGTAGAAAAAGCTTGTACCGTATTGAATCAGGGTCCTGTCATGGCCGTCCGTATTGTCACTGCACCAGATCTGCGGACAGTAATACAGCATCCCAGCGTCAAATCTCCCGCCGCCGCCGCTGCAGCCCTCGAACAGCACATGGGGGAACTCTCCGGTAAGTCTGTCGAGGAGCTGATAAAGTCCCAGAACATATCTGTGCGGCATCTCCGCCTGGCGCTCCGCCGGGAGTTTGGCCGTATACCAGTCACAGATGCTCCTGTTCATATCCCATTTCACATATTCGATATGGTTCTCCCTCAGCATCCGGCTCATCACCTGATATAGATGTTCCACCACCTCCGGCCTGGACATATCCAGAACAAGCTGATATCTGCCTCTCACGGGATTTCTCCCCGGAATCCGGATGGCCCAGTCCGGATGCTGCCTGTACAGTTCACTGTCCTCGGAGACCATCTCCGGCTCAAACCACAGGCCGAATTTCATACCCATTTCATTGATCCGCCCGATCAGTCTGCCCAGGCCTCCCCGCAGCTTTGTCTCATTCACGGACCAGTCTCCCAGCCCTGACATATCATCGTCCCGCTTTCCGAACCACCCGTCGTCCAGCACCAGCATGTCAATGCCAAGCTCTGCGGCCTGCTCTGCGATCCTCTCGATCTTTGCGTCGTCGAAGTCAAAATAAGTGGCCTCCCAGTTGTTGATGAGTACGGGCCTTTGGGAGAGTTTATATTCTCCTCTGCACACATGATGACGGATCACATGGTGAAAACGATGCGTCAGCTCCCCCATACCCTGCCCGGAACAGGACAAAATCACCTCCGGCGCATGAAAACACTCGCCCGGATCCAGCTTCCACGCAAAGGTGTCGGGATTGATTCCCATCACCCACCGAACCTGATCCACCTGGTCCCGTTCGATCTGTGTCTGAAATCCTCCGCTGTACATCAGGGCTGCGCCCATACAAAAGCCGTTTGTCTCCGTGCAGCCTTTCTCGCACAAAAGCACGGCAGGATTCTGCTGATGGCTGGAGGTTCCCCTGGTACTTCCGTTCTCCTGAATGCCATGGATCAGCGGACTTCTCTCCATCTGCCGCTCCATGGCATGTCTCCCGTGAAAGTGTATCCATTCCCACTCTCCGCGAGGGATATCCATGCACAGGCTGTGGACCCGATTGATTTTGATACCGGAATTCCCGTTATTCTTAACGATCGCGGCTCTGGTGATCACATCCTCCCCGGGGAGCACCCCGTACAGGAGACTGATCTCTACCGAGGACAGGGCGTCCTCCAGTATGATCTCCAAAGTCTCCGCCTCGTCGTCCTCCGCGTACACCGCGGGAAGTCCCGGTATTTCGTATTTTCCTTGCCTGATCCGATACTCCCGGAACCGAAGGTCCAGGGCGCCGCTTCCGTCCGCATGGGTCACAGAAACGGCGGGGACGCGGTAGTCCCCCGCGCCGCCCGCCGCATATTCCAGCGGCAGTGAATTTAGTGAATAAGTTCTCCTGTTGCCTGCCTCATAGGGATTGCCCGCAAAACCCACATCGGGATAATCCAGCAGATAATCCATACAGCAGTCTGTCCTCGCCCCATACCATAAATGATTTAAAATTCCGAAGGAATCTACCTTCATCTGATAAAGCGTGTGCGCAGTCTCTAAATGAAACACACTGTTTTCCACTGAAATAGCCATACTTGTTTCCTGTCCTTTCGATATTGTACGCTTTCTTCTAACCTTTTACCGCTCCGTTGGCAACACCGTTCAGGATCTGCTTCTGGCAGATGATGTAGAAAATCAGAATCGGTATCAAAGCCAGAATATAGGATGCAAAGGCCAGATTATAATTGGTGCCGAACTGCGTCTGGAAATTGAGCTGTGCCAGAGGCAGGGTATTCTGCCCTGTTCCCGACATGATCACCAGAGGCGTCATAACGTCGTTCCATGTGCCAAGCGCTGTGAGAATGGCCACCGTGGCATGCATGGGCATCATCATCGGGAAAACGATCTTCCAGTAAGTTTTCCAGGTGCTGGCCCCGTCGATATCTGCAGCCTCCTCCAGCGCCACCGGGATATTCTTAAGATATCCCGTATAGAGCAGTACATTCATCGGCATATAGAATACCAGATATAAGAGAATGACGCCGGCGCGGTTTCCAAGACCCATCTGAGCCGTCTGCTTGACCAGAGGCATCATCAATATGGAGAACGGAACGAACATACCGCTTACGATATAGAGATAAATGAAACGGAAGCTCTTTTTATGCGCCATGCCTCTGCCGATCACATAGCCGGCAATGGAATGGATCAGAATAGCCAGCACAATGGTGGTCAGCGTGATCAACAGGCTGTTGCCCAGAGAACGCCAGAAGTCTGTGACCTCCATGGCCTGCCTGAAATTTTCTATACTCCACCTGGCGGGCGGCGCCAGCGCCCCCGCCACATCGTTGGTCATCTCACTGGGCTGTTTGAAAGCAATGATAAACGCCATATACAAAGGGAAAAATACAGTGATGGTTCCCAGAATCAGCACAACTGTCAGCACCCAATTTGTCTTACGAGCTCTCTCTATCATAACTGCTCCTCCTTCTTATTCATAACGGTCATCTGGAAAATGGAAATCGCCACGATCACAACAAAGAAGAGCACTGCGTTCGCACTCTGGAAGCCGAACTGGCCTCCGTCCATTCCATTGCGGTAGATGAGATAGGAGATAGATTCCGTGCTCTGTGCAGGTCCTCCCTTTGTCAGGGACATGATCTGATCGAATACCATGAGGAAGTTCTTTGTGCTCAGCACCAGATTGATCGTCACAAAGGGCATCACCAGAGGAAATGTCACCGACCAGAACTCCTTCCATTTGCCCGCGCCGTCCAGCATACTGGCCTCATACACATCCTGGGGAACCGTCTGCAGACCCGAGATATAGATGATGGTATTCATCGCCACCGCCTGCCACACACCCACGATCAGCACGCCGATCCAAGCGTATTTCTCGCTGGCCAGAATACTGTTCTGGAGAAAGCCGATATGAAAGGCATTGCCCATTGCCGGAAGAATATATGTGAATATAAAGCTGAAAATGTAACCGATGACCAATCCGCCCAGAATATTCGGCACAAAGTATATGCCTCTGAGAGCGCTCTTGAAGCGGATCCTGCTGTTGAGCCCCAGAGCCATGACCAGACTCAGCACATTGACCAGCACGGTTCCGGCCAGCGCATACTTGAAGGTAAACAGATAGCTCTTACCCACTCTGGCGTCGGTAAAAAGGTCGATATAGTTTCTCAGTCCCACATAGTCATAGCTTCCATAGCCCCTGTAATTCGTAAAGCTGTATACGATACCCTTGATCATGGGCAGGGTATTGAAGGCAAAGAACAAAACCAACACCGGAATGATCACCGCCCAGAACGTCTTATCTCGATTCGACATCTTCTTTTTCATCGCGCGCCCTCCTTCTCCTGCTGATACTGCTGTACTTTTCTGATCAGATCTCTGTTATAGCGCTTCCAGTCCGTGTCAAACCGCTCCAGGAAAGTGTCCACAGAGTTGGCGCTATTATCCAGCAAAAAGGTCTGAATCATAGCGTCCACGCTCATCTCACTGGGGTAGTGATGATCCTGGTAGTCAGCCATTCTGTCGGCTTCGATATAGGCTCTCATGCCCTCCAGCTCCACAGGGATTTCAAACTCTCCCTCCTTACATGCCACGCCGCCCTGATCGTCCAGATAGATCTGAATGGTCTCGTCCTCATACAGGAAACGAAGCACCTCGTATACCGCCTCTTTTTTATCGGAATTTTTCATCACACAGAACTGCAGATCAATACCCGAATTCAGGATATTGTCCTCCTCCGCCTCATTGGCCGGGAAGGGGAACGAGTCGATATTCATGTCGGGATTCACCGACTTGATCTGCGGTATGGCGTAACTGCCGATGGGGTACATAGCCGACTGCCCTCTGGCAAAGGCGGTACAGGCGTCATTGTAGCCGTACGCATAGGGATTCGGCTCCGCATAGTCCAGAAGCACTCTTATCTTTTCGGCCGCCTCGCGATAGGACTCCTTGAATGTTGTGTTCCCCAGATTCACCTGATTACAGGTATCCGAATCGGACAGCCCTACTGCCAGCGCATTCCAGGGCGCCAGACAGGTCCAGGTATCCTTATAGCCAAAATAGAGCGGCTGAATGCCCTCCGCCTGTATCTCCTCACACAGAGCGGTGAATTCACTCCATGTCCCGGGAATTTCCCAGCCATGCTCCTCAAACATGTCTTTGTTGTACAGGATTCCCGCCGCATTTGCCGCATAGGGCAGCGCATAGGTACCCTCCAGTGGGACAAACTCCAGCTCCTTATCCATGTCCAGATAAGACTGCTTTACCATTCCCACCTCCTCCAGATCCGAGATGTCCATAAACAAATCGGCATCCAGAAAACTGGAGTAGTTGATGTCTCCCCCGATACCCACAATATCGGGGTAATCCTCTCTGATAAATCTCGTCTTCAAAATCGTCATCGCCTCATTGGGGGAATCGATGGTCAGGTGAATGTTGTCATGAGTGGCGTTAAAACGCTCCTCAATCTGCTCAAACGCCGCCACCGCCTCGGGCTTGTAAGACACCAGTTCTACCTCGATCTTACCGTCCGCCGCGCTCTGCCCGCAGCCTGTGAGACACAGCATTCCCATAACAATTCCCATTGTTACCGATAATCTTCCGGCCGTTCTCATATTTTCCTCTCCTCTCATTGAAATTTAGGTTCTGCTTTTGATATATCTATTCTAACATACCAATTTGCTAGCAAAAATAGCCCTGTTTTTTATTTTTTATACCACAATGCTAGTTTTTGTGCTATACTATCATATGATGACGCATTTTGGTATATTCCACAGTGAGGAGCCTGTTATGAGCAATACCTTTTTTAATATTTTTCCCAATGAAAATTTTATTGATTTGAGTATGTATCAGTACGGATATGAACAATGCGATCCCGGGCATTCCTTCGGACCGGCTGCCAGAAATCATTATCTGTTCCACTTTGTACTCTCCGGCACGGGCATTCTCATGGCGGACGATGCCAGAGGGGAGACACAGACCTATTCCGTCAAGAGCGGTCAGGGCTTTTTGATCTTTCCCGGGCAGATCAACACTTATATCGCCGATAAGGCCCTGCCCTGGGAATATCTGTGGATTGAATTTGACGGACTGCGTGTCAAGGAGGCTCTGGGCCTGACGGAACTGTCTCCGGATACCCCTGTCTATCACCCGCACTCCAAAGATCTGCGCGAACAGATGAAGAATGAAATGCTATATATTGTCCATCACGCCAAGGAATCCTCCTTACATCTGATCGGGCATCTCTATCTCTTCTGGGACTGCCTGATCCGGTCCTGTCAGTCCACCAGACTGGTGCAGAGCAGCCGGATGAGCGATTATTACATCAAGGAAGCCATCAATTATATTGAACAGAATTTCCAGAACAATATCACGATAGAAGATATCGCCGCAGTCTGCGGCATCAACCGCAGTTACTTCGGCAAGATATTCCGCAGCTCCACCGGCCGCTCTCCCCAGGAATTTCTGATGAATTACCGGATGGTAAAGGCCGTTGAATTATTAAAGCTGACTTCCCTATCCATCGCAGAGATCGGCTCTGCCGTCGGATATGAAAATCAGCTTCATTTCTCACGCGCGTTCAAGACCATCTATGGAATCTCTCCGAGAGAATGGAGAAATCAACACAAATAATGCGCACCGTTTACAATATACTTCTGCTCCACCGCACACACAAGCACCGCGATGACAAGCCCCGTGGCCATGCCCGCCAGCACATCGCTGGGATAGTGAACGCCCACATAGAGCCTGGAAAACGCGATCAAAGCCGCAAATACTATGGCCAAAACGCCATATCTTCTTGGAAGCTTTGCATACATCACGCCCGCCGCAGAAAAGGAACTGCCCGTATGCCCCGAGGGAAAGGAGAAATCCACGGGCCGCATGATCAGCGGCACGAGATCCTCATAACGGTCATAGGGGCGCATGCGTCCCACCAGATTCTTTAAGATCATATTGTTTATAATCAGAGAACCCAACAGCGCCAGCAAACAAAGTATGCCCGCTCTCCGTGTGTCCTTTCTGTATAAGAGAAGCACTGACAGCAATATCCAGATAAAGCCCTTGTCGCCCAGAGAGGTGACAAAGCTGAGCACAGCGTCAAGAAACGGTGTACGCACAGCCTGCAGGGCCAGAAGGATATTGTAATCAATGTCCCAGAATATCTGCGGCAGCATCATTTAACTCCTCGCCTGCAGAGCCTGCGCAATATCTTCTCTCATGTCCAGCACAGCCATACGGGCTGCCTCCGCATAACCTGCTTCTCCATACCGGGCATATTTCTCCTGCTGCCAGGCCGCAATAATCCCTCGGGAGGAATTGATGATGGCCCCCAGTCCGTCCTCATTAAAGAAATGCACAAGATCTGCACCCTTGCCGCCCTGTGCGCCATAGCCGGGTACCAGAATGAAGGTTCTGGGCATGATCCTGCGCAGAACCCTGCCCTGCTCGGGATAGGTTGCGCCTACCACCGCACCTACATAGCTGTAGCTGCCCTCATCAGGCATACACTCCGCGCCCCACTGGGACACCTTCTCTCCCACCAGCTCGTAGAGATGTCTGCCGTCTATCATCTGATCCTGAAACTCCCCGCTTGAGGGATTGGACGTCTTTACCAGAACGAAAATACCCTTCTTCTCCTCTTTGCACACCTTTATAAACGGCGTGATGCCGTCACTGCCCAGATAGGGATTCACCGTGGCAAAATCCTCGCCGAAGCCGCTGTAACTCCTGCTGCCCACAGTCACCCTGCCCAGATGTCCCACCGCGTATGCCTCGGAAGTGGAGCCGATGTCCCCGCGCTTCACATCACCGATCACGACCAGATCTTTCTCTTTACAATAATCTACCGTCTTCTGGAACGCAATCATTCCCGGTATGCCAAACTGCTCATACATGGCGACCTGAGGCTTAACTGCAGGTACCAGATCGCAGATAGCGTCCACGATACCTTTATTGTACTGCCATATGGCCTCCGCCGCTCCCTCCAGCGTCTCTCCAAACTCGTCAAAAGCTTTCTTCTGTATATGCCCGGGCACAAATTTCATCATAGGATCCAGACCTGCCACGATGGGCGCATTGGTACTCTGGATCTTTGCAATCAGTTTATTGATCATACGAACCTCCTCACACCGGAACTTCCTGCATCAGGTCAACATATTTCCTTATATTGGAAGCATTGACATATTTTTTATATTTATCCCCGTTCACCACAACTAAAGTGGGAGCCTGCATCACGCCGTAACGGTTTGCCAGCTCGATATTCTCCTCCGCATCGATCAGCGCATGGGGAATGTCCTCCAGATACTCTTTGGCCAGCTGACAGTTAGGGCAGGTTCTGGTGGTGAACAGATATTTTACATTTCTGGGCTCTTCCACGGAAATCTGCACGTCATCCGCAAAATTCGAGAGTTTGACTATACTGGTCACCGGCCGTTTCAGCACAGAACTGTCGATATCATACTCTATGCGGTTAGCGTATTCCTGAAGTTTTCCGTCATTCCAGTTCTGTACCGGTCTGTAATAACCGGTGATACGGCTGTAGACCTCCGTCTTTGCCCCGCAGTGAGGACACTCCTTCACCTCGCCCGCCAGATAGCCGTGCTCCCGGCATATGGAATAGGTGGGGGACAGCGTATAGTACGGAAGCTTATAGTTTTCCGCGATTTTTCTCACCAGTGCCGCAGCAGCCTTCCAGTCGGGCAGCTTCTCCCCCAGAAATGCGTGGAACACCGTTCCCGAGGTATACAGCGTCTGCAGCTCATCCTGCACATCCAGCGCGTCAAAGATATCGGCGGTATAATCCACCGGCAGATGAGAGGAATTTGTATAATAAGGGGTATCTCCCTGTTTTCCGGCCGTCTTGATCGCAGGCCAGCGCTTTTTGTCATGCTTGGCCAGACGATAGGTTGTGCTCTCCGCAGGAGTCGCCTCCAGATTGTACAGATCGCCGTACTGTTCCTGATAGTCGGAGAGACGGCTGCGCATATGATTTAATACCTCTTTGGTGAACTCCTGAGTCTTTTCGCTGCTCATATCCGCCCGCAGCCAATTGGCATTGAGTCCCACCTCGTTCATACCGATGAGACCGATGGTGGAAAAATGATTGTCAAAGGTACCCAGGTATCTCTTGGTATAAGGATACAGACCCTCGTCCAGCAGTCTGGTGATCACCTCCCGCTTCACCTTCAGGCTGCGGGCCGCAATATCCATCATATGGTTCAGTCTGGCAAAAAATTCATCGCGATTGGCCGAGAGATAAGCGATACGGGGCATATTGATCGTCACCACCCCCACGCTGCCCGTACTCTCTCCCGATCCGAAAAATCCGCCGGTCTTCTTGCGCAGCTCTCTTAAATCCAGACGCAGTCTGCAGCACATACTGCGCACATCCGAGGGCTGCATATCGGAATTGATATAGTTGGAAAAGTAAGGCGTACCGTATTTAGCTGTCATCTCGAACAAAAGACGATTATTCTCCGTGTCGGACCAGTCGAAATCCTTTGTGATGGAATAAGTGGGAATGGGATACTGGAACCCGCGGCCATTGGAATCCCCTTCGATCATGGTCTCGATGAAGGCTTTGTTCACCATGTCCATCTCTTTCCTGCAGTCCTTGTACTTAAAGTCCATCTCCACGCCGCCCACAATGGCCGGAAGCTCCGCCAGATCATCGGGTACGGTCCAGTCCAGAGTGATATTGGAGAAAGGAGCCTGCGTGCCCCAGCGGCTGGGCGTATTTACGCCGTAGATGAATGCCTCAATACACTTTTTTACCTCTGCATAACTGAGATTGTCCGCCTTCACAAAGGGAGCCAGATAAGTGTCAAAAGAAGAAAACGCCTGGGCGCCCGCCCACTCATTCTGCATAATGCCGAGAAAGTTCACCATCTGATTACAGAGTACACCCAAATGTCTGGCCGGAGCGGATGTAATCTTGCCGGTGATCCCCCCCAGCCCTTCCTTGATCAGCTGCTTTAAGGACCAGCCCGCACAATAACCGGTGAGCATGGACAGATCATGAATATGAATGTCCGCATTGCGGTGCGCCTCGGCAATCTCCTGGTCATAAATCTCGGAGAGCCAGTAGTTAGCCGTCACAGCGCCTGAATTGGAGAGGATCAGACCGCCCACGGAATATGTGACCGTGGAATTCTCTTTCACGCGCCAGTCTTCCACCTTCACATAGCTGTTCACCACATCCTTGTAGTCCAGAATGGTGGACTTCATGGTACGCATCTTCTCTCTCTGCTTGCGATACAGAATATAGGCCTTCGCGGCCTCCTCGTAGCCCGCCTGCCCCAGCACGCGCTCCACACTGTCCTGAATATCCTCCACATGGATGGCATCTTCCTTAACCTTATCCTGAAAATCTGCCGTCACTCTCAATGCCAGCAGATCTACAATATCATTATTGTAACTCATCTGTGTAGCCGTGAAGGCTTTCATGATGACATCATTGATCTTGGTCAGTGAAAAATCCGTCTTGCCGCCGTCTCTCTTTATTACCTGAAACATTCCTGTCCCTCCCGAAATTGTCTGAAGTGCAATTTATACTACTATATCATTTTGCGACAGCAAAGTCAATGGCGGGAAAACAAAGAGATACAATATATTGTGGTTTATCTGCGACACCCCTGTCATATGTAGCATATTTTGTGTTGACTGACCGAGTCGATATTTGGCCTGCAAAATGCCCGGAACCCTGTGGCTTCCCGGGTTCCGGGCATCGGCTTTTATGCTTATACGGTTACCTGCTGGAGAGGAACTGCTGTTCTCTCTTGGCCAGTTCGTCATCCGGATAACTTCTCAGATAATTCTCCACCAGTGCGAAAGCCTTCTGATACTCCTCCAAATGTTCATAGGCCACGATCTCATTAAAAGCGAGGGTCTGCATCAGCGTATTGTTCTCCACCTGCATCCCGGCCTGAAAGGCCTCCAGCGCCTGTTGATAATTGCCCATGGCCATCTCGCACAGTCCGAGCTGATTGTAGATGGCGGCACTGCCCGTATCCTTGGCGATCCAGGAATGATAGACGCTGGCCGCATAATTGTAATCTCCGGTCGCCTCATACGCCCTGCCCAGATAGAGATAGCTCTCCGAATCTCCCTTCTCTCTGGCCTTTTCCAGAGCGACACACGCCTTCTGATATTCCCCCAGATAATAGTACATGCGCCCGCTGTCGTAGCTGTTCATCTTGTCCTCGGCCACCCGCATGGCATTCTCCAGATACTCGCGCCCCACATCCTTGTACCCGTAATGCTGCAGCGCCTGATAAATCTCTATCATACGGTCGTAATTGTTGGCGTCCAGAGACACCACCCGGTCAAAATCTTCCTTTGCCCCCTCATAATTGCTCTGCTGCAGGCGCGCATTGCCCCGCAGAAAATGGGCGTCCACTTCATCGGGACGCAGTCCCAGTATAGCGTTATAGACTTCCTCGGCTTCCGCCGGCTGTCCGTTTTTGATGAAAGCTGCCGCCAGATAATAATTCAGATCGAAATCCACCGGCTGCACAAAGCCGTCGCTGCCGGCCAGAGCCTCCTCAAAACAGAGGATAGCATCCTCATACTCCGTCATACCCATGTAAGCGATGCCTCTTCCTCTGTCAATGAGCCGGGAATTCTCTCCCTCCTCCTCCGCAGTCTGAAACATGTCCAGAGCCTCCTGATACCGGAGCTCCTGCAACAGCTGCATGGCCTCACCAGTCTTGGTGCCGGTGCTGCCGCATCCGGCGAGCAGCGCCGCCAGCAATCCGCACAGAACCGCCGCATACCTTCTGTATTTCCGTATTTTTATCATACTGTTACCTGTCTTGTCATTACTTGGCTTGTTGTTATCCGGCTACTTGTTATCCGTACTGTCGGTATCTGTCATACCTCTATCCCGTTATCGTCCGCGCCCGCTGCTCACTGCTCGTCCAGCTGAGAGGTACAATGGGGACATCTGGTGGCGTCTATAGCGATCTCACTCTTGCAGAAAGGGCACTTTTTCGTAGTGGGAGCGGCAGGCGCAGGCTTATGACTGAACCGGTCATTAACTGAATTAATCCCTCTCACCAAGCAAAAGATCACAAACGCTGTGATCAAAAAGTTGATGACTGCCGTTATAAAATTACCGTAGCAGAGCATGGGAGCATTCTCTCCGCTTCCCAGCGCTACTTTCAGATCACTGAAATCCATACCGCCGAAAATCCCCAGAACCGGTGTCAAAATATCCTGATTCAGGGAAGTTACGATCGAAGTGAACGCACCGCCGACAATGACACCCACCGCCATATCCATCACATTGCCGCGCAGGATAAATTTCTTGAATTCACTGACAAATCCCTTGTCCTTAGCCATTTTCTCATACCCTCCGTCCTGTAAACTATAACCACGTTAATAGTACCATAAGCATCCGGCAATCTCAATAGTGCAAAAAAACTTTTTACGGAGTATAATAAGAGAGAACGGACAATAAAACAGGCATATCCGACAAATAAAAGTGAGGATTTTCATGCAGCAGCTTCAAACTGATATCAAAGAACATACTTTCAGACAGGCCTACCTCCTGTACGGAGAGGAACGCTATCTGAAGAGACAATACACACAACGGCTCCGCAATGCTCTGTGCGACGGAGACGACCGGATGAACACGCATTTTTACACCGGAAAAGACGTCCCCGTGGGGGAGATCATCGACCTTGCGGAGACCATGCCCTTTCTGGCTGAGCGCCGGGTCATCTTTATCTCCGACAGCGGGCTCTTCAAATCCGGGGGCGAAAAACTGGCAGAATACTTGAGCGCTCCCTGTGAGAGCTGCTTTTTTGTGTTCACAGAGAGCGAGGTGGACAAGCGCAGCAAGCTTTATAAGGCCGTGCAGTCTCTGGGGCACGCCGCGGAATTTCCGGTGCAGGACGAACAGACTCTAAAGCGCTGGATCGCGGGTATGCTGGGAAAAGAGGGCAAAAAGATCACCGAGAACACCGTACAGCTCTTCCTGCAGAAAACAGGAACGGACATGGACAATATCCAGACCGAGCTGGAAAAGCTGATCTGCTATTGCATGGACCGGGAAATAGTCGCCTCAGAGGATGTGGAGGCGATATGCACCAGCCGCATAAGCAACCATATCTTCGATATGATCAATGCCATAGCCGCCGGCAATACCACTCAGGCCCTGCAGCTCTATTACGACCTGCTGGCGCTGAAGGAGCCTCCCATGCGCATTCTGTTTCTCATCGCCCGCCAGTGCAATACGCTGCTGCAGGTAAAGGCGCTGCGCAGCCGGGGTTATGACAGCAAGGCCATCGCGCCCAAGATCGGAGTCCCCCCTTTTATCGCAGGCAAATATATCACCCAGGCGGGCCGTTTCAAGACCGCCGTGCTGCGCAGCGCCGTAGAACAATGCGTGGAGGCCGAGGAAGCGGTAAAGAGCGGCCGCATGAACGACCGCATGAGCGTGGAGATCCTGATCCTGTCTGTGCTTTAGCGCGAAGGGGGCCGGCTGAACATCGCTTGATAGCTCCGCCTAAGGCGTCTATCATAAAATAGAGCAGTCCTCATGTAACAACATTGATTTAATTTAACTGAGATCAGAAAGGTATACGGCCATGACTTTATCCCACAAAATTTTACTGGTAGAGGACGACGCGGAAATCAGTGAAATGCTGAAAAATTATCTTTCCGCGGAAAATTATGAGATCGTCTGCGCCTCTGACGGAGCGGCAGCCTGCCGGGAGTTCGACCGTGCGCAGTTTGACCTGGTGCTCCTCGACCTGATGATACCAAAGGTAAACGGCATGGACGTAATGCAGTATATCCGACAAAGCAGTGTAGTTCCGATCATCATTGTGTCCGCCAAAGACTCTGAGACGGATAAAGCCTTAGGGCTGGGACTGGGCGCCGACGACTATATCACAAAGCCCTTCTCTGTCACAGAGGTTCTGGCGCGCATCAAAGCCAATATCAGAAGGACGACGCAATATAACAATACAGCCGGGGAGACTCCCCTCATTCTGAAAGCCGGCGATCTGCAAATGAATCTGGGCGATTATACCGTCACCCGACGCGGAACGCCCGTAGAACTGACGGCAAAGGAATTTGACATCTTAAAGCTGCTGCTGCAAAATCCTAAGAAAGTCTATACCAAGGAACAAATTTATTCTCTCATCTGGAACGACGCATACTTAGGCGACGAGAATGCCGTCAACGTACATATCAGCAGACTGCGCAGCAAGCTGGAGGACGATGCGCACGACCCCCGGTATGTGCTCACCGTGTGGGGAATCGGATATAAACTGGGAGATCTGTCATGAACGATACAATGATACTGTTTCTTCTATGGCTTGTCATCGCAGTGCTGGCAGGAATCATCCTCTACCAGCGCGCTGCCTATCGGACGGGCACACAGAGACAATTGCGAGAGATCAGCGCGAAGCTGAAAGAGATTACAGCGCAGGACAGCGGCGAGCAGATTATGGTCTTTACAGAAAACGGCGCGCTCATGGAGCTGGCTGCCCAGATCAACAATCTGCTGGAACAACATCTCCGGGTGAAGGCCGACTATCGCCGCTCCGAAATGGCTTCCAAAAAAATGCTGTCCAATATTTCACATGACATCAAAACACCCATGACTGTAATCCTGGGATATCTGGAAATCATGAGGATCAACGCAGCCGGCTCTGACGGTACACAGGATGAGATGTTGAAAAAAACAGAACAGAAAGCCCAGGCCGTCATGACTCTCATCGATCAGTTCTTCACGCTTGCAAAGCTGGAATCCGGCGACACGGACATGGAGCTGTCCAGGATCAATCTAAGCAGCATATGCCGGGAAAGCGTCCTCGACTTTTATGAGATTTTGACCAAAAACGGTTTTACGGTGGATATCGACATACCCGAAGATGCCGTCTTTGTAATGGCGAACTTAAAAGCTCTGCAGCGCATTTTATACAATCTCATCTCCAATGTGATCCGCTACGGCGCCGACGGCAGATATCTCGGCGTCTCTCTCAGATCTGAAGGTAACATGGTATTTGTGGATGTGGCAGATAAGGGAAAGGGAATTGAAAAGGCCTTCCTGGACAGTGTATTCGACAGACTCTTTACGATGGAAGATTCCCGCAGCCGTTCCATACAGGGAAACGGTCTGGGGCTCACCATCGCAAGGAATCTGGCAAGGCAGCTTGGCGGCGATCTCACCCTGGAAAGCACCCCTTATGTAAAGACCACTTTCACCCTTACTCTCAAGAAAATCGCGTATGAATCCGACGAAAGAAATTTGTAAGATTTCGTCAAGAGTTTTGAAAATCTATTCCGCTAGAATGAAAATGTAACAGATGAACGGCAATACCGGCAGGAGCAGCCGGCATACCGGAACGAAGCGGAAAGGAGACACAAAAATGTCATATATCTTACAGACAAATCATCTGACAAAAAACATTGGCGGAAAAGACCTTGTGAACAATGTCAATCTCCATGTGCAACAGGGGGAAATCTACGGCTTTCTCGGCCCCAACGGCGCCGGCAAGACCACGGTGATGAAAATGCTCACCAATCTCTGGAAACCGACAGACGGAACCATTGAAATCTTCGGAGAAACACTTACTCCCAAATCCTATGCCGTGCTCAGACGGATGGCCGGCATCATTGAATTCCCAACCTTTTACGAGCATCTGAGCGGCTATGAAAACTTAAAGCTTCACTGTGAGTACATGGGTTATTATCACGACAAAAGCATTGAGAACGCTCTGGACATGCTGGATCTGACAGCCGCCCAAAAAAAGCCTGTGCGCCAGTATTCCCTGGGTATGAAGGAGCGGCTTGGCATCGCCCGGGCCATTCTGTGCAGACCTGAGCTGCTCATTCTCGACGAACCCACCAACGGACTGGATCCCGCGGGCATGAAGCTCATCCGCGATCTGTTAAAATCCCTGTGCGCGGAATACGGAACCACTGTCCTGATCTCAAGCCACATCCTCCCGGAAATCCAGAGTCTGGCCGACACCATAGGAGTTATCCACCATGGCGTGATGCTCGGGGAAATCAGCATGAAGGAAATAGAACGGACCGGTCTGGCATATATTGAGCTGTCTGTCACGAATGTCCGGAAAGCAGCATTTGTGCTGAGCGACAAGCTGGGACTGGAAAACTTCAAGATTGTGGAAGACGATTCGATCCGCATCTATGACAATGCCGTTTCCACTCAGGAACTGTCCAGGACTCTGGCATTAAACGATGTGGAGGTCACAGCCTTGGGCCGGAAATCAGAGACCCTGGAAGAATATTTTTTGAAAGCCACTGCGGAGGAGGGAATGTCATGTTAAAACTGATCAAATTGGAATGGAAGAAGAACAATATTCGCAAATATATCTGTAATGCCTTGATCCTGGCCGCTGTACTCTGCCTGTTTTTGTACGCGCTGGCCTTCCTTGGGATTGCCAACGACCCGGAAACCGGCATACCCGATGCCGTGCCGGGGCACAATACCATCTCCGCCTCCGTGGAAATGCTCACCAGCATGGCCTTTCTGGTTATGACCGGAGTGATGCTCTCCTCCTTTATTGTGAGCGCCTACAAAAACAAGACGATGAACCTGATGTTTTCTTATCCGATTAAACGTCAGAAAATCTTAATCTCACAGATGCTGGCCGTGTGGATATTTAATTTTGCGGCACTGACGCTGACGAAGCTTTTGATCTACGGCTGTATTTTATTTACCTCACGCTTTAAGGTCTCATCCTTCCCGCTGGATTACGATATGTCAAACCCGGGATTCTATATACAGCTGCTGGCAAAATCCTTTGTCATCGTCACCATGGGCTTCATCGCCCTGTTTATCGGGATGGCATATCAGTCCTCAAAGACTGTCATCATCTGCTCCTTCCTGCTGATCTTTGTGACGCAGGCCAACATCGGAGATCTCACCATGAGGGAGAATGCAGTCTTTCCGGCCATTCTGACAATGCTCTCGCTGCTTTTGGCCTTTCTCTCCATCCGCAGGGCAGAGACAAGGGATTTGGTTTAAGGCCCCGATAAAAGAACTGCCGTATCCGATCTCAAAAACAGCGTGACCGCGCCTGAGTGCGGCGTCTGCAGAGTCTGCGCGCCGCACTCCCAAAGCCGCTGCAGCAGCTCCGGGTGGGGATGCCCGTAGCGATTGTCTCTGCCGCAGGAAATCACTGCAAAGTCCGGCGATAACTGTTCTAAAAGCTCCTTTGGGGAGGAATAGCGGGAGCCGTGGTGAGCCGCCTTAAGCAGCGTGATGTCCCTGATGCCGCGACTTTGCAGTTCCCGCAGCAGCTCCCGTTCCCCCGTTCCTTCCACATCTCCCGTCAGCAGCAGAGAGATTCTGCGCTCCCCCTCACACAACTCTATGTAAAAGCACGCCGATCCCTCATTTCCCCCTGCACCGCCGCCCTCCGCCGAAGGCTGCAGGCACAAAACACGGTCCTCGCCCCATGGCCCGCCGGTCCAGCTCTCTCCCGCCCGTATGACGGACACCGGGATTGTCCGCTGCCTGACCTGCCCGCCGGCAGTCCGGCTGCTTTCCCGTCCGGCCGCGCGTTCTGCGGCTTCCAGAATTTCCCCGAATTCCTCCTCCCACAAATCCCTACTAACGCCGGGCAGCACCAGTCCGCCTATCTCGATATGCTCCTGCCCGCACAACTTAAAAAGTTCCGCGATACCGTTCATGTGATCCTGATCCCCATGCGATACAAAGACCGCATCAATCCTTCCGATACCGTAATATTTCAAAAAAGGGATCAATACCTTTTGCCCGATCTGTTTCCGGCTGCTGCTCCCGCAGTCAAACAAATACACCTCACCTGAGGAGAGCTGTACACAGATACAGTCTCCCTGCCCCACATCCAGAAACGTGACCCTATCCCCACGGCTCCCTGAAAATCCCAGCGACAGAACCGCCGCACAGAGCAGCACAAACTGCAGAAATCTCTTCCCGCGCCCTCTGACCGTCCCCAGACAGCACACCGCCGCCCAAAGCAGATAATAGAACGCTATCTGCCGGATCCCGGGCCGGCCCGGATTCCACATCGGATGGGGCAGCCCGCCAAAGAACGTACAAATCTTTTCATATCCCGCAAGAATCACAATATCCGCCGTACCCGCAAATCCCATCCCCGGAATCAGCATGGCAGCCAGGCCTGCTGCCATCATCACGCTCATAAAGGGCAGAACCAGCACATTCAGCAAAACGGAATACACTGGTATCTCATAGGCAAACCATAACTGTACAGGCAATGTGGTAAATGTGATGCACAGCCCGGCCAGCAGCCCCTCTCTCAATCCCCTCCACAGCCTGCCGCCCAGACTTGCCAGACGCCTCTTCCATTTTCCCTCTATATAGCGTTTGATCCCTGGAGGTCTCTCTTCCTTTCCTGCCAGTGCGGGCAGGAGCATCCCAACACCCAGAACCGAGCCGTAGGACAACAAAAATCCCATGTGTTCCAGCCTTGCGGGCTGCAGACAGACCATGCACACCGCCGTCACACCGATGGCCGTGAGCATATCGTAGGTTCTGCCCAAAAGCTGCGCCAGCATCCGCAGCAGGTACATACCGATGGCGCGGCAGGCGGACACGCCAAGCCCGGTCATGACACCGTACAGAATCAGGCATAATGCGCCTCCCGCCGCAGCGCACCATACCGGAACTCCCACTCTGCGCAGTATTTGATACAGACCCACACCGATCAGCGTGATATGCAGTCCCGAGATACTCAAAATATGGACGATGCCGCTTTTTTGATAGAGGGCTTTCACATCCGCGTCCACGCCGCTCTTGTCTCCGAGCAGAACCGCCGCCATGACAGAGGCTTCCTTCTCCGGGAATATCCGATAAAGGCGCCGCTCCCAATAACAGCGCAGACGGTAAAGCCCCTCCCGGATTCCGGGCCCGTATGCAGACATCTCCATGAGCTTCACCTGCCTGAGCCTTCCCCCGTACCCCATGGTGCGATAATAGCGGGCATAATCGAACTCTCCGGGATTTGTAGCCTGCGAGAACGCGTAGAATTTCCCTTTCAGCGATACCGCAGAAGCCAGTATCAGATCCCCGGATGCTTCATATTCGCACAGCAATCTGCTCCCCGCCCCGATTGATATATCGCCGCTTATTAAATTTTCTGTTCTGTTTTGTGATGGATTGTTCTGCCGCAGAGCTGCGGCATCAATTTGAAATTCCTGAACTTTTATGACAAATGAAGTTTCATCCTTCTGACAGATCTGCCCGGTCAATATGATATCTGTACCGTCAGGCGGCCCGCCCCCCAAAGCGGGGGGCAGACATGCGTACCTGACAGCCATGAGCAGTATCAGACAGAAGGAAACCGCAAATAAGGGTCTCCTCATACAGTATCCTCCTTCTTATCAGCTCTCCCATGCTTTCTATTGTTCCAGCGTGACGATATAATCCAGGTTGCGCTCAAAGACCGAGCTTCCAAAGCTGGCCGGCACCTCTCCGTTCACCAGGATCTGCACTCTGTTGACATTGCTCAGCTCCACCAGTGAATTCACGATGGAGTAGATGGACAGCTCTGTAGACACATTGTTCACCACGGTGAGGAAACTGGAATCCAGATTGACATAGCAGACTCCGTCCTGCGTCGTGACGCTGACGATCTTGACCTCCGGATTGATAGAAGGATACAATCCCTCCACCTTTCCGCTGGGGCCCGCGATCAGCTCCTCCACCACAAACCGCTCCTTGGGTATATTGGTGGAATAATACTTCTCCCGGTATCCCCCGATCAGCTTATCTCCCTCTGCATTGGCAAAATACAGCCGCACCCGGGCCAGCTCATAGGTATTGATCTCATTACCGTCATTGTCAATGAACAGATCGGCGCTCATGAGTCCCACCACATCCCCCGCATTATCAAAGAGCTGCTGTCCCTCCACGGTGATACCGACATAACGGACATCGGGAAGCTGCGTCAATGTCCGCACAATGGCCGCACGCACCAGTACCTCCGTGGTAGCCGGCAGCTTCAGATAGGAACTGTCCACATCCATGGACAGTTTTCCATCCGAGACGTCCATGGAAAGTATCTGGAAACCCATGGCGAGCGGAGCCTTGTACTCCAGCTTGTCCGGCGACGTGGAGAGGCATTCCACCAGCTCATTCAGCATAGCGTCCCCGCCCGCGGAGAGCATCCTGTGAGAATGCACCTCCACCTTTGTCTCCGAATTGTTCACCGTATAAATTTGATAAACGTCGGCGCCCTGGGGCTCTTCGCCGCCGCAGGACGCAAGTCCCGCGAGAAGCGCAATGCACCCAAGCGCCCAAAACAGTTTCTTCATAATATCCGATTCCTTTCCCCGTTCAGTACACTAAGACACAATGTAGTTGAGAGGAATCTTCACAACAAAACTGGAGCCCTCTCCCTCCACACTATTGATGGTGAGAGTCCCTCTGTGCATCAGCACCGCGCTCTTGGTAATGGAAAGTCCCAGCCCTGTGCCTCCTATCTCCCGGGAGTGGGATTTATCCACTCTGTAGAAGCGCTCACAGATATGAGCCAGCGAGTCCTCCGGAATACCGATCCCCGAATCGCTGACAGTAAACGTAAAATACTGATGATCCGCATCCAGCTCCACCTTGATCCAGCCGTGCTCCTTATTGTATTTAATAGCATTTTCCACGAGATTGGTCATGATCAGCGTCATCTTGACCTCATCCACCTCAGCCACCACAGGACGCATGCTCTCAAAGACCACCTCCACATCCTTTTTACGGGCGATGGGACGCAGCCGCTTTAAAATCAATTCCACAAGATCATTGATATTCAGTGATGTGATATTCAGATCCTGCACCTTTTTGTCCATCTTCACCAGTGCCAGAAGATCCGTGATGATCTTGTTTTCCCTGTCGATCTCAGATACAATGTCCTCCATAAACTCCCGGTAGAGCTGTGCAGGGACATCCTGCTCCACCAACAGAGAATCCGCCAGCACTTTGACGGAAGTCATAGGTGTCTTGAGCTCGTGGGAGACATTTGCCACAAACTCCTGTCTGGACTGATCAAGCGCTCTCATTCGTGCCAAAAGCTGGTTGAAGGCGTCCACGATATGCACAGTCTCCGCGTAATCCGGAACGGAAATACTCGCATCACTGTAACCGGCGTTCACATCCATAATGGCCTGTGTAATACGATTGAAAGGCCGCGTCATCATCACCGACAGAATGATGGCCAGAGTCACGATCGCCAATGCCAGAAGTGTCTCAATGATCATCACCCGGCGGTTTAACATCTCCATCATAGCCACGATACTTCCGTTGGAGATACTGGTGAGCATAACTCCCTTCACCACTTCCTGTTCACCCGCGTTTGCCGTGGTATCCATGATAGGTGTCGTCATCTCTATATAGCCGTGCTCCGGATCATAGTTGGAGAGGTTCTCTCCCTGAAAACACTTGATAACCTCCTCCGAGATCATGATCTTGCCCTGGCTGATACCGTAAGTGTCCTTCACCACTTTAAAATTGCTGTTGATAATCATCACACGTCCTTCATACAGATTGGACAGCATCTCCAGCTCCGCATCCACCACATCCCTGGAATTCCGATATGTCTGCTCCTCTGAGCGGTAATTCGCCATATAATCATTGCTTATCAAATGATTTGCCACAATCTTGAGCTGGTTCTGTACAGTGGATATACGATGTTCTACCGCGCGGTCCTCATAGTTTTGTACAATTCCCACACCCACAATGAGACCGGGCACAAGCCCCGCCACGAGCACAATGGCAAATATCCGCAGGCGCAGACTCTTCAAAGGCATTTTCTGCCGCATCACTTCGATTAATTTTCGTATTGTCTTCATCTCCGGCCCTGCTAATCATTTAAAAAATAGTATCCGACTCCCCATTTGGTGTGAACATACTTGGGCTCACTGGGATTATCCTCAATCTTCTCACGCAGCCTTCTGATATGTACATCCACCGTGCGCACATCTCCCGGATAATCCGCCCCCCATACCAGCTTCAGGAGCGCTTCTCTGCCATACACCTTGTTGGGATTAAACATCAAAAGCTCCAACACTTCAAATTCCTTGGCCGTGAGGCTGATCTCCCGCCCGTCAATATATACTCTTCTGCCCTCGCAGTCCAGCTTCATATCGCCGCTCTCCACAAACCGCTGTGTCTCGCGGGAACCGGACTTGGGCTCCACGCGACGCATAATGGCCTTGATGCGGGCTTTTACCTCGAGAATATTAAACGGTTTTGTGATATAATCGTCCGCTCCGTACTCCAGGCCCAGTATCTTATCCATGTCGTCGCCCTTGGCCGTGAGCATGATAATGGGAACACTGGAGAATTCCCTTATCTGCTGGCACACCTCAAAACCGGTAAGCTTGGGAAGCATGACATCCAGCAAAATAATGTCGTATTTATTGTTTCTCGCGTACTCCAGGGCTTCCTCGCCGTCGTATGCGCAGTCCACCTGCAGATCATCCTGCTCAAGGCTGAAACGGATTCCCTTCACGATCAGCTTCTCATCGTCTACCACCAGCACTCTCTTCTCCGCCATATCCCTTCCTCACTCTTCTCTTTCCTATCTTTTATTTTACGGTGATCAGATTCCTGATCTTATTGAAGGCGCCTTCTTTAATGCCTGACACCCTCATAATCTCCTCCGTGCTGCCAAAATCACCGTGCTCCTCCCGATATGCCACGATAGCTCCCGCCCTGGTCTCCCCGATGCCGGGAAGCGTACACAGAAGCTCCACACCCGCGGTATTAATATCTACCAGCCCGGCGTCTCTATCCTGCGCTTCACTCTCCGTTTCGAGAGCTTCCTCCGGCGTGGGAAAATACAGTCTCATGCCATCCGACAGAACCGCCGCCAGATTCACTGCCTCCTTCGCCGCATCCTCCGCAAAACCTCCGGCGGCCTCCAACGCATCCTGCCCCCGGCTTCCCTCCGGCAGCATCACGACTCCGGGGTTCTTCACAGCGCCGCAGACATGGACATAAATCACGGAGGCATCTTCCTGAGCCTGAGTTTGCGTCCGGGGTACATACTCAGATTCCTGCCCTGACGCATCCCGCCCCGTCATCTCAAGCGGCTCTCCCACAGACAGAGTGATCGCCCTGTCTGTCCCTTGACATCCCGCCAAAAGTATACACAAGACAAAGCCTGCAGCCCTGCACAGACTCCTGTATATACATTTCCTGATATTGTTTGGGATTTTGTTTTGGATTTTACAGGGGACCTTACTTTTAATTCTGCTTCTGATTTTGATAGCTCTTACGGTACTTTTCCTGGCTTTTTCTGCACCCATGCTTTCTCTCCTCTCTCGACGGGAGAAAACCGTCCTTCCGGCTATAGTGCATTGTGTTTGCTGACAATTCTTATTTTAAGGGAATCTCCCACTATTTACAAGCATGTTACAAAAATTTAAAAAAATATTAACTATTACCGCTTATTTCCATTTAAAGATGATGATTCCCGCGATTGCCACTGCCATTCCGATCGCCTTTCTCCACTCCCAGGGCTGCTTCTCCACACCAAACCATCCCAGAAGCTCAATGGCATAGGCCACCGCAAGCTGCGCCACCACAATCAGCATCACCGCCTTGGCAGGCCCCAGCATATCCATGCTGCGGATTACCGTATAAGTGATGAAAGCGCCGATAGCTCCCCCTAAAAGCATGTATTTGGGCTGCACCGAAAACACCTGCAGCAAGGATCCCCGCTCTGTGCAGAGCCATGCCCCCAGACAGACTAAAAGCGCCGTAAACTGTACGAATGCGCTGGCGCTCCAGATTGCCGATGCTTTCGTGACCTGCGTGTTGAACACTCCCTGAACACTCATCAGGGCTCCCGATATCAATGCAATTAAAAAACCAACCATAGCTTAGATACTCCCTTCCGTCTCCTACAGGCCCGGCCTGTAAGAATCTTCCTGTGTTAGTATCTTGCCCTGTGGCTGGTTTCCTTATACTATAATACTATAAATTTGCCACCTGTGCGGCAATCTGCTCCGCCAGCTCTGTGACCAGAGGCTGCACCTGTGCGCCGTTCCAGACCTTGGCGAACAGCACTTCCATCTGCAGCCAGAAATTGCCTGTCTCCATGAGCTTGGGCAGGGACACGCTGTCCGCGTACTCCAGCTTGAATATCTGAGCCGGGCCGTTGTCTTCCTCCGTCCCGTTTCTGGCGGGAAGCTTCCCTGTTTTCTCGTAGAGATCCTTCGCGCAATCATTCACCAGATATGCCGCAAAACCGTTTGCCAGCTCCTTGTGCTCTGAGTAACCGTTCACCACAACCGCACCGGTCACAGACAGAGAAGCGCTCTCCAGCTCTGCGCTGACATCGGGCATTACGGCCACCCCATACTCATATGCAAAGCTGCCGTCCTTTTTGGCTTCCTCCAGACGGCGGATGACATCCGTGGTGGCCACGGTAAACACGATTTTTCCGTCAATAAAATCCTGCAGCACGGAATCGTAAGTAATCGTATCCGTCTCCATGGAAAAGAATTGATTCAGCGCTTTATATACTTCCAGACACTGCACCGTCTCGGGATTGTCGATATCAATAGCACCCGCGTCGTCTCCGGCATCACCGCCTACCACAAGATATCGTCCCACGATCCAGTAATTATAAAAAATATCCGACACATCCCATTTCATAATACCTTCCACACCCTCAGGCACATCGAAGGTGTCCGCAATACTCAGGATATCGTCCACTGTGGCGGGAATTCCGTTTTCCAGATACTGCTGTGCCAGAGCGGCCTCCTCTTCCGTCAGGCCCGAATCGCTCTCCCCATCGCCGGCAGCGCCTCCTTCGGCCTCATCGCCGTCTGCGGCCGCCAGTTCCCTGCGCGCCTGCTGCAGCGCCCAATCCGCCAGGTAACTCTCGTTATAGATCAGCGCGCTGGTCTCAAAATACAGAGGATATGCAGCATTTTTCCCGTGAAAACGCACTGCCAAGAGCGCCGCCTCCGGGAAATTATCCGTATTGCACACGGCTCCGGCGTCTTGGGTCTCACCGGCAAGCCCGGCCAGATAAGCCTTCTCCAGAGAATCATTTCCGATCAGATACACATCCGGCATCTGCCCTCCCTGCAGAGAAGCCTGATTGATGGCCTCCAGATACTCTCCCTCATAAGTCAGCACGGGAATCACCCGCACGCCCTCCCGCTCTCCGAAGGTTACTGCCGCGCTGTTGATAAAGCTGGTCATAGTCTCGTCCGTGTACCAGAAATAAATGGTTTCTTTATCACTGTGACCGAAGATACCGGTTCTTTTTTCCGCGCTCTCCAGAGGACGCAGCTGCCCGGCGCCGCCGGCAAGAACCGCCACCAGACCAAGCGCCACCGCTGCTACCATGAAAATTCTGTTTTTTAAATGCATATTCTCTCCTACTACTCGATACAAGTGTCCAAAATTCCGATCATATCATCGATATGCTGCTTCGTGATGATCAGCGGAGGGACAAAACGGATGATGTCCGGACCGGCATTGATGAGAAGCAGCCCCTTCTCCACAGCCCTTGTGATGATCTCCCCCACCGGGCGGTCAAACACAAGACCCTGCATCAGTCCCACACCTCTGTGTTCGATGATACAGTCATATTTCTCCGAAAGCTCCTTCAGCCGTTTCTCCAGGTAGGGCGCAATCTTCTGCACATGCTCTACGATACCGTCCCGCTCATAAATCTCCAGCACCTTCTCCACCGCCGCTGCCGCCAGGGGGTTTCCGCCGTAAGTCGTGCCGTGATCGCCGCTTGTGAGAGAATTCTGCGCCACACGTTCCGTCATCATAAATGCTCCCACCGGCACACCGCAGCCCAGAGCCTTCGCGCTGGTCAGGATATCCGGTTTGACGCCGTATCGCTGCCATGCATAGGGATATCCCGTCCTGCCCATACCGCACTGCACCTCGTCAAAGATCAGCAAAATATCCCTCTCGTCGCAGAGTGCGCGCAGCTTCTGCAAAAACTCCTCCGAGGCAGGCTGCAGACCGCCCTCGCCCTGAACAGGCTCCAGGATAATGCCGCAGGTTTTATCTGTCACACAGCTCATCACACTGTCAAAATCATTGAGCCCGGCAAAGCTGACATTGCCGATTAACGGTTCAAACGGCTCCCTGTACTTGGGATTGCCGGTGACAGCCAGCGCGCCCATGGTTCTGCCGTGAAAGGAATGATTCATGGCTACCAGATCATGATCCTGCGCCCCGTCCTTTTGCCATGCGTATTTTTTTGCAGCCTTGATCGCCCCCTCCAGAGCCTCCGCGCCGGAGTTGGTGAAGAACACCCGGTCCATGCCGGAGAGCTTCTTCAACCTTCTTGCCGCCTCGATAGCCGGCACATTGTAATAGTAATTAGAGGTGTGCAGCAGCTTGTCAATCTGGGCTTTCAGAGCTTCATCATATCCCGGATAATGATACCCCAGAGCAAAAACGGCTATACCCGCCACAAAATCCAGATATTTTTTGCCCTCGATATCATAGAGGTACACACCCTCGCCCCTGTCCAAAACAATCTGATAGCGATTGTAGGTATGCAGCAGATCCTTTTCCGCCTGCTCAATATATTCCTTCATATCCATGATTTTATTCCTTCCTTTCCTCATCGGCGATGATAGCCGTCCCGACTCCCTCATGGGTAAAGATCTCCAGAAGCAGGCAGTGAGGAATCCTGCCGTCCAGAATATGCACCCGGTTGACTCCGTTTCTGATAGCAGAGGTACAATTAGCCAGTTTGGGCAGCATGCCGCCGCCGATGTAACCGCCCTCTATCAGTTCGTCCGCCTGGCCGGCGCTGAGTCTGGAGATAAAGGAGGACTTATCCTCCACATCTCTGTAAAGACCCTCGATATCCGTGAGGAACACCAGCTTGTCCGCACCCACAGCCTTGGCTATGGCACAGGCCGCATCGTCCGCATTGATATTATAGGTCTGGAACTGACTGTCGAGACCGATGGGCGCGACGATGGGCAGAAAATCTTTCTCCAGAAGATCATAGAGCACCTTGGGATTCACTTCTGTGATATCACCCACAAAACCGATATCCTCTCCCCCTGCATATTTTTTCTCCACCGTCAGCAGTCCGCCGTCCTTGCCGCTGATTCCCACGGCTTTCACTCCCAGCTCCTGCACCATGGACACCAGACTCTTGTTCACTTTGCCCAGCACCATCTCGGCGATCTCCATGGTCTCCTCATCCGTGACCCGCAGACCGTTCACAAATCTGGCCTCCTTGCCGACCTTGCCGACCCAGCGGCTGATCTCCTTACCGCCGCCGTGTACAATAATGGGTTTAAATCCCACCAGCTTCAACAACGTCACATCCTTGATGACATTTTTCTGCAGCTCCTCATTGCTCATGGCGCTGCCGCCGTATTTCACCACGATGATCTTGCGGTTAAACTGCTGTATGTAGGGCAGGGCTTCGATAAGCACCTCCGCCTTCTTCAAAACCTCCTGCATGTCCTTGACCATTTGTATCTCTTCCTCTTCTTTCTATGCTGATTTCCCTTATTGATTTCCCTTGCCTGTCTTCCTTTAACTGCGGTAGTCTGCATTAATCTTCACATAGTCATAGCTCAAATCACAGCCCCAGGCCGTGGCCTCAGCATCGCCCATGTGCATATCCGCCAGCACGGTCACCTCCGGGTCGGAGAGCAGCTTCGTCGCCTCCTCCTCACTGTAATCGCAGGCATTGCCTTCGCTGAAAATCAGCATTTTCCCGCTCTTACTCATAAAATACAGATCCACCTGCCCCGGGTCAAACTGCACCCCCGAATACCCCAGCGCACAGAGAATCCGGCCCCAGTTGGCATCATGTCCGAAGACGGCAGCCTTGGTCAGCGAGGAACAAATGACTGACTTCGCCAGAATACGGGCATGCTCCTTGGTGTCCGCACCCACCACATGGCACTCAAACAGAGCCGTGGCCCCCTCTCCGTCACCTGCCATCTTTTTTGCAAGGTAGGTAGTGAGCACATGCAGCGCCTCACAGAACGCATCATAATCCGCACTCTCCCCCGTGATCTCCTCATTTCCTGCCAGCCCGTTGGCCAGCACAAGCAGCGTGTCATTGGTGGAGGTATCGCCGTCCACACTGATCATATTGAAGGAATCCACCACATCTGCGCTGACGGCCTTCTGCAGCATCTCTTTGGAGATATTCGCATCCGTAGTCACAAATCCCAGCATGGTACACATATTGGGATGGATCATACCGGAGCCCTTACACATACCGCCCATCGTCACGGTCCTGCCGCCCAGCTCCACCTCAAGGGCAATCTGTTTATGTACCGTGTCGGTGGTCATAATTGCTTTCGCTGCATCCAGCCCGGCCTCCGGAGTGTCCGCCTTCCCTGCCGCAAGCTTTTCCACACCCGCGCATATCCTGTCTGTGGGAAGCTGCATCCCGATGACACCGGTGGATGCCACCAGCACCGCGTCCGCAGGAAGCTGCAGAAGCTTTCCGGCACAGGCCGCGGTCTCCTCACAGGCATCCATGCCCTGACTGCCCGTGCAGGCGTTGGCGATGCCGGAGTTTACCACAACAGCCTGTGCATACTCCGACTCCTCCACGATCTTTTTATCCCAGAGCACAGGAGCCGCCTTCACCACATTGCTGGTGAAGGTACCGGCCACCCGGCAGGGAACAGTGCTGTAGATTAGCGCCATATCCTTTCTGTTCTGATATTTGATACCGGCCTCCACGCCTGCTGCCTCAAACCCTTTCGCCGCGGTCACGCCGCCCTCAATCTGCCTGATTTCTGCCTTAGTCTCCGCACCCATTTTACATACACTCCAATTCTGTTATTTATACTGACTATCCCTTTTCGGAAGCTTGTATTTCGTCACTGGTTAAAAGCCGTGATATTATCCTGGTTCAATGTAAAATCATAATAATTCAGATCCTCTCTTTTGGTCCAGCCGATGCAGTTCCAAAAGGCATTCCCCACATCGTTCTTCGTGAATGCGATTAAACTCACCTTATTGATATGCTGTGCTTTAAGGGCATTCATGCAGTGTACCACCATAGCCTTGCCTATGCCGAGTCTCCTGTAGTCCTCCCGCACGCACACATGGTACAGACAGCCTCTCCTTCCATCATGTCCGCACAGAATACCGCCCACGACAGCGCCGTCCGCAGCAACCGCCACCACGCTGGTCCCCGGGTTCCTGTTCAGAAACTGCTCCACGCCCTCCCTGGAATCGTCAATGCTGCGGATACCAAAGCCCTTAATGGTCATCCAGAGTGCCCGCAGTCCGTCATAGTCTTCTTTTGTCATACTTCGTATGGTAAATGATTTCTCCGCAATGTTCATGTTGTTCCTCACATATTGATTCTTTGTCAAGCCTTTTTAAGGGAAACAGGGCACCAGCTCAAGTCCCTCGTCCTCCGGCAGTCCAAACATCAGATTCATATTCTGTACGGCCTGCCCGGCAGCTCCCTTCACCAGATTGTCCAGCGCACCCATCATGATAATGCGTCCGGTTCTCTCATCTACGACAAAGTTTACGTCCACATAATTGCTGCCTTCCACCCATTTGGTCTCGGGACAGACACCGGGTTCCAGCACGCGCACAAATCTTTCCCCGGCATAATATTTATGATAGGCCGCCCGGATCTCCTCTTCAGTGGGCAGCGAACCGTCCGCCATCCTCTTTAAGGACGCGTATTCCGTCACCAGAATCCCACGGTTCATGGGCACCAGATGCGGTGTAAAGTTGATCGTCACCTGACAATCCCCCGCATAGCCCAACTGCTCCTCGATCTCGGGAGTATGCCTGTGGCTGGCCACACCGTAAGCCTTCATATTTTCATTGACCTCACAGAACAGATTGGGGAGCTTTGCGCCTCTGCCCGCACCGGAGGTACCCGACTTGGCATCCACGATCAGCGTGTTCACATCGATCAGACCTTCCTTCACCAAAGGATAGGCCGTCAGGATAGAACAGGTGGTATAGCAGCCCGGGTTGGCCACCAGACGGGTCTTATCCGTTATCTGTCCGCGGTTTACCTCACAGAGACCATAGACCGCCTCCGGGATAAACTGCGGGGATTTATGTTCGATCCCGTACCATTTCTCATACACCCTGACATCCTTTATGCGATAGTCCGCAGACAAATCCACGACCTTCACCTTCTGCAGAATCTCCTCCGTAAGAAGTCCGGCCAGAAACCCCTGCGGTGTAGCCGTAAAGATCACATCCACCTGAGCCGCAAGCTCCTGCAGATTGTCGTCCCTGCACACATCCTCCACAATCCGGAACATATTCCGGTATACCTGACTGTATCTCTGATCTATGTAGCTTCTGGAACCGTACCAGACGATTTTCGTATCCTTATGATTTGCCAAAATGCGGACCAGCTCGCCTCCCGCATAGCCTGTCGCACCGATAATACCAACCCTGATCATTTCTCTCCCTCCTGTATATGAAGAATAACCTGACAATCAGGTCTTCCTTGTAATCATAGCACTTTTTGCATAAATGTCTACTACTTTTTATAATTTTAGAATAAAAATCGTATTTTATGCATTTTATGCATAAAAATTTGCATATTTCTCCGGTTTTACACTCCGCCCCGCAACAACACCGGACATACCCGGCCGTCCTCATTTCGTTATACCGCTCTGGGAACGCTGTATTCAGACGGCGCCAGGCAGGGAGGATAGAGCGGACCGGCAGACATTGGCGGAGGTTGGTATGTTTTCTTATAGTGCGGGTCAGCGACCAGGGGGAAATGCGCACGGATGCGCATTTCAGGTTCTACGGTGCACGGATGCACCTTAGAACCGACCCGCAGATTGCGATATCCCTCAGCCGTACTATTAGAAAACACCCAACCGCAGCCCGGCTGCCGATCCGCTCTGTCCTCCCTGCCGACACCGATTGAATACAGCGCCCCACCGCAGGTAACGAAACTGTCACCCGCAACTCAACCGGCAATTGAGTTACTCCTCTATTTCATCAAAAGAATTGATTGTGGCAATAATTTTTTTATGCTACCCTGAATTTGAAGGAGTGATACTTATGTTTAACAGAGATAATTTGGCAAAAATGATCGTGCAGCAGCGCACTCAAATGGGTCTGACCCAGAAACAGCTGGCGGATATGCTGCATGTGTCCTATCAGGCGGTATCCCGCTGGGAGCTGGGCGCCAGCGTCCCGTCGCTGGAGCTTCTATATGAATTGAGCAAGGCATTTAATCTTTCCGTTGACAGTCTGCTCACCGGCGAATATATGACGGAGCACGACATCAATTATATAGATTCCGGTTTTAACACACGAAGACTGTATGAAATAAAAGACCGGCTGCAGGAGCTGGTCAGCGACACTCCTCTCTTTGTAGACAATCAATATACAAAACCTGTTTTGTATCGGACAGACGGCACTCCGGCCAAAAATCCTGTGCATATCCTGACACCTATTATTCCGGGCTCAAAGCTGCGGCTGGCGAAAGATTTTGGATATGAAGGCGAGATCTGCACGGATATGGCCGCCAACGCCATCAATTCCGTGGCCGTTTGCGGAGGAACACCTCTGTTTTTCAAAGCGGGCATCATCTGCGGCAATATGGACGGAGAACTGCTCATACGAATGGGAAAAGCTTTTAAGGACTGCTGCGAGAGCCAGGACACAGCCTATGCAGGGCTGGAGGTGGGCTGCCAGCCCGTCAATTTTCTCTCCCACGAATATGAGCTGTACGGTTTCTGCTCCGGTATTGCCGACCGGGATGATCTTTTTTCCAAAGAAAATATCCGGGAGGGCGATACGGTGATCGGCATACACACGGACGGCATACACGGAATCTCCTATCCCTTTGTGCATACTATGATGGAACGGAACTTCAGACTGCGCTATGCCAAAATCGACGGAGAACATTATTTTGCCGAGGAATTGATAAAACCCACCGCCGTGTATTATAAGACGCTTCAGGCACTGAGAGAGGCAAAACTGCTGCACGGTGCGCACCAGCTGACCAATGCACTGAATAATCCATACCGCTATGCGAAATGGCTGCCGGAGGATCTTACTTTCTGTCTGGACCGGTCCCGGGTGCCCCTGCTGCCACTTTTTAGTTTCATTGCCGATCAGGATATGATTGCCAGACAGCTTATGCCCCTCCGCTTTCATATGGGCCTCGGTATACTGGTGGCAGTCCCCGGCGGGGAAACCGGGCGGGCCGTCAGAATCATCGAACAATATCACCCCTGTGTCTGCCTGGGACAGATACGGCGCAAAACAAATCCGAACGAGAACAGCCTGCAGGAGAAAGGAGAATTTGCATGGTAACCCAAAAGGATCAAAAATCTGCCCTCCTGCGTGAAAGTCTGCGGTACAGCCCGTGGCTTCTGTTCTATCTGCTCAGTGCTTTTCTGGTGAACACCGCTCTGATCCGGGGGAACTCTTATATCACTCTGGCCACGGACACCGTACTGGCAGGAGACAGCATCACCTTTGAAGAATTTCTTCTGCCTCTGTGCGTACTGGCTCTGGGAGGCGCATTGTCCGCTTATCTGCAGTCCGCATGCGGCAGCACCTACAGCGCGAAGGTCCAGTGCTCTATCCGCGACAGGCTGGGGGAAAAGCTGCTCTCCCTGCCCTACGCATACTTTGACGGACACGGATCCGGCAGTATCATGTCCCGGCTGATCTCAGATATGGACACCATGGGGCTTTTCTTTTCAGAGACTCTGCCCATCCTTCTGATGGACTGCATCACAGTCATCCTGGTCACAGTTTATCTGGCAGATATGGACGTGTTCCTGATCGTGGTTTTATTTGCCAGTTATCCTGTGATGCTGCTGGTGGCGGATAATTTGTCCAAAAAACTGACAGCAATTGTCAAGGTTCAGCGCTCCCAAATGGATCAGCGCTCGGCCTGGGCCTATGATATGATACAGGGTATCGCCGTGGGACGGAGCTTTGGACTGTACCGCCTGCAGAAGCGGAAAATGGACACTGTGCTGGATGAAATCGCAGAGCACAAGGCGGCGTCCACACAGATATCCTCGCTGGGCTGGTCCGTGAAGACCATCCTCACGCAGATTCCCCTGGTGATCTGCTATCTCTTCGCCCTGTACGAGTTTTCCCAAGGCCGCATCAGCGCAGGAGAGCTGCTGGGTTTTACCGTACTGCTGGGCCGGATCATCTATCCTGTAGGAGATATCATCTTTGCCTTGAACGCCATCCGGGAGGCCGGAGTCTCCATGGAACGCCTGCGGGACATCCTGGACAGAGCGCCCGAGAACAGCGGCGGTTCCTTTGAAATACCGAAATCAGCATCCGACGGTGCCGAGCCGGCCGTCTGTCTGAGGGGAATCTGCTTTTCCTATGAGAAGACTGAGAATAACGAGGCGGACAGACCTGTACTGCGGGATATTTCCCTCTCCATAAAACAGGGTATGCATGTGGCTTTCGCCGGCGGTTCCAGGGAGGGCAAGAGCACGATTCTGAAGCTTTTGTGCGGATTGTACGAAAAACAGCGCGGAGAATACCTCTTGTTCGGAAGACCTTTTGAGGAGTGGAATCTGGAAGCCGCCAGAAAATGCTTCTCCTATGTGTCTCAGGACACGGTGCTCTTCCCTGTGAGTGTCTGGCAGAATGTCGCTTACGGCCGGGAGGGCGCGACCCGTGAGGAAGTGATAGAAGCCTGCCAAAGCGCCAACATTCACGATATGATCATGCGGCTGCCCCAACAGTATGACACGGTTATCGGAGAGAGAGGAGCACGACTCTCCGGCGGGGAGAGACAGCGCATCGCCATCGCCAGAGCCATTCTGAAGGACGCCCCCATTCTGCTGCTGGACGAACCCACCGCCTCCGTGGACAACGAGAACGAAAAGCTGCTCACGGAAGCACTGGAACAGGTCGCCCGGGGCAAAACCATCATCACCGTGGCCCATCGTCTTTCCACCATTCAGCACGCAGACTGTATCTATGTGATCGAACACGGGCAGATCGCCGAACAGGGTACCCATGAAGAGCTGAGCACAAAGCAGGGCGCCTACGCGCGGCTGCAAAAATGCATGGCAGAGCACACTTGAGCTCATATTTGAGCCTCCCTGACCTATTTATACATAATTCGGCAGGCGTAAACCAAATCGCCAAAAGGAGCATCATGAAGGAATCTGTAAAGAAATCAAATACTAATAAAACCGGTTCACTCAGATGGGTTCTGGGAATTCTCGGCAAAACGCTTCCCCTGTATCTGGGGGCCATAGTGGTATCCTCTCTTGCACAGTCCGGCACAAGGATCGCCAATGCGCTGATTGTCAAACAGATCATCACGGCAGCGCAGACAGGTCAGACTTCCGGAGTATATCTGGCCGTTCTGGGCAGCTTTCTGCTGTTTGTCCTGTGTCAGATGATCTGGAGATTCTCTATTGTGCGCTACAATACCGAGGCCGCAAAGGGCGTCGCCTCTCTGGGTAAACTTGTCTTCTCCAAATCGCTCCGCCTGCCCTATTCCTATTATGAAGAGCATCACAGCGGAGACTTTATGTCAAAACTGATCTTCGACACGGAACGGGCCGGAGACATCTATACCTCCAGACTGCGCAGACTGGCCGCAGCCATACTGTCCTCCATAGCGCTTCTGATTCCTATGTTTTATTACAGTGTGCATCTCACACTCTGCCTGCTTGCAGTCAGTATGCTTGCCTTTGTGGTCAACGGCCTTCTGGCCGGACCCATGAAACGGGCCGGGGGCGTTCTGTCACAAAATGTGGGAGCCCTGACCGAAAAGCTGACCAATCTCCTGTCCGGAATGGAGATTGTGAAACTGCTGCCGGCCAAGGCCGAGCTGCTTGAGGACTACAAACGGTCCAACAGCCATGTGTATCGGATACAGCAGAAAAGCAACCGCTATACAGCCGCCTCCGAAGGGATCAATAATTTCTTTGACCTGGCCGGTGCGCTGGCCTTTCTGGGACTGGGTGTCTGGTTTGTGTCTCAGGATCTGGTGAGTCTGGGCGGTCTGGCGGCAGTCTACACCTTATATGGCTCCTTCCGTTACCAGTTCCTTGATATCGGCAAATACTTTCCCCAGATGATGCACTGCATTGCCAATGTGGACCGATTGCGGGATTTTCTGCAGCAGGAGGAAGCCGATCCGATACCCGCCTGTTCCCGGAACACGGATTCGTCCGCTCCCGCCGTCTCTGTGGAGCATGTGTCCTTCTCGTATACCGACGAAAGACCTGTCCTGAACGATGTGTCGCTGGAGGTGCAAAAGGGAACCTGCGTAGCCATCACCGGGGAATCCGGCTGCGGCAAGAGCACGCTGGCCAAGCTGCTGCTCAATTTTTACCGCCCTGATTCCGGAAGCATCCGCATCGAGGGTCCCATTGCCTATGTCCCTCAGGAACCTTATCTGTATCAGCTCACCATAGCCGAAAACATCGCCTGGGGAAAAGGGGACGCCGGTGTCGGGGAAGTCTCCCGGGAAGAGATCATACAGGCCGCCCGCACCGCCAACGCTCACGACTTTATCATGAGACTGCCGGAGGGCTATGACACCGTCGTGGGCGAGCGGGGCAGCACACTCTCCGGCGGGGAGAGACAGCGCATCGCCATCGCCCGTGCCGTCCTGGCGGACGCCCCCATTCTGCTGCTGGACGAGGCAACCTCCGCACTGGACAGCGAATCGGAACAGCTGGTAAACGAGGCCATCCGTTGTGTCAGCAAAAGCTGCACCACCATCATGATCGCCCACAGGGAATCCACCATCGCCATGGCAGACAGGGTCATCTGTCTGAAAAATTCCTGAAGAGGCCGTACTTTTTTAAGGTTATACCGATGCTGCCCGGTAGGAATTTTTGCCGGCAAATCTTGCTTTTCAGCCGGGAATGTTGTATAGTAAGCTTCAGATTCCAGTGTTGCCAGGGAACACGGTTCCCGGACGCTGTATGGCAGCACGGTTCTTTGGAATACGCTATGACAAAACGGAGGCATATAATTATGAAAGAAAAGGTTGTATTGGCTTACTCCGGCGGTCTGGACACCACCGCCATCATTCCCTGGCTGAAGGAGAATTTTGACTACGAAGTGATCTGCGTCTGCATCGACTGCGGACAGGCGGAAGAGCTCGACGGACTGGAAGAGAGAGCAAAATCCTGCGGAGCTTCCAAATTGTACATTGAGAATGTCATCGACGAATTCTGCGATGAATACGTTGTTCCCTGCGTGCAGGCAAATGCAATTTATGAGAATAAATATCTGCTGGGCACCTCCATGGCCCGTCCTCTGATCGCCAAGAAGCTGGTCGAGATCGCCAGAAAAGAAGGCGCTACCGCCATCTGCCACGGCGCTACCGGAAAGGGCAACGACCAGATCCGCTTTGAGCTGGGCATCAAGGCACTGGCCCCCGATATCAAGATCATCGCTGCATGGCGAAATGACAAGTGGACCATGGACTCCCGCGAGTCAGAGATTGCGTACTGTCAGGCACACGGCATCAATCTCCCCTTCTCCGCAGACTCTTCCTACAGCCGCGACCGCAACATCTGGCACATCAGCCATGAGGGCCTGGAGCTTGAGGATCCCGCCAACGAACCCAATTTTGAACATCTGCTGGTTCTGGGCGTGACTCCCGAGAAAGCTCCCGAAGAGGGCGAGTATGTGACCATGACCTTCGAGAAGGGCGTACCTGTCTCCGTAAACGGTAAGCAGATGAAGGTATCCGAGATTATTTCCACCTTGAACGAACTGGGAGGAAAACACGGCATCGGCATTATCGATATCGTGGAGAACCGCGTGGTGGGCATGAAGTCCCGCGGCGTCTACGAGACCCCCGGCGGCACCATTCTCATGGAGGCACATCAGCAGCTTGAGGAGCTGATTCTGGATCGGGATACCTACGCTCTCAAGAAAGAGATGGGCAGCCGCTTCGCAAGTCTTGTGTACGAGGGCAAATGGTTTACCCCGCTGCGTCAGGCAGAACAGGCCTTCATCGAGGAGACACAGAAGTATGTCACCGGCGAGGTAAAATTCAAACTCTACAAGGGAAATATCATCAAAGCCGGAACCACATCCCCCTACTCTCTCTACAATGAGAGCATCGCTTCCTTCACCACCGGCGACCTGTATGATCACCATGACGCGGAAGGCTTCATCAATCTCTTTGGTCTCTCCTGCAAGGTGCGGGCTATGAAGATGCAGGAACAGGGTGAAGATCTGTTCTGACCGGCTCAGAGAACCTGATAACCAAAATGAAATCCCCCGTCAGACCGAAATCGGTTTGACGGGGAATTTTATGACTTTTCCATAATTCTGTTAACAGCCCCCTGCGGGACGGGAGACACTGTATGCACAACTATATCATTCTATATCTTGTTCTGATCAATCTAACCGCTTTTGCCCTGATGGGCATTGACAAGAGACGCGCTGTCAGACACGCCTGGCGCATCAGCGAAAAAACTCTCTTTCTGTCCGCTCTGCTGGGCGGAAGCCTGGGTGCTCTGCTCGGAATGCGCGCCTTTCGTCACAAAACCAGACACTGGTACTTTGTGTACGGCATTCCTGCAATTCTCATGCTGCAGCTCGGACTGGCGTTCTATCTGACGTCTGTCCTGGTAAAATAGAACATCTGCCGGTCGGACTATGCCGTAACGATCACTCCGCCGTCATTGGCATACATGCTGCTGACGCCCCGGGTATCCATGATAATGCACTCCCGGAAAGCCGCTTTTGCCATGACGAGCTTTTTGACCAGCTCCGCCCGCTCCGGCGCATTGCAGTGAGTGATCATCAGCCGTCTGGACTCCGCATCGGGTATCTGTGCCGTCATCTCAGCCAGCTTGCCAAGCGCTTTCCTGATACCGATACCCTGTCCTCTCTGCACAATAGTGCCGCCGTCGCTGGCCATGACAGGCTTGATGCTCAAAGTGGACGCCACCATCGCCTTGGCCCGGGACAGACGCCCGTTCTTGCGCAGGGTCTCCAGATTATCCAGCACAAAATAAGTAAACATCTCATCCCGGAACCGCTCAATCTGATCTACGATCTGCTCAAACGAAAGCCCCTGCGCCTCGAGCTCCATAATTTTCAGGGCGATCTGAGTCTCCCCGCAGCTTGCGGACTGAGAATCCACCACATGAATCTGTTTTTCCCCATACTTCTCCAGATAGAGATTCCTGGCCAGGCAGGCGCTGTTATGACTTCCGCTCAGCTGCGCGGACAGTGTCACCACATAAATCCGCTCCGCATCACAAGTGTAGGCCGACAGATACCTGTCGGGAGAGGGACATGAGGATTTGGGGCACTTGGGGTACTCCGCCACCTTCCTCAAAAATTCCGCCTGATCAAAAGTTTCGTCGTCCAATATACAATAGTCCCCTACCTCCAGTCCCAGAGGCACGGATTCAAATCTCTCATCATTCTGATATTCACGGGGAATCTCACCACAGCTGTCCAGCACGATTTTGTAACTCATGTTTTTCCAAACCCTTCGACATAGTTTTTGATACCACTTATAATAGCACGCAGTGCCATTCCTGTAAAGTCTTTCTTGACAAAATTTTGAAAACCTTTCATATTTCTTCCCTATTTCTTTTCTTTTGCTAATCTTTCTGCTTTTCTTTTTGTAGTATCTGCGCTATACTGAACTTACGCTTCGCCGGGCTTTCCGGCAAAAGACCGCGCCTGTTCGCAGGCCGCTCACGGAGGTAACCATGCAGGCATTAGAGATCACTTCCATGAAAAATTTTATGAGCCAGCTGCTCTCCGGCGATACCTTTGACGGATTTCTGCTGGAGGAGGCTGTCATCCGTACTGCCAACAGCTACACGATAGACGGACATATGAATCCCGATTTTTTCCCGGCCCAGGAGCGGAGCCCGGAATATCTTCCCTATGATTTCCGTCCTTGGAACGAGATCAGGGGGCTATGCTTTGATCTGATCAAAGGAAAGCACACACCCCTGCACTTTAAATTCGTGCTGCAGCTAAAGCCTGAGATCATGCAGCGTCTGCTTACTCAAAGCAGCGGCGCTGTCTGCGAAAACGACAGCGAAAAAACCAGTGCGGACTTCCGGCAAATCAAGGCCTTCGTGCTCACAATCCGCTATGACGGGAGCAAGGCCGTTCTTGCCACCGGGACTTCCTGTCACACCTTCGTCATGAGCCGCGAGGCAGACCATGTCTGGGACAATGCACTCTGCCGCTATCTGGACGACAAAGGAATCGGGTATGAGAAGCTGTAAAACTTTTCATACCCGTTATATGATATCCGTCGTCACTGTTTCATCTTAGGTTTAAAGAGCAGGCTGGCCAAGTAACCGAAGATCAAGGCCGCACTGGTACCCACCGCTCCGGCCTTAAAACCGCCTGTGAACAGGCCCAGAAAACCCTGTTCCGCAATGGCCTCTTTCACACCCTTCATAAGCACATTGCCAAATCCGAGCAGAGGGACGCTGGCCCCCGCGCCGGCAAATTTCTGAAAGGGCTCGTACCAGCCAAACAGGCTGATGACCGCACCCGTAACCACCAGCAGCACCATGATCCGCCCAGGCATCATCTTGGTCTTCTCCATCAGAATCTGCACGGCCACACAGATCAGACCGCCCACCCAGAACGCATTTACATAATCCATCTGACACACTCCTTCTCACCGGGACAGAATTACCTCTTTCCCGCTCATACGGACGATCTCATGAAAACGACCGCCTCTATCTGTTACAGAGTATTGACCGAAACATGTGAAATTATGCGTTTTATGCCCGTTTTGTGCCCGTTCTATGACAGCAACCCGCTGATCCGGGCCACGATTTCCCGCAGTGCTTTCCCGTGGCAGGATATCGTATGGTGCGCATATCTCTCATAGAGGGGAACGCGCTCCTCATACAGATCGCGCAGACTCTGCCCCGGTTTAAGCGGTACACCCCTGGCGTTCAAATCTCCCAGGCGCTCTTCGATCTCCTCATAGGGCAGCTCAAGATACACGATCCGGCCGATCCGGCTGAAATGCTCCATGGCCTCCCGCCCGTAAACGGCGCTGCCGCCTGTTGCAATCACGGCATTTCGGGGCGACAGCTCTGAGTTTACCGTATTCTCTATTTCCAGAAACCCTTCTGCGCCGTTCTCCTCGATCAGCTCATGCAAGAGCTTTCCGTGTCTCTCCTGTATCACCAGATCCGAATCCACAAAGCGCATGCCCAGACGCTTTGCAAGAACCACACCGACCGTACTCTTGCCTGCTCCGGGCATGCCAATTAAAATAACACAAGTTTTCTCCATACACCTATACCTCGGCGATCACCTCTACCTCGCACAATACATTCTTGGGCAGTGTCTTCACAGCCACACAGCTGCGCGCAGGCTTCTCCGTGAAGTATCTGGCATAAATCTCATTGAAGGTTGCAAAATCATTCATATCCGCCAGAAAACAGGTGGTCTTTACCACTCTGGTGTAATCGGTTCCGGCCGCCTCCAGGATGGCGCCGATATTTTTCATCACCTGCTCTGTCTGATCCACGATTCCCTCAGCCTCAATAAGCCCGTTTGCAGGATTTATTGCAATCTGGCCTGATGCAAATAACAGGTTTCCTGTAATGATCCCCTGAGAATAAGGACCGATTGCTGCGGGTGCCTTATCTGTTGCAATTTTCTTTAACATAACACTTGTCCTCCTATTGTATGGTACTATTCTATATCATCTATTTTATATCCGGCTCATCAAACTCTGCCGTGACATAAAATCCCCTGTCGTTCTCCACAATGTCCGTCACTACGCCTTTTCTGCTCATCAGGCGCTTTGGAAAAGGAATGTTTGCGGACATGGCCAGAGCCGGGTCAATGGTATAATAATAGTTGCTGGGAAGCAGTCCCTCCGTCACGGAAATCTCCTGTCCGATCTCCAACAGTCCCGGCCGCTCCATCTTAAATTCCATTCTCCGCATACCGTCAAAGCCTCCCTGCAGACCACAATTCCCGGACCGCAATGCACATACGCCTGTCCTCATCCCGATGTCCATTCAGCCCTGAAAGTATTGTAACAGCATCCGAAGAAGATTGCAACTCTATTCCGTCGGGGCCCACCCGGAACCGTCCCCGCTGCCGGAGTTTTTTACAGACAGCTCTCGAGCACCAGCGCATGAGCGATGCCGGGCACGCTCTTGCCCTCATTAAAGCTGGTCTTTGAGAGCAGCGCTCCTGTGGGCATAAACAACACTTTCCGCCAGTTACCCTCCTCCAACTGCTTCAGAATATAGGCCGACAGCGTCGCCGCGCTGCATCCGCAGCCGCTGCCGCCCGCATGTGTGTCCTGAGACTCCGCGTCAAAGATCTCCATGCCGCAGTCCATATGCCGGGAGGAAATATCATATCCTCTCTCCCGCATCAGATCAATCAGAACCCGCTGGCCCACACTGCCCAGATCTCCCGTGATGATCTTATCGTAATCATCGGGCTGACTGGCAAAGTCAATAAAATGCTGTTCCAGGGTGGAAGCTGACGCGGGTGCCATACATGCCCCCATATTCATGGAATCTTTCAGTCCATAATCCGTTATCTTACCCACGGTAATCCCTGTTATACGGGCTCTCGCCCCCTTTGACACCGGTGTTGTTTTCTCTCCTGACACCTCTGTCGAACCACAGCAGCGCCGATTGTCTTTTCCATCCGGTTCCGCTCCCAGCACGAACGCCCCGCTGCCTGTCACAGTCCAGCTGGCGGACAACGGACGCTGGTTCCCGTACTCCAGCGGAAAACGGAACTCTTTCTCCGCACTGGCAAAGTGACTGGACGTGACGCAGACTACCTTTTGCGCAAAGTTTCCGGCAATGGCCATAGCCCCCAGAGCGAGAGATTCCCCGCAGGTAGAGCAGGCCCCGTAGAGACCAAACAGCGGAATTTCATAACAGGAGATACCGAAAGAGGTGGCGATAGACTGCCCCAACAGATCCCCTGCAAACATAAAGTCCACATCCATAGGCTTTACGCCGGCCTTCTCCATAGCCAGATATACCGCATCCTTCTGCAGACTGCTCTCGGCTTCCTCCCATGTCTCGCAGCCAAACAGATCGTCCTCCCCCACCATATCAAAAAGAAGCCCCAAAGGCCCCTCACCTTCCTTTTTGCCCACCACACTGGCGCTTCCCGTGATATAAACCGGCTTCTCCAGCCGTATGCTGGACTTTCCCAAATGTTGCCCCATATGACAGCTCCTTTCATCCTCCATTGCACCAAAAGCCTTTCGGGCCGTTCATGCAGATTTTGGTAGGTATCATGCCCCGGGAAACCATCTTTTATACGGCAAAGCTTGATTGGTGTCGGCAAAAGGAGCCGTCAATTGATTGCAGATATCAGAATGTTTCAGGATGTTCCTCTTGTCTATGCTCAGATTTCCATTTCAGGATCTCCTCTAATTGTTCCTTCACCCGTTCTTCTGCCCCTTCATCGGTTGGCTCGTAATAGCGCTTAGCTTTCAACGAATCGGGCAGGCACTGCATTGCCGACAGCTTCTCCCTGGTATCGTGTGCATAGATATAACCTTTTCCGTAATCAAGCTCCTCCATAAGCTTTGTGGGTGCGTTACATATCTGTAAAGGAACAGGTTCTGCCGGCATCTCCCTGATATCCTCCTTCACCGACAGACAGGCCCGATAAAGCGCATTGGATTTGGGCGCCATGGACAGGTAAACCACTGCATGGGCCAGATGTACGTCACATTCCGGCATTCCAAGGAAATGACAGGCCTGATAAACAGCCACAGCCACCTGTAACGCGTTGGAATCCGCCATGCCGATATCCTCACTGGCAAAACGAACCAGACGCCTTGCGATATAAAGCGGATTCTCTCCGCCATCCAGCATGCGGTACATCCAATAGACCGCCGCGTCCGGATCACTGTTCCGCATAGATTTATGCAGGGCAGAAATGAGATTATAATGTTCCTCGCCGTTCTTATCATATAAGAGAGAGCGCCGGTTCATACATTCTGAAAGCACCGCCTCGTCGACAACAATCGTGCCGTCCTCCTTCATCTGTCCGTTAAACACTGCCATTTCCAGAGTGTTCAGCGCCGTTCTGGCATCTCCGTTTGCAAATCGCGCAATGGCATTCAGATGAGAATCCTCAATGGCGATCCGCATATTGCCCAATCCTCTGGGACTGTCCAATGCATGCCGCAAAAGTCTTGTCAGATCCGCTTCCTCCAACGCCTTCAGGATAAAGACCTTACATCTGGAAAGCAACGCAGAGTTGATCTCAAAGGACGGATTCTCTGTGGTAGCGCCTACCAGAATAATACTTCCCCTTTCCACAAAGGGTAAAAACGCATCCTGCTGCGCTTTGTTAAACCGATGTATCTCATCCGCAAAAAGCAGCGTCCTGATTCCCATCCTGCGATTGGACTCCGCCTGCTGCATAACTTCCTTGACCTCCTTGATCCCGCTGGTCACCGCACTGAATTCCACGAATTCCGCCTGCGTCTGTCTGGCAATGATTCTTGCAAGGGTGGTCTTTCCCACTCCCGGCGGTCCCCAGAAAATCATGGAAGAAACCTGATCTCTTTCGATCAATTGTCTCAGTATCTTTCCCTGCCCGATCAAATGCTGCTGTCCCACATATTCATCCAGATTGTTCGGACGCAAACGGCTTGCCAGCGGCGCCGTCCGCTCTCGATTGTCAAACAAACTAAGCTGTTCCATAACCAATTACTCTCCCCAATCATCTCTTCAATATGGCTAAATTATACCATACTGTTCCATCTGCCACAAAGGGGATCTGTTGAAAATAATCCTTTCCGACGGCTGTTTGCACTTGAAATTTTACATTTCCGGTGTATGATAGTAGATGCACTATACATTATGGTAAAACAAAAGGAAACTCACATGAAAACTTACGAAATGGATCTCTGCAGCGGTTCTCTGTGGAAAAAAATTTTATTTTACAGCGTTCCGCTTATGTTCTCCAATATATTACAGGTGGTTTTTAATCTGTCGGACGTGGCGGTGGTAGGCAAATTTGCCGGCCCCATCGCCCTGGGCGCCGTGGGCTCCACCAGCATTCTGATCACGCTGTTCACGGGCGTGCTCATCGGTCTGGCCGGCGGTGTCAACTCCATGACCGCCCTGTATATCGGCTCCCGAAACAAAGACGACCTGCGGGAGACCGTACATACCGCCGTCATCATCTGTCTGGCCTCCGGCGCCGCCATCGCCATACTCGGCATCGCCTTTTCCGACGGTATTCTCACCTTTATGCACACCAAAGATGAACTGATCCGGGACGCCGTGATCTATCTGCGCATCTATCTGCTGGGCATGCCCGCCCTGGCATTGTACAATTTCGGCAACGCGGTGCTGAGTGCGGCGGGAGACACCAGACGTCCGCTGTACTATCTGAGCTTCGCCGGAGTCGTCAACATCGCGCTGAACCTCTTTTTTGTGATCGTGTGCCATATGGACGTAAAAGGCGTGGCGCTGGCCAGCGTCCTTTCGCAGTATCTGTCCGCCGCTTTGATCCTCCGCCTGCTGTTTCGGACACAGGAGGATTTCGGACTTCGCCCGGATTGTCTTCGCATTTGCACGGATAAGGCCGCACGCATCCTGCACATCGGCATCCCCTGCGCCCTGCAGTATGCCATTTTTGCCGTGGCCAATCTCTTTGTGCAGACAAGCGTCAATTCCTTTGATCATGTTGTAGTGGAGGGCAATTCTGCCGCAGCCAACGCGGACCCGCTGGTCTACGATATGATGGCGGCCTTCTATACTGCCTGCACAAGCTTTATTGCTCAGAATCTCGGCGCAGACAAAAAAGACAGAATCAGAAAAAGTTATCTGATCTGCCTCTTGTATTCGTTCTCGGTGGGCATCCTGCTGGGCGTGGGCCTGTATGTCTTCCGTCATCCCTTCCTCTCCCTGTTCACCAGCGAACAGGGCGTGATTGCCTCCGGTACCACCCGGCTCTCCGTGATGGCGCTCTCCTACGGCGTATCCGCATTTATGGACTGTTCCCTCGCCGCCTCCCGCGGTCTGGGAAAAACTGCCGTTCCCACTGTAATGGTCATACTGGGCTCCTGCGTATTCCGAATCGTATGGATCTACACAGTTTTTGCCCGTTTTCACACGCTTGAGTCACTGTATCTGCTCTACGTCTGCTCCTGGTCTCTGACCGCGGTTGCGGAGATTCTATATTTCATCCGAATCTACAGGAAGACGCCTCAATCCTCCTGAAACTGCACCGTGGCCGGGTTTCCCTGCCAGGTGCTCCCGTCGGCGCGGTGAAGCTCTCTCACCGTTGACCCGTCCGTAAAATGATAATCAATGACAAAAATCTGTCCCTCCTGCACCTCCATGGGATAGTTGTCATAGGGCAGCACATTTCCGGTTGCGGCTTTATCCTTAAATTCATCATACGCGTCTTCCAGCCGCCAGAATTCCCTGTACTGTATATCCTCCGAAAACCAGGACAAATCCATTGCCCCAAAATAGGCGGCCTCATACTCCTTCCCGCCAACCTTGATCACATCCGTCCGCTCAGCCTCCACATCACTGCGGACAGACAAGCTCAGATTCTCAGAGTACAGTGCATCCCCATAGCGTTGCTTCAGCTGATTGGCCATACAGGGAATCCTGCCCTCAGAATACTCCATGGCCTCCGTACCGGTGTGGGCAGACCCATAAATTCCCATCACATCCCGGCCGTCCAGTCTGTCAAATTCCCGCACAAAATTTTCTGTCATCTTTGTCTCGCGGTAGGAATTGTCCGCACGTTTATAATAGTGCCTGCCCTGCTCGATACTTTCCTGAGCCAGCAGATACCGTTCAGAATCCTCCTGTCCCAAGGACACGAGATATTCCAGATACCGCGCTCCGGTGGATTCATACTGATGTCCTACATCCGTTCCATGGAAAACAGTCTCCGGACAGTCTCTCTTGATACGCTGATAAAACTCCAGAGTCTCCTGGACATGCACAGCCGTCCCGTCCCAATCCGAATAAATCGTCTCCAGAATCTCATCGTTGTCCGCCTGCATCCAGAGATTCAGCCATTCCGCAGTATAATAGGGGAGTTCCACAAACAGATCCCGCATACCGTCCTCATGATAATGCGTATTCCAGATTTCGGCCTCACGCTCCAGAATTGCCTGTCTCCCGTGCTCCTCTCCGTAAAGATAGATCAGCCCGGAAGACGGTACTCCCGGCTCCTCAGCTCCACTCTCTGCAAATACTCCTGTAAGCCACCACACGCCACCGGCCACGCCCGCGATCACCGCCAGCAAAATCACCGCAGCCACAAGCCCGCCCAGAGTCTTTTTCTTATCGCTCATCCTGATCTACTCCCATACTTTACTGCCCTTCATACCTCTCGCTCTGGGCACGAATCAGCTCCGCATCCTCAAAGTAATTAATCCGCATGGCGGACTTCACATCCGACAGCGTCTGCGCAGCCGTCTCTCTGGCAGCGTCACTGCCCTTTTTCAGAATCTCATAGACAGCCGGAATATCCTTTTCCAGCTCCTTTCTGCGATTGCGGATGGGCTCTAAGGTCTCCTGCATCACATTGTTCAGGAATTTCTTGACCTTCACATCGCCCAGGCCCCCTCTCTGATAATGTGCCTTCAATTCATCGAGATTGGCATAATCAGGAAGATAGCGCTCAAAATGCTCATCCTTGCAGAACGCATCCAGATAAGTAAATACCGTATTGCCCTCCAGATGGCCGGGATCGCTCACCTGCAGATGCAGAGGATCCGTATACATACTCATGATCTTGGTGCGCACCTCATCGGCGGTATCCGCCAGATAGATACAGTTTCCCAGAGATTTGCTCATCTTTGCCTTACCGTCAATACCGGGCAGGCGCTGACACGCCTCATTCTCGGGAAGAAGCGCCTTGGGCTCCACCAACACGGGCTCATATACCGTATTGAATTTATGGACGATCTCCCTTGTCTGCTCGATCATGGGAAGCTGGTCGCCGCCCACCGGCACCGTAGTCGCCTTAAACGCCGTGATATCGGCAGCCTGGCTGATGGGATAGGTGAAAAATCCCACCGGTATGCTCGCCTCAAAATTGCGCATCTGAATCTCACTCTTCACAGTGGGATTGCGCTGCAGCCTGGCAACAGTCACCAGATCCATATAATAAAAGGTCAGCTCACACAGCTCGGATATCTGAGACTGAATAAATAAAGTAGATTTCTCGGGATCAAGCCCGCAGGACATATAATCCAGCGCCACCTCTATAATATTCTGACGCACCTTCTCAGGATTTTCGATATTATCGGTAAGCGCCTGCGCGTCTGCGATCATGATAAATGTCTTCTGATACTCCCCGGAATTCTGCAGCTCCACACGTCTGCGCAGAGAACCTGCATAATGTCCCACATGCAGTCTCCCGGTGGGTCTGTCTCCGGTCAAAATGATTTTATCCATATATTTACTCCCATCTGCCTTGTATTCAAATACAGGTATTATAACACACTTCGGAATATTCGTACAACTACTGATATACATCTCCGGCACACTGTTTTGACGCCGCACATCTTAAAGCAGCTTCTCCCACCATTTCATGACCTGCGAGAGGATACTGAATTTCACCTGCCTGGTCCCTCCGTATTCTCCTTTTCCCCGGATGGTGACCCTGGCGCTTCCCTTCTTCAGATTATTGACATAACTGCTTTCCACGATCTCATAATCCGACTCCGAAAGCTCCGTTTTTCCAATCTTCACTGTGATATCCGCCTTCGACAGCGTGATCTTCTCCCCGGTATAATAAATCTTCCGGTTTATCTTTACCGATGCCTTGGAGAGATTCCTTCCCTTAGAGACAATGCGGAAGGTGGTCCGGGCCGTTCCCGTATAATTGCCTTTTCCGGTTATCACCACAGTCACCACGGAACCGGCCGGCACTGTGTCTGCTTTCTTTAATTCAGTTCCGTTCTCATCCAGATAGACAAAGGTCTTCTCATAATCGGTTCCCGCCCTCAGTTTTTTTCCGTTTCGATCTGTGAGCACGGGTTTGCTCATAAATTTCCCGGCTTTGGCATTCTCCTCCAGATCCGGCGCATACACGGAGGCCTCGGATAGACTTTGTCTGGAGATGCGGAAAGTCAGGCTCCTGCTGCCGGAGAAATTCTTCTTTCCCTTCACGGTGACGACAGGCTCTTTGCTCCCCGCTTCCGTGACGGAAGTATTGTTGGCATAACTCAGTGTGTAATCCGTTCCCTCCGCCAGCTCTCTGCCCCGGAAAGTGATTCTTACCTTCGGCTTTGCGCCGCCCGCCTCGTAGGGCTGTATCGTGTTTCCTCCTGCAAATCCGGCTGTGATTCCGGCACTTCCCTCGCTTAACGGATAGGCTGTGATCTTGAAGGATTTCGTCACGGAACCGCTGTAGCGTCCCACACCCGTAATTTTGAGCTTGGCGGTTCCCACATTGCGGTTATTGCTGTAAGACAGCGTAAAATCCCTGCCTTCCGCAAGCCGCCTGCCCTCCCGGTCCGTGATCACAAGCCGGTCGGCCGCTCCCTCCACCGCCCCGCAGTCCAGTTCCAGGGCCTCACCGCTGTAGACGAGAGAAGGAGCCATGTCTATCCGGGCGGTACTCATAGGGATTCCTTTGATCCGGAAGACCACTCTCTTCTCACCCACATACTTTCCCCTGCCGGTCAGGATCACAGAGTGGGTGCCTACCGATATTCCGTCGTCGCCTGCAGCGAGCTCCGCCGTATAGTCCTGGCCAAATACCAGGGACTCCTTCTGATATGACAGCGCCAACAGACTTTCGTCAAACACCACGGGCTGGCCTGTGTAAGACTGATCCGGTATTTTGGCAGCCTTGACCCTGCCCATCAAAATCTCCGTCCCGGGATCCGCGATAGTCAGGATCAGCGTCCTCGTTCCGGTAAAACTGCCGCATCCCTTTATCTGAACTGCATAGGCGCCGGCATCGGGATAGCTGCCCAAGCCGTCCTCGCCGCGGGTGCCCGGCTCCGGATACTCCACGGTAAAATCCTTTTTGTCAGACAATTTTTTCCCGTTCCACTTCAGTACGGGTTTGATCCTGATTTCCCTGCCGCTGCAGACTGCCGCCGGATTATCGCTCTGAATATCCTCGTCTGCAATATTCTTGCGCAGAATCTTAAAGGTCTTATAAATGGTTCCGGTATAATTACCCTTTCCCCGGATCATGACCATGGGCGCCTTTGCCTGTTCTACATCCGTCTCCAGATGATTGGCCGCGGTATTGTTCTTATAGCTGATACTGTAATCCGCGCCTGCTTTTAAGAGTGTGTCTCCGTAATAGACCTCCACCGCGGGCTTGACTGCCTTTCCGGTGTAGAACTGATCCGCAATGACATAATCCTCATCGGCACCCTCGGACTTAAGCCACAGACCTCTCTCGTCCCTCCACCGCGCAAAAAGCGTAAGGTCTCCCGTACTGCCCTTTTCTATCACAGTGACCGGTCCTTCCGTGAGAGCTTCATCCCTGTACCAACCCGCAAACGCAAAGCCTGCTCTGCCATAAGCGGGCTGCAGGATAATGTTCTGTGTCTCTATGGTATACTCCGCAGGATTATCCGCGGCATTCAGGCCTCCGCCCGTCTCATAGACAATGGTATATTTCACGGCCCGATACTGCGCCCTTATGACTGTATCCTGCCGGATATTCTCATAGCTGCCATCCCATCCGGTAAACTCATAACCCTCGGGAGCCACAATATCGGGAGCGCTGGCGCTGCCTCCGGCTGCAACCTCTTCGCTCTTGACCACACGGCCGTTCCATCCCTCAAAGACAACGCGGTACCTCACGTCGTCAGATGATGCCGCCACCCGGACCTCACACTGCGCCGTGACCGGACGGTCCTTATGATCCGCCGCCGTGGCCGTCACGGTGGCCGTGCCCGCCTCCAGTGCACTGATCAAACCCTTATCATCCACGGACGCCACACTCGGATCCGAGGATTCCCAGACAATATCCTCCGCTGTTTTCATGGTGGGAAGCTGCACAATATCCAGCGTTTTTGTATCGCCCTTCACCAGCATCAAAGATGCAGACGCCAGAATCAACTGATTGGTACAGGCTGTATACTGTGCCTCCGCAACCTTACTGTCCGCATACTCCGGCATATCCGATACAGCGACGGCCTTGATCGTCATATCGCGGTCAACGGTGATGGGAGCCGTGTACAATCTGGTATGCTCCGCCGTGACCGCAGGCGTCTCCCCATTGATCGTATAGTAAATTTTCCCTCTTGCCGCCTTGAGACTCACGCTCTCTCCCTTATCGATGGTACCCGATCCCGGATCGAAAACGGGAGCGTTCAATTCCCTTTTACCGAGGTCAACGCTTGCCTCTAATACAGTCTCTTTCTCACTTTTGGACGGCGACTTGTGCAGCACATACAATACCTTCCACTGGCACAAAGCGCTGCCGTAGACATAAGCGCCGTCGGAAGTCAGATCCGCCGTCTCATCTCTCGGCTCACCGCCCTCCATGGAAATACTGCAGATTTTATAGGCCGTATTATAATACAGTCTGTCCCCCACACGAAACAACCCCGAATAGGCGCCGTTCCAATATCCTCCTCCACTGCTGGGCCATATGCCGATACTTTCCAGAATCACGGACGACGGAGCAGTCAGATCGGACATACTCCTCTTACGGATGCCGTAGCCGGTACGGTATCCGGAGCTGTCGTCACTGCCGATATAATAGCACATACCGTCGGCCAGAATCAGCGGCGAATCGCAATCCACCCAGAACGCTTCATCATAACGGCTGTCCTCCGCTTTGAGATCCACTGTCTCGCTTCCGCTTGTGATCGTCCAGTCATAATGATTCTGACCGAATGCCTCGTCGCTCACAAACATATTCGTATGTCTTACCAGCCCCAGACTGTCCCACACGGGGTCATCCCAAGTGGTATCCACCTGATAGTAACTTTCATCCAGCCGGATCAGATTCCATGCATGGTTCATCTTTTGGCTGCTCACCATATAGCACTCGATGCCGGCTCTGTTGCACAACAGCTTATAGGCCAGCGCATATCCCTGACACACCGCCATCCTGTCCACCAGCGCGCCGTAAGCGGAATAGGAATACGTTGAGATGGAGTCGTTCAGATAGTTCTCATAATCATACTCACAGTTTACCACCAGATAATCATGCAGTGCGAGAGCTTTCTCCAGATCGGTCATCCTCTCGTCAACTGCCGACAGCGCATCGCTCAGCGCACTCTGAAACGCCTCGTCGTCGCAGCCTTCCAGATACTCCACCGTAACGCTGAACACGCGGTCCCCGCTGTAGGAATATCGGAAGCCGCTCCTGACAAAATACAGATCGGGATGATCATTGATCACGCCGAACACAAACGCGCGCACCTGAGATACCGTTATATTGTACGCACTCAGATCGATGGATTGTTTTCTTGCCAGCAACTGCTGATACAAATATTCCTCTGCAGCGGACAAATCCTGCTCCGCTGCAAACGGAAGCGTCTGCAACTCATCCCGGTACGGTTCTCCGCCAAGTACGCCGAAAGCGCCCTCCTGATAAACGCCGGCTTCGCTCTCTACGGACGCGGTCCGAATCTCAAGCCCTACATCCACTCCCCCGAAAGAAGCGTCCTCTGCGTCCGTCCCGAACGCTTCCTCCGATATCTGTATTTGCTCTGCGGACCCTGCCGCCCGTGCCACAGCAGTCTGGGGCAGAGATTCAGCCGCCAGCACCGCCGCCAGAAGAACTCCGAATATTCTTTTGAATTTCATGATAACAAACTCCCTCATTCAAATAAATTTCATTCTACAGCTCAAGTATAATACATTTTCGCGAAGTCTGGAAGATATCCTCAAATGTCTCCAGCAGAATGCGTCTTGTTCCGGCGTCATATTCCATGTTGATCACATGCTGCAAATTCTTATATAACAGCTGTCCGCCTGTCCCGTCCTCCGAATACAGATACAGATCCACAGACCGGATATCCCAGAAATCCTGGGCCTCATGCAGACTGTCCACCGTATACTTCATATTCAGGATATACTTCTCCATTTCTTCCTGCGTCGTGAGCGCCAGGATATCCCCTGAATCCAGCCTCAGAAAATCCAAAACCGGATCGGTAAAGTTCCCTATCTCGGCAGCGTCCCCCAGCGACATATCGATACTCCGGAGTCTCCTGAAATCCTCCAGATAATAGACAAGGTTCTCCTCCATGTCCAGCTTATACCGAAAATAGCTGCCTGTACCCGACAGATCGCCGCTCAGATAGTACTGACTCATGACACGTCCCTCCCTGTTGATGTCACTTACATTATAGCACTCAAACACCTCCGGAGAAAACTCCTTATTTTCAATAATACTCACAATACCCGGATAGCCGGAAATATCAAAAATTCCCGCCGTCCAGACATTTGTGTTGAAATCCCTGGACAAAAGCAGCGTCTGATCCGGAACACAAACCCCCGACCGTCCGTCCAGATTGACCCATTCCGTGTCTTCCTTGTCCGCAGCCCGCTCCCTATGGCAGTCATATACCAGGACATGCGTTTTGCTTTTGTCGCCGGTCACATCAAAAGTAACCCACTGTCCTCCGGATGAAAATGCTCCCCTGGGATTATTCCAGTCGTCTCTCGTGCCCTGATACAAAAGCCACGGTTTCTGTGTCTCAAAATCATACAGCCACACGCAGCGTTCATCGCTGTATTGTGCCCCGGCATAAACCAGCATCCGTCCAGCATCCGGGGAAAGCTGAAGCTGCTCGACATAATACGCCGACGGCTCCTCGTCAGAATCGTCACAGGGCCACAGACTCCAAAATTCAGCCATGCCTCTTCCGGTCTGATCCTCCCGGGGAACCTCACCCTGTGCCGCAAGATCATAAAAACCATAGCGATAATCCACCAGCCTGCCCTCGGGCAAGCCTCCGCTTTCCTGTCCGCCGGCCGCGATCACCCGGACTTCATGCGCTCCGCATCCTTTAATGGATGCAGTTTTATCAAGCATCCAGCTCGCGTCGTAAGTATAAGTATATATCTTTTTCACGGTAAAATCATCCTCAGATTCCACGGTCTCCCCGGGCTCCTCACGGACCTTGGTCTCCAGCAGCAATGTCTTCTCCTGAGGTGTACATCCCGCAGTCAATGTCCAAAAGCATAATAGCAGATATAAGCAGACTCTTTTTCTGCTGCCCGTCCTATTCTTCATACACTTTCCTCCGCCGCTTTCAACCGGACATAAAAGACAGTGCGTCCTCCCTGCCGGCTCTTTACATCGATGGTTCCCCCGTGCTCCTCCATGATCTTTCTGCATATGGACAGACCAAGTCCCGAGCTCCCCCTCTCCCGCGAATATGCTTTATCCACTCTGTAAAAGGGTTCAAAGATCAGCTTCTGTTCCGCGGCACTCAGGCCTTTCCCCTGATTCTGCACCGCTAACATGATAAACCCGCCGCTGCGATAGCCAAAGACACGGATTACCGCGTGGCTGTCGCCGTACTTGACGGCATTGTCCACGAGATTGATCACCACCTGACGCAGTCTCTCCTCCACGCCCAACACAGGAAGCGCTTCCTTAAATTCTGTCCGGATCTCCATCTCATAACGCCTGGCTCTGACTTCCAGTGCCTGCGCCACACCGGCGGCAGTCCGCGCCAAATCAAAAATCCTTGTCTCCATATAGGCTCCCTTGTCGGACATCTCCAGAAGCTGCAGCACCATCTGATGCATCCGTGTGCTCTCCGCCAGTATCTGATGCAGTCCCTGTTCTGCCAGAGCCGCATCCATACCCCCGTCGGCCTCCATGAGCTGCGCATATCCCTGTATTGTAGTCAGAGGGGTTTTTAGCTCATGAGTCACATTGTTATAAAACTCCTGCCGGCTCCCCAGCAGTCCCACAATGCGCTCTTTATCCTCCTGCATATCCTGAAACTGCGTGCCGATGGTCTCCAGCATGACGCTGAAATTCCGGGACAGCTCTCCGATCTCATCCCTGCGCTGCGAATTCGCCAGCTGGGCCAGCGTCTGCATATCAATCCGTTCTCCCGCGATATCCCGCACAACCTGCCTGGTGATCTTAGTCAGCTTTTGTATCGGAGAGAGCAGCCTGCCCATCAAGACCGCAATCAGCAGAAAAACTGCCGAAACCACCACTACCGCTATCCGGCAGACCAGGCTCTCGGTCTGTTTTCCCTGAGTGTACAGCGCGGAGGTATCCACTTTATATCTTATGATGCCGATGTTTCTCTCCTCGATGACCACAGGCATGGAAAAATACACCAGCATTGTATCGCTGTCCGGGTAAGTCATGGTAAATGCGGCATTTCCCGCTATGGCCTGCCTCACGTCCTCGTCCGGCCCGTCATCCGGCATCTTCAGACCGCCGTCCAGATATCCGCCTTCCCTGTCCAGCACACTGATGCTCATCCCGCCGGCAGCTTTGAGCTCACGGGCAATATCTCCCGCGATTCTCCGGTAACTCTCCTCGTCATTGTTGGCATCATTGAGCATCAAGAGCTGCCGCACATAGATTTCCGTATTTTCACGCATTCTCTGAAGCTCCTGCATGATCTGTTCTTCCCGGCTCTGCTGAAGTCTGGCGTGGATGCCTCCGTACATCATGAAACCGCCCGCCAGAAACACCATCAAAAGCCCGGCCGCCATCCGGCTCCATATACCAAAGCTGTAAAGTTTTCTCTTATGGAACATATTTATACCCCACGCCAAATATGGTCACAAGCGAGCCCTCCAGTCCCGCCTTTTTCCGAATGCGCTGCACATGGATATCCACGGTCCGGGTATCTCCCGTAAAATCATATCCCCATATCCGGTCCAGAAGCACCGTGCGCGTAAATACCTGACGGGGATGCTTTAAGAAGAACACTAACAGCTCATACTCCTTCGGCGTGAGATTTAACAGTTCCCCTTTACAATAGACACAATGCTCTCTCTCCGCCACGGTGAGATTTCCGTAGATTGTCTCATCCGCGCCGTCCGCTCCGTGCGCTCTGTCAAACCGGCGCAGGATCGTCCGCACTCTGGCCACTACCTCCCTCAGGTCAAAGGGTTTTGTGATATAATCATCCGCGCCCGATTCCAGTCCGCAGAGCTTGTCCTCCATCTCGCCGCGGGCAGTCAGCATGACAATGGGCATGGTATAGCGCTTGGTCAGCATACGGCACACATCCACGCCGTTTATGTCCGGCAGCATCCAGTCGAGCAGCACAATATTGGGCTGTTCCCTGCACGCCATGGCAAACCCCTCACTGCCCGTGTGTGCGCACCACACCCGGAATCCCTCCTTTTCCAGTCCGTACTTTAAAATATCCGCTATCGGCTTTTCGTCCTCAATGATCAGAATTTTCTTATTGTCCATCAGTTCTTCCTCATTTCCGTATCCTGTCAGGTATCAATTGAAGCAAAACTCCGGATACCATAACAAAGTTTACCTGATAAGTGTAACACCGATGCCTCTAAGTTGTAAACAATCTGTAACTGATCCGGGCCTGTAGTTTTCTGCTCTCATCAATTGTTTTTGCCGTGGCCGGACAGTGTCAAGGCAGGCGCCGCCTGCCCTGACATGATCGAGCCGCAGCAAAAACATTAGCAGCAGAAACAATATTTTGAAGCTGAATCATTACCCTGCATAAATTTTCCGAATCCGCTCATTCTAAACACAGAATACGATTCAGAAAGTCGAGGATGACCTTTATGCGAAAAATAATCCCTTTGAACCATAACTGGCAGTTTACCAAAACACCCTGCGCGGAACTCTCCCGGGACAATGTACAGTGGCGTGCGGTTTCGCTCCCCCACACCTGGAATGCGGTGGACGGAACCGACGGCGGCGGCGAATATTACCGCGGCGAATGCTGTTACAAGACCTCTCTGTGCCCTGAGACGCTGCTGGCCGACACGCCCTGGAGCGCCTGCCCGCAAAAAGACACTGCGCCATCGGAAACCTGTGCCGCCTGTACCGATCCCGCCAAGTCCGGCGCCGCACGTTCCTCAAGCCTCCTGCCCTGCCGTGCGATTCTTCGCATCCCCGCTCTCTCCCTGCGCGGCGACGTCTATATCAACGGCAGGAAGCTCGGCTCCCACGAGGGAGGCTACTCTGCTTTCACGGTAGATATCACCCGTGAATTCCGTGAGGCCAGACGAAGCGGAGAAAAGCTGGAGCTGATCGTCTCTGCAGACAACAGCGATCACAGCAGCATTTATCCCCGGATGGCAGACTTCACTTTCTACGGAGGACTCTACCGGGGCATGGAGCTGCTCCTGCTGCCCGAGGTACATTTTGACGTGGAATTCCATGCGGCAAAGGGACTGGCGGTCACCAGCGAGCTCACGGACATCCCCGGCCACGCCCTGCTCCACCTCAACAGCTGGGTAAACACCGAGTCTGAAGATTATACCGTGCGTTATCAGATTGTAGACCGGGACGGTTCTATAGCGGCGGAGTGCTGGCGTCCCGCCGGGGACGCCAAAACGGATATTCTCCTGCCCCGGCCTCATCTGTGGCAAGGTGTAGACGATCCCTATCTCTACCGCTGCACCGCCACTCTGGTCTATCGCAACGAACAGATCGATCAGGTATCCACCACCTTCGGCATCCGGGAATTCTATGTGGATTCCGAGAAAGGCTTTTTCCTGAACGGCAGCCCCATGATGCTGCGGGGCGTCTCCCGCCATCAGGACTGGCTCTATGAGGGCTATGCCCTGACCAGAGAACAGCACTTCCGGGACGCGGAACTGATCCGGGAATCAGGAGCCAACACAGTGCGGCTGGCCCACTATCAGCACAGCGAAGATTTCTACGACGCCTGCGACGAACTCGGCTTCATCGTCTGGGCGGAGATTCCTTATATCAGCTGCCAGAGCGATGATCCCGCCGCACACGAGAACGCCTGCAGCCAGATGAAGGACCTGATCTATCAAAACTATAATCACCCCTCCATCTGCTTCTGGGGCCTCTCGAACGAAATTACCATCGGCGGGGAAAAGCCCGGCCTGAAAAAGAACCATCAGGCCCTGAACGCTCTGGTGAAGGAATGCGATCCCACCCGCCTCACCACCATGGCCCATGTGAGCATGCTTCCCATGGACTCCGATCTTCACGGCATCACAGATGTCGAGAGCTATAATCATTATTTTGGCTGGTATGGGGGAAGTTATGATCAAAACGAGAAATGGCTGGACGAATTCCATGAAAAGCACCCTGACATCTGTCTGGGACTGTCCGAATACGGTGCGGAAGGCATCATCACCTATCAGCCCGACGAGCCCCGCTGCAGAGATTACTCCGAAAGCTATCAGGCCGAATATCACGAGCACATGGCAAAGATCCTCATGGAGCGCCCCTATCTGTGGAGCACTTATGTGTGGAATATGTTTGATTTCGGCTGTGCAGCCAGAGACGAGGGCGGCGTGGCAGGACGCAACAACAAAGGTCTGATCACAATGGACCGCCAGATCAAAAAAGACGCCTTCTTTGTCTACAAGGCCTATTGGAGCAAGGAGCCGTTTGTCCATCTCTGCGGCAGGCGCTATGCCTGTCATGCGGAGGAGACCGCCGATATCAAGGTCTACTCCAATCAGTCCCAGGTGAGCCTGTATCGAAACGGCGAACTTTTCGCCACCCAGGTGGGAAGCCGGGTCTTTGTGTTTGAGCAGGTGCCTCTGGAGGACGGGTTCACCTGGCTTACCGCCGCAGCCGACGGCTGCAGCGATACTGTCACCATAGAACTGGTGGAAGAGAAACCCGGTATCTACACCCTTCCTCCCGACGAGGATGACGGCGACGGCGTCGTAAACTGGTTCGAGAAAATTGAGACCGTCGCCAGCGATGCACCCATGGAGTTTTCCGATACTCACTTCTCGGTGCATGATAAGATCAAAGACATTCTCGCCCATGACGAGGCCGCCCGCATCCTCTCTGCCGCCTTTTCTTCCATGAGCGGAATGAAGCTCAAAAAGTCAATGCTGTCCATGATGCAGGACAAGACGGTCATCGGACTCTCGGAAATGTTCAACGCCATGGGCAATACGTCCGCACCTGACAATGCTTTGCAGATCATCAACGCTGAGCTGAATAAAATACAGAAGCGTTGACGGGACGGGGGCTTTTGGCCCGGGGCTTTTCCGCCGTCTGCCCACAGAATTTTCCGGCCAGTACAAAGCATTCATGGGCAATCAGCGGAAAGGCCGCAAGCCCCGCCAAAAGCATCCACTCTCCCGCCGAGAGCCATGCCGTTCCGAACGCATTTACCAGAAACGGCACCTTGGTCACCGCAAACTGCAGGGCCAGTCCCACCGCAGCCGCAGCAAGCATCAGGGGATTATCCCTGTGATTCATGCGAAAGACCGAGCGTTCCATATCCCGCATTCCCACCGCATGGAACAGCTGGCACATGCCCAGCACCGTAAAGGCATACGTCTGGGACTTGGCCAGAATGGCGCTGTTTTCCATCATCTCCCGGATACCCGCAAGATCAATGGCTCTGCCCGCGGCCTGAAGCGCCGCACAGGGCAGCAGCATAAACGCAAGCAGGCTGATCCCTGCGATGAGCAATCCATAGAAACAGGTACAGGACAATCCGCCCCGGGCAAAAAGACTCTCTCCCGGCTTTCTCGGATTGTGCTCCATCATGCTCTTTCCATCGTTTTTGTCAATTCCCAGCGCCAGCGCGGGCAGGGAATCCGTGATGAGATTTACCCACAGGATATGACTGGACTTTAAGGGCGACGCCAGGCCAAAGAGCACTGCCGTAAACATGGTGAGTATTTCACCCATATTGGAGGACAGCAGGAAGATCACCGACTTTCGGATATTCTCATAGACACTGCGCCCCTCCTCAATAGCCCTCTCTATGGTGGCAAAATTATCATCCACCAAAATCATATCCGAGGCCTGCTTTGCCACATCCGTGCCGTTTTTCCCCATGGCAATGCCGATGTCCGCACTCTTTAGAGAGGGTGCATCGTTGACACCGTCCCCGGTCATGGCCACGATCTCTCCCAGCTTCTTAAAGCCCTTTACGATCCGTACCTTCTGAGCCGGCGAGACTCTGGCAAAAACCGTGATATTCCTGTCCCGAAGCTGCCCCGCAAGCTCTCTGTCGCTGAGTCTCTGCAGCTGGTCTCCGGTCATGCACTGCTCTGCCCGCTCCGCGATCCCCAGCTGTCCTGCGATGGCGAAGGCTGTATCCACATGATCCCCGGTAATCATCACTGTCTTGACGCCGGCGCGGCGGAAGGTCTTCACCGCGTCCACTGCCTCCGACCGCACCGGATCGCGCATCCCCACCAGTCCCAGGAAAATAAGCTGCTCCTCCACAGGCTCCGCGCCTCCCCGATACATAGCTACCGCCAGAGTCCGGAGCGCTCCCGCAGCCATCTCTTCTATGGCCTGCTCCACAGCCTTCCTGTGGGCGGAGGTTATCCTCACCTCCCCCGTACCTGTCCTGATATAGGTGCATCTGCCAAGCACCACATCCGGCGCCCCCTTGGTATAACTCACGCTCTTTCCCTGAGGGCCCCTGTGCAGAGTAGTCATCATCTTCCGGTCCGAGTCAAAGGAAAGCTCTCCGATTCTCGGCGCATACCGCTCCAGATCTGCTTTCTCATAACCGTACTGTGCGCCGCAGTCGAGTAGGGCAAGCTCTGTGGGATCCCCCAGACGCCCCGCCAGCTCTGCGTCATTACACAGCACCATACCTTTCAAAAACTCCTCGGACAGTTCTCCTCCGACGCCGCAGACACCCGATCCCGGCTCATAACATTGCTCTACCGTCATGCGGTTTCGGGTCAAAGTCCCTGTCTTATCCGAGCACACCACGCTCACCGCCCCCAGAGTCTCCACGGAGGGCAGTTTGCGGATAATGGTATTGGCCTTCACCATCCGGGTCACGGACAGCGCCAGACAGATCGTCACCACGGCGGGCAGACCTTCAGGCACCGCCGCCACCGCAAGGGAGATTGCCACCAGAAGCATCTCCATGATATCACGGTGCTGACACATGGCCAGCACAAACAGTATCCCGCACAGAAGCAGCGACAGAATACTCAGCACTTTGCCCAGATCCCCCAGACGCTTCTGCAGCGGAGTCAGCTCCTCTCCCTCCTCCGTGATCATGGAGGCAATCTGGCCGATCTGAGTCTGCATGCCTGTGGCCGTGACGATTCCCTCCCCATGACCGCCTGTGACGATCGTAGTCATAAAAGCCATATTAAACCTGTCGCCCAGCGCAAGCTCCTCAGAATCCTCCCAGTCCGTCCTCTTCTCGACCGGCAGGTTCTCACCTGTGAGCGCCGATTCCTCGATCTTGAGATTCGACGCATGGATCAACCGCATATCCGCCGGCACCTGACATCCGGCTTCCAGACACACCACGTCTCCCACCACCAGCTCAGCGGCCAAGATCTCCCGGCGTACTCCGTCCCGCACCACAATGGCGTGCGGCGTGGTGAGCTTCTTGAGCGCGTCCAGCGCCTTTTTGGCCTTTCCCTCCTGAACCATTCCCACAAACGCATTCAGAAAGACCACCACACAAATGATGGCGGCATCCGCAAGCTCTTTCAATAAAAAGGAGATCACCGCTGCCCCGAGGAGGACATAGATCAGCGGATCCTGCAACTGCGCCCAAAAAATCTCCACCGGAGTCTTGCTCCTTGGAGCCTGCAGTTCATTGCGTCCCTCCGACGCCAATCTTCTCGCCGCTTCCTCCTCCGTCAATCCACTCTGCAAAGTATCACATGCTTTCTCATCCATCATCATTCCACTCCCATATCCCTCCGCAAAAGCGGACATTAATTTGCCTTCCTCCCTTACATGATATGCCCGTCCATGGACAAGTATGTCTATACCCCTCCGGCTCAAGACCGAAACGCTCAAAAGCCGTATTTTATCACAGTTTACGGTATATGTTGCAATCAACCATTTACATCCAATTTACAGATATGAGTAGAAATATAATTTATTTTGTGGTATGATGTATTAAAATCAATACACTGGCATCAATACAATGACATCCCGGAGGTGAATTTATGTTTGGCAGTAAAGGAAAGAAAGAGAAAAACGCAGTCATTACAGATAATACTCTGTTGATAGAATGGATGGACAAAGCCATTGCCGGCGATTTTTCTCCGGCTGATCTCAGCCAATTCCAGGATCCCCAGCTGGCTGCAAAATATAATCAGGTGTTAGGCAGCTTTGTACAGCTGAACAATAATTTTGTCATGCGTCTCAATGACTCAATGACTCTGATCGGTGACAGCAGCTGCGTCAAAGATATGATAGAGCAGGTCAATTCACAGACTACTGCCATCAACGACATGCAGGGATCCAGCCAGGAGCTTGGGACCTCTGTTCAGAATATCCAGAATGCAGTCTATACGATTCAGGAAAAGACTCACAATGTCATGGAGGACGCCGACTCCTGCGTGGTGGACATGAACGCCAGCATCCGCACCGTGGACGCTTCCGTGTCCAGCGTGCTCCGGATCAATGACCAGATCGCTGATTTTCAGGCAAAAGCCGCCAAGATCAACGAGATTATTGATATTGTTAAAAAGGTTGCCAGCAAGAGCGGACTGCTTGCTCTGAACGCCTCTATAGAGGCCGCCCGGGCAGGCGAGGCAGGGAAAGGCTTTGCCGTGGTTGCAAACCAGGTAAAGGAACTCTCCGCCAACACCACACAGTCTGCCGAGGACGCCATGACTTATGTGCGCGAGCTGCTGGACGGCATCTCCAGTCTGGCGGAGTCCATCAACTCCACCGCCGAGCAGCTGGCTTCCGGCAATGCAAGCATTCACCACTCTCTGGAGAGCATGGAGCACATGAACGAAAACATGAAGCTGGTGAGCTCCGAGATCGACCATATTTACGGCGAGATCAATACGCAGTCCGCTCTGACGGAAGCCTTTGTCGCCTCCATAGACACCATTGCCGCCAGCTACGAAGACTTGTCCAAGGGCTGCGTGGGTACCGGCGCTCATATGTACAAGATCTCCCGCCTCATCGACAATCTCCGCTCCGACGTGGCCAGACGCCGCGCGAAGCTTTACACACAGGACTGGATCACGGTATATGAGATTGACCATCTGATCTTTACCTGGCGTATTTACAATAATCTGGCCGACTTTGAGACGCTTAAGCTGGAACAGGTCAACAATCCCAAAGGCTGCAAATTCGGCAAATGGGTGGCTGCACAGACAGACTCCCGCATCACCGGCTCCTCTGCATTCAAACAGGCCGCCAAATACCACGAGGAGATTCATGTCCACGCGGTGGACTCCTGGCATGCCAAGGACAGCGGAAACCGCGAGGAAGCATTCCGGCATTTCCAGCTTGCCTATGCCGCATATCCTAAATTTGTATCGGCGCTGAAGGATCTGAAGAAAGTCATTGCCTCCACCGGAGATACAAACTTCTCCAAGATAGAAGAAATCTGACGGCAAACAGGATCCGCCATCATGCAGGCGGGAGATGACTTTGCGCACTAACATAAAGAACTGTCCTAAGCAATATGTAAACCTCCAAACTGATGCAGGATCAACTGCATGGTTCGGAGGTTTATTTTATAGTGTGCTTATTCCAAGTCCTCCTGCAGCAACAGTTTTGTATACGCTTCCCTGGGATGGGCGAACAACTCCTCCGTATCTCCCTGTTCCACGATCTCTCCGTCCTTCATGACCATGATACGGTCACTCATCCGGTATACCACATTGATATCATGAGAAATAAACAAGTATGCCACGCCCAGCTCCTCCTGGAGACGCTGCATGAGCTCCATAATCTGGGCCTGAAGCGTTACATCCAGCGCAGATACCGGCTCGTCCGCGATCACAAATCCCGGCCTGGTGATCAGAGCCTGACCGATACTGATCCGCTGTCGCTGTCCTCCGGAGAGCTGCGAAGGTTTTCTGTTCATACAGCTCTCGTCCAGCCCCACTCTCCGCAGCATATCACAGGCCGCCGCACGCATATCCGCCTCCGACATCTGCCGGGACTTGTCCAGACGTCCCGCCGCACGCAGCGGTTCCTGTAAAAGCCAGCCCACGGTCCTGCTGGGATTGAGACTGCTGTAAGGGTCCTGAAAGATCATCTGCGGTCTTGTCGAAAAATGCCTGATCTCACCCTCCACATTCCTGTTCATGCCGAGTATGGCCTTGGACAGCGAACTCTTACCGCAGCCGCTCTCTCCCACAAGCCCCATGACCTCGCCGGGATATAACACAAAGTCCGCTCCCGAGACCACACGGCGCCGTTTTCTGCGGCCAAAAAGGCTGTTTGTCCCCTCCTGATAATACACATTCAAATCATGTACTTCGAGAACCGGACGACGTATCTCCCCGGAAACCGCGCTTCCCGTACCCGTCGCGCTCTCTCCCGGCCGGGCCTTACACCGCACACGCGTGGGTACCGCCTGTATCAAGCTTCTGGTGTATTCCTCCCGGGGATTCTCAAAAATATCTTTTGCAGACTGTGTCTCCACCACCCTGCCGTCCTTCATCACCGCAATTCTGTGACAGAGCCGTCTTGCCAGATTTAAGTCATGCGTGATAAAGAGCATGGCGTTGTGCTCCTTCTGATTGATCTCCCGCAAAAGAGCAATGATCTGATTCTGGACAGTGACATCCAAAGCCGTGGTAGGCTCGTCGGCCACGATCAGATCCGGGTGCAGAATCACTGCCATGGCGATCATCACCCTCTGGCGCATCCCCCCGGAGAGCTGATGGGGATAGCAGTTATAGAGCTGTTCCACATCCCTTAGTCCCACGGAAACAAAACTTTCCAGCACCTTCTCCCGCCACTGCTGCCTTGGAAGCTCCGTGTGGAGCATCAGCATCTCCTCCACCTGCGCTCCCACCCTGCGGGTGGGATTGAGCGAGGTCATAGGCTCCTGGAACACCATGGACATCCGCTGCCCCTGATACCTCCGGTACAAAGCCCGGTTCAGCCGCTCTCCCGACTCAATCAACACATCCTTGTCAAAGATCACCCGCCCTGAGGTAATTCTCCCGCTCTCTGAGAGCAGTCCCATTACCGTCAGCGCAGTCACCGACTTGCCGGAACCGGATTCTCCTACCACCCCCAGAATCTCTCCTCTTGCGATCTCCAGATCTACATTTTTCACGGCTTCCGTGCCGCCGAAACACACGGACAGATTCTGTATTTGAATCATAGGATTTTCATTTTTTGGGAACATCCCGACTCTATCTTCCATCCGACGCCTCCCCTGAACTCTGCCGGATTCCTTCTCCCAGAAGCGAGAAACCCAGCACGATCCACACAATGGTCAGCCCCGGAGCCAGCGCATACCACGGCGCACGCAGCAGATACCCCTGGGCATCCGAAAGCATTTCGCCCAGACTGGCATCAGGCGGCCTCACGCCGATCCCCAGATAACTCATGCCGGACTCTGCCAGAATACCGTTGTTGAAGCCAATCATCACAGATACCCAGAAAGTGGAGAAAATATTGGGCAGAATATGCACAAACAAAATCCGCAGCCTTCCCACACCCATCAGTCTGGCCCGGCTGATATAGTCCGCATCCCGAAGCCGGATAAACTCGCTTCTCACAATGCGTACAAAGCTGGGCGTAAAGACAATGCCCAGCGACAGAATCAGATTCTTTTTCCCACTCCCCAGAATACTGATCATCACCAGCGCCAGCAAAATGCTGGGGAATCCATTTACCGCATCCGTGAAGCGCATGACGATCTCATCCAAAAGTCCCCCGAAATACCCGGTGAGCGCGCCGATCACAATGCCCAGCCCCCCGGAAAAAAATACCACCAGACTGCTGATAAAGATTGTGCTTCCGGCTCCCTTCATCACCCGGGACAGAATATCCCTGCCGAAATTGTCCGTGCCGAAAGGATGGCCGGGAGACGGCGCGCAAAAACGCTCCGCGGCGGACATGGCGGTAGTGCTGCAGGGTGTCCAGAAAAATCCCACAAGTGCCATGAGCACCGCGGTTCCCGTCATGAAAAGACCGATCCACAGATAGGGATTTCCTCTCTGTTTCAAGCCTTTCAGCCTATACACTTTTGTCCTGCTTTCATCCTGTGTCATACTGACTCCTGTGCGGCGCCAACGATTCCATTGGGATGCGTCCGCTTTTATGCTCATTTATGACTGATCCTGGGATCAATCATGCGATAGACAATATCCACCAGAAAATAGACCACGATCACCACCGCCGTGATATACAGCACCAGAATCTCCACCACCGGAAGATCTCTGGTGGAAATGGAACTGATCAGCAGTCTACCCACGCCGGGCAGTCCGAATACCTGCTCCACAACGATACTGCCCGCAACGATCTCGGCAATGATCATGCCCAGAAACGTCACCACCGGCATCAATGCGTTGCGCAGCACATGTCCATACATCACCCTCTGCTCTGTTGCGCCCTTGCTGCGGGCTGTCCGCACATAATCGGAACTCATCTCCGTGAGCAGGGAATTGCGCAGAAACCGGGCCGTCATAGCAATCTTCGGAACCGCCACGGACAGCGCCGGAAAGATCAGATATCCCAGAAAACCCACGAAATTATCCTGATAGCTCACATATCCTCCGGGAGTAAACCATCTGAGTACCATGCCAAACAGATAAGTCACCAAAATTCCCAAAAAGAAGGAAGGCACCGCCATGGCCGTCTGAGTCAGCACACTGAAGACAGCGTCAGCCGCCCGGCCGCGGCTTTTCGCCCAGAATACGCCAAGCGGAACAGAAACAATGACAATTAGTAGCACGGAGAGCACCGCCAGCCACAATGTCACGGGAAGCTTGTCCCCGATGAGTTCCGCCACCGGCATCATCTCATTCATGGACTTGGAATAGCGCCAGCTCTTCCCCAGATCCCCCCGCAGCACGCCTGTTATCCAGTTCATGTACCGCACCACAGGCGGGTCATTAAAGCCCAGCTCCTCCCGAAGTTTGGCCTCTCTCTCCGGAGTGGCCTCCGTACCCAGAATAGAACCCACTACATCACCCGGAATGATCTGAAAAGCGAGGAAGGCGGCGACAGATACCAGGAACAATGTCATAATGAGAGTAACCGTTTTCTTACCAAAGTATTGCATTGCCGCCTCCTTTCGCATTCTTACAACTTATAATCTTTTGTTACCGTACTTTATCCGTATCAATCCGCATAACGCACCACACTCATATCCTGCACATACACAGGATAGAAGGTATAACCGGAAAGCTCAGGCTTCACTGCCACAGTGATCGGAGGAACGGATAAGAACGCAGTCCCCGCATCCTCCACCAGCATATTCTGCAGCTCCTTGTAATACCCTGCCTTCTCAGCCAGATCGAGACTTGCCGCAGCTTTCAGATAGGTCTCATCATACTCCGCATTGGCATAGTTGATAAAGTTTTTGGAAGACTCCGTCTGGAATCTGTTCAGCAGATATCCGGGAGTCTGATCGCAGGTGATACCGCTGATGGTCGCCTGATAGTTCCGTCCGTTGTAGACCTCATCCAGCCAGGTTCCCCACTCCACAGGAGCAATTACCGCGTTGATGCCGGCCTCCTTAAGCTGCTCTGCCACAACCTCTGCAGTCTGCATATGCACCTCATAATTGGAAGGTACCTTGATCTCCAGATCGATTCCGTCCGCATATCCCGCGTCTGCCAAAAGCTCCTTGGCCTTTTCCGCATTGGCCCCCGTGCCGTAGACATCATTGACGTCCACATAGAAATCCTGCAGGGTAGGCAGCATCGCAGAGCTGATGATCGCTCCGTTTCCGCCAAACACAAACTCATTCACAGAGTCCTTATCCAGAGCATAGCAGATTGCCTGACGTACCCGTACATCGCTCAATGTCTCATCGGCATTGTTCAAAAACAGTGCCTGTACTACATTGGAGGGTGCAGACATCACCTGAAAGCTGCCGGAGAGCTCCGCCGCCTGGGAATCGGTGAGATAGGGATAGATGTCGATGGAACCGCCCTGCAGATCAAGAAGCGCCGTGTCCGGACTGTTCACAATCTTAAATGTGACCTCATCCAGATAGGGAAGCCCCGACTGCCAGTAATCCGCATGCTTTGCCAGCACAACCCCTTCCTGGGGCTTATAGGACACAAAAGAAAACGGTCCGGTACCCACAGGATGCGCCTCGGCTTCCTCTCCGCTGCCCGCGGGGATGATAGCCGCCGTGAAGCTGTAAATCAGCTCCATGTTCGCACTGCCCACCGATACCTGAACCGTCCGGGAATCCAAAATATCTACGCTGGTAATGCCTCCCTTTTCGGCGCTCAGAGTGGACATAAGTGCAGTGCCGTCCAAAATTCCTGCGCAGCGCTCCAGAGAATATTTGACATCCTCCGCCGTCACCTCATCTCCATTATGGAACTTTACACCCTCCCTGAGAGTAAAGGTGTATACCAGTCCATCCTCGGAAATGCTGTAACCGCTTGCTACCGCATTCATCAGATTGCCGTTGGGGTCGGGTTTTACCAGACCTTCAAAAATGTTGAACAGAATCTCTTTCGTTCCTGCCGCAGTCGCTTTGTGTGGGTCAAGACTATCAATATCCTGCTGTATTCCTACAACTACTGAGGACTTATCCTCCGAAGACTCTCCCGTACTGCCTGCGCATCCGCCCAGTGCAGTCATAATCAGAAGTGCCGCCATGAAGTAAACGCTGATCCGCTTTTTCATACTTTTGCTTCTCCTCTTCGTCAAACAAATCTCTCATTATTCTATTGTCTCCCTCATTTTACCATATCAAACCACTATTGCAAGTTTTTTTCTTCGTACAATCCGGCTGACCGTAACAATTTAACCTCAGCCGTTATCCGCAATAGCGTTTCCGGTATAGAGCTGGTAATATCTGCCGTGCTCCTCCAGCAGTTCGTCATGGGTTCCTCTCTCAATGATACGGCCCTGCTCCAGCACCATGATACAGTCGCTGTTCTGCACTGTAGAAAGTCTGTGTGCAATGACAAAGGTCGTCCTGCCGCTCATAAGCTTATCCATGCCGTCCTGCACAATCTTTTCCGTGCGGGTATCAATGGAGCTGGTCGCCTCGTCCAGTATCAGTACCGGGGGATCCGCCACAGCCGCTCTGGCAATGGCCAGAAGCTGTCTCTGACCCTGGCTCAGATTGGCTCCGTCCCCGGTGAGTACTGTGTCGTAGCCCTGGGGAAGCTGGCGGATGAAGCCGTCCGCATTGGCAAGCTTTGCCGCCGCAACGACCTCCTCGTCCGTGGCATCCAGCTTGCCGAAACGGATGTTTTCCCGCACTGTGGCCGTGAACAGATGGGTATCCTGCAGCACAATTCCCAGCGAACGGCGCAAGTCTGCCTTTCTGATCTTATTGACATTGATTCCGTCATAGCGGATCTTGCCGTCCTGAATATCATAAAAACGGTTGATCAGATTGGTGATTGTCGTCTTGCCCGCACCCGTAGATCCCACAAAGGCGATCTTCTGACCCGGTTGTGCATACATACGAATATCGTGCAGTACCATCTTGTCGTCCGTGTAGCCGAAATCCACACCGTCGAACACCACATCGCCCTTCAGCTCCACATAATCCACTGAACCGTCCGCCTGATGCGTGTGCTTCCACGCCCACATGCCGGTGTGCTCCGCACACTCCGCCAGCTCACCGTTTTCTTTCCTCACGCGGACCAGCGTCACATAACCGTTGTCAGTCTCTTCCTCCTCATCCAGAAGATCAAAGACACGCTTCCCGCCCGCCAGTGCCATAACAATACTGTTGAGCTGCTGGCTCACCTGATTGATGGGCATGTTAAAGCTCCTGTTGAAGGTCAGGAAACTCACCAGACCTCCCAGCGTAAATCCGCCGATACCGTTCAGCGCCAGCACGCTTCCCGCGCAGGCCACCACCACATAGCTCAGATTGCCCAGCTGAGCGTTGATCGGCCCCATCAGATTCGCAAACTTATTGGCATTGTAGGAACAGTCAAACAGCGCGTCGTTCAAATCCCTGAACTCCTCCGTGCTCTTCTCCTCGTGGCAGAAGACCTTCACCACCTTCTGTCCCTCCATACGCTCCTCAATAAAGCCGTTGATCTTACCCAGCGCCTCCTGCTGTACTTTAAAATACTTTCCGCTCCTGCCCACCACATTCTTGGTGGTAAACAGCATGATACCCACCATGACCAGCGTCAGAACCGTCAACGGAATATTCAGGCTGATCATGCTGGCCAGCACGCTCACGACAGTGATGACACTGCTGATCATCTGTGGAATGCTCTGGCTGATCATCTGCCGCAGTGTGTCGATATCATTGGTGTACACCGACATGATATCCCCGTGAGTGTGCGTGTCAAAATATTTGATGGGCAGCCGTGACATATGTGCAAACATATCGTCTCTGAGCCGCTTCATAGTACCCTGAGTGACATTCACCATGATTCTGGCCTGCGTATAGGCACAGATAATTCCTAACACATAAAATCCGGCCACTCTGGTCATAGCGTGAAACAGCGGTACAAAATCGGGATCAGCCTGCTCAAGCAGGGGCTTGATATAATCGTCTATCAGAGTCTTTAAGAATAAGGTTCCCTGCACGCTGGCCAGCACGGTACCCACCAGACAGGCCAGAACGATCAGACAATGAATGCCGTAATTTTGAAACACATATCCCAGAATGCGCTTAAATACCTTCCCGGGATTCTCCACTCTGGGGCCTGCGCCCATGGGAGGACGTCTTCCGGGGCCGAAGGCCGGTCCGCGCATGCTTTTCTGTTCTGCCATTACAGATCACCTCCCTTTTCGTCAAAGTCTCCGCTTCCTCCGGTCTGCGCCTCGTAGACCTCGCGGTATATGTCATTATGCTCCAGCAGCTCCTCGTGAGTGCCCACCGCATCCACGCGCCCGTTTTCCATGACGATAATGCGATCCGCATGCTGGATGCTGGAGATTCTCTGCGCGATAATCAGCTTTGTAGTGTCCGGAATCTCCTCGGCAAACGCCTTGCGGATTCTTGCGTCCGTGGCTGTGTCCACCGCGCTGGTGCTGTCGTCGAGGATCAACACCTTGGGTTTTTTCAAAAGTGCTCTGGCGATACAAAGTCTCTGCTTCTGACCGCCGGACACGTTGGAACCGCCCTGCTCGATATAAGTATTGTATCCCTCGGGCATCCGCCGGATAAACTCATCCGCACAGGCCAGAATGCACGCTCTCCTGCAGTCCTCCTCCGTGGCGTTCTCATCTCCCCAGCGGAGATTCTCGAGAATCGTCCCGGAAAACAATACATTTTTCTGCAGCACCACAGAGACCTGATTGCGCAGCGCCTCCATATCGTACTCGCGCACATCCCTGCCGCCCACATACACCGTTCCCTCAGACACGTCATAGAGACGGCTGATGAGATTCACCAGACTGGTCTTGGAGCTTCCGGTTCCGCCCAGAATCCCGATGGTCTCGCCGGCCCGGATATCCAGATTGATATTCTCCAATACAGGCTTCTCGCTGTTTTCATTGTAGCGGAAAGTCACATGTTCAAAACGGATGCTGCCGTCCGCAACCTCGTGCTCCGGTTTCGGGGGATTTGTCAGGTCCGCTTTCTCATCCAACACCTCACAGATTCGTCTGGCGCTGGCAGCACTCATTGTGATCATGACAAACACCATGGACAGCATCATCAGATTCATCAGGATATTCATGCAGTAATTCAAAAGGCTGGTAAGCTCTCCGGTGGTCAGGGAACCGCCCACGATCATCTTGGCACCCACCCAGCTGATCAGCAGGATACAGGAATAAACCGTAATCTGCATCAGAGGCGAATTCAGCGCCAGAATGCGCTCCGCCCTCACAAACATATTGTAGATATTACCGCTGGCCTTGTGGAATTTATCAATCTCATACTCCTCCCGCACAAAGGCCTTCACCACGCGCTGTGCCGTGACATTCTCCTGTACGCTGGCATTCAGATCGTCATACTTTTTAAACACCTGCGTAAAATACCGCATGGCAAAACGGATGATGAGCGACAAAAATACTGCCAGGATCAATACTGCCGCCAGATAGATACTGGCCACCCGGGCATTAATGAAAAAGGCCATGCCCATGGCACAGACCAGACTGATGGGCGCGCGCACGCACATGCGCAGTATCATCTGATACGCATTCTGAATATTCGTCACATCCGTGGTAAGTCTGGTCACCAGACCCGCGGTGGAAAATTTGTCGATATTGGAGAACGAGAAGGTTTGGATGTTTCGGTACATGGCCTCACGGAGATTCCTGCCGAAACCCGTAGATGCCCTGGCTCCGTATCTGCCGCCCATAATGCCGGCCCACAGCCCCACCGCCGCCAGCACCAGCATAACGCCGCCTATCTTGAAGATATAGGCCTGATCGCCCACATCCACGCCCTTGTCGATCATGGATGCCATCAGAAAAGGGATCAGGGTCTCCATCAGAACCTCCAGAATCATAAAGATCGGAGTCAGAATCGAATCCTTCTTAAATTCCTTTACCTGTTTTAATAATGTCTTAATCATTTCTGTCTGATCACTCCTTGTCAGTTGAAATATTCCCCCTGTGCGCCGCGGACATACCAAAATGGGATATGATGTCAATTGAGTCAATTACCATCATATCCCAATAAATTTTATAAATCAATTAAAGAAATCTAAAATTTTGGCCTATATTATTTTCAAATCAGACCTCTGCGATTCTCTCATGTCTGTACTCTCTGATCACACAAACGATAAGCATCGCCACGAACACCAGAAGAATTCCCTCCAGCACAGCAACCGGAATCGCCTGTACCAGCAGGATCGTACCTGCATCCACCAGGAAATGTATGCCTACCGCCAGCACAAAGAACACGGGCTTTTTGTCTTTTACCGCACGATAGACCAGCCAGGACAGCGCAATGTGAAGCGTAATTGCCGATATGCGTTCCACCCCGGCCATCAGAAATATGACGGGCGCAAGCTCCCAGAGCTGGGAAATCTGCGCGTACACTGTCGCAGCCGTGTTATCGTCCAGAGCAGTCAGCATGGCCTCCAGCCCGCCGCCGTTGATCATAAACACCATCATCAGATTCGACAGATAGGCCACGCCCGTGATCAGAACTGCCTCGATGCTGCCGTGACCGATGCCATACATAATGGCGTTCTGCCTGTTCAGGCTCTTTAACATGCAAAAGCGCATCGCCAGAAAGCGACCTGTCTCCTCAAAGATGCCTGCAGCGAGTCCGCCGTATATGGCATAGAGCCAGATATTGCCTGTCAGGCTTTCTCCCGCCGCCGTTAACACCGCAATATGCAGGATCTGCTCCAATACCAGAGCAAACAGGAAAAAGGTTCCGCAGCCGATCAAAAACGCGGAGAGCTTCGCCTTTGTTTTGATCTTCCAGAAGATACACAGCCCCAGAGGCACACCGATACAGATCACCAGCGTGACACACATAGCAGCGATACTTGCGGCAGATATTGGCTGAGCAGTATATTCCATGACAAAAGCCCTCCTGTAACCATAAATTGTCAGAAAAAACCTAATAAACTTATCTTATCACGCCTGCTCTAATATCTCAACCAATTCTTCTATGCTCTTCTTGCCGAAATAAGTCTCTTCTCCGTCTACCACCATGCAGGGAACCGCCATGATACCATACTGATCCTTATACTCGGGAAACTTAGCCAAATCGTACATCCATGCAGAAATTTTGTCTGAGAGCGCCGCGATATGCTGTGTGCCGGATACCACGTCAGGGCAGTTGGTACAGGAAAGCGTGGCCATGATCTGAACGGTATGCTCCTTTCCGAGCGCCGCAATACGACTGCGAAGCCCTTCCTCCAGCGGCTGTCCCGGACCCGCCGTGTTATAGAGCGCCAGCACAAAGGAGTTGAACTCATGCCCTCCCGGCACACTATAATAACGTATACCGTTGCCGCGCTCTCCCACACGAATCTCCAAAAAGGGCTTGTCCGCTTCCGCACGCTCATAGACCACCTGAACCTTGTCTGAAATGCCCTCCAGCTCTTTCGCAAACTGCTCCAGCTCTCCGGAAGCATTATTTCCGGGCTCAAGCACAGCCGCAACCGTCACTGTCCGTTCAAACTTGACAAATATCTGCGCCAGATGACTGCGCATGACCTCATCTATCAGCGCTCCGTCCGAACCGGATCCGGAGGCTTCGGCTCCGGGAGCACCCGGCGCTTTATGGCCGCCGTCAGCAGTCGTCCCACCTGCCGTAGACTGATCTTCCTTCTCCCAGTTTGCCTTGGACATCCCCAACTTCTCCCGCAGCTTTGATACATAATGCTCCAACGAGGTGGCGGCCACAGCCCCGTCTCCCACAGCGGTGACCACCTGACGCAATCCCTTCACACATACATCCCCTGCCGCATAGACGCCGTCCACATCCGTCGCCTGTTCTCTGTCCGTTATGATATACCCCTGTTCATTCAGACCGATCCGGCCCGCGAGCCACTTGGTGGCAGGCTCATAGCCCGCAAATACAAAGACGCCGAACGGCTTTCCTTCCCGGGGCACATACGTCCATTCCTCACCTGTCTCGTTATTCCACAGTACAGCCCTGGCCAGGAATCGTTCGCCCTCCACAGCCTTTACTTCCGTGTTGAAATATACCTCAATATCCGGGTAGTCCAGCAGCTTGTCAGACACGCCCGCCGCACAGGTAAAATCAGGTTCCCGCACGATCATCGTGACTTTAGAGGCATACTTGGTGAGAAAGATCGCCTCCTCCACGGCGGCAAATCCGCCTCCAACCACCAGCACCTCCCTCCCCGTGAAGAACTCGCCGTCACAGGTGGCACAGTAAGCAACGCCTCTTCCCTGAAATTCCTGCTCTCCCTGAAAACCGATTTTTCGGGGACTGGCTCCCACTGCCAGCACGATTCCCAGCGTCTCATACTCCGTCCCGGACTCCGTACGCACGCGCTTGATCTCTCCGGAGAGCTCAAGCTGTGTCACATTACCCATTTGAAACTCCGCCCCAAAGCGCTCAGCCTGTCTGCGCATCCCGTCAGTGAGACTGCTGCCGCTGGCCTGTTCCACTCCCGGGTAATTCACAATCTCCTCGGTAATCGTGATCTGTCCGCCTACCTTCTCCTTCTCCAGCACCAGCACACGGTACTTTGCTCTCGCAAGATAAATGGCGGAAGTGAGCCCCGCCGGGCCCCCTCCCACCACAATCACATCATAAAAATTCTTCATCCCGTTTCCTTTCCGCCCGAGATATATCCGCAGATACCGTCAGACTCGGGCATGCCGCCTACAGAATTCCCACCAGATCCAGGCTGGGTTTTAAAGTCTCGCCGCCGGGCTGCCATTTTGCGGGACATACTTCATCACCGTGCTCTGCCACAAACTGCAGTGCCTGTACCTTGCGCAGAAGCTCTTCCGCATTTCGTCCCACATTTCCGGCACTGACCTCATACGCCACGATCTTTCCCTCAGGATTTACCACAAAAGTGCCTCGCTCCGCCTGGCCGGCCTCGGTAATCAGCACCTCAAAATCCAGACTCAGCTTGTGAGTGGGATCTGCCAGCATGGGATAAGTCAATTTCTTAATGCGCTCGGACGCATCCTTCCATGCCTTGTGCACAAAATGAGAATCTGTGGAAACCGCATATATCTCGCAGTTGATCTTCTGAAAATCACCGTACTTATCCTGCAGATCCTCCAATTCGGTAGGACATACAAACGTAAAATCCGCCGGATAAAAGAAAAATACCGCCCACTTTCCCAGCACATCCTCCTTCGTCACCGTGCTGAACGCATCCTTGTGAAAAGCCTGCACCGAAAAATCACCGATCTCTCTTCCAATTAATGACATTACCAAATCCTCCTCTTTTTTTATTATTTGTCTTTTTCTATTTTTGCACCGCAGCGATTCCTTATCACAGCAAATGCAAATTAACAGCCTGCACTGATATCACAGCACTCCCAAAAGTCCCAGTGTCCAATATGCCAGTCCCAGCACCCAGCTGGTAAAAATCCCGTACAGGATCACCGGACCCGCTATCGTAAAGATCTTACATCCCACTCCGAATACCTGTCCCTCCACGGAAAACTCCACGGCACAGGAAGCCACACTGTTGGCAAAGCCTGTGATTGGCACCAGCGCGCCTGCGCCTCCCCACTTGGCCAGTCTGGAGTAGACGCCAAAGCCCGTGAGAATCGCACTGGCCAATACCAGGAGCAAACTGCACCAACTGGCGGCGGCCTGCTCGTCCAATCCCAGATTCTGCGCGGTATTCAATATAAACTGCCCGATACAGCATATGATACCGCCCATGATAAACGCCTTCAGCATCTGAAGCCATAAATTATGAGTGGGCGTCACTTCCTTCACATATTCATTATAGGCCTGCTTTTGTCTCTCGCTCACTTCCGTCATATCATAAACCTCTTTTCTGCCGACTCCCCGGGCTATACTTTGTACCGTTCTCTATGCGGTTCTCTGTGCCGATTAATATACCCTGGATCGCCGTAAAATATGCATTATCACGACTCCTCTTCCTTTCCCTCTCTGCCCGCAGTCTCAATCAGCGCCTTGTCCACATCCTGCTCATAATTGCGCATAGCCACCTCCAGCGGCGTGGGATCCTTAGTGATACGTCTTCCCCCGATATGGTTAAAGAATACAATGATACCGGCCGCCAGTCCGATGGAATAGGATACCTCCAGCACATTGGGACCGGACGGTTCCTCTGCCATCACAATGCGGTAGACCTCCGTGAACACCTCATTGATTCCGACGTCATTGTGGTAGGCCATGATCGTGAAGGCCGTGCCGAAAAAGCTGACCAGACACACCAGCGCCGCTTTCAGCCATTGTCCCGCACTTTTATGGCGGTTTACATTTACCCATTCGACCAGCACATCCGTCTCGCCCACTACCTCCACGCTGATTCCGCTGCAGGCGTCCTCCATGAGCTCCACGAGCTTCAGGCTGCTCAACACACAGCGCTTCGGCCCCTGCTTTCCAAAGTGATAGGCTCTCAGAGCTCTGCATTTTGCCTGAACATTTTTGTCGGAGCAATAGATATCGCCCAGATCCTTCATAAATACATCCTCGCTCTGCACTTCCACATTGCGGTCGCATTTTAAATAAACTGTAGTACTGCCCGCCATTTACTCTGTCCTCCTATCACTGTACTACCCGATGCAGCTCGTTCCAGAAGTAAAAGAGCGATCCGCACAGCTTGCCCACCGCCATACTCAGAACTGCAAGCCCCAGACCATGGCGAAAAGATACTCTTCGGGCAAAAATGGGTATAGAGTCCAGCATCTCCGCAATGGCCAGTGCCAGACAGCCGATAAACATCCCTGAGAACAGGCCGAAAATTCCCTGCAAAGCATTCCCCAGCAGCCTCCACCACAGATCGGCATCCGGGAAATTTCCCTGTAAAAAAGCCCCTAATTGGCTAAACTCCGGGAAAAGACTCAAAAATCCTCCCGTAATGGAACCGCATATCACCATTTCCTCATAGAGAAATACCTTGCCCGCCGTGTGCGTCTTGCCTGCAAAACGCGGTACCAGTCCCACTGCCACCAGCACCGTGAACACACCTGCCGCCGCCAGTAGTCCGTAGCTCGTCCCCACAATGATCAAAAATATGCTGCGCACCGTCTACATCCTCCTCATGCCCGAATATCAGACACAGTATATGCAATTTTTTTTATTCTAACAAATCTATCAATATATTTTTCCACACAAAAAAGAAGCCTCTTTCCTGCAGCTTCCTGCAAAGAAAGAGGCCCCTGTCTAAACGGACACTTCATTCAATCTGTTCTCGAAATCTGTCTTGGTCAGAGGCTTGTCAAAGAAAAATCCCTGGGCCAAAAAGCAATTATGCTGCTTCAGAAATTTCACCTGCTCCGCTGTCTCCACGCCCTCCACAATGCACTCCAGACCCATCTCCTGCGCCATGGAAATGACATGTCCCAGCATAATGCTGCCAATCTTATCTCCTGCTGCCACCGGATCAAGAAAACTCTTGTCGATTTTGAGCACATTCCACGGAAGCTCCTTGATCAGATTCAGCGAGGAATACCCCACCCCGAAATCATCCACCGAAGTACTGATGCCCGCATTCTGCAGTCCCGTGACGACTTCTCTTAAATCCTTGAAGTCTACGTCCGTGGTGGTCTCCGTCAGCTCGATCTCGATATATTCATGAGGAACCTCATAGCGGTCCACCACACTTAAAATGTGTTTCACCAGATCCTTGTTGCCCAGATGCCTTCTGGAGAAATTCACCGAAACCTTTACAACCTTCTTGCCGGCAGCCATCCACCTCCGCAGATCTCTGCACACATGCTCCAGCATATAGAAATCCAAAAGCGTTACCGCCTTGCTCTGCTCAAACACGGGGATAAACTTGCCGGGCACCATCATCCTGCCGTCGTGAAACCATCTGCACAAAGCCTCCGCGCCGGACAGGCTGTAATCCTTCAGAGCAACTTTCGGCTGATAATATACCTCAAACTCTCCGTTTTGAAGCGCCTCTGTAAAAAGCTCATCAATGACAGAATTTTCCTTGATATTCTCCGCAAGCTCCTCCGTGTAGAACACATAGGGCTCCTTGTTCACATTTCTGGCCAGATTGTAGGCAATGTTGGCATTGTCTATAATCTCTGTGGCGTCCTTGAGATTCTCCGGAATCAAATAATATCCCGCCGTGGCACTGACAAAAATGCGCTCACCCGACTCCTCATTACAGATGATACCTCTGCCCTTCAGATGATCCACAACCGTGTTCAGGTTCTTCTTGAGAAAAAACACCACAAAATTATCACCGCCCACACGGCAGATCAATTCATCCTCCCCAAACTGCTCTTGGAGCTGCCCGATATAAGCGGCCATGATCCTGGTTGCACCGGATCTTCCGAGCTGCTGATTGATGCCGGAAAATCTCTTCAAATTAAAGTAACCAACACCGTAATCGCTGATGCTTCCGTCCTGTATCTTTTTCTCACAATGCTTCATAAAATACGGCAGATTGTAGATATCCAGATACGGATCGCGGAAAACCAGCCGCTCTGTCAGCCGCATCATACGGTTTCTCCCGTTATAGACAAAAAGAGACTTGGCCAGCACGGCAATCTTCTCCCGCTCCAGCCCGCTCCATTCTTCCGCATCCGCAAACGGACAAACCCTATAGACTACGATGCTGTCAGCTCCTTCCGTCTCACGGCAGACGATCGCCTTCTCCTCGCAAGCCGTACCATCGCTGTATAAGACCACACAGTCTCCCTGCTCCGCTGCTTCACGCTCCCCGTCCTCGTAGAACCACTCCTCCACCCGGGCAATCCGCAAAAGCCGGCACAGTCTCTCCAATATCTTTGCCATATCAGGATGAACAGGATCGGATATCCGCTCCATCCTCACCAGAAATTCATCCACAGCCTCTGAATACTCTTTGTAATCAAATCCCATGATCCGTCTCTCCGTGACGCTTCTGCTCTCAGGAGGCAGAAGCCTGAACATTCAATTGAGGAATATTGATGGTAAACACAGTCTCCACATTCTGGACGCTCTCGACCTCCAGAGTACCTGACATTCTCGCCAGCAGCATGGGAATCACAGCGATACCGATGCTGTCCCCCTCGTCATAGGGAACCCGTCTCTCTATAAAGCCTCTGAGTGCCGTTAATTCCGCGGGCGTCATGCCTCTTCCCGTATCAGCGATCTCGATCACCAGATTCGTAGCATAGGATCTTCTCACCGTGGAGACACGGATAGTAACCTTTCCGTCTCTGGTATGCCGCACGGCATTCTGAACAAACTTGGCCACAATCTGCCGTATCCGTCCCGCATCACCCAGCAGGACCTCCGGCAGTCCCTCTCCAAACAACACCTGTATCTCGTCGCCCCGTTTTAAAGCAGCGTCCAGATAATCGCCGCGTACGCCATTGATCAGATCAACAATATCATACTCGCTCTCATATAACTCAATCTCACCGTTGGCAATCCGGGAAAATTCCACCGTATCGTCGATAACGGTCATAAACTCCTCGCCCTTGTCCATCAGCTTCGCCAGAATAGCGGTTGCTTTCCCGTCCAGGCGCGTACCCTTCAGCTCCTTCGCGATGCCGATCCAATCCTGCACATGCTGCTTCATATTAGCGTTCATATCCACAATAAAATGATTGTGCGAACGGGCCACCCGCTCAAGCTGCCGGCTCTGCTGCAGCGCAATATAACTGTTGTATGCCATCTGCGACAACACTTCCGCAATCTCACACAAAAATTCCGCCGCCTGCTCTACCTTCTCATACTTAATTAGATGTACCTTGGCAGCCGCCGCTATGTATTCCTCCGGATCCAGCCCCAATATTGCCGCCGTTTTTCTGAGTTCCTGCTCTCCGGGCCGCTCCGCGCATACCTGACCGCCGATAAAGCTTCCCACAAAGGTTCCCTCCACCATGATGGGAGCCGCAAAATCCAAAAGTCCCGCATGGCATTTATATACCACAGACTCTCCCTTCTCCAGAGTGAGAAGCGCTCCTCTCATATCGCACTCGGCGCACCGGGCCATCCCGTTCTCTGTCTTCCTGGTGAGATTCATACAAAACTCGGTAAATCCGCTGCCCTCCGTGACAGGCCTGCCGTTGGCGTCCGTGGTAAGCGCGGCCATGCCCGTAAACTTAGAGAAACCATTCTGTATCTTTTGCAGCACCTGCACATCGATCAAGTCAGTTAATACGATCTCCTGCTCCTGCATACCACGCCCCCCCTTTCGATAACTCTATTATACAATGTATCCTTTGATTCGTCTATCCTTTGTCCCCGCAAAGATAGAGTAAACTTACTGTCAGTTGGAGAATCGCAGAGAGTTCCTGCCACAGATTTATCCAGACTTGTTTTTCTTAAGTTTACTTCTTTCCCGTGCCTGCTGTCAAATGTTACTTAGTCTCTCCCTG
>CATKXY010000011.1 GCA_949840915.1 uncultured Lachnospiraceae bacterium | reverse complement strand
CATAAAAACGGTATTTGGAGGAAAGAATGTCAAGAAAAAATATAGAGATAAAACATCATCTTTCAAGTGGATGCTGTATGTGTAGTGGAATTGAGGATTTATATGCAACAAGAACAAATCAATCTATCCCAGAGGGTTTTCTTCTTGCATTGGGAAGTTTTGGTGAAACCGTTTTCATTAAAATGAGTAATAGCGAAAAGCCATATATGTTTAGTGCAAATGACGCAAGACCTAAAACAGTATACGAAAATTTAAAAGATGAATTAGGGTTAGATTATAAAATTTTTGGGGGAACAACTGTAGAATATGCCAAAAAGGCTATTAAAAAAGAAATTGACGAAGGTTATCCTGTTGTTTTGGGGCCGTTGGATATGTTTTATTTGCCTTATCTGAAAATGTACTATGTTGAACATATACCTATACATTTTGTTATAATGACTGGATATGATGAAGAAAGGGATTGTGTTCTGATATATGATTGCGACCGGGAGGATATGATAGAACTGGCCATTAGTGATTTAGAACTGGCTTGGAATATTGAGAAAAACGGAGTGGGCGATAAAAACGGATTTATAAAAATTCGGTTAGGCGACAATCTGCCCGATAAATATACACTTAGCCGTAATTGCCTGTTGAAAAAAGCGGAAAGACAGTTCAGAGAAAAACCGAATATTCTTGGAATTTCTGCCTATGAAAAAATTGCAAAAGAACTTCCGAAATGGAAAAAGAAATTTTCAGAAGAAGATTACAGAAAAGCCCTTATTTCTATTACTGAATATATGGGGAAAGTGCCTAAAGTGCCAAATCAGATTATGGGAGTGAAAGAAGTTGATATACCATACTGTGCAAATTATGACAGGCTTGCAGCGATTGTCCATGAATTGGGGCAGGAATATAAGCAGGAGAACTGGATAAAGTCTGCGGAATTGTTTGATAAATGTGGGAAGAATATCGAAACAATTGTTACATACGTTGTGCAGTATTGCTGTAATGATGTTGACAGAATAGAGGAACTTCCTAATTTGTTTCTCGAAAATGCTGATTATGCAAAAGAAGCCTATCGGTTAATTCAAGACACAAAATAAGTTCCGATTTGTAGGGAAGGTGGAAAAAAGTATTGTTACGCTTTAGGGGATTTTGAACGCTTATTCTATAAGGGATTTAGCAGTAAAAATGATGATTGCAGCATCTTGTGCCATTATCATCAAAATAGGGGGTATATTGCAGTCAAGGAGAAAACCCGTGATACCCGTATGATACCTGTTTGCTCTGAAACTGGAGATAAGGTGTAAAGTATAGATATTATGGCGATAAGACCCCTTAAAAAGCAATCAAAAATCTGCAATGCTGTTGTGAAGCAGTATATTAGAATTTGTGGGGGACTTATGAGCAAATGGAATCAGGAAGCTGAAAAAATAATGATTGACCGTTTTGGAAGAGACACGATTATAGCGTTATCAACAGTAAAAAATGATATGCCATATGTGAGGTATGTAAATGCTTATTATGAGAACAACGCATTTTATATCATTACATATGCTCTTTCAAATAAAATAAAACATATTGAAAATAATTCTACGGTTGCAATTGCTGGTGATTGGTTTACAGCACATGGAAAAGGTGTCAATTTAGGTTATTTCGGGAAGGAAGAAAATATTGAAATTGCTGATAAATTGAAAAAAGTTTTTGCGGAATGGATCAATAACGGACATAATAATTTTGGTGATGAAAATACTATAATTTTACGTGTAGAATTAACAGATGGACTGTTATTTTCACATGGAACAAAGTATGAATTTTGAACTCGTAAGAGTATCTAACGAATACAGGGAACAGCTATTTGACATGCTGACGGAGTGGAAGAACGATACGAACAGTGGGCGAAGATACACTACTTGAAGCAGGCGGCAAAGAACGGCGGGAAACTGAAAAAGAAAGTGAAGCAGTACGACACAATGGAGCAGAACATAGACAGTATCTTGCTACAAGAGAAGCAGCCGGAACGAGAAAACAGACGAGAGGTAATTGCTAATAAAGATGTAGTATTTCATAATGATTAAAATATCTACATAAACTCATAAAACCGGTGGATATGACCGGAGATAAAAACCTGGGTATGCCGGAAACACCTCAGCGATAATCAAAAGCAGGATAAGAGGAGTGCGCTTGAAAGACTGAAGAATCCGCCAAAGAAAGTGGCAGGCTAGCAACAACAAAGTGCGGTAAAAGCAAAGACCGAGGGGCGGGGTAATGCTCCTCGGTAGGCTGGACAAAAGTCTTTATTCGCAACTGTGGGTTGCCAAAAAGAACTTTAGGGTTGGTGGTAAACAGTACTGTTATTTTGTATAGTACAATTAGTAAATGGAGGTGTGACGGTGAAATTATCAGAAAAGATTATAGAACTAAGAAAAGCAAATGGAATGACTCAAGAGGAACTTGCAACAATATGTAATGTTAGCAGGCAATCTATATCTAAATGGGAAGCTGACATTGCATTACCGGAGACTGATAAACTATTAATATTAGGAGAAACTTTTCGGGTATCTATGGATGTTTTATTAAAAGATGAATTGACGTTAAATGCTGCAAAAGATGTTCTTAGTTGTGGCAGCAATGCAATCCATCAAAAGAAACAGGAATTATATGAAGGAATATTGATTAAAGAAAGCATAGCGGACGATAGTATCATTGATTGCCTTAATATTCATAAAATTGAATTGTGGAATACCGGCGGGAAACCCAAATACTGGACTGCATTATTTTTTACAAGTGGCAGAAAGGATTTTCCGGAGCTAATTTCAAAAGTTATGCTGTTTAATCCTGATAAAAATGAGAATTGGTTTGTTGATTTTAAGGCGGGTAACGAAAAATATATTGTGTTTAAAGACAGGATTTTAAAATATCATATTGGAAATCAGACTGAAAAAGATTATGTATGCAATGAGTGTAGAAAATTAGGTATTTCCAATGAAGAGATGAACTGGTCAGAATAGGGGGAGCATGAGGGTATTATTAACATCAGCGGGTTTAGAAACTGAGGAAATGAAAGAGCGCTTTGTGGATATGGCAGGTAAAGATATGTCTTTATTAAAAGCGTTATTTATCCCAACAGCTGCAATAGATGTAGGAGCAATAGAAGTTTTACCAAAATGTATAAATGATCTGTTAAAATGTGGTATTTTGAATAAAAATATTGACGTATACGATTTACATGCCGGAATGGAGTTTGACAAGCTGCAACAATATGATGTGGTATATTTGTGTGGCGGAAATACGCATTATTTGCTTGAAAGAATTAATGCTACAGGGTTTAATGAGTCTTTGATGGAATATATCAATGACAATGGCCTGGTAATAGGGGTAAGTGCTGGAAGTCTCATTTTTTCCAATAATCTGGATAATAATTTGGGTTTGATCGATACGAAATTAGACGTTCATTGTATAATGGGGGAAGGAAGGGGCAAATTGACATATCCATTAAAAAATAATGTAAAACTTACAAATACATGTGCGCTTGTAATACGGGATTTTCCGGATGGTGTGGAAATAATTGGAGAGTAGAAAGAGGACAACTTGTCTCGAGGATTTAATGAGCTGCCATAATGTATTATAAAGTATCAGGATTTTAACAAAGCAACCTAATAGAAATTCATGGAGAAAAATATAGAAAGGCATATTAAATGAAACGCTGCATTGTAGTAACCGGTATAGTCGCATAATAACTATCAGAACATGGAGGATTATAAAATGACTATATCGGAGAACAAGATATATCCCCGGACAGGTGATACCCAGACAGTTTATTTAAAAAGCGTGATTACCAACGACAGAATTAAAATTGGTGATTATACAATGTATAATGATTTTGTGCATGACCCACGGGAATTTGAAAAGAATAATGTGTTATAAAAGATGTACCGCCATATACGGTTGTTGGAGGTGTTCCTGCAAAACTGATACGAAAACGGTTTTCGGACGATGTAATTTCTGAATTATTGAACCTTCAATGGTGGAACTGGTCTGAAAACAGGATTAAGAAAAACATTGCATCGATTCAAGCGGGTAGAATTGAGGATTTGGAATGATCCGTAACATTTGTGCGGAAACATAGTTTTCCACAACTTATTTAGCAATGATTTGAACATAGTGTGGGCACCATGTCAGTTAATGCAGACAAGGAAAAGGTAGTAATGCGGCAGTTCGCAGCATCAAGCGGATTGCCGCATTTTTATGGAAAAATAAGCGGTTATGTGGTACTGTATAGGAGCAAAGATAAAATACAGAGCAAGGCAATCCAGTTTGTTCATTACAATCATTTTTAGGAGGAATGTTATGCAGTATGCAATAGAATTATATTACGACCAAGAAACAGAACAAGCACTTTACAATTTGGCAAAAAGAGTGGCTGACGAAAAGTTGAGTACAAGGTTCATGGAATGGAAGACGAGGCCTCATCTCACATTAGCTTGTTTTAATGATGTGGACGAAGAAAAGTGCATAGAAAAATTGAAGAAATTTGCGCAGACTCATAAGAAATTGCCGGCATATATCGGTTCTGTTGGAATGTTTACCGATTCAAAAACAATTTTTGCATCACCGATGATGAATGATAGTATGTACCAATTTCAGCGCGAATTGCATGAATGCTTAAAAGATTTTGATACAACGGGATGGGAGTGGTATCGTCCCGGCAGATGGGTGCCCCATTGTACATTAGCCCTTACCAAAGAAGATGACGAAGATATTTTTTACAAGGCAAGTGATTTGATTTTGCACGAGTTTAAAAAAATGAGCGGAAAATTTATTTCTGTCGGATTGGTAAAAGTAACTTTTCCCGTCGAAGAAATTGATACTATTGACTTGGAAGGATAGAGTATGGTTAGAGAAGCAAATAAGAAAGATTTAGACGAAGTATTGCAGTTATATCTGTATCTTCACGAGGAAAGCGTTCCGGAAGACACAGAGCATTTACGAAATACATGGGAAAATATTATAAATGATGCAAATCATCATCTGATAGTCTGTGAAGTGGATCATAAGCTTGTGGCATCCTGCGTTTGTGTGATCATTCCTAATCTTACAAGAAATATCCGTCCGTATGCATTTGTCGAGAATGTGGTGACGCATGGAGATTATCGGAAGAAGGGTTACGCGACTGCTTGTTTAAATTTTGCAAAGCAGATTGCAGAAGAGAATCATTGCTATAAGATGATGCTGCTCACAGGTTCCAAGGAAGAAAGCACACTAAACTTTTATCGAAACGCAGGGTATAACAGTTCGGATAAGACTGCGTTTATTCAGTGGATCGGTATGTAAAATGAAAATTAATTTCCTGCCGGAGATATGGGGAAACGGACGGGAACCGGAGATTGCTGAGCGTAGGAGAAGAATCGTGAGGAGATTTTAGAAAGATGCAAGAAGTTTCATGTAAGCTTAATTGTACTCACACACGGGCAGATGGATCATTGTCAGAATGCTGCTTATCTTGCTACAGATATTCGCAGCAGTCAGAAAGCATTTCACAACAAGAAGCTTCCGTTCACTATATGAATACGGGGAGGGTGGCTATGAAAAAGATCTTGCTGGTCGAGGACGATGTCCTTTTAAATAAAACGATGACCTACAACCTGATTTCCGAGGGTTACGATACCACATCAGCCCTGAATGCAGATACGGCTGCCGGGTTACTGGCTCGTACAGAATATGACCTGGTACTTTTGGATATCAACCTGCCGGATAGCAGCGGTTATGACCTGTGCAGGCTCATAAAGCCGGAATACTCTGACACACTGGTTGTTTTCCTGACAGCCAATGACCAGGAGAGCGACCAGATACGGGGGTATGAAGCCGGGGCGGTAGATTATATCACCAAGCCTTTTTCCGTTGGGATACTGCTGAGGAAAATACGCGCAATGTTCGCTATGCTGGAACACAGAGGCTTGGCAAAAGATTTTTATGATGACGGCAGGCTGTTTCTGGACTTCTCTGAGCAGTCCGCCTCGTTGAACGGGAAGTCTCTTACCCTTTCCCCGATGGAATTTAAGATGCTGCACCTGTTCTGCAAAAATCCCAAACAGGTTCTTACAAGGCGCCGGCTTTTGGAAAGGCTGTGGGATGCGGAGGAAAATTATGTGGACGAACACACCCTGACGACTTCTATCAGCCGGATCCGGGGAAAGATTGAGGCAGACGGCGACACTTATATTAAGACGATTTACGGGATTGGATATCAATGGATGGGAGGCGAGAGAAAATGAGTCTGGGACAGATTTCTGTAAAAAGGGTGTTTCTGCTAATCTGCGCCGGTATGTCGGCCTCCATGCTGGCCATCTGTGCAGTTCTCTTTGTCCTGACAGGCGAACTGCGGATGCTGATGGCTGGCATACTGCTTACGGTCTGCGCCCTCATCTGGGTGTTTCTTCTGATGCTGTTTTTCAGCAAGCGGCTTTCCGTATTTACCAAAGAGCTGTGCCGGGCAATGGATCGGATGATAAGCGGAAGCGGAGAGCCTGAGCGTGCTGCGGACAGCGAAACACTCTTTGCCCGCATCAGTTACCGGCTCTCCCGCCTGTACGGTATCATGCAGGAGAACCGCCGGAAGGTGGATGAGGAACGGCAGGAGCTGCAGATGTTGGTATCGGATGTCTCCCATCAGGTGAAAACACCGGTAAGCAATCTGAAAATGGTGACGGACACGCTGCTGGCAAAGCCGGTCACTGAAGAAGAACGGCGGGAGTTCCTGCAGGGTATTCGGAACCAGACGGACAAGCTGGAATTTCTCTTTCAGACTCTTGTGAAAGCCTCCCGGCTGGAAACCGGAGCAATTCGGCTGGAAAAGAAAGATGCCCCGCTGATCGATACGCTGGCGCTGGCCTGCAGCAGTATCGTGTATGCAGCGGAGAAAAAGAACATTTCCGTGACGGTGAACTGCCCTGATGACCTTCGCATTTCCCATGACAGCAAATGGACGGCGGAGGCCCTGTTCAATCTGCTGGATAACGCAGTGAAGTACACCCCGGCGGGAGGGGCAATCCGAGTCTCGGTGGAACAATGGGAAATGTATGTCAAGCTGGATGTGTCCGATACCGGAAAGGGTATCCCGGAGAGTAACCAGGCCGCTGTTTTCCGCCGCTTTTACCGGGAGGAAGAGGTACACAATGAGCAGGGAATAGGCATCGGCCTCTATCTGACCCGTGAAATCGTGACAAAGCAGGGCGGATATATGAAAGTGACTTCGGAAGTAGGCAAGGGATCGACTTTCTCTATTTTTCTTCTCTGCAGATCATAGGAAAAAGAAATGCCCCGGCAAATTTCTTGAAATGTCCGAGTCCTGTAACATTTCGCCTATATTTTAGTGAAATTTCTTACCGGCCCGGACATTTTAGTGACATTTGGATTTTACAATGTTCCTATCAACAGAAAAGGAGCATTTGAGCATGAATGTATTGCAAACGATCGACCTGAAAAAGTATTATGGCAGTGAGCCGAATATCACCCGCGCATTGGATGGCGTCAGCCTGTCTGTGGAACAGGGGGAGTTTGTGGCGGTGGTGGGAACCTCCGGCAGCGGCAAGTCTACCCTGCTCAACATGATGGGCGGGCTGGATACGCCCACCTCCGGAAGTGTCATTGTCCGTGGGGATGAGCTGGCAAAAAAGAGCGATGAGGAGCTGACCATCTTCCGCCGCCGTAACATCGGCTTTATCTTCCAGAACTATAACCTCGTCCCGATCCTGAATGTCTATGAAAATATCGTCCTGCCCGTGGAGTTGGACGGCGATACGGCAGATGAGAAATTTATGGATGAGATTGTGAAGATGCTGGCATTGGAGGATAAGCTGCAGAATATGCCGAACAACCTCTCCGGCGGGCAGCAGCAGCGCGTCGCCATCGCCCGTGCCCTGATCACCAAACCGGCTATCATCCTTGCTGACGAGCCCACCGGCAACCTGGACTCGAGGACCAGCGCCGATGTACTGGGGCTGTTGAAGCGCACCGGTACGGAGTTTAACCAGACCATTGTCATGATCACCCACAACAACGAGATTGCCCAGCTTGCCGACCGCATTGTGCGGATTGAGGACGGCAGGATTGCAGCGCACGGCGCCGGCGCGGGACGGGAAACAGGAGGTGGCAGATCATGACATGGCCTTTTGAAAACGACACCGGTGAGGTGGAAAAGAAATTGGCAAAGCGGAGCATGAAAGCTGACAGGCGCCGGAGCATTTTTGTCATCCTTACGATTGCTCTTGCCGTCTGCCTCATGGGAACCCTTTGCTTTATCTACTCTGCACAGCAGATGAAGACTCTGGATGGTATCCTGGGACAGTTTCAGGCCGGGTGCGGCGGGCTGACCCGCGAAGAGGTGACACGGCTTACGGACACAGGACGGTTTGAAAAATGGGGTTATACCGCAGACGCAGGAACTGTCCGTCATGGGGACAGCGTTTTGAACGTCAGCTTTGTCAGCACAGAGATGATTGATCTGATGGGCTATGGCAGGATTGATGGCAATTATCCCCAGGCGTCGGATGAACTCTGCGTAGAACAGGCTTTTTTCAAGTATTTGAATCTTCCGGAAGAAGTGGGTCAGACGCTCACTCTGGATCTTGGCAGCGGCGAAAAGCCTTATACCGTCACAGGTATTTTGGAAACGGAGAACAACAGTCGGATTTTTACGGTATGGATACCGGAAACCGCAGTAGATACGGGCATCTATCCGGCTCCTTATGAGCTGCGCTTTCGTTTTGCAGGAAGTCAAATAATGGAGCCGGCCAAGCTTCGCACAGACATCGAAAGGTTTTTCGCAGAAATGGACATACCGGCGGATCGGACATTTTACAGTTCCAGCTATTTTGGAATGGTGGATCTTTATCTGGGAAGCGGGATGGAGATTTATATGCTGTCAATTTTGATTGCGGTCATCTGTGCAATCGTAATCTACAATATTTTCTACATCTCCGTGATGGGAAAAATGCGGGAGTACGGCCGCCTGAAGGTGCTGGGAACAACGCCGGTGCAGTTAAAGCGGGTGGTGAAGCGGGAGAGGCGTTTCCTGACTGCCGTGGCAGTTCCCCTTGGACTGATTCTTGCCGCAGGGATTGCGCTGATCGCCGTACCCGGTTACTGGCCCTGGCGTGACAATCTCCGGTCCGCGGTAGTCATTTTATTCCTGACCTATGGAATGGTTCTGGCTGCCACCCAAAAACCGTTGTCGATGGTGGGAAAAGTATCTGCTATTGAGGCCGTCCGGATCACCGCCTATTCCGGGTATCAGGGGCGCAGTGTTTCCGGACAGCGGCACCGCCGTCTGACCATGACCCGTTTGGCTCTGATGAATTTCTCACGGAACCGCAAAAAAGCGTTTGTAACGGTTCTTTCTTTGAGCCTGACAGGAATTCTGCTGATTTGTATTTCCGCCTACGCAAATTCGGTGGATCTCAAAGAGATGGCCCAGTCCCGGTTTGGAGACAGGAGCCAGTATCTGCTGCAATATGAGGATTATGCGGGTCAGGAGTTTGTAGAGATGCAGAGAGAGAATCCCCTGGGGAAAGCCCTGAAGGAAGAGCTTGCCGCCATTGCGGACGTGGATCATGTCACGGCCTACAGCATGACCTGCGTGGAAATCCCCGCCATCAGTGCGATTCCGGGCAACCGTGAGCATGAACCGTTCATCGTCAGGGGAATTTCCGAGGAGAATATGGCTAAGATGTATGCAGGCGAGGCGGTTCTGGATGGAAGCGCGGATTACCGTCAGCTGGCGGATGGAAACGGCATTCTCGTCTGCCCGTCAGGCAGCTCGCTGAAGGAAATTTACAGGACCGGCTATCAGGTTGGGGATACCGTTACGGTTTCCTGTTACAATGGACAGAGCAAAACGTATACCGTGATGGGGATCGTCGAGGATATTCCTGTCTGCAACTCGTCCCATTTCTTTATTTTGCCTGAGAAAGAACTGTCCGTCCTCTATCCTGAAATCTCGGATTTTACCGGCTGTGTGAATCTTCACACAAAGCAGGACAGTGAACAGCTGCGGCGGGCGGTATTTGGCGCCGTGTCCGATGAGCGGGTGGCAGTTTCCGGTCTGGATGATCTGGCAGCCGAGCTGGAAATCGGCATGCGGGGGGAACTGACCCGGCTCTACAGCATACTGGTCTTTATCTTCGTGTTTGCCCTGATCAATCTTGCCAACACGCTGATCACCAATCTTCTCACCCGCCGGCAGGAATTTGGCGTATTCGAGTCCGTTGGCATGAGCGGCCGGCAGCTGTCCCGGATGCTGTCCTTTGAGTGCTTATACTATGTGGGAATCACACTGCTTGCCACCCTGACGCTGGGAACGGCGTGCAGCCTGATTGTGTGCAGGATTTTTGACCGGATCGGCATGTTCGGGAAGGTGACCTATCATTTTCCGGTACTTCAGGTATTGCTGTTTGCGGCTGCGCTGCTTCTGGTGCAGGCGGTATTCTCGGTCTGTGCCGTCCGTTATACCGGAAAGCTTTCCCTTGTGGAGAGAATCAAGGCAGTAGACTGACTTCAAATATTGTTTAGTATGGAACAGATCCTGTCTGTCCGGTACGCCGGCAAGCAACAATGTATTTCACGGCAGCAGACAAGCATTCCACAGCAATCAGATTGTTTTGATAGTTAGCACAGGCTATAATAAAAATTGTCTTGATGTTGACAGGAGGTGGCGCATTGATTTATATTGCGATTTGTGATGACGAAAAACAGATGTCCGATTATATAAGGACGTTTGTATCGGATTTTTTTCGCAAAAAGAACAGAGAGATATATCTTCGGACATTTGCCAGCGGCGAAGACCCGTTATGACAGAACAGTGTCCTTCCCCTTCTGCACGAATAACCCGGTAGTGGATATTCCGGTGGGAAACAAACTGGGAATTGCAAAAAGCATGGGGATTAACGTGGACTGTTCCCTCCTTCTGCCATACCCTTGCAGCCTGCGGGAGCAGAAAATTTATTGACTATTTGGGGACTGACTGGAATCAAATCCATTATTTTTGATGCATTTGAAGATATTATTTTTTTGATTGGAGGTCTGTACGGTATCGTACTTCTGATAAGGGAAATCAACATAAAGCGGGTAAAAGTATGAAATGATTGCCGCTTAGCGAAGTTTCTGTTTGTGAATAAAGGAGGAGAGATTCAATTGAACGATTTAAAAGAGTTAGGGAAACTGATGAAAGAGCATCCCATAATTATTGTTGTAACATTGGCAGCGATGGCGGTAGGTGCAATTTTGGGAGCAACTGCATTTTATCAGGGGTGGTTAGGATGAATGAAGCGACAGATATGGGAAAAAAGAAAAAAATAGCAAGGGAGCGGGTAATCCGGTAGGCTTTGCGATTTTATCCCTGAATACGCCCATCTGTATCCTGCTGTCCTGCGATCGTGATCTGGAGCAGGCCGTCCGTTTCCTGCCCGGACAGAAACGGCGCTTCTGCATCCCATACTGTATGTTTATCTTTCTGTGCAATATGGCTGCGGATGTGATATTTCTCTGCAGCTGGCAGATACAAAACGGCGGCGTCACTGTCCTCACGATTGTCGGCAGTTTTTCTCAAATGTTTTTGCATAAAAATTGCTCTGGTTTATACAGTTGTATCTTTTATACTTGTCATATGATCTATTTGCCACAATCTTTCTTGTCTGACCGCATTTATATCATCAGGGAACAGCAAATTTATTACTTTGACGGCATAGTCTGAAGATACCATTGCATGTTCCCGCATATGGCCAGTGGCCACAGCTTGTCCAACCACTCTCAATGCAGCTTGAGTAATCGGATTTTGCTGTTCTTTTGCTAACTGATGTATTTGAAATCCGGCCTGTCTTACATCGTGCATGCGGGCCTTCCCTCTTTGCCAGCTTTCATTAACGGCAAACCCGGTTTTAATAATTGGATTGTCGGTATCGCTATAACCGATAGTTGTCAGTATATGCTCTGCCAAACTAAGAGCATATTTGCACAGCTTTATTTGGGAAGACTTTTCATATTCAATGTCCAATAGCTGGCGGAGTTCAGCATCATCTAAAATTCGAATCTTTGTACGGGTTGCCATATTATCCTCATCTTTCATTATTTATTTTCTATGCTATTCTCAAGTATAACGGCCCGAACGTAAAAAGTCTATAAGAAGCTGAAGCCGGGCAGATTATCATAGGTGCTTGCGGATATTGAAGTCGGACCGATTCCGCGGTTTTTTTCAGAATGCTTGAGAAAAAACAGAGTGGCGCGATAAAAGAATTGAAGGTATAATAGAACGGTAGCACCATCGTTCCGATACTCTGCGGAGCCATGGGAAGAGTTTGTTTACTGGACTGAACGGGAGAGAAACAATGAACAAAAGCAAAATGAATGAGCGGTGGAAAAACGATCATGTACGGCCGATTACAGAGGCTGACGATCCTTTGATTGCGGATATTATCAGGACGAATCTAAAGAAATTCCATTTGGATATTCCCGGGACGGTATATTTTGATCCGGAAATAGACCATCTCAGCAAGTTTTATCATGAATTGCCGGATAAACGGGGATATTTTATTGCAGTGAGTGATGACGGCCAGGTGATTGGAGGCGTGGGCGTAGCGGAATTTGGCGGATTAGACAATTGCGCGGAATTGCAGAAAATCTATCTGACAGATGCGGCAAAAGGAATCGGAATCGGGAAATGCCTGATGCAGATTGCGGAGGAGTTTGCCAGAAAAGCCGGTTATCATAGAATGTATCTGGAGACGCACACGAATCTGGAAACGGCAATTAAGATGTATGAAAAAATAGGATTTCGTCAGATCGGCAGACCCGAGACGGTCCTTCACAGCACGATGAATCGATTCTATGTAAAGGAGTTTGACTCTGAATAAAGCAGGAGAGAGAAGGAATATGGATTACGAAAAAGTATATGCCATGAGCTTTGCCCGGGTATATCCACTGCTGGCGGCCAAGGCGGAGAGGAAGGGGCGGACCCGTGAGGAAGTAAACGAGATTATTTGCTGGCTGACCGGCTACAGTACGGAGGAAATAGAAAATGCACTGAATAAGCCGGAGACTTACGGGGATTTTTTCAGAAATGCGCCCGGATTGAATCCTGACAGAAAACAGATTAAAGGGGTGGTCTGCGGGGTGCGGGTAGAAAATATCGACGAGCCCCTGATGCAGGAGATCCGGTATCTGGATAAGCTGATCGATGAATTGGCAAAGGGAAAGCCGATGGATAAAATTCTGCGGGGATAAGCCGCCGGAGGGATAACGATGAATTGGAAAAAGAAGTTTGTGATCATTTATACGGGACAGGCATTTTCGCTATTAGGCTCTGCCGCCGTTCAGTTTGCCGTAATCTGGTGGATGACTGTGAGGGAAGAGTCGGCGGTCACGCTTGCGCTTGCAACGGCTGCTTCCTTTCTGCCCAATCTTCTGGTGGGGCCTTTTGCCGGGGTCTGGATCGATCGGTATAATCGCAGGACGGTTATGATGGCCGCTGACGGACTGGTGGCTCTGTCGAGCGTTGTTCTGGGCATTGCTTTTTTATGGACGGAAGCTCCGCCTATGTGGTTGATCTATGTGATACTTTTCGTACGCGGTCTGGGCAACACCTTTCATGCTCCGGCGATGCAGGCGGCGATTCCTATGTTTGTCCCGGTGGAAATGCTGACAAAAGCGGGCGGGTGGGGCAATCTGATCGTGTCTGTGTCCGCGATGCTGGGTCCGGCTCTGGGAGCGGGATTGATGGCCGCCTTTCCGGTTGCGGCGATCATGCTGGTGGATATTGCAGGCGCCGTATTTGCCATAGGGTGTCTGGCTGCAGTTGCCATTCCTGACATTCCTGGAACGGGCAGAACGGTACATATGATAGAAGACGCAAAAAAAGGATTTGCTGCAATGTGGAATAACAGACCGTTGAGAGCCGTGTTTTTTCCCATCTTGTTTTCCAGCGTTCTCTACATGCCTTTGGGTTCTCTGTTTCCGCTGCTGGTGCGTATGCATTATAGCGGGGAGGCATGGCATAACGCGGCGGTGCAGTTTGCATTTTCGGGAGGTCTTCTTGTCTCCTCTCTGGTCATGGGGATGTGGGGCGGATCCCGCAGACGCTTTTTGATGATATCAATGTCTATTTTTGCGCTGGGATTTGCGGCGGCAGTGAGCGGTATTCTTCCGGCAGGCTGTTTTTGGGGCTTTGTGATCTGTTGTTTTATTATGGGAGCGTCGGGAACATTTTTCAATGTTCCGCTCATGGCATATATTCAGGAGTCTGTTGCACCGGATATGCTGGGAAAGGTGTTTTCCATGCTGACTACAGCCATGACTCTGGCAACGCCATTCGGGCTGCTGGTGGCAGGACCGGTCAGTGAGGCGGCGGGAGTTGCCCGATGGTTTTGGGTATCGGGTCTGCTGATGAGCGTGACGGGAGCTGTCTGCCTGGCCGCAACGGGCCGGTATGACAGACATGACGGGAAGATATAACGGAGATATGACGGAGGAGGGAGCGTATATGGAGAGAATACTGTATGTAACGGATCTGGACGGAACACTGTTGAACAGAAGAGATTCTATTAATCCTCAGAGTATAGAGATCATCAATGATTTGGTAAGCAGAGGCATGTTGTTCACCTATGCCACCGCCAGATCGCTGGTATCGGCTTCGGTGGTTACGGCGGGTTTATCGACGGATATTCCGGTAATCGCATATAATGGAGCGTTCATTTTCCATCCGGCCACGGGAGAAATTTTGTCTCAGGAGAGATTTTGTCAGGAGGAGACGGACGAGGTAAAGCTGGTACTGGACAGGCAGGATATCAGTCCCCTGGTTTATGCTTTTATAGATGGGGAGGAGAAAGTGTCATGGATCAGAGAGAGAGAAAATGACGGGATCAGACGGTATCTGAACAATAGAAAGGGGGACAGGCGTCTTCGGCCTGTGGAGAGCAGGGAAGAGTTATACAGGGGAGATATGTTTTACTTTACCTGTATCGGTGAAAAGGAAGAGCTTGCTCCCGTATATGATATCTTTGTAAAAGACCGCAGATATCACTGTACCATTCAACAGGAGCTGTACAGACCGGAATTTTGGTGCGAGATCATGCCGGCACGAGCCACCAAGGCCAACGCTATACAGAAGCTGAAAGCAATCTGGAATTGCAGCAAGGTGATCTCATTTGGTGATGCTGTCAATGATATCCCAATGTTTCAGGTGTCCGATGAGGCATATGCCGTAGAAAACGCGGTGGAAGAATTAAAGGCACTGGCCTCCGGGATCATAGACAGCAATGAGAACGACGGCGTAGCCAGATGGCTCAGGGAACATGCTGTGATCGAAAAATAAACGTGCAGTTTGGCCTTATGAACTCATTTGTGCAGCAAGTACAGTATCTGCGATTCAACTGAATATTGTCACTTATCAATTGAAAATTTCTGTATGAACAGTTTATATGTGGTACAATTTTTATTAGAAGGTTTGAATAAGTTTTGGGAGTCAATTGATAATGAAACTGTATGATAAAGAACAGATAGACAGGCAAAATATGTTATTTGATAACAGGTCGTTGGTTTGGCTGCTGTTTCCGATCATCATAGAACAGTTTTTAAATTCGCTGATGGGAATGGTGGACACAATGATGGTTTCCACTGTCGGGAGCTATGCCATATCAGCGGTGTCTCTCGTGGATTCAATCAACAATCTGGTCATACAGATCTTTGTGGCAATGGCGGCCGGTGCGGTGATCGTGTGTTCGCAGTATATCGGCGGAGGCAACAGAGAGGAGAGCAGCCGGGCGGCGGGACAGGTGGTGCTCACTGTATTTGTAATCGCACTCTCCATCACGGCATTTTGTATTCTGGGAGGGGAGCGGCTTCTGGATCTGATTTTTGGAGCGGTTGAAGATTCCGTCATGGAAAATGCATTGGTCTATTTCATGATCACCGCCGTCTCCTATCCGTTTTTGGCGCTGTTTAGTGCGGGAGCGGCTTTTTACAGGGCGTCGGGCAACTCGAAGCTCCCGACGAAGATATCCGTCGTTTCGAATGTTATGAATGTCACGGGAAACGCCCTGTTTATCTACGGCTTACAATGGGGCGTGGCAGGCGCTGCCCTGGCGACGCTTTTATCCAGAGTTTTCAGCACAGCAGTAATCTATTGGCAGCTCAGAAAGCCTGGGCAGACCATCGTGGTAAAGAACTATTTAAACATCCGTCCGGATGCGGCGCTGATCGTAAAAATCATGGCCATAGGCATTCCGGCAGGAATCGAGAACGGGATGTTTCAGTTCGGTAAGCTCGCGATCTCATCAACGGTTTCCACAATGGGAACCATGGCGATCTCTGCACAGGCAATGACGGATATTCTGGAAAATGTAAACGGTATCTTCAGCAATGGTGTGGGTATCGGACTGATGACGGTGGTGGGCCAGTGTATCGGCGCGCACCGAAAAGAGGAGGCAAAGTATTATGTTGTAAAGCTTATGGGCATCGCATGGATCGGAGTATTTGCTTCGTGCCTCCTGGTGCTTGCGGTCACAAAACCGGTGACATGGCTCAGCGGGATGGAGCCGGACGCAGCAGAATTGTGTTTTAAACTGGTTACGGCGATGACCATCGTAAAACCGCTGTTGTGGGTAGGTGCCTTTGGTCTGCCGTATGGGTTCAGGGCGGCAGGCGATGCAAAATTTTCGATGCTCGTTTCTGTCATTACCATGTGGAGCTGCCGTGTAGCAATCTGCGTTTTTCTTGTGAATGTGTATGACCTTGGCCTTGCGGCAGTGTGGATCGGAATGTTTGCTGATTGGGGAGTCAGGGCGCTCATCTTTACCATGCGGTTTTTTAGCGGGAAGTGGATCCACGAGGATGTTCCGGAAAGAACATAATAAATTTTATAGAAAATCAATTGCTCTTATGGTAATATGGAGAAGTAAGATTTGGCTGCAAAAGGGAAGAGCATGAGATTACTGGAATACTTTTTTAAGAAAAACAAAGTCAGACCCAAACAGGAAAAGCCTGTTTCCGGCAGATGTGTGGAACTGGCCGCATGGGAGGACTATATAGATACACTGCAGCAAAGCGATCATTATGTGTCGAGAAAAGAGTATACGGCAGAAGCGGAGAAATATGCTGATGTGATGAAGCTCTTTATCTCCATGGATGAGAATGATACGCTGGAATTTTATTGTGATAAAAACGGTTTTGATGCAGACAGGGCGAGAAGCATATATCTGTCGTATCAAAGCATTGATGTTCTGGCGGAAAAGGCAAATGATGATTATATAAACAGAAAGCTGTCTGAAGAAAAAGACTATCTGGACGCAATTCTGAGAGCGGTGGATCCGGCAATCAGTCTGGACGACGACCAGAGAAAAGTCGTGCTGTCGGATGAGGATTACAGTCTGGTCATAGCCGGTGCGGGGGCGGGCAAGACGACAACCGTTGCCGCTAAGGTAAAGTATCTTGTGGAAAAGCAGGGGGTTGATCCGGGGCAGATACTCATTATTTCGTTTACCAATAAAGCGGTAAATGAATTGAAGGCAAGGATCAATCAAGACCTGGATATCCCGTGTCCCATCGCAACCTTTCATTCAACAGGAAATGCGATTCTGCACAAAAACGAGCCTGAAAAACTGAATATCGTAGATGGTAGCAAATTGTATTACTGTGTTCAAGGCTATTTTAAGGATAAGGTTCTCAAAGATCCCGGTGTGGTCAACAGTCTTATCCTGTTTTTTGCGTCCTATTTTGACGCGCCCTATGAGGGCGACGACATCAATAACTTTTTTAATCATATGGCGAATGCCAATTATGCCACGATGCGCAGTGAGCTGGATGATTTTAAAACGGAAATCATCGACCGCAACAGCAGGAAGAAGGTCACGATCCAAAACGAGATCGTGAGATCGGTACAGGAGGTGGAAATCGCCAATTTCCTCTATCTCAACAGCATAGATTATGTCTATGAGCCTGTTTATCCATATCATATTCTGATGTCCCGCAAGCCGTATACTCCGGATTTTATGATTTCGCAGGGAGAGCATACGGCCTACATAGAGCATTTTGGGATCACGGAGGACGGAAAGAATTTTCTGTATGATGAGGAGACGCTGGCCGCCTATAAGAAAGCGATCAACGATAAGATATGCCTGCACAGAGAGCATGGCACGGAACTGATCTACAGCTTTTCCTCCTTTCGCGACGGCAGAAGCATCTCGGAGCATTTAGAGGAAAGCTTAACGAGGCATGGATTTGAGCTGAGGAGACGTTCCAACGAAGAGATCGTCAAAAAACTGATTTCTTCCGAGGAAAATAAGTATATCAACAGACTGGTAATTCTGGTGGTCAACTTTATCAGGAATTTTAAAGTCAACGGTTATGACGAAAAAGAGTTTGACAGGCTCTCCAGAAAAACCTCCAATGTGAGGACTAAGCTGTTTCTGGACATCTGCCACGCCTGTTTTCTGGAGTATAAAAAATTTCTTGTCGAAGCACGCGCCGTGGATTTTGAGGATATGATCAACGAATCCGCCCGAGTGCTGAATGAAGTGCAGGAGATGAAGCAGAAACTCGATTTCCGGTATCTGATCGTAGACGAGTATCAGGATATCTCCAGACAGCGTTTTGATTTGGTCAAATCGTTTTCGGAAGTGACTGATGCAAAGATCATCGCAGTCGGCGACGACTGGCAGTCCATCTATGCGTTCAGCGGTTCGGACATCACGCTGTTTACAAAATTTCAGGAGAAAATGGGTTATGCAAAGCTCATGAAGATCGTGCGCACCTACAGAAATTCTCAGGAAGTGATTGATATTGCCGGGAATTTTATTCAGAAGAATGCGTTCCAGATACAAAAATCCCTGATTTCGCCCAAGCATATTGATGAACCGGTTATTATCTATACATATGACGGCGCGGCCAGGGCTCTGAGTTCAGACAGAAGGAGCGGAACGAACTATGCGATAGCTTATGCGGTACAGACTGCGATAGAACAGATCATGACATATGACAGGGCGGAGGGCAGGGATACTGCCGAATCCCGTATACTGCTGCTGGGAAGATTTAACTTTGACGGAGACAGGCTGACAAGAACAGGATTGTTTGAATATAGAAACCGCGGTGCAAAGGTAAAATCGGTCAAATATCCGAAGCTTGACATTACCTTTATGACTGCGCATGCGTCAAAGGGTTTAGGCTATGACAATGTGATTGTCATCAATGGCAGGAATGAGACCTATGGTTTCCCATCCAAGATAGAGGATGATCCGGTGTTATCGCTGGTGGTGAGGGAAGATACGTCGATTCAGTATGCGGAGGAGCGAAGACTTTTCTATGTGGCCATGACGCGCACCAAGAACCGTGTGTATTTTATTGCTCCGGAGCAGAACCCTTCCGAGTTTTTGCTGGAGATTAAGAAAGAATATAAAAATGTCTTTCTGCGCGGACAGTGGTCGGAGGAGGAACCGGTGCAGATCGGGAAAAAACTATGTCCGGTCTGCGGCTTTCCCATGCAGCTCAAATATAAGCCCTCCTACGGGCTGCGTCTTTATCTGTGTACCAATGAGCCGGAGGTCTGCAGCTTTATGACCAATCATATGGCGGGGAAAAAGCTTTCCATTTTGAAATGTCCCGATTGTCAGGACGGGTATCTTGTGATCAAGACATCCAGAAGAGGAGGAGAGCGTTTTCTTGGCTGCACCAATTACAGTGAGAACAACCGGGGCTGCAACCATACGATGTCGAAGCGCGATTACTATCTGATGATGGGATATGAATTGTCTGAGGCGGACGAACCGGCTCAGAAACCGGAGGATAACCGGGTATTGAAGGATAAACGGAAACCGGCGGAGAAAAGTCCTGTGAGGGAAAACTGGGAGCAGCAGATCTTTGACGGCAATACTTCCATAGAGGTGGACGCCGGGCGATTCCCGGAATATAAGGAGCACAGCAGTTATGAGATTGCGGAGACCATTTTGTCTGCATTGCTGCATATCAGCGATAAGTACTATTTTGGGGTATCGGTTCTGGCCGGGGTGCTTCTGGGAACCGATTTGGAAAGGATCGCAAAACATAAGCTGTATACAGCACCGGAATACAAGGCGCTGTCCTATATGACGCGAGAGGATGTCACCACGGCGATATATTGGCTGATGGATAAGCACTATATCATAAAAACAAAAGGCAAATATCCCGTTCTGCACATAACAAACGAAGGACTTCACTACAAGGAACATATGACGCCGCGGAAGTTAAAGAGCCTTGTCGCGGCACTGAATGCGGATGAGAGCGGGAAACGGGTGTCGGAGGAGGATATACTGTGAAATACTGCTATGAATCTGCGGCAGGGAGCGGACATTTATGAATACGGATATGACACAGGGCGCGGCGATGAAATCCATGCTGCGTTTTGCTGTTCCGATGATTTTGGGAAATCTGTTACAGCAATGCTATAATGTGGCGGATACGCTGATTGTGGGGAGATTCCTGGGGCCTTATACGCTGGCCGCGGTGGGGTCTTCCTTTGCGCTCATGACTTTTCTGACCTCGATTCTTCTGGGGTTGTGTATGGGAAGCGGGACTTATTTTTCTATCCGTTTTGGAGAGCGGGATGAGAGGGGACTGCGGGAGGGGATCTGCGCTTCCTTTGTGCTGATTCTTGGTCTGACCATCCTGTTGAATATTCTGGTATTTGTTTTTCTCGATACCATTCAGTCCTTCCTCCAGGTGCCGGAGGAAGTGTGGGGAGATATGCGCAGTTATCTGGCAGTCATATTCTGCGGGATTTTTGCCACCTTTTTGTATAATTATTTTGCCTCGCTGCTGCGGGCTGTGGGAAATTCGGTAGTACCGCTGATCTTTCTGGCAGTTTCCGCTGTGTTGAATATCGGGCTTGATCTGTGGTTTGTGATCGGCCTTGAGCGTGGAGCGGCCGGGGCGGCGGAGGCCACGGTGATCGCTCAGTACATATCGGGAATCGGTATCATGGTGTATGCGCTGTTCTCTGTTCCGTGTCTGAAAATGAGGCGGGAGGAGCGCAGGTTTCGTTGGAGCTGTATGCGGGAGATCGCAGGATTTTCCGTACTTACCTGTGTGCAGCAGTCTGTTATGAATCTGGGGATCCTGCTGGTGCAGGGTGTGGTCAACAGCTTCGGGTCCGGGGTGATGGCAGCCTTTGCCGCCGCGGTGAAGATAGATGCTTTCGCTTATATGCCGGTGCAGGATTTCGGCAATGCATTTTCTACCTTCATTGCCCAGAATTTCGGCGCGGGCAAGAGGGATCGGATCTGTGCAGGCTTTCGGGGAGCTGTGGCCGTTTCTACGGGATTTTGCATCGTGATATCGGCGGTTGTCTGGATTTTTGCCCGTCCGTTGATGCTTCTGTTTGTGAAAGCTGAGGATTCGGCCATTATTGCGGAGGGGGTTCGGTATTTGCGGATCGAGGGCAGCTTTTACTGCGGGATCGGCTGTCTGTTTTTGCTGTACGGGCTTTACCGGGCATTGGGAAAGCCCGGTATGTCGGTGGTACTCACGGTTATTTCTCTCGGGACACGGGTGGTTCTGGCATATGTGCTCTCTGCGGTTCCCGAAGTCAATGTAGCGGGTATCTGGTGGGCGGTACCTATCGGCTGGATTCTGGCGGATGTCACAGGATTTGTCTATTATTTTAGAAGGCGGGAGAGGCTGCTTGGAAAGTGAGGAGGAGACATGCGCACGCTGGACTACTACGAGAAAAATGCGAAACGGTTTGCGGAGGGCACTGTGGCGGTGGATTTTACGGCAACGCAGAACCGATTTCTGGATAAGCTGCAGCCGGGGGGGGGCGGATTCTTGATTTCGGCTGCGGGTCCGGCCGTGACACCAGATATTTTCTGGAACAGGGTTATCGGGTGGAGGCTGTGGATGGCTCCGCAGAGTTGTGCAGACTGGCCGGGGAGTATACGGGAATCAGGGTGAGGCAAATGTTGTTTGGGGATCTGTCGGAAGTAAAGGTCTACGACGGAATATGGGCGTGCGCTTCCGTACTGCATCTGCCGGAGCATGAACTGCGGGATGTGACCGGAAAGATGGCCGCGGCGCTGAAAGAGAACGGCGTGCTATATCTGTCCTTCAAATACGGGACTTTTTCGGGAGAGAGAGACGGGCGCTTCTTTACGGATATGACAGAGGCCTCCTTTGCTGATTTGATACGGGAGATTGTGAATCTGGCTGTGGAGGAACAGTGGGTCACTTGCGATGTGCGTCGGGGGAGAGAGGGTGAGCGGTGGCTCAATGTGATTCTGAGGAAGCGGATTCGTCAAAAGCATTAAACCTAATCAGTGGCCTCTGAGATCAAATTCGTGAAATATGGTTTGATTATCTCCCCAGGTATAAACGATATAATAATTGTCCCCATCGATGTCCGTCTTAAAACTTATGAGTGCATGCTCTATGACTTTTATGTCGCCGGCCGATTGATTCTCAACAATATATTCCCGTCCGCTTCCGGCAAAACTATTATAATATTCTCTTAATTCTGTTAAAGAAAGCCCACTTTTTATCAAGATAGCGCCAAAATACTGCATGCCGTTTCCGCATCCCACCAATTTTCCGGCCTTGCTTACCGACTCAATCAGTTCCGTGTTTTCCGGAAGCGGCCTAGCTGCAAGTTCCTTTGCAGTGCTTCCGGATATACTGTCATTTACTATCGGTGCAACTATCAAAATGCATACAAAGGTTAGTACCGGGATCAAAACAACAGCGGCCAGCAGCTTTTTCATGAGTGGATTCTCCTTTGGTCAAATATAAGATTATTAGCAATATAGTATGAATTATAACATGAAAAAGCAGCAATGACAATGAAAAATATAAATATATCTTCAACTACAGGAACAGGGGCAGCCGGCAAGCGCAGCAATCAAAATATACTGGGAAGAAAGGCAGGGAACAGAAGTATAACTGCCGGTTAATAAAATTGAGCGATTCTTAAACACGACTCAATTGTACGGCGCACCGGATGCTGTTATTATAAGGGTGCAGACGAAAGAATCTGTCTGTCGGCTTATAGGATGCGAAAAGGAGTATGCGTATGAATATCGGTGAGATGATCAGGAAATGCAGGAAGGAAAAGAATATGACCCAGGAGGAACTGGCGTGCAGGCTGGGGGTGACTGCTCCGGCGGTGAACAAGTGGGAGAACGGCAATTCCTACCCGGATATCATGATGCTGGCGCCGATTGCCAGGCTGTTTGGCATCTCGGTGGACATGCTGCTCTCTTTTGAGCAGGAGTTGGGTGACGAGGAGGTCTGCGCTTTGCTCAGGGAGCTGGACCGCAGGCTCGGATTTGAGGAATTTGACAGTGTTTTTGCGTGGTTTCGGTCCAAGACGGAGCTATATCCCAACTGTGACAAGCTGATGGTTCAGGGCGCTGTGATTCTGGATGCCGAAAGAGTGATGAGGCACATCCCTCAAAAGGAGAGATTTGATGATTATATTCTTAAAAGTTACCGGAGGGGTCTGGAGAGTCAGGAGAGCTGGATCCGCGATATGGCGGCGGATGCACTGTTCAGATTGTATCTGAGGGAGGAGAAATATCATGAGGCTGAGGAATGCCTGGCGTACTTTTCCGCCGGTTACCCGGATGCAGAGCGAAAGAGGGCGAGTCTGTACCGTCAGACCGGACGCAGAGAGGAGGCCTATCAGATTCTGGAAGGGGCGTTATTTCGGAAACAGCGGGAAAGCGATGGGATTTTATGGGAGCTGTTCAGGATGGCTTTGGAGGAGGAAGATCTGGAATGGGCTGCGCTTTTGACAAAAAAGCGCAGCGAACTGACCGGAGTGTTTGATATGGGAGCGTATTATGGCGCTTCCGTGGAACTGGAGTTTGCAGAGGCCCGGGGAGATCAGGATAAAATGCGTGAGCTGATGCGGGACATGCTGGAGTCTGTGGAGGAGATAGACGGTTTTACCGGGAGCAGCCTGTACCGTCATATGAAATTCAGGACTCTTGACGGAGAGTTTTCAAAGCGCAGGCGGGATGAACTGAATGAGAGTTTGTCAAAATTATATAGGCAACTTTATGAATAGTCGCTTCTTTTTGTTGTGGTAATTTGTAAAAAGTGATATAATGTATGCAGTCAACTAACGGTATACAGGTCATTTTGTATATACGACAGGCAGGAGGGAGAACAGTGAATATGAAAGTTCGCAGAATTTTAGCTCTGACGGTGATCGTCGGGCTTTTGGCAGGCTCCTTGTGCGGCTGCGGCGGCCAGGGCGCATCCAAGAGGAGAACGATCGGTTCCATCGCCAGAGAAAGTTCCGGTACAGAAGAGAGTGCGGACAAGCCGGTATTGCAGCTGACGATCGCATCGAATCAAACGTCACAGGATAATCCCTATCATTTCGGTCTGGAAACCTTCAAAGAGGTCGCCGAGGAGCTTTCGGGCGGTACGATCCAGGTGACCTGCAGCGACGGGAGCCTGACTGAGGATGAAGGAGAACTCATCAAGCTGTTGGACAGCGGTGAGGTACAGATGGTGGTATGCTCCCCCGGAAATATGTCTTCAGCGGGTGTTTCGGAGGTCAATATGCTCTCTCTGCTCTATCTGTTCAGCGGTTTCAGCCACTGGGAGACGGCTATGGACGGAGAATTCGGATCGGCTATGGCGGATGTGATCCTGGAGAAAACCGGCAATCAATATCGCATCATGGGTTACTGGTCAGCCGGCGTCAGAGACTATTACGGCAAGATACCGGTGACTACGCCGGCGGATGTGCAGGAGCTCACGATCCGTACCCAGACCTCGGGAGTCGTTTCCGAGTATTGGACATCTCTGGGTGCTCAGCCTGTCAATGTGGGCTGGGGTGATCTGTATGACGTCCTGAACCGCGGGGAAGTGGATTCCGCGGAGAATGATTATACCAATTTGATGCTGAAGGAGCATCACACTACGGCCAATGGCAGATATATCTGCGAGACGCATCATGACTATACGACGCGTCTGTTTATTATGAATGGGGATTTCTACGACGGGCTCACCGTTGAACAGAAGAATTGGATCGAGACGGCCTCCCTTGCCGCCACGCTGCAGGAGCGCTCAGTGACTTATGAGATGATGGACAGCTCCAAGGAACAATGCGTTGCAGAGGGGGCAGTGGTAACCGATTATGCGAAGATGGATATAGAGGCCTTCCGCGAGCCTGCCATTGCGATCCAGGACAGCTATGCCGACGAGAACGGGCTCAGGCCTTATCTCGAAATGATCAGAAGAGCTCAGTAATTTCTTATGGAGGAGGAAGGTATTTTGGCTAAAAAGGAGAGTAATGCGGCGGCAGACAATACCGGCAGAGAAAAGGACCAGTTTGCGATAGGCATCAAGGTGAAGTTGATCATCGGCTTTGCCATCCCGCTGGTATTCACAATTGTGATTGGAATCGTGGCCTATTCGCTGGCGGCCTCGGGCATGACGAAAAATTATGAGGATTCCATGTCTAAGGCGATGTCCATGGCCATTGAATATTTGGATTTTGGATTTGAATCGGCAGTGTCTGAGTCCGAACAGTTATATTATGATACAGACCTTGTGAGATGGGCCACCGGTTCGGTCTATAACGAGTGGACCAGAAAAGAGATCATGGAGAGCGTCTCCGTGGATCTGAATGTAAAACAGGGCGGCAACGGGTTTGTGGCAAATATGTATATTATCCCGGGCGACAGCCTGCAGGTGATATCGACCTATGATGACCGGGCGGAGATTCCCGGTTTTTATGGGGAACTGGCCGGCAAGGATGAGGCCGTGTGTCTGGAGACTCTGAAAGGGAGCTGGGTGGGTTCCCACGATTATATCGATCAGGTCCTGGCAGAGCATTATGAGAATTATTCAACAGGCAGTTACGCATGTTCCTATATTCGCCCCATGACTACCAAACGGGCGTGTATCGTGGTGGATTACAGCAGCGACCGGATTGCCGGCATCCTTCAGGATCTGAGTCTTGGCGATGAGAGTATCGCGGCTTTTGTGACGGCGGACGGCAGAGAACTGCTGCTGAAGGACGGCGAGGTCACGGACGGAGGTGATTTCTCTTTTTCCAAACAGTCTTATTATACGGAGGCCATGGCTGACGATGCGGCAACCGTCATCGACTATGTTACATATAATAACCGGCAGTATCTGTTTATGGTGAGTAAGAGCTATCGCAACGGTTCCGCGATCTGTGCCATGGTGCCGGTGAGTCTGGTGAATGCGGGAGCCGATTCCATCAAGAATGTCACGATTTTTATGGTGCTTGTCTCCTGGCTGATCGCCATTGCTGCAGGTGTGCTGATCATCGTCGGCATCGCTTCCACCATCAGACAGATCAGCAATAAGCTGGAGATCGTGTCCGGGGGAGACCTGACCGTGAGCGTGCGGGGAAGAACAGACGAGTTCAGGCTTCTGGTGCGCAGTATCGCCAATATGATCAGGAATTCCAGAAATCTCATCGTGCAGGTTTTAAAGACTACCGAGAATGTTTCCGTCTCTACCACGAATCTGTCCGAGGTGTCCGGTGTGCTCACAAGCTCTAACAATCAGATATCCAATGCGGTGGATGAGATGGATAAGGGCGTGAGCCGTCAGGCGGAGGATGCGCAGAACTGTCTGGTTCAGATGGATGAGCTGTCCCGGCGGATCACCAGAGCCGTGGAGACGGTGCAGCGGATGGGAAGCATCACCGGCAGCACCAAGGGAATCATTGAGGGCGGTATGGCAACCATGGATGATCTGACGGATAAGTCCGCCGACACTACCAACATTACTAAGAATGTGACTACCAATATCAAAAATCTCGAGGGAAGTCTCTCCGAAGTTGAGAAATTTGTGGAGACCATCAATGATATTGCCAATGAGACGAATCTGCTGGCGCTGAATGCCTCCATTGAAGCTGCCCGGGCCGGTGAGGCCGGAAGAGGCTTTGCTGTGGTCGCCCAGTCGGTGAGTTCGCTGTCGGACGGCACCATCGAGGCGGCCAGACAGATCCGCAGCGTGATGGAGCAGATTGCGGGCTATGCCAACGATACGGTTAAGGTGGCGGCTCAGGCAGAGGTGATCGTGTCTAAGCAGTCCGAGGCGGTGAACGATACCATTCATGTCTTTGGTGATATGAACAGTTATCTGAAGAATCTGATCGATGAAATCACCTCTCTGGAATCTATCATTGAGAGCATGGAGCGACACAGGAACGATACGCTGGCGGCTATTGAGAGCATATCGGCCGTATCTGAGGAAACGGCGGCTTCGGTGTCCACAGTCAACGAGTCTCTCAAGGAGCAGATGACAATGATGGACAATCTGAATCAGTCTACTATGGAGCTGCAGGATAAAGCGAAGGAGCTCACACAGGCGGTGAATGCATTCAAGATTTAAATGATACACATTGACAAATGATTAACCAGACAGTCATTGAAAGGAGTAACCTAATTGAAAAAAGCAATGAACCAATCCATGATGACACTGATTTTAAACGGAATCTCGATTCTTGCATTACTGTTTCTTCTGCTCTCACTGTTCTCCTACAGTAAGATGAGCGAGCAGATCAACACGGCCAATGCAGAGAGGTTCGATCTGACTTATAATGCCAATCGCTTTATGAACGGCTCCGCCTATCTTACCAATGAGGTGAGAGCCTATGCTGCCACCGGCGACAAACAGCATTATGATAATTATTGGAATGAGATCAATCAGCTCAAAAACAGGGATCAGGGAGTAGCCGCCATGCAGGAGATCGGGATCACTGCGGAGGAGCAGGCGTTGATCGACGAGATGTCCTCCATTTCCAACAAGCTGGTTCCGTTGGAGGAGGAGGCAATGAATCAGGTTGCCGCCGGTGACAGCACCAGTGCTATCAATTATGTGTATGGATTGGAATACAGCACTTCCATCGCCAAGATCAATTCCATCAAGGAGGAGTTTCTGGCAGATCTGGATCAGAGGACTTCCGCCCAGGTGGCAGAGGTGGTTCGCGAGGAGAATGCCATCAAGATCAGAATGTTTGCAGCTTTGGCACTGGTGGCGGTTTTACAGCTGTCCAGCATGATCGTAGTGAGAAAAAGAGTGCTGCGTCCCGTGGTCAGTGTGCGCGACCAGATGAAGGAGATCTCACAGGGCAATCTCTCGGCAGACTTCACTCTGGAGGGGGATACTTCGGAAATCGGTATGCTGGTGCAGTCCATTCATGAGACGAAGCATGAGTTGAAGCGGTATATCCACGATATCGACGATAAGCTGTCACAGATGGCAGAGGGCAATATGGATCTGGATGTGGGAGACGATTACCGGGGAGAGTTCCGGCCGATTCAGAAAGCTATGGCACAGATTCTGGATGCGCTCAACAAAGCTCTTTCCCGTATTGATACTACAGCGGAGCAGGTGCTGGCAGAGTCCAGAAAAGTGGCTGCCGGGGCACAGTCCATGTCCAGCGGTACCGTGGAGCAGGCGGCGGCTGTGGAGGAGCTGACGGCCAGCGTTCAAGACATTTCGAGACAGGTGGGAAGTACATCGCTGGATGCGGACAATGCTCAGAGCTATTCGGCGGAGGCTATCGGACATCTGATGCGCTGTAATGAAAGGATGGGAGATCTGACCGTCGCTATAGAAGACATCTCCAAAGCTTCTCATGAGATTGGCGGAATCATTAAGACAATTGAGGATATCTCCTTCCAGACCAATATTCTTGCGCTCAATGCGGCTGTGGAGGCGGCCCGTGCCGGTGAGGCCGGAAAGGGATTTGCCGTTGTGGCGGGTGAAGTGCAGAATCTGGCCAACAAGAGCAATGCATCGGCTAAGAGTATCACGGAACTGATCGAGAATTCCATGAAGCTCGTGAAATACGGAACAACCTTATCTGCAGAGACCACAGAGGCTCTTGCCGCGGTGGTGGCCAGTGGTCAGAAGACGGCGAATGTGGTAGACCGGATTGCCGAGTCTGCAAGGCAGCAGGCGCAGTCGCTGGATCAGGTGACACAGGGAATGTCGCAGATCTCTCAGGTGGTACAGAGTAATGCCGCCAATGCAGAGGAATCCGCGGCATCGGCCAGAGAGCTGGAGAATCAGGCGGAGGAGTTAAAGAACTCCGTGCAGAGGTTTCAGCTTCGCGGGCAGAGACGAAGAAGATAAAAGATTTTGACTGCTTTTGGATAGGATCCGTAAATATCGGGCTGAAGGCTCCTTTGGGGCTTTCAGCCCGAATATAATATGGATGGATCGGGAATGAAGGAGAAATGATTATGGAACAGGCTTTAGATCAGCAGAATCGGCAGTACATAAAAATGACGGAGACACCTATTCCGAAGCTGGTGGCCACGCTGGCAGTTCCCACCGTGATCAGCATGATGGTGACAAATGTGTATAATGTAGTGGACACTGCGTTTGTGGGGACGTTGGGAAACAGCGCCAGCGGAGCGGTGGGAGTGGTGTTTGGCTTCATGTCCATTCTGCAGGCGGTGGGATTTATGTGCGGACAGGGCGCCGGGAGTATTATGTCCCGCAGTCTGGGCAATAAGGATATAGAGGGGGCTACAAGGTATACTTCTACAGGCTTTTTCATGTCTCTGTTTCTGGGGGCGATGATCGGTATATGCAGTTTTTTTCTGCTGGATCCGCTGGTGTATGCATTGGGGAGTACCGTTACCATTGCGCCTTATGCCAAAGACTATATTTTATGGATACTTCTGGCGGCGCCGTTTATGACAGCCAGTCTGACGCTGAATAATCTGCTGCGCTATGAAGGGCGGGCCAAGCTCGGTATGTGCGGTCTGATGACGGGGGCGGTGCTCAATATTGCCGGAGACGCGGTCCTGATCTTTGGCTTTGATCTGGGTATTCATGGTGCGGGGATCTCCACTGCGGTGTCGCAGACCATCAGCTTTCTGATTCTTTTGAGTATGTTTCTGACGGGGAGGACGCAGACCAGGATCCGTATTTCCTGTGTGGATATCCACCTGAAGACAGCGGGGAATGTGGCGGCCACGGGTTTCCCGAGTTTGCTGCGGCAGGTGTTGAACAGTGTGGCCACGATCCTGCTCAACGGCAGCGCTGCGGTCTATGGGGATGCCGCAGTGGCGGCTATGAGTATTGTCTCACGCATTGCCTTTTTTGTGATGGCGCTGGCCATCGGTATCGGCCAGGGCTTCCAGCCTGTGAGCAGCTTCAACTTTGGCGCGCGCAAATATGACCGTGTGAAGAAAGCTTTCTGGTTTACATGGATTCTGGCCGAGATCCTGCTGGTGCTGACGGTGATACCGGTGTTTGTGTTCGCAGAGCCTTTTGTGCGGCTGTTTCGCGATGATTTACAGGTGGTTGACTACGCGGTGCGTGCCCTCCGCCTGCAGAGCGCCACTTTGATCGGGGTGCCACTTACAATGGTGACAGAGATGGGATTCCAGAGTACGGGACAGAGACTGCTGGCATCCTTCTCCTCTTCTCTCCGGAGTGGCCTGATCTTTATTCCGGTATTGCTTCTGCTGGCGCATACGAGAGGCATGGCCGGCATTCAGGAGGCACAGCCGGTGTCGTTTGTACTGTCCTTTCTGGTGTCTATTGTGCTGAGCAGAATCTTTCTTCAGCACATAGACAGGGCGCGGGAGCGAACGGAATCGGATCAGGCATAAAAAATACAAAGAAGTCCTTATTTGACGCATAATCCGGTCGGTGATAAAATGATTAGTAATCAATATTTATAAGTTACATGACGGATTATGAGCAAATGGAGGAGAAAGCATGAATATGGGACTGAGACGGTTTCACAATCGGGTTTTAGCTATTCTGTTTGCTGTTGTCATGATGGTGACGTCCACGCCGCAGACATACCTGCAGGCCATGGCCGCACAGGAAAGTACTGGCATCACGGAGGCCGATAAGGCGGATGGTGATGCCATTTTTCATGGCAACAGTACAAAGCTGGAGGGCATTATCGCGGGGACAGGAGACGATCCTGCCGGAACGGAGGAGTATGTGACTTATACCTTCCAGCCCGGAGAACATGTGAGAATCTGCAATGAAGAGGGCACGGAGGAGATTACAAAGATCAGTGTGCTCAAGGGAAGCGAGGATATGCATCCTTTTAAGATCGTGGTAGATGAAGGCTATGTGATTGGGCGTGTCTCATATGACAAGAAAGCGGTGAGAGTGAGGCATCGGCTGGGGGAGAATTACAAAAATGCCCTTTATGATCTGTTCCCCACAAATTATAAAAACATGGAGCCCGGCTATCAGGTGGATGCGTCCATAGAGGTTACGGCCGTGCCTGTGGCAGAGCATAAGGTGAGCTTTCGCTATAATCCCGAACAGGTTGAGATGTCTGTGACAAAGACCCAGGGCAAGGATGTGGTGCCTGTAACGCTCAATCCGGACGCGGCTGTTGGGTGTGCTGAATTTACCATCACTAATGAGTATGATCTGGATTTTGAAGTGAAATATAAACCGGAGTATTATGTGTCCCGGGTGGAATGGACAGAGGGAGACGACAAGGGTACGCTGGAAAAGGATATTGATGAATCCACTGACGGATGCTTTGTCTATAGCTATGGACGGGTTTTTAGTGATGCGGCAATTGAGATAGTCACAGGAGATAAGGTATCGATCACATGGAAGAAACCTGTCTATATGGAAATCGGTAGAGCGATAAAATTGAATCCGGATGAATATAATGAGGACGAGGGGGAATCGCCCTTTGAAGTCAGCTATGATGATATATGGTATGGCGGTACCACGAAGCTGATCAAGGGGGAGCCTGTTTATTTTTATGTCACACTGGACGGGTCAATGGGGTATACGGTTGATTATACCGGCAGATGGTATCTGACTACCACCGGAGATGAGAGCGGGGAGATGGAGATCGTAGGGCGGACCGGACTTGACGGTCTCCGGGTCTTTTGCATTACACCCGAACAGGATATGGTGATCACGGGAATCGTTCCGCCTCACACGATTTCTTTTGTGTGCGATGCGGATGTGAAGGTGGAGCAGCTTTTCTTTACGGATAATCAGGAAGACTTTGCCGAGACCGGTACGCAGGCGACCTTTGCGGAGAACAAGAAGTCCATGGGCATCTACCATGATACGGGTGTTGAACTTACCTTCAGCGGTACGGCCGGAAGAACCTATACGATCTATCAGATCGTCCGGGAATTGTGCGACGGGTACGACGAGCAGGGTGAATACTATGAGTATTATGTTGACGTTCGGCAGGAGTTGCAGAAGATTACATTGGAGGGAACGGCGGGACAGACGGCCACGGGTAAGTTTGACTTTATGGCAAGCGGGGAGGTAAAAGCCGTGGGAATCACCTCCGGCACAATGGAGAATGCTTCCAGGAAGCTGACTTTTGATGCACCGCACGCGGATATTTATGTGTCTGTGGACGGAGGGGCTGCAGAGAAGCTTGGTTCCGCGGAGATGATAGTGCCCAAGGATGCCGGAGTACGCTTTCGTGTAGCGCCCCGGGAGGGATATCGCGTGGTCTATGTGTCTGCCACGGAGGATGCTGCGGGTGCGTTGGAGGCTCAAACGGATGAAAGCGGTCTGTCCTGGTATGAGGTGACAGCAGCGGAAGACCGGAAGCTGAAGATTGTTACGGAAGAGATTACGGCAGAGAAGAAAGACGTCTATATAAGCTATGACAGTCTGGCTCTGGTAAGTATCACTGCCAGAGCAGACGGAAGAGAGATTCCGGCAACCATAGAGAATACAGATGATTTCGGAATGCGTACAGCCGTCTATCAGGTACCTGTGGGAAGTATCCTGAGTCTTACGGCAGCGGCGGGTGAGCGATATACGATTCAGAACGTGCAGATCGATGGTCTCGTTCATGAGACGGATAAAACTACATGGACGGGCGCCATCGCAGTAGAGGACAATGTGGCTGTCACGGTTGAGACAAAAGGTGAGACCTATGCGGTATTGTCACTGATAAAGGGAGAGCGTGAAGAGGCTCTTCCCGATGCCGGAATGTACGATCTGTACCAGGGGAAGGCATACAGCGTCAGACTCTATTGCGGCAAGCGCGCGGCTAAACTGGACGCGCCTGTGGTCAGCGGGAAGGCGTTGAGTGCACGGATTGACCCCGAAGATGATACCAGAGTTCTTTTGGAGACTATGGGCATTGTAAAGAACGGCATAAAGAGTACATTGAAATTGACTGGTACCGTTACGGCAGGCAGCAGCCTTCAGATTAATGCCGCTCTGCAGTGCAGGATTGTTGAAACCCTTGAGTCTGTCACTGTCAAGGGTCCGGAAACCTGTACCGTGGATGCCAGAAGCGTATACACTGTGACTGCAAGTCCTGTCAGTGCAGGAACCACGGGAATCGGCGCGGAGGTCGTGATGGAGCCGGGAATGGCCAGTGAGCTTTTGACGGCAGACTTTGTGGGCAGCACCGGAACGGGCAGGCTCAATGTGACTGTAAGCTCCAAGGCTCCGGTAGGTCAGAAGCTTGCTGTTGTGAAATTATACCGCAGGGATTGTGAACCGGGGGAAGCGGATTATTATATCCGGGGCGGTTCCATTGATATTATCGCCGGTGAGCCCACAGCGCTTAAGAGTTTTACGCCTCAGGTGAGTCTGGTCAGTTCTGATGATATCAGCCTGACTGTGGCCTTTCAGGGAGCGGATGAGATAGGCGGCTGTATCCGGGGCAGTCAATACTACCGAATCGAGGTGACCCCCAAAGCGGCGGATGGGAGTGAGATACCTGCGTCCATCAAGGCGGCCACAGAACAGCCTGTTTATGTGCTCAGAGAGCTGCCTGAGGAATCCGGGGATGAAGGAGAATCGACCAAGACTCCGGCATTTGTCCAAAAAGCAAGGATTATCGTGAATCATGCTCCGTCCGGAAAGGGACAGAAGTGGGACTATGAGTTAAAGGTCACTCTGGTCCAGACCGGAGACAAGACGCCTCTTGTGCCTGAGAGTGAAAATGCGCAGATACTCTATAGAAGCCAGAGTGCGCAGACACAGGAGTTCTCTACCAAGGATCCCAGCTTTTCTGTCAAGGTGGGAGTGAAGAAGCTGAGCTCTACGATCTACACTACACAGCAGGATCTGGCTGCGGCCGGTCTGACCTATGACGTCAACGCTGCCTGTACGGGAGCCGTAGCTGCTGATATCACCGATTGTTCTGAGGATGAGAAACTGTCGGTCTATGTGGCGGATGACAGGCTGTATGTCAGCGCTTTCTCCGGCACATCACTGGGCAAACATACCATTGAGATCATACCTGTGGGACCTGAGACAATGTATCAGAAACCCGTGAATTTTGTCATCACGGTAGTCAAGGGAATCGAGACTCTGCGCCTTGATGTGCCCACACAGCGCATCTACAGACAGGCCGGCAAGCCGGCGAAGGTGAAGACCACTGCAGTCTGCAACGCGTTTGATACGGCTGCCAAGACAAAGAAGGTAAGCTGGAGTATTGTGGATGTGGACGGTATGGCACTCGATACGGAGAATCCGATGTACGGCAAAGTGACTGTGAAGAACGGAACGGTTTCTGTCGCAAAGACTTTGAGTGCCGATGAGGATGCGGAATATAATTTCTGCGTGAAAGCTCAGGCTGCTGATTTCAAGGGAAACCGGACCAGTGCAGTCTCTCCCGTGATAACGATTACATCAGCTCCCATGGAGGATTTTGGAAGCCTTATCATCGTCACGAAGAATGAGGAGACATCTCGTTATGAGGTAGTGGCGAAGGATGGCAGCACAGTGACTTCGGATAAGCTGGAAAGCGGAGAGCTCATCGCTCTGAGCAAGGATGCGGAGGTCAAAGAATCCTACAGTCTTGCGGAACTGCAGAGCTCAAGGATCGATCCGTCCCTTTTCACCGTAAAGTCTTCCTCGCCGAAGGCCTTGAATGTGAGGAATGACAATGGCTCACTGGCGTTAAGCGTATCTAAGATTGCAAAGAATGTAAAGCTGACTGTGACTGCGAAGGACGGCAGTAAAAAGAGCACATCCGTCAAGCTTTCCGTTCAGTATGCGAAGCCCGACCGATTGGCCTTTGGCGTTTACGCCGATAATACGGTTCTCAATGATCCCGCCGTGGACAATAAGACGGCCTTGACATTTAAGGGCTCTGTCAACACGGTTGTCAATCTGCAGCTGATGGAGCAGACCGGCAGCGCTCCATGGAAGAATGTGCCCGGCTATACCAATCACACGGTAAAAGTAAAGGGCGGTAAACTTCTTACCGGAGACGCAAAGCATGGTCAGTATCAAGTGGTGGTGACCTCGGACAAAGCCACGGTGACGCTGACCGATAAGGATCACAAGGTAAGCACTGCTTATGTGATAACCAATACCGGATATTCCACTGCCAAAGCACCCAAGATCAAGGTGAAAGTGGGTACGGCTGCCAAGCTGAAGGCCGGCGCGGCGGAAGGACGCAAGATGATCTATGAGATCGGCTCCGGCTATGACGGCGTTTTGGTGGAGGCGGATAAGTTGTCTGAGCAAAAGAACAGCAAGAGCTATTCTGCCCTGGAGAATGCCTGTGATCAGATGTGGCAGGTGGCAGTCGTGAAAAACGGAGCGTTTGAGCTGACTTTTGACGGAGGCAATGTCCCCGCGGGGAGCTATAAGCTGACCCTCACTCCCGTGAAATCTGCGGCGGGCGTCTATGAGGCGGCTTCCAAACCGGTGAATATCACACTGAAGGTTCAGAAGCCCAAGGCGGTGAAGGGTTCCTATAAGCCCCAGACCACATATACGATGAAAGCGGATGCAGGCTCGGCAGCCGTCCTCTCCGGCAAGGGAAGCAATCTGAAATCCGTGACCTTCGATACCCTGATGGGTATGAATGTGAAGGGGAAGGAGAATAACTTCCTTCGGTATTTTGAGCTGAAGGATGGAAAACTTGTCCTGAAAGCGGGGTTGACGGCAGAACAGATCGCTGCTCTAAAGGCCGATAAGAATGATCAGAAAGGTTATGTGACCTACACGGCTGTTTACGGCGACAATGGTTATGGCGTGCCGACTACCGTGCGCAGGACAGTGATGATCACCGTTAGATTAAAATGATGTTAAAACAGGATTAAACACAAGATATCCCGCAGAACCCGGATATTCAGGGGCTGCGGGATTCTTTGCGTAATTTCTTGAATATCGGTTTAATGGAAAATAAGCAGAATGGCGGTTTTGCGTATTTACAAATGCTATAGGATGCCTGTAAAATAGACGAAAGGAACATAGATTGGCGGTGGTATCAATGATGAACACGGAAAACAATATTCAGCTTCTCTATCAGATCAGTTCCAAGGAAGCCCGTTTAGACCTGGCTATCAGGCAGGCTGAACGCCAGTTGTCCAATGTCAATAAAAAATTACAGATGTTATGGTATGATCTTGCAATCAGTGTGGCTGTGGCGATCCTTCCCGGACTCCTTTATCTGCTGCTCCATCGGAGCAGATTTATTCCTGTGGTTGCAATCTGCACTGCACTGAAAGGGATCTATCTGATGCTTCTGCCCTTGATGATCTATCAATTGGCCAGGGCAGTGAGGATGTTGAGATTAAACCGCGAGGATGGGGCAGTGTACACGGAACCTGACAGGGAGGGGACATTGCGGGGCGACCGGCCGGACCGGGAACCGTCCTATCGTGCGGAGCAGAAAAAACTGATTACGGTATTGACCCGTTATTATCTGAACAAAGACGTCATAGGGCAGATCCGGCGACAGATAGCGGAATCGGATTGCTGTACTATGACATCAGCCGAACTGTACTATCAGTTAGACAGCCTGCCCTTTTACGAGGAGGTCGGCCCTGCACTGGAAGTCGGGCGGACAGCAGGCGCCGGTTCGGTCCGCCTGCTGTTTCCCTCGATGATGATCGGACTGATCTACGCATTGCGCGTATGGGGAGTGATTTAACGGGGAGGAATCAGTTCCCGGTGACAATGAAGGGGCGTATGGAGCCGGCCAGCTGAGCTACCGGCATACTCTGCAGATATACCTTACCGGGGCCTGTGAGCACGGTATTGAAAAGGCCTTCGCCGCCGAACAGCATATTTTTTACTCCGGGAACCGTCTGGATATCCACGGAACAGGTGGAGCTCATGGCAGCCAGATAGCCCGTGTCGATGATCATCTGCTGGCCTGCACCCAATTCATATTCTTTTACATAACCGTCAAACTCTAAAAACACCACGCCATTGCCGGACAGCTTCTGCATAATGAAGCCTTCGCCGCCAAAAAGTCCGCTGCCGATGCGCTTCTGGAAGAAGGTAGACAGCTGAACGCCTGCTGTGGAAGCCAGAAATGCGGATTTCTGGGCCACAATGTCCAGACCCGGGGACACGTTGAAGGCACGGATGGAGCCGGGGAAGCTGGATGCAAAAGCAATCTGGCCGGGACCGCCCTGCGCGGTATAACGATTTAAAAACAGGCTTTCGCCGGAGAATGCGCGTCCCAGCATTTTGCCGATGCCGCCCCCGGAGGTAGTCTCCATCTTCATATTGGGTGTCATCCAGGACATGGCTCCGCTTTCGGTTATCATGATTTCGCCCGCCTCAAGATTGCAGATGACTACGGGTAAGGGTTCGCCTTCAATAGAGTAATTCATAGTTTTTCCTCCTGTAATGTATATGAAATGCATAAATCTGTGACCCAAAGCTTTGACAGGGACGCCGGAATGTCCGTCAAGGCTTTTCTTATTATTATAATATATGAGAAAAAATAATTTGTAAAGAAATACCTTCAGCGTGTATAATAGAGCGGAAGGAGGCGTGTGAAAGCGGTATGAAGACATCGAGTGAATTGGACAGACAATTAAAGGCGATTGACCACAGGGGCTATCCTGCCTACAAGGATCTTAAGGGGATATACGATTTTGGGGATTATCTTTTTTCTATCGATCATGTGCAGGGGGATCCTTTTGCGGCGCCCTCCCGGGTGTCCGTGCAGGTGCCCATGGCCAAGGCGGGATTTCCGGGGGAGTATTATAAGGAGAGGGCAAAACGGATCACACTCCAGGATCATTTGACCAGATTGTTCGGAACTGCCATACGGGCGCGCAGTTTTCAGGCCAAGGGTTCCGGGAAGAGCGGACTTCTGGCTGTCTCTCACTGCGGTCAGGAGATACTTGAACGCACGGCCTGCCGTGTGGAGGAGAAGGGGGTCACGGTGCGTTTTGAGATCGGGTTCCCGGCAAACGGGCGCTCGGTGAATGCGGGAGAGCTGGCGAAGATCCTGTTCCATATCCTGCCCGACTGTGTACACAGAAGCCTTTATTATGCGCGCATAGACAAGAAGGCGCTGCAGACGGCCATAGAGCTGTGTGAGGATCAGCAGGCTGTCCGGGCAATGCTGCCTCAGATGGGGCTTTGCGCTTTTCTCGCGGACGGTTCCGTATTGCCCAGGCAGAGCGGAGTCTCGGACAAGCCGCTGAAGGATGCGGTAGTGTTCCGATCGCCGGATTCTCTGCGTGTGACGCTGAAGCTCCCCCACAGGGGCGAGGTGAGCGGTATGGGTATACGCAAGGGTATCACGCTCTTGGTGGGCGGCGGTTATCACGGCAAATCTACAGTACTGCAGGCGATTCAGGACGGCGTTTACAATCACATTGCGGGGGATGGCAGAGAGCTTGTGATTACGGATGCGGGAGCTGTGAAGCTTCGGGCTGAGGATGGCAGAAGCATTGTGAATGTAGATATTTCTCCCTTTATCAATCATCTGCCGAACGGCAGGGAGACCTCTCATTTTTCCACGGAGGACGCCAGCGGAAGCACTTCCCAGGCTGCAGGGCTTATGGAAGCTGTGGAGAGCGGAAGCAGGCTGCTTTTGATCGATGAGGATACCTCCGCCACAAATTTTATGATCCGAGACAGACTGATGCAGCAGGTGGTGAGTCCCGGAGAAGAGCCTATCACGCCCTTTATCGAGCGTGTCAACAGTCTCTATGAGGATCTGGGCGTTTCCACGATCCTGGTAGCCGGCAGCAGCGGTTCTTATTTTCATGTGGCGGACACGGTGATTCAGATGAAAGAGTATGAGCCGTTTGATATCACGGAGACTGCCAGGAAGGCGGCGGCAGAATATGCCGTGTTCGAGACCTCCCGCAGTGCGTTTCCTGAGTATATCAGGGAGCGCAGTCCCCAGCCGGACAGGCGGCTTGCGGGGGAGGAGCGGATCAAGATCAGGACATTTGGCAGGGACGAGGTGGAAATTTCCAAGAATACGGTAGTGCTTCGCGGTTTGGAACAGCTTAAGGATGAGGAGCAGACCAGAGCCCTGGGGTATCTGTTAAAAGAGCTTTTAACCAAGGTCTTTGACGGCAGAAAATCCATGGCGCAGGCGGTGGATTTGCTCGAGAAGACTCTGGATGAGAAGGGAATGGAGGCGCTTTTCAGACAGGGCGATGCAGCGGCGTCCCTGGCGAGGCCCAGAAGGCAGGAGATCATGGCCTGTGTGTCACGATACAGAGGGGTTAAATTTTGATTTAATACAATATCAATAACGGATGTTATGCTCAAAACCAAAAAGAATGTTCCCTGTCAAAGGGAACATTCTTATTTTTGTCATCAGGAGAGGGAAAGGAGCTTCTTTTTGTAAATGTTGAAGTCCTCCTCTGAAATAATTGCCGCGTCTTTCAGCTTCATCAGATTTTGCGCTTTCTTCTGCAGCTCGCTGATATCGCTGTAAGGCAGGAATATTTCATCAATTACTTTCTTTTCAAATACCTTGTAATCCTCTTCGGTCAGGAAATCAATGGTGGTGAGGGAACGCAGCAGCTGCAGCCTTTTGATAACATCATCATTGCCCTCGATGGTGCGGACAATTTCCTGTTTCTTAGCCTGGAATTCTTCTTCGCTGATCCACTCGCATTTCCGCAGAGTCACGATACAGGCGATCTGACTCTTTAATCTTGACTCAGAGCTGTAATCAAGAGCAGTCATTTCCTCCACAAGCTCCTGTTTCTTGGCGGAGAATTCCTCCGGTGTGAACAGGAAGGTCTTGGAGAGGGTGGTCAGTCTGGTAAGCTTGTGTTCCAGCACGGGCAGGCTTTCGTTCATGCGGATCTTGGTATCATCGGAAATTAATTTGATGAACTGTTCATACTGTGCCTCAGAAATAATCTCGCAATCCTTCAGGATCGGCCATTTGGTGATCTTCTCAACAGTCATCTCCTCAGTGTCGCTGGAGACATACTGGACGGACTTGGTGATATCAGTACAGATCTTATCATATTCCTCCTGTGTGAGAATCTCAAACAGGTACAGAATCAAAAGCTTTTTCAGATTATGCCTCATCACATCATTGGACACGGAGGTGAGGTCGGAACATTCGGTGATGGTGCCCTTTTTGAATTCATCAAACTCGGCATCGGATAAGAAGCCTACCTCATGATACTGCAGATTTACTTTAACCTTGTTGAAGAAAGTCTCCAGATTATTCAATACGCTGATATATTCAGCCTTACTGCTCTTGTACTCCTTCTCGGTGATCATGCCGGTCTGATAGATCGCTTCGAGCTTTTCGAGCTTTTTCTTATATTCCTCTACAGAAATTACGGATGCAGTAGGAGCTGCAGCAGACGTCTGCGCAGCAGGTTCAGGAGGGGTCTCGGAAGCCGGAGCGGAAACGGGAGCTGCCGGAGCAGCGGGCGTCACGGCTGCGCGGGCGGGCTCAGCCGGAGCAGCAGATGCGGCAGCCTGAGGGGCTGCAGACGCAGGCTCGGGAGCGGGTGCTGCCGAAGCGGCGGGCGCAGCAGATGACGATGCAGGCTTGGGCGATAACGCTTCTTTAGTCTGAAGCAGCATATCCAAAGCCTTAGGCAAATCGCGCAGACCGGGCAGACGCACCTGAAGCTTCTGTGCGCCATAGAGAGAATTCACGCGGACATAAATAATCAGTGCATCCAGTCCTTCGTATACGGACTTCTCCACTTTGGTAATGCTCTTGATCTCGTAATTGATATCACCGCTGTATTCGCGCTGGCTGCTTTCCAGATATATAATTCCCTTTCCGGTGATTTTGACATCGGATATTTCGAGGAACAGTGCTTTCTCGTTGCCGTCGATCTTCCGCAGAAATCCTCTGTTCACATCACACTGAAAAACAACATTTGCCATATGTTTTCGCCTCGTTTCTTCTTTATCGTTCACTTACAACAGAACAAACCCCTAGATGGCGTTCTGTTGCATAACATCTCCAAAGAGGTCTTTACTATAATAGTATAAATAATATTTTGTGGGATGTCAATAGAAAGGGAGGGGGGGATAAGGTTGGAAAATTATCCATATTTCCGGTATTTCACAACATCTGGTGTGTGCGAAAAAGGTTTTCTTGCCAGATGTTGTGATTTTCAGGAGATAATAGAATTTTGGTATAGAGTAAATCCCGGTTTGTTCCGGCGGCCCTATGCCGTGATCACGGTGCCGGCCTTTTCCCGAATGGCATCCTTCACGCATTTCATGGAGGTGATGCGCACTTTTCCGTCCGGAACTTTACGCAGATAGGTGATGGCGGCCTCAATTTTGGGCAGCATGGTTCCCGCCTCAAACTCGCCCTGTGCAATGGCATTTTCGGCCTCGGCAACCGTCATACAGGAAATGGGAGCCTGCTGCGCTTTGCCATAGCCGGTATAGACACAGTCCACATTGGTGAGGATGATCAGCTCGTCCGCACCCAGATCGGCGGCAAGCCGGCCTGCGATGGCATCCTTTTCAATCACTGCCGATGCACCTTTGAGGGCGTGCTTTTGCTCGATAACGGGAATTCCGCCTCCTCCGCAGGCGATGACCACCTGGTCTGCGTCGGAAAGAGTGCGGATGGCTTCGATCTCGACAATGTCGATAGGCTTGGGGGCGGCTACCACACGCCTGAATCCCTTGCCGGGGGTCTCCTGCACATAATTTCCTTTTTGGATTTCGATTTCAGCATCCTCTTTGGACATATATCTGCCGATCTTCTTGGTGGGCTCGTAAAAGGCTTCGTCATAGGGGTCCACCGTTACCTGTGTCAGAATAGTGCTGACGGGCTTGGAGATTCCCCGCTCCAGAAGCTCCGCGCGCAGCGCGTTCTGGATGTCATAACCCACATAGCCCTGGCTCATGGCGGAGCACACGCACATAGGGGCCGGAGTGTAATCCGTATATACCCGGCGCAGCTCGGTCATCGCCTTATGTATCATGCTCACCTGGGGGCCGTTGGAATGTGTGATGGTCAGCTGATAATCCGCTTCCACCAGATCTGCCAGCGCCCGGGCGGTGATCTTTACCGCATCCCGCTGTTCCATCGTGGTGTAACCCAATGATTCATGTCCCAGAGAAACTACAACTTTCTTTTTATTCATACCGATACCCATGCCTTTCTCTCAGCCTGCAGGTCTGCTGCAGGAAATTCAGTATAGCATAATTTTCATAAAATGTATAGAGGCTTTCAGGCCTGTCAGCCGATGGACGCCAACGCTTCCTCCAGCACCTGAAAGTAATTCTCAAAGGTTTTTCTGCAGCATCCGGGATTGCGGATGGCGATGCCGGGGACGCGCAGACCGGTCAGGGAAAATCCCATGGCCATGCGATGGTCTTCGTAAGTGTCCACCACACAGGGCTTCGGGATGCCGGGATAGATGGTGACGCCGCCTCCTGACGCGTCAGTCTCCTCGCAGCGGATGCCCATTTTGCCGAGCTCCGTGACGATGGCGTGAATGCGGTCGCTCTCCTGAAAGCGGATATGCCCGATGCCCGTGATGGTGGTGGGACTGTCTGCAAAAGGGGCGATGGCTGCCAGCGTGATGGCCTGGTCGGAGCAGGCGGACATATCTACGGTGACGCCGCGAAAGCCTTTCTCACGGGGCGGCTGGAGGAGAATCCCCTGTTCTCTGTCCTCCGGAGTACATCCCGTCTGTTCCAGAATTTTTAGAAAGGCTACGTCTCCCTGCAGGGAATCAAAATGCACATGTGCCACCTGCACGGGAATGTGGAGCAGAGGGGCCAGGGCGTAGAAATAACAGGCGGCTGAAACATCAGGCTCGATCTGATAGTCCATGGCCTGATAGTGCTGGCCGGAGGCTGTCACGAAGGTGTCGGGAGCCGTCTGCGCGGCAGTTACGCCGAATTGTTCCATCATACGGCGGGTCATGTCAATGTAGGCCATGCCATGTGTGCCCTGTACCCTGACGGTAAAATCTTCTTCTGCGAGACAGGAGGAGATGAGCAGTGCGCTGAGAAACTGGCTGCTGTGTTCAATGTCCACGGTGATGAGATTCCGTCCGAAACCGTGCCCTCTCAGAGTAAAAGGGAAATATCCCTCCGCCGAACCTTCCTCATAGGAGATCTCGCATCCCATATCCCGGAGGGAGTGCAGAAGGGGAGCCATGGGGCGGCGCCGCATCTGAGCGGAGGCATCCATATGGTAGACGCCCTCGGCAATGCCCAGATATGCCGTGAGAAAACGGGCGGCAGTTCCTGCGCTCCCCACATAGAGAGAGGCTTCCTTTCTGGGGACTGTTCCGCCCTCCCCGAAGACGGTTATGATTTTTTGATCCTCGTCCACTATGGTTGAGAACCCCAGTTCCTGTACGCATTTTAAAAAGTGCCTTGAATCGTCGGAGAACAAAACGCCCCGCAGCGTAGACGGGCCTTCTGCCAGTGTGGCCAGCAGCAGCGCACGATTGGTAATACTCTTGGAGCCGGGTACTGCCGCAATGAGGGGAGCGCCTCCGGATATGCCGTGGATTCCGTTCCCCGGACAGGGAACCCGGTAGATATCCGTATCGGCGTGATAATTAGAAGAATGATTGAAAAAGTTACAGCTTGTATCCATCCTGTCCGTACCTCCGGGCACTAAAATAATAGAATCAGTATAAGGGATTTTACAGAGAATGTCAAAGCGGCAGTCAGATTGTCGGCAGAATTTCCGGCAGAATCCAAAATGGATATTGACAGCATGAAAAATCAGTAGTAAAGTACGATTCATAAAAACATATCGAAATAGTAGGAAATGGAGGTGCTTATCATGAGCGCAATCTATACAAAAGCCACAGAACTGATCGGCCACACCCCGCTTCTTCAGGTGGAGAATTACTGCCGCGGGGAGGATATCGGGAACGTGGTCCTGCTGGCGAAGCTGGAGTATCTGAATCCCGCCGGAAGCGTGAAGGACAGAGTGGCGCTGGCCATGATCGAGGATGCCGAGAAGAAAGGGATCGTCAAAGAGGGATCTGTCATTATTGAACCGACCTCCGGCAACACAGGAATCGGTCTCGCCAGCGTGGCGGCTGTCAAGGGATACCGGACGATTCTCACGCTCCCCGAGACCATGAGCGTGGAGCGCAGGAATCTGCTGAAAGCCTATGGCGCGGAGCTGGTTTTGACGGATGGTGCAAAGGGTATGAAAGGCGCCATCGAAAAAGCTCAGGAACTGGAGAAGTCAATTCCCGGCGGCGTGATTCTCGGACAGTTTGACAATCCGGCAAACCCGGCGGTACATGCGGCGTCCACCGGTCCCGAGATCTGGGAGGACACAGAGGGACGCGTTGATATTTTTGTGGCAGGCGTTGGAACCGGCGGCACAATCACAGGTGTGGGAGCTTATCTGAAGTCCAGAAATCCCGGTATCAAAGTGGTGGCGGTGGAGCCTGCCGACTCGCCCGTGCTCTCCGGCGGGCAGCCCGGTCCCCACAAGCTGCAGGGGATTGGCGCAGGCTTTGTGCCCTCAGTCCTGAATACGCAGGTCTATGACGAGATTATCCCTGTGACTGCGGAGGAAGCTTTCTCCACAGGCCGCGCCATCGCCCGCAGAGAAGGGATTCTGGTGGGCATTACCTCAGGCGCTGCCCTCTACGCCGCAGCGGTTTTGGCAAAGCGCCCCGAGAATGCAGGCAAGACCATCGTCGCCCTCCTGCCCGACTCCGGCGACCGATACCTGTCCACACCCATGTTTACGGAAGAATAAAGCCTGACGACTATAGCGCTTGCAGGAATGCCCAAGGCGTGTTAAAATCTTCGGGTAGAGCGGTAGGTCTGCGGAAAGGAAGAAAACAATGGAACCGATGATTCAGATACGGAATGTTACCAAGACCTTTATCGGCAAGGGCAATCAGGTGGAAGCGCTCAAGGGCATCAGCCTGGATATTCAAAAGGGAGATATTTATGGTATCATCGGGATGAGCGGCGCCGGCAAATCCACACTGGTGCGCTGTCTCAACTTTTTGGAGCGGCCCACTGCCGGAACGGTGATAATAGAAGACAAGGATCTGTCAACTCTGCGTGAGCGTGAGCTGCGGCTGGTGCGCACGGAGATCGCCATGATCTTTCAGCATTTCAATCTGCTGATGCAGAGAAATGTGCTCGATAATGTCTGTTTCCCCATGGAGATCGCGGGAAAAAAGCGTGCTGAAGCGGTGGGACGTGCGAGAGAACTTTTAAAGATCGTGGGGCTGGAGGAGAAGGAGGGAAGCTACCCTTCCCAGCTCTCCGGAGGACAGAAGCAGCGCGTAGCCATTGCCAGGGCGCTGGCCAACAATCCCAAGATTCTGCTCTGTGACGAGTCCACCAGCGCGCTGGATCCCGCCACCACAAAGTCGATACTGGCGCTGCTGCAGCAGATCAACCGGGAATTCGGCATCACCATCGTCATCATCACCCATGAGATGAGTGTGGTCCAGGAAGTCTGTTCCCATGTGGCAATCATTGACTCGGGCGAGCTGGCGGAACACGGAACGGTAGAGGAGGTCTTTCGCAGACCCCAATCCAGAGCCGCTAAAGAGCTGGTGTTCATGGCGGACGCGAGGGTGGAGGAGATGGCGGGCAAACGCTGCATCCGCATTGTGTTCAGTGAAAATTCGTCCTTTGAGCCCGTGATCGCCAACATGGTTCTGGAGTGTAAAGCGCCTGTGAATATTCTTCTGGCGGATACCAAGGATATCGGCGGCATTGCCCACGGGCAGATGATCCTGCAGCTTCCGCAGGACGAGACTGTGGCGGAACGTATGATACAGTATCTGCGTGAGAGAAAGCTTGCGGTGGAGGAGGTGGAGTCCTATGTTTGAACTGATGATTTTTGAACCGGCGATATTTAAAATGCTGGGGGAAGATATACTCACAACCCTGTACATGACATTGGCGTCCACTCTGCTGGGATATGCGCTGGGCCTGCCCATGGGGGTGGCGCTCGTGGTCACGGCAAAGGATGGACTGCGCCCCAACGGATTGGTTTACAAGGTGTTGGATATCACTGCGAATATTGTGAGGAGCATACCGTTTTTGATCTTATTGATCCTGGTGATTCCCCTGACCAGAGCAATCGTGGGCAAGAACTACGGCCCTACGGCAACGGTCGTTCCGCTGACTCTGGCGGCGGCTCCTTTTATTGCCCGTATGGTGGAATCCTCTCTGCTGGAGGTGGAAAAGGGTGTGATAGAGGCCGCTCAGAGTATGGGGGCCGGCCTTTGGACGATCATCACCAAGGTTATGATCGGAGAGGCCCGCACATCCCTCATCGCCGGCGCGACCATCGTGCTGGGGACCGTGCTGGGGTATTCCGCCATGGCCGGCGTCGTGGGCGGAGGGGGCCTGGGAGACACGGCCATAACTTACGGCTATTACCGCTATGAGACGGATATTATGCTGGTGACTGTGGTGCTGCTGGTGCTGCTGGTGCAGATCATGCAGTGGACGGGCATGAAGCTTGCCAGAAAGCTGGACAGAAGGGTAAACTGACTGTCAGGCATAACTATTTATACAATGAGGAGGATACAATTATGAAAAAGAGCAGGAAAACAAAATGGCTGGCATTGACTGCGGCGGCAGTGCTGGGCGTCAGCACACTGGCCGGCTGCGGCGGAAAGGATGATAAGGTCATCAAGGTTGCGGCCAGCGCCGTGCCTCACGCGGAGCTTCTCGAGCAGGCCGCTCCCATTCTGGAGGAGCAGGGCTACACGCTGGAGATCCAGATATTCAACGATTATGTCCAGCCCAACAATGTGGTGGAGGCAGGCGATTTTGACGCCAATTATTTCCAGCACATCCCTTATCTGGAAGAGTTCAATCAAAAGAAGGGTACCCATCTGGTAAATGCCGGAGGTATTCACTATGAGCCCTTTGGTCTTTATCCCGGGAAGGAGTCCGACCTGGCAAATATCGAGGGCGCGTCGATTGCAGTTCCCAATGACACCACCAATGAAGCCAGAGCGCTGCTTCTTCTGCAGGACAATGGCTATATCAAGCTGAAGGAAGGCGTGGGCCTGACTGCCACAGCTTTGGATATCGTTGAGAATCCCTACAACATCCAGCTGGTGGAGCTTGAGGCGGCACAGATTCCCAGAACTCTGCCCGATGTGTCTTTTGCCATTATGAACGGTAACTATGCGATGGAGGCAGGTTATTCTGTGGCCGGGGACTCGCTGGCATATGAGAGCGTCGACTCCGAGGCGGCATCCACTTATGTGAATGTGATCGCCGTGAAAGAAGGAAATGAGAACAGCGCAAAGATTCAGGCACTTGTGTCCGCGCTGAAGTCCGCTGAGATGCAGCAATATATTTTCGACAATTATAACGGTGGTGTGATTCCGTTTAATCAGTAAGAGGTAGAAGTTTGATATGAAAATCTCAACCAGAGGCAGATATGCGGTGCGGGTCATGTTGGATCTGGCGCTGCGGGATACGGATGCGTGTATCAAGGTAAAGGATATTGCCGCCAGTCAGGGCATTTCCGAGAAATATCTTGAACAGATCATTGCGGCTCTGAGCCGGGCGGGCTATGTGAAGAGCGTCCGCGGTGCGCAGGGTGGATATCGCCTTGCCGGTGCGCCAAAGAATTATACGGTGGGAATGGTGCTTCGGGCGACGGAGGGAAGTCTGGCTCCGGTGTCCTGTCTGGAGGAAGGGGCGGAAGCCTGTGAGAGATGTGATACCTGTGAGACGCTGGCTGTCTGGAAGGAGCTTGCAAAGGCCATAAACGATGTGGTGGACGGCGTCACCATCGCAGATCTGGCAGACCGGCACAAAAAGAGAACTGAGGCACTGGACTACAGTATCTGATGTGTACGGATGCTGCAAAATGCAGTCCGATATGCGGACAACATCTGTAAATGATAGTCTGAAACCGCCGCGGGAGTGAATCCGCGGCGGGCTCAGACTATAGTTGTGTTTGGAGAAAAAATAGTATATAATCATATAAATAGTTAAATATAAGGAGATATCGGCGGATGAAAAAAACGGTTTCTTTCAGGATGATGCTGCCACTGATTTTTATTTTTATTTTGACAATCACAGTAAATGTAACGACCACTGCAAATCTGCAGTCTGCCAGACAGGCGTTTCAGGAGATTGCCGCATCGGGTGAGGTGTCGGCGGACATAGCCGCTGTGGCGGACGAGTCGTCCGAGGGTGTCAGCGCTCAGCTGGCACAGGTCGGCGCTATTTCATCCTTACAGTTATTGCTGGTGATTCTGACTATCGTCATTACATATATATGCTTTGTCAGGCCGCTGAAGGATACGGAAAGACAGCTCAGCAAACTGATTGGGCGTCTGGAGCATGATGAAGGCGATCTGAATGAACGTATCCGGAGCAAAAGAGAGGACGAAATAGGAAGACTCATCTTTGGCATTAATCTGTTCCTGAATAAGCTTCAGACGATTATGAAAAGCATCCAGGGCCATTCCGTTTCTCTGGACGATTCGTCGGGCAAAATTGTATCCAAGGTATCTGTTTCCTCACAGAATATGAAGGAGGTGTCTCAGGAGGCTGACCGGCTTTGCCATGAAATGCAGGCGCTTGTGGAGACGCTGGAGCAGATGACTGCGGATATGCAGACGCTGAATCAAAGCAGCGGTGCGATTTCCGATTCTGCCGTGTCGGGCAGCGCTTACGCGGCCGAGATGAAGGAGCGGGCAAACGATATCAAGGAGCTTGCCACCAACAGCAAAAGCGAGTCGGAACAGGTTACCGCTTCCCTGGAGGCGGTTTTGCGCAGCTCCATGGAAAGCAGTAAGAGTGTGAATTCGATTCAGGATCTCACGGGAGAGATCCTTTCCATTGCCAGTCAGACCAATCTCCTCGCACTGAATGCTTCCATTGAGGCGGCCAGAGCGGGCGAGGCAGGCAAGGGCTTTGCGGTGGTGGCCGATGAGATAAGGGCACTTGCGGACAATAGCCGCAATACGGCCAACAGCATTCAGCAGATCAGCAATGAGGTCATTTCCTGTGTGGAGGAGATGACGGCTTCCTCCGGCAAGCTGCTTGATTTTGTCAATACAAATGTGCTGGCGGATTATGACCGCTTTGTGGCGGCTTCCATGAAGTATCTGAGCGATGCGGATACTCTGGAGAGTATGATGAGCGAATTCCATCACAGATCGGACGAGCTGTCCCGGGGATCTGAAAATGCCAATTCCGGAGTGGGCCGGATATCACAGGCGATACAGGATGAAAATGCCAAGCTGTCAAAGCTTTCGGATATCATGCAGGAATTGTCCGCCAATATGGAGGAGGTTCAGGATTATACAAACATAAATGACGAGGTTTCCAACGATCTGAAGAAGGAGATTTCTCGGTTTCAAGCGATTTAGCGATTATAAAAAGGATATGGGCGGATGAATACGGAGCTGGAACGGATTGTCACGGAAGTAAATAAGGTGGTAAAGGGCAAGGACGGGGTAATACGCAAGGTGCTGGCTGCCGTACTGGCCGGAGGACATGTGCTTCTGGAGGATATACCGGGTGTGGGCAAGACTACGCTGGCTATGGCTCTGGGCAAAGCTATGGAGCTTTCCTACAGGAGAATGCAGTTTACGCCGGATGTGCTGCCCAGCGATATCGTAGGTTTTACCATGTACAACAGCGGAACCGGTGAATTTGAATACAGAGAGGGTGCCGTGTTCTGCAATCTGTTTCTGGCGGATGAATTGAACCGCACCTCCTCCAAGACGCAGTCGGCGCTGCTTGAGGTGATGGAGGAGTCGAGAGTGACGGTGGACGGCGTGGGACATGCGCTGCCCAATCCTTTTACGGTGATCGCCACCGAGAATCCTTTCGGGTCCTCGGGCACACAGCTGCTTCCCGAATCTCAGCTTGACAGGTTCCTGATCTGTCTGAATATGGGATATCCGTCGCATGCGGCGGCGTTGGATATTCTGAAGGGCAGCGCTGGCAGGGATCTGACTCAGGTGCAGAGTGTCATCACAGTGGAACGTCTGCTGGAGCTGCGCAGGGAGGCGGACGAACTCCATGTGGAGCCCGGTATTTATGAGTATCTGGTCAATCTCACCGAGGCCACCCGGAATGATTCCCGCATTGCGCTGGGAGTCAGTCCCAGAGGAGGCATCGCACTGCTGAAGATGGCCAGGGCCATGGCACTGATGCGGGGGGGAGAATATGTGATTCCTGAGGACGTGCTGGCGGTGATAGAGGATGTCTGGAGACATCGTATTCATCTGAATGCCCGTGCCCGTGCGGAGGGGGTGGACGTGTCGGATGTGATTCTGGAGATTACGGAAAGGGTACAGGCAGTCTGATGGAGAAAAAGCTGAGACCAAACATCAGGGGAATCATGCGGTTTGTGATTCTGTTCGGCCTGGCGCTATGGCTGTGGAGTTTTTTTCGCAGCTATATGCTCTTTTTGATCCTGATCCTGATGCCGTGCTGTGCATTGGTCTCGGTCCTGCTGTTATGGCACGGCAGAAATGGGATCCGGGCGGAAGTGGTACTGCCCTCCGACAGAGTGGGGAGGGGAACGCCCTTTTCCTTTAGCATGAAGGTGAGAAATCCAGAGAGACTGGCCGGGTTTTCCACGGATATCACTTACCGCAGAAGCAATGTTTTTACCGGATATTCCGAGCGGGAGACAGAGCATTTCTGGGCGGCCCCTCTGAGTGGCAGCAGCAGTGACGGATCTCTGAGGAGCCGGTACGCAGGGCGTGTGGAGATCTGCATAGAGGAATTTCGGGTCTATGACCTGTTTCATATATGTTATCTGTCCGAGTGCGGAAAAACCGATGCAGGCGTGCTTGTCTGGCCGCATTTTTCCGAGAGCGGCGAGACGGGGAAGCCATGCGATTGCGTGGAGGGTTTTCCGGATGAGAACGAGAGCAGGAGGCGGGGGACGGACTACAATCCCGAATATGAGATCAGAGAATATATCCCGGGAGATGCGCTGAAGAGCATTCACTGGAAGCTGTCCGCCAAGCAGGGCAGAATGATGGTGCGGGAACGACTGGCGACAGGACACGAAACTGTCTGTGTGCTGCTGCCTCTGGGGGAGGACAGAGAGCAGAATGACGAGCTTGTGGAGGCATTGTACGGGGTGTGCAGACTGCTGCTTGACGGTGATTATCCCGTTCAGCTTTATTGGCCGGGGCGGGGGGAGACTCTGCGGACCCGTTTTATGATCGAACAGGGAGAACTGGAGAATGCGCTGACAGAAATTTTGAGCGATACAGGCTTTCATCCGGCGGGCCGTGCACAGGAGCAGATGGCTGCCGAACATCCGGGGGCTGCATATATATTGATTCAGACGGGAGCAAACAAGGGTGCGTATATTCGGTAGAAGAAAGCAGGAGCATCATTCGGAACTGTCTCTTGAGCAGGAGCAGGAAAGTAAATATGATTTTTTTGCGGTGACGGCCAAAGCGCTCTTGATCTTTCTGTTGGTCTACGGCGCTCTGGGAGGCTTTTTGTCCGCCTATGAGATAGAGTATCACAATGGCCTGTGCATGCTTGGGGTGTTTGGACTTGCGCTGCTTCTGAGCGCGGTTTATGAGACGGGCAGACGATGGCTGACCAATCTCACAAGCATTGTTCTTTTTGTCATATATCTCTATGTAGCGGCCACGAATTACTGGGTCATCAACAGCGGCTATTACGCTATCCTGAACCGGATGAATTCGGTGGCCAGACAGAGTCTGAATATTGTAAACGGTACGGAATATGCGCTGAGGGTCCGGGAGGAATATACTACAGTCACCGTATTTGTTCTCTTTTTAAGCATGGTGGGGGTGATACTGCTCAACATACAGCTGCAGAATAAATGCAGTTTTATTAAAATATTGCTGGTGACTTTTACGCCATATCTGATCCCTCTTTATTTTAAGCAGTCGCCGGCATTGATCTATCTGCTGTTTTTGCTTTCCGGTTATGTGGCTGCAGCCATACTGCAGGGAGGGGCCCGGGATTATTTTTCGAGACAGATGCGCTATATACTGCCTTTTGCAGTTCTTGTGGCAGTTGTGCTGGTGCGGGCGGCGACGTTTCTGCTGCCGGAGACGGTCTATAACAGTGTGGTGCCGGCCAGCGCGGCCCGTGAGGCATCGGAAGCGGGCGTGAGTAATCTGGTTCAGTTTGGTCTGATGTCATTGTTCGGCCGGGGAAGGACGGGCGCCGGTATCAGCGGAGGAAGGCTCAGCCGGGGCGCTGCGGTGATGCCGGGCTATGAGACGGATCTGATTGTGCGCTATACGCCTTACAGCTATGAGCCGGTCTATCTGAAAGCCTTTACAGGCCGGGATTATGAGGGAATGAGCTGGACGAGAGCCGATGATGAGGGAGCGGACGACGGCCGGATGTCGGCTACGATGGAGAGCCGCAGGAAGACTTACGCTGAGGCATCCTACAGACAGGGCAGGGGCGTAATGTCGGTAGAGCGGGCAGGAGCCTCAAAATTGTATGAGTACCGCCCGTATTACACAGGATTTGCCGGATATGATGCCGTGTGGACAAAGGACACGAAGGATGCCGCCGCTATTCAGTATTATTATTATCCGGCTGATGGCTGGGTGTATGATTTCTATGCGGAGGATCTGATCGCAGCGGAGGTGGATGACGCCTATCTGTTTGTGCCGGATGCCTGCAGGAAGGCAGTGCAGAGAGTGTGCGATACCGCAGGTTTTCAGGGAACTGCGGAGGAGATCGCGGCTCAGATCGGAGCCTATTTTCAGGATAACTATTCCTATACCCTGCGCCCCGGCTGGTATTATGGAAATCCTGATTATATCTCGCATTTTCTGCTGGAAAGCAGGAGAGGATATTGCTCGCATTTTGCATCTGCCGCCGTCATGCTGTTTCGCAATATGGGGATTCCCGCACGATTTGCGGAGGGCTATGCATTCTCTTACTCGAATGTGGTGGAGAACGGCATACTGGTGGAGGGCGAGGCATATGAGGATTATTATGACGGCTATGCGCCGCTGGGGGAGACGGCGCTGGTGGAGATGGAGATACCGGATGCCTACGCCCACGCATGGGTGGAGATTTATGTGGATGGTAAGGGATGGATCGTGGCGGACCCCACGCCTTCTTCCACGGACGAGGACAGAACCTCATTCTGGGAAGCGTTCATGAATGCGGGCGGTGAGGAAACGGAGCTGAATCTCGGGGAGAACAATCTGGGAGCCTATCTGGAGACCGCTCTGGGCGGAGCCAGTCTGGTGCTGCCGGTCATAGCCCTGTCTGCCGCCGCCGTCTTTGTGACGGGCAGGATTGTGCGCTGCAGAAGAGAGCGTGCACTGCCCGAGAGAGAACAGGTCCGGCTGGAATACCGGAGATTGCAGCAGTATCTGTCAGGAAAGAGCCGGCATTACCGTGTCCTTCGCACTCTGAGGGAACAGCTCGGGTTCGTCAGGGAACATTATGGTCTGGAGATTCCGGGGGAGCAGGAGGAGGCTCTTTATCAGGTGTTTTTTGCCGGAGAGACAGCCTGCGACTGCGGGGAGCTGCGCAGGGAACTGCGGAGACTGCGGGCTGCGGTAAAGCGGCGGCCGATGCGGGAAAAAAACGAAAAAGCTTAGATAAATACTGTTTATAATAAACAACAGCCGCGCCTGCGGCGGAAAGGATGGAAAAAATGTTATATATCGGAGTGGATTTGGGAACTTCCGCGGTAAAGCTTCTGCTGATGGATTCCCGGGGAGTGATTCAGAAGGTCGTTTCACGCACGTATCCGCTGGAATTTCCCGAGCCCGGCTGGTCGGAGCAGAATCCTTACGACTGGTGGGAACAGACGAAGGAAGGGATCCGGGAGCTGCTGGCGGGAGCGGACGGCTTGCAGGTGGCGGGCATCAGCTTCGGCGGACAGATGCACGGACTGGTGATGCTGGATGAGAAGGACGAGGTGATCCGCCCGGCCATTCTCTGGAATGACGGGAGAGCTGCTGCAGAGTGCGAGTATCTGAATGAGACCATCGGCAGGGAGAAGCTGTCGGCCTGCACGGCCAACATTGCGTTTGCAGGTTTCACCGCACCCAAGATTCTCTGGGTGAAAAACAGAGAACCGGAGAATTTTGCGCGTATCGCAAAGATCATGCTGCCGAAGGATTACATCGCCTACAGACTCACCGGGGTTCACTGTACCGATGTGTCGGATGCCTCGGGTATGCTGTTGTTTGATGTGAAAAACCGCTGCTGGTCTGAGGAGCTGTGTGAGATCTGCGGCGTGAAAAAAAGCTGGCTCCCCCGCTGTTATGAGAGTTATGAGCGGGTGGGTACTGTGCTGCCCGAAGTGGCGCGGGAGCTCGGACTTTCCGAAGCCTGTGTGATCGCGGCCGGAGCCGGAGACAATGCTGCCGCCGCTGTGGGGACAGGCACTGTGGGAGACGGCAGCTGCAATATCTCGCTGGGAACCAGCGGAACAATCTTTATCTCCTCGAAGGAGTTTGGAGTGGACAGATATAATGCGCTGCATTCGTTTGCCCATGCGGACGGGAGCTATCATCTCATGGGATGTATGCTCAGCGCGGCCTCCTGCAACAAATGGTGGATGGAGGAGATTCTTCACACGGACCGTTACAATGCCGAGCAGCAGGATATCACAGAGGAACGTCTGGGGGAGAACAAGGTGTATTTTCTGCCGTATCTCATGGGAGAGCGCTCGCCCCACAATGACCCCAAAGCTAGGGGCGTATTTATCGGCATGAGCATGGACAGCACAAGATCCGATATGACTCAGGCTGTGCTGGAGGGAGTTGCATTTGCTCTGAGAGATTCCCTGGAGGTCGCCAGATCCCTGGGTATCTGCCCTGAGCGCACCAAGATCTGCGGAGGCGGCGCCAAGAGCCCGCTCTGGAAGAAGATGATAGCCAATATTATGAATCTGAAGGTGGATGTGCTGGAGAATGAGGAGGGACCTGCCCTGGGCGGCGCCATGCTGGCGGCGGTCGCCTGCGGAGAATACCCTTCCGTGGAGGCGGCAGCCGAAGCGGTGGTAAGAGTGGCGGAGACCATAGAACCCGACCCCGCGCTTGCGGAGAAATATGAGGCGTGTTACCGCAGATTCCGGGAGATTTATCCCGCCTGTAAAAAGGTATATGAAATGTTGTAAGATGTAGTAATATATAAAATATAGGAGGAATGCATTATGAACAATTTACCCCAAGTCAAGGTCGGCGTCGTGGCTGTGAGCCGCGACTGTTTCCCCGAGAGTCTTTCCGTGAACCGCCGCAGGGCGCTGATGGCAGCCTACACGGAAAAGTACGGCAGCGAGGAAGTCTACGAATGTCCTGTGTGTATCGTGGAGAGCGAGATACATATGGTGCAGGCTCTTGAGGACATCCGGAACGCCGGATGTAATGCCCTGTGCGTATATCTGGGAAATTTTGGCCCTGAGATATCAGAGACACTGCTGGCAAAGCATTTCGACGGGCCGGTTATGTTTATCGCCGCGGCGGAGGAGAGCCGTAAGGATCTGGTAGGAGGCAGAGGCGACGCCTACTGCGGTATGCTCAATGCCAGCTATAATCTGAAGCTGCGCAATGTGAAAGCGTATATCCCGGAATATCCTGTGGGAACAGCGGCCGAGTGTGCGGATATGCTCCATGAATTCATGCCTGTTGCAAGGGCCATCATCGGACTGGCAGGCTTAAAGATCATATCATTCGGCCCCAGGCCTTTGAATTTCCTGGCATGTAATGCACCCATCAAGCAGCTCTATAATCTGGGTGTGGAGATTGAGGAGAACTCGGAGCTGGATCTGTTTGAAGCTTTTAACAGGCATGAGGGAGACGAGAGAATTCCCGCGAAGATAAAAGAGATGGAGGAGGAGCTGGGCGCAGGCAATCTCAAGCCTCAGGTGCTGCCCAAGCTTGCTCAGTACGAGCTGACGCTCTTAGACTGGGTGGAGGCTCACAGGGGCTACCGTAAGTATGTGGCTATCGCAGGCAAGTGCTGGCCGGCTTTCCAGACGCAGTTCGGCTTCGTGCCCTGCTATGTCAACAGCCGTCTCACGGGCATGGGGATCCCGGTGTCCTGCGAGGTTGATATCTATGGGTGCCTCAGCGAGTTTATCGGCGCGTGTGTGAGCCAGGATGCGGTGACGCTTCTTGACATCAATAATTCCGTGCCCGACGATATGTACGAGGAATCCATCAAGGGGAAATTTGACTATACGCACAAGGATACTTTCATGGGCTTCCACTGTGGAAATACCTGTTCCAAGAAGCTCTCCTTCTGCAATATGAAATATCAGATGATCATGGCGAGAACTCTGCCGGAGGAAGTGACTCAGGGCACATTGGAGGGCGACATCGCTCCCGGCGACATCACCTTCTACCGCTTACAGTCCACCGCGGATAGTAAGCTGCGCGCCTATATCGCACAGGGTGAGGTGCTTCCCGTGGCGACAGAGTCCTTCGGCAGTATCGGCGTGTTCGCGATCCCGCAGATGGGACGGTTTTACCGCCATGTGCTGATCGAGAAGAATTATCCCCATCACGGTGCGGTGGCTTTCGGCCATTACGGAAAAGCCCTGTATGAAGTGTTCAAGTATGTGGGTGTTCCCGTGGAGGATCTGAATTTCAATCAGCCTGAGGGCATGATGTATCCCACGGAAAATCCTTTCGCCTGAAGAGAAGAGCGGAGAGCTTAATCTTCCACATCCTGGTCGGCCGCAACGGCGGAGACGACGGAAGCGACTACCGCGATGATAACGGCGAAGATAATAATCAATAAACCACCAGATAAAATAATAGACATATCGAGAATCTCCTTTGTTGTTTTGCTTATTATTTATGTGCTTATTTTCTGAAATTATAGCATATGCACAGAGCAAAAACAACAGAGGAGTTCTCAAAAACCATGTAAATATTCTGTGCGTGCCGTTATTTCAAAAAAGAGCTTGAAAAAAGGGGAAATAAATAATAAAATTGTATATGTAGGTGCAGGAGGGAGTTATGGAGCTTGAATGGTTAGATTCCCGGATCGTGGACGGTCTGTCGGAGCTTGTTCTGGTTTTTGATGAGAGAGGGCAAATCCTCTTCGGCAATCAGGCGGCTCTGGAGAAACTGGAATACGAGAGGGACGAATTGACGGAATGCAACATGACACAGATTTTCCGACAGGTTTTTTCCAGGGCAGGAGAATCTTCCGATGTCTTTGACAGAAGCAGGGTCGAGGGCCGGGGAGATATTGCCATGTATCGGAAGAACAGTTCCTGCTTCCCCGCGGATGTACATATTCTTCCCGCCGCCCGGGCAGGCGCGTATGTTCTTCTTGCAGAGGATGTCACGGTACTCAGGGATATGAATCTGCGGATGCGGGAGCTTCGGGAGGAAGGACAGGAGAATCTCAGGAGAAGAAATGAGTTTACCGCCAATGTCACCCATGAGCTTCGGACGCCGGTAAACGGCATAAAAGGTCATGTCACTACACTTTTAAACGAAGTGCAGGATGAGGGACTGCGCAGGACTCTGGATATTATTTTGTACTGCTGTGACAATATGTCGGCGATCATCAATAATATCCTTGATTTCTCCAAGCTGGAGACGGGTAAATTTACCATCGAGGAAAAGGAATTTGATTTTTATAAGATGATGGACCGGGTGATCGCCACCCACACTGCGGAGATTCACAAGAAGGAGCTGCGGCTGAGCGTGGACATTGACGAGAGGATTCCCCGGCTTTTGATAGGAGATGAGCTCAGGCTGGTTCAGATTCTTAATAATCTCCTCTCCAATGCCGTGAAGTTTACCATGGCGGGATCTGTCAGTGTGGTAGCGGGCAAGACCATGCAGGCAGGCGATGAAGTGGAGCTGTTTTTCATGGTGAAGGACAGCGGCATCGGGATTTCGCCCCAGGAGCAGGATAAGCTGTTCCAGAGCTTCAGCCAGGTGGATGCATCTATCACCAGACGGTTCGGGGGAACGGGTCTGGGTCTCGCCATCACCAAGCAGCTGGTGGAACTGATGCATGGCGACGTTCATCTGGAGAGCGAGAAGGGAAAGGGCAGCACGTTCTCCTTTTCCGTGAAGCTTCGGACTGATCAGCAGGCGGATGAAAATCAAAACGAGGTATATGTAGACTGGTCCGAGTATACAAATAAAGAGAATACAGAAGATGCCGGAATTCTGCAGTTTGGGGAGCAGGAGAACCGGGCCGAATTGAAGAAGCGCATGGATAAGCTTGTGCTGTCCATAGAGATGGGGGCGTGGGATAAGGCGGAGATGCTGGCTTCCACAGTCAAGGCGCTGGTTGAGAAAGGTGATGACGATATCAAGAAACAGGTGCTGCGCATGGAGATGGCAATCAGAAAGTGCAATCATGACAAGAGCATGGCCATGTATGAAAATCTGAAGGCAGCGCTCTCGGAGCGAATCGGAGAACTGTGAGCAGCAGGATGCGGATGGGGACAGAGTATGCAAAACGGGTATGCGAATTCAAACTCTAATAATTCAAGCTCTAACAAAGAAAAACCTAAGATTCTGATCGTGGACGACATTGATATGAATGTGGAGATTCTGGACAATATGCTCTCCGGGGAGGGATATGAGACTCTGTGTGCTCTGAATGTGCAGGATGCGCTGGGGCTGATCAGGAAGACGAAGCCTTCTTTGATATTGTCTGATCTGTCCATGCCCGGGATAGACGGGTTGGAATTTTGCAGGATGCTCAAGAGCAATCCGAAGACCAGAGATATTCCGTTTGTTTTCATCACGGTCCTCAACAGCGGTGAAGAAAAAGAGCGGGCTTTCAACGCGGGCGCTGTGGACTACATACCGAAGCCCTTTGAGGCGGTGGAGGTCATCATGCGGGTGCGCAATCAGCTGAGCAGTTATCAGATGCAGCAGAAGATGGCGGATTACAATCGGATGATGCATGCGCTGGTGGAGGAGCAGAAAAAGGAGCTGGAGCAGGGACAGGTCAATGTTCTGCACGCTCTGGCCGGAATTCTTAAGAGGCGGGATGCCGGGATGGAGCGGCATCTCAATAATGTGGGATACAACTGCAGGATGTTTGCGCAGGCGCTTCAGTTTTTGCCTGAGTACGGAGATGAGATCACCGATGAATTTATAGAGGGAATCGAGACGGCTGCAAAGCTTTATGACATAGGAAGCCTGGTAGATTCCGGCCATACCGGTTCAGGAGATGAGGAATCGCGCGAGCGGGCTGCGCCGTATATGGAGCAGCGTTCCGTGGAGGGTGCACGGATTCTGCAGGAGATAGGCATTGAACATCATAACGGCACTCTGCTGAATATGGCGCTGAACATTGCAAAGTATCAGTATGCAAGGTGGGACGGCACGGGTTATCCCCCCGTAAAGGGCAAAGCGATTCCTGTGGAAGCACGGATTACCGCGCTGGTCAGAGATTTTGAAAGACCGGGGAACGGCGGCGCAGATTTGCCCTGTGCGGAGGCGGCCGCAAAGATCCTGGATGACGGAAGCGGAACCGTCTATGACCCGGATATAGTAGATGTTTTTCATAAAATACAAAAGCAAATCAAATGGACGTAATTTAAGTCAGCTGCAGGAGGCACGATATGATAACGGATAGTGAATTTAATCGTATTGTCCAATATGTAAAGAAAAATTATGGAATTGATCTCAGTCAGAAAAAGACCCTGATCGTGGGCAGGCTTGAGAATTATCTGGTTAGAAACGGATATTCCGGCTACAGCGACTATATGGCGAAGGTGGAGGAGCATCCCGGGGGAGAGGAAGCGAAGAACCTCATCAATGTCCTGACCACGAATCATACCTATTTTATGCGCGAGAGCGAGCATTTTGATTTTATGAAACAGGTGGTGCTGCCCCAGTTAAAAGCAAAGGAGTCCGCCAAGAAGGATTTGCGGATATGGTCCGCAGCCTCCTCCACGGGGGAGGAGCCTTATACGCTTGCGATGCTGCTCATGGACTATTTTGGCATGGAGCACAAGTCCTGGGATACCAAGATCCTGGCCACAGATATCTCGACCAGAGTGCTGGAGCACGCGGCCAAGGGCGTTTATCTGAAGGAGCAGATCGAACCGCTGCCTGCCAAGTGGAAGCAGCATTATTTCAAGGCTGTCGGCGCGGAGCAGTATCAGGCCACGGAGGAGCTGAGAAATGAAGTGATCTACAGGCAGTTCAATCTGATGAATCCTTTTCCCTTCCGCAGGAAATTTCATGTAGTTTTTCTGCGGAATGTTATGATTTACTTTGAGGACGATACCAAGTATAATCTGTTACAGAAGGTTTATGATTTTATGGAGCCGGGGGGCTATCTGTTTATCGGGACTACAGAGGGGCTTAACCGTAACCGGATCCATTTTGATTATGTACAGCCATCAATCTATAGAAAGCAGGTGAGATGAATATGAGGCCAATCAGAGTGCTTGTTGTAGATGATTCCCTTATGTTTCGCAACATGCTGGTGCAGAGTCTGGAGTCCGATCCGAACATTGAAGTGGTGGCTCAGGCTTCCGACCCGTATCAGGCCAGAGATGCAATCATCAAGTATAAGCCGGATGTGATGACCTTGGATGTGGAGATGCCGCGGATGAACGGCATTGAGTTTTTGAGAAAACTGATGCCTCAATATCCCATTCCCGTAGTGATGATCAGCTCGCTGGACGCATCGGTGTTCGATGCGCTGGAGGCGGGCGCCGTGGATTTTGTGAACAAGCCTTCGAATATGGACAGGGTACAGCTTGGGAATTTCATGAAGCAGGAGCTTGTGACGAAGGTAAAGATCGCTTCCACGGCCAAGCTGGGAAGCCTCAAGCGTGTGGAGGTCAATTCCATGGCCGGCGCCCTGGGAAAGCAGGACGGACGGATTATCGCGATCGGAGCTTCCACAGGGGGAACCGAGGCGATCTTTGAGGTTGTTAAACAGTTTAAGAGAGATATTCCGGGAGTGGTCATCGTGCAGCACATGCCGCCCGGGTTCACCAAGATGTATGCCGACAGACTTAACAACCAGTGCGCGGTAGCTGCAAAGGAAGCGCAGACCGGCGATAAGGTTCTGCCGGGTCAGATCCTGCTGGCTCCCGGAGACCGGCAGATGCGTGTGATCAAGGTAGGGGACGGCTACCAGGTGGAGTGTGCAGGCGTGGAGAAGGTGAGCGGACATTGTCCCTCCGTGGATGTGCTGTTTGACTCCGTGGCGAAGGCTGCGGGCAATAAAGCGATCGGCGTCATCCTGACCGGTATGGGCGCGGACGGAGCCAAGGGCCTTTTGGAGATGCGCAAGGCCGGGGCACAGACTATCGGGCAGAATGAGGCGACCTGTGTGGTCTACGGGATGCCGAAGGTTGCATATGATAACGGCGCAGTTCAGCATCAGCTGGCGTTGACGGCAATAGCAGGAAAGGTATATGGCCTGTTAAAAGCATAGATAGATAACAGAAAGGGGGCACGGCCGATATGAAGATATTATTGGCAGAGGACGATTTTGCCAGCCGTAAGTTTATGGATAACTACCTGTCACGTTATGGAGAATGTGATGTGACAGTGGACGGCGAGGAAGCGGTGGACGCTTTTATGATGGCGCTGGAGGACAACGAGCCTTATGACTTGATTTGTCTGGATGTGATGATGCCGGTTTTGGACGGCTATCAGGTACTCAAAGCCATCAGAGACATCGAGGCGCAGCGCAAAATTCCCAAGGAGCAGCGCGTCAAAGTGATCATGACTACTGCGCTGAACGAGGAACGCAATGTTAAAATGGCTTTTGAGCTGGGGTGCGAGGCTTACTCGGGCAAACCCGTCGATGTTGAAAAATTTGAGATAGTATTGAAAAAGCTGGGCTTGATCTAATGGGCAGCCAGACAGCAAAATACTGAGGAATGGAGGAAGTATGGCAGAGGAATTTAACACAGACGGGATGCTTGACATGTTTTTGTACGAGAGCACTCAGCTCCTTGAAAAGCTTGAGGGCATCCTATTAGACAAACAGGATGCAGAATCTTTTGACGATTCTGATATCAACGAAATCTTCCGCGTCATGCATACGATCAAGGGTTCATCGGGGATCATGATGTATGAAAATATTACCAAGGTCGCCCACAGACTGGAGGATGTGTTCTATTATCTGAGAGAATCCAGGCCGGAAAATGTACCTCATTTGGAGCTGGTGGATAAGGTGCTGGCCGTATCGGATTTCATCTCGGGGGAGCTGGCCAAGATCAAGGACGGCGAGAAGGCAGACGGGGAAGAGACTGAGCTTCTGGCGGATCTGGATGATTTCCTGAACCGGCTGAAAGGGGAGATCAAGGATCAGGGCATCCGGCTTCCCAAAAAGCAGAAGCATGAGGAGCCCAGTCAGTTTTATATCGCTCCGGTGGCCAGCGAGGAGAGTAAATTCTACCGCGTTGTGATCCACTACAGAAATGATACGCAGATGAGCAATCTGCGCGCTTATTCTGCTACCTATGCGCTCAAGGAAGTGGCGGAGGATCTGCTGTATACGCCGGAAGATATCATTTCCAATGAAGCCAGCTCGGACGTGATTCTTGCGGAGGGCTTCTATATGCTGCTCCAGACCAAGATAACGGAGGATGAGATCCGGGAGCTTATAGACAGCTCGGAGGCCGAGACTATTGATATCGAACAGATTAATGCGGAGCAGTACGGAAAAGGACTGGTGGAGCTTGGTCATGCGGAGGCGCCTCCGGTTGTGATCAATCTGGACGGAGAACCGGTGCCGGAGAAGAAGGAAGAGCCCAAGGCGCCCATGCCCGGCGATTATGTGGTCAAGTCCAAGGAGACCGGCAAGGGCAAGACCCTGGCGAAGAACCAGCCCAAGCAGCAGAGTATCATCAGCGTAAACGTGGAGAAGATGGATGCGCTGATGGATCTCATCGGCGAGCTGGTCATTTCCGAGGCTGTAGTACTGCAGAACCCCGATCTCAATGTACCCGGGCTGGAACTGGCTAATTTCCAGAAAGCAGCCGGGCAGCTCTCCAAGATCACCACGGAGCTGCAGGAGATTATTATGTCCCTGCGTATGATGCCCTTGACCAGCGTATTCCAGAAGATGAAGAGAATCGTGTTTGACGTCTCAAAGAAGCTGGGCAAGGATATTGAGCTGGAAGTGATCGGCGAGAACACTGAGGTTGACAAAAATATCATTGAACATATTTCCGACCCGCTGATGCATCTTGTGAGAAATTCCGTGGATCACGGTATCGAGGAGGATGCTGAGGACAGAACCAAGCTCGGAAAGCCTGCGAAGGGTAAGATTACCTTGGAGGCCAAGAACGAGGGAGGCAAGGTATATATCAGCGTGCGGGATGACGGCAAGGGACTCAACAGAGAAAAGCTTTACAATAAAGCGCTTTCTAACGGTCTCATCGGAGATAAGGCTATCACCGATTTTACGGACAAGGAGATATACAGATTTATCACCCTTCCCGGATTTTCCACCAAGGAGGTGGTCACGGAGTATTCCGGTCGAGGCGTGGGCATGGATGTGGTGGTAAAGAACATTCAAACCATCGGCGGCAGACTGGATATAGACAGCACAGAGGGTCAGGGCTCAGAGATGACGCTTGTGATACCGCTGACGCTGGCGATCATCAACGGTATCGTGGTGCAGGTAGGAAACTCCTCCTTTGTGATGGAGACGGCGTCTGTCAAGGAATTTGTGAGAGTCACTGAGGATGCCATTGTACAGGAACCAAGCGGAGAGGAGTATATTGTCCTGCGGGGCGAATGCTATCCTTTCATCCGGTTGAAGGATAAATATGATCTGGAAGATGCAACGTCCACCGTGAGCGACGGCATTGTTGTCGTTCTGGAGCATGAAGGCAGTCAGGTATGCGTGCTGATTGACAGACTGCTGAGAGAACAGGAGATTGTGGTCAAGCCGATACCTTCTTATATCAGGAAGGTCAAAGGATTATCCGGCTGTACACAGCTCGGAGACGGAAGCATTGCCCTGATACTGGATATTTCCGGCTTGATGGAAAATAAGGAAAGGAGTCAGTAGATGGCAGAAGAAATCAAAGAAGAACTGTTGGAAGAGGATACTCAAAAAGGACAGTTTATGACCTTCCAGACGGGAAAAGAGTTCTTTGGCATCAGTATCAGCTACATCAATGAGATTATCATGATGCAGCCCATTACGGCCGTGCCTGAAGTGGATGATTATATCAAAGGTCTTATCAATCTTCGAGGCAAAATCATTCCTGTGATAGATGTCAGGGTAAGGTTCAGAATGTCACCTTTGGAGTATACAGACAGAACTTGTATTATCGTTATTAATGTCAAATCCATGGTTATCGGATTGATCGTGGAAAAGATAGCGGAGGTAGTCACGATCACTGAGGAGGACATAGTGCCGCCGCCGTCCTTCGGACGAAAGGAAAACGATCAGCATAAATATGTTTACGGACTGGCCCGCATGGGCGATTCCGTGAAGCTGCTGATAGATCCGGAGAAGCTGGTGAAGCAAGAGGATTTAGAGATACTTGAGGATATACAAGAGGAAGAACAATCATAGAAAGAGGAGTTTGCCATGAAAAAGGGATTTTCAATCAATGATATGAATGTCAGAACAAAAATTACTGTTTTCAGCGCCATTATGCTGGCTCTGATGCTAATTCTCTCGGCTGTCGGCATCTGGTCTTTGTCCGATCTCAACAAATCTTACAGCAGACAGTATAATTATTACGCCATGGGCGAGTATTACATGAGTGAGGCATACAGTAACTTTGCGGATGTGAAGGTTCGTCTGCGCAACATACTTTATATGTATCACGATGACAGTGCCAAGATGCAGACTCAGATCGATCAGCTGAATAGTTACGCGAAGGCTGTACAGGAGAATCTGGACAAATTCGCGGAGGGGCTGGATGAATATAATTCCGAGATCGTTTCGGAATATGAAGACGTTGTAGAATATATGGACGACTATATCCGGTTTGCCGAGGAGAGCGGCGAGCTGGTCCGCAACAGACAGGTAGAGAAAGCCAGAACGAATCTGACTACCACGGGTGTCGCTACAGCAGACAATGCGGAGCAGGGTCTGGTGAAGCTGATGGAGAGTATGTCCAACGCCGCATTGGCCAATGAAGCGTATCTGGAGAAAACCATCATTGCTCTGACCTCAATTATGATTGCGGTATCGGTCATTGCCGTTATCATCACCGTTATCTATGCAGTGGTTCTGATCAAGAATATCACCGTTCCTGTTGTCAGACTGTCGGCGGCTGCCAAGAAGCTTGCTCTGGGTGACAACGAGGTTGACTGCCAGAAGATCAACAATGATGATCTGGGCGAGCTGATGGATAATTTCTCGGCGATGGTGGAAGGAACCAAGGATCAGGTGAAGATAGCAGACTCTATCGCAAAGGGAGACCTGACCATCGTTGTGGAGCCCCGCAGCGACAAAGACGTGCTGGGCAAGGCATTCCAGCGTCTGGTGGCGGACAACAACCGGATCCTGAGCGAGATCAAGGAATCCACTCAGCATGTGACTATAGGCGCAGAGCAGGTGGCCAGTGCAAGCCAGTCTCTGGCACAGGGTTCTACGGAGCAGGCCAGCGCATTGCAGCAGGTTACCGCCTCCATGGCTGAGATTGCAGAGCGCACCAAGACCAATGCGAACCAGGCTACGGAAGCAGAGAATCTGGTACACAATGTGAAGTCCGCGGCAATTGACGGAAACGGACAGATGAAGTCCATGCTCGAAGCTATGAATGATATCAACGAGTCCTCCGAGACAATTTCCAAGGTTATTAAGACTATTGACGATATTGCATTCCAGACCAATATTCTTGCTCTGAATGCTGCCGTAGAGGCTGCAAGAGCCGGCGTACATGGCAAAGGATTTGCAGTTGTGGCGGAAGAGGTTAGAAATCTGGCGGCCAAGAGCGCATCTGCGGCCAGCGAGACTGCAGATATGATCGAGGATTCCATCCGCAAGGTGGGTCATGGCGCCAAGCTTGCCGAGGAGACCGCTCAGTCTCTGGATAAGATCGTATCTTCCGTGGAGAAGGTTGTGGAACTCATCGACAATATTGCAACGGCATCCAACGATCAGGCTACTGCAGTTTCCCAGATCGATCAGGCCATCGGTCAGGTTTCCACTGTTGTGCAGACCAACTCTGCTACCAGTGAGCAGTGTGCGGCAGCCAGCGAAGAGCTGTCCAATCAGGCAGTGAACCTCAGAGAGCTTCTGAATAATTACAGACTTTCGGGCGGACAGTCATCTTCTTCGGATTTTAGCAGCCGCAGCAGAAGCAATTATGAGAGCGATAACTACAATGAGCAGATTATTTCTCTGGACGGTGAGTTCGGGAAATACTAAAGCGGGATCGCAGAGGGACGGCAGAGTAAATGTGCTGTCTGTATGAATGAGCATGAGCAGGGAGATTATTTGTAAAGTTTCAAATAGTCTCCCTGTTTTGGCAGACTTGATTTTCAGCCGTTGACAATGCCGGTAAATGCATAGTATAATACAAATGTCCTATCGAAAATTCTTGGAGAAGGAGGAATAGGACCGCCTGGTTGTGAGGGCGGCTGAGTGGATAAGAGAATATGAGCAAAGAACAATTATTGATTGTAGACGATGAGGAAGTAAACAGAGCGATACTTCATATGATGTTTGCCGATGACTACGACATACTGGAGGCTTCCAACGGAGAGAAAGCTATTGAGCAGATCGAGCAGAGCGAGAATCTGGTGCTGATGCTGCTGGATGTAGTGATGCCGGTCATGGATGGCTTCGGAGTGCTGGAGTACATGAAGGAGAAGGAGCTGTTATCGAAGATCCCCGTTATCCTGATCACCAGCATGACGCCTCAGGAGAGTGAGGAGAAAGCCTATGCATACGGTATTGCGGACGTGATGCACAAGCCTTTTGATCCCAGCATTATTACGAGACGTGCCCGCAATATCATTGAGCTTTATCAGAACAAGCGCAATATGGAGGAGCGTCTGAAAGAGCAGGAGCAGATTATTCGCGAGCAGGAGAGCAAGCTGCGCGAGGGCAACGAATTTATGATAGACGCTCTCGGTTCCGTTGTGGAGTTCAGAAGTGTTGAGACGGGTGACCATATCAGGCGGATTAAGTATTTTACCAGAATTCTCTTGAAGTATCTGGCCAAATACTTCCCTAAGTATGGTCTTACGCCGGTTCAGATTGATCAGATTGCACGGGCATCGGCTCTGCATGACATCGGCAAGATCGGAATCCCGGACGCTATTTTGATGAAACCGGGACGTCTGACTGCTGAAGAATTTGAGCTTATGAAGACGCATACCACCATTGGCTGTGAGATTCTGGAATCCTTCCACAAGTCTTCTGACGATGAGTTCTATAAGTATTGTTATGATATTTGCCGTTACCATCATGAGAGATGGGATGGAAAGGGATATCCCGATCATCTGGTAGGGGATGAGATTCCTATCAGCGCCCATATTGTGGCTATCGCGGATGTATATGAGGCATTGGTGAGCGAGAGAGTCTACAAGTCTGCTTACAGCAGCGAAGCCGCGTATGATATGATCCTGAACGGTGAGTGCGGTCAGTTTTCGCCGGATGTGATCGAATGCTTTGAGCTTGCCCGGGAAGATTTCTTCAATATTGTTGAAGTAATCAAGATGTTTAATTTTACCTGAGGTGGTCAGTATCTGAATTATTAAGTACTTAAATCAGTAAGGAGATGACACATAAAATGGATGACGGATTTAAAAGTCGCTTGATAGAGTGTGGAGCGGATGTGGATACAGCTCTCGGCCGTTTCATGGGTAATGAGAGTATGTATCAAAAGTTTCTGGGAAGATTTCTGGACGATGTCAATTATGAGAAGCTTGGGCAGTATCTGCAGGCCGGGGATTATGAGGAGGCCTATAAATGTGCTCATGCAATGAAAGGTGTTACCGGGAATCTGGGACTTGATTCGCTTTACCGCAAGGTTTCCGATTTGGTTGAGGAGCTCCGGGGCAAGGCTGCTGCGGATGTGAATGCGGCGCAGGCTGATGCGTTATGGCAGGAGCTGAAGAAGGTCTACGAGCAATTTCAGGAAATCATCCGGGAGCATCTGTCTGCCTGAGAGCTTGTGATTGGACTGTAGAGTTTCAATTTCTGCAGATTGCACAAACTTATAAAAATACGGATTCAAGTATTGACATCTGAGTGAAAAGGGTGTAAATTTTTCTTACCCGGCAGCTACCGGCTGCCGGGTATCTGTTTTTTCAGACGGCCATTCTCGGCCGAAATTACCATTTAGTATAAATAAATAATATCGGTAGATTTAATTCGTCCGCGTGAGATGCCTGAGCGGCGGTGATACTTTTTGATTTTTTACTGCTGCCTTGCGCATTTCCGTGTACGGACTGAGCCAGGAGGTGTGATGAGGGAAAATGAAAAACAGAATATGCCTTATAGGGAGGTGCGTGTGAGGCAGACGCATGTGCCGGAAGCACAGGTATCGGAGCAGCATGTAGCGGAGGGCCTTCACCGGCTGGTGGATGACTATCTCACCCAGAAGCAGACTTCCCTGATACAGATGCGGAGGGGGGAATTGAGCCGGGAGGGATTTCTTCAGGAAGCCGCGGTACATCTGAAACGCAGAGGTCTGGCTGCCGGCGTGCTGGCCGATCAGATATTGGATGCGTTTGAACAGTATATTTTCGGTTATTCTAAGCTGTCGCCTTTGATTGATGACGGGGCGGTGTCGGATATCCGGGTAATCAGTCACGACAATATCCGTATCAAGCGGGAGGGTAGACGCATGGACGCAGGTCTGTGCTTTGCCGACGAAAAAGAGTACCGGCAGTTTATTGATTATATCGCTGCCAAGAATCAGGTCAATATTTCCAATCTAAACGCGATTCAGCGTTTTACGGATACGGAGAGTCATCCTCATTTTATTCTCCGTTTTACACTGTCTATGCCATTGGTCAATACTTACAGTGAACCTTATCTATGCATTCGCAAAGTCCCCAGATTTTTTCCGCAGATACGGGAGTTGATTGACAGGAAGATGATGTGTGAGGAGACGGCGGAACTGTTGATACAGCGGTTTCGCAGGGGATCCACGATCATCTGCGGAGGCAATTCCTCCGGCAAGACGACATTGCTGAATGCTTTGAAGGAAACGCTGCCGGATGATGTGGCAGTCCTGGTGACTCAGCAGGCGGACGAGCTCACGACGATGGCTCATCCCGATATGATGTTTCTGCACAGTCTGCCGGGGAGCAGAGAGAGTCATGTAAATTATGATCTCAAACAGATCAGCATCGCCGGGCTGACTATGGATGTGGACTATTTTATTATCGGCGAGATCAAGGGGGAGGAGGCGCTGTATCTGCTGAACGCCGCCTGTACGGGTCAGCTCTGCGCAGCCACGATCCATGCATCCTCAGCGGACAGGGCGGCGGATAAACTGGTGGATTATGCAATGTATGCCAGCCGCTATTCGCGGGACGAGCTTATGCGCATGATGGACTGTTTTCAGACCTTTGTGTTTATGGAGCGTTTTCAAGTACGGAATATTTATGCCTGCAGAGGGTGGAGTGAAGAGAAAGGAAGACTGATCTATGAGAGAATATTATAAGATATGGATATATGGAGTGATATTTGTGCTTTTGCTGTGCGGATGCGGGCTTTTGTGCCTCCGGGTGAGGTGGCTGGAGTTGATCGGCAGGATGCTGCAGAAAGGCGGACAGGAGCTGGACGAGGCCGCCAGGAGAAGGCTGTTGGAGAGCCGCAGGCAGCTGATGACATTACAAAAAGAGTATTCGTTCTGGTATCGTGCGGAGCGGGAGCTGCATTACAGCGGTTGGAAACGCTTCCTTCCCTTTTTGACAGCGGAGCTTTGGATGGCGGTCAATCTGGTCGGCGCAGCGGTTTTGGCCGCGGCGCTTCTGGCAGGCTTCGGCTGGAGGACGATGCTTTTGGGAATAGCGGCACTCTGGGGCGCGGAGTATCTGGCGCTGCAGTTTTGCAAGATGAGAGCATTTCGAAGTGTCAACACAAATCTTATCAAATTTCTGGATTTTCTGGGTAATTACAGCATCACAGCCGGAGAACTCACCGGCATATTCACACAAATAAGCAAATATGTGGAAGAACCGCTGCGCTCCGCTCTGGATGAGTGCGGATATGAGGCGCAGACAACGGGAGATACGAGTCTGGCACTCCTGTCCATGGCAGAGAAGATTGAGCATCCCAAGTTCAAGGAACTGGTGCGGAACATGGAGATCAGCGTACGCTATTGTGCGGACTTTACACTTCTGGTAAACAGCAGTCGCAGAATCATGAGGGAATATCTGAGGATGGGGGAGGAGCGCAGAGGTATGCTGCGGGAGGCAGTCATCAATATGATGCTGTTGCTGTTTCTGTCAGGCTTTGCGCTGGCTGTTGTGGATGGTCTGCTGGAGACTTCCGTGTGGACACTCATGTTTGAGACGATACCCGGCAGAATCGCAATGGGAACGGTTGCTGTTATTTTACTGTTGTTTCTGGGCAGGCTCTCGGAAAGGAGGTGAGAGATTGAGGCAAGAGGATATTTTATGGTGGCTGAGTGTGCTGCCTGTGGCGGCGGCCGTTCTTTTGTTTATCCGGATGCTGCAGATCGGCAGCAAAGGGTCCTGCCGGGAGGTCCTTCGGGCCTGTGAGGAATTTCGGGGATATCTGGCATCCCGGAGCAAGGACACCAACTGGCATCAGAGAACGGAAGAATGGCTGTGCAGAAAAGGAGCCGCATTTCACTTTGGCGGCAGACTGCAGCCGCTTTCATGGCTGGCGCTCAGGCTGCTGCTTGCGTTTCTGGGTTTTGCCGTGGGCCTGCAATATGCACTGTGGACAGGAATTCTGGCTTCTGTGGGATTTTACATATTGCCTTTGCTGCTGGTGCAGTATCTGAACAGCCGGGATAATGAGCGTATGCTGCCGGAACTGAAGTTTATCTATCATGGCCTGGAGATACAGATTAGAGCCGGGGTATACATGACGGATGCCCTGACAGAATGCTACGCAGGTGTGCAGGATGTGCGTCTGCGCCAGGCGCTTCTGGATCTGGCCGGGGCTGTCACCGTCAAGGCGGATGTGCATGACGCGCTGGATCATTTTCAGAGATGCTTTGACAACCGTTATATAGATGCATTGTGCATTACGCTGCTGCAGGCCATGGAGTCGGGACAGGCGGTGGAGCTTTTAAGCGATATTGCAGAGCAGGTAAAGGACATGGAGATGGCTGTTCTCGGACGAAGAAAAGGTGCGCTTGACCGCAGTGTTACTTTTTATCAGCTGGGGATTCTGGCCGCAATGCTGGGAATGATACTCTATGCGTGTATCACGCAGATGTTTGCGGCATCGTTTCGGTTATGAGAATACAGGAATCATAAAGAAGTCAAATGCTACAAAAGAAAAGATAGTAATTAATTTTAAATTTTAAAAAAGAAAAAATTCAGATCGGGAAGAACAGGAGGATCATATATGAAATTGGCAGACATCAAATCCAGGGGCGTGCAAGGGAAAAGCATGAGCAGAGAGAATATGAAAGGACGGAAGCATCGGAGAGGAAACAGATTCTGGACGGCGAAGGACGCCGGCATTGACGGTATTCTGGTCACTGTAGGCTTGTGCATAATAGCGCTGCTTCTGTGCGTGGTGATGAAGGACAGCCTCACCGATTTTATCCGGACGATCGTAGAGGCAATGTCTTCCAGAGCGCAGAATATCTTAGGCGGCACGGGAGCCGTTCCCGGCATGTAGGGGCACGGGAGGGATACCGACAGATGGGAGATCAAAAGGTGAAAACGGACGGTAACGGACCGGGGAGAGAAGGATTCGGGCGGGGCGCAAGGGCGTGCCGTCAGGGGCGAAATTTATGTCTCCAGGAAGGCAGTGCGGGCAATATCATGATCACAGGTATCTTTATCCTGGCAATGACGGTGGTCATGCTGGCATTTCTGGATGATATGTGGCTGATCCAGCAGAAGGCGGAGGTAGATCAGCTGGCCAGACGTTATATTCTGCGTATGGAGACGGTGGGAGGACTTAGTCCTGAGGATCGTGAGAATCTGCTGTTTGAGCTCTCGGAACAGGGCGTCACCGAGATTGATCTGGCAGGCACCACATTGGGAGAGACCGGTTACGGAGCAAAGATTGTGCTTCAGATCTGTGGAAAACTGGGAGGGAAATATGCGTTTGAGGAGAAGCGGGTGTCAACAGCGAAATATTAATGTGAGGGACCGGGGACAGGCAGAGTGGATTCTGGGGATGTTCTTTTTGCTGGTATTGATTGTTTTAATGAATACAATGCTGACATTAGCCTCATGGCGCTCTACAGCCGGATGCCTGGAGGATGCGCTGGCGGTATCCAATCTGGCGTCGGCACTGATCGATCTGGAGGAATATGGAAGGAGTCATAGAGTCGTCATAGCCGACGCTCCGGCAGCTTACGAAATTTATACGGATGCGGTACGGGAGAATTTAGGCCTGGACGAAAACTGGGAGTGCAGAAACCGGACCATGATTGCGGGACCTGTGGAAATTGCAGACTATATTATTTACAATGTGGATCAAAACCGGGTAAATGCCGTCCGCATAGGAAGGGATGGGAAGATATCAGAGCGTTGGAGGGGTGCGCTGGGCGCGGTCAAAGCTCCCAACGGGGTAACGGTGGAGTGCACGGGAGTATACAGTGAAATACGCTTTGAAGTGGAAGGCTTTGCGGGAGTTTTGGCACAGGCCCACAAGGGCAAACTGGTGGATATTGTATCAGAAAGTGAGAGGGAAAAGGTTAATAAATATGAGAACGATGAAAGCTGATAGAAGTGTGGACAGGAAGAATGTGTGGCTGAGAATGTGGACGGGAAGCATCGTGGCGGCTCTGGCGGCGGCTATCGGAATTTTTGCGGTGATGCTTCAGATGGAAAAAAAGATTCTGAGCGAGTATGAGCGCGGCGGCATCTATACGGCGGTCAGAGAGATCCCCAAAGGAGAGCGGATCACTCCGGAAAATTATGCGGATTATTTATGTTTCAAGGAGGTGGATCGGGGAGTGATCCCTGTCACGGCTTTGGCAAGCCCCGGGCAGCTCGAAGGATTGGTCGCAAGATTGCCGATAGCGGAGGGGACATTGCTGACGACGGGAATGTTTGAGGCGCAGAGCGAAATCACTGCCCGGATGAGAGAACCTGTGATAGCAGGTTTTAAGGCGGATGATCTGTTTCAGGTGGCAGGAGGCGTGCTGCGCGCCGGGGACAGGATACATATCTATACGGTCTCCGAGAGCGGTATCGCGCATTTGATCTGGCGGGAGGTATTTGTGGAGCAGGTGTTTGACAGCGCAGGCAATGCCATCGGAGGAGGAGACTTGCTCTCGGCGGCGCAGCGTGTCAATGTGTATCTGGACGCAGGGGATGTGGAGCAGTTTTATTCGGAGCTTGCAAGGGGAACCCTGCGGGTGGTAAAGGTGTGTGAGTGATGAACAGGATAAGACTATGTACCGTGTTAGGGGGAATACTGCTTGGTATTCTGTGGAGGGGAATTTTGGTTCAGGCGGGAAATCTCTACAACAGTCCTTATGTGAGCTTTGCGCCGGACGGACTGGCATGGACTGCGGATGCGGGAAACCGGGCGGTGGAATGGTATGCGGGAGACGGCTCCGCCGATATCAGTACGGGAGTCGCAGGTTCGCTCAGGGCGCTGCGGACAGGTGAGCACTATTATAAAGTGAGAAAGACGGGGGCCATTCCTGTGTCGGAATGGAGAGTATCGCTTTCCAGGGTGAACTGCTGCCATAACAGTTATCCATCCCAGGATCATTTTCATGGTGTGAAGTATCACAGGGGCCCATGTTTTCAAAAGCATTTTTCCGCATGGCGCCCGATCTGTGCGGACTGTAAAGCGCCTGTTGTAAGCTGTCATTTTTACATGAGCAGGACAGCGGCAAAGAGTCTGGACTATCTTCATGTAGGGAAGGGAATGGCTTACTATTACCTGTGTCCCTTTGATAATAATCTGGAGCAGGGAGCTGACACAGAGTGGCATACCTGCAGGGAAATATCGGCCAACTGCTACCGGGTGATCTATGATGCCAACGGGAACGGGGATCCCTGCGGAGGCTATATGGCCCCCAGTTTTCATATGTATGACAATGCCGCAAGTTATGAGGGCAGATCGGTCGTACCTCAGAGGCATTTAACACGCAATACCTATACCCGGATCGGGTGGGAATTTGCGGGGTGGAATTCGGCGGGTGACGGCAGTGGAGAGTATTATGCGGACGGAGAGGAGATTCTGAATCTGTGTACAGGGGATTATCATGAGGATGAGGAGTCCGGAAGCGTGCGGCTGTATGCCATGTGGCGTCCGTCCGTGAGCACTCTGGAGATCGATCCGTCCGGCGGCAGTTATGAGGGCAGAGAAGGACTGACCCGTGTGCAGGGAAAATACGGGACGAGTTATGTGATAGATTCGAGTAAGCTCCGTGCGCCCTCCGGCTGTCTGGTGAGATTTGATCTGGGAGACGGGGAAATGCTGGAGGATATCCGGGGGACGCAGCATTTTCTGGAATGGACTCAGGGAATGCCTTTTGCCGGGCAATTGCAGGGCAGTCAATACCGTTTCTGTGGGAAGGATGGCAATGTGGACCGCATAACGGCAGTTTACGGGCGGGATGCGGTCCTGTTGCCTGATGCCCATAAGGAGAATCTGTCTTTTGGGGGCTGGTATTATGACAAGAATTTTAAAAAGCCTGCAGGTAAGGCGGGGACGGAGCTAATACCCACAAGAGATATGACGCTCTATGCACAATGGGTAGAGCTGGTGCTGACGGCAAAGGACAATTATCAGGTCAATGACGGCAGAGGCGCTGTGGATTTGAGCTGGAGCCAGCCGGACGGACTAAAAAAACTCTATAAGCTGTATAAGAGCAGGGAGGGCGAGCCATGGAAACAGGTTCTGGATGCTCATGATCTGCAGGAAAGCGTCTCCTTTGAGCGGCAATTTGAATATACCCATACGGCCGATTCTCTCCGTGTGCCTTACACGGGTCTCTATCGCATCGAGGCATGGGGGGCGCAGGGAGGAAATTACGGGGAATTTTCAGGCGGTCTGGGCGGAATGGCAGCGGGAACTTTTTGGCTGCGCAGCGGAGAACTTGTGGATTATTGTGTGGCCGGACAAAATGGCTTTAACGGAGGCGGCAGAGGAGAAAATTATGCCAATGGGGGCGGCTTCTCCGTGGTTTCATCGGGGTCCGAAGATATATTGCTCATGGCCGGCGGCGGAGGCGGAGCCGGGGACTGTGGTGACGGATATCCGGGAGGTTCTGCCGAAAGTCTTGTCTTGAAAGGCCATGAAGGAGAGAGCGGCAGTTCGGGCGGAGGAGGAGGCTTCCTTGGCGGACACGCAGGCGAAAGGCTGGTGCACAGCCATGAGTCCGGCGTCTGCAATCACATTCACCGGGGAGATTCCTCCAAGCAGGGCGGCTGCTATACCATACCTGTAAAATGCGGGCAGAAACTGGAACATAGCTATAGCGGGAGCAAGACCTGGTACTGGGGAGGGAGCGATGAGGAATATTGTCCCAATTGTGGAGCGGATGCCTCCCTGGGACAGAGCTGCAGCGGGCATGAGACAGACTACTATGATCATCGCTGCCTTACCCACGGAAATCAAGCTAACAATACTAAGAAGAAAAGTCCTTCTGTCTGCAGTGCTGCGGCAGGCTATGCGGTAAGCTGCGGGAAGACGGAGGATTACATCTGTGGTTATCCCTATGACGGTTATGTGATCAGTGCGAAACCGTCTTACGGAGGGAGCAGTTATGTCAATGCGGCGCGGGCGCATTGGTACGAGATGAGGGCGGGCATCCGCAAAGGGAACGGAGGGATTAAGATAGCGTCACAGAACATCGGTTTTTGGCAAGATACCTCTTTGCAGGCTGTTACCGCAGAGGATGCGGCGGCACCCGATCCCGTTTCTCTGGACAGTGTGGTGAAGCTTCCTCTGGATGAGGAGACGCTGAAGCTAAGCTGGAAAAAACCGCAGGATCATGGCACGGTTTATTATCACAAAGCGGAATCCTATGCTGAGGAGAATCAGGAGAAGCTTTCGGTATCTAATATCACCGTCAATACGCTGGTGTCCGGAACGGCAGGTTATCGGTATTGTCTGGACACCTATCCGTACACGGAGATTGATGAGAGAAACGGAATCTACCTGTCTCAGGCGGAACTTGTAGTCACGCTTTTGCAGGAGGAGCAGTATCTGCACATGCTGGCGGAGGATGCGGCGGGAAACAAAAGTGCGGAGGTTCATATTCCCCTGGGCAGCATATCAGGCGGGAGCAAAGGGGTCAGGTGGCCCATTGTCACAGAACAGCTGGTGCTGCACTCTGGTGAGAACATTTATCAGGCCCGGGAGGCGGATACATACTATGTGAGAAGCGACGGCTGCACTCCTCTGGTGATAGAGCACTGCGCGTATATGCAGGGACCGGCCGCAAAAGATTATCAGTTGGATCAGGCGATCCTGGAGAGCGAGGGCAGATTTGGAGGACGCATAAAGACTGCAGTGGATGTGCCTGTCTGCGACGTGAAGGAGGAGACGGAAGAACTGCCCGGGGACAGTCTGCGTTTCCGGGCGGAAGGAGAGGGGTATCTCACAGGAGGAATTTATGCCAAAGCAGTCAGAAGCCGGAAAGGCAGGAGACTTATGGTCCTACAGGAGCTGCTGCCGGACAGGGCTGCCCATGGGCAGACAATCTGTGTGGTTCCCATCGCGGGAGCCCGCGACGGACACAAGACCGTTTATTCTGATTACCGGATGGATCTTGAGCATGGCATCCGGCTGATCGGTGACGGGGAGGCCCCGCGGATTACCGGTATGGAGGTGTTGGAAAACCTGCCTTTGCTGGACAGAAGACAGGATCATATTCTGCTGCATGTGCAGGCAAAAGACGCTCTCAGCGGAGTCCGCGAACTGTATCTGGAAATTGAAAATCTGGACAATGGTTGTGTGGAGCGCTATACCCCTGACGATCAAGGGGTGATTGCTGTGGATATCTGTGAGGATCTGCCGGTCTTCAGCGGAGATTTCAGAGTGACAGCTTATGCGTCGGACAATGTGGGAAACGAGAGGAGCATCGTCTGCAGTACTTTGGAATTTGATCTGTCTGCAGAGATAGAGAGAGTGCTGGAGCCTCATGAGCCGCAGTTTAAGCGGGGGGAAAGCGGACGTCTGCGTATTTCCCTGAGAGGATATGCAGATCGCGTGGAAGTCGGGTTTCCGCCGGAATTTACGGCTGAGAATCCTGATCTTAACCGGATTTATGTCTATGAGGAGAATCCCATGTATAAGCAAGAGGAGTCCTGTGAATTTGTGATTCCGCTCAATGTGCAGGAGAGGAGGGAATATGTGATCACTGTGCGGGCCTACAAGGGTGATCGGATGCTCGAGGAACATCCCGCGCTGGCTGTGCTGGGCGTGGAAGGCAGTGTGCTGAACGAGCTCAGAACCAGGCTCAGGTGAGTTATCTATGAAAGGATACGAGGGTTTGCAGTCTTGGACATGGGGTATCTGTCCGGCCGTGCTGTTTGGCACGGTGGCGGGACTGTTCTTTGCGGGAAGCAGGGATGCTGACTGGAGCCTGAGCCTGACGGGAAAGGACAGGTTCACACTGGCTCTGGCAGGTATACTTTCTATTTTCTGTATGGAAGATGTCTTTGCGGGTGCGGAACACATGGCTGCGACAGCTTTGTGGGAGAGTTTGCTGTTGAAGAAACTGCTGTGGAGCATGTTCGGGGGCTGTCTTCTGGCGGCGGCAGTTATGGATTGGTGGGAGCAGATGGTCTATCGGTTTGTGTGGTGGGCAGCGGGAATGGCAGCAGGCCTGTTGCTGCTTGAGACAATATGGGAGAACGGCGTCCCGTGGGACGAGTGGGAGCTTTTGGTGTCTCTTGCCATTTATGTATTGCTGCAGGAGCTGTTGTTTGCCCGTTTTTACGGGCGTGCGGATTGCCATGCTTTCTCCGTCTGCGCCGTGATGCTGGCAGTCCGGGGAGGGGGACTCCGGCATTATCTGACACATATGGTGCTTGTGTTCGCCAGTCTGGCCTTGGTTCAGCTGATGAGGAGAAATATCGGGAAGAACGGGTATCTAAAGGCTCCGGTGCCGCTGATTCCTTATATTGTGGCAGCATTCTGGTTTTTGGTTGATTTTACTGCCCGGAGATGGTACATTTAAAAAAAGTGTCTGCCGAGGATACAGTTTGACGAAGGAGAGGCTCAATGGATATGAGGGACCAAAAGATTACAATTTCTCTCTGCATGATCGTGAAGAATGAGGAGAGGGTGTTGGCCAGGTGCCTGGACAGTGTGGCGGATCTGATGGACGAGATCATCATTGTGGACACAGGCTCCACCGACCGGACAAAGAAGATAGCTGCGCGTTATACGGATGATATCTATGATTTTGTCTGGACGGATGATTTCAGCGCCGCGCGCAATTTTGCATTTTCCAAGGCGCATATGGACTATATTTACTCAGCGGATGCCGATGAGGTTTTGGACGAGGAAAACCGGAGCCGTTATCTATTGCTGAAGGAAACGCTGCTCCCGGAGATAGAGATTGTACAGATGAAATATGGCAATCAACTGCAGTTTGGAACAGTCTACAATTTTGATGAGGAATATCGTCCCAAGCTTTTTAAGCGGCAGAGAGAATTTGTGTGGCAGGAGCCTATTCATGAATCTGTGCGGCTGGAGCCTGTGGTGTATGACAGTGATATTGTCATCACTCATATGCCGGAGTGCAGCCATGCGGGGCGGGACCTTGAAAACTTCAGGAGACAGACGGCCGGAGGGGTCAGACTTTCCTCCCATCTGCATGAGATGTATGCGAGAGAGCTTTTTGTGGCGGGAAATGACGAAGACTTTCTTCAGGCAGAAAGCTTTTTTGCGGACTCGGTCAGAGACGTGGACAGGGGGCCTGCTGAGTTTGCCCAAGCCTGTTGTGTGGCGGCCAGGGCGGCCAGGCTGCGCGGTGATACCGCCGGTTTTTTTAAATATGCGGTGAAATTGGTGGCAGGGGAAGGCTGTTCAGAGATATGCTGTGAATTGGGAGATTTTTATGCCGGAATCCAAGACTATGAGGAAGCAGCCGTCTGGTATTATAATGCGGCGTATGAGACCGCACCGGAGCTCTCGCTGAAAGCGGGCAACGAGAGGGCATTTCAAGGTCTGACTGCCTGCTATGAGGCTTTGGGGCTTCCCGAACAGGCAGAGACCTATAGGGAGGAAGCCCTGCGGCGGGGACAGAAAGAGAGGAAATGAGGAGAGCAGCCGGGTTTTCTCATGATTTTTCCATAATCATATCGTAAAACGATTCTAATTCAGCGGCGTTCATTAAGACGGGTACAGGATAGAGGGGATTGGCCTCTTTATCCGCATACCGGGCGAGTTTTGAGATATCCTCCTTTTTGACGGCGCTTATCGTATCGCCGATACCGTATCTTGCCTTCATTTCTTTGATGGCGGCAATAAATTTTTTGGCGGCAGTTTCGGTGGGAGTCTCCTTTGCTGCGATTCCCGCGGCGACGGCGAGATATGCCAGTTTCCGGTGTATCGTCTTTCCGTAAGCTTCCAGCACAAAGGGAAGCAGGACGGAATTGGCAAGACCGTGCGGCACATTGTATTCTCCTCCGAGTGAATGGGCGACGGCATGGACATACCCCACATAGGATTTGGTAAAGGCACAGCCCGCATGGAAAGAGGCTTTCAGCATATTCCTGCGCGCACGGATGTCACTTCCGTTTGTGTAGGCGGCATCCAGATTCTCAAAGATCAGTTTTACTGCCAGGAGGGCGTCCCTTCTTGTCTCGCGGGTGGTGGAGTTGCCAATATAGGCTTCTACGGCATGCGTCAGGGCGTCCATTCCCGTGGCTGCCGTAATGGAAGGCGGAAGGCTTAAAGTGACTTTGGGGTCCAGAACGGCATATCCGGGAATCAAAGGAAAATCATTGATGGCATATTTATGTCTGGTTTTGGCGTCTGTAATAACGGCGGCGAGAGTGGTCTCACTTCCGGTTCCGGCGGTCGTGGGAACGGCGATCAGAAGAGGAAGCTTTTTGTGTACCTTAAGAATTCCCTTCATCCGGGAGAGAGGACGATCCGGTCTTGCAATACATACTCCCAGGGCTTTTGCACAATCCATGCTGGAGCCTCCGCCGAATCCAATGATGGCATTGCAACGATTGGAAAGATACAGTTTCATTGCCTCTGCCACATTTTCTGTGGTGGGATTGGCTACGGTTCCGTCATAAATGCAGTAGGAAATATGACTGGCGTCAAGAGCCTTTTGCAGCCGGTCGGTAAGTCCGAGCTTGATTATGGAGGCGTCCGTAACGATCAGTACGGTCGGGCAATTGTTTGTTTGAAGAATGTGCGGGATTTGTTCTATACTGCCGTATACGGCGGGCTTGCGGTAGGGGAGGAGCGGCATAACAAGACGGAATGCGCTCTGAAAAGCTCTGCAGTATATTTTTCTGAGTAAATTCATGAGTCCTGTCCTTTCGGCTACTAGTTTTTTGTTTTTGGTATCCTTATGATAGCATATGACATTTAATAGTGCATTCATTTTCTGTTTGGTATGAATCGACAAAAAACGAGCTAAAGTGGTCGGTGGCGGGGATTGTAATTAAAGTGAAATACAAGTATAATATAAGAATACATTTGCAGTGTGTCTTGTTCTGAATTCCGGGTGTACACAGAGATTCATAATCAGGAAGAGAGGAAAACATATGAAGAAACCGATTTGGCTGAAAAGCTATGAGAGTACTTTGAGAGTGAGACAGGAGCGGAAAAAGTCGCGGGATACGGCAGTCTTGCTATTGATGCCGGTTCTGTTTACAGTCATAGGTGTGGTTATTATACTGTTAAACCGCAATTCTAAGGTAGATCTGATGCCTTATCTGGGATGGGTGGGAGGCATCCTGGGACTGTCAAGTTTTGCGGCTCTGGCGTTCAGTCCGCACGGTATACCGGAGGATGAGGCTAAGCCCGTGAAGGAGAATCTGGCACGACTGATCACCACGGAGGAAGAGATGGCGGAGTTTGATCGTCAGATGGCCGGCCTTCCAAACTGCAGTATAGCAGTCAACAGTGAGAGCTCCGTGGGAATCACAGACAGTTATGTGGTGAGCCGTTACGAATTTTGTGGCAAGCTTTCTTATCGGATTGCGAAAATATCTGATATTGCAGGCAGCAGGCTTGTGGGACCGGGGAATCATGCGCAGGGAGCTGAACAGCGGTATGTGGTGGATCTGCTGAATGCGGACGGCGAGAGGCTGATGGCTATATGGGTAGACGGAGCCTCCAGGATGGAGCAGTTGGAAAAAGCGTTGGCAAAATCCTGTCCCGGGTTGGCATTGCGGGACTGCAGAGCGCTTTAAAGGCCGGAAGAGCGCAGGGCGCGGGATTGTGAACAAACTTTATACGGATTGATCTTTTGTGATACGGCAGGGGGTGAAGGTTTTACATAAACTTCATCCCCGTTTTATGCACATGGGATTTGATTTTTTGTCAGGTTATGATACAATTTTCATCAGGTTACATGAAAAATGCCGCATTACATAAAATAGACTGATGAATACGGACACAATGCGGGAGACTGCAAAGAGCGATCCGGCATTTAAGCCGAGCTCCAAAACAATAAGTCAGCCGCCTGCGGCAGAAAAGAGGGTACAGACAGATTGGTGAAGGCAGAAAAACAAAGCGATATTTTTGAAAGGATACCCGTTCCGCAGGCAGTGGGAAGATTGATGGTGCCGACGATTCTCGGCTCTCTGGTCATGGTGTTTTACAGTATTGCGGACACCTATTTCGTGGGGCTTTTAAATGCACCCGTACAAAATGCGGCGGTGGCTCTGGCGGCTCCGGTGCTGCTGGCTTTCAATGCGGTGAACAATCTCTTCGGAATCGGTTCTTCCAGCATGATGAGCCGTGCGCTGGGCAGAAGTGATTATGAGACAGTCAAAAGGAGCGCTGCCTTTGGCTTTTACGGGTCGGTGTTCAGCGGGATAATCCTGTCTCTGCTCTGCCTGGTCTTTTTTGCGCCGCTGCTGAGACTTCTGGGAGCGGATGCCCAGACTGAGACGGCCACTGCGGCCTATCTGCAGTGGGCGGTGATCTGTGGCGCGGTTCCCACTATCCTTAATGTGGTGATGGGATATCTGGTGCGGTCGGAGGGAGCGGCGCTGCATGCCAGTATCGGGACTATGAGCGGCTGTCTTTTAAACATTGTACTTGATCCGATCTTTATTCTTCCCTGGGGATTTGACATGGGTGCGGCAGGCGCTGGTCTGGCAACCTGTCTCTCTAACTGTGTGGCATGTGCCTATTTTCTGGTACTGTTGACAGTTAGAAGGGGTAAGACCTATATCAGCCTGCATCCCCGTTATCTTGTGCTGCACAAAGATATCGTGGCAGGTATCTGTGGGGTGGGAGTGCCGGCGTCGATACAGAATCTGCTGAATGTCACAGGCATGACGGTATTGAATCATTTTGTGGCAGGCTATGGAGCGCCGGCGGTGGCTGCCATCGGCATCGCCCAGAAAATTCAGATGCTGCCCATGCAGATAGCCCTGGGCGGGACCCAGGGAGTGATGCCCCTGATCAGTTATTCCTACAGCAGCAAGAATGTGAAGCGCATGGAGGATGCCATAAAGTTTGTAGCCAGAATATTAGTGCCTGTCATGATGGTCATAGCTGTGGGTTATTGGGTGGCTGCAGAGTGGTTGATCCGTCTCTTTATGAGCAATGCCGAAATTGTTTATTATGGCAAGCTGTTCCTGCGCGGCTTCAGTGCGGCTATGCCTTTTATGCTGGCGGATTTTTTGGTAGTGGGAGTGCTGCAGGGAATCGGAATGGGCAGAAAGACTTTGTATTTTGCTATTCTGCGCAAGATTGTGCTGGAGATTCCGGCCATCGTTTTGATGAATATTTTGTTCAAGGCATCGGGAATCACCTATGCGGGGTGTATTGCGGAGGTGATACTGTCCGCATATGGTATCTGTCTGCTTCTTGGGATTCTGCAGAAGTTCAGAGCGGAGGTTCTGTAATGATTTTAGCAAAATAGCAGGATTCTGTATTTGTAAATCAGGATAAGGTGTGATAAAATAAGTTAATGTCCGCAAATATCCGGGGGCAGGACAGTGATACCAACTAAGGAGGTTGTAACATGCCACAGAGAACTGATATCCATAAAGTATTGATTATAGGATCCGGTCCCATCATTATAGGACAGGCCTGTGAATTTGATTATTCCGGCACTCAGGCCTGCAAGGCGTTGAAAAAGCTGGGCTATGAGATCGTGTTGGTGAATTCTAATCCCGCCACTATTATGACAGATCCTGAGACGGCGGATGTCACTTATATTGAGCCGTTGAATAAGGAACGCCTGGAGCAGATCATCGCCAAAGAGCGCCCGGATGCGCTGCTGCCCAATCTGGGCGGACAGTCCGGTCTGAATCTCTGTGCGGAGCTGGCCAGCGCGGGTATATTGGAAAAATACGATGTGAAGGTAATCGGCGTTCAGGTGGATGCCATCGAGCGCGGCGAGGACAGAATTGAATTTAAGAAGGCAATGAATGAGCTGGGTATTGAGATGGCCCGCAGTGAGGTTGCTTATACCGTGGAGGAAGCGCTGCAGATTGCAGACGGGCTGGGTTATCCCGTGGTGCTGCGGCCGGCGTACACCATGGGCGGTGCGGGCGGCGGCCTGGTATATAATAAAGACGAGCTGCGCACAGTCTGCGCCAGAGGTCTGCAGGCGAGTCTGGTGGGACAGGTTCTGGTGGAGGAGTCTATCCTTGGCTGGGAGGAGCTGGAGCTGGAGGTAGTCCGGGATGCGGACGGCAATATGATCACTGTCTGCTTTATAGAGAATATCGATCCGCTGGGAGTACATACCGGAGACTCCTTCTGTGCCGCGCCCATGCTTACCATCTCGGAGGAGCTTCAAAAGCGGCTGCAGGAACAGGCTTATCGCATTGTGGAGTCTGTGCAGGTCATCGGCGGCACCAATGTGCAGTTTGCCCATGACCCTGTCAGCGACAGAATCATTGTAATAGAGATCAATCCCAGAACATCCCGTTCTTCCGCACTGGCGTCTAAGGCCACCGGCTTTCCCATTGCCCTGGTCAGCGCAATGCTGGCGGCAGGGCTGACATTGAAGGACATTCCCTGCGGGAAATACGGGACATTGGACAAATATGTGCCGGACGGCGATTATGTGGTGATCAAGTTTGCCCGCTGGGCCTTTGAGAAGTTTAAGGGCGTGGAGGACAAGCTGGGCACACAGATGCGTGCCGTGGGCGAGGTAATGAGTATCGGCAAAAACTACAAAGAAGCTTTCCAGAAAGCAATACGTTCTCTGGAGACAGGGCGCTATGGCTTGGGGCAGATTGCAAAGCTGGAGGAGAAATCTAAGGAGCAGCTTCTGCAGATGCTTGCCACGCCCTCCAGTGAGCGGCATTTCGCCATGTATGAGGCATTAAAAAAGGGTGCGTCCGTACAGGAGCTTCATGAGATTACCAGTGTGAAGGTATGGTTTATTGAGCAGATGCAGGAGCTTGTGGAGGAGGAGCAGGAGCTTCTTGCCTGCAGAGGAACGCTGCCCGCAGACGAGCTGCTGATCAGAGCCAAGAAGGACGGATTCTCTGACAAGTATCTGAGCATTCTGCTGGATATCCCGGAGCAGGAGATTCGTGAGCACCGTATTGCGCTGGGTGTGGAGGAGGCTTGGGAGGGCGTCCATGTGAGCGGTACGCCCGACAGTGCATACTATTATTCCACCTACAATTCGGAAGATAAAAACCCCATTCGCAGCGATAAACCCAAAGTGATGATCCTGGGGGGCGGGCCCAACCGGATCGGTCAGGGTATCGAGTTTGACTACTGCTGTGTGCATGCCTCTCTGGCATTGAAGAAGCTGGGGTTTGAGACCATAATCGTAAACTGCAACCCTGAGACGGTGTCCACGGATTACGATACCTCCGACAAGCTCTATTTTGAACCGCTGACACTGGAGGATGTGCTGAGCATCTATAAGAAGGAGCAGCCTGTGGGCGTCATTGCTCAGTTCGGAGGGCAGACGCCGTTAAATCTGGCTGCCGATCTGGAGAAAAACGGTGTGCGTATCTTAGGTACTTCCCCTTCTGTCATCGATCTGGCAGAGGACAGAGATCTGTTCCGTGCCATGATGGATAAGCTGGAGATTCCCATGCCGGAGTCCGGTATGGCTACCACTGTCGAGGAGGCTCTGCAGATTGCCCATGAGATCGGTTATCCCGTGATGGTGCGTCCCTCCTATGTGCTGGGCGGCCGCGGCATGGAGGTGGTATATAACGACGAGAGCCTTGCCGGTTATATGCGGGCTGCGGTGGGCGTGACGCCTGACAGACCGATCTTGATCGACAGGTTTTTGAACCATGCTACGGAGTGCGAGGCCGATGCCATCAGCGACGGCATCCATGCCTTTGTTCCCGCCGTCATGGAGCATATAGAGCTTGCGGGCGTCCACTCGGGCGACTCCGCCTGTATCATTCCTTCCAGACATATCTCTGAGGAGAATGTGGCCACGATCAAGGAATATACCAGAAGGATTGCCGAGGAGATGCATGTCCGGGGTCTGATGAATATGCAGTACGCCATCGAGAACGGAAAGGTGTATGTGCTGGAGGCAAATCCGAGAGCATCCCGCACGGTGCCTCTGGTATCCAAGGTGTGCAATATCCGCATGGTACCTCTGGCCACGGAGATCATCACAGCGGATATCACGGGAAAGCCTTCTCCTGTGCCCGGTCTGAAGGAGCAGGACATTCCTTATTACGGTGTGAAAGAGGCGGTGTTCCCCTTCAATATGTTCCAGGAGGTAGACCCCGTTCTGGGGCCTGAGATGCGCTCCACCGGCGAGGTGCTGGGACTATCTGCATCTGTGGGCGAGGCATTTTTCAAGGCCCAGGAAGCGACTCAGACCAGACTTCCTCTGAGCGGAACGGTGCTGATCAGTGTGAACCGTAAGGATAAGGCAGAGGTGCTTGAGGTAGGCAAAGCCTTTCAGGAGGCCGGTTTCAGGATTCTGGCCACAGGAAACACCTGTGTGTCACTTCAGGAGGCAGGCGTTCCTGCCGAGCCGGTCAAGAAGCTTTATGAGGGCAGGCCCAATGTACTGGATCTGATTACCAACGGTGAGATTGATCTCATCATCAACTCACCTGTGGGGAATGACAGTGTGCATGACGACAGCTATCTGCGGAAGGCGGCTATCAAGGCCAAGGTGCCTTATATGACTACCATCGCAGCGGCGCGGGCTACTGCCGAAGGTATTCTCTATGTGCAGAAAGCCGGTAATGGGGAAGTGCATTCTCTGCAAAAGCTCCACGCACAGATTCAGGACAAATAAATCGAAAATGAAAAGGCCCCTAAAACAATCGAAAAGAATGGTTTTAGGGGCTGATTTCCTATGATAGCTGAATATTTTTTGAGATGCGGCACATCCTATTATGAATAAAACAGAGCGGCGGCCGGACAAAATACCGGTCAAAGCGTGAATGGAGGTCATGATATGGATAAAAATACGGTTCAATTGTTAAAGGAATGCAGTTCCGGTTGTCATATGGCTATGCAGAGCGTGAAAAAGATGCGCGAGTATGCTAAGGATTCCAAGCTGAACGATCTGCTGGAGGCTTATGGAGAAAAGCACAGAAAGCTGGAGGGTGAGATCGCCGACCAGCTCAAAGCCTGTGGCGAGCGCGAGAGTGAGCCCAGTATGATGGCAGAAGTGATGGCACGGACGGAGATGAATATGAAAATGTTCATGCATCCCGATGACCAGCAGGTGGCAAAAATCATGATGGATGGCTGCAATATGGGTATTCAGACGGTCAGCGAGTATGTGAATAAATACCCTGATGCCTCCAGAGAGAGCCAGAGTGCTGCGAAACAGCTTATCAAAATAGAAGAAGATTTTATGCAGGAGATGAAAGGCTTTATGTAGGCTGCGCTATAAGCAGTCATGGTGAAAGAATGCTCCGAAAATTTTGCAGTCCGGGCCGGGATTATGGAATCAGGAATCTGGGGGACTGCTGAATTTTCGGAGTTTTTGCGTCTTTTCTCAAAATTCAGAGAGACTGATGATTGGCTATTTAGCGGGCTTTCTTTTACCCAAGGTTTGTGGTATAATAATTCAGCAAATCAAATGTCTACTGCGGCATGAAAAGAAATTAAAAAAGTAGAGAAAAGGAGCGATGTAAACATGGTAACGAAACAGCCGGACTTCCGTTCCGGCCGCAGAGTGAAGAGGAGCCTCAACGGAAGAATATTAAGGAATACAACACTTAATATTTTGATTTTGGTGGGAGTGTGTTGTGTGATTATGGCGCTTTCTATGCAATCATTGGCGAACAGTATTTTGCTGGACAGTCTGCAGCCCATGGTCAGGCAGTCGGCTAAGACAGTGGAAGCAAATATTCATATGTTGGCGGATCGCATGATGACGATTGCCGGCGATTCCAGGATGAGCATAGTCGGCATTGAAGATGAAATGACGGAAACGTCAAAATCTGTTAATGAGGAACCGGAAAAAAACCGGGAGGCTGTTTTGGAAGAGGCAGCGGAGATTTATGAATTACATACGATCGCGCTGTACGATTTAACCGGCAGACTGGTTCAGGGAATAGATGGCGCGCCAGAAAGTTTGGATAGTGGATTTTTGGCGCTTTTACAGAAAACGGATAATCTCACCATTCACACTAGTACCGTTTTTGAGGACAAATTGGGAATTATGATGGGTATGCCTGTGAAAGAGAACAACGAGACAGCTTTTTACCTGGTGGGTGTTTATAAATATGATACATTGCATGATGTATTGAGCAGTATAAATATTGGAAAAAATGGTATGGCCTATATGGTTAACCGTGAAGGAATCGTTATGGGACATCCCGATCAGTCAAAGGTTATTTCCGGAAGTACGCTGCTGGAGCTTAGCGGGGGTAAAGAGAAAGCGATTGAAAGTGTGACCACGGGGGAAACGGGAGCAACAGAATTTGTAATTGACGGACAGGAGATGCTGGTAGCATTTTCGCCTATCCGTGGGACACAGTGGGCATTGGTCATTCAGGTGCCGAAGTCGGATTATGATAGTTTGATTGACGAGGCGATGGTATTAGCGGGGATTTGCACTTTGGCGGTGCTGCTGATTTCCATTTTGCTGATTCTGAAAATGGCCAGATCAATTTCCAAACCGGTTAAGAATGTGACAAGCCGGATGGTTTCTCTTTCGGACGGAGACTTGCATACAGAGGTGGCTCATCTCCGGTCAGGGGATGAGTTGGAGGTCATGACCAGGACATTGGCTGATACGGTAGAAAGTGTTAATCGGTACATATCCGATATTCAACAGGTATTAAGCGGGGTTGCCAATGGGAATTTACAGATTGTGCCGCAGGTTGAATATAAAGGAGACTTTACTCTTATTCAAAACAGCCTTGGCACTATCCTTCAGTCCATGAACGAGACAATTTCGGGCTTTCGGGACGCAGCGACGCGGCTTGCAAGTATGTCTGAAGAACTGAGCGGACAGTCTGGGCAGCTGCATCAGGCTTCCTTAGAGCAGAATCAGGCGACCGGGGAGTTGGTTAATGAAGTGTTTCGAGTCAAAGAACAACTTACCGATGTCACAAAGAGCAGTAATCAGACCCGCACGATGACCGGTGAAATTACGAAAAGGATACAAGAGGCTAATACCCAGATGACGGCTCTTTCCAATGCTATGAATGATATCAGTTCCAGCGCACAGGAGATTACAACGATTGCCAAGGCTATTGACGATATTGCATTCCAGACAAATATACTGGCTCTAAATGCTTCTGTGGAAGCGGCACATGCCGGAAGCGCGGGTAAAGGGTTTGCTGTTGTGGCGGAAGAAGTGAAAGATCTGGCGGGTAAAAGTGCCAAGGCAGCTCAAAACGCGGTAAAAATCGTGGAACACACCAGAGCCGTTATTCAGACAGGTATGGAATTGAATGTGAGTACGGCCGAATCGCTTCGTGCCATTGATGTTGTTTCTACTGAGATTAGTGAGATATCAGACCATCTGGTGGCAGCGGTACAGGGGCAGGAGAGTGCGCTGACCAGCATGGAGGAACGCATTGGGACCATTTCTGCCATCGCCGACCGGAATCTGCAAAATGCAGGCGGAACGAGTCAATCCAGCGGACTGCTGGCAAAGGAAGCTGAAGAACTTCAGGCGCAGGTAAGGAAGTTTGCTTTGAAGGAGGTATACAACAAATGAAACGGATGTTAAGTATAGCGTTGATTTTGGCATGTATAATGCTGTTGACAGCCTGTGGTGATCAGACAGGTCTTCAGGATGGTTACTACACTGCACAGGCGGCTGAGTTCAGTCATGGATGGAAAGAATATATTACGATCATGGTCAAAGGCGGGAGCATAGTTTCTGTGGAATATAATGCGGAAAACGCAAGTGGATTTATTAAGAGCTGGGATAATACATATATGCAGACGATGCTGCATGCCCAAGGCACTTATCCTAATGAGTATACCCGTTATTATGCCGGTCAGCTTTTGGAGGGAGAGGGAGAGGTGGAAATTGACGTTTTAGCCGGGGCGACTTCTTCCTGGGGATCCTTTCAAAAGCTTGCTGTTGCTGTGATAGAGCAGGCGAGACAAGGGGACTCCAGTATAGCGATTGTAGATACCTCTCATTAAAAATACAATAAGTTGTCAAGTAATAGAATCTGTGTGGAGAACTCCGAAAACTTTGCAATCCGTGCCGGATAACGGCATATAAATGATTAATAAAGTTTTCGGAGTTTTTATGCGCACAAAAATTGAATGGAAGAAACTGATCATCAGTATAGCCATTGCCCTGGGAACAGGCGTCCTCGCAACTCTTCTCTCACCCGATATCCCGGAAATCTATGCCACGCTTTATAAGCCGCCGTTGTCTCCGCAGCCATGGCTGTTCCCTGTCGTCTGGACGATTCTTTATGTGCTGATGGGAGTGGCCGCTTATCTCATCTATCAGAATCCTACAGGGGAGGCGAGGAAAATTGCGTTGTTTGACTATGGGCTTCAGCTTTTGGTCAATCTGTTCTGGCCTGTGCTGTTCTTTCGTCTCGGAGCGTATGTCACGGCTTTTTTCTGGCTGATGCTCCTGTGGTATCTGGTCTTTATTACCTTTCAAAAATTTACGAAACTTAACGTAGTGGCGGGCAATCTGTTGATTCCGTATCTGGTGTGGCTTACTTATGCAGGTTACCTGAATCTGGTTATCGCAATTGCCCAGCTGTGAGTTGAAAAAGACATGCAGGTACGTTATAATCATTTATAACGCCTTGTTGACGGGCGTATAAAGGAGGATATGATTATGGCTAATTTAAAAGGAACCAGAACTGAGGCAAATCTTCAGGCAGCTTTTGCGGGGGAATCCATGGCTCGCAATAAGTACAATTATTTTGCTTCCAAGGCAAAAAAGGACGGATATGTACAGATTGCGGCTATCTTTGAGGAGACCGCCGCAAATGAGAAAGAACATGCAAAGCTCTGGTATAAAATTCTCAATGACGGCATCGGCAGCACGGCAGAAAATCTGAAGATAGCTGCTGAGGGTGAGAATTACGAGTGGACGGATATGTATGCACAATTTGCAAAGGATGCCAGGGAGGAGGGCTTTGACGAGATTGCCGCTCTGTTTGACGGTGTTGCCGCGATCGAGAAGGAACATGAGGAGCGTTACAGAAAGCTTTTGGCCAATGTGGAGAACGGGCTGGTGTTCTCAAAGGATGGAGACAGAATCTGGCAGTGTTCCAACTGCGGACATATCTGTGTGGGACAGCAGGCGCCCGAGGTATGCCCTGTATGTGCGCATCCTCAGGCTTATTTCCAGATCAAAGCCGAGAATTATTAAAAAGTGCGAAAGCGTATTTTCAGAAATCAGACAGATCACAACAGAAAGTGAAACCTTTCCGGAAAAATATCGTCTATCTTTTTGAGATAGAAAGCGGAAACGGTACTAAGAGGAGCGGGGCATGCAGGATACGGAAATTTTGGATTTGTACTGGAAGCGGGATGAGCAGGCCATCACTGAGACACAAAAAAGTTATGGGAATTACTGCTACAGTATTGCCTATCATATTCTGCATACCCGAGAGGACTCGGAGGAGTGCGTCAACGATACTTGGCTCAGGGCATGGAGGGCTATCCCGCCCAACCGGCCCAAGCGTCTGTCGCTCTTTCTTGGAACCATTACCCGCAATCTCTCTTTTGACAGATGGAAATATAAAAATACCCTGAAACGAAGGAGCGGAGAGATGGAGCTGGCATTGGATGAACTGGCGGAGTGTGTGCCTGCCGCGGAAACCACGGAGGACGCAGTGGAGGAAGCGGAGCTGCAGCGGAGCCTGAATCGTTTCCTGAGTACTTTAAAGGAACGGGACCGCAATGTTTTCCTGCGCAGATACTGGTATGCAGAGGAGTACAATGAGATTGCGGCACGGTACGATATGAACCTTAACACGGTAAAGACTACGCTCTTTCGGGTTCGGAGTAAACTCAAAACGTATCTGGAGCGGGAGGGCGTGATATTATGAGCAACGATAGTAAGAGACGTCAGGGAGCGGAGCGCTTGTTCGGCGCGCTTTCCGGTGTGGATGAGGAATATCTGGCTGCCTGTGAGAAGGATCGCGGAGGCAGAGGATCCTCCCCGGGCAGGATCATGTTTTTGGCACAAAAGTATGGTAAGGCTGCGGCGGTGCTGGGAATTGCAGTTTTGGGAATCGGGCTGTTGGGACTGCAGGCTGCGAAATTTCCTCAACTGTCGCGAGACGCCAAATCTGACATGCAGTTTCAGAACGGCAGCGGCATCATGAGCGGTAGTGCCCATGAGGAGCCGGAGATGAAGACAGACGGGGATGCCAGTGCCGGAGAAATGGCAGCGGATTCTGCGGAGGCAGCTCCGGTACAGAAGGATCCCGAAGATTACAATGCAGAAAATATGGAGAAGTTTAAGACGGACAGTGCAGAGGATAAGGAAGTGATTGTGGAGGATCAGGCGCTTACACTTGCCCTGGCCGGCGAGACGTCTGTGGTGGGAAACTATCTTCCCTCGGCTTTGCCGCCGGAGGGGGAGATTGCCTGGGTGACAAGGGAAACCCTGACGGATCAGGAACGAGTGACATTTTGCTGGACTTATCCTGACGGGAAGGGAAGCTTCCTCTGGACAGCGCAGAATTTCGGCATGGAAGAACCGGACTGGGAAGAGCCGGATTGGAAAGAGAAACTTCCGGAAGGGCAATCGCTTCTGGAGGGAGCGGAAATGACCCGGGATGATATGGAGGCGCAGATTGCCGATGCCGTTTTGCCGGACGGCAGGATCGATGACGGAGTCCTCTGCATCTGTTACCACTCAAATGATAACTATATCCTGATCGTATTTCAGGGAAGCTGCGATACGGATACCCTGTGGGAGATGCTTCGTTCAGTGGGGTGATCCGAATTTAATGCTCCCACCGTCCTGAAGCTCCGCAGGGCAGTATCAGACCGCTCTCTGTGACAGGCAGACCGATCTCCTTCGCCTCCACACGTCCGCCGAAGCGGTTTGCCACAGCGGTGTGAAGCATGTAGGAGAGCACCGCGGGCTGCAGTCCCGTAGTGTAGGAATTGATCAGGAAGAACAGAGCGTTTTCGGAGAGCAGACGGCTTGACAGTTCGATAAAGGGCCAGATGCTCTCCTCTATTTTCCAGATTTCCCCCTTGGGGCCCCGGCCATAGGAGGGCGGGTCCATGATGATGCCGTCGTACCGGTTACCCCTGCGGAGCTCGCGTTCCACAAATTTTACGCAATCATCTACCAGATAGCGGATGGGAGCGTCGCCGAGTCCCGATGCGAGGGCATTCTCTTTGGCCCAGCCCACCATACCTTTGGAGGCATCCACATGCGTAACGGCTGCTCCTGCTGCGGCGGCGGAGAGTGTCGCCCCTCCGGTGTAGGCGAAGAGATTCAGCACCTTGATCTGACGGGCAGGCTTTTCCTCCAGCGCTTTCCGAATTTTGGCGCTGAACCAGTTCCAGTTCACAGCCTGCTCTGGGAAGAGACCTGTGTGTTTAAAGCTGAAGGGCTTCAAATGAAAAGTAAGACTGCCCCCGGCTGCCGGAAAGCTCTCCCGGTTGACATATTCGATGCTCCACTCGTCGGGCAGATCAAAAAATTCCCACTCGCCGCCGCCCTTGGCGCTGCGGTGATAATGACCGTTTTTCTGTTTCCAGCCCTTGTGGGCATGAGGTGTGTTCCAGATTACCTGAGGGTCCGGCCGCACCAGAATATAATCTCCCCATCGCTCCAGCTTCTCCCCGTTTGAGGTGTCCAATACTTCATAATCTATCCAGTCTGAGGCAATCCACATGATATCTGCCGATCCTTTCTGATTTTGTGGCGTTTTAGCGATTCGCTTATTCTCCAACTATACAGGATTTTGTTCTCCTTTGCAAGAGCGTGCGCGGTAGAATGTAATGTGAGCTCCTGTTGTTCAACCTAAAATAATGTGATTGTGGATTAGATAGTGTCTCCTCCCGCCTCGATACCATCTAATGCCGCAATCACAATGTTCCAGACGGGGCAAAGCACAACTTTCTATTGACTTACATGACAATAAAAGGTAGACTTTGTATAAAAATGCGTAAAAAGCCGCGCTTGCCATGGCGGCCAAAGAGCAAATGAGGAGGGTTTTATGACACAGATCGTATGGATGCTGGTGGCGTTCGCCGCTTACCTGCTATTGATGGTGGGCGTGGGTGCATATTATTCCGGCAAAAATTCAAGTGCGGAAGATTATTTTCTGGGAGGCAGAAAACTGGGAGGATTTGTGGCGGCTTTGTCCGCGCAGGCTTCCGATATGAGCGGATGGCTTTTGATGGGCTTACCCGGTTCGATTTATCTGGTGGGTATCGGTGGAGACGGTTGGGTGGCGCTGGGCTTGTTTGTGGGTACTGTCTTAAACTGGCTTCTGATATCCAAGAGACTGCGCCGCTACACGATTCGGGCCAATAATTCCCTGACGCTGCCCTCTTATTTTGAGAATCGCTTTCACGATGAGAAGAGAATTCTGATGATGGTGTCTTCTGTGACCATAGTCATCTTTTTCCTAGTGTATTGTGCCTCTGCACTGGCGGCGGGAGGCCAGCTCTTTGAGTCTCTCTTTGGATGGGATTACAAGCTGGCGCTGACCATCGGCGCAATCGTGATTTTGGTCTATACCTTTCTGGGCGGTTTCTCTGCGGTGTGTGTGACAGACTTTATTCAGGGAATGCTGATGCTGGTGGCGCTTCTTGCAATTCCCATCATCGCATTGCTTGTCATGCAGGAGGACGGGATGTCTGTGAGTGCGGGACTGGCGGCCAATACTCTGCCGGGCACTGCGGAAGATTTTGTAAATATCATGAGATATAAAGGCGGAAACAACACTTTTGTGAATATTATCTCGGGTCTGGGATGGGGTCTTGGATATTTTGGAATGCCTCATATTCTGGTGCGTTTCATGGCGGTGAAGGATGAGAAAGAGCTGACCAAATCTAAGGTCACAGCTATTATCTGGGTGGCATTGTCTCTGTTCTTTGCCTGCTTTATCGGTGTGCTGGGACGCGCTTTTCTGGCGCCGGACGCTCTGGTGGAGGCGGGAAGTGAGAAAGTGTTTATCCATATGATCGTGGAGCTTCTGTCCAACAGGCTTAAGGTGCCTTTCATTGCGGGAATTTTCCTCTGCGGTATTCTGGCGGCTATCATGTCCACGGCAGACTCCCAGCTTCTGGTGAGCGCTTCCAGTGTGGCGGAGGATATTTACAAGGGGCTTGTCGATCGGAAGGCGTCCAATAAGAAGGTGCTTGTCATCAGCCGGATCACGGTTCTGGTGATTGCGGTGCTGGCATATATCATTGCGCTGAATCCCCAGAACACGATCATGGGTCTGGTGTCTAATGCGTGGGCAGGACTGGGCGCTGCCTTTGGGCCGCTGGTGCTCATGTCCCTGTTCTGGAAGAGGTGTAATTTTCAAGGGGCTGTGTCAGGCGTGGTGTCAGGCGCTTTGTCGGTGATTGTGTGGGATTATATTCCTCTGGTGAACGGCGTTACCGTCGGCGCAGCTACAGGACTTTATTCTCTGGTGGTGGGCTTTGCAGTGAGCCTCCTGATGATCGTGGCGGTGAGCCTTTGCACAAAGGCACCCTCCGAGGACATTTTGAAGGAGTTTGAGGATGTCAACAACAATAAGCTGGAAGCGTAAGACGGCCCCGTTTTTGGTGGCGTATGCCTTTCTGTTTGCCAATGTTTCTTCTATAATAAATAGATTTGCAGACCGACCGGCACTTTTGCTCCCCGCTCCGGCGGGAAGCCTTTTGTGTGACGGGGCGCTGGCGGAGCCTACGGTGGCAGGAATCGGACTGATTTTGGGCACTTCCGTGTTGATTGCGCGCTCATGACCGGCCATACGGGCCTTGTATTAGAAAAAGTACAAAAAAAATACAATTTCGGTAAAAAAATACTTGCAAAGTGCAGAAACACCATGTATACTAAGTTTTGCTGTGGCATGATAGCTTTGAAGCGTGAGGTTGCTGGTAGTCAGCAATGATTATCAGGTTTTCCGTGGAGCGAATGTCAAGTTAGGAAACTGACGACAAGTCACTGTACCATGAGGAACGCGTTCTGATCAATCCGATCTCGGGACTGCGGGAATCAAGATGTCTGCCTTTGGCAGAAACGACGTGTAGGTTTTGAATCCGAGATACGTTGCTAAAGATTCGGGACACACACGGGAGAGTGTACAGTCACCGCTTGTCGTACTGAGAGCTGCTGATTGCAGAGAGCAATGAGAGCTTTGAACAAAAGTGCGAAAAGGAGGCGACTTTTTTTATGGCAAGTCAAGTAATGAGAATCACACTGAAAGCTTATGAGCATCAGCTTGTGGATGCATCTGCCAAGAAAATCATCGAAACAGTTAAGAAGAACGGTTCCCAGGTGAGCGGACCGGTTCCCCTTCCTACTAAGAAGGAAGTTGTTACGATTCTGAGAGCGGTACACAAGTACAAAGACTCCAGAGAGCAGTTTGAGCAGAGAACCCATAAGAGACTGATCGATATCATTGCACCGACCCAGAAGACGGTGGATGCGCTGCAGAGACTGGAAATGCCTGCAGGTGTGTATATCGACATTAAGATGAAAAACAAATGATGTTTTCATCTCGAAGAAAAACAAGTAAAATCAAAACCTCTACTTAGACGTATGAACGGGTTCTGAGGCATCGCTTCGCAACGTGAGGATCCGGTCCGCTATGTAGAACAAAACGGAGGTAGAAAATGAAGAAAGCAATTTTGGCAACAAAGGTCGGAATGACACAGATTTTCGGCGAAGACGGCTCTCTGATCCCTGTGACCGTGCTTCAGGCAGGTCCCTGTGTGGTAACACAGATCAAGACCCCTGAGAACGACGGCTACAGCGCAGTGCAGGTAGGATTCGTTGACAAGAAGAACAAATACGCTGACGACGGCGAGATGATCCACAGACATGGTGTGAACAAGGCTGAGCAGGGTCACTTCAAGAAGGCCGGCGTGAGCTCTAAGAGATATGTGAGAGAGTTCAAGTTTGAAAACGCTGATGAGTACAGCCTGGGTGCAGAGCTGAAGGCTGACATTTTTGCGGCAGGCGACAAGGTGGACGCATCCGCAATCTCCAAAGGTAAGGGCTTCCAGGGCGCGATCAAGAGACTGGGACAGCACAGAGGACCCATGAAGCACGGTTCCAAGTTCCATCGCCACCAGGGTTCCAACGGAGCATGTTCCTCACCCAGCCGTGTGTTTAAAGGCAAAGGAATGCCCGGACATATGGGCTGCGTAAAGGTGACTGTTCAGAATCTTGAGGTTGTGAGAGTGGATGCTGACAAGAACCTTCTTCTGGTAAAGGGCGCGGTGCCCGGTGCAAAGAAGGCGCTGGTAACCATCAAAGAGACCACAAAGGTGGAAGCATAAAAGCACGTCCGGCGGACGTGCGGCGAAAGGAGGGCCAATCAGATGGCAAACGTATCTGTTTATAATATGGAAGGCAAGGAAGTTGGCAAGATGGAACTGAGCGATGCCGTGTTCGGTGTCAAGGTAAACGAGCACCTGGTGCACATGGCTGTTGTTCAGCAGCTTGCAAACAAGCGTCAGGGAACTCAGAAGGCAAAGACCCGTTCTGAGGTGTCCGGCGGCGGAAGAAAGCCCTGGAGACAGAAGGGAACCGGTCATGCGAGACAGGGTTCAACCAGATCTCCCCAGTGGACCGGCGGCGGTGTGGTGTTTGCTCCCGTTCCCAGAGATTATTCCTTCAAGCTCAACAAGAAAGAGAAGAGAGCGGCTCTGAAGTCCGCGCTCAGCGACAAGGTGGCAAACAGTAATCTGATCGTACTCGATGAGCTGAAGTTTGACGAGATCAAGACCAAAAATTTTGCGAATGTGATGAACAATCTCAAGGTTGACAAGGGTCTGGTAGTCATCGCGGACAATGATACAAATGTGGTTATGTCCGCAAGAAATGTGGCTGACGTAGGTACCAGCCTGGTAAACGAGATCAATGTATATGATATCATGAAGGCCAAGACGGTTGTTCTGACCAAGGACGCTGTGGCAAAGATTGAGGAGGTGTACGCATAATGGCAGACATTAAATACTATGACGTGATCCTCAAACCGGTTATCACCGAGAAGAGTATGGCCGGCATGGGCGACAAGAAATATACTTTTCTGGTTCATACAGAGGCTAACAAGTCTCAGATCAAAGAGGCTGTGGAGAAGATGTTCGAGGGCACCAAGGTTAAAAAGGTGAACACCATCAATATGGATGGCAAGAACAAGAGACGCGGCATGGTGACCGGAAAGACAGCCAAGACCAAGAAGGCTATCGTGCAGCTTACGGAGGACAGCAAAGAGATCGAGATCTTCGCAGGTCTGTAAGATCTCAAAGCATCGGGATGCGATGCTTCAGAATCTGTCCGGGTTTAAGTATGCGGCGCACAGGCGCTGCGCAAAGAATCAAGTAGAAAAGGAGAAAGAAAAATGGGAATCAAGACATATAATCCCTATACACCTTCCAGAAGAAATATGACCGGTTCTGATTTCGCGGAGATCACCAAGACGACTCCCGAGAAGAGCCTCTGCACTTCTCTGAAGAAGAACGCCGGCCGTAACAATCAGGGTAAAATTACCGTGAGACATCACGGCGGTGGTTCCAGAAGAAAATACAGAATCATCGATTTCAAGAGAAATAAGGATGGTATTCCTGCAACCGTAATCGGTATCGAGTACGATCCCAACAGAACCGCAAACATCGCTCTCATCTGCTACGCAGACGGAGAGAAAGCTTATATCCTCGCTCCCGAGGGCCTGACCGACGGCATGAAGGTCATGAACGGTCCCGAGGCGGAGGTGAGAATCGGCAATTGCCTGCCCCTCTCTCAGATTCCCGTAGGTACGCAGGTACACAACATTGAACTCTATCCCGGCAAGGGCGGTCAGATGGTTCGCTCCGCCGGCAACAGCGCACAGCTGATGGCAAAGGAAGGCAAGTACGCAACCCTGCGTCTTCCCTCCGGCGAGATGAGAATGGTTCCTCTGGTATGCCGCGCTACCATCGGCGTTGTCGGCAACGGGGACCACAACCTGATCAATATCGGTAAGGCGGGACGTAAGCGCCATATGGGCATCCGTCCCACTGTCCGCGGTTCCGTGATGAACCCCAACGACCATCCTCACGGCGGTGGTGAGGGCAAGACCGGTATCGGACGTCCCGGTCCTTCTACTCCCTGGGGCAAGCCTGCTCTTGGTCTTAAGACCCGTAAGAAGAAAAAGGCTTCCAACAAGTTGATCGTGAGAAGACGCGACGGCAGAGCAATCAAATAAGTGAGGAGGAGAAGAGACAATGGCTAGATCACTGAAAAAAGGACCTTTCGCAGATGCAAGTCTGTTGAAAAAAGTGGATGCTTTAAATGCGGCAGGACAGAAGCAGGTCATCAAGACCTGGTCCCGTCGTTCGACAATTTTCCCTTCTTTTGTAGGGCATACCATTGCTGTTCATGACGGCAGAAAGCATGTTCCTGTATATGTGACCGAGGATATGGTAGGACACAAGCTCGGCGAGTTTGTTGCCACCAGGACCTATAGAGGCCACGGCAAGGATGAGAAGAAGTCGAAGGTAAGGTAGGCAGCGGCCTCTTGGCCACGGCAGTATATTTTGAGTAACAACAGACACAGCGTCACCCGGGAGGGTGTGCGCCTTGGGGCATGAGCCCGAGTCCACACTGCGGCGCGAAGCGCCGTAGCGGATGTGTTTTCACATGAGTCTGAAAAGGAGGACAATATCTATGGCTAAAGGACATAGATCCAAGATCAAGAGAGAGAGAAATGCGCAGAAGGACACCAGACCTTCCGCAAAGCTGTCTTATGCAAGAGTATCCGTTCAGAAGGCATGCTTCGTGCTGGATGCAATCAGAGGAAAGGATGTGCAGACGGCGCTGGCAATTCTGGAGTACAATCCCAGATACGCTTCCAGCCTCATCAAGAAGCTGCTTCAGTCGGCGATCGCAAATGCTGAGAACAACAACGGCATGAATACCGAGAACCTTTTTGTTGCAGAGTGCTATGCAAACAAGGGACCGACCATGAAGCGTGTAAGACCCCGCGCGCAGGGCAGAGCTTACAGAATCGAAAAGAGAATGAGCCACATCACTATCGTGCTTGATGAGAAGAAGTAGGGAAAGGAGCGAATATTAAATGGGACAGAAAGTTAATCCTCACGGCCTTAGAGTCGGTATTATCAAAGATTGGGATTCCAAGTGGTACGCTGAAGGCGAGTTTGCAGAGTACCTTGCAGAGGACCATGAGATCAGAAAGTATCTGAAGAAGAAATTATACAGTGCGGGTGTATCCAAGATCGAGATCGAGAGAGCATCCGACAGAGTGAAGGTGATCATTTACACTGCTAAGCCTGGCGTTGCCATCGGTAAGGGCGGAGCTGAGATCGAGAACACCAAGAACGAGCTGGCTAAGATGACGGACAAGAAGGTTCTGGTTGACATCAAGGAGATCAAGAGACCTGACAGAGACGCTCAGCTGGTAGCCGAGAATATCGCACAGCAGCTGGAGAACCGTGTGTCCTACAGACGTGCCGTGAAGTCCTGCATGGGCAGAACCATGAAGGCCGGCGCTCTGGGTATCAAGGCTGCATGCGCAGGACGTCTGGGCGGCGCTGATATCGCCAGAAGCGAGTTCTACAGCGAGGGTACCATTCCCCTTCAGACATTGAGAGCGGATATCGACTACGGTTTTGCCGAGGCAGATACCACTTACGGTAAAGTTGGCGTAAAAGTATGGATTTATAAAGGCGAGGTACTTCCCACAAAAGGAAGCCAAGAGGAAGGGAGCGATAAATAATGTTAATGCCTAAAAGAGTAAAGCGTCGTAAACAGTTCCGTGGCTCCATGACCGGAAAGGCCCTGCGCGGCAATACCCTCACCTACGGTGAGTTTGGCCTGGTAGCTACTGAGCCCTGCTGGATCAAGTCCAATCAGATCGAGGCAGCGCGTATTGCACTTACCCGTTATACAAAGCGTACCGGTAAGGTTTGGATCAAGATCTTCCCGGATAAGCCCGTGACCGCAAAGCCTGCCGAGACTCGTATGGGTTCCGGTAAGGGTACTTTGGAGTACTGGGTAGCGGTTGTAAAGCCCGGACGTGTTATGTTTGAGATTGCCGGCGTTCCCGAGGAATCCGCCCGCGAGGCACTTCGTCTGGCTATGCACAAACTCCCCTGCAAATGTAAAATCGTTTCTAAGGCAGATTTGGAAGGCGGTGTATCATAATGAAATCAAGCGAATATTTAAAAGATTTAAAGACCAAGTCCGATGCAGAGCTGAACGCAGAGCTGGTAGCTGCTAAAAAAGAACTTTTCAACCTGAGATTCCAGAACGCAACCAATCAGTTGGACAATACGGCAAGGATCAAGGAAGTTAGAAGAAATATTGCCCGTATTCAGACAGCGATCACTGAGAAGGCAAGAGCGTAATCGCTATAGAGCGAAGAAAGGAGAATCATCGTGGAAAGAAATTTGAGAAAAACACGTACCGGTAAGGTTGTTAGCAATAAGATGGACAAAACAATTGTTGTTGCGATCGAGGATCATGTAAAACATCCCCTCTACAACAAGATTGTGAAGAGAACCTATAAGCTGAAGGCGCATGATGAGAACAACGAGTGCAACATCGGCGATACCGTTAAGGTGATGGAGACCAGACCTCTGTCCAAGGACAAGAGATGGAGACTGATCGAAGTTGTAGAGAAAGTAAAATAGGAGGGATAATCAATGGTTCAGCAGGAGACAAGATTGAAGGTTGCTGATAACACCGGTGCAAAAGAACTGCTCTGCATCCGCGTTATGGGCGGCTCAACCAGAAGATATGCACAGATTGGCGATGTGATTGTTGCTTCCGTTAAAGATGCAACACCAGGCGGCGTTGTAAAGAAGGGTGATGTTGTGAAGGCTGTTGTGGTTCGTTCCGTGAAGGGCGCGCGCCGCAAGGACGGTTCCTACATCAGATTCGACGAGAATGCTGCCGTTATTATCAAAGATGACAAGACCCCCAGAGGAACCCGTATCTTTGGGCCGGTTGCAAGAGAGCTTCGTGAGAAACAGTTTATGAAGATTGTTTCCCTGGCTCCCGAAGTATTATAAGGAGGTGCCATATGTCAACAATGAAGATTAAGAAGGGTGACACCGTGAAAGTGATCGCCGGAAAAGACAATGGCGCAGAGGGCAAGGTTCTCTCTGTAGATATAAAGAATCATAAGGTTCTGGTTGAGGGAGTCAACAAGATCACCAAGCACCAGAAGCCTTCCCAGGGCAATCCCAACGGCGGTATCGTTGAGAAGGAAGCTCCTATTGATATTTCAAATGTGATGCTCGTTGTGAAGGGCAAGACCACCAGAGTCGGTTTCAGGATGGACGGCGACAAGAAAGTCCGCTATGCCAAGGCTACCGGCGAAGTGATTGACTGATCAATAGGAAGGAGGAAGAACAAGTGGCAAGACTGAAAGATTATTATAATAATGAGATCGTTGCGGCGATGACCAAGAAGTTCGGCTACAAGAATGTGATGGAAGTGCCTAAGCTTGACAAGATTGTGGTGAACATGGGCGTGGGCGAGGCAAAGGACAATGCCAAGGTTCTGGAGAACGCAGTTTCCGATATGGAGACCATTACCGGCCAGAAGGCTGTTCTCACCAAGGCTAAGAACTCCGTGGCAAACTTCAAGATTCGTGAGGGCATGGCGATCGGCTGCAAGACCACACTGCGCGGCGAGAAGATGTATGAGTTCCTCGACCGTCTGGTGAACCTGGCACTGCCCCGTGTGCGTGACTTCAGAGGCGTCAATCCCAATGCGTTCGACGGCAGAGGAAATTATGCGTTGGGTATCAAAGAACAGTTTATTTTCCCTGAGATCGAGTACGATAAGATCGATAAGACCAGAGGTATGGATATTATTTTCGTAACTACGGCAAAGACGGACGAAGAGGCACGCGAGCTGTTGACTCTGTTCAATATGCCTTTCGCTAAATAATGAGGAGGTAAATTCTGATGGCAAAAACATCAATGAAAATTAAACAGCAGCGCAAGCCCAAATTTTCTACACAGGCCTACACCCGCTGCAATATTTGTGGTCGTCCCCACTCAGTTTTGAGAAAATACGGAATCTGCAGAGTTTGCTTCCGTGAGCTGGCATATAAGGGCGAGATTCCCGGCGTGAAGAAGGCAAGCTGGTAAGAAGGAGGAAATAGACAATGACAATGAGCGATCCTATTGCAGATATGCTGACAAGAATTCGTAATGCAAACACTGCAAAACATGACACAGTTGACGTTCCCTCTTCCAAGATGAAGCTCGCGATTGCAGAGATTCTTCTGGAGGAAGGTTATATCAAGAAGTATGACGTTATCGATGACGGCAATTTCAAATCCATCCGTATCACTTTGAAGTACGGTGCTGATAAGAACGAGAAAATCATTTCCGGCATCAAGAGAATCTCCAAGCCCGGTCTGCGCGTGTATGCCGGCAAGGAAGAGCTGCCCAGAGTACTCGGCGGACTTGGTATCGCAATCATTTCCACCAATCAGGGTGTTGTAACAGATAAAAAGGCAAGAGAGCTGCAGGTTGGCGGCGAAGTGCTGGCATTTGTCTGGTAACACGATGAAAAGTTTTTCTAAGGCGTCGGAGGACGCCGCCTAAGAAAAACTATATTTCATCGGGAAGAATCGCAGAGCGATTCTTTCGGCAGAGATCGGTACTGAGCAGAAGTAGACAGAAAATGGAACGGATTTAAACAAATATAGGAGGTACGGGCATGTCACGTATAGGAAGAATGCCAATCGCGATTCCCGCAGGAGTTACTGTGGAAGTTGCAGAAAATAACAAAGTGACCGTTAAGGGTCCCAAGGGTACTCTGGAGAGAGTACTGCCTGCAGAGATGGAGATCGGAGTTGAGGGCGCAGAAGTTTTGGTAAAGAGGCCCAATGATCTGAAGAAGATGAAGTCTCTTCACGGTCTGACCAGAACACTGATCAACAATATGGTTGTGGGCGTTATGGAAGGATATGAGAAGAAGCTTGAGGTAAACG
>CATKXY010000010.1 GCA_949840915.1 uncultured Lachnospiraceae bacterium | reverse complement strand
TGGGGCTGTAGCAGGTCCCAAGGGTTGGGCTGTTCGCCCATTAAAGCGGTACGCGAGCTGGGTTCAGAACGTCGTGAGACAGTTCGGTCCCTATCCGGCGCAGGCGGAGGATATTTGAGAGGAGCTGTCCTTAGTACGAGAGGACCGGGATGGACGGACCACTGGTGTATCTGTTAGGCATCAGGCCTATGGCAGAGTAGCCAAGTCCGGCAGGGATAAACGCTGAAGGCATCTAAGCGTGAAGCCCCCCTCAAGATGAGATATCCCGAGAAATAATTCTCGTAAGACCCCTTAGAGAGTATGAGGTAGATAGGAATGAGGTGGAAGTGCAGTAATGTATGGAGCTGACATTTACTAATCGGTCGAGGGCTTAACCAAGGTTAGGAAGGGAAAGAGAGGAAGTCTGGAAACAGGAGTTTCCGTAGAGTGATTCGTGTTCGGTTTTGAGGGTACAAACCTCTGAAGAAGCTGTAAGTAACCGGGGGAAGAGCGAAGGTTTTTCCACGGCTGCAGAGCAGCGATTTTCCTCGATAGCTCAATGGTAGAGCACTCGGCTGTTAACCGAGTTGTTGTAGGTTCGAGCCCTACTCGGGGAGCTATGACATAGAGAGTCATTTTGTTTTATCGTTGTGCATATAATTAAATATGGCGCAGTAGCCAAGTGGTAAGGCACCGGTCTGCAACACCGTTACTCACCGGTTCAAATCCGGTCTGCGCCTCTCTGAAACTCCTGAAGGACATTCAGGAGTTTTTTGTTGACGGCCACGGCGGATCGGATTTTGCACTTCACTTTTATGGTCAAATATGTTAAAATAGTAACAATAACTTCAAATGAGTCGGTATACTATAGCGATATTGAAATGGCGGAGAGGGCCGGTTAGAGATCGTGAGGGTTGACTTTGCTGTTGTCAGTCCCGGGACAGGGGGTAAATATGACACATAAAGAGAAGGCGGATCATCTTTTAAAGCAGCAGTATCATTGTTCGCAGGCATTGTTTGGAGCGTTTGCGGAAGATTTGGGAGTGGATTTACGGACAGCTTTCAGAATCAGTACCTGTTTTGGCGGCGGTATGCGCCGGGGAGGAACCTGTGGCTGTATTACGGCGGCAATGCTGGTGCTGGGAATGGCTTTGGGATTTTACGATGCTCAGGACAGGGAGCAGGAAACCTACGGCAATAAAAAGACGGATGAGTTTATACGGCGTTTTACAGAGGGAATGGACGGTGTGATTAATTGTCGTGATATCCTGGGCAAGGATATATCCAAGCCGGAGGATATGGCCGTTATCCGGCAGGAAAAGCTGATCTTACAGAAGTGTCCAAAGGCAATCCATATCAGTATTGATATTCTGGAAGATATGCTGGAGCAGCATTTTAAAGATGTGAAAGAGAGTAATATTAATCCTGAAGATCTTCCTCAGGATGATGAGATGAAAGCTGTGCTGAAAAGCATGAGCAAGCTGAAGCGTTTTAGAAGAAATGTGAACAATCTTTTGGTTTCCTCACCGAAAGGTATCGGTTTTATTCAATTTGATATCCGCAAGTTTAAGATAATAAACGATTTATACGGGGAAAAATTCGGTGATGAGATTCTGGATTTTATCATCGAACAGCTAAAAGAGATTTGTCACGACAATCAATATTTTATCAATCTGCGCAGTGATGTGTTTGTCGTTGTGACGGAGTATGATTGTGAGGAGGAACTGGTGGAGTTTATTCACAGTCTGGATGCGCGGATCAACGCTTACCGGGATGTAAAGCTTCAGCTTGTCTACGGCGTGTATACGGCGGAGGACAGAGAGATGGAGCTTCGTCAGATGGAAGATCGTGCAGCCATGGCGAGAAAGGCTGCCAAAAAGAATATTCTGAATAATATTTCCTTTTATAAAGAGCAGTACAAGGAATCCCTGTACAACAGAAAGTTCATTGAAGAGAACATGCAGGCTGCCATTGCGGAGAGACAGTTTAAGATGTATCTTCAGCCGAAGTACAGCATTGTCAAAAATGAAATTATCGGTGCGGAGGCGCTGGTGCGCTGGTGTCATCCGGAGCGGGGAATGATTTATCCCGATCAATTTATTCCTATTATAGAAGAGAACGGTTTTATCAAAAAGGTGGACTACTATATATGGGCAGAAGCATGCCGCTTTATCGGGAAGTGCGAGAATGCCGGAATCAAAGATTGCCCTGTCTCGGTGAATGTGTCGAGAATTCATCTTCGGGATGATGAGTGTATTCAGGTTCTCTCGGAGCTGATTGCAAAAAGCGGTATATCGAAAGCTTTACTGGAGCTGGAGATCACAGAGACCGTAGATGATCAGCAGGTGAGCATGAAAGCGTTGCAGCTGAAAGAAGAAGGTTATACCCTGCTGATGGATGATTTTGGGAGCGGCTATTCTTCGTTGAATATCCTTTTGGAGACGCCTTTTGATGTGATCAAGCTCGACAAGAAATTTATGGAAAACATGATGGTGTCAAGCAAGGGAAGATTGATACTGGAGCAGGTAGTTTCCATGGCAAATAAACTGAAGCTGGGACTTTTGGCAGAAGGCGTGGAGACCAGGGAACAGATTGACCTGCTCCGGAGCATCGGCTGTGACCATGTGCAGGGATACTACTATGCCAAGCCGATGCCCGAGGAGGAATTCTTTGCTTTGTTGGAGAAGCAGCGCTTCGGGGAGGATCGTATAAAATAAAATATCAAAGGATCAAACGGTCTCTATTTGTGAAAACACCTCTCCGATAGGCTGCTGGATCAGCAGATCGGCATATTGATCCCTGGGTGTGGGAGCCTTGTTGATCACGACCAGTTTTTCTCCTTTAAAATAGTCTATCAGACCGGCGGCCGGATAGACGGCCAGAGAGGTTCCGCCGATGATCAACACCTGAGCCGCACGGATGCAGCTCACTGCATCTTTTAATATCTGATCGTCCAAGCCTTCCTCATACAGCACTACGTCCGGTTTGACGGCTCCGCCGCATTTCTCGCAGACGGGTACGCCCGGGCTGTGGATGATGTAATTTACATCATAAAAGGCATGACATTTTTCACAATAGTTTCTGAGCACGGAACCGTGAAGCTCCAGAACGACTTTGCTGCCTGCCGCCTGATGCAGACCGTCTATGTTCTGGGTCACTACCGCGCGTACTTTGCCCAGGCTTTCCAGTTCGGCCAGCTTTCTGTGGGCAGCGTTTGGCCCGGCATCGGTAAAAAGCATTTTTTTGCGGTAGAAGCGGAAAAATTCCTCCGGCTTTGCCCGGTAAAAGCTGTGGCTTAAGATGGTCTCCGGCGGATAATCGTACTCCTGATGATACAGTCCGTCGACGCTGCGAAAATCGGGTATACCGCTCTCGGTGGATACACCGGCGCCCCCGAAAAAGACAATGTTGTCATATTTTTGGATAATGCGGTTCAATTCCTGTACTGCTTCCGTCATGACAGTCCCTTCCTTTCCGGAAAAATAATTCCTGAATTCTGATATCTTCACATATTATACAGGCATTCTTTGGAAATTAATTATATCATATTATAAAATCTTAAGAAAGGTTTTATTGAGAACCAAAGGTTTTCTATGCTATATTGTTGTTATGAAAATACGAAAGCGGAGAAAAGAGACTAATTTAATACCCTTTGAACAGACCAGAAAGATTATCCGGCTGGACAGAAGAGGGAGAAGGAGATTATCCGGAGGCAGAATTGCGGTGGGAGTGGTGACGGGAGCACTGGCAGTCCTCTGTATGCTATATTGTCTGAGCATAATGTTTTTTATGGGATACGGAACCCTGTTCTTTCTGATCTGGGGTGTGATGGCTCTGGCACTGACGGGAATGTCATTTTTGTTTTTCTGTCCCGAATGCTCGGAGCGCATTCCGAAACTTCTCAGAAGGGGCTTTTTGACGGTCATGGTGTCAGGCATGCTGTTATTTGTATTTGTGGAGGGATTGATCCTTGGCGGATTCGGACAGCATGCAGAGCCGGGAGCGGATGTTGTGATTGTTCTGGGGGCGCAGTGGAAAAGCAAAGGTCCCAGTTATGTGTTGGCAAAGCGGCTGGATGCGGCGCTGGCATATCTTAAAGATAATCCGGATGCCAAGGTGATTGTATCCGGCGGGCAGGGCAGTGACGAACCGATATCCGAAGCCGCGGGTATGGCCGGGTATCTGGAGGCTGCGGGCATTGAGCCGGAGAGAATCCTGCAGGAGGACGCTTCTACCGACACCGGTGAAAATCTGGAATTTAGTGCGGAGCTCTTAGACAGGACACAGGACCGGGTGGTAATCGTGACCAACAATTTTCATCTGTACCGAGCTATGAAGATTGCTCAGAAGAAGGGATATGTCCATGTGGAGGGGCTGGCGGCGGATTCCCATCCGACTATGCTGCCTAACAATCTTTTGCGTGAGTTTTTCGGCATGGCGAAGGATTTTTGCGTGGGAAATTTGTGAGAAGGAGTGATTTTGATGGATATCCATGTAGGAGATGTTTTAAAGCTGAAGAAGCAGCATCCCTGTGGGAGCAGCGAATGGGAGGTGCTTCGTGTGGGCGCGGATTTTCGGTTGAAATGCAGAGGATGCGGTCATCAGATCATGATTGCCCGCAGACTGCTTGAAAAAAATATTAAGCAAATTCTGTAAAATGCTTGCATTTATTGGGGTTTCATGCTAATATAAATCTTCGTGATATACTAATTTCCTTGCTCACACACAGAGGTGGGCCAGAGACCAAAAGGAGGTAACAAAGCATGAACAAGTATGAATTAGCCGTTGTGGTTAGCGCTAAGATCGAAGATGATGAGAGAGCTGCAGTTGTAGATAAGTGCAAGGCTCTTGTTGAGAGATTCGGCGGTACCATCACAGAGGTGGACGAGTGGGGCAAGAAGAGACTTGCCTACGAAGTTCAGAAGATGAAGGAAGCTTTCTACTATTTCATCAGATTTGAGGCTGAGAGTACAGCTCCCGCAGAGATTGAGAGCCGTATCCGCATCATGGACAATGTCATCAGATTCTTGTGCGTTAGACAGGACGAGGCATAGAGAAAGCGAGAAACAATTATGAATAAAGTAATTCTTATGGGACGTTTGACCAGAGATCCCGAGGTTAGATATTCGCAGGGAGCCAGCCAGACGGCGGTAGCGAGATTCTCCATCGCTGTGGACAGAAGATTCAAGCGTGACGGGGAGCCGGACGCGGATTTCTTTAACTGTACTGCATTTGGCAAACAGGCAGAGTTTATTGAGCGTTATCTGCACAAGGGAACCAAGATTGTTCTGAGCGGTCGTGTTCAGAATGATAATTACACCAACAAGGACGGGCAGATGGTATACAGTGTCCGCGTTATGGTGGATGAGATTGAGTTTGCAGAGAGCAAGAATGCCGCATCCCAGAATGAAGGCGGATTTAACGGCGGTTACGGAAACGGCGGAGGCTTTGGCGGCGGTACACCTGCCCCGGCATCCGGCGCAGGCGACGGTTTCATGAACATCCCTGACGGCATAGACGAGGAATTACCGTTTAACTAGGTTTCGATTTTAAAAGGAGGTAATAACATGGCTTACAATAAAGCAGAGAAATCCGATTCTCCTATGAGAAGAAAAGGCGGAATGCGCAGAAGAAAGAAAGTCTGTGTATTTTGCGGCAAAGATAATGTGATTGATTACAAGGATACCGCAAAGCTGAAGAAGTACATTTCCGAGAGAGGAAAGATTCTTCCCCGCCGTATCACCGGCAATTGCGCAAAGCATCAGAGAGCGCTGACCGTTGCAATCAAGAGAGCGCGTCACGTTGCATTGATGCCGTATGTTCAGGATTAATTTAGAATAAGCTGAATCGGCCGGTCGTCCTTACGGATGATCGGCCTTTTGCTATTCGGGAATCGGCGCTTGGAAATGTATGGTGTTTCGCAGAAAGCATTGCTTTTTATACATAAAAAAGATAAAATCAATTATATAAACCGAAATTAAATTTTACAATTGGAGTGAAAAAGCAATGATACAAAATAGAGTAATAGGGCGGACACTGGCATGGGTATTGTCGTTTGCGCTGATCTTGTCCATGACGTTTGTCAGTTCTGCGGAGAGCAATATATGGGATATAGATGCGGGCAGTTTGGACGCGGAAGATATGCAGATGGGCGACGGTACGGACATAACGGATCTAACGGAAGCAGACAGTCAGGGAACACATTCGGGCGACGAGAGTGTGAGCGGCAATGATATTCAGACCGAAGAAATCATGTTTCGGGTGACGGACAGCCATGGCGTAGAGTTTGGCGCGTACAAGGACTGGAACGATCTGCTTGCCGCATTTAAAGCGTCAGGCGATAAATCACAGGAATATACAGTGACAGTGGATGAGGACGCGATGATCGGCACAGCCATGCCGTCCAAGGCGGCAAGGCTTACGCTGAAGCCGGCTCAGGATGGCAATGTACTCACCTTTTCCGGCAGTACGGTCAATCTGGCCACGGCTCTGACCGTCGAGCCTGCCCTGTTAGCTGTCAACGGCAGCAATCATCCGGTGAACATCAATACCAAGGGAAAGCCGCTGACACTGAAGAGTACAAGAAATCTGGGTGCGGTCAAAGGAAGCTCCTCGGGCAGTCTGGTGCTGGAGGGCGATATTGAAGTACAGGGAGTTGTGCAGACCTTCAAGAATGTGACGGTACAGGGAAGCCTGACGCTGAATAATCAAATGACAGGCATTGCGAATCTGAATCTGGAACAGGGCAGTGTCTTTCTGGCGCCCGGAAAAAATTTTACTGTTACCAATGTGACGGCCGCAGAGAAGGGAACGCTTATCTATCCTGGACAGGGAGCATTTCCAAAAGTAAAGATCAGCGGTACGGTGAGCGGTGTGCTGAATTTGAGACAATATGCAGAGGACGATGGTGAGGTCAGCGAGCGGTATTTTATGGCGGGGACCAAGCTGTTAACAGTTTCCAAGGCCCGGGCGGAGCAGTTTGCCGTTTTTGGGGAGAAACAGATCTGTTATAAAAAGAGCGGCGCCATCTATGTGGGAGCAGAGATTTTACAGCTCTATGCGGAAGATGAGTTTCTGGGGGTCTATGCGCAGTGGAGTGATATGACCGCGCAGATCAACACCCGTAAACAGAAGAGTATGAGTTATCGGGTGGTACTCTTGGATGATTTTGCGGTGACCGGAGCGCTGACCATGCCCGGCAAAGGAAAGTATGCGGGCCTTAAGATTGAAAACGGTGCGGAGGGGCGTCGGGTGCAGCTCATGGCTACGGGAAACGCCACTCTGACAGCGGATTTAAACCTGGGGGCAAATGTCAGTCTGAGCGTGGCAGCGGTCTCCGGCGCAAGCTGGAAGCTGACACTGGCGGAGGATACCGGACTGACTGCCGCCGGGGCGGTGACGGCGGGTACGCTTGTCATGGGTAAAGGGGCTTTTCTGCAGGCTGGCGGGAATCTTACCGTGAAGAAGACACTGGATGCGGATGAGCATGTAACGCTGGTTTTGACACAGAAAAAGAAAGCGTCTATCAAAGATACGGTGCTGCAGAGCAATGACCGTATCACGGTCAAAATGCGGGATAAATCTGACAATCGAATCACTCTCGCTCAGGGAACCACGCTGATCACCGTGACCGGCAGCAGCTACGCTACCCAGTATCGGCTTTTGGATCATGAGGAACGGGAGCTCGATCTGTACCGCAAGGGCAATGCGCTAAAGGTGCAGGGGACTCTGGTCACACCGATCACACTGTATCACATCTCGGAGAGCGGAGAGATCAGTCTGGGGGAATATGCCTCTTTGGCGGACGCCAAGACAGAGATCACAAGGCGCAGGGATGCCGGAGCGTCCTACCGGCTGGACGTGAGGGAGGAGACTTTTGTTAAGGGAGCTTTACCGCTTCCCGGAGCGGGAAGCTATAAGGACCTTACCTTTACCGGACAGCGCATCCGCACAACCGGCAATCTCAAGCTGACAGGAAACGTGACGTTTGAGAACGTGCTGCGCAAGGTGAAGAATGACAGAGATGACAACGCGCTTGTGATTACGGCAAATATTTCGAAATATACGCTGACTGTTCCGGCGGATGGAGCGATAGACAATCTGGGGAGCGTAACAGGCAGCACCGGTTCCTGCCTGGAGCTGACATCAGGGACGCAGCAGCGGCTGAGCGGAAATCTCAAGACGGTAAAGCTTGTGCTTGGCAGTCCGCTTCAGGTGACCGGAAGTATTGTTGTGACAGAGGTGTGTCCGGAACAGGGGAATATGCTGACCTATGATCTGGCGAAGAGCGTCACCATCAAGGGAGACATTACCGGGGATGGAACGAGACTTGTGCTGAACCCGCTCAAGGGCGGGCAGGCGCAGGCATATGTTGAGGGACAGAAGATTTTGACAAACGCGCCGAAGGTCAATGTCAGCAGGCTGCAGATGGCGCAGGCCACCGACTACGCGCTCTATCGGGACGGTACGACGGTAAAGCTTGGAGCGCCGATTGTGACCGTGTTTGCCGATACGCTGGACTATGAGAGCTGTATTGCCGCGTCCGCTGCGGGGCAGGCCGGTTTTGTGAGAATCAATGATGCCATAGACTATATCAACAGTTTGCCGTCCATGGAGTTTGTGCTTCGTCTGGAGAAGGATGTACCCTCCGCGGGCGTGTTTACCCAGCCTGCCAAAGGAAAGCATCTGGTGCTTTGCGGGGCGGGAGGAGAACAGCGCACACTTGCACTCTCCGGTTCCGTGACGCTTGACGGCAGCAGCCTGGAAGTGCGCAATGTGAAGCTGGACAACAGGACGGCTGCGGGTCCCGGGATGATCTTGAAAAACGGAGCTTCCCTGTGGCTGTATAATACGGGAATCAACACCCTGAATGCACCCGCCGGTACGGCGGTGACGCTGGAGGGTCAGGTGGATATTGCAGGAGCAGTGACGGGAGCCTGTGAGCTCACGGTATCGGAAAGTGCAGTGATACGAGGAAACGCCGGTATGACAGTCGAGACGCTCACTCTGGCAGCCGCGTCGGAGACGGCAGAGAAAGCCGCAGAATTCAGGCTTCTGACAGGGAAGACAATTACGGTAAACGGCGAAGTCAAAACAGGCGACAAAGGGTATTTTATTGTCAGTCAGGTGGACAAAGCAGACGCGCTGGCAGGCCTCAAGGAAGGCACAGTCATGGTGACTGCCGGGCAGGGCAGCGCAGAGCAGTTCCGGACGGAGAATATTATTCCGGGTAATTTCGTAAAATGGTCTCTCGTAAAAGACGGGGCTGATATTAAAACTTCCGGTGCTACAGAGGGCGAAGGAGAATGGTCGCAGGATTATCTGTAGCAGGGCCGGATGGCCGGGGAGATTGAATTTAAGAGCGGATTTGCGGACAGCGGGGGCGACCCCGCTGTTTTAGCGCACCTTTTTTAGTATGGTAAAATACGGTTGCGGCTTTGTGAAACGTGATTTTCTCTGCGATTACAACATAACATTTTAAATTCCGACAAATTAAGTGGTAGCATCCCGGCGTAATCTCTGTTATAATGTACGGTAAGGGTAGAATGCTTGATCTGCGATACATGATTATAAGACCGGCGCCCGCGGTTCCTGCAGCAGGTACACGATCACAGGGTGCGCGCGGCGGTTCCTGTAATAGATATAGGGGAGTCTACATGAAGAAACGTATTCGTCTGAAAGGCCGAATCAAGACCTACATACAATTCAGCATTTATCTGGGAGTTTTGCTCTGCGCCGTGGATGCGGCTATCTGCATGATCGATTATCGCGCAGGTCTGCTTCTGGGATTTTTTGCTTTATTCTATTTTGCGGTAACGCTGACGATGTATTTTTATAACAAGCCTGTCATTATGAACGAGCTCATCAGCTTTGCCACAGAATACGGGCAGATCCAGAGAAAGCTTCTGCGGGATATGGAAGTGCCTTATGCGCTTCTGGACGACGCAGGAAAGGTGATCTGGACAAACATTGCTTTTGAGAATGTGATCCACCAGCCCAAGGGCTATAATAAGTCCATTACCGGACTGTTTCCCTCTCTCACGAGGGACAGGCTTCCCGATGATTCGGGGGTGGATGAGGCTCAGTACGAGCTGGAGCATGAGGACTGCGAGTATGTGGTGAAGCTGAAAAAGATTTCCCTGAAGGAAATGGCAGCGCACAGCGATATGATCAATGCGGAGGGCTACAACGGTTATCTCATCGCGCTGTATCTGTTTGATGAGACGGCTCTGCATATTGCGTTGAAGGAAGTGGATGATCAGAGTCTGGCAGTGGGCATGATCTATCTGGATAATTATGAGGAAGCGCTGGAGAGCGTTGAGGAAGTCAGGCGTTCTCTGCTCATCGCGTTGATTGACAGGAAGGTCAACAAATATATTTCTGCCCTGGACGGAATCAGCAAGAAGCTGGAGAAGGACAAGTATCTGGTGATCCTGCGCAAGAAGGCGATCGCCCAGCTGCAGGAGAGCCGTTTTGATTTGCTGGAAGAGGTCAAAACCGTCAATATCGGAAATGAGATGGCGGTGACGATCAGTATCGGCGTGGGACTGGACGGCCTCACCTATGCGCAGAATTACGAGTTTTCCAGAAACGCGATTGATCTGGCATTGGGACGGGGCGGCGATCAGGCGGTGATCAAGACGCCGGAGAGTATCACTTATTACGGCGGCAAGAGTCAGCAGGTGGAGAAGAATACCCGTGTCAAGGCCCGTGTCAAGGCGCATGCGCTGCGGGAGATCATCACCGGAAAGGACAAGGTGCTGGTGATGGGGCACCGGATGCCGGATGTGGACAGTTTTGGTTCTGCGGTGGGCATTTACCGCATCGCCACAACTCTGGGACGCAAATGCCATATTGTGCTGGACGAGGCTACCACAGCCATACAGCCTCTTGTGGATCTGTTTAAAGAGAATCCGGAGTATGATGAAGATATGATCATTACCGGACAGGAGGCTATCGAGATGGCGGGCAGCAATGCGGTCCTGGTGGTGGTGGATGTCAATAAGCCCTCTATTACAGAGTGCTCGGAGCTGCTGCGCTACTGTAAATCTATCGTGGTGCTGGACCACCACAGACAGGGCACCGAGACGATCGAGAACGCTACGCTGTCCTATGTGGAGCCCTATGCATCCTCTGCCTGCGAGATGGTGTCTGAGATTCTGCAGTATACTTATGATAACATCAAGATCCGTCCCGAGGAGGCAGACTGTATGTACTCGGGCATAATGGTGGATACCAACAACTTTGTGACCAAGACAGGCGTGCGTACTTTTGAGGCGGCTGCTTTCCTGCGCAGAAACGGTGCGGATGTGGCCAGAGTGCGCAAGATGTTCCGCGAGGACGCCCAGGAGTATAAAGCCAGAGCGGACGCGGTGAGTCAGGCTGAGATCTATAAACAGTATTTTGCCATCTCTATCTGTATGGCGGAGGATCTGCCGAGTCCTACGGTAATCGGTGCTCAGGCGGCCAACGAGCTGTTGAATATCAAGGGAATCAAGGCCAGTTTTGTGCTGACGGATTACCAGGGGAAGATATATGTCAGCGCCCGTTCTATTGACGAGGTGAATGTACAGATTGTCATGGAGCGCATGGGAGGCGGAGGACATTTGAATGTTGCGGCCTGTCAGATGGAAGGTGTAGGCATTGTCGAAGCCATCGGCGTGCTGAAACGCACCATAGACGATATGCTGGAAAAAGGTGAAATTTGACGGAAAGGAAGATAGAATCGTATGAAGATTATTCTTTTACAGGATGAGAAAAAGCTCGGCAAAAAGGGTGATATCATTGAAGCCAGCGAGGGATACGCCAGGAATTACATTCTGCCCAAAAAGATCGGGGTGGAGGCGAATGCCAAGAATATGAACGATCTGAAGCTGCAGAAGGCCAACAGCGATAAGATTGCTCAGGAGCAGCTGGATGCGGCGAAAGCTCTGGCGGCAGAGCTGGAGACAAAGCAGGTGATCGTGAAGATCAAGGCCGGCGAGGGCGGCAGAGCCTTTGGTTCTGTCTCCACCAAAGAAATTGCGGCGGCTGTAAAGGAACAGCATAGCCTGGAGATCGATAAGAAGAAGATTCAGCTGCCTGAGGCGTTAAAGAACTTTGGAAGTTATGAGATTGCCGTGAAACTGCACCCTCAGGTGACTGCCAGACTGACAGTCAAGGTATTGGAGGCATAGGATGCCCGGAATGGAAGAAAATGTCTTAAAGAGAATATTACCGCACAGTGTGGAGGCGGAGCAGTCAGTGATCGGTTCCATGATCATGGACAGAGAGGCTGTCACGGTGGCGTCCGAGATCGTCACGGGCGAGGACTTTTACAGCAGACAGTACGGTATTCTTTTTGAGACCATGGTGGAGATGGGGGAGGAAGGGCAGCCCATAGATTTAGTGACACTGCAGAACCGTCTCCGGGAGAAGGACGTGCCGCCGGAGATATCCAGCCTGGAATTTGTGCGTGATCTGATTGCGGCGGTGCCTACCTCGGCCAATGTAAAGTATTATGCCAATATTGTGGCGAAGAAGTCGCTGCTGCGCAGACTGATCCGCCTGAATGAAGAGATTGCCAACAATTGCTACGCGGAGAAGGAGAGTCTGGAGTATATTCTCGAGGACACGGAGAAGCGTATGTTTCAGCTTCTTCAGAAGCGTGACACCAGTGAGTTTGTACCGATTCGTCAGGTGGTCATGAATGCCATGGACCGAATCGAGGCAGCCTCCAGGAACAAGGGCAGTGTCACCGGAATTCCGACAGGCTTTACGGATCTGGATTACCGCACTGCCGGTATGCAGCCCTCTGATTTGGTACTGATCGCAGCGCGGCCCTCCATGGGAAAGACTGCGTTTGCCTTGAATATAGCCCAGTATGTGGCCTTTAAGAAGAATTTGCCGGTGGCGGTATTCAGTCTGGAGATGAGTAAGGAGCAGCTGGTGAACCGTATGTTTTCCCTGGAGTCGAGTGTGGACGCCCAGAAGCTCCGCACAGGGCAGTTGAATGACCAGGACTGGGAGCGCTTGATCGAGAGCGCGGGCATCATCGGAAAGTCGCAGCTGATGATCGATGACACACCCGGAATCAGTATCTCGGAACTGCGTTCCAAGTGCCGCAGGCTGAAACTGGAACACGGGCTGTCCATGATCATTATCGACTATCTGCAGCTCATGTCCGGCAGCGGAGGACGGTCGGATTCCCGTCAGCAGGAAATATCGGATATATCCCGGGGGTTGAAATCCGTAGCCCGTGAATTAAATGTGCCGGTGCTGGCCTTATCACAGCTGTCCCGGGCGGTAGAGCAGAGACCGGATCACAGACCCATGCTTTCCGATCTGCGTGAATCGGGGGCTATTGAGCAGGACGCCGACGTGGTAATGTTTATTTACCGCGACGACTATTATAATCACGACACAGAACGCAGAGGCATTTCGGAAATTATCATTGCAAAGCAGAGAAACGGTCCCATCGGAACGGTGGAGCTGGCATGGCTGCCCGAGTACACCAAGTTTGCTAATCTTGAGCGTGCCCGAAGATCAGATACATAGAGAGATTTTTACAAAAGAGAATGAGCAGAGCGCCCATTCTCTTTTTTTGGAAATAGAAAACTTTGTCGGAAAGGGGAAGCTTATGGACAATTATTTATTGATTTCAGATGCTGCAAAAGAGGTTCAGGTGGAGAGCCATGTGCTGCGATATTGGGAAGAGGAGCTGCATCTTCCCATCAAGCGCAATGAGCTGGGACACCGCTATTATACACAGGAGGATGTGGAATGTTTTAAACAGATCAAAAAAATGAAAGAGAGGGGATTGCAGTTGAAGGCGATTAAGATGGTTCTGAAGGACGGAAAGTTTGATGTGCTGCCTCAGGAGAGCGCTCCCGAGAGCCGGGAGGAAAAGGCGCAGAGACTGCAGTGGATCATGCAGCAGCTGATCCGTCAGGCGGTACAGGAGAATAATGCGGAGCTTGTCAAGCAGATTAAGGAGAGTGTGCTCAAAGAGCTGGATTATCAGTTCCGTATGCAGGAGGAGCGCGACGAGGAGCGTGCCAGACAGGAGGCTGAACGCTCAGAGCGCTATTATAGACAGATGGACGAGCTTCTGCGCAAGAAGAGCAGCGGCAAGAAAATCAAGGAGCTGATGGGCAGCAGCAAGGACAAAGAAGCAGAACCGCTGAAGTCCGGTCAGCAGAGAGAAAAAAAGAAAAGGCGTTTCGTTATCTGAAATGCCTTTTCCCATGTTAGATCAATTCTTATAAATATGATTGCCTGGGATTTAGTCCTCTGCAATAGTGCCGACAGGACACTGACCTGCGCAAGAACCACAACTGATGCACTTATCCGCATCGATCTCAAACTTGCCGTCGCCCATGGTTATAGCGCCGACAGGACACTGAGCCTCACAGGCACCGCAAGCCACGCAAGCATCACCGATCACAAATGCCATAACAAATTCCTCCTTTTGTGTGATAAATTCATATCAATCTCTTGCGTCTATTGTAATACAAAAGGAGGGCTGATTCAAGTGGTAAAAGCAAGAAATTTATTATTCTGGGGCTATTGCGCAGACTGCATTTCCGCTCTGCGTTTGCGGATGCCGTTCAGTATTACTTCTTTCTTTTCGATCAGTTTGTCCTTATCCATAGCGGGAACTCCTTTGAGGCGGTATTCCATGCCGAGCTTTTCGTATTTAGCTTCGCCCATGGTGTGATAAGGCAGTGCATCCAGCGCTTTCAGATTGGTAAACTGGCCGATAAAGTATCCCAGGTCAAACAGATATTTGTCGTCGTCCGTGTAGCCGGGGACAATCACATGGCGAATCCACATATCAACCTTTTTATCGTTCAGATAAGCGGCAAATTTCAAAATATTGGTGTTGGGCTGTTTGACTAGATCCTTGTGTTTTTCCGGGTCGATATGCTTAATGTCCAGCATCACCAGGTCTGTGAGGGTCATGAGATGATCGAGCTTTTTCAGCCATTCTGTATTGTTCGGATTGTAGGCAATGCCGGAACTGTCGATACAGGTGTGAATGTTTTGCTGCTTGGCCAGCGTAAAGAGGTCGATCAAAAAATCCACCTGCATCAACGGTTCGCCTCCTGTCACAGTCAGGCCGCCGCCGTTGGCGTAAAATGCTTTGTTGCGCTCATACTGCTCTATAATGTAGGAGGGTTCCATGAGGGTGCCGCCGTTCATCTCCCATGTGTCGGGATTATGACAGTAAGCGCAGCGCATGGGACAGCCCTGTACAAATACTACGAAACGTGTGCCGGGGCCGTCAACGGTCCCAAAGCTTTCCAGAGAATGAATTTTACCTTGCATAGCAATATTCCTTTCCGTATCATTTTGTTATCTATTATACCTCATTTAGCTGTAAATATAAAGACATAATTGGAAAGTGAGCATGGGCTGTTATATAGACAAAATACTGAAAATATGATATAATGCATACCATTGGAAGGTCTATAGAAATGGTAATTAATTCTATATTATAACACAGTGAGGTGCCTATGAAACAGATAAAATGGAACGACAGATATAATCTTGGTGTTGATTTTATTGACAAGGAGCACAAACTACTCTTCTCAACGATGGATAAGCTTTTGCGCATCAGTGAAAATGAGGACAAAAGCGAGTGGGTATGCAGGGAAGGGGTAAAATATCTTAAAAACCATTCCACAGAGCATTTCGAGCACGAGGAACAATATATGCGTTCCATCAACTACAGTGAATACGAGGTACATAAACGGCTCCATACCGATTTCCGTGACAATACGCTGCCGGCACTGGAAAAAGAGATGGAGGAGTCTGAATATTCTGTCGAGTCCATCAGGCATTTTCTTGGTGTCTGTATCGGATGGGTGGTTGCGCACACGCTGACAGAGGATCTGGCGATTATAGGGAAAAAGAGAAGCAAATGGGTGGATCTTCCTCATGAAAAAGAGCAGGAAGTCATGGGGCAGACCATTATCCAGCTTATTCAGGAGATGTTTCAGCTGCAGGCGAAAAAGATCAGCAAGCAGTATGCGGGAGAAAACTTTGGAAAGGTGATCTGCAGCCGTTTTGTCTACCGCGGGGAAAATAAAGGAAAGTGGGAGATCGCACTTGTATTTGAGGAGGAGCTTCTGCTTAAAATCGTAGGTACCATCTTCAATGCGGAATATAAAAAGGTTGACGATATGGTCATCAATATCGGCAGATATATTTCCAGACAGTTTATGGAACGTATCCGGGAAAGCTTTCCGTCTCTGGATCTGTTTGAATTGGAGAAAGAGAGTCTGCTGACCCATGAGCAGCTGCTGGATTCCTTTGACCGTGTTCCGCCATCCTGCAGTCTGCTGTTCGACACGGGCGAGGGATATTTTGCATTTTGCGCGGCATCTTCAAATTCTATCCGCGGTAAGATCGAGTCCGGGATAGATCACGAAAATGCAATGGATGCGGTTAAACAATATCTGGACAATGAGAATGCGGAATGGAAAAAGCAGAAGAAAAAAATCCTTGTGGTGGATGATTCGGAGTTTATGAGAAAGAAGATAGTCAGTCTTTTTGAGAGCGATTATGAGGTGACGGAAGTGGGCTCCAGTATATCCGCCATTCAGAGTATCACAATTAACAGACCGGATCTGGTTCTGCTGGATTATGAGATGCCTGTCTGTGACGGAAGGCAGACTTTGGAGATGATCCGTTCCGAGAAGGCGACGGCGAACATTCCTGTATTTTTTTTGACGGGAAGAGCCGACAGGGAGAGCGTAAAGAAAGTCAGAGAGCTTAAGCCGGAGGGATATCTGTTAAAAATGATGCCGGACGAGGAGATCAAGAAGATGGTCAATGATTTTCTGGCAAATAAAGAGTGACAATGTGATGAGGAATCAGGCGGGGGGAGAACAGGTGATGAGACGAAGAATGCGAAAGATGAAAAGTTTTGGGAAAGCTGCTTTACTTACGGTTTCCGTATTGGCTGCCGCCGCTTTTCCCGGAGGAAGCTCGCTGCGGGTTTTGGCGGAGGAGCCTACGACATTTTATCTCAGATATGTCTGCACAACATGTCTCTGGGATGAAGACACCAAGGACAAACATGGAAATCCCACTTTTGAAGGACATGATTCAAGCCATACTTATCAGTGGCGCAGGCAGGTCGGCTTCTGGGATGACAATAAGGAGGGCAGAGAGCCTTATTATCTCAACGAGGGAGATGATTATACCATCAAGGACGGAGATATAGTAGTGGTGCTGCCCAATCTCCCTCTGACGGAAGGATTGGAAGAGCAGGAGGACGGATACTCTGTGAAACGGGTAAAACAGGCCACGGATCAGACGGTCATCGAGATCAAAGCGCATCTGAGCAATCTGACCATAAGCCGTTCCAGCGCATTCCTTTCCACCGGAGGCGTAGATGAGTGTCATGTGCTGGGAGACAGCTATGCGGCAATCGGCGGAAACGTCACCAACGCATATGTGTACGATGCGGCAGATTGCACCTTCCACAACAATGTCTCCAATTTGAGACTGTATAACAGTAAAGGGAGACTGGATGATGCCAGAAGTGATGAGAAATGGCTTCCCAATGTGACTGTGGGCGGGACAGTGGACTATGCTTCGGTTTCGGATGTAGGCGGTCTCTATTCGGAATACTGGAAATTTGCCAACGGAACATTTCGATTTGATGAAAAGAAGGGGCTGGAGACTTATTCCGGTAATTACAGCACATCCGGAAACGCGCCTGCAGCGACTTCTCAGAGTGCGGCGGCCTCTCAGAGTACAGCGCAGTCAGACTTATATGATGATGTTCCGAAAACAGGAGAGAGCAGTCTGGTGATGCGTTTGACTGAGACAATGTTGCTGATCTCAGGTTTGTGTCTTGCGGGATGTCTTCTAATACGAAGGAAGAAGACCATATAATGGGTTCTGATCAATAAAAAAGTGTAACAAAAGAGAGCTTCGGACGAATCCGAAGCTCTCTTTTGTTACCCCGGTTACCCGGGTATTTTGTTGAAGATTCGATTAGATGGCCTCATGGAAAGTACGGGAAATAACATCAGCCTGCTGCTCGGGAGTCAGCTTAATAAAGTTTACTGCATATCCGGACACGCGAATGGTCAGCTGAGGATAGTTCTCGGGATGCTTCTGAGCATCCAGCAGGGTGTCTCTGTTCAGTACATTTACGTTCAGATGATGACCGCCCTTTGTAGCATAGCCATCCAGTAAGTTTACAAGGTTATCAACCTGTGCAGAATTTGTAGCCATTTTATGATCCTCCTTTAAGATTTATTATTTATAGTCGTCCAATCCTTCGTGAAGCGTCGGTACACTGCAGGCCAACGGAGTTCTCGAGCAATCCGTACAGCCCATTGTCTGAACATTCTTTGATGAGTCCTCTTCTTCGGTAGTGGTGTCCACATTTACATGTCCTACACCGTTCTGCATGCCGGAATCCAGCATTTTTACAAGATCATCAATCATTTGTTTCTCGTCCATAGTGTGCCTCCTATGATGCCTGCAATTATTTGTTCAGATCAAGCTCAATATCGCCTGCAAATACCTGGTCCTCTTTGCCCAATGCGCCGGGGATGATGGTGAAGGTGTTGGAGATACCGTCCTGTGCATCATTGAAAGGAAGCTTTGATACAGAAGACAGAGAAGCTACAGCACCGTGAGTATCGCGGCCGTGCATAGGGTTAGCGCCGGGAGCGAAGGGCTGGCCTTTCTTACGTCCGTCGGGAGTATTACCGGTAGCCTTACCATAGGTTACGTTGGAGGTAATGGTCAGGATGGACGTGGTGGGAACACCGTTTCTATAGGTGTGATGTCTTCTGATAGCGGTCATGAACTTGTGAACAACTTCCTGTGCAATGCTGTCTACGCGGTCGTCGTCATTACCGTACTTGGGGAAATCACCGGTGGTCTTGAAGTCAACGATGATGCCGTCCTCGTCACGGATGGGCTCAACCTTTGCATACTTGATAGCGGACAGGGAGTCAGCCACGATGGACAGACCAGCCACACCTGTTGCAAAGTAACGCTTAACGTCTCTGTCATGAAGAGCCATCTCTGCTCTCTCATAGCAGTACTTATCATGCATATAGTGAATGATGTTCAGAGTATTTACATAGACATCTGCCTGCCACTCAAGCATGTCGATAAACTTGCCCATTACATCATCATAGTCCAGAACATCGCCGACAACGGGACGATACTTGGGGCCTACCTGTTTTTTGGTAACTTCATCCACACCGCCGTTCATAGCGTACAGCAGACATTTTGCCACGTTTGCACGAGCGCCGAAGAACTGCATTTCCTTACCGATTACCATGGAAGATACGCAGCATGCAATACCGTAGTCATCACCGTGAGTAGGTCTCATCAGATCATCATTCTCGTACTGGATGGAAGAAGTCTGAATGGACATCTTTGCGCAGTATCTCTTCCAGCCCTCGGGAAGTCTGGTAGACCAGAGTACGGTCAGGTTGGGCTCGGGAGAAGCGCCAAGGTTGGTCAGGGTGTTCAGGTAACGGAAACTCATTCTGGTAACCATGTGTCTGCCGTCAACTCCAACGCCGCCCAGAGACTCGGTAACCCAGACGGGATCGCCTGCAAAAATCTGATTGTACTCAGGGGTACGGGCAAACTTGATGAGACGCAGCTTCATGATGAAGTGATCAACAAACTCCTGAATCTCTTCCTCGGTGAAGGTGCCGTTCTTCAGGTCTCTCTCAGCGTAGCAGTCAAGGAAGGTGGAAGTACGTCCCAGGGACATTGCAGCACCGTTCTGCTCCTTTACTGCACACAGATAACCAAAGTAAGTCCACTGAATAGCCTCTTTTACATTGGCAGCGGGCTTGGAGATATCGCAGCCGTAGGAGGCAGCCATCTCTTTCATCATTTTCAGAGCTGTCATCTGCTCGGAAAGCTCCTCGCGAAGACGGATCACATCGTCAGTCATCACACGTCCGGTAGAATCCTTCTGTGCCTGCTTGTCTTCGATCAGTCTGTCAATACCGTACAGAGCTACACGTCTGTAGTCACCGATGATACGGCCGCGGCCATAAGCATCAGGAAGACCGGTGATGATATGAGAGGAACGGCAGGCTCTCATCTCCTGGTTGTATGCGTCAAAACAACCTGCATTGTGAGTCTTTCTGTGAGTGGAGAAGAACTCGGAAATCTCAGGATCAACCTCATATCCGTTGTCGGAGCAGGCTTTCTCTGCCATACGGATACCGCCGTAAGGCTGCAGAGATCTCTTGAAAGGCTTGTCGGTCTGGAAACCTACGATCGTCTCCTTGGACTTGTCAAGATAACCAGGGCCATGAGAAGTGATGGTGGAAACAACCTTGGTGTCCATGTCGAGAACGCCGCCTGCTTCTCTCTCCTGCTTCTGCAGATCAAGCACCTGTGTCCATAAGTCTTTTGTGTTCTGTGTAGCTCCGGCCAAGAAACTCTCATCACCGTCGTAGGGATGGTAGTTCTTCTGGATAAAGTCGCGCACATTCACTTCCTTATCCCATTTTCCGGCTACAAAGTCTGTCCATTCTGGTCTCATTTTGATATGCCTCCTATTTTTATTTTGATTATTTTGAAGTAACTTGCGTTACTCTTAATCCTGTTATTATTATAGGAAAAAGAGGATTAAGAGTCAAGGCAGATAGTGCACTTTTTTGCATACAAAAAGCTTTGTACGACAAAAAATACATCGCACGAATAGCTTGTCATATTTTCGGGAAAGTATTATACTGAGTGGGAAAGAAAACCCGCAGGATGAAAGGAGATTAAAATGACCGGAATTACAAGAGAAATGACGATCGGCGAGATTTTGCGCGCAAATCCTGATGTTGCGCCTGTACTAATGGAAGCAGGCATGCATTGCCTGGGCTGTCCTTCTGCCCAGGGAGAGTCTCTGGAGGAGGCCGCCATGGTTCACGGTATTGATGTTGATGCGTTGATGGCAGCGATAGAGGCACTGTGACTGTAAATCGATAAAAAAGAGAGCCGTGCATCGTTCGTGCACGGCTCCTGTTTTGTGTTTTATTCAATTCTTATTTTGTGAAAGAGATCGAATAGCCGGGATCGCTCTCTCCAGGATTGTAAACCGCATAAGTAACTGTGATCTTGCTTGCGTCCACACCCGTCTCAGAGGCCATTTCGTCGATGTAGGACTTTATGGATTCCTCATCCTGAGAAAACGCGGCATCCAGCGTTTCCTTGTATATGGCATCCATATCTGCATCCAGACCAAACATTGCTTCGTCCATCTCGATACGGCATGTGATCGTATTCTCCTTGATCTCCATGCTGACAGATCCGCCATCCATGCTTGAGCCAAGAGAACTGTTCACGATTGCCGCAGTCTTGGGATCGGCAGTGTACCACTCTTCCACAGTTGCGTATGTCTTCTTGCCGCAGCCGGACATTACAAACATCAGTGCAAGAGTAAATAATGCTACAGTTACTTTCAGGTTGCTTTTCATAATCTTTTTCATGATTCCCCTCCTTAAATTTGAATTACCGGATTATTATAATAGAAATTTTGAGATTTTGCAATCAATTATCTCAAGAATTATCAATAAAATGATCCGGCGGCTCAAGGGGCAGGGAATCAGTCTTTCATAGAGAGAACCTTCAGCGCGTTTTCCGATACCAGCGCCTCATAATGTTCCTCCAGAAAGGTGCGGCTGGCGGGCATGGTGCGCTGCAGACTTCCGTATTCGGAGATCATATTGCTGACGCGGTCGAAATCCTCTCTGGCGGCGTCGCCCTGTGTCAGCACCAGAAGGTATTTTTCATCATGTTCATCCTTATACAATGTGCTCAGACCGTGGAAACGTGCGTCTGTGACAGCGGCGACGGACATGACCTGCTGCAGGGAATCCAGACGGAAAATGCGGGTGCGGAGCTTTTCCTCCTCTGCATTTTCTCTGGGAGCTGTTTCTGCCACGGCTGTATCTGCCTTTGTCTCTTGGAGCCTGCGGAACAGATCCAGCATCTCGTGATGTTCCTCCTGATCGTCATAATCCTCGTCCTCGTCGTCCTCCGTGACGGAGGGGGCGAAGCGGGAAAAGCGGGTGTCCAGCTCCTCCGGGTCTTCCACTTTGGTGATGATCAGCACAATACATTCCGCATTGAGAGGAATCGCCTCGATCATCAGGGGTATATCTTCGGCTTCAAATCCAAATTCAAAATTGGCCTGCTGCATCATATCACGAAAAAGATTTTTGGCTTTCTCAGTGCCATAAGCGAGTTCACTTATCTTTAATTCGCGGCTGGCCAGGTCTTCTCTGGTCAGCGTGCAGCGAATCTGATTTTCATTTACTTTTTCTATTTTCATAGGACCCTTCCTTTCTGCATTGGGACTGCGGAGTGAATGGTTCGATTTTATAACTGGTTTCTGAATATCATATTGATAATATTGAATTCTATACTTTCATGCGCTGTTCGTCAATAGAGGCAGTGAACAGTTTAAAAAAAATTAATATAATTTTTTGATGTTTTTTGTAAAGAAAAAGCTTGCCAAAACATAGATCATAAGATATAATCATAATTGTAAATGCCTCCGGTAATCCGGTGCGGGAGGGAGGCGGGCAGTTCTTTTTATCCAGTTGGCTATTATTTCTATACTTATTATATCACATTGTATGGCAAAGGTGCAGTATTTAATTTTCGGTTCTTCAGCACTTTGTTCTTTGATTTTCAGTGCTCGGTATTATGTCTGCTTTGTTTGCCACGCAGTGATGTCTTACAGGTGCATCCGCGCTTGATCGATAGGATTCATAGTATATCAACTATAATTTTCACACTTATAATTCATTTTAATCAGTTTTCTTTATGTATTTTTTTGCTATTTATTTGGACTGAGGATAACAGTCCGTGCCGCCGGAGCATTTACAATTAGTATATCACATCAATGTATCACATTTCTTTTGGTTCCGCGTTTTTGAATGGAAGAGTTAAGAGAATCGGAAATATCTGTTTAACGGGGAAGATCTGTCCTTTGCTGCAGTTTGCTGACGCTCCGGTTACCTCTGAAAATCTTAATTTGTCAAAATTGGTAATGACTATGTCGGGTTCGTGTGTTAGAATGTAACTGTTCCGTCCGCGGACAGTTACATTCTGCACAGAACACATTGCAAAGCCAAGAATTCAAAAGCAAAGAAAGAAGAGATCAAATGAAGAAAAAATTTATGATGGCAGTGATCGCAATTATTCTCATTGGAGTGATAGCTCTTATCGCTCTGGGGAAACCGTTGATAGACAAATATTCCTACAGTCATGAACGGGCCGATATGGATGAATATTTCGGCGTGTCGGGAGAGAGGTCGGCCATAATCCTGCAGGATGAGATGCTGGCCGAGCAGGCGCTGGTGAGAAACGGCATCTGCTATTTTGATCTTGAAACCGTTCACAGCTATATGAATGAAGTCTTCTATGTGGACGTTGCGGAAAACCTGCTGCTCTACACGGATGCGGTGGAGACGGTCAGCGCCGTTCTCGATGGCAATGACGGGAGCTATAGGACGGTTCAGGGAGAACAGAACCTTGGGTATCCGGTGTGTCTGACGGAGGGTGAGAAAGTTTACCTGGCGGCAGATTATGTCAAGCTCTTCACCAATTATTCCTATGAAATCTTTGACAGGCATGTGCAGGTTTACACTCAATGGGGAGAGCGTCAGACGGCCGAGATCCGGAAAAAGACAGCAGTCCGGGAAAAGGGCGGCATCAAGAGCCCGATCCTGCGGGATATGGAGTCGGGTGAGACGGTAGAGGTACTGGAACAGATGGACACCTGGAGCAAGGTGAAGACATCGGATTCGCTGATCGGTTATGTGGAAAATAAAAGGCTGAGCGATATACAAACAATAAAGGAGACTCCCGTGACGGATTATGCTGCGCCGGAGTACAGCGGGCTCCCCCTGGCGGGCAAGGTGAGCCTGGGATTTCATTCCATTGGCGGAGCGGGCGGCAACAGTACGCTCTATGAGATGGCCTCGGGCAGTAAGGGAATGAATGTCATCGCACCCACCTGGTTCAGCCTCTGCGACGAGGAGGGAAATTTCAGAAGCTTCGGAGATTCCGGCTATGTGAATACGGCACATTCCATAGGCCTGCAGGTCTGGGGCGTGCTGGACAATTTTAACTACCGGAATGAAACCGGGACGGCAGTGGACGAGTATGCGGTGCTGTCTTCCACTGCAAAACGCCAGAAGCTGGTGGACGGTATCACTGCGGCGGCAGTGAATCTGGGACTGGACGGCATCAACATTGATTTTGAGCAGGTAGCGCAAGCGACAGGAGTACATTATGTGCAGTTTTTGAGAGAGTTGTCCGTGGCCTGCAGACAAAACGGATTGGTACTCTCCGTAGATAATTATGTTCCCTTCCACTTTAATGAGCATTACAGACTGGATATTCAGGGAGAGATTGCGGATTATGTGATCATTATGGGATATGACGAGCACTGGCACGGAAGCGGCGAGCCGGGGAGTGTGGCAAGCATTGATTATGTCACCAACGGTATCACCAAGACCATATCGGAGGTTCCGGCTGAAAAGGTGGTCAATGCCCTGCCGTTATATACTATTGTATGGACAACCAACGGCACCACAGTGACGGATGAGTATCTGACGATGAATAATATGGCAGACTTTTTGAATCAGGTCAGCGCAGAACCTCAGTGGGATGAGATTACCTGTCAGAATTATCTGGAGTGGCAGAGCGGCAGCGGACTCAAGCAGGTATGGCTGGAGGATGCCGATTCCATCAGGGTAAAGCTGAATGTGATGACTGTCAATGAGATCGGCGGCGTGGCTGTCTGGAGACTGGGTTACGGAACGCCTGCCGTATGGGAACTGATCAATGCCTACAGCGCATACTGATGCGCCGGCAGGGTTATGACAAAACGGAATCGAGGCGGTGACTTTGACTTCTATGACACTGGACAGGCTGAAGGAAAACGAGAGTGCAAGAATCATAAATACAGGCGGCGAAGGGGCGCTCAGGCATCATCTTCTGGACATGGGCCTGACGCCGCAGACAGTTGTGACTCTGCGGAAGACGGCGCCCATGGGGGATCCCATAGAGATAGAGCTGAGGGGATATGAGCTGACGCTGAGACTGGCGGAGGCCGAAAATATAGAGATAGAGCCGGTGGACAGGATGCCGGGGCAGCCCGAAGACGCGGGGAGAAGACAGGACATGGCGCATCCCGGAGTGGGTGAGCTTGGCAAAGCCGGCGATTATCGCAGAAACAGAATCGGTGAGAAGATTCCCAGAGGACAGCCTGTCACTTTTGCTCTGGCGGGCAATCAAAACTGCGGCAAGACCACTCTGTTTAATCAACTGACAGGAGCCAATCAGCATGTGGGCAATTTCCCGGGAGTGACAGTGGACAAAAAGGACGGCTCCATGCGTAATCACCCTGAGGCCACGGTGACAGATCTGCCGGGAATCTATTCTCTGTCTCCCTATTCCAATGAGGAGATCGTCACCAGAGATTTTCTGCTGAAAACAAAGCCGGATGGTATTATCAATATTGTGGATGCCTCCAATATCGAGCGGAATCTATGCCTTACCATGCAGTTGATGGAACTCAATATTCCCATGGTTCTTGCCTTGAATATGATGGATGAGGTGCGCGCAAACGGCGGCACAATACATATCAATGAGCTGGAGGAGATTTTGGGAATTCCTGTGGTGCCCATTTCCGCCGTAAAAAACGAGGGAATCGAGGAGCTGATCGATCATGCTCTTCATGTGGCGCGCTACAGGGAGGCTCCGGGACGGATCGACTTCTGTCCCGACTGTGAGCGGAAGGGAGACCGGATCGGCGCAGTACATCGCTGTATTCATGCGTCTGTTCATCTGCTGGAGCCGTTTGCCAGAGATGCGGGGCTGCCGGTGAGATTTGCAGCAACGAAGATGGTGGAGGGAGATGCGCTGGTGAAGGAGGCGCTCAGACTTCCGCAGGAGGAGATGGCTGCACTGGAGCGCATCATTACGAATATGGAAAAGGAAGGCGGGCTGGAGCGGGAAGCTGCACTGGCCAATATGCGCTTTGATTTTATTGAGAAGCTCTGCCGCCGGACGGTAACGAAGCCCAAAGAGAGCCTGGAGCATAAACGAAGTGTGCAAATAGACAGAGTTCTCACAGGCAGGCATACTGCAATCCCCTGCTTTGTTGGAATTATGGCGCTTGTTTTTGTGGCTACCTTCAATTTTGTCGGGGCCTGGCTGTCAGATCTGATGGCTTTGCTGGTGGACTGTGTCATTGCTTTGATTGACAGAGGGCTGAATGCTTGGGGAGTAAACCCGGTGGTCCATTCACTGGTAATAGACGGTGTCTGCAGTGGTGTGGGAAGCGTTATCAGCTTTCTGCCCACGATCGTGACCCTGTTCTTTTTCCTGTCGATTCTGGAGGATACGGGATATATGGCAAGGGTGGCGTTTGTCATGGACAAACTGCTGCGAAAGATCGGTCTGTCCGGCCGGAGTATTGTCCCGATGCTGATCGGTTTTGGCTGTTCGGTTCCGGCCATCATGTCCACCAGGACTCTGGCCAGTGAGCGGGACCGGAAGATGACTATTCTGCTGACGCCCTTTATGAGCTGCAGCGCTAAGCTTCCCATTTACGGACTGTTCGTCAATGCCTTTTTCCCCAGGAGTCAGCGCGCGCTGGTAATGGTGGGACTCTATTTTTTGGGAATCGCCTGCGGTATTGTGTATGCTCTGCTTCTGCGCAGAACATGGTTCAGGGGGGAACCGGTGCCTTTCGTGATGGAGCTTCCCAATTACAGATGGCCCAGCGCGAGAAGTGTGGGACAACTGATCTGGGATAAAGCGAATGATTTTATACAGAAGGCCTTTACCATTATCTTCATGGCTGCTATTGTCATCTGGTTTTTGCAGAGTTTTGATGCCAGATTGAATGTGGTGGAAACGCCGGACAGCAGTCTGCTGGCCATGCTCGGGGGAGTGATCGCTCCGCTGTTTGCACCTTTGGGCTTTGGAGACTGGCGGATTGCCACGGCACTTTTGACCGGGTTTACGGCCAAGGAGAGTGTGGTGTCTACCCTGACTGTTCTGCTGGGCGGAGAGACAACTCTGCTTCCCACGCTGTTCACCCCTTTTACGGCTCTGGTATTTCTGGTGTTTACGCTGCTTTATACGCCCTGCGTGGCTGCCATTGCCACGGTTAAGAGAGAGATGGGCGGGATGCGTGCGGCTGCGGTGACTGTGACGGTACAATGCCTGATCGCGTGGCTTGTAGCTTTTGCAGTGCGAAGCATAGGTTTGATGTTCGGTTGGATGTGACCGGATCTGAAGAAACAGAACCGGATAAGCAAAAAGCTCCGTGAATCGCTTCACGGAGCTTTTATGATCTGCTATGAGTTTATGATTCGTTATTTACATTTTCTAACCAGAAGACATCCTCCTGCACACATTGCGGAGAGAATTGTCATTCCTGCAAACAGCCATATCAGCAGATTGCTCTCTCCGGTTTTGGGAACATCATCATACTCTCCGGAAGAGGAGGGAGATGTAGTCTGAGTCGGAGTCTGAGAGGGTGCTGTGGTCTGAGCCGGAGCCTGAGGCGCTGCGGCGGGACCGCTGCCGGTAGTGCTGTACTGGCTGGGGTCTGTCATCAGACCGCTGTTTTTGTCAAAGTAGAAAGAACCTGCCGCAAAATTGTAATACTCTTTCAGGACGCCGCCGCCGTTGGCAGTGGAGGCATAAGCAACAGTGCCGCCTACAGAGACATTGGTGTCAACCGTGTTTTCAACGGTGGCGATCAACCGGAGATTCGTTACATTGTTGTTGAAGGTGCAGGCCGCGTTATCATATACATAGGCATTGGTCACGTTGCCGCTGACTGCTGCACTGCTGTCGCCCTGTACATGGCATTCGTCAATGCCATTTGCAGAAATAACTACATTGGTGCGGTTTACAGTCAGGTTGCCCAGACGTGCATTCACTTTCAGATCCACATTTCCGGTTTCCTGTTTAGGTCTTTTGCCGTCTTCATCGGGTTCGGCCTCAGGGGTATTGGGGAGAACCACCAGAGTATCGCCGTCGAGAGCCTTCTGGCTGTCATTGCCATTGTTGAGATAATAGAGCTCCAGACCGGCATCGCCTTCGTCCCAGGAACCGACCTGCATACGCCATTCGTGCAGATCAGTGTCAAATCGTATATAAATGGTCTTGGCGGGTGCCGCAGAAGCCTGCAGGGCATTTGCATTGGGAAGCAGTGCCAGGATAGCGGCCGCTGCTATCAGCGAGATACATTTCCTGAATTTTTTCATGGGTATTGACCTCCTAAGTTTAGTTATTCGTTTGGGCATAAAAATCGCCGGGTTCAATTTCTTTTGCCACCACCACAAACCGTCCATGCTCTACATGGTATACACAGGTTGAGAGGGTGATAAAGCGGTCTCCGAATTCCGCGGTGACACCGGTGTCATATAGTGATAAAGCTTTTATATTTTGATAAAAGTCATCAAACTCCTCCTGGGTGTCGGCCTGAAAAAACTTGTAGAACTTAAATACCTGATCTGTCTTCTTGTAGACCTGAGAGCGGAACACTGCAAGCACTTCGTAGCGGCGCTCACATTCTTTTGTGTAAAGAGTAATGATATTGTGCTCCCGGCAATAGCTTTCCTTCTCATATTCGGTCAGACTGCCGAACATTGCGCCGGAACGCATATTGTGACCGTGAATGATCAAATTGGTGGTCACAGGATCCAGAGAACTGTCAGTGTCCAAAATCAGGCTGCCGTTCTGATCGTCCTTGCCCTCGAAGTTCCGGTAAAGATAATAGGTTTCCTCCCGGGGGGTCCACATCACGGGATAGTCAATGACGGTTCCGTCGATCTTCAGCCATGCAGCCATGTCCTCGTTGGCCAGATAACTGTCCTGATAAGGATTGTCCACCAGTTCGCGAGGCGGTTCCTGAGAACTCTCGGACTCGGCTTCACTCCCTGTATCCTCCGAAGGGGCTGGAGCTTCTGCGGATTCGGTCTCATTTTCAGCCTGCAGCCGCATACTGTCCAGCAGCTCCTCCGTGCGCCGGTCTGCCGCCTGTCGGTAAATCACCAGAGAGATTGCCGCCGCAAGACAAATCACTGCCAAAATTGCCAACAGAATAGATAATTGCTTCTTTAGATTATTCATGCCCCTATTATACGCACCCCAAATAGATAATGCAATAGTTTTAGAAATAATTAAGAAGGAATAATATAGTAAAAAGAGTTATCTGAGGTACGAAAATGAAAATAAAAGATCAGAAATTTCTGACAATTCTCGTCTCAGGTCTATTGTTTGTAGTCCTTCTGTTTGCCGAGCAGGAGGAAGCCACATCCGCCAACGGGAATAAATTGCTGCAGGGAGAATCGCCTGTCCGCGTGGTGATAGATGCAGGACATGGCGGAGGCGATCCGGGAAAGATCGGTATAAACGGCGCGGAGGAAAAGGACATCAACCTTCAGATCGCGGAGCTGGTAAAGCGTTATCTGGAGCTGCAGGATGTGGAGGTAATCATGACCCGGGAGACTGCGGAAGGACTTTATGATGCGAATGCCTCCAACAAGAAAGTGCAGGATATGAAGCGAAGAATCGCAATTATTGACGAGACGGCTCCAAGCCTGACCGTGAGCATCCATCAAAACAGTTATCCGGAGGAATATGTTAAGGGGGCGCAGGTATTCTATTACACGGGAAGCACAGAGGGACAAAAACTTGCCGGCTATCTGCAGAAAAGCCTGATCGAGCGTTTGGACTCCGAAAATCACAGACAGGTGAAAGCCAATGACAGTTATTACCTGTTGAAAAAGACATCGACACCCATCGTCATAGTGGAGTGCGGTTTTCTGTCCAACAGCGAAGAGGCAGAAAAGCTCTGCAATAAAAGTTATCAGGAGCGTGTGGCATGGGCTGTACATATCGGTATTCTTCAATATTTGAGTGAAATAGAATAAAATGGAATAGGATAAGGCGTTAAATTAACCGCTCAAAGCTCTTTTCCTTTTTGCTCTTATGTGATATACTTAATGCATCTTTATAGCAATTGCAGAAAAACAGGAAATGATGCGAAGATGAGACAGACAGAATGGATTGCGATCGCTTCTGCCGGAAACGATTTTAAAAATTTTGCGGGTTTTACGGAGCGGGAGCAGGATGGACTGCACAGAGCCGGGGAGATACTTAGGGAAGGCGGATTGGTGGCTTTTCCCACAGAGACCGTGTATGGCCTGGGAGGAGATGCGCTGAACCCGGATTCTTCCCGCAGAATTTATGCGGCAAAGGGGCGGCCGTCTGATAATCCCCTGATCGTGCATATAGCCGACCGGGGTGATCTGTCCTGCATCGCCTCCGGGATTCCTGAGGAGGCGGAGAAACTGGCCGAGGCATTCTGGCCGGGGCCCCTCACCATGATTCTCCATAAGTCCGATGCAGTGCCTCCGGAAACCACGGGTGGATTGGACACGGTGGCGGTGCGCATGCCGTCTCATCCGGTGGCGCTTGCGGTGATCCGTGAGGGCGGCGGTTTTGTGGCGGCCCCCAGTGCCAACACATCGGGGAAACCGAGCCCGACCCTCGCCTCACATGTGGCGGAGGACATGGGCGGCCGCATCGATATGATCATAGACGGCGGCGCGCTGGGAATCGGACTGGAGTCTACCATTGTGGATCTGACAGTATCGCCTCCGCGCATCTTGCGCCCGGGATATATCACCCGGGAAATGCTGGAGCAGGTGCTGGGGCATGTGGAGGTGGATGTCACGATACTGCAGTCGCAGGCGGAATGCGGACAGGCACCCAAGGCGCCCGGAATGAAATACAGGCACTATGCGCCTGCCGGGGAGCTCACGGTGGTGTGCGGAGAGCCGGAAACGGTGGTGGAGTACATCAACTGCCGGGCGGACGAGGACCAAAGAGCCGGGCATCGGGTGGGCGTGATAGGAACGGAGGAAATGCTTGGGCGTTACCGGGCAGATTTGATAAAAAGCGTCGGCAGCAGGGCTGATAAGAAGGCCATTGCGGCGGGACTTTATGCGATATTGAGAGAGTTTGACAGGGAAGGCGCGACAAAGATCTACTCGGAGGCTTTTTCCGGGGACGGCCTTGGACAGGCAATCATGAACAGACTGTTAAAGGCGGCGGGACACCGGGTGATAGATCTGCGGGCGCTGCAGGAGGGCGGAGAAAATGATAGCAATCGGAAGTGATCACGGCGGGTTTGATTTGAAGCAGAAGGTAATCCGTCATCTGGAAGAAAAAGGCATACCCTGCAGGGATGTGGGATGTACGGACAGATCCAGCTGTGACTATCCTGTATTTGGACGTGCGGCTGCGCAGGCGGTGGCCTCCGGGGACTGTGAGAAGGGTATTGTCATCTGCACAACGGGAATCGGAATCAGCATTTCGGCCAATAAGGTAAAAGGTATCCGCTGCGCGCTGTGTTCGGATCCGTTTTCCGCCAGGATGACCCGCCTGCACAATAATGCGAATATGCTGGCCATAGGTGCGGGCATCGTGGGCGATATGCTTGCAATGGAGATCGTGGATGTCTTTTTGGAGACGGAGTTTTCCGGAGATGAGAGGCACTGCAGGAGAGTGAGCTTAATTGAGGAGGAATAGCTATGGGGAAACTGATGATCATGGATCATCCTTTGATTCAGCACAAAATAGGTTTCATCAGAAGAAAGGATACCGGAACAAAAGATTTCAGGCAGACAATCAGTGAGATCGCGATGCTGATCTGCTATGAGGCCACCAGGAGTCTGAAATTGGACGAGGTGGAGATCGAAACGCCGTTGTGTGTCGCTAAGGTACAGGAACTGAAAGGCAAGAAGCTGGCTATCGTACCCATTCTCAGAGCCGGACTCGGCATGGTGGACGGTATGCTGGAACTGATTCCCACGGCAAAGGTGGGACACATCGGTCTCTACAGAGACCCGGAGACGCTGAGTCCTGTGGAATATTACTGTAAGCTTCCTGCGGATTGTGCAGAGCGGGAGGTTTTTGTGGTTGACCCGATGCTGGCCACGGGAGGTTCGTCCGTGGAGGCTATCCGGATGCTGAAGGAAAAGGGCTGCCGGAATATCAGCTTTCTGTGCATTATCGCCGCTCCGGAGGGAGTGAAGGCAATGCAGGATGCGCATCCCGATGTGGATCTGTATGTGGGTGCTTTGGACGAGAGACTCAATGACCATGGCTATATCATGCCCGGTCTGGGAGATGCGGGAGATCGTATTTTCGGAACGAAATAGCACGGGCGCAAGCGCTGACGCCGGCTGTTGACGGGTAGGAAAGCCGTAATAGAACAATGAAAACAGGATGCGAGAGATAAAGACTATATTATGAATAGCGGGAATCAGAGCGAAAAGATACGGCCCCGGGCGGGCAAGCGAAAAGATTATATCAGCTGGGACGAGTATTTTATGGGAGTGGCCCATTTGTCGGGGATGCGTTCCAAGGATCCGAACACACAGGTGGGAGCCTGTATCGTCAGCATGGACAATAAAATATTATCCATGGGATATAACGGATTTCCCTGCGGCTGTTCCGACGATACGTTCCCCTGGGAACGGGACGGTGACACCTTGGACACGAAGTACGCTTTTGTGACCCACAGTGAGTTGAATGCCATTTTAAATTACCGGGGCGGTTCGCTGGAGGGTACCAAACTGTATGTGTCCTTGTTCCCGTGCAATGAATGTGCAAAGGCCATTATTCAGGCAGGTATACGGACTGTGGTATATGCCAGCGACAAATATGAGGGTACTCCGCTAAATGTGGCGTCCAAGCGGATGTTTGAGGCGGCCGGAGTAGAATACATCGCTTACCGCGGATCGGGACGCAAAATAGAAATAGAAGTATGATATCAGGTTGAAAAAAATGCGCGTTCAACCGTTGATTCAGGTGCGTTTCGCAGCGCACAGACAGGGTAAAAAGGTGAGATACGCAAAGAGGACTGCAGCTATATTGACAGTGTTTGTGCTAGGGGCGGCGCTCACTGCAGACGACAGCAGTTTCGGCGCTGTACGGGTCATGGCTACCAGCACCAAAGAACAGTTGGATCAGACATTGAAGGAAAAAGACGCGCTGGAGGACAGGCGTGACGAACTTCAGGATGATATCGACGGCCTGAAGGGAGAGCAGAATACGCTCAAGGGCGAATTAAAGAAATTAAATACGCAGCTTTCCGAGATCAGTCTGGATCTGGAGGACCTGGAAGGGCAGATCGTGAATAAGAAGCAGGAGATAGCGGATACGCAGACGGCCCTGGAGGAAGCCCTCAAGACGGAGGAGGAGCAGTATGTCAACATGGTGCTGAGAATGCGCAAAATGTATGAGCGGAGTGACTCTGACTATCTCAATGCGTTTATCGGAGCCGTCACTGATGCGGGAAGCTTTTCGGATATGCTGAGTGCGGCGGACAGCATTGAGCGGGTCGCCAGCTATGACAAGACTATGCTGGATGAGTTCAAAGAGAACCGGCGTCTGATCGAGGAGCAGGAGGCCCTTCTGAAACAGGAGAAGGCAGAGCTGGATGAGCTGAAGGTGGAGGCTGAGGCGCACAAAAGCAAGGTTTCCGGTCTGATCGGCCAGACTTCCAACTCTATCACAAAGTATGCCGATGAGATATCCGAGGCGGAGCAGCAGGCCCGCGAGTATGAGGCGGAGATCAAAAAGAAAGAAGAGGATGCGGAGTATCTGCGCCAGAAGCTGGCGGAGGAGATGGCGCTGTCAAAAGAGGCGGCAGACGGAGAGTGGCGGGATATCTCTGATGTGACTTTTGCGGACGGAGACAGATACCTTCTGGCGAATCTGATTTACTGTGAAGCCGGAGGGGAGCCCTACGCAGGGCAGCTGGCCGTGGGCAGCGTGGTCATTAATCGCGTGCTCAGCGCTAAGTTTCCCGACAGCGTAGTGGGTGTCATTTATCAAAACAAACAGTTCTCTCCGGTGGCCAGCGGAAGACTGGATTTGGCACTGGCTACCAATAAGGCGACGCTGAGCTGTTATCAGGCGGCGGATGAGGCCATGAGCGGTGTGACGAATGTGGGGAATTGTGTGTTTTTCAGGACGCCTGTGGATGGACTTACCGGAATTTCCATCGGAGGCCATATCTTTTACTGACATGTCAGCGACCGGTACTTGGGTCGTATCACGATAGGACAGGGGGCTGTAGGCAGACTACAGTCCCCTGTCGTTTAAGATTGCCTGAAGCCGGTCGAATTTATCGCGATAGATCATGGAGAGCAGATGATGCAGCTGGCGGAGGCTGGCAGTCGTCTGCTTTTGCGTCACCATATTTTTTTCCAGCGCTTCGGCCAGCTCATCCAGATCCACAACCTTCATGCGTCCGTCGGGATAGAGGATCACGTCGGCCAGAAGGTCTGTGACCGTCAGCACATTCTCCCTGTTGTTATAATCGTATTCCACGATATCGCAGTACCAAAACAGCAGAGAGTCGTCCGGTCTGTAGAATTTGCTGATCTTGAGCCCCTCCTTCAGCAGATAGCAGGACGAGCCGTGGTCAAAATGGGTTTTAGGGTTGATGGTATGCCAGGTGGTAAGGATATAGTCCTCGTTCTGCTCCACGATCACATCGTCTTTCAGAAGGATGCATTCGGGCGGTATGTAGCGTTTGCGATAGATCTGCAGGTCGTTGTGGTTTGCCATGTCGGTTTCTCCTTTTGGGATGACTGAATTTGCCGGGTCGATTCCTCTTAAAATATTCTCTTATTAAGCATCCCCGGTGCAGGGATAAGACGGATGCAGGAGCAGATCCGCAGTGTCCGGAGGAAGCTGGGGGAAGGGAATAAAGGGGGCGGGCGGTATGGTATGCGGACAGAGTGTTTTCTCCATCCAGATCATGTCGATCCATTGACCGTTTTTATAGCCGGATCTGTGAAAGTGAGCCACGGTCCGATAGCCAAGCTTCTCGTGGAAAATCTGGCTTTCGGGATGAGGATAAGCGATGCAGGCGCAGAGATTGCAGACATGCTGCCTGTAAAGATACTGCTCCAGAGCCCGGTAGAGTGCGCTGCCGATCCCTCTGCCTCTGGCATCCTCCCGCAGATAGACGGATGTCTCCGCGGACCAGTAGTAAGCAGCTCTGGATTTGAAGGGGGACGCGTAGGCGTAACCCAGAATCTCATCGCCCCCGACGGCTGTCAGATAGGGGTAATGTTCCAAAGTATGCTCGATGCGCGCGCAAAATTCCTCCGGTGAGGGAACCTCGTACTCGAAAGAGATAAAAGTTTTTTCCACATAAGGGGCATAGATGGCGAGCAGGGCTTGCGCGTCTTCAGGGACAGCGACGCGCAGTCTGATCTGTGATGATCCGTTCATAAGTATATACCTCTCAGACTCTTTTGTAAGAATACTACCTCTGTCAAATGGACAAGTCAATGATAATTTGAGGATTCTTCCGTATGCAGAAAATGATTTTTAGTTTTTTGATTCCGAAAGAGTGTTTTTGGTAGACATTTTTTGGAAAAATGGGTATAATCAACTATGTCGGAGTTTATATATGAGACGGTGAGGTCGGCGGATGAGTCACAGGCGGAAACACAATCCCAAATATGATAAAAGTGTGTATCGCTCTCTGGTGCTGATCACGCAGTTTGGCATCAATATGCTGGTACCCATCGGTATGATGACGGCGCTCGGCATCTGGCTGGACGGCAGGTTTCACACGTCTTTTTGGACGATTCTGTTGTTTTTTGCCGGAGCGGTTGCCGGCGGACAGAATATTTACCGTATGGCAAAGAAAATATATGGTGAAGAAGACGGAGAGGGGCAGGATTCGGCTCATGCGCAACATCGAGATACTGAAAAGTAAAAACAGAATCCTGTTGGAGCTGAATACGGCGATTATCTTCTGGATGTTTGCGGCTGTTCTGGCCGGCATGGCGCTTCCTCTGCATATCTGGAATTTTACAAGGCTCGAATGGCTCACGGGGATTGCCGCGGCTGCGGTCATGGCCATGATTTCCATCCGGCACATGTACCGCTGTACGGACAGAGCTTTGGATTTTGACGAGGGTACTGCCTCAAAACTGATCTTCCGCGGTTATCTCATTCGCTATCTGTCCGTGGGTCTGGTCCTCGTGACCGTGGCGTTTGCGGGGATATCAAATCCCGTGTTCATAGGCCTTGCCTATCTTTTGATTGTGAAAGTAGCGGTTTATTCACAACCGTTTACCCATAAGTGCTATAACAGGCTGTTCCATGAGAAGGATCCGGAGGCGGAGCCGCTCGTGGAGGAGCAGGAGGCACAAGAGTCCTGAAAATATATGAAAAGGAGGTGAAAATATGGCTCATGGCATATTGTTATCCGGCTCCACGGACGTGGATGTTATGGTGCATGGTCTGGTGTCATACCAGTTCTTTGGGCATACAGTCTGGATAACAACGACGCATGTCAGTCTGCTTTTGGTGTTGCTCATACTGTGTGGGTTTGCCATAGCGGCAGGGCGGGCCGTGAAAAAGGGCACGGAGGTGCCGGGTGGATTTCAGAATGTGGTTGAACTGATCGTGGAAAAGCTGGACGGTATGGCCAACTCTACCATGGGAAACCACGCCTCTAAGTTCTACAACTATATTGGCACGGTTTTCATCTTTATTCTGTTCAGCAACATATCCGGTCTGCTGGGCCTGAGACCGCCCACCGCAGATTATGGCGTCACTTTTCCGCTGGGTGTTCTGACCTTCATACTGATTCATTTCAATCAGTTTAAGCATCAGAAGCTCAAGGATATCTGGGCGGATATGTGTTCCCCGCTGCCGCCGTGGCTGCCCATATGGTTCCCGATCAATGTCATCAGTGAGGTGGCGGTACCCATATCGCTCTCGCTGCGTCTGTTTGCAAACGTCCTTTCGGGGACGATCATGATGGCGCTGATCTACGGACTGCTGGGAATCATCGCAACAGCTTGGCCCGCGGCACTGCATGTGTATTTTGATTTGTTCTCAGGAGCAATTCAGACCTATGTATTCTGTATGTTGACAATGACCTACATCAATAATGCAATTGGTGAAGAGGCCTAAAAAACACAAAGTCAAAACCAGGAGGAAAACAAAATGGAATTTAACGAGTACTTTATCTTAGGATGTTCTGCAATCGGCGCAGGCCTGGCGGTTATCGCAGGTATCGGACCCGGTGTCGGCCAGGGTATCGCAGCCGGTCATGCTGCAGCAGCGGTGGGACGCAATCCCGGCGCAAAGAGTGCAGTTACTTCAACCATGTTGCTCGGGCAGGCAGTTGCGGAGACCACAGGTCTGTATGGTTTGCTGATCGCAATTCTGTTATTATTCGTAAAGCCTCTGTTACCATAAGGCACGGTAAAAATTACCTGAAGAAATGGTAATTCATTACCGGAAAGGAGGCAGAAATGATACTATTAACCGCAGGAGAGACCTATGAGAGAATGTTTGGCATCGACTGGCAGCTGTTAGCCGATTCCACGCTCACGATCATAGCTGTCTTTGTTCTGTTTGCCATAATGAGCTACTTCCTGTTCAATCCGGCCCGCAAGATGCTGACAGACCGTCAGGCCAGGATCAAGGGCGAGCTGGACGACGCAAAGGCGAACATGGATGAGGCAAACCGCTTGCGAGAGGAATATGAGGCAAAGCTTGCCGGGATCAACAAGGAAGCGGAGAGCATTTTGAGCGAGGCCCGCAAGAAAGCGCTGGCCAGCGAAAACCGGATTGTTGCCGAGGCGAAGGAAGAGGCTGCTCGCATTATGGAGAGAGCCCGCATGGAGGCCGAGCTGGAGAAGAAGAAGGTGTCCGATGAGGTGAAGACGGAGATCATCTCCGTGGCATCTCTGATGGCAGGCAAGGTTGTGGCCGCATCCATCGACACCACGGTTCAGAATCAGCTGATTGACGAGACTCTGAAGGAAATGGGTAAGGATACATGGCTAAATTAGTTTCTAAGACATATGGAGAGGCGCTGTTTGAGATAGCCATGGATGCACAGCCGGATATGGCCGCGGGACAGGAGCCCGGGGCAGCAGACGAGCTGTTTGCACAGGTGCAGCAGGTGAGCCGGATACTGGAAGAGAATCCGGAGTTTGACGATCTGATGATGCACCCCGGTATCTCCAAGTCCGAGAAGCTCGCGGCTATGGAAGCTGTCTTTCAGGGCAGAGTGAACGACGGACTTATGGGCTTGATGGAGATTGTGGTTCGGAAGGAACGCTATGGCGATCTGCAGGAGATATTCCGTTATTTTATCGATAAGGTAAAAGCGGTGAAGGGCATCGGTGTGGCGCATGTCACTTCGGCGGTAGCGCTCACTGACGCACAGAAAGCGGCCACGGTGGCCCGGCTGTTGGAGACCACATCCTATCAGAGCATCGAGTCGGAGTTTGCGGTGGATGAATCCCTGATCGGCGGCATGGTTATCCGAATCAACGACAGAGTGGTGGACAGCAGCGTCCGCTCGAAATTAGATGAATTAACAAGACAATTATTACAAATCCAGCTCGGATAAAGAGCCGGAGGAAAGGTGCTACAGAACATGAATTTGAAACCGGAAGAAATTAGCTCCGTGATCAAGGAGCAGATTCAGAGATACGCTTCCGCGCTGGATGTGTCAGACGTAGGCACGGTAATTCAGGTTGCAGACGGCATTGCCCGTGTACATGGTCTGGAAAAAGCCATGCAGGGAGAGCTTCTGGTATTCCCCGGCGAGATTTATGGTATGGTGCTGAACCTGGAGGAAGACAATGTAGGTGCGGTTCTTCTGGGCAACGCGCGCAATATCAACGAGGGCGATACCGTAAAGACTACGGGACGTGTGGTTGAGGTTCCCGTGGGCGATGCTTTGATGGGGCGTGTGGTGAATGCGCTGGGACAGCCTATTGATGGCAAAGGCCCTGTGCAGACTGACAAATTCCGCAAGATTGAGCGTGTGGCCAGCGGTGTTATCACCAGAAAGAGTGTGGATACTCCGCTTCAGACTGGTATCAAGGCAATCGACTCCATGGTTCCCATCGGAAGGGGCCAGCGTGAGCTGATCATCGGAGACCGTCAGACCGGCAAGACGGCTATCGCTATCGATACGATCATCAATCAGAAGGGGCAGAACGTAAAATGTATCTATGTGGCCATCGGTCAGAAAGCGTCTACCGTAGCCAATATTGTGAAAACCTTGGAGGAGGCCGGCGCCATGAGCTATACCACCATCGTGGTATCTACCGCCAGCGATCTGGCTCCTCTGCAGTATATCGCTCCCTACTCCGGCTGTGCCATCGGCGAGGAGTGGATGGAGAATGGTGAGGATGTGCTGGTGATCTATGACGACCTGAGTAAGCATGCCACTGCTTACCGCACACTCTCTTTGCTGCTTCGCCGTCCGCCCGGGCGTGAGGCTTATCCCGGTGATGTATTCTATCTGCATTCCAGACTGCTGGAGCGTGCAGCGAGAATGAGCGACGAGTACGGCGGAGGTTCCCTCACCGCACTGCCCATCATCGAGACGCAGGCAGGAGACGTTTCCGCGTATATTCCCACCAATGTGATCTCCATCACGGACGGACAGATCTATCTGGAGACAGAGATGTTTAACGCAGGATTCCGTCCTGCCGTCAATGCAGGACTTTCCGTGTCCCGTGTGGGCGGCGCCGCTCAGATCAAGGCGATGAAGAAGATTGCAGCGCCCATTCGTACAGAGCTTGCTCAGTACAGAGAGCTGGCGGCTTTCGCACAGTTCGGCTCCGAGCTGGATGCCGACACCAAGGAGAAGCTGGCACAGGGCGAGCGCATCAAGGAAGTATTGAAGCAGCCCCAGTATCAGCCTATGCCTGTGCAGTATCAGGTAATTATCATCTATGCAGTGACCAATAAATATCTGCTGGATGTGCCGGTGGAGGATATCACGACCTTCGAGAAGCAGTTCTTTGAATTTTTGGATACCAAGTATCCCGAGGTGCCTCAGAGTATCGCAGCAGAGAAAGTCATTTCCGACAAGACTGAGGAGACGCTCAGGAAGGCGATCGAAGAGTTCAAGCAGGGATTCCACAGATGATTCCCTCGCCGTCAAAGAGGCAGATAGGAGTAAGTTATGGCATCAATGCGTGATATAAAGCGCCGCAAGAGCAGTATTCAGGGTACTCAGCAGATCACGAAAGCGATGAAGCTGGTGTCCACGGTAAAGCTGCAGCGTGCCAAAGCAAATGCAGAGCGCTCCAAGGTATATTTTGAGAGCATGTTTGATACGGTGAACAGTATTTTGTCCCGCGTAGGACATGTAGAGCACAGGTATCTTGTGCCGGGAGAATCTCCGAAGAAGGCTGTGATCGTGATCACTTCAAACCGCGGTCTGGCCGGCGGCTATAATTCCAATGTGATCAAGCTCGTCACCAGACATGAGACCTGGCAGAAAGAGGATCTGAGCATCTACGCGCTGGGCAACAAGGGTCGGGAGGCGTTTGCGAGAAACGGGTATACCGTCAGGGAGACACTTCCCGAGGTCATTGAGGATCCTGCCTATGCGGATGCAATGCTGTTGTCCAAAAGACTTTTGGAGCGGTTTGCGGAGGGAGAGTTCGGGGAGATTTATCTCGCCTATACCTCCTTCAAGAATACGGTGAGCCATGAGCCCAAGCTTTTGAGGCTTCTGCCCGTGAACAGGGAGGAGCTTGAGAGCAGCGGGAAGGAAGCGGATGCGATCATGAATTTCGAGCCCGAGGATATTGAGGCGCTGGACATGATCATCCCCAAATATATCACCAGTCTCATCTACGGCGCCATGGTGGAAGCCGTGGCCAGTGAGAACGGCGCCCGTATGCAGGCTATGGACAGCGCTACCAGCAATGCCGAGGAAATCATAAATGATTTGGCGCTGAAGTATAACAGAGCAAGACAGGGCTCCATCACACAGGAGCTGACAGAGATCATTGCGGGTGCGGAGGCTCTCGGATAAGACGATGGGATATAACTCATAAACCCGCAAAAAGCAGGAAAAAATATGCCCGGAATTTTGGGCAGGAAAGAGGTAATAATGGCAGGAGAGAATAGAGGTAAAATCACTCAGGTCATCGGTGCGGTGCTGGATGCCCGCTTCGATGAGGGAAAGCTGCCGGAGATTAACGAGGCCATCCGAATCCCTAACGGCTCCGGCTCCGAGCTGACCGTTGAGGTCTCCCAGCATCTGGGTGATGATACCGTAAGATGTATCGCCATGGGTACCACGGACGGTCTGGTGAGGGGGATGGAGGTAATTGCCACAGGCGCTCCCATCTGTGTGCCGGTAGGTGAGAACACCCTGGGAAGAATCTTTAATGTTCTGGGGCAGCCTATTGACAATAAGCCTGCGCCGGACAATGTGACCTATGAGCCTATTCACAGACCCGCTCCCGAGTTTGAGGAGCAGTCCACTGATACAGAGCTTCTGGAGACGGGTATTAAGGTGGTGGATCTGCTCTGCCCTTACCAGAAGGGTGGTAAGATCGGCCTGTTCGGCGGAGCCGGAGTGGGCAAGACCGTTTTGATCCAGGAGCTGATCCGCAACATAGCGACTGAGCACGGCGGATATTCCGTATTCACCGGTGTTGGAGAGCGTACCCGTGAGGGAAACGATCTGTACCATGAGATGATGGAATCCGGCGTTATCAACAAGACCACCATGGTGTTCGGTCAGATGAACGAGCCCCCCGGAGCGAGAATGAGAGTGGGACTTACGGGACTTACCATGGCGGAGTATTTCCGGGACAAAGGCGGCAAGGATGTGCTGCTGTTTATCGACAATATTTTCCGTTTTACACAGGCGGGCAGCGAGGTTTCCGCATTGCTTGGCCGTATGCCCTCTGCGGTGGGTTATCAGCCCACGCTGCAGACGGAGATGGGCGCTCTGCAGGAGCGTATCACTTCGACCAAGAGCGGTTCCATTACTTCTGTTCAGGCGGTTTATGTGCCTGCAGATGATTTGACTGACCCTGCTCCGGCTACCACTTTCGCACATCTGGATGCAACTACCGTGCTCTCCCGTTCCATCGTGGAGCTGGGTATTTATCCGGCAGTTGATCCCCTGGAGTCCACCTCCCGCATTCTGGATCCCAGAATCCTGGGTGAGGAGCATTACAAGACAGCCCGCGGTGTGCAGGAGATTTTGCAGCGCTATAAAGAACTGCAGGATATCATCGCCATTCTGGGTATGGATGAGCTCTCCGAGGAGGATAAGCTGGTGGTTTCCCGTGCGCGTAAGGTGCAGAGATTCCTCTCACAGCCTTTCTTCGTGGCAGGACAATTCACCGGACTGGAAGGAAAGTATGTACCCATCAATGAGACGATCCGCGGCTTTAAAGAGATTTTGGAGGGTAAGCACGACAATATTCCCGAGAGCTATTTCCTGAATGCCGGCGGTATCGACGATGTATTAGCCAAGGTACAGAAGTAATAGGGAAAGGACCGAGAATATGGCTGACAATCAAAATTTTCATCTGCGCATCATCACACCGGACAGACTGTTCTACGAAGGCGATGTGGATATGGTGGAATTTAATACCACAGAGGGCGAAATAGGCGTGCTGCCGGGACATATTCCCCTGACGGTTATCGTGAAGCCGGGGATTCTGGTCATCACCGAGAAGGACGGAGAGAAGGATGCTGCGCTTCACGCCGGATTTGCAGAGATCCTGCCGGAGGGTATCACAATTCTGGCCGAGATCGTGGAATGGCCTGAAGAAATCGACGCGCATCGTGCTGAGGAGGCCTTGCACCGCGCGCAGGATCGTCTTGCCAGCAAGACTCCCGAGACGGATATCGCCCGGGCCGAGACGGCGCTCATGCGGGCAATGGCAAGGATAGAAGTCTTAAAATAATAGGGCAGAAGGAAGTTCTCGAGCGATGATACTTCACTCGGGAGCTTTCTGTTTGCAGACACAAAACCTCGTGCCGGCGCATATGCTATAAAAAATGGCGATGAGGCACGGCATATGGACTTGAAACCCAAATTACTTCACACGTTTCCCAGCCATGTTCCCTTGCCTTTCTATATGACCTATCCCGGTTATATGGGAGCAGAGCGTGAGCGGGCGCTGCTGCAGGATATGGAGTATCTGCAGCAGGCGTATCCGTGTGAGGTGAAGCGCTATCAGCGCAGAGTGGCGGAGATTTTGGACAAAATGGATTATGAGGGCAGTATGATCTACGATGAGTATCCCGATTACGGATGTCTCAGAAGAATGGCGGAGAGCGTTGTAAAGATACTGCAGAATGAGGATCAGGAGCGGCCGGAAGATCAGAGAATGCCGGCTGAGAAATGGCCATGGCTGACGGATATGATACAGGTGCTTTTGTGTGACGAGATTTACAAACGCAGGCATGGCGGCAGAAGAGGAAAAATATTTGGATGATTTAGACAGACTATTGGAAGAAATCCTAACTATAGATTTACAGGGAATCGTGCTGAGTAACACCCGCGATGAGGCACAGGGCACCAAGGTAAAGGTGCGCCCTGTGCTGATAAGGGGAGAGCTTGTGTTTCAGGAGACTCTGTATAAAGGCACGCAGGTGTTTCATACCAACCTGGAGGGGGACGCTATGAGGGCTCGTATTGGCATGTACCTCGCAACACTCTTCAGGCAGGGAGTATTTCGGAGTGAAGGACTGGAGAGTACGGTGCTGGTGGGAAAGAAGGGCAGGATGACGATAAAGACGCGTAGAAAACAGCGTCCGCTTCCCGCTGTGCAGGATTCGGTTCCGACAGCGGACAGGCCGTCAATGGAGAGATTGGCCGCCCTTTCCCATAATCGGGCCAAACGGTATATTCTCACGGATGGCACGCCGGTGGACTTTTTGGTTGGACTGGGAGTACAGACGCCCGAGGGCAGAGTGACAAAGGCAAAATACGATAAATTTCGCCAGATTAACCGTTATCTGGAATTTATCGAGGATGTGCTGGATGCGCTGCCCGCGGACCGCACGCTCCACATTATTGATTTTGGCTGCGGGAAGTCTTATCTGACCTTTGCCATGTATTATTATCTGCGTAAGCTGCAGGAGAGGGATATCAGGGTCACCGGGCTGGATCTGAAGGAGGATGTAATTGCACATTGTAATGAGCTGGCCGGGAAACTTGGATATGATTGCCTGCATTTTGAGCGAGGAGACATCAGCACTTATGAGAATACCGCTGAAGTGGACATGGTTGTGAGCCTTCACGCTTGCGATAAGGCTACGGATTATGCCCTGGAGAAGGCGGTGAAGTGGGGGGCGGAGGTGATTCTTGCCGTGCCGTGCTGCCAGCACGAACTGAACGCTCAAATGCACTGTGAGACACTGCAGCCTGTGTTCAGATACGGTTTGATAAAGGAGCGTATTGCGGCGCTTGTGACGGATGCACTGCGGGCGGATCTGTTGGAACAGCACGGCTATGACACACAGATCCTGGAGTTTATCGACATGGAGCATACCCCCAAGAATCTCTTGATACGCGCGGTAAAGAGAGAGAGCATCGGCATGAAGAGAAGAGGGGCCGGATCTGACATTCGGGGGGTGACAGAGCTTTTACATGTAAAACCCATATTGGAGCAATTATTGAATGAAGAAGATATTGATTAAATTGGCGGTCTTTCTGGCAGTCTTTCTGGCGGCTCTGGCTGTGGCGGAGAAGGCTATGAATAAAGGTCACAACAATATGACCATGGAGATGGCGGACGCTACGCTGCCGGTCATGATGATGGACAGAGGCGGAGTGGCGTACAATGAGCTTCACGGGTATACGACTGTAATGGATACCGCCTTTGAGAGATCTACAGTCACAGTGCTGGGAGAGAGCCGGAATCTGTCAGTCAGGATAGATACCTATGGGCGGAACGTGTCGGCGCTGTCCATGGAGGTTCGCAGCATCGACGGCGGACGACTGGTGGAAAAGACGGATATTACAGAGTATTCCACGGAGGACGGAGTATTGTCTGCAGATTTTACGTTGAAGGATCTGCTCGACAAGGATACAGAGTATGCGCTGGTCCTGATTCTGACATTGGACGAGAATCAGGAGGTTTATTATTATACCCGTGTTATCTGGAGCGAAAGTCTGCATATTGATGAGAAGCTTGCTTTTGTAAAGGACTTTCATGAGAGGCTTTATGATCGGGATGCGGCCAGGGAACTGACCAAATATCTGGAGACCAATTCCCTGATTGAGGATAACAGCTCCTTTCACAAGGTTAATATACACAGCAGCTTCCGGCAGATCACATGGGGAGAGTTAAAGGTGACGGAGGTGGTGGAGCCTGTGATTCAGCTCACGGAGATCGGAGAGCAGACGGCGTCTTTCCTGGTGAATTATTATGTCTCCGGCGGCAGCGGTAAAGAGACCGTCTATTACCGCGTGAAAGAACATTACCGGGTGCGCTATACGACGGAACGGATCTATCTTTTGGACTATGAACGTACCATGACGCAGATGCCAAATGTGGACAGGATGTGCGCCAATGACAAGCTGCTTCTGGGCATTACCGGCACCGATATCCCCATGATGGAGAGCGAGGACGGCAGCAATGTGGTCTTTGAGGTAAACAACCAGCTTTTCAGCTATAATTCGGACAGCAACAAGCTGACGGTTATATTCAGCTTTTTTGACGAGGAGCATGCGGACAGCCGCACTCTGTACGACGGGCATTCCATTAAGATGCTGGATGTGACAGAGGGCGGAAACGTCAGCTTTGCAGTATACGGCTATATGAACAGGGGAAGGCATGAGGGAGAAGTGGGTATTCAGATTTACACCTACGACAGTGCGCTGAACACGATTGAGGAGAATGTCTATATCCCTTATGACAAGAATTATGCCGTTCTGAAAGCACAGATGGAGCAGCTTTTATATCTTAACAGAGAACAGCAGCTGTATCTCATGCTGGAGGATGTGGTGTATGGCGTAGATCTGGAAAAGAAAACGTATTACCCGATGGTGGAGATTACCCGGGATGACAGTATACAGGTTTCCGTGAATAACCGCATTATCGTGTGGCAGGAGGGCACCGATATTTATAACTGCGATCAATTAAATGTGCGCAATCTCAACACGGAGGTTCAGAAGGTGATCACGGCGGGAGTGGGGGAAGCAATCCGGCCGCTGGGCTTTATGGGCGAGGATATCATTTACGGCGTGGCCAATGAGGAAGATATTTATCAGGAAAATTCCGGGAGGATATTCTTCCCGATGTATAAGGTCTGTATCTGTGACTCGGACGGGGAACTGCTCAAGGAATATCGACAGGATGGGATGTATGTCACCGACTGCAGCGTGGAGGACAATCAGATCACATTGCAGAGAGTACAGCGCCGTGAGGATGGAAGCTATGCGGAAGCATCTCAGGATCATATCATGAACAGCGTGGAAATAGAACAGGGAAAGTATTTGATCGTAGCTCCCAGCATCGATATCTATGAGCGCTATGTGCAGATACAGACCAGAAAGACCATAGACAGTAAAACCATGCAGATACTCACGCCTAAGGAAGTGGTGTTTGAGGGCGGCAGAGAGCTTGCGCTGGAGATGGGCGGAGACGCCACAAAGTATTTTGTGTACGGCGCTTACGGTGTGTCCGGAAGCTTCAGTTCCCCCGCGAAGGCTGTGAATCTGGCAAACAGTACAGCGGGAGTGGTGGTCAATCAGGAGGGAAGCCTCGTGTGGCGAAAGGGCAATCGAGTACCCCGGAATCAGATCATGGCTATCACAGAGACTTCAGTGACAGAGGAGAAGAACAGTCTGGCCGTGTGTCTGGACACAATGCTGAAGTATGAAGGAATCATACGCAATTCCGATTATCTGCTGGCACAGGGACAGACTGTTCTGGAGATTTTGCAGGAAAATCTTGAGGGAGCGCAGATCCTGGATCTGGCGGGATGCGATCTGGATTCCGTGCTCTATTATGTGGATCGGGACATTCCGGTGCTCGCCCTTTTAAACAATGGCGAGGCAGTCCTTATCACCGGTTTTAACGAGTATAATATTGTTGTGCTGAACCCCGAAAAAGGAACACTGGCAAAGCAGGGCATGAACGATTCTGCAGAGTGGCTTCGGGAGAACGGAAATAATTTTGTCACTTATATCAGACGATGAACGGGAAGATGTATTTGCGGTATTTCTGCAGTATTTTCAGGAGTATGATGCCCAGTATGCCGCAGGAGATAATCTCGCCGATACCCACAGTGAGCATGAAATAAGGGACTCCGCCTTCAAAGCCGTAAGCGTAGGCCAGCACAAAGGGCACGATGATCGTGTTTGCGATAATTGGTGGAAGAGGAGCGAGAAAGACTCTGGCTGTTCCGGTCTGCTTGTCGGGTTTTGCGCATCCGCAGATCAGGTAGGTACCCAGCGCCCCCAAAAGAGTAGCAAGACTTCCGAAGAGAATGTCCCAGGGAATGGCGCCCGTGAGAAGATTGGCCAGCAGACAGCCCATAAACAGTCCCGGTATGGCGGCCGGAGTGAAAAAGGGAAGGATCGTCAGGGCTTCCGAGAAACGGATCTGAATGGCGTTATTCGCCAGTCCCAGAGCGTTGGCTAACTGCGTCAGCACAACATAAAGAGCGGCAATGGCTGCCGCGTGAACGAGTGACAATACTTTTTTGTTCATTTTTTGGTCTCCTTAGTTTTGTTTTACGTCAGGATGGTTTCGAACTGACGGTATGATTTGGAAAACCTTGGAATCGTCGGCGCTCCAAGGTTTTCCAAAAACTTATTATACAGAAAATTATAAAAAAGTCAAGCACGGCGATCGCAATATTTCAAGCTAAGCGGAAATATGTCATAAAAATAAGTCTACAGCTTCCCTGCCTTATATCTGTTCACAATACTCTGAATCCTCTCGTTGGGATTTAAAAGATCGCTGATGGAGGAGTCGTGGTTCAGAGTATCTATAATGTAAGCAATATATTTGCTCATATCACAGTCAATATACCAGCTGCGTTTGAGAAGCTCCGGGGTCTGATAGATCAGATTCGTGGTCAGCACGCGGTCGATGATACCCTCCTCGTAGGCTTTGTCGAATCGGTCCAGACCACTGGTAAAGAGGCCGAAAGTGGCAAATACGAAAATTTTGCCTGCTTTGCGCTCTTTCAGGGCAGTGGCAACCTCGATAACGCTCTCGCCGGAAGAGATCATATCGTCGATGATGATCATGTCCTTGCCTTCCACACTGCTTCCCAGAAATTCATGGGCGACAATGGGATTGCGGCCGTCCACAATGCGGGTGTAATCTCTGCGCTTATAAAACATTCCCATATCCAGTTCCAGTACATTGGCAATGTAGATCGCACGGCTCATTCCGCCCTCATCCGGGCTGATCACCATCATGTGATCGGAATCGATCTTCAGGTCGTCCACATGGCGCAGCAGACCTTTGATAAACTGATAGGCAGGCTGTACCGTCTCAAATCCATGCAGAGGAATGGCGTTCTGTACTCTGGGGTCGTGTGCGTCAAAAGTAATGATATTGTCCACGCCCATGGCCACCAGCTCCTGCAGAGCCAGCGCACAGTCCAGAGACTCTCTGGAAGTTCTCTTATGCTGGCGGCTTTCGTATAAGAAGGGCATGATGACTGTGATCCGTCTCGCCTTGCCCCCCACAGCGGCGATGACACGTTTTAAATCCTGATAATGGTCGTCAGGGGACATGTGATTCTCATGTCCGCAGAGAGAGTATGTCTTGGAATAATTCAATACGTCCACCAGCAGATATAAGTCCGTACCGCGGACAGACTCCATGATAATGCCTTTTGCCTCACCCGAACCGAAACGGGGTACTTTGGTATCCAGCAGATAGGTGTCGCGCATATATCCCGAAAAGGCCAGGGATTCTTTGTGTTCACTCTCCCGCTCGGTTCTCCATTTTACCAGATAACTGTCCACCATCTCGCTCAGAGTCTGGCAGCTTTCCAGAGCAATAATGCCCAGTGAACCGACGGGAATGGTCTCCAAATTACGCTTTTCTTCGCGGTTGCCCATGCAAAAATATCCTCGCTTTCTATTCTGTCATATGTAGGTTTGATAGTTTCCTGCGCATGCGGATATCTGAACCGGTCAGCTTACAAAGAGTATAGTTGCTGGTAATTCTGGAAAAAATTCTATCCGAATAGCGATCTCGCAGTTCCTCCAGGCCCAGGTTTGTGGAGATCACAGTGGCCTTTTGGCGCAGATGACGTTCGTTCAGGCAGGAGAACAGCTGTGACGCCACAAAGGTGTTGGTTACCTCCGTGCCCAAATCGTCAATGATTACCAATTCACAATTGTAAAGGTCTTCATAAAAATTGTAAAGAGTTTCTTTTATTTTTGTGTCAAAAGTATATCGTGCCAATGTGTCAAAAAGGGCGGAACTGCTGAAATAGATCACGGAACAGCCCTGTTTCAGAAGCTCTGCGGCTATACAGCCTGAGAGAAAGCTCTTACCGGTTCCCACTGTTCCATAGAAAAAGAGATTGCGGTATTCTTTGCCGAAGTCCTGCACAAAGTCTTTGCAGATATTCACGGTGCCCTGAAAGCGTTCCAGATCCTCTCCCTGATAATACTCATAGGAGAGGGTGGAAAAATTCTCCCGGGCAATGGATGCCTGAATGTTGGATTGTTCATAAAGAATTGAAATTTCCTGTTGACGAAGACAGCGGCATTTGTTCTTTTGAGGGTATTCGCCGTCCAGATATCCTGTATCTTTGCAGTCCGCGCAGGTATAAACAGGATCCAGAAAGTCGGCGGGAAACCCGGCGGCTGTGAGAAGTTCCCGTTTTTTCAGCCTGGTCTCCTCCAGAAAGGCATGCAGAGAGGGGAGCGCCGTTTCATCGCCGTTTAACAGACTGCGAGCCTTGGAGAGAGAGACGTCCGCCACGGACGCCTCCAGTTCCCCGTATTGGGGAATGAGGCTCAAAACAGTCTCCCTGCGCTCGTCCATTAGATGCCGATTGGCGTCCCGGGTCTGTTCATAGCGTCTCATGATGGACTCGTATTGCTGATTGCTCAGTGCCATACTGCTCTCCTTTCGGCATTAGTTGCGCAGAAGCTCTTTCTCAAGCTCGTCGAAGTCATAGCTGTTCTGGGAGAATTGATTAAATTTATTGCCGGCTGCCGGTTTGGCGGCAGTTTTTTTGCGGTGATAAAGTTCGTCGATCTTGTGGATGTCCGCTTTGTGATGCACATTTTCCTGGCGCCAGCTGCTCAGGATGCTTTCCGCATATTCCAGGCGGTGACGGTCTGTGGCCATCACGGTGCGCTCGCAGGCCTCCAGAATAATGTCCATGTCAAACCCATACTGACAGGTCCAACGGGTGATGTATTCTGCCTCTTTGGCAGTGGGGGCATTGTTTTTGCCCAGTGCGTTCATGATAGTGTAGACATTCTTGTCATATTTTGTTGCAAATTTTCTGGCCTGCGCGGGTGTGGAAACACTGTTCTCAGCCCAGTTTACGGCCACCTTTTCCATATATTTAAAATCTTTTTTGCCTCTGTCAACACAGTAGGCGATCAGATGGTCGATCAGATCCTCCGAAAAGTGAAGCACGTCGGTGAAGAACAGGATCGATTTCATCTCCGCCGGGGTCAGAGGGCGGCCTATGTAGGACTCTGCAATAAACAGAAGCTGTGCGGTCTCATCACGTCCCTTGAATTCCCGGAGCTGATCCGCCGAGTAGGAAGGTTTGGCGTAAGGAGAAGATATCGGAGTTTCTGCTGACTGAGCCTGTCTGGAGTGCTCTGCGGCAGGCTCCATAAACATGGCCAGCGACTGAGCGGTGGGCGCGGGTCTTGCATCCGTCGCGGACCCGTTCTCCAAATCTTTGAAGTGAATACCCACAGGGATACCCTGCGCATCGTAGTCCATGGTCAGAAGCTGCTGTTTTTCCCAGTATTTCAGAGAACGGATGATCTCCCGCTCCGTGTGATTAAACTTGTCCGCAAGATCGGACACACTGGTAGCCTGTCCTGCTCCCAGCATGCGGAGCAGGTACAGATATACCTTGAGCTGGGCTTCATTCGCACCCTCCATATATTCATCTATAAAACGATTGGAAATCGCTGTGGAATTCATATTGGAATCCTTATAAATCGTCAAACGCGCCATGGCCACGAACCTTTCTTCGTCAAAGTATGTTTGAGTATAGCATAAGATTTTTGAAAAAGAAATAGTCAAAATCCCGAAACCCCGGCGGAGACAAAAAATGTGAAATAATGTGGAAAATGTGGATAGTGTGTATAATATGCGGGGAAGAACTCCGGGGAGTCCTGAGGCTATGCCGAAACGGTGATGATTTTTGGGGGAGACTATCCACATGAAAAAGTGCAATATCCACATTAAGTAAAAAATATATTTTTATCCCGGCCGTGGATATTGTGGAAAACTAGATTCCCAGTAAATTTTCACCGATTTTCAGCACGTCCCCCGCGCCCATAGTTATCAACAGATCGCCCTTTGTGCAATTTTCTAAAAGAAAATTTTCAATTTCGTCAAAGGTGGGGAAGTAAAAGCATTCGCCTCCGTTGGCCTGAATGTGCGACTGCAGGGTGCGGGAGCTGATTCCGAGTGTGTCGGTCTCACGGGCGGCATAGATGTCGGCCAGAACTACTTTATCCGCCAGACACAAGGCCTGCGCAAACTCTTCCAGAAACGCCTTGGTGCGAGTGTACGTGTGGGGCTGAAACACGCACCAGAGAGTGTTGTGAGGATAATTTTTTGCAGCTTTTAAGGTGGCAGTAATTTCTGTAGGGTGATGTGCATAATCATCTATTATAGTAACGCCGCCGATGCTGCCTTTGAGCTGGAAGCGTCGGTCCGTGCCTGCAAAGGTCTCCAGTGCCCGGAGAGCGGCGTCGGTGGGTACACGGACCAGATCTGCCAGCGCAAGCGCCGCGAGCGCATTGCTGATATTGTGTTCGCCGGATACCTGAAGCTGCACGGGACGGACAGGCTTTTTGGCATGACAGGACCGTGAGGCGTGAGCGCTGAAGGCGGAATGCCCAAATTCACCATAGGAGATATCTGTGGGATAATAATCCGCAGAGGTATCCGTCAGAGAGTATGTGATCACCCGGCAGGGCAGATCTGCTGCAATCTCCTGCCAGTCGGGAATGTCTGCATTGATGATCAGACAGCCGTCCGGGGGCAGAAGTTTGGCAAATTCCCGAAAAGAGCGGCGGATGTCCGCCAGATCCTTGAAGAAATCGAGGTGGTCTTCCTCGATGTTGAGGATAATGCCGACAGTGGGGAAAAAGCTCAAAAAGCTGTTGGTGTACTCACAGGCTTCGGTGACAAAATAATCAGGGCCGCCCACCCGTATATTACCGCCGATGCTTTTGTAGATACCGCCGATGGACAGCGTGGGATCAAGGTCTGCCTGAAGCAGGATCTCACTGATCATAGAGGTGGTGGTGGTCTTTCCGTGAGTGCCGCTGACGGCCACAGCCGTGCGGTAATTCTGCATCAACTGGCCCAGAAGCTCTGCCCGGGTAAGATGGGGAATGTTTTGTTCCACGGTGGAGATATACTCGGGATTGTCCTGACGGATGGCGCTGGTGAAGACTACACAGTCAATATCGGGCGTGATATTCTGTGCCCGCTGTCCGTAGAAAACCTGAATGCCCTTCTGCTCCAGCCGCTCAGTCAGAGGGCTCTTGCTGCGGTCAGAACCGGAAACCCTAAAACCTGCGTCCGCTAGAATCTCGGCCAGGCCGCTCATACTGATTCCCCCGATTCCTGCAAAATAAATGGAGGAGGGGTTTGAAAAATCAATTTTATACATAATGATGTCCTTTCAGATTTCGGATATGTAATACGGCTGTGATTACATATTATATTATATACAGTGTGGTGCAAAAAAACAAATATTTATTCATAAGATAAATATTGTGAAATTTATCTATAAAAACGGAAAAAAACAGAATTTTTTTGGTGGTTTATATTCACTAAAACGGGAAAGTATGGTATAATGCATCTAATGTAAGGCAGAAAATGGTCTGCGTACCATTGATAACGGTGAAAGGCAGAAGGGGTGATGACATGATTAAAAAAGAGATGATAGCCATGTTGCTGGCTGGAGGACAGGGAAGCCGTCTGGGTGTCCTGACAGCCAAGGTGGCAAAGCCTGCGGTGGCATTTGGCGGAAAGTATCGGATAATCGATTTTCCGCTGTCCAACTGTATTAACTCCGGCGTGGACACGGTGGGAGTGCTGACGCAGTACCAGCCGCTTCGGCTGAACACACATATCGGTATCGGTATTCCGTGGGATCTGGACCGCAATATAGGCGGCGTGGCCGTGCTTCCCCCCTATGAGAAAAGCTCTAACAGTGAGTGGTACACGGGTACCGCGAATGCCATATATCAGAACCTGGAGTACATGGAGAGCTATAATCCTGAGTATGTGCTGATTTTGTCCGGCGATCATATCTATAAAATGGATTATGAGGTGATGCTGGATTTCCATAAACAGAACGGGGCGGAGGTCACCATAGCAGTCATGCCTGTGCCCATGGAGGAGGCAAGCCGTTTCGGCATCATGATCGCCGACGAGAACAAACGCATCACGGAATTTGAGGAGAAGCCCGAACATCCCAGAAGCAATCTGGCCAGCATGGGAATCTATATTTTTAACTGGAAGACACTGCGGAGCGCTTTGATCGCCATGGCGGACCAGCCGGCTCTGGATTTTGGAAAACATGTGATCCCGTATTGTCATGAAAAAGGTTCACCCCTGTATGCCTACGAATTTACCGGTTATTGGAAGGACGTCGGAACATTAAATTCCTATTGGGAGGCCAATATGGAACTGATCGATATTGTGCCGGAGTTCAATCTTTATGAGGAATATTGGAAAATATTTACCAAGAGCGAAATTCAGCCGCCTCAGTACTTTTCAGCGGACAGCGTGATCGAGCGCAGTATCGTGGGTGAGGGTACGAATATATACGGCAAGGTCTACAATTCCGTGATCGGCTGCGGTGTGACGGTGGGAAAGGACGCTGTGGTGCGGGATTCCATTATTATGAACGAGACAGTGATCGGCGCGGGCTGTGAGCTCAATAAGGCCATAGTGGCCGAGAACGTGACCATCGGCGACAATGTGAAGCTTGGCGTGGGAGAGGAGGCTGAGAACGAGACGGCTCCCCACATCTATAATCACGGTATTGTGACGGTGGGAGAAAAGAGTGTGATACCGGGCGGCGTGACGGTTGGCAGGAATACCGTGATATCGGGCATTACCAGTGCCTCGGATTATAAGGATTCATGTCTTGCCAGCGGCAAAACTTTGATTAAGGCAGGTGAACAGCAGTGAGAGCGATTGGAATTATTTTAGCGGGCGGCAACAATCACAGAATGAAGGAATTGTCTCAGAAGCGGGCTATCTGCGCCATGCCTATCGCCGGCAGCTACAGAAGTATCGACTTTACCCTGAGCAATATGTCCAATTCCCATATTCAGAAGGTGGCGGTGTTTACGCAGTACAATGCCAGAAGTCTGAATGAGCATCTGAATTCCTCCAAGTGGTGGGATTTCGGGCGCAAGCAGGGAGGTCTGTTTGTATTTACTCCTGCCGTGACGGCAGACAACAGTAATTGGTACCGGGGGACGGCAGACGCTATCTATCAGAATCTGCACTTTTTGAAAGCCAGCCATGAGCCCTATGTGGTGATCGCTTCGGGAGACGGGGTCTACAAACTGGATTTTGGCAGGGTACTGGAGTATCACATCCAGAAAAAGGCAGATATTACGGTAGTCTGCCGCGATATGGAACCCGGCTGTAATGTGGAGCGCTTTGGCACGATACATATGAATGAGGAGAGCCGGATCGAAGAATTTGAGGAGAAGCCGCTCCAGGCGAAGACGAATACCATATCCTGCGGCATCTATGTTATCCGCAGGCGTCTCCTGATTGAAATGATGGAGAAATGCGCGGAGGAGGACCGTTATGATTTTGTGCGGGATGTCCTGATCCGCTATAAAGATCTGAAGCGGATCTATGGTTATAAAATGAAGGAGTACTGGCGGAATATCGCTTCCATTGAAGATTATTACTCGACTAACATGGACTTTTTGAAGTCGGATGTGCGGGATTATTTCTTCAAGCAGTACCCTGATATATATTCCAAGGTGGATGATCTGCCGCCCGCCAAGTACAATGTGGGAGCCCGGATTCAGAACAGTCTGATCTCAAGCGGCTGTATCGTCAACGGTGTGGTTGAGAATTCTGTGATCTTTAAGAAGAGCTATATCGGCAATAATTGTGTGATAAAAAATTCCATCATTTTAAATGATGTCTACATCGGCGACAATTCATACATAGAAAACTGTATCGTGGAAAGCCGGGATACCATCCGGGCCAATTCCCGTTTTGTGGGGGAGGACGGTATCAGGATTGTGTTGGAGCGCAATGAGAGGTATATGTTGTAGGGGATTCTTGTTGATCGTTTGCGCCGTCCGTGACGGCATGAACGGATGGTTGATGAGATAAGGGGGAAAACGTATGCAGATTACAGATGTACGCGTCCGTAAAATTACCAAGGAAGGTAAGATGAAAGCTATTGTGTCCATCACGCTGGACGATGAGTTTGTGGTGCATGACATTAAGGTGATCGAGGGAGATAAGGGATTGTTTATCGCGATGCCCAGCAAGAAAGCTTCGGACGGGGAATTCCGTGATATCGCACATCCCATCCATTCCGCCGCCAGAGCGCATATCCAGAGTATTATTCTGGATGCCTATGAGAAGGCTCTGGACGAGCCGGAGGAAGAGCAGCAGATGTAATTGATGAGTAGGAACAGCGGCTGTACGGACAGCCGGAATATAAAAGGAGAGACTGGCGGGTCTCTCCTTTTACTGCTCTATGCGCTATTACAGTTTGCTCCGCTTACGCCTGGGGCTTCACAAGCTGTTTCCCCTTGACGCTGAAAGCGAAGTATCCTTTTCCGCCGGTACCAAACAGCAGGCTGTAGGGCGGATTTTCTTTTTCAAATATTCTGAGGAACTGCTCGAAGGTGAGCAGATCGTTCTTTTCCAGATGATAATTGTCGGTCAGGACAAAGTGCTTTGTGATGAGCTCCATGATATGCTGCGACAGAATCTTCATGGCGTAGACTACCGTTTTATCGGCCCGCGCTATCTGTTTGCCGAACATATCGCCTAATATTTCAAGCATCAGCCTCTCCTCATAGGTCAGATAGACCTGCAGCAGGTCCCCCTTTTCGCCGCGATAATTTAAGCGGTAGCAGAGAGCGTTTCCTGTGGAAAAATCTTCGCCGCTGTAATGGTTGCTGACCGGCTTTGCCTGTATCCGGAACAGGCTCTGCAGGGCCTGGACAATGGCTTTTTCCAGCGCTGCCAGTTCGTTCTCGGAGGGCTGCATCACCCACTTGTTAGATGTTTTGCCGATGATGGCGCGGTCTTCGATCATAATGTGTCCGTTCAGCCAGCCTACGCATATGCCCACAAAATGCTGGACGGACTCGGGGGAGTAATTCTGCTCTTCCAGTTCTGCTTCCAGGGCGGGCAGCGTCTTGTCCCGCAGATTGTCGTGCAGACTTTTATGTACCGCATATCCGCTGTATCCGATGGACTGCATGTAGGCTTCTTCATCTGCGAAGTGTTTCAGAGTATAGCTCTTAAAATACTTGATGCCTTCGCGGCAGGCGTGTTCCTGCTTGGTCTCATTTTCGTTGAGATTGATGAGCTTGTCTACGATCGTAAAAAGCCTGTGGTGCGCTTTATCAATGCTGTCTACGCCAATGTTAAACCGGTCATTCCATTTAACTTCTTTTATCATATCAGAATCCTTTCTATATCATCGCTCAGAATCCTTTCTCAGATGCAAACAGTTTAGCATATTTTGGGGGCATTCGCAACAGCACTTTCGTCTTTGAAGTTTGATTTGATAAGAGAAATGAAATGCGGTATAATATCAAATACATTGGAAAATATTGTATTTGGACAGGAAGGAAACAGTATGTTTTTAATCGTTGGATTGGGTAATCCGGGAAAAGAATACCGCAATACCAGGCATAATATAGGTTTTGACGTCATAGACAGATTAGCGGAGGCGGAAGGGATCGATGTTCTGGAGAAGAAGCACAAGGCTTTGATAGGCAAGGGCTTTGTGGCAGGGCAGAAGTGTGTGCTTGCAAAGCCGCTCACCTATATGAACCTGAGCGGCGAGAGCGTGAGAGCGATGGCGGACTATTATAAGATAGACGAGTCGTCGGAGCTCATTGTGATCTCTGACGACATCAGTCTGGATGTGGGGCAGATCAGAGTGCGCAAAAAGGGCAGTGCCGGCGGACACAATGGCTTAAAAAGCATTATCGCGCATCTGGGACATGACGGTTTTATGCGGGTGAAGATGGGCGTGGGTGAGAAGCCGCGGGGATGGGATCTGGCGGACTATGTGCTGGGACATTTCTCGGGACCGGAGCGGGAGCTTTTGGACGATGCCTGCGAGCGGGCAGCGGAGGCTGTCCGTATGATGACGGCCGGGGAGGCGGATGCGGCCATGAATCGATTCAACACCAGGAAGGAGGCGTAGTATGCAGGCTTTGCTTGCGCCTTTGAAGGAGCTTGCGGAATATGGTTCCATGCGTGAGGCGATGGGGAGACAGGCCGGAGGACCGGGCCGGGATGCCTTCGGGCAGCCGGCAAACAGGATCATGGCGCTGACGGGCTGTGTGGATGCACAGAAGCTTCATATGATATACGGACTCAGCGATGGCTTTCGTTGTAAGGTCATCGTTACTTATAGTGATATAAAAGCAAAAGAATTGTATGAGGAATACAAGTTTTATGACAGAAATGTCACACTTTATCCGGCCAAGGATCTGATCTTTTTTCAGGCGGACATCCATGGCAATCAGCTTGTGAGAGAGCGGATAGGTACCTTGCGCCGTCTGATGGAGAGAAAGTCCTTGACGATCATTACGACTTATGCCGCACTGATGACCCCTCAGGTGCTCTGGGACAGGGATCGGGATGTGGTCCGGATCAGCCGGGGAGGCAGTCTGAATGAGGGAGCGCTTGCGGGGCGCCTGGTGGCCATGGGATATGAAAAATGCTATCAGGTTGAGAGTCCGGGGCAGTTTTCTGTCCGGGGCGGTATTGTGGATGTGTTTGATCTGACGGAGGAGAATCCGTACCGTATAGAGCTGTGGGGGGACGAGGTGGATTCTGTCCGAAGCTTTGATATCCTGAGTCAGCGTTCCATCGAGAAACTGGAGAGTATCAGCATTTATCCGGCAACGGAGTTTGTGCTGTCCGATGAGCGCATAGACGCCGGGCTGAAGAAGCTGGAGAATGAGGCCGCAGAACGTGAACGGTATTTTCGGGAGAGACATAAGCCTGAGGAGGCGCACCGCATTGTGTCTCAGATCGCGGAGCTGAGAGAGCAGCTTGTGGAATTTCAGAACAAAGTGAATCTGGAGAGCTATCTCCCGTATTTTTATGAGGAGCGGGTGACTCTGCCGGAGATCCTGCGGAGTCTTGATATGCCTCCGGTGTTTTTTGTGGATGAGCCGGTCCGTGTGAGAGAACAGGCGGATGCGGTGGAAGCAGAGTTCCGCGAGAGTATGGAACAGCGTGTGCTGAAAGGATATATTCTGCCCGGCCAGATGCATATTCTCTACGGCGGGGAGCAGGTGGCGGCAAAACTGCAGTGCGGCACGGTGGTGACATTATCTACACTGGACGGCTCCGGTGGTTATTTCAGGCCGAATCAAAAATACGACATTAATGTCAGGAGTGTTGCACCCTACAACAACAGCTTTGAAGCCTTGGTAAAAGATTTAAAAAATTACCGGAAAAAGGGATATCGGGTGCTTTTGCTGTCCGGTTCCCGCACCAGGGCCAGGAGGCTGGCGGAGGATCTGCGGGATCAGGAGCTGGCTGCCGTCTACACGGAGGATCCCATGCGGGAGGTGCAGGCGGGGGAGATCGTGACCTGTTACGGACATGTGAGCAAGGGATTCGAGTACCCGCTGCTGAAATTTGTCGTGTTGTCCGAGACGGATATCTTTGGCGCGGAGAAAAAGAAAAAAAAGAAGCGCAAGGTATATCAGGGTCAGAAGATCAATGATTTCAATGAATTAAAAGTGGGGGACTATGTGGTCCACGAGAGCCACGGCATCGGTATCTATCGGGGTATCGAGAAGGTGGAGATGGAGCATGTGGTCAAGGACTATATCAAGATAGAGTATCGGGACGGCGGCAATCTCTATGTGCTGGCTACCGGGCTGGATGTGATTCAAAAATACGGTTCTGCCGACGCCAAGAAGCCCAAACTCAATAAGCTGGGCAGCAAGGAGTGGGAGAATACCAAGACGAAGGTTCGCTCGGCGGTGAATGAGATCGCCAGGGACCTGGTGGAGCTCTATGCCGTGAGACAGCAGACAGAAGGTTATCAGTACGGCAAAGACACGATATGGCAGCGTGAGTTTGAGGAGATGTTTCCCTTTGAGGAGACGGAGGATCAGCTGGCGGCTATCGGCGACATCAAAGCGGACATGGAGAGCCGCAGGATCATGGACCGGCTTATCTGCGGAGACGTCGGTTATGGCAAGACGGAGATCGCGATCCGGGCCGCTTTCAAGGCGGTGCAGGAGGGCAGACAGGTGGTTTATCTGGCGCCCACCACTATTTTGGCAGGACAGCATTACAGCACCTTTACCCAGCGTATGAAAGATTTTCCGGTGCGTGTCGATCTGCTCAGCCGTTTCCGCTCTCCCGCAGAGCAGAAAAAGACAGTGAAAGATCTTCAGAAGGGTCTGGTGGACATAGTCATCGGCACGCATCGGGTTCTGTCTGCGGATGTGCAGTTTAAGGATCTGGGGCTTCTGGTGGTGGATGAGGAGCAGCGTTTTGGCGTGGCGCATAAGGAGAAGATCAAGAAGCTGAAGGAGAATGTGGATGTACTGACTTTGACAGCGACTCCTATTCCGCGCACGCTCCATATGAGCCTTGTGGGCATCCGTGATATGAGTGTGCTGGAGGAGGCTCCCGGGGATCGTCAGCCCATTCAGACCTTTGTGTGTGAACACAATGAAGTAATGGTCCGGGAGGCTATCTCCCGGGAGCTTGCCAGGGGCGGACAGGTATACTATGTATACAACCGCGTCAATAATATTGCTGACATGACTGCGAGAATCGCCGCACTGATCCCGGAGGCAGCGGTGGCTTTTGCACACGGGCAGATGAAGGAGCAGGAACTGGAACACATCATGTATGATTTTGTGAACGGTGATATCGACGTGCTGGTAACCACCACAATCATTGAGACAGGCCTTGACATTCCCAATGTGAATACCATGATCATTCATGACTCGGACAATATGGGTCTGTCCCAGCTCTATCAGCTCAGGGGGCGTGTGGGGCGTTCCAATCGTACTGCGTACGCGTTTCTCATGTATAAGAGAGACAAAATGCTCAAGGAGGTGGCGGAGAAGCGCTTGGAGGCCATTCGGGAATTTACGGATCTTGGCAGCGGATTTAAAATCGCTATGAGGGATCTGGAGATCCGGGGAGCAGGGAATCTGCTGGGTATGAGGCAGCACGGACATATGGAGGCCGTGGGCTATGATCTGTACTGTAAGATGCTGAATGAGGCGGTGCTGCGCTTAAAAGGCGGCTCCGCGGGACCGGGAGGAGAGTCTTTTGCCACAGTCATCGATCTGGATGTGGATGCGTTCATTCCGCCTGCCTACATTGTCAACGAAGTGCAGAAGCTGGACATCTACAAGCGTATTGCAGGTATTGAAAATGAGAGGGAGAGGGATGACATGCGGGATGAGCTTTTGGACCGTTTTGGCGAGGTACCCGGATCAGTGGACAATCTGCTGGCTGTGGCCTTGATCCGGGTGGCGGCACAGAAGCTGTTCCTCACGGAGGTAAAGAGCAAAAACGACAAGATTCTCTTTATCTTTAAGCCGGACGCGGATGTAAATCCCGCGGGCATTCCCGCTCTGTTGAAGCGCGCGGGGGAGGATCTGACCTTCACCGCCTACGGCAATCCCTTTTTTGCCTACCGGTACAAAAAAACAGGACTTCTGGAGAAGGACGGGGAACTTTTGCTGGAGCGCACACAGACGCTGCTGGCGTGGATGTTGGAATTATTGAGGTAGTTTTATTGGACTGTATATCTGGTATCTTCTTGTCAGAACAAAACAGACAGAGTTCGGCAGGAGGTATCGGATATGAAAGGATATATGACGGCGATGGGTTATATGGGTTTTGTGGAGGGCAGATATATCTTGTTTGCCAGCGAGGAGGACTATCGTGAGTTTTTGGAGGCGGCGTAATTATCTGCTTGTCGTGATCTTGCTGCTGGGGGCGGCCCTGCGTCTTTTCTGCCTGGGCTCCATGCCCGGCGGCATGCATCAGGATGAAAGCTTTGTGGCGTGGAATGCCTTTGCGATCTATCATGAGGGCATGGATTCGGCGGGGCATGTCATGCCGGTTTATATGGCGGACTGGGGAGACGGACACAGTGCTCTTTATGTCTGGCTTACACTGCCCTTTGTGGCGCTCTGGGGCGGGCATGTGACGCCGCTTTGCAGTCGTCTGCCCCAGGCTCTGGCGGGAATCTTCACCATCGCGGCGGTCTATGGGATCGCCGACCGCACGCTGGGCAGAAGGGCGGCAGACTGGACAGGCTTTTTGCTGGCTGTCTGTCCGTGGCATATCATGATGTGCAGATGGGGGCTGGATGCAAATCTGGCGCCCGGATTTTTAATGTTTGGACTGTACTTTTTCATACGGGGAGCGGAGGAGACGAAAGCTTCCGCGAGAGGAAGGTTTTTATTGCTGTCAGCTCTGTTTTACGGACTGACGCTGTACGCTTACGCGGTGATCTGGCCCGTGGTGCCGTTTCTTTTGATACTGCAGATCTTATATGGGATTTGGCATAAAAGGCTGCGGATAGACGGCTGGAGTCTCGCCTCCTCAGCGTTGCTTTTTGTCATGGCGCTGCCGCTTTTATTGTTTATATTGGTGAATTCCGGTATGATCGGGGAGATCAGACTGCCGTTTATGACGATTCCGGTGATGGGCGGTTATCGCGGCGGAGAGATTGCCTTTGATCTTCGCAATATGTGGTCCAATCTGCGTACGGCGCTGTCTCTTCTGTGGAATCAGAATACGGGAGCCCCCTATGATGTGCTGCTCCCCTGGGGGCTGTTCTATGATATCGGGCGTGTGTTTATCGTCGTCGGCGCGATTGCGCTTTCCGTCAAAGTGGTGCGCGGACTCTGGCGGCGGGAGTATACGCGGGAGACATTTCTGTGGATACAGCTTTTGGGGGGAGGCATGGTGTGCCTTCTGGTGACGGCGGTGCTGCACCAGATCAACGCACTTTATATTCCGCTGGTCTTATGCGAGGGCTACGGCGTGTTTGGGCTTCTGGATACACTGAGCAGACGGCGGGAGGCTTTGAGCAGGGTGTGCGGCGGGATGCTGGCCGCGGTCTGGCTGTTTTGTCTCGCGGGTTTCTGGCGGGATTATTTCACGGAATACCGGGAGGTGGCGGATGCTTATTTCGGGGCGGGGATTGAGGAATGCGTGGACCGTGCGATGGAAGTGTGCAGACAGACCGGACTGAAAACGATCACGGTGGAGAAGGCCGCTCAGTGGCCCCGGCTGCTGCTCTACACGGAAACTCTGCCCTCGGAGTATCTGGAAACCGTGGTCTACGATGTGGCTCCTGCTCCCGCAAGCTTTGCGGTGGAGGATATTCTGATCCGCACGCGCATTGACCAGGATCGGATAGACAAAGACAGCGTGTATATTCTGTATTTTATTGACAGGGAAAAATTTGAAAAAGACTTTGATCTGATCAAGTTTCGCGATTGGTATGTAGCCGTGCCTGCAGACCCGGGGACGGGTCATGTGAAGGAGGCTGCCGGGAGATGAAAAATGTGGCAAAATAAAGGAAAATGAAGGAAAAGTATATAGAATCTTAAGAATTTTTTCGCCGCACCTCGGTTGCAATAATGATTTCGGAATGATAGAATGACAGTGTATATAATAAATTAGTCTTTTCAGACGATTGGGAGGAATTGAGTTGAAGGCGAAAAGAATACTGGCAACCATAATGAGTGTAGTTTTGCTTGCTACCTCAGGAAATTTTACGCTGGACGCCCATGCGACGGAGGACGGGAGTGATGCGCCCCCTGTCGTCGTGGAGGACGGTCAGGTCACGCCGGGCACAAAGCTGCCCGGCGATGAGGAACTGCCCGGGGAGGAAGTGCCCGGGGACGAGGATATGTCCGAAAGTAATATCGGAGACGGAAGCGATATTCTGGAGGAGAACGGCAGTTATGCAGAAGAAAAAGCCGGCACCGGGGACGGAAGCGACGAGAAGATCGTGGCGGAGAACAATTATTTCGCGGTGACCGAGAGCGGTATTCTGCGAGAGAAGGTGGGGAAACCTGTCAGCAGTCTCAGCGGTACCGTGGAGCTTCCCAAGGAGGCAAAGAGAATTCCTGCAGGAATTTTCAACAATAATACTAGGATTACAGGGCTGACGATCACTGCGGACAGCCAGCTGGCCGTGATCGACGAGGGAGCATTCAAGGGCTCGGGCATCAGAGCGCTGAACATGCCTGACGCCGTGACGGAGATTAAGAAGGAGACATTCAAGAATTCTCAGCTGCAGAATATTTCTTTTACATCCGGCAGTAAGCTGACTTTTATCGGTGAGGAGGCTTTCTTTGGAAGCGGTCTGACCAAAATGGATATTCCGGTCCTGGTGACCCGGATCGACGACTCGGCTTTCGGCAACTGTTCGGCCATGACGAATGTGGCTCTGCACAATGTGGAGTCAATCGGCAACGGTGCATTCAGGGGCTGTACCCAGCTGGTTTCCATCGGTTGGGGCGAGAAGCTTAAGGAGATCGGAGATTTCGCATTTTCGGGAATCGGTATTAAGATAATCGAGCTGAACAATAAATCCGGTGCAAGTATCACCACATGGGGTACATCCGTATTTGAGAACTGCACATATCTGACGACAGTGAAGCTTCATGCGAACATGGCCACGATACCTGCGGGCATGTTCAAGAATTGTACGAAGCTGACAGCCATCGATATTCCCAGAGATTGTACGGTTATCCGGAAGGAGGCTTTTCTCAACTCCGGCCTGAAGAAGATCACCATACCTGACAGAGTGAATGCCATTGAGTCGGATGCTTTTGCGGACTGCCAGAATCTCACGGAGGTTACGATCAATCAGAAGGGCAGCAACTCCGGTGGCGAGAGTGATATTGTGATCGCGGAGGATGCATTTAATCAAAAGAATCTGACTCTTAAGGGTTATGACGGCACAGTTCAGGATTATGCCAATGAGAAGGGTTATACATTCAAATCCCTGTTCCCGGCCAATAAGATAACCATTAAGCCGAACAATTATGCGGACAAGGGAACTGTGGAGCTTTCGAAAAAGAGTGCCAGGGCGGGCGAGACCATAGAGGTGAAAGTTACCCCTACTGCAGGCAACCGTTTGAGAGCTTACGGATTTACCTACAACGGCGAGGAGATCACCACTCTGAAGGAGGAGGCAAACGGAAGCAGAACCTTTACCTTCGAGATGCCGGACGAGGAGGTGGAGCTCTATGTGCCTTTCGAGAGCACTTCCGCATCCTACAGTTCTATGAGGACGAGTTTTGAGCAGACGGATTCCCAGATGCCTTTTGACTGGGACAGCAAAGGCAAGCTGCTGACCTTTGACAAGACGGGCATGTCCTGTAAGCTGGTGATTGAAGGTAAGAAGGGCAGCAATTATTATGAGCTGAGCGGCTGGGCATTCAATTTTAACAGCAGCAAGACTTCTGTTGCGACCGTGAACTCCAAGGGTGTGGTATATGCCAGAGGCACGGGTACTTCCACCATCACGGCAACCATGAAGGACGACACCAGCAAGAAGGTTACGTTCAAGGTGAGGGTGGATCAGGAATCTGCCATTGACTATGACAATATCAGGATTGAATATAAGAATTTAAACCGCGCGAAGGTGACTTCCGAGAGTTTTGACGGCGAGGATATCACCGTAGTCCAGTATACCAAGAGCAATCTGAGCGCATCTGAGCGGCATTTTGATGTCGAGCTGAAGGCTACGGAGGTAAATGACACCAGGAATCTGTATGTGCGTTCCGAGTGGAAATCCGCCAACCCGGAGCTGGTTTATTTGGATAAGGATGTTGCATATGACAATACCAACGTCATCCGCGTGAAGCAGGGCGTTGTGGGCGAGACCTCTGTCACGGTATCCGTCACCAACGGCAAGACCGGAAAGAACAAGGTGGTTTATTATGAGGAGAGCATCATCATCCGCGTGATCGATGTCACTCCCAGACTGATTCAGAGCACGCTGACAGCCAATTCTAATTGTGAGAGCGGAACCGGCATGGCCTTTGATCTGTTATCCGTGTACGGATATGAGGTGGATCTGGCCAGTCTGGAGGTTGTGGAGCTGGTAAGCAACAAGAAGGTTGAGGATTTTGTTCCGTTTGACTATGTGTCCATCGGACTTCGCGATGACAGGCCGTTTGTAGAGCTCACGCAGGAAGGGCGCAATTATCTCGAAGGCAAGAGCAGCAAGACCTTTACCAAGACTTATATTCAAGGTGATTATGTCTATAAGACGGACAACGGAGCCTATGTGACGGAGCAGTTCCGGACACCCATCAAATCGCTGGTATTGACCAGTAAAGTGCTGAAGCCGTCCGTGAAGCTCAGCGGCAAGATCAATCTGTTCTTCAACAGTCTGGCAGACGCTTCGGACCGCGGAGAGGTGACGATCACCCAGAACCAGAAGAATCTGAATGTGGAAGCGTACAAGCTGGTTTCCGAGGCCAATTACAAGAACCCCGGCTCCGAACCCGTAGATTCGCTGGCCAACAACTTTGATGTGAACGAGAAGGGTGTGATCAGCCGGAGTGCCAATGAATTGATGAAGGATACCAAGGGCAAGCCGGTGACCAAGGGATATCTGCAGATCAAGTATGAGGGCTATGCTCCCTGCTATGTGAAGGTAACGATTCCCACCCAGAATACCAAGCCCGGATATGTGCTCTCCATGACCAAGGCGACAGTCAACGCCTACAGCAGAGGTTATGAGATGCAGCTGCAGGTATTGAATAAGAAGACCAAGACTCCTATTTCTCTGGAGCATTTGAATGAGCTGAGCTTTGACGAGTCCTCTTCCGGCACTACGCTGGGATTGTTTGAGGATCTGGATACGGCGGCTGCCAGAGCGACGGATAAGATTGTTTTGAAGATCAAGAGTGCCCAGAAGGGCAAAGCGGTTGTCAATGTGGAGCTGGATACCTGGAATGAGCCGATGAAGTTCACCTTCAATCTGAGTGTGAACAGCAGCGCTCCCAAGGCGAAGCTCAAGAAGAGTACACTGACGCTGAACAATCTGTGCGTGGGCAAGGAGGAGAGTACCGACGTCACGATCAATCAGGCAGATGTCACGATTCTCGGCATGGAAAACGTAAGGTTTGTGGGTAAGGATTCTCTGTCATCCGACGCAGGTAAGATTCATATCACCTATTCGGCGGAGACTAAGAAGCTGACGGCAGTGGCCAGTGGTGTAGTGCAGGCCGGAAGCTATAAGTTCAGCATGACGCCCCATGTGCAGTATACCGACGGTCAGGAAGAACGGGTGAAGGATGTGACTGTCACCATTAAGGTCATTGATAAGACGTTGACCGCATCTCTGAAGCCTGCTACGGTGACATTAAATAACCGCTATATCGGCAGAGAGACGGCAGTTACTTCTTACACGATCAAGAATATGCCCAGCGGCAACGGCGCCGTGAATATTGTGAGTCAGGGCGTGGTGATCGAGGGAACCAACTCGAAGGCTCAGGAAGTACAGAGAGCATTTGCATTCTCCTTTGATGAGGATGCCACCAAGATTCGTGTGCAGCAGACAGAGACTGTCCGGAAGACAGGCAGCTATAAGTTCAGGATTTCCGGACTGAAGACAGTGATTGAAGGCGCAGAGGTGGAGATTCAGCCCTTCACAATTTCGGTGAAGGTCATCAACTCGGCTGCCAAGCTTACCGTGAAAGCCAGCGGAAGCATCAATCCTATCAGCCGCAGCGGTATCGTATACACGCTGAAGGCCGGAAATACCACCGCAAAGATCACCGATATCGAGGTGAAGGAGCTGAACAGAGTCAATGGCAACAATAATATGATCGACCTGACGAACTTTGAGATCGGAGAGATCAAGAGGGATGAGAATGACAGTATCGTCAGCGTTGAAATTCTGGCAAAAGATAATTCTGCACTGGATGCCGGGACCCATAAGCTGCGTATAGGAATTATCCTGGAAGGAGCCGTAGGAGACGAGGCCACCTGGAGTAAAGATCTCTCCATCAAGCCTAAGCAGACGCTTCCCAAGATCAAGACGGATGTGACGTCCACCACGCTGTATGCTGGTGTGGCGGCAAACAGCCCCAAGAGATCTCAGGAGATTCAGATTACCAAGACTACAGAGAAGACTGCAGTGATGAACAATGTCATTTTGTCGGACAGCAATTCCGATAATCTGAAGAAAGCGCTGAGGGTAACCTTTGACCCGAATACACAGAAGGCAAAGGTGACGCTGGTCAGACCTGATCTGCTGATTGCAAACACGGAGTACAGTGTAAAGCTGGAGGCCAAGTATGTCAACCAGATGAATAAGACCAAAGGATCACAGTTCACTCTGAAGATTAAGCTTTTGAATTAATGTACCAGAAGATGGATGCCCGGAACAGCAAATGAGCAGTTCCGGGCATTTGCTTATAAACCGGTGAAATAAAAGTTTGCGGAGAGACCGCAGTCTGGAGGAGTTTGATGAAGATATTGGTGGTTGTGGATATGCAGAATGATTTTATTGACGGCGTTCTTGGTACACCGGAAGCGAGGGCCATTGTTCCCCGGGTGGCGGAGAAGATCAAAAGCTTTGACGGGCCGGTGCTTGCGACGAGAGACACGCATCAAAGTGATTATCTGGAGACCCAGGAGGGACGGAATCTGCCGGTGGAGCATTGCATCGAAGGCACGGACGGTTGGGAGATCTGCCCGGAGGTGGCAAAGCTGCTTACCGGGAAGCCGATAGACAAGCCTGCTTTCGGGAGTGTGGAGCTGGGGGAGAGACTGCGGGAGCTGAACAAACAGGAGGCCGTGGAGAGTGTGACACTGGTGGGGCTGTGTACGGATATCTGTGTCATATCCAATGCTATGATCATAAAAGCCGCTTTGCCCGAGGTTCCCGTCTATGTGGATGCGGACTGTTGTGCAGGTGTCACACCCGAGAGTCATATGCGGGCGTTAGAGGCCATGAAGGTCTGTCAGATTCGGATTGCATAGGAGAAGTAGACGAGATGATGATAGCAGCTTTGGCACAGGCTTTTCTGGGAACTTATGCGTTGACGGAGGACGGCTGGGGAATCGCATCCCTTTTTATTTTGATGGGACTGGCCGTAATGTTTTGGTGGACCAAAAAGAGCGGACGGTGTAAAGACAGGCGGATTACGCTGTTGGCGGCCTTTTTTGGCGTCTGCACGGTGGTGGGAGAGAGCTATGAGACTGCGGGAAGCTGGAATATGCTGGTGGGAAGTCCGGTTTTAGTCTGCGAAGCCATTGCAGATCTGCTGGGATTCTATTTTTTGTACCGGGGCATGCTGCTCCTGATAGCGGGACTTTTGCGCAGAGACCGCATTCTGAGTAAACCGAGAGTGTTTCGCAGAGACTGCCGGGGCGAAGTGGAACGGTTTTTATTTGAAAGGCATCCGTTTCTCGTCCCGCTGGCGGTGATATTTCTCTGTTCCCTCCCTGTTCTGATCAGCTTTTTCCCGGGCACGCTGGAGGCGGATGCATACAGGCAGCTTTCCAATATGAGATCGGGAGACTGGGATGCGCATTACCCGGTGATGGCTTCTCTGCTTATGGACAAGATGCTCCGCCTGGGGCAGTGGTTGTTTCACAATGATAATTTGTCCTTTTTTATGTATACGGGAACACAATATTTTCTGCAGTGGCTGGTCTTTGCCTATACAATGACCGTGCTGGGGCGGATGAGGACGCCCATAGTGATACGTTGGGGAGCGCTGGCATACTTTTCGTTGTTTTCCGTATTTCAGATGTATGGTTATACCATGGTGAAGGATTCTATGTTTTATATTGTCTTTCTGCTCTCCGAGGCTTTGTTTGCGGATATTATAGCCCGGGGAGAGGAGGGCGGGACGAGACTGCTCACTGCAGCGCTGGGGGCCGTGAGTCTGCTTCCGGTGTTTTTTCGGAACAATGGTCTGCATCTAATCCTTTTTACGGTGGCGGCAGGCTTTCTGTTATGCAGGAAATATAAAAAACTGTATCTGACCATGCTTACGGGGGCTCTTTTGGGGGCGGTGATCAATAGCGGTGTCACGCGGCTGTGCGAGGTTGAAGGAGGCTCGGTGCGGGAGATGCTCTCCGTACCGATTCAGCAGACGGCGAGATATCTCTCGGAGCATTATGACGAGGTAACACCACAGGAGCGGAAGGCTCTGGAGGGTTTGTTTGAGGTGGAGCTCAGCGAGATCGCAGCGCGCTATCAGCCTGAGATCTCGGATCCGGTGAAGGACTGTGTGGTATACCGCCCGGACAGGGATGCTCTTGCAGATTATCTGAAGGTATGGTGGAGGCAGTTTTTAAAACATCCTGACACCTATGTGCAGGCATTTTTAAACCATATTTACGGATATTTTTATCCTGACAGAGAATGTTTCTGGGAGGGGATCGGCGTCTATGGAATCGGCGAGAGCTGGCCGTGGGACGGAATGGATTTTAACCCATGGTTTGTGATGGGAAACGGTCAGATGCGAGAGGGAATCCGACAGGCACATCTATGGATAAGCCGCCTGCCGGTTGTCAGCAGTCTCTATAGCTGTGGTATGCAGAACTTTCTTTTGATCGGCATGTCCGTATATTTTCTGGACGGTAAAAGGAGGCAGAATCTGTTTTATTTGGTCCCCTGTGTGGGCTGCGTGCTGATCTGTCTGATCTCCCCGGTGAACGCGCTGATACGCTATATGCTTCCGGTGATGGCGTGTCTCCCGCTGAATCTTGCGTGGTGCTTTTTTGCAGGAGACAGCGGGAACGCCGGACAATGCAGGATCGGTTTTACAATGTCTTGATAAAGCGTCCGAAGGCATCGCGTCCTTCGGGCGTATTTTTGTAGACTCCGGCGCAGGTCAGAACCTGTGCGAACACCCTGCCGATCTCGTTTTGTATGACGGAGTGCAGATTGTCGGGGGTGATGGAATAATTGTCGATCCATTCCTCGACCCAGTCCGCATGTTTTTCGATAGCAGGATTTTCCCGGATGTTTTTGTGATTCAGAATGGCGTCTTCCAGCTCCAGGATCTCCTGTTTCAGCCGGGCGGGCAGTACCGCCAGTCCCATGACCTCGATCAGGCCGATATTTTCCTTCTTGATGTGGTGATACTGTGCGTGGGGATGGTAGAGACCCATAGGGCATTCGGGTGTAGTGCTCTTGTTGCGCAGCACCAGATCGAGTTCAAACAGATCCTCATGCATTCTGGCGATGGGAGTGATGGTGTTGTGGGGAGTCTCCTCCGTGCAGGCGTAGATATAGGCGTCCTCGTCAGTGTAGCCTCTCCATGTCTTCAGGATATGATCTGCCGCATCGGCGATGGTTTCAGTATCCTTTCCCTGCAGGCGGATAACGGACATGGGCCATTTCACGATGCCTGCGGTGATATTCGGATAGCCCTCTAAGTTAAAATAAGACTCATAGGGGGCCTTTGCCATGGCAAAGGTATAGTGTCCACCCTGAAAATGGTCATGACTTAGAATAGAGCCTCCCACGATGGGAAGATCGGCATTGGAGCCTGCCGTGTAATGCGGAAACTGCCTGACAAAATCCAGAAGTTTTACGAATACGGCTCTGTCTATTTTCATGGGGATGTGCTGTTCGTTAAAAATAATACAGTGTTCCTTGTAATAGACATAGGGTGAATACTGGAGATAGTATGGCTCTCCGCAGAGTGTGATGGGGATCACTCTGTGGTTTTGTCTGGCGGGGTGAGTAAAAGTACCCGCGTATCCCTCGTTCTCCCGGCAGAGCAGACAGGCGGGGTAGCCCGATTTTTTGGCCTGGCCCGCACGGGCGATGTCCCGGGGATCTTTCTCGGGTTTGGAGAGATTGATTGTGATGTCGATGGGGCCGAATTCCGTGTCGGCCACCCATTTCTCGTCTTTGGCGATTCTGTCCGTGCGGATATAGTTTGCCGCCTTGCTGAACGCATAATAAAAATCTGTTGCCTCTCCGGGAGAGAGCGCATAAGCCTCCCGGAAGGAAGAGATGACGGCAGAGGGGGGAGGGGTGAGAAGTCCCATAATCCTGGTGTCGAACAGATCCCGCAGGGTAACGGTATCCTCTTCCAGGATTCCCTGTTCCAAAGCATATTGCACCATATCCTGTAAAATTTCAGCCACAGGTCTTGTGGGCTGCAGGGCAGCGTTTTCGTCCGCCGGTCCGTGATATTCGTCCAGCCCGAACAGCTCCAGAAGCCTGTTGACGGTGTAGACCTTGTCGGCAGGGTTTACCAGACCGCTCTGTATGCCATAGGCTGTCAGCTCCGTGATCAATTGATCTATCATCCTTAAAACCTCCTCTCTAGATAACCTTCATGCCGCCGTACTTACGGATCTTCAGGATTTTGCAGGAGTCTTCGCCGAAGACGGCATCCATGGTATTTTTATATGTTTCCACGGCGGTGTTTTTTACAAAGGCCTGAATGGTTCCGGCGAAGCCGCCCCCATGGACGCGGCTTGTGCCGTCGCTCCCCAGAGAGATATCACTGACGGCCAGCGCCACGGACATGTTCTGGGAGGTGATGTCATGGCTGGTATAGACATTTTGCAGATACTGGAAGGAGGAGGCGCCGGAGGCCTTGACCGTCTCCAGAAATGCCGGGATATCCGCGGTTTTCAGGGCAGATACCTCCGCCATGACACGTTTGTTCTCCTCATAAAAATGCAGTGCCCGCAGAAGCGCCCGGTCTCCCAGACTCTCCCTGATCCTCGGGATGGCGGCAAGGATATCCTGCTCAGAAACCTCGGTCAGCACTTCTTTTCCGAACATGCCGGCTACGGCCTTCATCTCTGCCGGTATCGCCGCATAATCAGCGGTGAGATTGGCGTGGGAGCCTTTCGTGTCTGTGATGCACAGGCTGTATCCCGCATTATCCAGATCAAATTCAACTTTCTCCACGGCGGGCTCTGAAATATCCGCAAAGTCAATATGCACAAGGCTTCCCACTGAGCAGGCCATCTGATCCATCAGTCCGCAGGGTTTGCCGAAATAGACATTCTCCGCATATTGACTGATAATGGCAATCTCGACAGGAGAGACTTTCATGTCATTATAAAGGCCTGAAAGAATGGTGCCGATGAGAACTTCAAAAGCGGCGGAGGAGGAAAGTCCCGCGCCGATCAGTACATCGCTGGTGACATAAGCCTGAAAGCCGCCGATGTGAAAGCCGTGCTGTTTCATGCCTGCGGCCACGCCCTTGATCAGAGCGGCTGTGGTCTCTTTCTCGGATTCTTCGGGAGCCAGAGCTTCGGTATCTATGGCAAGCATATCATAACCGTCGGACTTGACGCGGATGACGCCGTCGTCGGTTCTGCCGACTATGGCTATGGCGTCCAGATTGATGCCTGCGGCCAGTACCTGGCCCCGTTGGTGGTCTGTGTGATTGCCTCCGATCTCGCTTCTTCCGGGGGCGGAGTAGACGGCGGCTTCTCCCTGGCCGAAGCATTGAACATAAGTTTCGACTGCTTTGACATATCGGTCTCTCTGGTAAGGGATCCGACTGCGGTCTACATAGATATCCGCCAACAGATGATCCTGTGTGCCGTCAGCAAATTGCTGTGCTAAAACTGAAGTGTGTGTCATGTTACGCCTCCATTCTGCGCAAACGGTTACGCATAGCCTGTATTATGAGTTTAACTTATACCAGTTTTGGCAAAAAGTCAATTAAAATGTATGGAAAAATATATAAAACCCAAAAGATATTGACAGCGTACATGAAAATTGATAAACTACAAACAATTTAATTGCGCAACTGGTTGCACAAAATATAGAAACATGGCGCAAACTGTTAAAACATGGAAATTGCAGTAAAGAGAGAGGAATGAGGTATATGTCGGAAAATAATGAACACATTATGAGGGAATCCAACCGTATGACTATTTCGGATATTGCGGAGGCATTGCATATCTCCAAGACCACCGTATCCAGGGCCATATCGGGCAAGGGAAGAATCGGGGCCGAGACCAGGGAGAAGGTTCTGGCCTATATCGACAAATACAATTATCACCCCAATCCCATGGCCAGAGGACTTGCGCAGCTTCGAACCTATAACATCGCGTGGGTGATGCCGGGAGACTCCGGTATGACGGATCTGCCGTTCTTTCAGCGCTGCATGCTGGGTATCAGCGAGGTGGCGGCCGCCCACGACTATGATATTCTGCTGGCCATGGTTTATGACCGGGATATGTCCCAACTGGCCCGTATTGTGCTGAATCATAAGGTAGACGGCGTCATTCTGGGGCGCACGCTGGTGGAGGACGAACGTGTAAATTTCCTGAAAAGCATGGATATTCCGTTTGTGGTGATCGGGAGCACTCCGGTTCCGGATGTCATTCAGATCGACAATGACCACAGGGCGGCCTGCCGGGAACTGACCTCCATTCTGCTGATGAAGGATTTAAAGAAGCTGGCGCTGATAGGAGGAGACAGTAATCATGTGGTAAATGAGACCAGGAAGGAAGGATTTCTGGAGGGACTGCGGGCAAATGGCTTAAAACCTGAGGAGGCCGACATCTATATGGACTGTAAGGAACGGACGGATGTTGAGCATGCCGTGGAGGACTGTCTGCGCAGTCAGGCCGATTGCATCATCTGCATGGACGACAGAATCTGCAGCAATGCTTTAGAGAAATTGAAAAGCGGAGGTATTGTCATACCGGAGCAGATCCGGGTGGCCTCCTTCTATGACAGCATTCTTCTGGAAAACAGTTTACCCGCCGTCACGTCTCTGCGTTATGATCCCAGAAATCTGGGCGTAGTGGCGGCAAAAAACCTGTTTCGGCTGATTGCAGAGGAAGCGGTGGAGGAAATCACCTATCTGGACTATGAAGTGGCGCTGAAGGGTTCTACTCAATAACCCTTTTTTGTTAATTGCCCATAAAAAATTGTGCAGATTAGATAAAAATGAGATTTCGGACTTAGAAAAAATGTCAGAATAATCAAAAAGGATATTGACAGATACTTTAGGGAATGATAATATTAGCACACATAGAACAACCGATTGCGCAAAACGTGTCGGAACGGGAGTGAAAAACTCTAAAGAACAAGGAGGACAGTATTATGAAAAAGAAATTATTGTCATTGGCGCTGGCAGGCACCATGGTAGCAGGGATGCTTACCGGATGCGGTAACAAGAACACCCCTTCCCAGCCCAGCCAGCCCCAGCAGAGCAGCGCGCCTGAAGTGTCCAGTCAGACGCCCGAGGTATCTAATGATGATATCATCGCAAATCTGATTGCCAACACCAACGGAACCGTGCAGCTTACCGTGTGGGCATCCGAGGAGGATCAGGAGTTTACGCTGGGACGTATAGAGGATTTCAAGGCACAGTATTCCGATGTGGACTTTGACATCACTCTGGGCGCAAAATCCGAGTCCAAGGCAAAGGACGACATACTGGTGGATGTGGAGGCGGCTCCCGATGTATTCGCTTTCGCTGACGATCAGATCATGGAACTGGTAGCTGCAGGCGCACTGCAGGAGGTGGCTGCCACCTATACCTTTGACGTGAAAACTGCGAATGTGGCCGGCTCCATTGAGGCTGCAACCATTGACGGAAAGCTCTACGCATATCCTATGACGGCAGACAACGGCTATTTCATGTTTTATGACGCTTCGGTATTTACCGAGGATGACGTAAAGTCCATGGACGCCATGATCGAGGCCGCAAAGAAAGCAAACAAAAAGATCGCAATGAATGTGTCCGACGGCTGGTATATCTACTCTCTGTTCAAGGGAGCGGGCTATGATCTGACTCTGAATGACGACGGCACTAACAGCTGCACATGGAATGCGGCCGGGGCAACGGATGTGGCACAGGGAATTCTGGATCTGTTTGCGACGGGTGTGTTTGTGGATATGACTGATGCCGATCAGGCTACCGCAATTTCTGCAGGAACCATCTGCGCATGTGTAAACGGAACCTGGAGAGCAGAGACTGCACAGACTGCATGGGGTGAGAATTATGCGGCGACCAAGCTTCCCACCTTCACTGTTGCAGGTCAGCAGAAGCAGATGTCTTCCTTCTCCGGATATAAGCTCATCGGTGTAAATCCTCATTCCAAGTTTGTGGGCTGGTCCATGATCCTGGCAGAGTATCTGACCAATGAGGAGACTCAGGTTGCACGTTATGAGGCGAGAGGCCTTGGCCCTGCGAACCTTGCGGCAGCAGCTTCCGACGCCGTACAGAACGATCCCGCCATCTCTGCACTGGCTGCACAGGCGGCATACGCAACTCCTCAGCGAGTAGGCAATCAGTATTGGGTTCCCGCACAGACTCTGGGTCAGATTCTTGCTTCCGGCAATTCCGACGGCACAGACCTTCAGACTCTGCTGGATAATGCGGTGGACGGTATCACTGCTCCGGCACAATAAGCGTTTTAAAGAATAGGTGTTACGGTAACGCCTCACTGCAGCATGAGGTAGCAGTGGGGCGTTTACTGACTAAAAAACTGCGTGAGAGGAGCGGGATAGCATGAAAGCGGAGAAGGATCAAAAGAGCGAAAATAAGATCAAAAAAGCGGCCTTTGGAAATGCTCTGGCAAAGGGAGATATTTGGGTGAAGCTGTCCACTGTTATCATGGGAGCGGGATACTTTGCCAGAAAACAGTTTGTGAACGGTATTTTGATGACGGCGGTGCAGATCGGATTTATTCTGCTGGTCGTCCTGTTTGGCGTCCCGAGTTTGTCAAAATTTGACACCTTGGGTGATGTACAGATGGAACAGACATTTGATCCTCTGACTTTGCAGAGCACGATGAATGACTATGACAATTCCTTTATGATTTTGCTGACGTCAGTCATCACGTTGTTTTTTATATTTGTGTTTATTCTGATATGGATATGGAATATCAAGCTTGTCTATCAATTACAGCTCAAAAAGGAAAGAGGAGAACATATCAACACCTTCCGGGAGGACATGAGGGCGCTGGTGAATGACAGATTCCACATCACACTGCTGGCGCTGCCCACAGTGGGTGTTGTCCTGATGAATATTATCCCCATACTGGTCTTGATCGCAGTGGCGTTTACCAATTATGACCAGAAGCATATGCCGCCCAGCTCGCTGTTTACCTGGGTGGGATTTGACAACTTTAAAAATCTGTTTACAAACAGTATTACCATCAGCTTTGGATATGCCTTCAGAAAGATTCTGGGGTGGACGCTGCTGTGGGCTGTTCTGGCTACGGTTACCACTTTTATCGGCGGTATCCTGTTGGCAAAGCTCATCAACAATGCCACGACCAAATGGCCTGCCTTCTGGAGAACGCTGTTTGTGATCGCCATTGCGGTACCCCAGTTTGTAACGCTCTTGCTGGTGCGTAATTTCTTCGCGAACGCCGGCATCGTGAATACGATCTGTTCCAATATCGGTGTTACGGGATTTTTGCAGAATATCGGTCTGGTGAATCCGAGGCTGACCTATATCCCGTTCCTGACAGATCCCAACTGGGCAAAGGCCATGATCATCTTGATTAATATCTGGGTGGGTGTGCCTTATCAGATGCTGATTGCGACGGGTGTGCTCATGAATATACCCACGGATCAGATTGAGAGCGCAAGACTCGACGGCGCCAATAAATTCCAGATATTCTGTAAGATTACCATGCCCTATGTATTGTTTATTCAGGGTCCCGCGCTGATTACTGATTTTGTCAAGAACATCAACAACTTTAATGTGATCTATCTGCTGACGCAGGACGTGTTCATCACCTCCGATCAGCTATTGGCAAACTCCAACGCCAAGGAAGTGGATCTGCTGGTCACCTGGCTGTTCAGACTGACCAATGAGTACTACAACTACAAGATGGCGTCTGTGATCGGAATTATTGTGTTTATTATCTGCGCGGTATTTACGCTGCTTTCGTTCTCAAGAATGATCGCGGGCGGCAGAGAGGAGGAATATAGGTGATGAAAGTAAAGAAAACGATATCTATGATCGGCACACATCTTCTCCTGACTATATTGGCCGTCATCTGGCTGGTTCCCATTCTGTGGCTGGTGGTGACTGCCTTCAGCGCACATCCGGGAATCAATACCTGGCGTTTCTTCCCGGAGAGCTATTCTCTGAACAATTTTTACAGAGTATTGTTCAAGCCGGATTCGGTGCTTCAGTATATGGCCTGGTTCAAGAACACTTTGATCATCGCCATCTTCACCTGTATTGTTTCCACAATTTTTGTGGTGATGGTCAGTTATGCCATGAGCTGTATGCGTTTTAACGGTAGGAAGGGCCTGATGAGCTTTTCGCTGATTTTGAATATGTTTCCGGGTCCCCTTCTGATGGTGGCAGTCTACTTTGTCATGAAAATGATCGGTCTGACCAACAGCCATGTGGGCATGATCATCGTATATTCTGCCGGCTCCGGTCTGGGCTTCCTGATCGTGAAGGGCTTTATGGACACCATTCCCACCTCCCTGCGTGAGGCGGCCAAAATAGAGGGCGCATCCGAGGCGGCCATCTTTACCAAAGTGGTGATTCCGCTGTGCAAACCGATTATTGTGTATCAGATCATCAGCTCTTTCCTGATCCCGTGGGGAGATTTTGTATTGGCGAAGCTGATGCTGAACTCCGGCATCTCATCCGACTTCACGGTGGCAATCGGTCTCTACAACATGCTGGATAAGGGATTGATCGATAAGAATTTCTCGGCGTTCTGCGCAGGCGGACTTCTGGTTTCCGTGCCGATTGCCATTTTGTTCGTCATCATGCAGAAATGCTATGTGGCGGGTGTGACCAGCGGTGCGGTAAAGGGTTAGACAAAAAGATTTTAAGGCCGTGCAAACGGCGGAATGAGAGGAAATATGGACAACACATTTGTAGTAAATATCATTCACCGGCCCGAGATGGTTCCCGAGTATGCCGAGAAGGTTACCGGGCAGGGGAAGGCGGAGGATATCGGCAGAAAGGCGCTGCTCACCGAGTCTTTGGATATCTTTAAGTTTCAGCAGGAGACCGCTCATAAGAACGGTCTGAAGGTCACGATACAGATGACTTACGCCAGTCTGTTTAACGATGAGGCCGTGGCGCTGGCCAAGGAGCACCATGAGACCTATGGGGATGAGATCGCGTTATCTCTGCTGGGACTTCCCTGTAAGGAGTTTCGCGAGAAATATAAGACGAAGGATTTCTGTATCTGGATGTTCTCCATGGAGGACAAGAAGAGTATTGTGGACGATGTGTTCGGAAAATTTTATGAACGCTTCGGTTTCTATCCGGAATCCACCGGCTCTTATTATATGGATGCGGATTTGACCAATTATATCAAGGAAACGTATCCGATGGTGAAATGTGCGGTGGCGACCTGCTGGGAAGAAGGCCCCAAGGCGTATCACACCTGCAATAATTCCTGGTATACTTTATTTGACGGCGGTCCGTGGAATCCCTGGATTCCGTCAAAGCAAAACACGCATGCGCCTGCTGCCGATGAGACGGAAGACAGCGGCATCGTGGCGATCCCCCATCTGTCCAGAGACTTGCTGGCCTGCTATGACGGGAACGGTTCCAATTTCGGGACGCATCCCCAGAACGTGCTCCGGGGCATGATCTATGATACGAAGACCTGGGAATATCCGTATCTGTATAATCTGATCGATCAGTACAGGCATCTGGAGAAATATAACAACGGCTATGCCTACAATATGATGTTTGTCGGTCCCGGCTGGCTGAACAAGATGGGGCGCTGGGAACAGCCCTATGAGCTTCTGAAAAAGTCTTATGAGGACGGTATGGCCTACTATGGCCGGCTCAAGAAAGACGGCCTGCTGGTGGATATGACTATGGCTGAGTTTGCGGATTTTTACCGTGCAAACAAATCCTACACAGAGCCGGAATGCGCGCTGTGGAAGGATATTCTCTATGGTTCCGACAAGCAGATTTTCTGGTATGCGGATCCCTATATGAGAGCCTGCGTGAATATGGATCAGGGCGGAGCCATCGTGGACCTGCGTCCTTATGCGGCAAAGCTTTGCTGGGAAGTGGGCATCGGCACAAAGCATGTCCAGGACGCTTCCTATCCCTTTTTGATACAGGAAAAATACAGGGCCGGGTTCTTTACGCATTATGCCGGTGAGGGCACGGTGCGCAGCGCCAAGATCTGTCATGGCGGTGAGGAGGTGGATCTGTGTCTGTGCAGAACACATGCAGTTTTTTCGCAGGAGGGCAAGACAAGAATTTTGACTTTGGATCCCGTGGATATCGAGTTTTATGATCTGACGGTAAAGCTGCAGACCAGAGTGTGCTTTGAGGAAGGCGCCTCCAATATCCGCATCGAGCGCCATGTTTTGGAGATGAGCGATCCCGCTGCCGACGTGACGATCAATGAGTATATGGTGGCATGCTACGGCACGACAGAGTATCCCGAGGATATGACAGGGATCACCCTGAGCGTGTCGGACGGCACAAATTCAGAGGAAATTCAGTACGAATATAAATGCAGAGAGGCATTTATGGCCGGCGGCAGGACGGCAGCAGCCGTGATTCCGGCCATAGAGACTAAGGTTTCGCTTTCTGCGGATGCGGAGGACGGAGAGGCATATGTCCGGGAGGGATATGCGTTCTCTCCCATGTTCACGCTGGGTTATCAGAAGAAGCTTCATGATAAGGAGGTAGTCACCACATGGCTCAATCTGGAAAAGGCAAATTAAATTTCCGATGTCCTTCTTGTTTTATGCGCGATCTGGATATCGATATGTTCTATGATAAGGATAAGAAAGAATATTATTGTATCCGTTGCCAGTACACAGGAACGGAGCAGGACGTGCTGGAGAAAAACGAAATGGTGCGGTTTCGTTATCGCAGAATGATGGAGCGCATCACGGATTTTGATTAATGCGAACTCCGGGTTTATCAAAACGGACAGACGCGGGTGCCGGTGCAATGGCAGGGCACCCGTGTTTTGTCTGTCTGACAGCAGGGAAGAGGAGAGAAGTATATGGAAATAAAGACGGGAAAAAAGAAATTGTTTCCGCAGATAAGGGGTATTGTACATGGCGGCGACTACAATCCTGAGCAATGGCTTGACAGACCGGATCTTCTGGAGGAGGATATTCGGCTGATGAAGAAAGCGGGCATGAACAGTGCCACTCTGGGCGTCTTTTCCTGGTCTGCCTATGAGCCCATCGAGGGAACGTATCATTTTCAGTGGCTTACGGACTGTATTGACCGCTTGTATGACAATGGCATTTATACAGTGCTGGCCACGCCCAGCGGCGCGAAGCCTGCGTGGCTGGATGAGAAATATCCTGAGGCGCTTCGTGTGGACTCCTACGGCATACGCTATCATCACGGCGCGAGGCACAATCACTGTATGTCCTCTCCGGTATACCGGGACAAGGTGAAACAAATCGTCACCAGGCTGCACCGGGCGGTGGGGGAGCATCCGGGGGTCATTCTCTGGCATATATCCAATGAGTTTGGCGGCGAGTGTTACTGCCCGCTTTGTGTGGGACGTTTCCGGAACTATCTCTCGGAGAAGTTTGACGGGGATATCGACAAATTAAACCGTGCGTGGTGGACGCCTTTCTGGAGTCATCAATATAATAGCTTTGATCAGATCGAGCCCCCCTATCGGAACGGGGAGTACAGCATCATGGGACTTAAGCTTGAATGGAGAAGGTTTACCACCTGGAGCATGACGGACTATATGAGGTTTGAGATCGATCTGCTGAAGGAGCTTGCGCCGGACCGTCCCGTGACCACCAATTTTATGCAGTTTTATGAGGGTCTTGATTACCGGGAGATGGCAAAGCACCTGGACGTGATCTCGTGGGACTCTTACCCTTGTCTGCACAATGATTACGAGCCCTTGGCTTCCACCATGGCGCGTAATGCCTTTGATCATGCGGTGATGCGCGGTATGAAGAGAGACAGGCCGTTTATGCTGATGGAGAGCGCGCCGGGGCTGGTTAACTGGCATCCGTACAACAAATTAAAGCGTCCGGGGGTGCATCGGCTGTTTTCGCTGCAAGCGCTTGCCTGCGGTTCGGACACGGTGCAGTATTTCCAGTGGAGAAAGAGCCGGGGATCCTATGAGCAGTATCACGGCGCAGTGCTGGATCATCTGGGCACGGAAAACACCCGTATCTTCCGTGAAGTGGCCGGACTGGGCGAAGAGCTGAAGCGTCTGGAACCTGTGGCGGGGAGTCTGGTGCAGGCGCAGACGGCTCTGATCGTGGACTGGGATGTGATGTGGGCGCTGGGTGATATGCGCGGATTGAGTGATGAGACCAAGCGGTATGCCGATACCTGTGCGGCGCTCTATGAGGCTATGCTGCGCCTGGGTGTGGAGGCGGATATTGTCAGTCAGACGGATGACTTTACCGGGTATCGGGTGCTTGTGGCCCCCATGCTCTATCTGCTGAAGCCGGGAGCGGCAGAGCGAATGCGGGAATTTGTTGAGAGCGGCGGAGAGCTGTTAGCCACTTATCTGACGGGCTATGTGGACGAGAATACCCTGTGTTATCTGGGCGGTTTCCCGGGAGACGGGCTGAGCAGTCTGTTCGGTATTGTCAGTGAGGAGATCGATACGCTATATCCGGACGACCGAAACGGTGTGTGTTTGGCGGAGGATATTCTGTTAAGCGGCGACAGCGTCTGCCGGGAAGCGCAGGTTCGGGACTACGCGGAGCGGCTGCAGGTGTCGGATGCGGATGTTCTGGGAAGATATACGGAGGATTTCTATGCGGGAGAGCCCGCTGTCACCGAGCGCGCACAGGGGAAAGGGCATGCCTGTTATGTGGGATGCAGACTTTCCATGAGCGGTATGAAGACATTGTTTGCTAGACTTTTTGAGCGTGCCGGAGTGTGTGGGAGACAGCTCCCCGAAGGAGTGGAGTGCCATGTGCGCGCAGGAGAAAATAAACGGTATGTATTTTATCTGAATATGACTGACCGGGAGACCGCAGTTTCGGATGTGTGGGGAGAGGATCTTTTGACGGGAGAAAAGATACAGGGAGCTCTTTCTCTGGAGCCCTATGGCGCTGCCGTCATTATGACCGGGATCTGAGAAAAGACAAAGGCGGTCCCTGGGGCAGAAGGAGAGGAGAGACGGAGGAAGCTTATGTTTATCAAGGGTATGGATATATCTTCGCTTTTGGAGGAGGAGTCCTGCGGGGCGAAATATTATGATCATGGCAGGGAGGCGGATCTGTTTGACATTCTGAGGGATTACGGAGTCAATTCCATCAGGCTGCGGCTCTGGAACGATCCCTATGACGAGAAGGGCAATCCCTACGGTGCGGGAACCAACGATCTGGATAAGACCATAGTCCTGGCACGGCGGGCCAGAGAACACAAAATGGGATGGCTGTTGGATTTTCACTATAGTGATTTCTGGGCAGATCCCGGAAAACAGATTGTACCCAAGGCGTGGAGAGGGCTTGACGAAGCAGAGCTGGAACAGGCGGTCTATGATTATACCGTGGATGTCATGAGGCGTCTGGAGGAGGAAAACCTTCTTCCGTCCATGGTTCAGGTAGGGAACGAACTGACTAACGGATTGCTGTGGCCCACAGGCAAAAAACCGGAGTATGATAATATGGCACGGTATATCAACGCGGGTATCCGCGGGGTGCGCTTTGTTGACAGACGAGTGCCGATTATGATACATTTAGATAACGGTGGATTGAATGAAATGTATGTGGACTGGTTTGAGCATTTCATGGAGCGCTGTGAGCCTTTTGAGATCATCGGCCTGTCTTATTATCCCTTCTGGCACGGAACTATGGAGCAGCTGGAGTCCAATATGAGGGATATGGCGGAACGGTATGGCAAAAAGCTTGTGGTTGCAGAGGTTTCCATGGGATTTACCATGGAGGATTACCGGGACAGGGAAAAGCTTCCCAAAAACGAGCTGAAGGGCATGGCCACGAGAGCGGAGCTGGTGGAGCATCTGGAATATCCCATGAGCCCTCAGGGGCAGGCGGATTTTATGCGGGACATTATGTCGAGAATCCAATCCGTACCGGGCGGGGCGGGCTTCTATTACTGGGAGCCGGCATGGATACCGGTCTGCGGCTGCGGCTGGGCCAACGAGGCGGCGCTTCTCTATACCGGTGAAAAAGGTCCCGGAGGAAACGAGTGGGCCAATCAGGCTTTGTTTGACTATGACGGAAATGCGCTGCCTGCGCTGGAGGTAATCAGAGACTTCTGACGAGTGTGTCATGAACGGTTTTCAGGGAATCATTACAGAGGGGAATATCTATGAAAAAGGTAGCTTTGATCATGGAGAGCTGGATGCGTTATTTCACATACGCATGGCCCTCAGGGATTCTGCAGAAAATAAGAGAGTCGAATCTGGATGTAAATTTGTATATATTTAACAGTTCTGCCAATTGGAGCGACGATCTGGCATATAATCAGGGGGAATATAATATTTTCCGGCTGCCCGATCTGCGGGATTTCGACGGGATCGTGCTGGATGTGAACAATATTGCAGACATAGAGGTGCGGGATGCGCTGATACAGAGAGTGCGGGAATCCGGTGTGCCTGCAGTGGTGATAGCCAATTGGTTCCCGGGTCTGTATGCCGCTGCGGTGGACAACTACGGGGCTATGCAGCATGTCATGGAGCATCTTCACGGGCATCATGGCTGCAGGAGCTTCTGGTTTATCATGGGACCGGAGGGCAATTATGAGAACGGGAGGCGTCTCAAGTCCGTCAGGGATTATCTGAAAATCCATCAGATAGAGGAGGCTCAGTATTATTTCGGAGATTTTGGCTGTGAGTGCGGCTTGAACGGATTTGAGGCGCTGTTTGCCCGGGCGGAGCTGCCGGACGCCATTGTGTGCGCCAACGACAATATCGCGGTGGGGGTTCTTGCAGCGGCGGAGCGCCGGGGACTGACTGCGCCGGGAGACTTTCTGGTGACGGGTTTTGACGATCTGGACAAATCCAGGTATTATGATCCCCGCATCTCGACGGTCAGCCATGTCCGCGAGAAGCTGGGTTATACGGCCATGGAGATTCTCGAGGCAGTCTGGTGCGGCAGACCTGTGGAAGAAATCCACTACACGGGCACCCGGACCATATTCTGGGACAGCTGCGGCTGTAAGTCGGATATCGTCATTGATTTGAAGGAGCATTTAAAAAATAATATATTATATGGTATTGAGACCGAGGATTTTGAAAAGCAGCTTTTAAAATTAAAGTATTCGCTTACATACTGTGACTCTGTTCAGGAGATGCTGGAGTGTATCGCTCAGTGTGTCCCTTCTCTGCGCTGCGACGGGCTGTATCTGGTGACCGATCGGAGACTGTACAGTTCCTCTCAGGATATTTTCCATGCGGAGAAGGGTCAGGAAAATACTGTGTGGACGCAGGATCCGTTTGTAGTGCAGGGGTATCCTGAGGACATGTGCTTCGCTTTGGCTTACACAAGAGACGGATCGAGGGCAGAGACGGGTCAGAGCAATGCGGGCAATCGGATTTTTCCCATGTTTGAATGTGAGGAGCCCGGGGTGGATTTTTTGTTTCTGCCTCTGCATTTCCGAGATAAGTGCATTGGGTATTTCGCCATCCGCAATGCGGTCTACCTCATGGAGAAGCAGTTTCTATTCGACATTATTAACGCGCTGACCACGGCGTTGGAGAATCTTTATTCTAAAGAAAAACTCAGGGATATCAATCAGGTGCTGACTGCATTGTACAATCATGATTCCATGACGATGCTCTATAACAGGCGCGATCTGGATAAGCTGGGAAACCGTTTTCTCAAGACACGGCATGATGAGGGGAATACGGTCTACGTAGTTTATTTTGATCTGGACAGACTGAAATACATCAATGATAAATTTGGACATAAACAGGGAGATTTCGCCATCAGAACAGTGGCACAGATGCTTCAGAAATATTTCCCCGAGCCCAATCTGACGTTCAGACTGGGCGGAGACGAATTTCTGGCGCTGTGCGCCGGGATGAGCGAGACAGAGCTCGATGAGAGCTGTCGGGCGCTGCGAGACGATCTGCAGCAGGTGCGCAAAGAAAACGCATGTCCCTATGAACTCTCCGTGAGCCTGGGGTATGTGGCGGCTCCTGCCGGAGACAAGCGAACGCTGGCGGAGTATGTGCACCTGGCGGACGACAAAATGTATGCCTGCAAGACGGCCGGGAGAAAAGCCTGATATGGTTAGGCCGAAGCTATCGCAGCAGATAGAGAACTCCGTCGGATGCTTGATTGGCCTGTGTCAGCATACTGTGTCCGGCCTGAAGCAGTATATTGTTGTTGGAGAATTCCATCATGGTCTTTGCCATATCAGTGTCCCTGATCACTGACTCAGCGGCCTGTGTGTTCTCTTCGGTATTTTTGTTGATGTTTATGGCGTGTTCAAGCCGGTTCTGGTAGGCTCCGAAATCGGAGCGCTGTTTATTTACCACTTTTAACGCGGATTTGATATCCTCAATGGCGGTGAGTGCGTCGTCCCGGGTGAGCGTATTGGTATTTTCCATTTCCAGTTCAATGATGCTCAGGCTGTCATAGCTGATCGTGATATGTTGTCCGGCCTCAGTACCCGCCTGCACATAGAACTGGCAGGTTCCGCCCCAGATTGGCGCGTCAATAATGTGCCGCTTTGCATATGCTCTTGAGACGGAGCTGCTGTCATTGCCGGCAGAATTGGTCTGAAAGTCCAATATCGTATCGGCGTTTAAAGCATTTCTGATCTTGTCAAGCACGCTCTGCTCCGTGTCGGTGGGTTCTACCCGGATATCGATTCTGAAACTGCCCACATCCCTACTGGTTCTGTTGTCGGCGTAAGTGAATTCTTTGTCGGCAACCAGTTTAAAATCCAGATGAATATATCCGCCGTGGTCGCAGTCTCCGCTGTCACCCAGAGTGGGGTCAGGTTTTTGGGTGAGCAGTCCCGGGGTCTTAGTACCCTTTTCTCCTGTCAGGGTGTTCATGACTGAGGCCAGTGTACCTGTGCCGCTTTCATTGGAGGTAATCGTGTTGGCCGCTTTGTAATCTATCCGCTGGCCGTTGCTGTAATACCAGTCCCAGTGCCACCAGTAGTGTTCGTCGTCATCCGCTGTGTCGGAGGGGGCGTAATAGCTGATGGAGGGAGAGGTGGCGGTTACCGTTCCGATTCCGTTCATGTAAAAGGAGAAGGTCCATGTCTCACTGCTCTGGCGCGCATCGGCGGCAGTAGTTGCGGAAGGCGAGGCGGTCAGATTGCTGCCTGTGGCCTGTATCAATGTTCCGCTTGTGTCGGAAGGCTCCAGAAAAGTATCGTCTCCACTGTCGAAATTATGGCCGTTATTGGCGCCCGCCTGAGCCGCGTTGCGGTAAGACGCATAGGCCGCCGCGTAATAGAGATAGGGACTGTTTACACTGACTCCGGGGTAGCTGACAGAGTTCGTGTCCTTCTGTTCAAAGCGTACGGACATGGACGCCGATGTGTAGGCGCTCAGCCGGGTCTGGTTGATGCAGGCGATGATATCGTCCACCGTTGCAGTCTCCTCGGGCTGGAAAGAAATCTGATTGTGAAATACAGGATTTCCGTTTTTATCATAGAGTAGATTGCCCGGATCAGCAGCGCCGAAATAATCACCCATATCAAAACTGTAATTCTGTGCTTTTAATGTGTCCCAGTCAATGGTCTCTGTCTTGTAATCGTTTCCGTCCCATCCCATCCAGGAGATAAAAACCCCGTTCTCATCGGCATTGATCAGATAGCCGTCGGGCTTTCCGGTCGCGTATTGACTGCAGGCCAGCACTCCGCAATTGGCATTGGTGACATCGTTGTATTGCGTGGAACTGCCTACAAATTCCACAGCCTGTCTTTTTGTCACGCCGATCTGCTTTTTTTCCTTTGGTTCCCAGATGCGCTGCTCGTTAAAGGTAGTGGTGTCGAAAATGCGGTCCATTTCCGATTTGAGCTGCTGTATCTCCTGGTCGATATAGGAGCGGTCGTCCTCCGTACAGGTGCCGTTTGCCGCCTTGACGGCCAGCTCGTTCATGCGCTGCAGCATATCGTGGACATCGCTCAGCGCTCCCTCGGCGGTCTGTACATAACCGACACCCTCCTGAATATTTTCCGCCGCCTGATGCAGACCGCGGATCTGCCTGCGCATTTTTTCCGAGATTGCCAATCCGGCCGCATCGTCGGCAGCCCGATTGATCCGGTATCCGGAAGATAGCTTTTCCGTGGTCTTTTTGTTCTTTTTTGCATTGATTCTCAGTCTTCTGTTGGCGTTTAACGCGGCTATATTATTCTGAATAGAAAGCATCTTGTCCTCCTGATGATCCGGCTGTTGTCAGGCAGTATTTTGCCAGTGCATAATATTTGATATATCGACTGATTTGTGAATTTTAATTAGATTGATATAATATGGGGAAAGGGATCAAATGGACATGCAGCGCATAATCTTTATCTTTTTCCACATACTAACTCCACACTTAAGATTTGGAAATGCAGATCTGAGAAAATGGAAAATATTTATGGAGGAAAGTATTGTGAAAGCAACGGGTATTGTCAGAAGAATAGATGATCTGGGACGAATTGTGATTCCTAAAGAAATCAGGCGTACGCTTCATATTCGGGAATCCGATCCTCTGGAGATTTACACAGACAGAGAGGGGCAGATCATTTTGAAAAAGTATTCTCCCATCGGGGAGATGAGCACCTTTGCGAGACAATATGCAGAGAGTCTGGCTCAGGTGTCCGGGCATGCCGCAGTGATCGCGGACAGGGATCAGTTTATCGCAGCGGCAGGGGGATATAAGCAGCTCCTGAATAAGGCGGTGAGCCGGGAACTGGAGGAGAAAGTCAATAAACGCGAGACCTTTCTGGCTGCAAGAGGCGACAGGAACTTTATCCCTGTCTGCCAGGACGGGGATAATGATTATCAGCATCAGGCTGTGGCGCCCATCATCTGCGAGGGTGATATCATCGGAAGCGTAGTGCTCCTGGACAATGACAACCGGGGCAGGATGGGCGAGGTGGAACAGAAGCTGATCCTGTCTGCCGCAGGTTTTCTGGGCAGACAGATGGAGCAGTAAAGGAGACGGCAGTTATTTCTCGCTCATCTGATCCAGCAGGGTCAGCTTCATGTCATACAGCTTCCTGGACAGGTCCACATACACCCTGTGGGGATTCACCAGTCTTCTGGTCTCGTCCCATAGGGTGTTTAATTCTTTCTGGCAGTAGGCGCGGATATCCATAACCTTGGGAGAGTCATAGATGCACTCTCCTCCCTCGAAAATATGCTTCATGATCGGGCGCAGGGTGTAGGAGCCGCCCTTTAATTTTGTCTTTTTCCAGGGTTCCTGGGGATCGAAGAGGAGCAGGTCGTCCGCTTCGTCATATGTCTCGTCCACCAGACAGATCAGGTCGGCCTTGACCTTGCCGGAATCCTTCTCATAAATACGGTAAATCATCTTGTCGCCGGGGTTGGTGACCTTCTCACTGTTCTCTGAGAGCTTGATCTTGGGCACAAACGCGCCGTTTTCGTCCTGGATGGCAGCCAGCTTATAGACGCCGCCGAAGGAGGGGTTATCCTTGGAGGTGATCAGATTGGTGCCCACACCCCAGGAGGTGATGGTTGCACCCTGAACCTTCAGGCTGTCGATCAGGAATTCATCCAGATCATTGGAGGCGGAGATCACCGCGTCGGGAAAACCTGCGGCGTCCAGCATCCTGCGTGCTTTCTTGGAGAGATAAGCCAGATCGCCGCTGTCCAGCCGGATGCCGTAGAAGGTCAGCGGAATGCCGGCCTCCCGCATCTCTGTGAACACCCGGATGGCATTGGGTACGCCGGATTTCAGAGTGTCATAGGTGTCCGCAAGCAGAATACAGGCGGAAGGGTACATGTCCGCATAGGTTTTGAAAGCGGTATACTCGTCGGGAAAGCTCATGATCCAGCTGTGGGCATGGGTTCCCTTTACAGGCACGTCAAAGAGCTGGCCTGCCAGCACGTTGCTGGTGCCGATGCAGCCGCCGATGACTGCCGCTCTGGCGCCGTAGGTGCCGGCATCGGGTCCCTGTGCTCTCCGAAGCCCGAATTCCATGATTCCGTCTCCCCGGGCCGCAAAACAGACTCTGGAGGCCTTGGTGGCGATCAGACTCTGATGATTGATGATATTCAATATGGCAGTCTCCACAAGCTGAGCTTCCATGATAGGTGCGATCACCTTGACCATGGGCTCTCTGGGAAACATGACGGTTCCCTCGGGAATGGCCCAGATGTCTCCGGAAAAGCGGAAATCTCTCAGATAATCCAGAAAATCCTGTTCAAAGAGGCCGAGAGATGCCAGATAAGCGATATCCTCCTCCTCAAAGCGCAGCTCCTTAATATACTGGATAAGCTGTTCGAGCCCGGCACAGACGGCATAACCGCCGTCGCAGGGATTATTGCGGTAAAAGGCATCGAATATCACCGTTTCATTGCGATCCTTGTTTTTAAAATACCCCTGCATCATGGTCAATTCGTAGAGGTCGGTCAGCAGCGTAAGATTTTGACGATCCATAAATTCCTCGTTTCTGTTGCCTGTATCTGACAAGACAACTGTAAATTAACTGTACTATATACCAGATTCTGTCAAAAGACAAGCATAATGTTTTATTCCGTGTCATATTTTACGTCTCTGTACGCGATCCCCACACAATCTGGTTTCTGCCGTGGGTCTTGCCGTAGTAGAGTCTGTCGTCCGCCTGGCGCAGCAGCTGTACCAGATCCGTGGTATCGCCTGCGGTCAGACCGAAGGTCATGGTCACCTGGATTATGTGATTCTCGTAAGTGCTCTCCATGGCACGGATATCGTTCAGAAGCGCCGTTAATATTTTATATGCATCGTTTATTTCCGTCCGCTCGAATACCAGAAGAAATTCTTCCCCGCCCCAGCGTGCCACAAAGCCGTTGGCATACAGGTGTGTCTTGAGTTTGACGGAGATGTTTTTCAGGATCATGTCGCCGCAGTCGTGGCCGTATGAGTCATTGACCTTCTTGAAAAAGTCGATATCGCCGATCGCCAGACAAAAGGGGGTGCCCTGTGTCTCATATTTGCGGATCACCTGTTTGAGCTTGCGGTCTGCACAGCGGCGGTTGTACAGCTCAGTCAGCGCGTCCTGATCTACCATGGTGCGCAGGGACCGCTGCATGGCTACCGCAGAGCGGCCGATGTCGCCGAATTCATCTTTGCGTCCCGATACCGACGGATCCAGCTCCGCAGTCAGATTGCCTGTGGCCACATCCGCCAGAAAATTGCGGATATAATGCAGTGCGGTCATCAGCCTTCTGGTATAGAAAAACAGGAAGAGCGAGATAGCGATAGTCGTACAGATGGTGGTGAGAATCAGCGGATAGAGGGACTGCTGCACAGCGGCATCCACATCTTTGGTAGGTTTGCCCACAAATATCATGCCCACGGCCGTGTTGTCGGAATTGTGTATGGGCATATAATAGGAAAAGTAGTTAGAGCCGTTTATCAGGACATTGCTGTAAAAACGATCCTCGCCGCCCTTTAAAACTTCCTCGATAATGACGGACGGCGCTCCGCTTCCAACAATGCGGACGCCGGAAGTATCATAGAGCGTAGTCAGTATGCGCGTGTCCTGATAGAAGAGCGTGATCTCAAGATCGGTGTCTGACTTGATCCGGTCCACCAGCTTATATGCGTTGGTGATATCCGTGTCGCCCTTGTACAGTTTGAAGGAGCTTTCCCCTTCCAGCCTGTAATCTCCGGGATAGGCCGTCTCCATCAGCGTGTTGATGTTGCGTGCCACATACTGCAGCTCCCGGCGGACCTCATTGTGCATGGTGCGGGAAAACCACTGGTAACTCAGGAACACAGTAACGGTGCAAAAGGCCAGCAGCGGAATAATATTGATCATTTGAAGAACCTGTCCGATTTTTCCTCTATTTTCTGAATGCATAGCACATCTCCCAGTTTAGTATCATTCTACATTATACTCTTATGCGTGATAAATGGCAAGAAAACATTGACAAGCGATAAGTGTGCGCGCTATAATCAGAAACAGATTATTGACAAATGCGATGACAAAGAGAGTAACCGTATTTTGAAAGGCAAAGCGAACCGGTGACGGTGGGAGTCCGGTGCGAGTAGGGAAACGGTGAAAATCACTTTTGAGCAGCCGTGTGAAAGATCGAGTAGCTTCGGACGGAGATCCGCCGTTATCGGATACCATATCACTCGCACAAGAGGGTATGCTGTAAGAGGTGGTTTGCGAAGAATTGAGGCTTCGTCCTGTTGCGGGACGAAGCTTTATTTAGTTTTGGAAAGGAGACATGAGATGTACAGGCAGGTAGACAAAAATTTAAATTTTGTGGAGCGGGAGAAGGCCATCGAAAAATTCTGGGCCGACAACGACATTTTTCGGAAGAGTATGGACAGCCGTAAGGATGGTCCCACCTATACCTTTTATGACGGACCGCCCACAGCAAACGGCAAGCCCCATATCGGGCATGTGGAGGGCCGCACCATCAAGGATATGATTCCGCGATACCGCGCAATGAAGGGCTGTATGGTACCCAGAAAGGCCGGATGGGATACGCATGGTCTGCCTGTGGAGCTGGAGGTGGAGAGACTTCTGGGCCTGGACGGCAAGGAGCAGATCGAGGAGTACGGACTGGCTCCCTTTATCGACAAGTGTAAGGAGAGCGTTTGGAAATACAAGGGAATGTGGGAGGATTTTTCCCAGACGGTGGGATTTTGGGCCGACATGGACGAACCCTATGTGACCTATCATGACGATTACATTGAATCCGAGTGGTGGGCGCTTAAGACGATCTGGGACAAAAAGCTGCTGTACAAGGGCTTTAAGATCGTCCCCTACTGCCCCCGCTGCGGCACCCCTCTGTCCAGTCATGAGGTGGCGCAGGGCTATAAGCAGGTGAAGGAGCGTTCCGCAGTGGTACGCTTTAAGGCTGTGGGCGAGGATGCTTATTTCCTGGCCTGGACCACCACCCCCTGGACGCTGCCCTCCAATGTGGCGCTGTGTATGCATCCCGAGGAGACTTACTGTAAGGTCAAGGCGGCAGACGGTAAGACCTATTATATGGCTCAGGCGCTTCTGGATCAGGTGCTGGGCAGCCTGGCCGCAGAGGGAGAGGCTTCCTATGAGGTGCTGGAGACTTATCAGGGAAAGGATCTGGAATACAGAGAGTATGAGCCTCTGTTTGCCTGTGCGGGCGATGCCGCTGCAAAACAGAAGAAAAAGGCTCATTTCATTACTTGCGACACTTATGTCACAATGTCGGACGGCACGGGAATCGTGCATATTGCTCCGGCTTTCGGTGAGGACGACGCCAAGGTGGGAAGAGCTTATGACCTGCCCTTTGTGCAGTTTGTGGACGGCAGGGGCAATATGACGCAGGAGACACCCTATGCCGGCAAATTCGTGAAGGATGCGGATCCCGATATCTTGCGGGATCTGGAGGCGGAGGACAAGCTTTTCTCCGCGCCCAGGTTTGAGCATGACTACCCGTTCTGCTGGAGATGCGATACTCCGCTGCTCTACTATGCGAGAGAGTCCTGGTTTATCAAGATGACTGCGGTGAAGGAGGATCTGATCCGCAACAACAATACCATCAACTGGATTCCGCAGTCCATCGGCGAGGGACGTTTCGGCAACTGGCTGGAGAATATTCAGGACTGGGGATTATCCCGGAACCGTTATTGGGGTACGCCCTTAAATATCTGGGAATGTGAATGCGGCTGTCAGCATGCGGTGGGAAGCCGCGAGGAGCTGTACCGGATGAGCGGGAACGAGGCGGCAAAGACCGTGGAGTTTCACAGGCCCTACATCGACGAGATCACCATCAAGTGCCCGGCGTGCGGCGGGCAGATGCGGCGCGTGCCGGAGGTGATCGACTGCTGGTTTGACTCAGGGGCAATGCCTTTTGCACAGCATCACTATCCCTTTGAGAACAAGGAGCTCTTTGAGCGGCAGTTCCCCGCACAGTTTATCTCCGAGGGCGTGGATCAGACCCGAGGATGGTTTTACTCCCTGTTGGCAGAGTCCACGCTGCTCTTCAACAAGGCTCCGTATGAGAATGTTATCGTCACGGGTCTTGTACTGGATGAAAACGGTCAGAAGATGAGCAAGAGCAAGGGCAATGCGGTGGATCCCTTCGAGGCGCTGCAGACCTACGGCGCGGACGCCATCCGATGGTATTTCTATACCAGCGGCGCACCCTGGCTGCCCAAGCGTTTTTCAGGCAAGGCTGTGCAGGAGGGACAGCGCAAATTCATGGGTACTCTGTGGAACACTTATGCATTCTTTGTGCTGTATGCAAATATCGACGGATTTGACGCCGCCAAATATACGCTGGAATATGACAACCTGGCGGTTCTGGACAAGTGGATCCTGTCCAGATTGAACACAGTGGTTGGGGAAGTGGACGCTCATCTGGACGCTTATCGCATCCCTGAGGCCGCGAAAGCCATGCAGGATTTTGTGGACGAGCTGAGCAATTGGTATGTGCGCCGCAGCCGTGAGCGTTTCTGGGCCAAGGGTATGGAGCAGGACAAGATCAATGCCTATATGACGCTCTATACGGCTTTGCTGACAATCTGTAAGGCGGCTGCTCCCATGATTCCCTTTATGACGGAGGACATCTATCGGAATCTGGTGTGCGGCAGCGACGCAAAGGCTCCCGAGAGCATTCACCTGTGCGATTTCCCTGTAGTGGAAGAACGCTTTATCGACAGAGAGCTGGAGAAGGATATGGAGAATGTGCTGGATGCGGTGGTGATGGGACGCGCCTGCAGAAACGATGCGGCCATCAAGAACCGTCAGCCGGTGAGCAGGATGTACATTCGCTCTGACTTTACGCTGAATGAGTTCTGCACAGCTATCATAGAGGACGAGCTGAATGTGAAGGAGGTTGTGTTTGCCGATGATGTGAGAGCCTTTACCTCCTACACCTTCAAGCCGCAGCTGCGCACCGTGGGACCGAAGTACGGCAAGCAGCTGGGAGGAATTCAGAAAGCGCTGGCTGCGCTGGACGGCAATGCCGCCATGGATGAGCTGAACGCGGAGGGTGTGTTAAAGTTCGATGTGGACGGTGTGGCTGTGGAGCTTTCCAAGGAGGATCTGCTCATCGAGATGGCACAGAAGGAGGGGTATGTGTCTCAGGAGGATAACCGGATGACCGTGGTTCTGGACACCAATCTCACCGAGGAGCTGGTTGAGGAAGGTTTTGTGTATGAGATTATCAGCAAGATTCAGACCATGCGCAAGGATGCGGATTTTGAAGTCATGGACCACATTCTTGTTTCACTCAACGGCAATGAGAAGCTCTCTGCTATCGCAGGCAGAAACAGCGGGGCCATCTGCTGCAAGGTATTGGCCGATGCGCTGGGAAGCGGGGAGAGCTATGCGGTGTCAAAGGAATGGAATGTAAACGGAGAAAATGTGGTAATCTCCATTGAAAAGAGCTGAAAACGAATAATGTCACGCTCATCATGAGATAATGATATGGAAGAAGCGGTGCCCGAGACAGTCTCGGACACCGCTTCTGTCGTCTGATAAAAATCATTTGATGCAGCGGACAGGGGGTGGCGGTAATCCGGCAGAAGCAGTTCAAAATCATGATTCTTTTTCTTGCGGTTCTCACAGCAGTACAGTTTTTGATTCATCCCGGTTTTGAGGATGATCTGATTTTTGCAGGATATTGGGAGAGGACCCCGCATCTGGAATTCCTGGACCTGCGCTACCGTACATGGACCTCCCGGGTGATCATTGAGGCGGGGCTGATGGCTCTGGCTGCCGCAAATCCGTTTATCTGGCGGGTTATGAATATTGCTGTGGTTCTGGTTCTGGTGTGGATCACCGCAGATCTGTTCGGGTCGGAGAATAAGCTGCGGGATCAGCTTCTGTTTTTTGCCATTATGTGGATGGTTCCCTTGGGTTCCTTGTGCAGCGCGGGCTGGATCACTACCACGGTCAACTATCTGTGGTGTCTGACCCTTGGACTGGTGGCAATGCGTCCCATCAGGCACCGGCTATTTGGGGAGCGCTGTCCGGGCTGGGAATATGTGATCTGCCCGCTCTGTATGCTGTATGCCGCCAATATGGAACAGATGTGCGCGATCCTATCGGGAGTCTATGCGGTATTTGCCATGTATTTTGGAATCAGACGGATCAATCGCCTTATCAATCAGCGCAGAAAGCATCTGCCGTCTGATGCGGAGCCGGTTTCGACCGTTGTCCTGTTTGGAATTCAGATGTCGCTTGCGGCGGCACAGTTGTGCCTTATCTGTGCGTCTCCGGGAAATCAAAACCGTATGCTTTATGAGACCGGAAAGTATTTTCCAGAATTTACACAGATGAGTACGGGTGAAAAGCTGCTTATGGGATTTTTGGAGAACGCACATTATTACATTGCAGGCGGGCATGGGCAGGTATGTTATCTGTTTGCCTGCCTGACGGGAGTTCTGTTTTTGTGCCTGCTGACCGGAGCTTCGGCAGATTTGGCAAGTGAGGGCTGCGTGTCATCCGGATCCGAGAAACGTACGAGGCGGAGCATACTGCGGCTGCTCTGTGCCCTGTGTCCGCTTGCCGCCTGCTGGCTGTGTATGTACGGTTTTCGATTTTTGCTATATGGCCTCAATGTGCCCCGGGGACGCAGGCTGCTCAGCGTCCTCGCCGAGAACAGACAGATTGCCGGGCAGGGAGATTTCCCGGCAGCCATGGTGGGCATCCAGACGATAATCTATCTGGCAGTACTGATATGCGTGTCTCTGACGATCTACAATCTTCACGGTGCGGGCAGGGAGACGATACTTCAGCTTCTTGTGCTGAGCGCAGGATTTCTATCCAGAGTGATCATGGGCTTTTCACCCACGATCTATGCCTCCGGGGACCGCACTGCTCTCTTTTGTTCCATGGCCTTTTTGATTCTGATCCTGCGAAATATCGGTATCTGGCTGCGGGGCAATCCCGGAACCCCGCAGAAGGCGGTGATGGGAGTGTATGTGGGAGCTATAATACTCTGCAATTTTCTGTAAATTATACGTCCGCTGCCGATGTTGGAGGGAAAAAATTTAATGGAAACCCGATAGAATTATAAATGTGATTGTGGTATGATTTTGGTAGTAAATGCTGAATAAAAATCATCAAATCACGATCGGAATCTGCGGAGGGAAAATATGGAAAATATTTCTATTTTGTTAATATTAGCTGCCATTGTCTGTGCTTTGTTTTCAGATAAAATAGATAGTGCAGTAAAAGGGGATAAAAAGGTTAAAAAAGTGATTGTCATATTCAGTGTGGGGGTATTATTAGTTTGCACGATTGCTATTATAGTAAGTATGTTATCGTGAATATCCAAGTCAAAGAAGTTCGCATTAGATATAGAGTAACTGAGGAAATGTATTTTTGTAAGGGAGAGTTATACTATGTCAAACGAAAGAGATAAAAAACTATCTATTGTGTTTTTAATCTATATTTTATGCTTTATATTTCGTGGTTTCGAATATTTTGTATTACGAACAGACCAAACATTTTGGGGAGAGGCTTTCATCCACAAACTGATAGGTATTATGATTTTTTATGTTGCTGCAAAAATGTATGGCATGAATCTAAAAAATATAGGGTTTGTAAGAGATAGCGTATTAAACAATTTGCTTAAAGGACTTGGCTTTGGGCTATTGGTGTTTATAGTAGCGTATGTAGTTGAAATACTTATTCTTGTTGTGCAAAATAAATTTGCAATGGTACAGATTTATGTGAGTGCCTATATTATGGCTCCTATCAGAAGTTATTGCGATGGAATGATTGGGGTGAGCGGATTCATTGCAAATATGGTTATGTTAATAATTACTTCGGGCATTATTGGTTTTAAATTTTGTCTTCTCACGAAAATGACGGGCAGTTTATATATGGGTATGAGCGACCATTTCGTAAATAATACAGTTGTTAATATGTTTCATATCATATCTGATACAGGAGTAGATGAACTGCAGGTTGTGAGAATAGCAGTTGCCCAAAGCCTGTCATTTATCATAGTGTTAGTATTTTATATGCGAAATTATAAGAGGATGCAGAGCCGATGAATAAATGAGCAATCATAGTTCATTGGCTCTATTTTATTTCATAAAGAAGAACCGGAATATTGTTTATTTGTTGGGATTTGTAGAGTATAATCAATTCTAAATGTTGACCGGCAAAGGGGCAGCCTAAGGAAAAGGAGCAGAATGGCTTATAAGATATTGATCATTGATGATGACAGCGAACTTCTCAAAATGCTGAAAAAGTATTTTGAAATAAAAAAGTATGAAATCATTACAGCAGAGAATGGATTGGAGGGGTTAAATAAAATAAAACTTCAGCCGGATATTATATTGCTGGATGTAAATATGCCAAACATAGACGGGATAGAGGTATGCAGGCGGATACGGGATAAAGTAGCCTGCCCCATTTTATTTCTGACCGCACGGGTAGACGAACAGGACGTTGTAAATGGGCTTTCTTCCGGAGGCGACGACTATATTTTAAAGCCGTTTAGTCTGAAAGAGCTTGATGCAAGGATTACGGCGCATCTGAAACGGGAAACACGGCGGAAAGAAAAGACAGAATGCTGCTTCCAGGGTGAGTTGTCTATTGATTATACGGCAAAGACCGTGCAGATTCACACAGATTACCTGGAGCTGACAAGATTAGAATATGGAATTATTGAATTTTTGTCTATGAATCCGGGGATGGTCTTTGATAAAGACAGGATTTATGAGAAGGTCTGCGGATATGACGCGGAAGGTGACAGCAGGGTAATTACAGAGCTGATCCGCCGAATCAGAAATAAGTTCCAACAATATACGAAAAACAAATATATTGAAACGATATGGGGGATGGGATACCGATGGATAAAATAAGAAATCTTTCCGTGAGAAAAACCATTCTTTTATATATGGCGGTTGCCTTATTTTGCAGTTTTCTTCTCTCGGCAATCATTGCCGGGATTGCCAAACGGACACAGATGCAAGTCTGGTGGAATTATGTGGATGAGGAAGCATATTTTGAAGCAGTGGAAAAGGAAGGCCCCGCTTATGTAGCGGATATTCCGAGACCGAATTCTTATGAGATGACACAGTCAGACCATTTTGTGTCAGAACTTTGCGATTTTTTACAGACTTATACTGCGTTGATATTGTCTATGGCGGGAAGCTGTGCGGCAGTTTTCCTCTTTTACCGGAACAAGCTAAGAGTGCCGATGGAAGAACTGGCATGGGCATCAAAAAGGATTGCTGAGAATCATTTGGATTTTTGCATTTCCTATGAGAATAAGGACGAGATGGGCGGACTTTGCAGGGAGTTTGAGCGGATGCGGGAACAGCTTGCCGGAAATAATCAGGCATTATGGCGGACGATCGAGGAGGAAAAGATGCTGCGGGCGGCTATTGCGCACGATATACGCGCTCCATTGTCCGTTTTGAAAGGGTATCAGGAAATGCTGATGGAATATCTTCCAAGCGAAGATATCGATTTGGGACAGGCAATGGAAATGCTGTCAGAGAGCGGACGTCAGATTGAACGTATGGATGCCTTTGTAGAAGCAATGCGGAAATTGAGCAGTTTAGAAAACCGGCAGTTGACCCCGGGGAATATTTCCGCCAGACAATTAGAGAGGGACATTCAGGGAGAACTTGCCATTTTGGAAAAGGAGTATGGGAAACAATGTATATTACAAGCGTCGGAATCAGAGGAAATATTTTACGGGGATAAGGAAATTATTTTGGAGGTAACGGAAAATCTTCTGTCAAATGCCCTGCGGTATGGGAAACAGCAAATTACAATTATGGTACACATTAGATTAGAAAAGTTAAGTATCTGTGTCATGGATGACGGCGATGGTTTTCGGGAAGATGCAGAAAAAATCACGGAAGCGTTCTATGGGCAGAATGTAAAAGACAGCCTGAAACATGCGGGGCTGGGAATGTATATTAGCAGGCTGTATTGTGAAAAGCATGGAGGAAAATTAATTTTGGGAAATAATGAACAGGGAGGGGCCGTAGTGACAGCAATATTCCGTCGGATTGCGTAAGTAATCCGGCGATTTTTTTATTGTCTTTCTGTTGTGATTTATCTTTTACAATAAAATCACTATAAATAAGGAGGCAAAGTTATGTGGTCAATTTTGAAAAGAGAGGTAAAAAATTATCTGAAAAACCCTCTGTTCTGGCTTGGCATTGCAATTGGTGTCTTTATGGTATTTCAAAATGTAAGCCCCTATCTGAATATCCATTATCTCAGGGAAGGGGAAACCATTGTGAATGACTATCCGGAAACTTTTCGGGATGGAGATGCTTTTGAAGGATATGTGCCGACGGAGGAAGGGTTGCGTCGGGAAATGTGGGAAGAACGGATACGGGAAGTCTTGATCTCCGAATTCGGGATGGACAATGTGGGGGCGCAATCTGTGATTGATGAAATGAAAGGAATGGATTTTATGGCAGCCTGCGCCCATCTGGAAGGGTATGGCTTCTACAGCGCATATTATGAGTATGTGAATACAGCCTACCATAAAGGAACCCGTGAAGAAATCAATTCTTATATTGCAGAGAAGTTGGAAAACAAGGCATTTTCGTACTACTTTTCCAGAAAATTTGCTGATTTTGCAGGGCTGTTTATGGGATTTTTCGCAACCGTTTTATTATCTGTTTTATTTGTGCAGGATACGAGGAGAAATACCTATGAGCTTCTTCATACAAAGCCTGTCAGCTCAGGAAAATATCTGTCGGGCAAAGTAGGCGGTGGTTTTGCAGTCTGTCTGATAACACTCGCAGTCTTAAACCTGATATTTTTTGGTATTTGCTTTATATCAACGAGAGACCGCGGATTTGAGGTATGTCTGACGGATTTTTTATTGGCAAGCTGTTTATATATCCTGCCGAATATGCTGATGATTGTAAGTGTTTACAGCTTGATTTCACTGCTGTTTAAAAGTCCGCTGCCAGCAGTGCCGCTTTTGTTTCTTTATATCGTGTATTCCAATATGGGAAGCAGGAATGCGAAAGGCATCTACGGATATTATGGCAGACCGTTAGCGGTTATGGTGCGCTTCCCGGGAGGATTTTTTGATACGGCTCCTCCGCCAATGGTATTGCTGAATCAGAGTTTTCTTATCTTAGCCGCTCTCTGTATCATCTTTCTCTCAATGCAGATATGGAAAAGGAGGCGGGTATATTGATGCGTGAAATGAAAATTTCCCTGACCTTTCGAAAGCAAGTTTATGCAGTATTTTTTGTCATAATTTTGAGCCTCGTCAGAGGGGTGACTTATTCTGATGAAATAGGGATTGCATTAGAAACTCCAATGGCAATACTTGCTTTCACATTCTGTGCAGATACCTATACGCAGGAAATTGCGGGCAAGCGGTCAGAAGTCTGGCGGCTATGCCCCATGAAAAAGAGAATTAATGTTATTTACAGACGAATTGTGATACAGGAAATGTTCTTACTGGCAGTCGCAGTCATTGGATATGGATTGTTTTTTCTGTTTCAAAATCCAAGCATAAATAGAATACGGCAAAGCGGTTCAGAAAGTGAACTATGCCGGTTCTTTGTATATTTTGCCGCTATCGCTGTCACGCTTGGCTTCTGGGGGATTTTATCAAATCTGATTTCTTGCCTGTCCCGGAATATGTGGGTGGGAATCGGAGGCTGTATGGTGCTGTGGCTGATTACAAATTCCGGAATCGGTGACAGAACCTTTGGCGCATGGAACATATTCTCCTATTCCTTCAGAAACATAGAGAACAGCAATGATATTAGCTGGATATGCGGAAAAGTTGTTTGTATTTGTATCGGAATCGTAGCAATGGCAGTATTGCCTAACATCATTCAGAAAAGAGGTTAAGACTATGGGAATCAGGATAGAGGATTTAACAGTAACATTCAGGAATAACGTAACGGCAGTCAATCATGCTGATTTGGAAATCCCAAAGGGAATCTTTGGGCTGTTAGGGGAAAACGGAGCGGGAAAAACGACGCTCATGCGGGTGCTTACAACTGTGTTATCACCGACCGGCGGCACAGTAACCTTAGACGGAATACTTTACAGCGAGAGGAATTTTGAAAAAATACAGAGAAAGATAGGATATCTGCCACAGGAGATTGACCTCTATCCAAACCTGTCAGTACAAGAATGTCTGGAATATATGGGGGACTTATCCGGTATACCAAGAGCGACATATAGGGAACGTATCAAATATTATCTTGAAAAAACAAGCCTGTCAGAGCATCGCAAAAAAAAGATGAAACAATTGTCAGGCGGCATGAAACGGAGAGTCGGGCTTATTCAGGCGCTTTTAAATGAGCCGGAGTTTTTAATTGTTGATGAACCAACAACCGGATTAGACCCTGAAGAACGTATCCGCATCAGAAATCTGTTGGTTGATTTTTCAGAAGGTCGTACCGTTTTGTTTTCGACCCATGTAGTGGAAGATTTGGCAGCTACCTGCAATCAGCTTGCAGTTATGAAAAATGGGAAATTCCTTTATTCAGGAAATATGAAAGAATTATTGGAACAGGCAAGGGGCCATATTTGGATTTGTAAAACAAAAGATGAGGGGACGGCAAGGGAACTGGAAAAAAAATATCATGTTTCATCGAAACAGTATGTAGGGGATGAATTACAAATGAAATTAATCAGTGAAACTACGCCCCAAATTGATTGCAGTTCTTGTGAGGCAACGCTTGAGGATGCTTATATTTATATTGCAAACAAAGGCGGTAAATCCCCGATTTCCTGTCGCGACATGCGTTGACAGCGGCATAGCGGGGCGATAACAGTCAAGTGATCGCCCCGCAAAACTCAAAAATTTATAACTCGATTTTATAGATATCCGCTGCTTCGTTTTCAAAAGAAAAGCTCCGTTCATACGCGCCGCCGTTTTTTTGTATCACTTTTATTGACGCTGTATTTCCTTTTTCAACGGATATATGAAGTTCTTTCATTTCTGCTTCTTTAGCCACTTGGAGAAGCTGATATAACATTTCTGTTGCATACCCCTTTTTTCTTTCAGATGGACGTACACTGTATCCGCAATTTCCTAAATCTTTCAAAAATTCATTCAGCGTGTGCCTTAAATCAATAATTCCGATAATTTTGTCATCCGTTTTTCTTATTGCAAAAAATGTATCTGTAACTACCCAATTTTTATTAACCGTTTCGGGATTGGTGTTTAGCGATACAGAGGATAGCCATTCCTCGTAGCTTTCTGTCTTGTCAAAAAGCTCACTTCCGTAGATTATGTCTTCTCCATGTTGAAAATGCTCCCTGCGATAATCAAGTGCTTGTTCTTTTAGTTCTAAAGTCGGTCTAACCAAAGCGATCTCATTTTTCATGTTGAACCTCCGCCGGCAATAGCAGCCTTTTTATTTCATTTATTATTTGAGTGGGGATCTCTTTATCCATTGTCATCAACTTGCTGTACATTCGTACTCCTTGATATGCAAATATGATTACATTGAAAATAGATTCCGGGTTTACAGGATTAAATTCTTTCGTGCTTATTCCGTAGTTGATAAGCTCTGTCCATGTTGATTTTGAAATTTCGTACCGCTTTTTTACAGAATTATCTTCTTTTGAAATCGCCGGATTACTATAAAATTCGTAAATAGCAAGGCTTATAGAATTCTCGTAATCAATCATTTCACTTGCATATCTTGAAAGCAGTTCCTCTAATATCGCGCCGGCCGGAATGTGCTGCTCAATTTTAGTAAATATTTCGTTTTTCTGTTTGTCGGAAAAAGTATTAACTATCTCCAAAAAAATCTGATCAGTGCTTTCATAATGGCGATACAGCCCTCCACGACTAAGCCCGGTTAGTTCGCAAATATCTTTCATAGTTACCTCTTTAAATCCTTTTTCCGCAAATAGCTGATACGCTTTTTCTCTAATGTCCTGTTTTGTCTTTTCACCTTTCACGCTCATGATATCACCTCTTTTTGCTTGCGACACCCATGTCGCTTCTAATTATGCGTCACTCGTGTCGCTTTGTCAATATTACTTTTTAAACAGAGTTACCATTTTTGATTTTATATGGTATAATTGTTCCATATAGAAATGTTCTAATAGGAATTGAGGTGATATAGTTGGAAACAAAGGGTGGATTTTATATCACACAAATTAAACAACTGCAAGATAGGATTTTTGAACGGTTACTACTGGACAATGGCATTGAAATAAGCGGCGGGCAGGGACGGATATTATTTATTCTATGGAAAACAGATAATCTTACGATCAGTGAAATAAGTGAAAAAACCTCTCTTGCAAAAAATACTGTGTCTGTTGTAATAAACGGAATGGTAAATAAGGGAATTGTAGAAAGAAAGATCAACCCACACAATCGCCGCCAAACGATTGTATCACTCACAGAGTATGCAAAATCGTTACAGGAAAAATATGAAATGGTATCTCAGCGGATGAATGTATTGTTTTATCAAGGTTTTTCAGAAGGAGAGCAAAGACAATTTGAACGGTATCTTGCTCGAATACTTGAAACCCTGATTGAAAATCTACATACAAACTAAAAATTTTAAGGAGGATGATTTCCAATGCAGACAAGAGAACATATTATTGAATTTATCAATAAGCAAAAAGTGTCATTTATTGCTTCCGTAGATGAAAAGTAAAGAGTAGAAAAACCGCATAAAATCAAGGTTTTTAAGAATTGAAAAGCCCTGGATTCGTATAAATTTTGCTTGTGTTCGTATATGATTCGTAGTACAATGAGCCTGGAATTAGTAT
>CATKXY010000009.1 GCA_949840915.1 uncultured Lachnospiraceae bacterium | reverse complement strand
CCTGGTACACTACAGGCGGTCGCATCGGGAATATAAGGCTGCCGGCTGGGAGGAAATAGAACCGAAATTTGGCAGAGGATATCTGAAAAAACTGCTCCACGGCCAGCATGACAGCGACAGGGTGTATCTGGAGAGGATGCAGGCAACCATTCCCGGTGTTGAGATCAGAAAGAAACTGGCAATCAGGGAGAGACTAAGTAACATTTGACAGCAGGCACGGGAAAGAAGTAAACTTAAGAAAAACAAGTCTGGATAAATCTGTGGCAGGAACTCTCTGCGATTCTCCAACTGACAGTAAGTTTACTCTATCATCAATTCAAGTTGCAGTTGAACGGCAGGCGGTTTTGGTGTAAAATATATTCTATTATATATTTAAAATCTTAGGACAGGGGGAAAAGTAAATGGAACAGGAAGTACAGAATAATCAGCAGGACACGGTAAATAGCGGCAGTTACACGGATCCGCTTGCGGATAGTACTGTGGCGGCGTCGGATGACGGTCAGCCGGCCAAGAAAAAGGGCGGTACAGGCTCTGCTATCGGCTCGACAGTGGCAGCGGTTCTGGTCTGGCAGCTCTTTGGGCTTGCGGGAGCCCTGATCTGCTTTGGCGGATTCTGGGCGGTGCGGGCAGTTATCAAATCCAGGATGTCGACGGCTCTCAAGGTGATATTGAGTGTTTTGATCGTGCTGGGAGGGCTGTTATTAATGTTTCTGTATATTTTAGCGGTGGCTGCTATATCGGCTTAACAGGAGGTGTGGATGAAAAGTCTGCGAAAGCTGTTAAAAGGTATTGTCAGCGACGGTGTGATAATAATGGTGGTCCTGGTGATCTTGCTGCTGCTTCTGATCTTTGCAAGTAACGGTCAGAGCGCGGAAGACTTGGTTCTGAGGCTGTTTGGCTGCATGGTTTTGATGGTGGTGGCGCTTGCGGCTGCAGGAATTTATCTTGCGATTGTCTGTTATCGGTACGGGCAGGCTAAGGAAGGGCTGTCTGCAATTCCCGGTTTCTCTGCGGAGAGGTTTGAGCGGGAGGCGGGGAGAGCGCCGCAGTTTGTACGTTTGATCGCCGTATGTGACGCCATCTGTTATTCGGGAGCGGATCATATGGCCTGTGTGATACCTATGACGGATATCCTCTGGGTGTACCAGCCGGAAGGTACGAATACGTTGTGGATCTACACGAGAGATCGGGAGATCCATAAGATAAATGTGTATATTAAGGGTAAGGGCGCCGCAGAGAATGCAAAAAAGGGAATCAGATATCTGATGCGCCTTATTGCGAGGAAAAATAAGAATGTCCTGATCGGCTATAATCCGTCTTATGAGGAATTGTATAAGCATGATTTCAGGAGGCTTCTGGGTATGGCCGGAGGCAGGGAAATCGCGGACAGCAGATGGCTGGAGAAGGAATATATTGAGAATGATTATTACCATATGGATTTTCAGTAGTGAAGGCGAACATTGAGGTGTTATAGGGAAGAGGACGGTATATGAGCAATATGAGAGGAATTGACACTCCTGTCAGACAGAGGCGGAGAAGAGTATTTAAGGAAGTGGCAAATCTGGCATATAACTCCACAAACTTAAAGGATGATATGGAGGCCCTGCCCTATCAGATCGTGGATTATGAGGAGTCTCAGTATCACGAGAGCGTCTACAGAGACCGGGCGATCATCCGGGAGCGCATTCGTCTGGCTATGGGTATGAGTCTGAGGCCGGAGAACCGTTCCCGTCCCGGACACCTGACGGAAGGGCTGGAGGAGAGTAATATTGATGAGAAATATTATGAGCCTCCTCTGATGCAGGTGATTCCGTCCGCCTGTAATGCCTGCCCTGAGAATCGTTATGAAATTACGGATTCCTGTATGGGCTGTGTGGCGCATCCCTGTCAGGCGGTCTGTCCCAGAGGAGCTATCTCCATGGTGAACGGAAAGTCTGTTATCGATCAGGAGAAATGCATTCAGTGCGGCAAGTGTAAGGATGTGTGTCCCTATGACGCGATCTGTCACAAGGAGCGTCCCTGTAAGCATGCCTGCGGAGTCGGCGCCATCAAGTCCGATCAGGCGGGCAGGGCCGTGATCGACAGCGAGTTATGTGTATCCTGCGGTATGTGTATGGTGAGTTGTCCCTTTGGGGCCATCGCGGATAAATCACAAATATTTCAATTGATCCGTGCCATGCAGTCGGGAAGAAAGATTATTGCACAGGTGGCGCCCGCTTTTGCGGGGCAGTTCGGCCCTAAGGTGACGCCTGACATGTTTAAGACCGCCCTGAAGGAGCTGGGCTTTGCGGATGTGTATGAGACTGCCATAGGAGCGGACTTGGGATGTATGGCAGAGGCGGAGCATTATGTGAAGGAGGTGGCCAGCGGCAATCAGGCCTTTGCGCTGACTTCCTGTTGTCCTTCCTGGGCCGTGATGGCGAAGAATCTGTTTCCTGAGACCATCGACAAGATCAGCAATGAGCTGACTCCCATGGTGGCTACGGCCAGGATCATCAAGGAGGAACATCCTGACGCTTCGGTGGTGTTCATCGGGCCCTGCGCCTCCAAGAAGCTGGAGGCAAGCCGCAGAACCGTGCGCTCGGATGTGGATTTTGTCATCACATTTGAAGAGCTGACGGGTATGTTTGAGGCGAAGGGGATTCTGCTGGAGGAGATTCGGGCAATGGATGCCATGACGGACGCGACCGGAGCAGGACGCGGTTACGGCGTGGCCGGTGGTGTGGCTTCCGCAATAGAGGCCTGCATCAATACCTATTATCCGGGAACCGAGGTGCATATCGAACACGCGGAGAGCCTTGCAGAGTGTAAAAAGGTGCTGCTTCTGGCCAAGGCCGGCAGGATGAACGGCTGTCTGATCGAGGGCATGGCATGTCCGGGGGGCTGCGTGGCCGGCGCAGGCACCAATATCGCCATCGCCCAGGCGGCGAAGGAAGTGGCAAAGTTTAAAGAGTCTGCGGAGCGCAGCGTGCCGGAGGAAAAGGACGGGGACTGCGGTCCCCGGGTATTATAGAGAAAAAGGACAGGAAGCATTGTGGCTTCGGAGGAGGTATTTATGACAAAGATCAGGACGCGTTACGCGCCGAGTCCCACGGGACGTATGCATGTGGGTAATCTGCGCTCGGCGCTGTATGAATTTCTGATAGCAAAGCATGACGGCGGAGATTTTATGCTGCGCATCGAGGACACGGATCAGGAGCGATTCGTGGAGGGCGCCACGGAGATTATTTACAGCACGCTGGAGAAGACGGGACTCATCCATGACGAGGGACCCGATAAAGACGGCGGGGTAGGTCCCTATGTGCAGAGCGAGCGCATGAAGACAGGGATTTACATGCAATATGCAAAGGAGCTGGTTGAGAAAGGCGAAGCTTATTATTGTTTCTGTGATAAGGAGAGACTTGCAGGACTGAAGACAGAGGTGGTGGAGGGCAAGGAGATCAGCATCTATGACAAACATTGTCTGTCCCTGACCAGGGAAGAGGTGGAGGCGAATCTGGCCGCGGGAAAGCCCTTTGTCATCCGTCAGAATATTCCCAATGAGGGGCGGACTACCTTTCATGATGAGCTTTACGGGGATATCACTGTGGAGAACGCGGAGCTGGACGATATGATTCTGATCAAGTCCGACGGCTATCCCACTTACAATTTTGCCAATGTAGTGGACGACCATACCATGAATATCACCCATGTGGTGCGGGGAAATGAATATCTCTCGTCCTCGCCCAAGTATCAGAGGCTTTATGACGCCTTCGGCTGGCAGAGTCCCGTTTATATTCATCTGCCCCTGATCACCGACGAGAATCATAAGAAGTTGTCCAAGCGAAGCGGGCATTCCTCCTTTGAGGATCTGCTGGAGCAGGGTTTTGTGACGGAGGCCATCGTAAACTATATTGCGCTTCTGGGCTGGAGTCCCGAGGACAATCGGGAGATTTTTACACTCGAGGAGCTGATTCAAGAGTTCGACTATCATCGCATCAGCAAGTCGCCTGCTGTATTCGATATCGTGAAGCTGCGCTGGATGAACGGCGAGTATATCAAGGCCATGGATTTCGATTTGTTTTTTGAGATGGCGGAGCCTTATCTGAGAGAGGTTTTGAAAAAGGACTTCGACTTAAAAAAGATTGCCGCCATGGTCAAGACCCGTATCGAGGTATTTCCCGATATTGCTGATCATGTGGACTTTTTTGAGGAGCTGCCGGAATATGATGCGGCTATGTATACCCACAAGAAAATGAAGACCAATTCAGAGACTTCTCTGGAGGTTCTGAAAGATATTTTGCCGATTCTCGGGAAGCAGGAGGATTACAGTAATGACGGGCTGTATGAGACTCTTGCAAAATATGTGGAGGAGAAGGGAGTAAAGAACGGCTATGTAATGTGGCCGATCCGCACTGCGGTCTCCGGAAAGCAGATGACTCCTGCGGGCGCCACCGAGATCATGGAGGTGCTGGGTAAGGAGGAGAGTCTTGTTCGCATCAGGAAAGGAATTGAGCTCTTAGAGCATGCAGACTAACAAGATGATTGTCCCGCAGACAGGTTTTCTGGCGGGGCTGAACGGGCCGCAGCTTCAGGCTGCGACCCACGGGGAGGGGCCTGCGCTTGTGCTGGCGGGCCCCGGCTCCGGCAAGACCACCGTCATTGTCAAACGGATTCTGTATCTGATTCGGGAAAAACATATTCCTGCGGAAGATATTTTAGTCGTCACATTTACCAAGGACGCCGCGTTGTCCATGCAGCAGCGTTTTCTGCGGGAGGCGGCCCGGAGCGAACCGGTGAATTTTGGCACGTTTCATTCTGTTTTCTATCATATTCTGTTACAGTCTCATTATTTTTCATCCAGGACAATTTTACTCACCCAGGCACATGAGAAGAACCTTCTGCTGACCATTCTCAGGGAGCTGACTGCAGCCCGGCAGGAGTATTACGACCGTGACGCGCTCAAGGATCTGGCGGCGTCTTTTTTGTGCGCCATCGGGTTTTATAAGAATACCCGGGATGAGGAAGCAGCGGCAAAGCGTCTCGCGGCAAGCTGGCGCAGTAGTTTCAGGGAAGTCTTTGACCGCTTTCAATGTCAGTGCAGAAAGCAGGGCGGCATCGACTTTGACGATATGGCATATGAGTGCAGGAGCTTTCTGCTGGAGGATGATATACAGCGCGAGTACTGGCAGAAGAGATTCCGGTTCATTTTGATTGACGAGTTTCAGGATATCAATCCTCTGCAGTATGAGGTGGTCAGACTGCTGGGAGGCGTCCGCCAAAATCTGTTTGCGGTGGGGGACGACGATCAGGCGATTTATGGCTTCCGGGGCTCCTCGCCGGCCTGTCTGAGACAGTTTGCACAGGAGCTGAATGCCAGAAGAATCATTCTCAATGCCAATTACAGAAGCACGGGAGAGATCGTGACGGCAGCGGAGCGGGTGATCCGTGAAAATAAGGACCGGTTCCTCAAAGAATGCTATGCGGCGTCGGAGAACTGCCGGAGAGGGGATCCTGCGAGGGAGGACAGTGTGTGCCTGCGCAGCTTTGGGGACAGGACGGGAGAGCTGAATTATCTGAAGGAGAAATTGGGAGAGTTTCTGCAGAGCCGTCCGGGGGAGAGCTGCGGAGTGCTTTTCCGAACCAACGCAAGTATGCAGGGCCTGGCCGCCCTGCTCTCCCGGGAGGGCATCCCCTATCAGATGAAGGAGCAGTCAGGGAATTTGTATGAGCACTTTATTGCGAAGGATATTATGGCATATCTGAGACTGGCGGCGGGAGGCCGTGACAGAAAAGATTTCCTGCGGATCATGAACCGTCCGGTACGGTATATCTGCAGGGAGAGCCTGGGAGATTTTACCTCCCTTGATCTGGGCAGGATGAGGGACTGGTACCACAGGCGCGGACGCCGGGGGGACGGGCAGATTGCGGAAGGGATCTGCAGGCTGGAACGGCAGCTTGAGAGAGTAGGCGGTATGCGGCCCGGACTGGCGATTCTCTATATCTGCCGGAGCATGGGCTATGAGGAGTATCTGAAGAGCCGCAGGGAGGCGGGGGAGCAGTTGGAGGAATGGCTGGATCTGCTGGAGACTCTGCGGGAGGATGCGGGAGATTATGACTGTGCGGCACAGTGGGAGGCAGCGCAGGAAACGGTCCGGGAAGGGACTTTTTTGCAGGGACAAAAGGAGAGCCCTGCCATCCGGCTCATGACGGTGCATGCCTCTAAGGGACTGGAATTTGACAGGGTCTATATTCCCGACTGCAACGAAAAGATTTATCCCCGCGGCAGTCTGCCCGACAGGGAGAGTGTGGAGGAGGAGAGGAGAGTCTTTTATGTGGGTATGACCCGGGCAAAAAAACACCTGGAGCTTCTGTGTACCACAGGTACGACAGAACGCCCCAGGGTGATGTCCCGGTTCTTAAATCCGCTCAAAAAACAGTTATCATTCATCCAATAATTCGTCAAATTCACAATTGTCCAGATATTCGTCGAAAGCGTCCACCACTTTCTCGTATTCTTCATCATTCTCGATAAAGTCGAGCTTGGGCTCCTCGTTGGGATCGTCGGGGTTTTCGCTGTAGCCGTAAAACCATACTTCGCCGTCCTCATTGTCTCCGTTCTCATTCAGGGGAAGAAGTACAATATAATCCTTTCCCTCAACGGTGATGATAGTGATTACGGCACAATTTACCAGGGAACCGTCGTCAAGCTCCAATTCTACAGTCATTTCCTCATTTTCGTAATCCTTTTTGTCTGCCATGGCATCTCCTTTCGGTTTGCGTATTTTATGAATTATGATACTGTGATTTCGATAATTCAATTATAATCGCTTGTGATTTTTTGCGCAATACTATATAATAATTTTATCTGTTGACATCTAGGAGACTATAATGACAAAATTTGAGTATACAAACGTAAAGCCATATCCTCTCGGAGCTCACACGGAAAACGGTGCAGTCCGTTTCGCATTTGTGTCCGCTAAGGAGGACTGCGGGGTTTTGATTTATGATAGAGAGACCGGCAAGAAACTGCGTAAGCTGCCGTTCTCACCCAGCCGGCGCATTGGAAACATACATTGCATGTGTGTGACGGATATCTGTGCGGAGGACATCTCCTATCAGTTTTATGAAGGTGATACCGTTGTGCCGGACAGATATGCAAGAATGTTTGCGGGGCGTGTATCCTACGGAAAGGAGCGCAGGCTGCAGACCTGGCGGGCCGTGATCCCCACAGAGGCTTTCGACTGGGAGAATGATCAGTGTCCCCGGCTTCCTTACAGTGAGAGCGTTTGTTACTGCGCTCATGTGCGGGGATTTACGAGACATGCATCCTCCGGTGTGGAGCACAGGGGAACCTTTCTGGGAATGACGGAGAAGCTGGATTACCTGCAGGAGACCGGCATCACCACCGTGGAGCTTCAGCCGGTCTATGAGTTCGCCGAGCTGCCCACGGAGCTGGAGCGCAGGGAGGCTCTTCATGGACGGGGAGCGTATATGACATCTGAGGCGGACATGGACATGCTTCTGCCGAAAAAATGCAATTATTGGGGATATAAGCAAGGCTATTACTATGCGCCAAAGGCTGCTTACGCAGCGAGAGAAGACCCTTGTACGGAGTTTAAGGAAATGATCCGGGCTTTTCACGGAAGGGGAATGGAAATTGTTCTGCAGTTCTATTTTCCCAAGTCGGTAAAGCCTATGGAGATCACGGAAATTCTGAAATTCTGGGTATTGGAGTATCATGTGGACGGTTTTCATCTTATGGGAGAGAATCTTCCGGTGAATCTGATCGCGTCGGACGAGCTGCTCTCGGATACAAAGCTCTGGTATTATTACTTCGATACGGCGCAGATATACGGGGAGCAGGAGCCTCCCGAGACGGCAAATCTTGCGTCTTACACAGACGAGTATCTCTATGCCATGAGAAGGTATCTGAAGGGTGATGAGGGAATGCTGGATTCTGTGCTGTATCAGATGCGCAGGATGCCGGACAGAATGGGGCGCATCCACTATATGAGCAATTACTATGGATTTACGCTCATGGATATGGTTTCTTACGACGGGAAGCACAACGAGGCAAACGGGGAGGACAACCGGGACGGTAACGACTGTAATTACAGTTGGAATTGTGGGGAGGAAGGACCCTGCAGGCGCAAAAAGGTGATTGCGCTGCGCCATAAGCAGATCAAAAATGCCATGGTGATGCTGCTGTTTACCCAGTCAACGCCGCTGATCTTTATGGGAGATGAGTTCGGCAATTCCCAGAAGGGCAATAATAATCCCTATTGCCAGGATAATGCGGTGACCTGGCTGGACTGGAATGATCTGAGAAAAAATGCGGATATCTATGACTTCTGGCGGGAACTGGTGAAGCTGCGAAGAGAACATCCGATTCTTCATCCCGGACAGGAGATGAAGATCATGGATTATATATCCTGCGGATATCCTGACCTGTCCTATCACGGGCAGAGCGCATGGCGTCCCCGTACAGAAGGGTTTAACAGGCATATCGGTATTCTTTACTGCGGCAAATATGCCAGACTCCGCCGGGACGAGGAGGATGCATTCATCTATCTGGCACTGAATATGTATTGGGAGCCGAGGGAGCTGGCCATGCCCAGACTTCCGGCCGGTATGAAATGGCAGCTTGCAAAGTGTACGGAGGAGAGCGGCCTGTTTGCCGGCGAACAGAATCTCACTGTGCCGGGCCGGAGCTGCTCCGTCTATATCGGTGTGGCGGATGAGGCAGAACGCAAAAAGGGCAAAAGGAAGAGAGCTTCAGGGAAAACGCGGGTGTCCGGTGCGCCTGAAACGCCAAAGGGAGCACGGAACTGATGGGCAGTGCCTGGAAGCATTTCAAGACAATTTCATATCACAAGGTTCTGGTGGCCAAAGGCTGCTTTCGGGTAGGACTTTACAGACAGGGCATCCTGCATGATCTGTCAAAATACAGCCCCACAGAGTTCCGGGTGGGTATGAAGTATTATCAGGGAACCAGAAGCCCCAATGACGCGGAGCGGGAAGCGAGGGGATATTCTCTCGCATGGCTGCATCACAAGGGCCGCAACAGGCATCATTTTGAATACTGGGTAGATTACAGCGGCAAAAAGCCGGGGGAGACCAGGCCTGTTCCGATGCCGGGACGTTATATCGCGGAGATGATCATGGACCGTATTGCGGCCTGTAAGATCTATAAGGGGAAGGATTATACCGATGCGTCTCCTTATGAGTATTATCTCAGGGGAAAAAATAATCTCATGCTGCATCGTGAGACGGCAGAGACGCTTGAGAGAATGTTAAAGATGCTGGCCGAGGAGGGAGAGGAGAAGACCTTTCGGTGTATCCGGCAGGAGCTTGTAAAGCAAACTGATCAAAAAAGGACTGGCAACAATCGGGAAAAGCGGAATACAATACAGTAAATCATCGATTAACAGGTATCTGAACATGAATTGCTGGATTATATTGCTGCTGTTGTTCGGCTGTGGTAACGGCTGCGGCAACAACTGTGGAAGTCTCTGCGGAAACGGCTGTGGTAACAGCTGCAGAAACGACTGCTGTAATTCGGGCTCCAACTGCGGAGACTGCGGCTGCAGACGGGACCGTGACTGCGAGTGCGAAGAGCGCAGGGCTGCCAAGGCTGTCTGGGAGGCAAAAGAGGCCACCAGAGACGCGAGAGAGGCTGTCAGGGATGCGAGAGAGGCTGTCAGAGATGCAAGAGAGGCATGCTGCGATGCCCCCGGAGGCATGATGCCCCCTCCCCCCAGAGCGGATTTTAATTATTACAACGAAGGCTGCAGCTGCCAGAACTAAAAAGACGTCAGTCCTCAAAGATCCATAGGGACAAAAAGAGCAGGTTGTTCGGCCTGCTCTTTTTGATTAGATGATATTATTGGGAACGCGCTTCCTTCCAGTATTGATTGTACAGCTCATCGCCTTCCTCACCCAGATAGGTAAAGGTTTCCAGATTGTTATATTGAGACAGATCGGGGAAGGCAATCTCGGAATTTCTGATATCCTCGTCCTTGATCAGAGCCTGGGCGGCAGTATTGGGGGTGGAGTAGGTGATGTACTCAAAGTTCATCAGCGCGATATCTCCGCGGCACATAAAATCAATGAATTTCTCCGCATTTTCTTTATTGGCGGCATTTTTCGGGATTACCCAGCCGTCAAGCCACACATTGGTTCCCTCCTGGGGGATCACATATTCCAGATCGGAGTTTTCCCGCTGGGTATAGATTGCCTCGCCGGAGTAGATGACGCCCAGGGCGGCTTCGCCGCCGATCATCTTGTCCCGCACCTCATCGATTACCCATGCCTGCACCAGAGGGCGCTGTTCGATCAGAGCGTCTCTGGCGGCCTCCAGCTCGTTGACATCCAGGGTGTTCATGGAGCTGCCGTTCAGCTTCAGGGCTACCATGAAAGCGTCCCGCACGGAGTCCTGCATGAGAATATTATCCTTGTATTTTTCATTCCACAGGATAGACCAGCTTGTGACGGGCTCATCCACCATGGAGGTATTGTAGAGGATCCCCACGGTTCCCCAGCAGTAGGGTACAAAGTATTTGTTGCCGGGGTCAAATTCCTCGGCGGTATCATAGTAGGAAGCGCCGATATTGGAGAGAGCATTGGGCATGTTGTCAAAGTTCAACTCCTGAAGCAGATCATTGTCGATCATCTTGTTGACCATATAATCGGAAGGGCAGATCACGTCATAGACAGAGGCGCCGGCCGCCACCTTCGGATACATGGTCTCATTGGTGTCATATTCATCATAGATCACCTTAATCCCGGTCTCCTCCTCGAACATAGTCAGAGTGTCGGGATCGATGTACTCGCCCCAGTTGTAGACATACAGTTCGCCGTTTTTTCCGGCGGAGGAGGGTGAGCCGCAGCCCGCCAGAGCGGCGCAGGCAAGAGCTGCACCCAGCGCCAGAGCGATTCGTTTAGTTGTTTTTCCCGATATTTTTTTCATAGTTGATTCATCCTTTCGAGTCTTTTCAGCGGGCCTTTTTATGCCCCGCCCGCGGGGTGTAATTGATCAAAAGCAGCAGGATCAGAACCGAGACGAAGATAATGGTGGAAAGGGCATACATTTCCGGCTTGATTCCCTTTTTTACTTCCGTGTAAATCTTGGTGGACAGCGTGTCGATGCCCGGTCCCTTGGTGAAGTGCGTGATGATAAAGTCATCCAGGGACATGGTGAAAGCCATCAGGAAGCCCGAGAAGATCCCGGGCAGGATATCCGGGAACACCACCTTGAAGAAGGCCTGAATGTGGGAGGCTCCCAGATCCAGCGCCGCTTCGTAGGTGCTGGGATTAAGCTGTTTCATGCGGGGCATCACGCTCAGAATCACATAGGGGATATTGAAGGTGATGTGCGCAAGCAGTATGGTTCCGAATCCGAACCGGATGCCTATACTGATAAATAACAGCATCAGGGAGATGCCGGTAACGATATCCGCGTTCAGCATGGGGATGTTGGTGACTCCCATGATCAGGGAGCGGGTGCTCCTGCGCATATTCTGCATGGAGATACAGGCCACGGTTCCTATGACGGTCGCAATGAGAGCGGAGAGGAACGCGATGGCCAATGTGTTCCACAAGGCCTGCAGGATAATGTCATTCCCAAAGAGGCTCTGATACCATTTCAGTGTGAAGCCGCCCCATTTCGCCCGGGTCTTGCTGGCGTTGAAGGAGAGTACGATCAGCGTCGCGATGGGGGCGTACAAAAAAAGAAAGATCAGCGCAATATAAAATTTTCTGACAGCGCCGTAAAGTCTGCTCACAGGGCATTCACCTCCCCGTCTTTATCGGTCACGGCAGAGATGACCATATTAAATATGATAAAGAGCATCAGTACGATAGAGAGACCGCTTCCCAGATTCCAGTTGTCGGTCTTGGTGAATTCCTCCTCGATGATATTGCCGATCAGAAGGATCTTGCCGCCGCCCAGGACTCTCGAGATTACAAAGGTGGTGAGGGCGGGGACAAACACCATGGTAATGCCGCTGAAAATGCCGGGGAGACTTAAAGGCAACAGAATCTTCAGAAAGGTCTGAAAGGGATTGGCTCCCAGGTCTCTGGCGGCATTTACTATGTTTTTATCAATCTTGACCAGCACATTGTAAATGGGCAGTACCATGAACGGCAGGAAATTGTAGACCATACCCAGAACAATGGCGGCGGGTGTGTTGATGATATTCAGGGAGGGCAGATGCAGAAAGCCCAGAATTCCGTTGATGACCCCGGTTTTCTCTAAAAGAGACTGCCAGGCCATGGTGCGCAGCAGAAAATTCATCCACATAGGCAGTATAAAGATCAGCACGATGAAAGAATCCTTGTGGGAATTCATGCCGCACAGGATCATGGCCAGCGGATAGGCCAGGAGCAGGCAGATGACCGTGCTGACAAACGCCAGCTTCAATGCTTCCCACAGAGCTTTGGAGTGCTCGGGTGTGGCGATGGCCAGGATATTTTCCAGAGTGAATGCGCCTGTCTTGTCGGTGAGTCCGTAGTAAAATACCATACACAGCGGCACCAGAATAAAGAGGGCCGACCAGAACAGATACGGTGCGGATAAAAGTTTTCTATTCATTGACACCCACGGCCTCCTCGTCCTCGGATTCGGGTTTGTTCATAATCTGAATGTTGAAGGGAGCCACCCGGATTCCCACTTGGGTTCCCACAGGCTGCATGCGGGTGGACTGTACCAGCCATTCAAAACCGTTTGCCATGACTTCCATCTCATAGTGGACGCCCTTAAAGATCAGATGGGTGACTGTTCCGTTTATCACGCCCTCATCGGGTGAGACCAGTTCCACATCCTCGGGACGGATGACTACATCCACGGGCTTGTTTTCCCCGAAGCCTTCGTCCACACAGGCAAAGCGCGCGCCCAGAATCTCTACCAGGCGATCCTGTATCATGGTGGCGCCGATGATATTGCTGTCGCCGATAAAGTCCGCCACAAAAGCGTTTTCCGGTTCGTTATAGACATTCTCGGGGGTACCGATCTGCTGAATATAGCCCTGGTTCATGACCACCACTGTGTCGGACATGGTGAGGGCCTCCTCCTGATCGTGAGTCACATAGATGAAGGTGATGCCCAGCTCGTTTTTCAGGCGGATCAGCTCATACTGCATGTCCTGACGGAGCTTCAGGTCCAGAGCGCCCAAAGGCTCGTCCAGAAGCAGGAGCTTAGGCTCGTTCACGATGGCCCGGGCGATGGCGATACGCTGCTGCTGGCCGCCGCTCAAAGAGTCCGGCATGCGGTGCTCATAGCCGTCGAGATTGACCAGCTTTAAGGCGTACCGGATCTTGTCGTTTATATAGGCCTTGGACTTGTTTTTGATCTTCAGGCCGAAGGCGATATTCTCCGCGATGTCCATATGTGTAAATAGAGCGTACTTTTGGAATACGGTGTTGAGATTGCGCTTATTTGGCGGAAGATTTGTGATATCCTGACCCTCAAAGATCACATGTCCCTTGTCGGGCTTTTCAAATCCTCCCAAAATACGCAGAGTGGTTGTCTTGCCACAGCCGCTGGGACCTAAGAGCGTCAGAAATTCATTCTCCTTAATATAGAGGTTTAAATCGTCCAGAATCATCTGGCCGTCAAAGGATTTTGTGATGCCCTCCAGATTCACCAAAGCATTTTTCATTCTCGCAGTTCCTTCCCGTATATTGAAATATACAGTACATGCCATATCAGTATATGACATGTACTGTATATTTTTTTATATCTGTGTATATGTTCATACATGTTTTGATGCTGCCTATGCACAAATTACGATAATAATATCGAAAAACGCGGGGAATGTCAATAATTTTGCACAAATAATTTTTTGGAAAAGGTATTCAAAAAGAAAGGGGATTGTGCTATATTGTTAAGGAGCAAAAACACGGCTTGGGCAGAGCTTTAAAGGAGGGTTTATTATGGCAAAGGCGAAAGAAAAATATGTGGCATATGTGTCGACTTACACCCAGGGAGACAGCCATGGGATCAAGATATATGATGTGGATATGGAGAGGGGACGTTTTAAGGAGAAGAGTAAGGTGGAGATCACCAATTCTTCCTACCTCACAATCTCGCACAATTGCCAGTACCTGTATTCCATCACGGATTTCGGAGTGGAGTCCTATAATATTCTGCCGGACGGCAATCTGGAGATCATAAATTTCGCTCCCATCAACGGTATGAGGGGCTGCTATGTGTCCACGGATTACACGGACAGCTATCTGTTTGTGGCGGGTTACCATGACGGCAAGCTCACCGTGTTAAAGCTGCAGGAGGACGGTTCCGTCGGTGAGATCACGGACGAGGTGTTCCACAAGGGACTGGGCAGCATTGCGGAGCGCAATTCCCGCCCCCACATCAACTGTGCCCGCATGACCCATGACAATAAATATCTTCTGGTAGCCGATCCGGGTATGGATCATGTGAAAATCTACCGCATGAATCTGGAGTGGGGGAAGGTGCAGCTGGCAGATATCCTGCACAGCGAGCTGGATTCCGCCCCCAGACACATCAAGATTTCTCTGGACGGGCGTTTTATCTATGTTGTGCATGAATGGAGCTGCTGTATTGACGTGTATTCCTATGAGGACAAAAACGGAATGCCGGTGTTTGAAAAGATCCAGACGATCCGGACAGTGAAGCCCGAGCGTGGCAGCACCAACGCTGCCAGCGCACTGAGTTTTTCCGGGGATTATAAATATATGCTCTCCTCCAATGCGGGGGATAATTCCGTGGTGGTTTTTGCGGTGAACACCGAGACCGGGTTCCTGACACAGAAATTCTGTCTGCCCGTGGGCGGAGAGTATCCCAAGGACGCAGAGTTTTTCCCGAATGACAAATTTCTTGTATCTCTGAACCATGAGAGCAATGACATGACCTTTTTCCATCTGAATCTGGAGGCGGGCAATATGATCATGAACGGGCCGCCCATCAAGGTGGATGTGCCTAACTGCATTGCATTCCACAGGCTGGGCAGCACCAGAAGAGCTTAAGGATCAGTTGTAAAAGGTTTCCAGACTCTCCAGTCTGGCGGACATGTTCAGCATCATCGCGTCAAGGACGGTGATGGCGGTCATACATTCGAGGACGACTACCGCCCGGGGAACAATGATGGGATCGTGTCTGCCATGGATGGAGAGATCCACTTCCTCGCCGCTTTGGTTGACGGTGGACTGGGTGAGATAAATGGACGGAGTGGGTTTTACATGGGCGCGCACAAGCAGCATGTCTCCGTCGCTGATACCGCCGAGAACACCGCCCGCATGATTTGTGGATTTGACTACATGGCCATTCTCCATGCGGAATGCATCGTTGTTTTTGCTGCCGCAGCGTTTTGAGACCGCAAAACCGTCTCCAATCTCCACTGCCTTTATGGCGCCGATGGACATGGCAGCCTTAGCCAGATTGGCATCCAGCTTTTCGAATACAGGGTCGCCGATCCCCGCAGGGAGCCCGTACACACGGCATTCCATGGAGCCGCCCACGGAGTCCTGACGCTTTTTTGCGCCCTCCAGATAGGCCATGGCTCTCTCGTCCGCCGCTCTGTCAGGCATGGCGGTGGGAGTACACAGAATGGCTTTGGCATCGAAATGCTCCAGATCGGCTTCGATGGGGCCGATGGAGCGGGTGTATGCCTGCACGGTAATGCCCATGCGGGAGAGAACTTTGGCGGCCACTGCGCCTGCAGCCACACGTCCCACGGTCTCCCGGCCCGAGGAGCGTCCGCCGCCGCGATAATCCCGAAAACCGTATTTTTGATCAAAGGTATAATCTGCGTGGCCGGGCCGGTAACAGGAGGCTATATTGCCATAGTCCCGGGAGATTTGGGAAGTGTTGCGCACCATCATGGAGATGGGGGTGCCTGTGGTTCTGCCCTCAAATACGCCGGAGAGGATTTCCACGCAGTCATCCTCCTTGCGCTGGGTCGCGATGCTGCTTGCGCCGGGCTTTCTCCGGTTCAGATAGCTCTGTATGTCCTCCTCGCACAAAGGCAGTCCGGCAGGACAGCCGTCCACAACAACGCCCAGGGCTTTGCCGTGAGATTCACCCCATGTAGTTATTCTGAAGATTGTTCCATATGATGACCCTGCCATGGCAGTTCCTCCTTTATTTTCCCGGTTATGTACAGTCAATTATCAACAGCTTTCTCAAAACGGTTCGGATTTTATTCAAGTATATAGATTAATTCTAAAAAAAGCAAGAAAAATAGTGCATTTGTCCGTAAACTATGCTATGATATCAGTGTCTCCATCAATTATGAGATAAGAAGTAATAATAGAGGCGTATAAAGGCACACAGATTGATGAAAAACACTTTGAAGGAACGTGTAAGAAAAAAATTACTGCAATTCGGCAGAAAAAATAAAATATGCAGCATCTTGGCCCTGCCGGCTTTGGTTGTGAGCATGTTCTTTTTTCATGCAATGACATATTTTGCCGGGAACGGCAAGCGTTTTTCCATGCTCACGATGATCCTCTGCCTGTTTGTAGTCTACAGCAGTTTTTCGTTTCCCATGTTTATCGCTGCGGACGGAAGAGAAGTGGAGTGGGATCTGGCGGATGCGGACAGCAGTGTGGAGCTGGCTCCCGAGTCCGACCTGAGCCTGGAGGATATGGAGCTTTTGGCTGATGAGGATGTGCTGGAGGGTCTTGAGGATTGGAATGAGGAGGATCCCCATGGTATGGCTGGTGTTGATACCTATGATTCCTCTGAGCTTTTGGCTTCCCTTGAAGGCAGGGGCAGCGGAACGGAGCGGACGACAGAGGAGATTCTGGAGGCTTACGAGTCCGGGGAGCTTGTTTTTGACGCCAATGACTGGCGGCTGGTTCTGATCAACAAACAGCATTCCATTCCGGACGATTACAGTTTTACGCTGGGAACCATCGTGGGCAATCTCAAGTGCGATGAGCGGATTTTGGATGATCTGTCAGATATGCTGCAGGCGGCAAAGGATGAAGGGCTGACACTGAAAGTCCGGTCGCCATACAGGCCGCCGGAGAGACAGGTATATCTCTTCAATGACAAAGTAAATAAGTATATGAACCGGGGAATGTCCTATATGGAGGCCTATCAGCTTTCCAGCAGAACAGTCACCATGCCGGGAAACAGCGAACATGAGATCGGACTTGCCCTGGATATCACATGCGACACTTTCGCCGATCTGGAGCAGGAGTTCGGAGATACGGATGCCGGAAAATGGATGGCGGAGAATAGCTGCAGATTCGGTTTTATCGTACGTTACCCCAAGGGAAAGGAATATGTCACGGGTATCGATTATGAGCCATGGCATTTTCGCTATGTGGGCGTAGAGGCGGCCACGGTGATCACCGCGCAGGGTATCACACTGGAGGAGCTTTGGGAGGATTTGGAGAATAACTGATAATATGGAAGAGACGATACAGAATCAATTTAGGGCAAAATACCGTCTGCTCCGGACGGAAGGGAACGCCAAGCGGGGAGAGTTTGCCACCGTACACGGTGTGATTCAGACACCGGTGTTTATGAACGTGGGGACCGTGGCCGCCATAAAGGGCGCCGTTTCGACTGAGGATCTGGAACAGATCAAAACGCAGGTGGAGCTTTCCAACACCTATCATCTTCATGTGCGGCCGGGAGATCAGGTCATCCGCCGTATGGGCGGACTGCATCGGTTTATGTCCTGGGACAAACCGATCCTTACGGACTCCGGCGGTTTCCAGGTTTTTTCGCTGGCAGGCCTTCGCAAGATCAGAGAAGAAGGAGTATATTTTCACTCTCACATCGACGGAAGAAAGATTTTCATGGGTCCGGAGGAGAGTATGCAGATTCAGTCCAATCTGGGTTCCACCATAGCCATGGCTTTTGACGAATGTGCTCCCAGCAAGGCGGACAGAGGATATGTGCAGGCTTCGGTGGAACGGACCACCAGATGGCTGGAGCGTTGTAAGCGGGAGATGAAGAGACTGAACGGTCTGGAGGAGACGGTGAATCCGGCTCAGCTTCTGTTCGGGATCAATCAGGGTGCGGTCTACGACGATATCCGCATCGAACACGCAAAACGCATTGCGGAGCTTGAGCTGGACGGATATGCCATCGGCGGACTTGCTGTGGGAGAGACGCATGAAGAGATGTATCATATTCTGGACGAGGTGGTACCATGGCTGCCCAAGGACAAGCCCACTTATCTGATGGGAGTGGGAACTCCTGCAAATATTCTTGAGGGCGTGGAGCGCGGCGTGGACTTTTTTGACTGTGTATATCCCACCAGAAACGGACGGCACGGGCATCTTTATACCAACCACGGCAAAATAAATCTCTTTAATGCAAAATATGAGACGGACGGGCGTCCCATCGAGGAGGGCTGCGGCTGTCCCGCCTGCAGAAGGTATTCCAGGGCTTATATCAGACATCTGTTAAAAGCAAAAGAAATGCTGGGGATGCGTCTGTGTGTGCTGCACAATCTGTATTTTTATAATACAATGATGGAAGAGATAAGGGACTCGCTGGACCGGGGAGAGTTTGGTATATACAAAAAGCGCAAGCTGGAAGGTATGTCGGTTCCGGGTAAATCCTGATTTCTAAAAAAATAATGAAAAATAGCAGGAAATGCAAAATAGGGCTTGCCCCTGTCCCAAATTCTGTGTATTATAATCTGGATGCATCTTTTTGACTAACGCTGCAGCCTAAGACAGCAGAACGGGCAAAGCAGGTCAGGGAAGGCGGTAATATTTCAGGCCAGATGTGCCGGAATGGAGGAATGATGGGTATTTTATTGACAGGAATGACAGAGGCAGATGCAGCGGCGGCAGGAAATTCTTTTGGAATCGTGACCACGATAGCCATTTACGCATTACTCTTTGGCGGGCTGTATTTCTTTATGATGAGACCTCAGCAGAAGGAGCGGAAGCAAGTAGCGGCAATGATCGCGTCTCTGGAGCTTGGCGACTGTGTTTTGACGACCTCCGGTTTTTACGGTATCGTCATCGATATCAGTGATGACACTGTGATCGTGGAATTTGGCAATAACAAGAATTGCCGTATTCCCATGGACAAGTCCGCTATCAGCAGAGTGGAGAAGCCGGAGAGCAACTAGATCGTTTGTGGCAGGAAGCCGGAAGCAGTTCCTTTTGGGGGACTGCTTTTTTATTCTTTAGATTATTTTAGATCACTCAGAGGGGGAGAACAGCATATGAAAAGATTGATTGCAGCATTGCTGGCAGTTGCATTGACGGTGACATCCATGGATATGAATGCTCTGGCGGCGCAGATTCATGAGACGGAGAACATTCCGGAGGAAGCGGTACACAGTTCTGCGGAAGAAGCGGAGGACGGCGGTACGCACTCTGGCGTGGATGCAGGCGAGCTTTCTCAGTGGATGAACGATACGTTGTACAGTTCCATGCAGGAGGAGATTGCCCGGGAGTCTCAGGAGGCTGCGGCGGGATGTTATATCACCTCAATAGAAAGAACCGCAGACAGAGAGTTTGCGGTGACGCTGGGTACGCAGCGAGACTGCAGTGTTCTGGTGGCTGTTTTTGACGAGAAAAACATACAGTTTCTGGGATTTGGGCAGACTTTGGTACAGGCAGATCAGACAGAAGCTACAGTGGAAGTGGACGTCGCCGATATGCCGCAGTATTTTTATATCAGGGGATGGCTTGTCGATACCGAGTCCCTTGCCCCGTTTGCCGGCGAATATGAGTCCTCCATGTATACGCAGGCGATGCAGGAGCTCATGGCTATGACGACAGAGGAATTCGCCGAGGACAGAGTGGTCAATCTGGACGGGGACGTGACTACCAACTTTATGATCCTGAAGGAGGATGTGATCCGTGTATCACAGGTGGAGGCAGACGCGTCTGTGCCGAAACTGCAGAGCGCCGGCATTGATCCGATCATTGGGAAGAGAAATGAGCTGGTGAATTTTGATCGGGACACCAATACTTTTGAGTTCCGCAACTGTGACAGCAAATTTTTACAATCGGCCATGGTTGGCAAGAGAATCGCTTATGAGTATGACACAAATAATTTTATATACATAGAAGTGAAGAGAGTCATACCGGGCGGAAATAATTTAAACAGCCTGAAAATCGTGGCAAAGGACACAACGGATATTCAAGACTTTCTGGAATATATCAAGCTGGATAACAGTGGGGACGGAGAGAACGCGGAAGTGAATCTGGATCACTGCGATGCCCTTGTTCATTATGAAGGTAAGGAAGTGGATGAGGTCGGTTCAAATGAAGCTCCGGGTGTGACATTCAAATTTACCATTGAGAAGGAAGAGGAATCCGGGATACTGGACGAGACAAAGCCCGGCGATGTGGTTCCTTCTTTAGATGGAAAATTTAAAATAGATTTTGCCTGTGAAATAAAATCATACCTGAAGTATTATATGACCACCAAGGAAAAGTACTTTGAACTCAGAATTACCCATAAAGAGACAATAAAAGGGTATTATGAAGCGGAAGGTGAGATCAAACTTTTATTGGGAGACTATATGATCCCTTTTCTGGCGGGAGGTCTCATCACGCTGGAGTTTCCGCTTCGTTTTGTGCTCAGGGGTAAAGGGGAGGTAAATCTGAGCCTTATAACTGAGTCGACTGTGGGTTTTGAAATATCCAATAACAAAGTCAATTCTGTCAAAGAGAGCAAAGATCCGATTCTGGATATAAGTGCAGAGATAGAGCTTTTTGTCGGGCTGGAATTTGAACCTACGGTAAGTATTTTATTCGGGTTGATAGGAGAACTCAAAATATCTGCTACGGCTGGAATTACGCTTGATGCAAAGACCCTTCAGCTGTCCAATCCTGTTCTGCACCATGACTGCACCATATGTGTGGAGGGGCATCTCAAAGTGGGCTGTGAGCTGGGGGCAAACATAAAAATTGCAATGTTTCCCAAGCTGGCAGCTTCTGTAGAACCTTGGGAATTCAATTTGCTGGATAAGGACTGGTATAATGATATCTGCCATCACTCCGGTTTCCGGTTTGGCAAATGTCCTAATACACGATGTGAGATCCATTTTGTCGTAAAGGATGAAAAGGGACTCCTGCAGAAGGATTTACAGGTAGAAATCGACAGTCTGAAACAGACTACCGACGAAAACGGGAAGTGTTCTTTCTGGCTTTATCCGAATCGTGATTATCATGTGAAAGTGAAGAAGGGAAAGGATGTAGTTGGGGAGGTAACGCGCCATGTCACGGCGGAAAGTACCGTGTTCCTTCTGAATGTAGATTTGAATGAGACTACAGCCGGGCTTCCGAATGTCAGAGAGGTTATTCAGTATGTAGGTTCAAACGCCGGCGTCAGCGCGGTGATTGCGTCGGATGATGCGCTGTATCTTTGGGGCAATAATACATACGGACAATTGGGGAACGGAACTACCACTGATTCGGCGGTGCCTGTTAAAGCGCTGGATAATGTCAAGGATGCCATAATTTTCAGAAACGCGGTATTTGCGGTGACAAATGATGGAGAAATGTATTCATGGGGACGCAATACAAGCGGCGTTCTGGGAACGGGCGATACCGAGGATTGTCATTCGCCGCACAAAGTTGCAGGAGTTCTGGGCGGCAGTAAGATCGACGCGATCTCTTTGCACGCTTCGAATGCGGATACCGCTGTTTGCGCCGCGATTACAAGCAACGGCAATCTTTATATGTGGGGAAGCGGTAAGTATGGTCTGCTGGGGACGGGAAAGGAAAACGATGTTTATAGTCCCCAATTGGTAATGGAGGGAGTAAAGCAGGTTTACGCCCCTGCCACGGTTCCGTCGAGCCAACATGCCATATTTGCTTTGACAGAGACTGACAGCCTGTATTCATGGGGATGTAATGACGGAGGATATTACAGTAACAAAGAGAGTGGTATCTTGGGAACAGGATCACAGGGCATAGCCTGTTACAAACCTGCGAAGGTGTTGGACGATGTTTTCTTTTTTACCTGGGACGGTGGACCGAGGGGTACCTATTATTGTCCTTTTGCCATGGCGATCACGAAGGACGGTACCTTGTATATGTGGGGAACCAATATTGGCTCTGTATTGGGACAAGGAGACAGGTACAGCGATTCGGATAGTGTAAGTGAGCCTGTCTTTGTGTTGGACGATGTGAAAACCGTATCTTGTAATACGAGTCAGATTCCGGTAGTGCTTGCGGTCCAAAATAATGGGGATCTGTATCAATGGGGATCGTCTACATCAGATACGGCTAATCATAAACCAGTCCTGATCGCACAGAATGTGAAGCAGGTTTACGGCGGATATGCGGATCATATGCTGTTGAATGATTCCGGGGAGCTGTATACATGGTTTGGACAGGGAAATGTTCCGTCTGAGAAGGTTGACGGCAGCTTTTATACTGATTTGGCTTATTCAAACTGGGGCGGAAAACAATGCTATTGGGCATTGAATGATTCCGGAGAACTGTATTCTTATTTTATCAATTACAAACGATTGACCAAAGAAGTCGATGGAGTTGTGGAAATAAATCAGCCTGTTCGTGCAGGATGGGCTAATGCAAGGGCGGAGGCCCGCGGAGCGGACGGTACTTTGTATTTGCTCAATAGCGGCGCTGTCAATGCGGATCTGATTAATATCACTGAGGCATTCCGGACTGCTTTGACGGCGGGGGCTGCTAAAACGACTGTCGTAAGTTATGATGAAATTCTGTCGGGAGCCGGGAGTGCTATAGGTGCGCAGTCGGATGGATCATCCGCAGAAGGACGGGTCATAGAGATAGTGGATCCGGACAGATTTTCAGGGTTGGTTCCCCAGAGGCGTTATCAGTATTATGTGGTAAAAGACGTCGCCGCGAACGTGCTTCTCACCGCCGACAATATTCTGTATATCGGTCAGGAAGTCACGGACACGGAGGGAAATCTTGCGCTGTCTTATGTAAACCGGGAGGAATATGAGGACCGGGAGCTGTATGTGGTGGAGATGGCTCCCAGAGACATCGGCGGTGCGGATATTACGGCGGCGGATCTCTATGCTGCGGACGGGGAACAGTATGCGGAGGTTTCTGTTGTATACAGAGGAGAGGTATTGCAGGCCGGCGTGGATTATATCATATCCGGGGACTATGCCGTATGGCAGGCGGGAAAGTATTCCGTCACAGTTACGGGAATAGGGCTTTACGAGGGTGCGAGGACGCTGGAATATCATGTATGGACGCCGGGAGCAGTCATATGCAGCGTGAGGTTCCTGAATGAAAAAGGAGAATTGCTGAAGGAAGAACGTCTGGAGAGCGGGCAGACCGTAACTGCGGTCACGGCGCCCGAGGTGCCGGGATATCGTTTTACGGGCTGGTATCTGGGAGATACACTCTTTGATTTTGACATGGCAGTCACGGAGAATCTGGAGCTGTGTGCACGATATGAGCGGTTGAATATCCCTGTGACCGGAATTTCGTTAAATTATAAGGAGTATACGCTTTCCATGGCGGAGGCGGGACCGGGGGAAGTGCAGCTTACAGCGGCGGTCGAACCTGAAGGCGCCGATTACGGGAGCGTGCTCTGGACATCCGGCGACGAGACGGTGGCGATTGTGTCAGAGGAGGGCCTGGTGCGGGCTGTCTCTGGGGGAACGGCAGAGATTACGGCGACGGCAGGCTCCTGTTCGGCTTCCTGCCTGATCACTGTCACGGGAGACGACGGTAACGGAACGCATGACGGCGATGACGGCGATGACGGCGAAGACGGGGATGGAGACGGTATTCTGGATATCGATATGCCTCAGGACGGCAGGATTCCCGACGGTTTGTGGATCGCGGGAATCAATGCGGACGGATATGAGTACACGGGGACAGCCATCAAGCCTGACGTCAGGGTATATGACAAAACGGTACGACTGAAGGAGGGAAGGGACTATACTGTCAAATACGCGAGAAACAAGGCGGCGTATGTTTTGGGGAGTGACGATGCCGGATTCCAGGCAAAGAAAGCGCCTGTGATCACGGTGAAAGGAAAAGGAAACTATACAGGCACACAGACGGCCTCCTTTAAGATCACCCCGAAGGATATCTCGGACAACAGTGCGGATGTCACTGTGGGCAGAATCGTTTTAGCCTATAATCAGAAGACGCAAAAGCCGAATCCTGTGGTCAGACGGGGCGGCAGTACACTCAGGAAAAACAGGGACTATACGGTAAGCTATAACGATACCCGTGAGGGAGCCTACAGAGAAATCGGCAGTCATTCCATGACGATTACCGGCAAGGGAAATTACTGCGGGGAGAGAACCGTATTCTTTGAGATCACTTCCAAGATGCTGATGGCCAAGGCGAAGGTGGGAAAGATTACGGATCAGATTTACACGGGAGCGCCCGTTGAACCTGTTCTCAGGGTGACTTACGGAAAGCAGACGCTCACGGAGGGAAAGGACTATACGGCGGATTACAGCAATCACACCGATATCGGAACAGCCACAGTCAGACTGACCGGAATGGGGGAGTATGCCGGTGAGAAGACGGTTACCTTCAAGATCACAGGGATCCCGCTGAGCAAAGTCAAGGTCAATGATCTGCCGAAATCTGTTGTATATACAGGAGAGAAGATTACCAAAGATTCAGGTTTGCTGCCGTATCATCTCACCTATGTCAGGGACAGAAATACCCCGGCGGTGACACTGGAGGAGGGAAGAGATTATGAGGTCAGCTATATCCGAAATACGGAAGCGGGAACGGCAGCCGTCGTCTTTAAGGGGATCAACGGTTACAGCGGCACGATGAAAAAGACGTTCCGTATCACACCATATGATATCCTGGAGGATGCGCAGAACCTTGTCACCGTGGAAAATCGTGAATCGATCTCCGTGAGCTATGAAAAGGGAGGCAGCAAGCCGGTACCTGTGGTCAGATATCGTGACAGAATCCTCACGGCAGGCAGCAACTATACCTTATCCTATAAAAACAATACGGCTTTAACAGACAGATCAGATGCCGGGAAATCTCCCGTGCTGACGATTAAGGGAAAAGGAAACTTTAAAGGCGCTGTAGGACTTAGCTTCACTATCACGGCTAAGGATGTCGGCTCACTCTCTTTGACCGCAGATGACAGAGCCTATACAGGCAGGCGCGGAGGCTATGTCTCCATACCTGTCATATACGATATAAACGGTAAGAAGCTTACACACAGAAAAGATTTTACCTGTAGTTATACCTATAAATATGACGCGGACGTCACAAACGGCGCGTCCAGCGTCCACAGAATGGCAGGAGATGCGGTGGATGCGGATGATATACTTCCGGCGGGCACCTGTGTCACGGTGACGGCGACGGGAAAGAATCAGTACTGCGGGACGGTATCGGGAGACTATCGCATCGTAAAGCAGGGCATAAGCAAAGCCCGGGTGACGATTCCCGTCCAGTACTACACCGGCGGCGACATCGAACCCGGGAAGGACATTCTGACAGTTAAACTGGGCCGGCAGATTCTGCAGCCGGAAAATTACGAGATCGTCCGTTATGAGAATAACGTCAGGACAGGCACAGCGAAAATGATCATCCGGGGTGTCGGGGACTACGGCGGAATAAAAACGGTTCCCTTTAAGATTAAATCTAAACGATTTGTATGGTGGTGGAATCGGTAACATTTGGTTTTCCACAGGGTTGAAATTTGCGTTCATATCAGTTATGATAAAAAGAAGCTTTGTGAGAACAGAGAGAAGCAAAAGAGGCAGGAGGTCATTCGACGATGAAATTAAATATTACCTGTATCCCCGGCGACGGAATCGGACCGGAGATCGTGGCAGAGGCCAGGAAGGTCTTAAATAAAGTGGCAGACGTGTACGGACATGAGATGAAGTTTACAGATATTCTGATGGGCGGTGCGTCCATCGATGTGCATGGGGTTCCGCTGACTGAGGAGGCTATTGCCGCTGCAAAGGCGGCGGACGCCGTGCTGATGGGTTCCATCGGCGGGGATACCACCACCTCGCCGTGGTATCAGCTTCCGCCGAATCTGCGTCCGGAGGCAGGGCTCCTGGCGATCAGAAAGGCTCTGAACCTGTTTGCGAATCTGAGGCCCGCAGTGCTCTATGAGGAGCTGGCGGGGGCCTGTCCTCTGAAGGAGGAGATCAGCGCTGCAGGATTTGACATGATGATCATGCGGGAGCTCACGGGAGGTCTGTATTTTGGAGAGCGCAGGACCGTGGAGGAAAACGGGGTGCGCAAGGCCGTTGACACACTGACTTATGACGAAAATGAGATACGCCGTATCGCCATCAAAGGCTTTGACATTGCCATGAAGCGCCGAAAGAAGGTAACCAGCGTGGACAAGGCCAATGTGCTGGATTCCTCCAGACTCTGGAGGAAAGTGGTGGAGGAGGTCGCAAAGGACTATCCTGAGGTAAAGCTGGAGCATATGCTGGTTGATAATTGCGCGATGCAGCTGGTAAAGGATCCGGCCCAGTTTGATGTGATTCTCACGGAGAATATGTTCGGAGACATTCTCTCCGATGAAGCCAGTATGGTCACAGGCTCCATCGGAATGCTGGCCAGCGCCAGCTTAAACGACAGCAAGTTTGGACTGTATGAGCCCAGTCATGGATCCGCGCCGGATATCGCGGGCATGGACATCGCCAATCCCATCGCGACAGTTCTGAGTGCATCCATGATGCTGCGTTACAGTTTTGACCTGGATGCGGAAGCGGACGCCATTGAGGGCGCCGTAAAGCAGGTGCTCCGCGACGGCTACCGCACGGGAGACATTATGTCCGAGGGTTGTGTGAAAGTGGGATGCTCCGGGATGGGCGATCTGCTTGTCGAAAGAATAAAGTAATCGATAATTGAAGTTGATACCGAAGCTGATATTGAATCTAACGGAAAGAAGGATACGAGTATGAGAAGTGATTCTGTAAAGATTGGAAATGCGCAGGCGCCTCACCGCAGCCTGTTCAACGCACTGGGCTACACGGAGGAGGAGCGCCGCCGTCCCATGATCGGTATTGTGAGTTCCTACAATGAGATTGTGCCCGGTCATATGAATCTGGATAAGATTGTGGAGGCTGTGAAGATGGGTGTTGCCATGGCCGGAGGTATGCCTGTTGTGTTCCCCGCGATCGCGGTGTGCGACGGGATCGCCATGGGACATATCGGCATGAAATATTCTCTGGTGACCAGAGATCTGATTGCGGACAGCACAGAGTGCATGGCGCTGGCCCATGGTTTTGACGGTCTGGTGTGTGTGCCGAACTGTGATAAAAACGTGCCCGGCCTTCTGATGGCGGCGGCAAGACTGAATATTCCAACGGTGTTTGTATCCGGCGGACCCATGCTGGCAGGGCATGTGAAGGGGCAGAAGAGAAGTCTCTCCTCCATGTTTGAGGCTGTGGGAAGCGTGGCTGCGGGTACCATGACGCAGGAGGATCTGTGTGAGTTTGAGGAGAAGGCGTGTCCTACCTGCGGTTCGTGTTCCGGTATGTACACCGCCAATTCCATGAATTGTCTCACCGAGGCTATCGGAATGGGGCTTCAGGGAAACGGTACGATCCCCGCGGTGTATTCCGCCAGAATCCGTCTGGCAAAGCGCGCGGGAATGAAGATAATGGAGCTGGTGGAAAAGGACATCAAGCCCCGGGATATCATGACGGAGGATGCATTTATGAATGCGCTGACCGTGGATATGGCGCTGGGATGTTCCACCAATTCCATGCTGCATCTGCCCGCTGTCGCAAGGGAGGCAGGTGTTGAGCTGAATCTGGATATCGCAAACGAGCTCTCCGCAAAGACCCCGAATCTGTGTCATCTTGCACCGGCAGGCCCCACTTATATGGAGGATCTCAATGAGGCCGGCGGCGTGTATGCTGTGATGAATGAGCTCACCAAGAAGAATCTCCTGAATTTGGACTGCATGACTGTAAACGGTACCACCATTGGGGAGAATATCAAAAATTGTGTCAATCTGAATCCCGAGGTTATCCGTCCTGTGGAAAATCCCTATTCCGAGACAGGCGGTATCGCGATCTTAAAGGGAAATCTCGCCCCTGACAGCGGTGTGGTGAAGCGCTCCGCCGTTGTGCCTGAAATGATGGTACACGAGGGCCCTGCGAGAGTATTCGACTGTGAGGAGGACGCTATCGACGCCATCAAGGGCGGCAGGATCGCGGCCGGAGATGTTGTGGTTATTCGCTATGAGGGTCCCAAGGGCGGTCCGGGCATGAGAGAGATGCTCAATCCCACATCGGCCATTGCCGGTATGGGGCTTGGTTCCTCCGTGGCGCTGATCACGGACGGACGCTTTTCGGGTGCGTCCCGCGGCGCGTCCATCGGGCATGTGTCCCCTGAAGCGGCAGTGGGCGGCCCTATCGCCTTGGTGGAGGAGGGAGATATCATCCGCATTGATATTCCGGCTAACACGCTGGATGTGCTGGTCTCCGACGAGACACTTGCAGAGCGCCGTGCAAAATGGCAGCCCAGAGAGCCCAGGGTCACAACCGGCTATCTGTCCAGATACCGCGAGCTGGTGACCAGCGGCAACAGGGGTGCAGTGTTGGAAATACCCGGAAAGCAGGAGGTATGATATGCTTTTAAACGGCTCAGAAATCGTAGTGGAATGTTTGAAAGAACAGGGCGTTGACACGGTGTTTGGATATCCCGGCGGCGCGATCCTGAATATTTATGACGCACTGTATAAGCACAGCGAAGAGATTCGTCATATCCTCACCTCCCATGAACAGGGAGCAGCGCATGCGGCGGACGGTTATGCCCGTGCCACGGGCAGGGTGGGGGTGTGTCTTGCCACCAGCGGCCCCGGCGCCACCAATCTGGTGACCGGAATCGCCACCGCATATATGGATTCCGTGCCTGTGGTTGCCATCACCGCAAATGTGACGCTTCCCCTGCTCGGCAAGGACAGCTTTCAGGAGGTGGATATCGCCGGTGTGACCATGCCCATTACCAAGCACGGTTACATTGTCAAGAATGTGGAGGAGCTTGCAGATACTATCCGCAAGGCATTTGAGATTGCAAAAAGCGGACGTCCCGGCCCTGTGCTGGTTGACATCACCAAGGATGTGACGGCGGCCATGTGCGAATTTGTGCCGACGGATATCAAAGCGCCTGAGAGAAAAGTCTCTTATACGGAGGCGGATATGGAGCAGGTGCTCCAATATATTCAGGACGCGGAGAGGCCCTATATCTATCTGGGAGGCGGCGCCGTGATTTCAGAGGCATCCGCGGAGGTTGCCGGGTTTGCAGAGCTTATCGATGCACCGGTGTGTGACACGCTGATGGGCAAGGGTGCGTTTGACGGCACAAGCTCCCGCTATACAGGCATGATCGGTATGCACGGCACCAAGGCTTCCAATCTGGGAGTGAGTCAATGCGATCTGCTGGTGGCTCTGGGGGCGAGATTCTCGGATCGTGTCACCGGCAATCCGAAGAAGTTTGCAGAGGGCGCAAAAATCGTGCAGATTGATATCGATGCGGCGGAGATCAACAAAAACATCCGCGTGGACGCCGCTTTGATCGGTGATCTGAAATCGGTGCTCACGGATCTGAACGCACGCATAGCAAAACAGGGTAAGAAGAGTCACCCGGACTGGCTGCAGGCCATTGCCGGGTTAAAGGAGAAATATCCCTTGAAATATGACGGGGAAAAGCTTTCCTGCCCCTATGTGCTGGAGGAGCTTGACCGTATTACCAAGGGAGAGGCGCTGATCACCACTGATGTGGGACAGCATCAGATGTGGGCTGCGCAGTATTACAGATATACCCGGCCCAGAACCTTCCTGTCTTCCGGCGGGCTTGGCACCATGGGCTATGGACTGGGCGCGTGCATCGGTGCTCAGGTGGGGCAGCCCGACAGACTGTGCGTCAACATCGCGGGGGACGGCTGCTTCAGAATGAATATGAATGAGCTGGCCACCGCCAGCCGCTATCATATTCCCATTATTCAGATCGTCATCAACAATCATGTGCTGGGGATGGTGCGTCAGTGGCAGACACTGTTTTACGGCAAACGCTATTCTCAGACCGTGCTGAAGGATGAGGTAGACTTCTGTAAGGTGGCGGAGGGACTCGGCTGCGGGGCTATCCGTGTCACCACGAAGGAGGAGGTGGCTCCTGCCATCGAGCGGGCCATCGCCATGAAGGCACCCGTGCTGATAGAGTGTGTGATCCCTGAGGATGATAAGGTATTTCCCATGGTTCCTGCGGGAGCGCCCATCGATCAGGTGTTTGACGGAGACGATCTGGTTGAAAAATCAGAATAAGCGCACATAGGAACAGGATGTGTGCGCATGGGACGGGTTATGAAAAAACGGACAAGAGGGCCTGCTGTTTGCTGCATGATAATTGTAATACTTCTGTGTCTGGGCTATCTTGGTCTGGCACTGTATTATAGGACCGGTTTTGCAGTCAACACATGGATCAACGGCGTATATTGTACAGGGAGCTCCGTGCAGGAGGTCAACGCTCAGCTTTTGGAGCAGACAAAGGCTCCGGAAAATTTTACCATAGTGGGATATGACAGAATCGGCAGCGATTCCACGGAGACGAGCTGGACGGTCTCCATGGAATCGCTGCATCGCACGTTGGATTATGAGGCCGGTTTAAACAAATATCTGACATCACAGAATTCATGGTTCTGGGTTGCAAACCTGTTCCCTGGCAGAGAGCACCGGCTGGAGGCGGCGGTGTCCGTTGAGGAGATGGTGCTGCAGGAATTCTGGGAGAAAATTGCCGAAGGCTTTCGCAAAGAGGAGGATTATCGCATAGAATATGACGATAGTGCAGGATATACGCTCTATGACGGACTGCATCGCAGGCTGGATGAAAAGAAAGCTTATGAGACGGCAAGGAGCGCCATCCTCATGGGACACGACAGCGTCAACCTCATAGAAGCCGGATGCTATTACGATGTGCCGTTTACGGAGGCACAGGAGCAGCTGGCACAGATCTGGAGCCGGATAGATTATTTCCAGGAAAACGGGCCGGTCTATGATTTCGGGGACGGAGCCGAGAAGCCGGATGCGGCGCAGATGGCGGCCTTTCTACAAAGAGAGGAGCAGCCGGGAGGGCTTCCCGTACAGGACGATGCCGGCCGCTTTGTACTGATGACTGATCGTATCGAGGACTGGATCCGGGAGATGGCATCCGTTCATGATACCTATGGCAAAGAATGGGCTTTTCAGAGTACAAGGGGCGATATTGTGTATGTGCAGGGCGTGACTTACGGAACTACCATCAATCAGAAACGGGAGACGGTCTGGCTCTGGCAGTATCTGGAGCAGCTTGCGGCCTGGGAGAGCGGATTTGACGGGGAGAAACAAGAGGGGCAGACGGCTGGGCGAGGAGTGGTCCGCACGCCGGAGTACTCCAGAGACGCCTATCACCGCGGCAGCGCTGATCTCGGGGATACTTATATCGAAGTGGATCTGGGAATGCAGAAGCTGTATTATTATGTGGACGGTGAGCTTGCACTGGAGACAGATGTGGTCAGCGGCAATGCCCGCAGACGTATGAGTACGCCGGAGGGCGTGAATTTTGTCTATAACAAGCAGAAAAACCGGACGCTCCGGGGGCCGGGATACGCGACACCGGTGAAATTCTGGATGCCTGTCAAAGGAGCCATCGGTCTTCACGATGCCGACTGGCGCAGCGAATTTGGCGGGGATATCTACAAGACAAACGGTTCCCACGGCTGCGTGAATCTGCCGCCGGAGGTGGCAAAAGAGCTCTATGACAGCGTGGAGATCGGTACTCCTGTTGTGATGTTTTACGGGGAGGATCCTGCGGAGACGCCGAAGGGCTAAAAGACAAAAAAGCTGTAATTGTCTGTCGCAGACAAACAAATTGTAAAAAATTTAACAATGCAGTTGACTAAAGCAACAAGAAAGCTTATGCTATAACTTAATGAGTTTTCTGCAATGTTTGATTTTGGAAATTTGATACATAGCATGAGGAGGAAATGAGAAATGGCAAGAGTTTACAATTTCTCGGCAGGTCCTGCGGTTCTGCCCGAGGAGGTTTTGAGAGAGGCTGCGGAGGAGATGCTCGATTACCGGGGAACCGGGATGTCCGTCATGGAGATGAGCCACCGTTCCAAAGCATATGACACGATTATCAAGGAGGCTGAAGCTGATCTTCGCGAGCTGATGAAGATTCCGGACAATTATAAGGTGTTGTTTCTGCAGGGCGGTGCAAGCCAGCAGTTTGCGATGATTCCCATGAATCTGATGAAAAATAAAGTTGCCGATTATATTGTCACCGGGCAGTGGGCCAAGAAAGCATATCAGGAGGCTCAGATTTACGGCAAGGCCAACAAGATCGCTTCCTCAGAGGATGAGACCTTTTCTTATATTCCCGACTGTTCCGATCTGCCCATAAGCGAGGATGCGGATTATGTCTATATTTGTGAGAACAACACTATCTACGGTACTAAGTTCAAGACGCTGCCCAACACCAAGGGCAAGACTCTGGTGTCTGACGTGTCCAGCTGTTTCCTGTCCGAACCTGTGGATGTGACAAAATACGGCGTCATCTACGGCGGTGTGCAGAAGAATATCGGACCTGCAGGCGTGGTCATCGTGATCATCCGCGAGGATCTGATCACCGAGGATGTGCTTCCCGGCACCCCTACCATGCTGAAATACAAAACACATGCGGACAATGACTCGCTTTATAATACCCCGCCCGCTTACGGTATTTATATCTGCGGCAAGGTGTTCAAGTGGATCAAGAAGATGGGCGGCCTGGACGCTATGAAGGCGCACAATGAGAAGAAGGCGAAGATTCTCTATGATTTCCTGGATGAAAGTAAGCTGTTTAAGGGTACTGTGCGCAGGGAGGACCGCTCTCTGATGAATGTGCCCTTTGTAACCGGGGACGAGGAGCTGGATGCCAAATTTGTAAAAGAGGCAAAGGCCGCAGGCTTTGAAAATTTAAAGGGCCACAGGACTGTTGGCGGTATGCGCGCCAGCATTTACAATGCAATGCCCATCGAGGGTGTGGAGAAGCTGGTGGAGTTCATGAGACAGTTTGAGGCAGAGAATCTGAAGTGAGATAGCAGATAGAAGGAGAACGCAGAAATGTATAAGATTAATTGTTTGAATCCCATTTCCCAGAATGGGTTGTCCAAGCTCACCGCCGATTACGCATTGACGGAGGAGATCAACGAGGCGGAGGGTATTCTGGTGCGCAGCGCCTCCATGCATGAGATGGAACTGCCCGGGAAGCTGCTGGCCGTGGCGAGGGCAGGAGCGGGTACAAATAATATTCCTCTGGATAAATGTGCAGAGCAGGGCATTGTGGTGTTCAATACGCCCGGAGCCAACGCAAACGGCGTTAAGGAACTGGTGATTGCGGGAATGCTGCTGGCTGCCAGAGACGTTGTGGGCGGTATCGAATGGGTGAAGTCCTCCGGAGAGGATGAGAATATTGCCAAAGCCGCGGAAAAAGAGAAAAAGAATTTTGCCGGGACAGAGATCATGGGCAAGAAGCTGGGCGTCATCGGTCTGGGAGCCATCGGAGTGAAGGTAGCCAACGCAGCGATCCATCTGGGAATGGAGGTCTATGGCTATGATCCCTATCTGTCCGTGAATGCTGCATGGCAGCTTTCCGGGAAGGTGAAGCATGTCATCAATGTGGACGATATCTATGCGGAGTGTGATTATATCACGGTTCATGTCCCTCTGCTGGATTCCACCAAGGGCATGATCAATCGGGAAGCCATCGCCAAGATGAAACAAGGTGTGGTGATTTTAAATTTTGCAAGGGATCTGCTTGCAAACGAGACAGATGTGCTGGAGGGAATTGAAAGCGGAAAGATTGCACATTATGTGTCTGATTTTCCCAATCCCACTACCGCGGGCCAAAAAGGCTGCATCGTGATTCCTCATCTGGGAGCAAGCACGGAGGAGAGCGAGGATAACTGTGCGGTGATGGCAGTGGAGGAGATGATGGACTATCTCGCAAACGGTAATATCAGAAACAGCGTTAATTTCCCCGCATGTGATATGGGTGTCTGCACAAAGGCCGGCCGTGTTGCGATCTTCCACAAAAATATCGCCAATATGATCACGAAATTTACCGCAGAATTCGGTGACAAAGGCATTAATATCACTGATATGATGAATAAGTCCCGGGGAGAGTATGCATATACCATGCTGGATATTGAGGCACCCGCGCCCAAGGAGGCGGTAAAAGCCTTAGAGCAGATCGAGGGTGTGTTCCGCGTGAGAGTGGTGAAGGAATAAATGTCCGGTTCAGAGAATCAATATCAGCGTATTACCCATACCTTCGGACCCGTGTTTGACGAGCACTCCCGGATACTGATTCTGGGGTCGATGCCGTCTGTGAAGTCCAGAGAACAGCAATTTTATTACGGGCATCCGCAGAATAGATTCTGGCGGGTGCTCTCGGCGCTCTGTCATGAGCAAATGCCCGGCTCCATTCAGGAGAAACGGGCATTTCTTTTGAGAAACAAAATTGCTCTGTGGGATGTGATAGAATCCTGTGATATCATCGGCTCCTCCGACAGTTCCATCAGGAATGCGGCGCCCAATGATATGAATATTATTTTAGACAGGGCCTCCATTCAGAGAATTTATTTAAACGGAGGCAAAGCATACGCACTTTTTCAGAAATACTGCGAAGCGGGCTGTAAAAAACGGGGTCTCCACGAGAATAAAATCATTAAACTGCCCTCCACAAGTCCGGCCAATGCCGCGTGGAATCTTGAGAGACTGACGGAGGAATGGGGGAAGCGAATTGAGATGCCGCCGTTTTAGCGGAACAGTAGAGGCATGCCGTCGCCATCGTTCAGATCCTCCAGCTCATCCCGGAGCTTAGCTTCGCTGGCACACACTGCCTCGCTCTGAATATCCATATAGAGAATAAATACATCTTCCAGTGTCATATTTTTTTCATCGGCGATCTCCTGCAGAATAGGCCGGAGTTTGTCCAGCTGTGCGGACACCTGAACCTTCTGCGGGTCGATATCGCCGAGAACCTTCTCGCTGTAATCATTGATGCGCTTCAAAATCGCTCTGTTTTCATCGGTCATTTTGACAACCTCTCTTTCCCGATTATTTTCAAAGATATTTTAGCACCTGATGCTTGTTATGTATAGCTTTTTTTGGTAAAATTATTAAATACGGAAAAGTCATACAACATGTGTGGCAGAAAGGAAAAAGGAAAAAATATGGCAGTGATCAGACCGTTTCGTGCCTATCGCCCAAAAGAGGGGCTGGAGGACAAAATAGCGGCGCTTCCCTATGATGTATATAATCGTGAGGAGGCCTGCGCCGTGGTGGCGCAGAATCCCTATTCCTTCCTTGCCATCGACAGAGCGGAGACACAGTTTGGTCCGGAGACAGACACTTATGCTCCGGAGGTTTATGAGAAGGCAAAAGAAATGCTCGGGGAGCGGATCGCGGAGGGGAGCTTCGTGAGAGAGGACAAGCCGTGCTGCTATCTCTATGAGCAGACTATGGACGGACGCAGTCAGACAGGGATCGTGGCCTGTGCATCCATCGATGATTATTGCGGCAATGTGATCAAAAAGCATGAGAACACCAGAGCGGACAAGGAGCAGGACCGCATCCGGCATGTGGATGTCTGTAACATGCAGACCGGCCCGATCTTTCTGGCTTATCGCGCCGACGAGGCATTGAGACGGCTTACGGAGGCAGAGAAAAGACAGAAGCCTCTGTATGACTTTATATCGGACGACGGTGTGGGACACCGGGTGTGGCGGATCGACGGGGAGGAGCAGTTAAAAACTTTGAAAGACAGCTTTGACCGGATGGCTGCACTCTATATTGCCGACGGGCACCATCGCTGTGCCTCTGCAGTGAAGGTTGGTCTGAAGCGGAGAGAGGAGCATCAAGACTACACCGGTGAGGAAGAGTTCAACTATTTTCTGTCGGTGCTCTTTCCGGACGAGGAGCTCAGGATACTGGACTACAATCGTGTGGTCAGAGATCTGAACGGGCTTTCTGCGGAAGCTTTTCTGGACAGAGTCAGGGAGCATTTTATTGTGCGCAGAGAAGAAACCTTAAAAGGTAAGGGCTATGTCCCTCAGAAAAAGGGAGAGTTCGGCATGTATCTGGAGGGTGTATGGTACTGTCTGACGGCAAAGCCTGAAATCTGTGACACGGACGTGGTGGCAGGTCTGGACGTGTCTGTTTTGCAGGATTATCTGCTGGCGCCCATCCTTGGCATCGGAGATACAAAGACGGATAAGCGAATTGACTTTGTGGGCGGAATCAGAGGACTTTGCGAACTGGAGCGCAGATGTACGCCAAAGCATCCCGGGGAGCGGGCAGAAATGGCGGTGGCATTTTCCATGTATCCCACCTCGATCGCAGAGCTGTTTGCAGTGGCGGATGCCGGAAGACTGATGCCCCCTAAATCGACATGGTTTGAACCCAAGCTGCGCAGCGGTTTGTTTCTGCATGAGTTGTAAGGCATAATCAATAAGGCATAAAATAGAGGAGAGGAGTCCCCACATGACAAATAAACTGTATAAATTGATGAACTGGCCTCAGATCGAGGAGATCATATATTCGGAGAGCGACGATCCCCATGCTATTCTGGGACCGCATAAGTCCGGCGGCCGCATCCTTCTGCAGGCATATTTTCCCGAGGCGAAGGAAGCGCAGATCAAGTGGAACGGTACGGGTACAGGCGCTGAGAGCGAGGCATTCTGGAAGAAAGATTTTCCGCTTGAGCTGGCGGATGAGGACGGGTATTTTGCCGCCCTGATCCCGGCGAAGAAGCTCCCCGCCTACACCTTCCTTGTAACAGGAAAAGACGGTGTGAAGAGAGAGCTGGGAGACCCTTATCGCTTTGCTCCGGTTATCACAAAGGAAGACACGGATAAATTCAAAAACGGCATTCACTATACGATCTATGAGAAGCTGGGAGCACATCCCATGGAGCTTGACGGTCAGGAGGGCGTGCTGTTTGCGGTGTGGGCTCCCGGGGCCATGCGTGTCAGTGTGACGGGGGACTTTAACGGCTGGGACGGCAGAGTGCATCAGATGCGCAGACTCTGGGATTCCGGTATCTTTGAACTGTTCATCCCCGGCGTACAAAAGGGGGATAACTATAAATTCGAGCTGAAGTTGCGCGGCGGCGTCACCTATCTGAAGGCGGATCCTTACTGCAATGCGGCACAGCTTCGTCCGGAGACAGCCTCGGTGGTGGCCGATCTGCGAGGCTTTGCCTGGGAAGATCAGGAGTTTATCCTCAACCGGGAGCGCTTCCAGACAGGCAATGCACCTGTCAGCGTCTACGAGCTCTACCTGGGTTCTTTTGTGGAGCCCGGAGAGGGAGAGGTTTATGCCAATTACAGAGAGATCGCTCCCAAGGTGATCGAATATGTGAAAAAGATGAATTATACTCATGTTGAGCTGATGCCCGTGATGGAGCATCCCTTCGACGGTTCCTGGGGCTATCAGGTTATCGGCTATTACGCGCCCACCGCCCGCTATGGCAGCCCTGAGGATTTTATGTATTTTGTAAACGAGCTGCACAAAGCGGGAATCGGTGTCATTCTGGACTGGGTTCCTGCCCATTTTCCCAGAGATACCTATGGACTTTCCAATTTTGACGGCACCTGTCTCTATGAGCACAAAGATCCCCGGCAGGGCTTCCATCCTCATTGGGGGACGCTGATCTACAATTACGGCCGCCCTGAGGTGAGCAATTATCTCATTGCAAATGCACTCTTCTGGGTGGAAAAATTTCATGCGGATGCCATTCGGATGGATGCAGTGGCCAGTATGCTCTATTTAGATTATGGCAAAAACGACGGAGAGTGGGTTGCAAATATGTACGGCGGCAAAGAGAATCTGGAGGCCATCGAGATGATCAAGCATCTGAACTCCGTTCTGAAAAAGCGCAATCCCGGTGTGCTCTCCATCGCTGAAGAGAGTACGGCGTTTCCTCAGATTACAGGCGCTCTGGAAGAGGGCGGTCTGGGCTTTGATTTAAAGTGGAATATGGGATTTATGAATGATTATCTGACTTATATCAAATATGATCCCTATTTCAGAAGCCATCATCACGGAGAGCTCACCTTCAGCATGATCTATGCGTACAGCGAGCATTTTATGCTGGTGTTTTCACATGACGAGGTGGTACACGGCAAGGCCACCATGGTCGGTAAGATGCCCGGGGAGCCAAAGGACAAGTTTGCCGCCCTCAGGCTTACCTACGGCTATATGATGACTCATCCCGGCAAGAAGGCTCTGTTCATGGGGCAGGATTTTGCGGAGTTTGACGAGTGGAACGAGAATCGAAGGCTGCAGTGGGAGCTGCTGGAACAGCCTGATCATGCCGGCGTGGCGGAGCTTGTGAAGGATTTGAACAGTCTGTATTGCGGCACTCCCGCGCTTTATGCGCTGGACGACAGTCCGGAGGGCTTTGAGTGGATTAACAATATCTCTGCCAATGACTGTTATCTGACTTTTTTAAGAAAGACCGAAGACCCTGAGGATGTGCTGCTGATCGTGGCGAATTTTGCCGGAGTGGAGCAGGAGATTACCACAGGCGTTCCCTATGAGGGAAAATACAAAGAGATTTTGAATACCGACGCTTTGAAATACGGCGGAAGCGGCGTGGTGAACAGTCGTGTCAAGGCGGCCACGGACAGAGAGTGGGACGACAGGAAACAGTCCATCACCGTGAAGCTGGCGGCACAATCCCTGAGCATACTGCGTTTCGTACCCTACACGGAGGAGGAGCTGACCAGGGTCATCGAGGAACGTATCAGGAAGAACACGCCCGTGAAAAGGCCGGCAGCAGAAAAAAAGACTGCTGTAAAAAAGACCTCCGCGAAAAAGACTTCAGTCGGGAAGAAGACCTCTGTGAAAAAGTCTGCGGCAGGAGGTAAGAAACAATGAGCCGCTTCGGGCTGAAGCCGGATCCGGTTCTGATCGAGACCATGCTGAACAGCCTGGGTGAGAAAGCTTTGAATTTAGGCGGACGTGTACTCTTCGCCGTGATTTGTTTTATTATCGGTTCGCAGGTCATTAAATTTATTCGCAGAGCAGTACACCGGGGGATGGAGAGAGCGAAGGCTGATGTGGGTGTGGTACAGTTTGCGGATTCCTTCCTGAAGGCCGCTCTGTATGTGGTTCTGGCCTTTATGATCGCATCCTCCTTTGGTGTGGACGCGGCAAGCATTGTCGCCCTTCTGGGAAGCGCCGGCGTGGCCATCGGTCTGGCGGTTCAGGGAAGTCTTTCCAATCTGGCCGGAGGCGTGCTGATCCTGCTCTTAAAGCCGTTTAAGGTGGGGGATTATATCGTGGAGGGTGCTTCGGGTAAGGAGGGCGAGGTCTCGGAGATCCAGATTTTTTATACGAAGCTGGTGACACCCGACAACCGGGAAATTATCCTGCCAAACGGTGCTCTGGCCAACAACAGTATTGTGAATGTCACCACAAGACATTGCCGGCGGGCGGATGTGAAGGTAGGGATCGCTTACGGGGCTGACCTGAAAAAGGCAAAGGATGTTTTGCTTCAAATGCTCAGGGAGGACGATAAGGTTTTAAAGAGCAAGGATATCAATGTATTTGTGGAAGAACTGGGAGAGTCCGCCGTATTCTTAAACCTTCGGTGCTGGTTCACAAATGAAGAGTTCTGGGAAGGAAAATGGCGTATCACAGAAAATTGCAAATATGTACTGGATGAGGCGGAGATTGAGATTCCGTTCAATCAATTGGATGTGCATCTGCGCGGAGCGGATAAGTAAGGGAGCCACAGCCGCAGAGGATGATACGAATGCTTCCTAAAATGTGCTCTGCGTGTCATTGGCGTTTGGCAATGTCTGGGTACCGGAGACGGGAATATTCGTACAGGCGGCAGAACCCGGGGTATCCGCAGAAGAGCATTCCCGAGAGGAGTACTCCTCTTGGGACGGATCGGAAGGAGACAAAGATTACCATAACACCTGTGCCGGGCAGTTACCGGAACAACACCAAGAAAGGCTCTGCAACTGTGACCTTCAAAGGTCTGAACGATTACGGCGGAACTAAGACGGTTAAATTCAAGATCACGGCAAAACCTCTTGATGTGCTGCTTAAGTTCTGGAAAGATTAGAATATTGAGAATATCATACAAAGAGGTCAGCCTCCGGCGCAGGTATCATACTTGTGTCGGGGACTCATGTATCAAATTGAGCCATGAAACAATCACAAATTTGTGCCGGCACTTGACAGTGGGGCTGAAATGCATTAAAATGATTTTACAAAACATAAAATCGTGTTGAAAATATTCTGGATTTTCTACGGCAGTTCTGCCGCGGCAAGGATGCCTTTTTCCACTTAAACGAAGTATCAGGTAAATAGGGACAGTGGCGGAGGGCTGGCGCTTGACGAGTCCTCTGCAGACAGGAGGATTATGGGAAAATACGACGATGCGATGTACCGCTACCTGTCGGACAACGAGAGGTTTGCGGATCTGTTTAATGCCGTACTCTTTGACGGCAGGCCGGTGGTGCGGGGGGAACTGCTGGAGGATGCCTCGGAGCGCTGTGTGGATGTTTTTTCGGATGCCGTTTTTCAGGCGAAGGCCGGAGAACAGCTCCGGTATGAGGGGAGCGTTCGGGATATCCGAAAAAGGATGAGAACAGGAGAGAGTTTTATCATTACGGCGGTTGAGAATCAAAATGCCATCGACTACGCAATGCCTTGGCGCATCATGCGTTATGACCAGATGGAGTATGGACGGCAGATACGGGATATCATAAGCCGCAGGAGAGCGGCGATGGAAATGCAGGGGCGGTCTGCGGGGAACTGGATAAAACGGCTGAGACAGGAGGATAAACTCAGTCCTGTCTATACGATCTGTTTTTATCATGGAACAGAACCCTGGAACGGGCCGAGAAGCCTGAAGGACATGATGCGGTTCGGAAAAGATGCCGATGGCTGGCAGGATTTATTTCATGATTACGGAATGACGCTGTTTTGTGCGGGAGAGAAGCATGATCTCACATGTTTTGGCACAGATTTAAAATTGCTTTTGGCGGTGCTGCAGCTGCGGCAGGATAAAGATGGATTGATAAGGCTGTGGAGCGGGGAGGCGTTTTCCCATTTGACACCGGAGACGGCGGAGACTATGGCGGTTATGACGGACAGTGTGGATATCTTAAAGAAAACGGATATATTTACAAAAGGAGAGTGCAATATGTGTCTGGCGGTAGAGGAAATGAGACGGGACTGGAAGGAAGAGGGAAGAGCAGAAGGCAAGGCGGAGGGAATGGCAGAGGGTAAAGCAGAGGGTAAAGCAGAAGGAATTATAGAGATGGGCATGGAGTACGGCCTCTCTGAGGACGCGATTCTGGAAAAACTGCAGAATAAGCTGAGTATACCGCTTCAGACAGCTATGGAATATCTGCGGATGTCCAGGAAGAAGACCATATAGAAAAGGGAATATTTGACCATAAATTAAATTTTTTGTTGCAAAAATACAAAATACCGATTATAATATAGTTTGTTGGTTGCGCCTGGGCGCGCCATGTGCTGAAATAGCTCAGTTGGTAGAGCACTTCACTCGTAATGAAGGGGTCGTGGGTTCGAGTCCCATTTTCAGCTTTACAGGGTATGTATGGTTCCCGCGGACAGCTTTGTCTGCGGGAATTTTCAGTCTTTTACAATTGCATCTTTTTTCGGATGTGATGCTCAATCATCTGAATGCCCTTGTAAAATCCCATGGCAATAATGCACAGAAGCAATACGTTTAGGATCACAAGATTGAGCTGGAATACCTGTGAGCCATAGATGATCAGATATCCCAGACCTCTTCTGGCAGCCAGGAACTCTCCGATAATTACGCCCACCAGGGCCAGGCCGATATTGACTTTGGTGGTGCTTAAGAGCAGCGGAACGGATGCGGGCAGGACTACCTTATGGAATGCATCCCGTCTGCTTCCGCCGAGGGTGTAGATCAGAGTGATCTTCTCAGGGTCACATTGCCTGAACGCAGTGTAAAAGCTTATGATGGAACCAAATACCGCCACGGAGATGCCGGCCACAATGATGGTCTTGGTCCCGGTACCCAGCCAGACGATAAAGAGAGGAGCCAGAGCCGATTTGGGCAGACTGTTCAAAACCACGAGATAGGGCTCCAGTATCTCCGACAGCTTCTGCGAGTACCACAACAGAGTAGCGGTGACGAGACTCACCAGAAATACCAGCAGGAAGCTGACTAAGGTCTCGAACAGGGTGATGCCTACATGCCCGAAAATACTGTAATCTTTGCACATCTCCCACAGAAGCAGCATTACCTTACAGGGACTGGAAAAGAAGAAGCTGTCGATAACTCCGGTGCGGGCGCTTACCTCCCAGACAATCAAAAAAAGCACCAGCAGGAGCAGGCGCAGGAGAGCAATCTGCCTGTGGTGTCTGAGATGCTGCCGCATGAACAGCTCCTGTTTTGTGGGCTCCGCATGAGTATTGACTTTAAGGTTCTCCATTTTTGATCTCCTCCCATAATCGATTGAAATAACTGTTGAATTCCGGCGCATTTCTGGCCGCCAGAGGAGAGTCGTCTGTCAGCGTCAGATGAATGGGAATCTCACATTTTACAGTGGCCGGGCGTCTGCTCAGAACGATGACACGGTCTGCCAGCGAGATGGCCTCCGATAGATCATGGGTGATCAGAAGCATGGTTTTGCCGGTGCGGCGGATGAGTCTGCAGATGTCGGCCGACACGGAGAGCCTCGTCTGATAGTCCAGCGCGCTGAAGGGCTCATCCAGAAGCAGAAGCTGAGGATCCAGAGCCAGGGTGCGGATCAGAGCGGCCCGCTGCTTCATGCCGCCGGAGAGCTCTCCGGGGCGTTTGCCGCGAAACTGCTCGAGGTCATAGTCCTGCAGCAGCTGATTTACATAATTGATCCGCTCTTGCGTGAGCATATGGTTGATTTCCAGCCCAAGGATCACATTTTTGTAGACGCTGCGCCACTCAAACAGATGATCGTGCTGCAGCATGTAACCCACTCTCGGATAGTGAAGGGAGCCGTCAGGGTTGTTCACGGCAATGGTGCCGGACTCGGGCGACAGAAGTCCTGCGATAATTGATAAAAGAGTTGATTTACCGCATCCGCTGGAACCTACCACCGCCACGAATTCCCCTTCCTTTACGTCGAAGGACAAGTCCTTGAGGACATTGGTCTCGCCGTGCAGAGTATGATAGGAATAATTGATATTTTGTAGCCGGAGCATATAGGGGGTAGTCATACACAGACCTTTCTTCGCATAAAATTTTGATTTATTGTATAATATGAATGAAACCATAAAAGGTGTAAAACAGGAGGATGTAATGGGAAGAGAAGAATACAGGAAAGCATTGAAATCAGGAAAAAAGGACTATCAGACAAGGATGCTTAAGGGAGAGAAGCCGATCCTGCAGGTGCTGGATGATATTTTACCGGACCGGACTGCCTATTCGGAGGTGTCCATCGGTCTCGTACAGATCCCCATAGAGCAGATCGTGGGAACCAAGACTGTTGCGAGAAGCAGTTCTTTTGCGGGAAATTTTATGCCTCTTCTGGGAGAGGATACGGAGTTTTCCTATAAGTGGGCTCAGCTTCTGGATTCCCATGTGGAAGAGGGTATTCGCGAGCCCATCAAGGCCTATGAATATATGAATAAATTTTATGTTTCAGAGGGAAACAAAAGAGTCAGCGTTATGAAATACAGCGGGGCGGTGTCGATTCCCGGGAATGTCATCCGTGTGATACCCAAGCGCACCGAGGAAAAGGAAAATAAGATATACTATGAATTCCTGGACTTTTACCGCGCTGCGCCCATCAACTATATCTGGTTTACCCAGGAGGGTTCCTTTGCAAAGCTGCAGGAAGCGGTGGGAAAGGAGCCGGGGGAAATGTGGACGGATGAGGAATTGATGAAATTCAGTTCCATGTACACCTGGTTTGCCTCCGAATACCGCGCCAAGGGCGGAGATAAGCTGAATATCACGCCGGGAGACGCATTTCTGGCATTTATCACGCTGCATGGTTATGACACGATAGATGACAAGACCACTGACGAGATCCATCAGCTGGTGGCTAAGAGCTGGGAAGAGTTTGTGCTTATGGGGGAGAACTCGGAGATCGATCTGCAGATGAAACCCAATCAGAAAAAGAAGTCTCTGTTTGATATCCTGCATCTGTCTGCCCCGGCCGCACGAAAACTGCAGATAGCGTTTATCTACGAAAAGACCCCCGGGACCAGTGCGTGGACCTATGCCCATGAGCTCGGAAGACTGCATTTGGAACAGACCTTCCCGGAGGAAGTACATACGGTGAGTTACGAGAACGGAACCAGGGAAAACGTGGACGGCCTGCTTGAGGACGCTGTGAATTCAGGCTGCGATCTGATCTTTACCACAACGCCTCCCTTTGCGCAGGCAAGCGTGAAGGCTGCAATTGAAAATCCCAAAGTCCGGATACTAAACTGTTCCTTAAATACTTCCCACAGGTATATCCGGACGTATTATTCCCGTATGTATGAGGCAAAATTTCTGATGGGGGCTATTGCGGGAGCGATGGCTGACAACAACAGGCTGGCCTATATCGCGGATTATCCGATCTACGGATCTATCGCTAACATCAATGCGTTTGCACTGGGGGCCAAGCTGACAAATCCCAGGGCAAAAGTCTATCTGGAATGGTCTGCAAAAAAAGAGATGGATATTGAACAGAAGATCGGAGAAATGGGAGTTTCCTGTGTTTCCGGCAGAGATATGACGGTTCCGGAGGAGGCCTCCCGGTATTTTGGACTGTATCACATCGGTCAGGAGGGATCTAAAAATTTAGCCATGCCGCTTTGGCATTGGGGCAAGTTTTATGAACAGCTGATTCTGACAATACTGGACGGGACATGGAAGTACGATGATGATCTGGCGGGCAAAAAAGCGATCAATTACTGGTGGGGAATGTCGGAGGGAGTTGTGGATGTGGTGTTCTCCAAGCATCTGCCCATTGGTCAGAAACGCCTGTCGGGTCTGTTGAAAACGGCCATATGCACCGAGGCTTTCAATCCGTTTTCGGGTATTTTATATGCGCAGAACGGTGCGGTGACTGAAGATCCGGAAGGAAGCCTGTCGCCGGAGGAGATCATGACCATGGACTGGCTTGCGGAGAATGTCATCGGCTCCATTCCGGACAGCGGAGAGCTGAAAGAGCAGGCAGCGCCCGTGGTAGAGCAGCAGGGTGTGAAGAAAAAGGAAGGTCAGCTTACATCATGAAGATACTGGTGATCGCAGATAAAGAATCCGAATATTTGTGGGATTATTTTCATAAGAGCAAGCTCGAGGGAATTGATCTGATCATTTCCTGCGGCGATCTGGATTCAGATTATCTGTCATTTTTGGTGACGCTGTCATCCGTTCCGGTATTGTATATACACGGGAATCACGATGGAAAGTATGAAAAATCCCCGCCGGAGGGCTGTGTCTGTATCGAAGATCAGATTTATGTGTATAAAGGAATCCGGATCCTGGGACTTGGCGGTTCCATGCGCTACAGTCCGGGGACCCATCAGTATACGGAGTGGCAGATGCGGGCGAGAGTGGCCAGGCTGTGGTTCCAAATATTTAAAAAGAGGGGATTTGACATCCTGGTAACACATGCGCCGGCCTATCAGTTAAATGACGGCAGGGATCTGCCCCATCAGGGATTTCAGATTTTTCGGAATCTGATTGAAAAATATCATCCCAAATTTTTTCTGCACGGACATGTTCACCTGTCCTATGGGAGAAATTTTAAGCGGTATGACAAATATCAGGACACTCATGTGATCAACGCGTACGAGCGCTGTATATTTGAGTTTGAGGCTGAGAATCCGAAGAGCTCCCTGAGAGCCCCATAAAGCTTTATCAAAAGGGAAAACAGAAAAAAGCAGCTTATGTTGCATTCGGTTACGGTTTGTGTTAAAATTAAATTTAATTATCTGACAGATAAAGGAGAGCGCTATGGCACAATTATGGGGAGGGCGTTTTACCAAGGAGACGGACAGACAGGTATACGAGTTTAACGCCTCCATCGGATTTGACAAGAGACTATACCACCAGGACATTGAGGGCAGTGTGGCCCATGTATGTATGCTGGCAAAGCAGGGAATTCTCACTTCGGACGAGATGCAGAGCATTGTCGGCGGGCTCAGATCTATCCGGGAGGATGTGGAGAGCGGGAAGCTTGTAATTGACGATAAGTATGAGGATATTCACAGCTTTGTGGAGGCAAATCTGATTCAGCGGATCGGGGATGCGGGAAAGAAGCTTCACACCGGCAGGAGCCGCAACGATCAGGTGGCTTTGGATATGAGACTCTACACGCGTCTGCAGGTGCTTTTGGTGGATGATCTTTTAAAGAAGCTGCTGGAGGCGATTTTGAATACAATGGAGGAGCATGTGGAAACCTACATGCCGGGCTTCACCCATCTGCAGAAGGCCCAGCCCACCACACTGGCGCATCATTACGGCGCCTATTTTGAGATGTTTAAGCGGGACAGGCTCCGCATGTATGATATTTTTAAACGAATGAATTTCTGCCCGCTGGGGGCGGGAGCGCTGGCGGGTACTACTTATCCGCTGGACAGAGAGTACACGGCAAAGCTTATGGGCTTTGAGGGCCCTACGTTAAACAGCATGGACTCCGTGGCGGACAGAGACTATCTGATTGAGTTTCTGGCGGCGCTTTCCACAGTGATGATGCATCTGAGCCGTTTTTCCGAGGAGATCATCATATGGAACTCCAACGAATATCAGTTTGTGGAGATCGATGACGCCTTTTCTACCGGGAGCAGCATCATGCCTCAGAAGAAGAACCCTGATATTGCGGAGCTGGTGCGGGGCAAGACAGGCCGCGTCTATGGCGCGCTGATGAGTCTGCTCACCACGATGAAAGGACTGCCTCTGGCCTATAATAAGGACATGCAGGAGGACAAGGAGATGGCCTTCGACGCTTTTGACACGGCGAAGGAGTGCATCAGTCTGTTCACGGGGATGCTGGCGACCATGAGGTTCCGCGGAGAGCGCATGGCGGAGAGCGCCATGAACGGCTTTACCAATGCCACGGATGCGGCAGATTATCTGGTCAACAAGGGAGTACCGTTTCGGGATGCGCACGGTATCATCGGCAGGCTGGTGCTCTACTGTATCGGGAAGAATACTTCCATCGATGCATTGACACTGGAGGAGCTGCAGAACATAAGCGATAAATTTGAAAATGATATTTATGATGCGGTGTCTCTCAAGACCTGTGTGGAGAAGCGTCTGACGGTAGGTGCGCCCGGGCCTGATGCGATGAGAGAGGTAATTGCGCTGCACAGAGAGTATCTCGCGGAGGAAGCGGAATGGCTGCCCGATCAGAGCGGGTGGGAAGAAGAATAAATGCATACAGAATAAACAGGAGGAAATCAAAATGGACGAGAAGTTAAAGGTTGGAATTTTAGGCGGAACAGGCATGGTCGGGCAGCGTTTTATCGCGCTGCTGGAGAATCATCCGTGGTTTGAGGTGACTACCATCGCCGCAAGCCCCCGCTCCGCAGGCAAGACCTATGAGGAGGCGGTGGGAGACCGTTGGAAGATGGACACTCCTATGCCGGAGGCCGTAAAGAAGCTGATTGTCATGAATGTGAACGAGGTGGAGGCCGTGGCCTCACAGGTGGACTTTGTGTTCAGCGCTGTGGACATGACTAAAGAGGAGATCAAAAAGATCGAGGAGGACTATGCGAAGACAGAGACTCCCGTGGTATCCAACAACAGTGCCCACCGCTGGACACCCGATGTGCCGATGGTGGTGCCTGAGATCAATCCTGAGCACATGAAGGTGATTGACTTCCAGAAAAAGCGCCTGGGAACTGTCAGGGGATTTGTGGCAGTAAAGCCCAACTGTTCCATCCAGAGCTATGCTCCCGTGCTCACTGCGTGGAAGGAGTTTGAGCCCACAGAGGTGGTGGCGACCACTTATCAGGCAATATCCGGTGCGGGAAAGACCTTTAAGGACTGGCCCGAGATGGAGGGAAATATCATCCCCTACATCGGCGGCGAGGAGGAGAAGAGTGAGAAGGAGCCTCTGCGCATCTGGGGAAAGATTGAGGACGGCGTGATCAAGCCTGCCGAAGGCCCGGTGATAACCTGTCAGTGTATCCGTGTACCTGTGCTGAACGGTCACACGGCGGCCGTGTTTGTCAAATTCAATAAAAAGCCCACGAAGGAGCAGTTGATCGAGAAACTGCGCAGTTTCTCGGGAGAGCCGCAGAGACTGGGGCTTCCCAGTGCCCCGGTGCAGTTTATACAGTATCTGGAGGAGGATAACAGACCTCAGGTGGCGCTGGATGTGGACTATGAGAACGGTATGGGCGTCAGTGTGGGACGTCTCCGCGAGGACACAGTGTATGACTGGAAGTTTGTAGGGCTTTCCCACAATACGGTCCGCGGTGCAGCAGGCGGTGCAGTGCTCTGCGCAGAGCTTTTGAAGGCGCAGGGATATATCACCAGAAAATAACTGCTGGAAGGCTGCATGAGATAAGAGGTATGAGTATGAATGAGCTGCACTATCAGTTAGATCTGCTGAAAGCGATGAATCAAAAGCTTAACGCAAGGGAAAAGATGTATAAGATGATCTGCGATACGTCCAACTGTGCTTATCTTTACTATTCTTTTGAGAAGAACGAGATCATCACCATGGGCAAATGGCGGGAGTTTTTTAATTTTGACATTCAGGACATTAAGGATATCGCAAAGATATTTGACGAGGTGGAGGATGTCTGTATCATGCCTCTCAGAGATGTTCTGTTTGCGGAGAAGAGCGGAAAGGAATTCTCTGAACTGGAGTGCAGACACAGGGACGGAAAATGCTGGTATTCCTTCCGGACCACTGTGTTATACGATGAACTGGGGGCTGCCCGTGACAAACTGATCGTGGTGGAGGACACCACAAAGCAGAAGATACAGCGGGACGAACTGATTTATATGGCTCATTACGACGCCATGACAGGATTGTTCAACCGCAATTACTTTGTGACGCTTTTGGGAGAGTTTATAAGAAGAGCGAAGGTGGAACACAGCATCGTCAGCGTCATGGTGGTAGATATTGATGATTTCAAGAAGATCAATGACGGTATGGGCATGGTGATAGGAGATGAACTGATCCAGACCTTCGGCGCATTTTTAAAGGAGTTTTCCGATGAGGACGTGATTGTCTGCCACCTGAATAATGACGTGTATTGCATTGCCATCTATGATCCTTCCGGCAGCCGCAGCGTTGAGCATATCCATAAAGCCATTGAGGGCAGAACCGCGTCTCCCTTTTCCCTGAGCGGAGGCCAGCAGGCCAGTGTCACGGTCAGCATCGGCGTGGCCGAGTATCCGGAGGCGGCCGCATCGGCATTGGATCTGATCAACTGTGCAGAGATCGTCATGTTCCGCTGTAAGAGCATGGGCAAGAATACGATTCAGTATTTTGACACACCCATACTGAACGATTTCCTGAACAATATCGAGATGGAGAACAAGCTTAAAGAAGCTGTGTTCACCAGCAATTTCCTGCTTTATTTTCAGCCGCAGTATTACACCGGCAACAGAAAGCTTCGGGGTGTGGAGGCATTGATCCGCTGGAAGGATGATACCGGACATATGATCAGCCCGGATGTCTTTATCCCCATCGCGGAAAAGAACGGATGTATTGTTCCCATAGGAAGCTGGGTGGTGGAACAGAGCGTCAGGTATTATGCCGGCTGGCGTGAGCGTTACGGGATACCCTTCATTGTATCCATCAATATTTCAGCGGTACAGTACAATCGGGAAGATTTTGTCGAGGAGCTTTTGCGGATCATAGGACAGTACCGTGTGAAACCAAACGAGGTAGAAATCGAAATCACAGAGAGTATTCTCATTGAGGACTTTAACAAGGTCATCGAAAAGCTGAAGGTTCTCAGGGAGACCGGCATCCGCATTTCGCTGGATGATTTCGGCACAGGATTCTCCTCTTTGTCCTATTTAAAAAAGCTGCCCATCGATACGCTTAAGATCGACAAGAGCTTTATCGACACCGTTTTGACTGACGGAGCTACCCGGATCATCACAGAGTCCATTATCAATATGGTGAAATCCCTGGGGGTGGAATCCATTGCGGAGGGAGTGGAGGAGGAAGCTCAGTATAATTATCTTCACGCCATCGGCTGTGATATGATTCAGGGATATCTTCTGGGCAGGCCTCAGCCGCCGGAAGACATCGACAAAATGCTGCAGGGAATTATATGAGGATAAACTTATGACTTTTGTGGGACGGGAGACGGAGCTGCATTATCTGAATCAGTATTTTGGCTCGGAGAACAGCCGTATACTGGTGGTCTACGGGCAGACGGGTGTGGGCAAGACCGCGTTGTTAAAAGACTTCTGTAAGGATAAAAAGGCTGTTTATTACAGGGCGCGATCCTGCTCTGACAGGGAACAGCGCTATCAGTGGGCCAGAGAGCTGGGACTGCCTCAGGAGGAATCCGGAGCCTGTCCCGAGTATGAGGCGATCTTTGAGAAGGCGGCAGGAACGGCATCCGACGAGAAAACGGTCTTTGTCGTTGACGAGTTTCACTATCTGGTCAAAGGCGGCACGGGCTTTTTTACCAAGCTGAATCTATTTGTTAAAAACAGCGGCGTGCCTCTTTTGGTAATCCTGTGCAGTTCGGCGGCGGGCTGGGTAGAGAACAGCATGGTCAGGAAAATCGGCGGCGAGGCTGCCGCAATCTCCGGTTTCCTGAAGGTCCGGGAGCTTGGCATTCAGAGGATGCAGGAGCTTTATGCAGAGTACAGTCAGGATGACTGTGTTCAGCTGTACGCGGTTCTGGGAGGCGTACCCGGACTCTGGAACCGGACGGACAGGCAGCTGAGCGCCTCGGACAATCTGATTCACAACATCGTGGACAAATACAGCAGTATTCACGGGGAGATGGCCGGGTGCCTTGCGGAGGAGCTGAGAGAGACATCCGTGTACAATACGATTCTCACCACCATGGCGGCGGGCGGCGGCAGGCTCAATGACATCTATCATCGAACCGCATTTTCCAGAGCAAAGATCAGCGTCTATCTGAAGAATCTGATGGAGATCGATCTGGTGGAGAAGGTTGGGGCGGGAGCATACCGTATCACAAAGCCCTATGTGCGTTTTTATTTTCGTTTTATCTATCCATATCAAAGTCTCCTCGAGGAGCTTACGCCGAAGCAGTTTTACAAGGAGATCGTGGAAGATGCATTTCCGGGTTTTGTGAGGGAGGCATATCGAAAGAGCTGATTTATGAGTAAAAACCTTTTTATAGCTGAGAAACCCAGCGTGGCAAGAGAGTTTGCCGGCGCTTTAAAATTAAATATGCGCAAATGCGACGGGTATCTGGAATCAGAGGAGGCCATTGTGACCTGGTGTGTGGGGCATCTGGTCACCATGAGTTATCCCGAGGTTTATGATGAGAAATACCGTCGCTGGAGCTTTGATACGATCCCCTTCATCCCGGAGACATTTCGCTATGAGGTCATTGAGAGTGCAGCCAGGCAGTTCAGGACTGTGAGCGGACTTTTAAACCGTCAGGATGTGGGGACAATTTATGTCTGCACAGACTCCGGGCGTGAGGGGGAGTATATCTACAGGCTGGTGGAGCAGCTCTCCGGAGTCCGGGGCAAGAGACGGCTCCGGGTATGGATCGACTCCCAGACGGAGGAGGAGATCCTGCGCGGCATCCGGGAGGCAAAGGATCTCTCGGCCTATGACGCTCTGAGTGATGCAGCCTATCTGCGGGCCAAGGAAGATTATCTGATGGGCATCAATTTCTCCAGAGTACTCACCTTAAAATACGGAAGAACCGTAAAGGATTATCTGAAGCGGGATCGGGCGGTGATCTCCGTGGGGCGTGTCATGACTTGTGTGCTCGGCATGATCGTCAATCGGGAACGGGAGATACGCTCCTTTGTAAAGACGCCGTTCTACCGCGTGCTGGGAGAGTTTTGTCTGCAGAATAAGCAGTTTACGGGAGAGTGGAAGGCGGCAGAGGGATCTGTCTTCTATGCCTCGCCCGAGCTCTATAAAGAAAATGGATTTAAGGACAGGGCATCGGCGCAGAAGCTGATAGAACATCTTCAGAAGGAACCTGCGGGAGATGTAGTTGTAGAGGGAATCGAGCGGAAAAAGGAGAATAAGAATCCGCCTCTGCTCTATAATCTTGCGGAGCTGCAGAATGACTGCTCCAAATGGTTCAAGATCAGTCCCGATGAAACGCTGCGCATCGTCCAGGAGCTTTACGAGCGAAAAATGGTCACCTATCCCAGAACGGATGCCAGAGTGCTCTCCACGGCAGTGGCAAAGGAGATACATAAAAACATCAACGGGCTTCGCAATTATGCGCAGACAGCGCAGCTTGCATCGGAGATATTGTCCGGGGACGGCTATAAAAAGATTGCAAAGACCCGCTATGTGAATGACAAGCAGATCACGGATCACTATGCCATCATTCCCACCGGGCAAGGGCTGAATAATCTCAGAGGACTGCCGCCTGTCTCCGCCAATGTGTATGAGATGATTGCCAGGCGTTTCCTGAGTATTTTTTATCCTGCCGCCGTGTATCAGAAATTTGCTCTCTGCATAAAGGTGAAGGAAGAGAAATTTTTTGCCAATTTCAAGGTGCTCGCACAGGAGGGATATCTGAAAGCCGCCGCCTATTCCTTTAAGAAGGACGGGAGAGATGCCAAAGATGGCAAAGGCGGATCAGACGGAAAGGAAGCCAGGGAAAACACTTCCGGTGAGGGCGCAGAGACGGAGGAGAAATGCGACGCGGAGCTTTGTGCACTTCTGATGAAGCTTAAAAAAGGAGACTCGGTCACTGTGGGGGGATATGAGATCAAGGAGGGGGAGACTACCCCGCCCAAGCGATATACCTCGGGCAGTATTATCCTGACCATGGAAAACGCCGGACAGTTTATTGAGGATGAGGAGCTGCGCGCCCAGATCAAGGGCAACGGGATCGGGACCAGCGCCACCCGCGCGGAAATTCTCAAAAAGCTGGTGAATATTGAATATCTTGCTCTGAATAAAAAGACGCAGGTGTTGACGCCCACACTCATGGGGGAGATGATCTACGACGTGGTGGACGCCTCCATCAAGCCGCTTTTGAATCCGGCGCTCACCGCCAGCTGGGAGAAAGGACTTGCCCAGGTGGCAGAGGGACAGATCACATCACAGGAGTACATGGGAAAGCTCAGCGATTTTGTGATCAGGCGCACCAATTATGTAAAGCAGATGAACAATCAGGGAAATCTCTATGCGCAGTTTCAGGCAGCGGAGGCCAATTATAAGAAACAGAACAAGTAAAGTTCAGAAAGACGGAATAATATTTAGTATCAAAATGACAGGAGGACGGAAAATGTTGCCGGAAATTACAGTGAAGGAGTTGTATGATTTAAAGGAGACGATTGCCGCTAAGCTGTTTGAGGATGTCATTTATCCATGGGAGGTACTGCCTGCTATCCACGATTATATTCTGGAATTGGGAGCGACGCTCTCGCCGGATCGGTTCGAGAAACGGGGAGAGGATATCTGGGTGGCAAAGAGTGCCAGCGTGGCTCCTACCGCCTGCTTAAACGGTCCGCTCATCATTGATGAGGAGGCTGAGATCAGGCACTGTGCCTTTATCCGCGGCAATGCCATCGTAGGGAAGGGCGCGGTGGTGGGAAATTCCACAGAGCTCAAGAATGTGGTGCTGTTCAATAAGGTCCAGGTGCCGCATTATAATTATGTGGGCGACAGTGTGCTGGGTTTTCGGGCGCATATGGGCGCGGGCTCCATCACTTCCAATGTTAAGAGCGACAAGACGCCGGTTGTGGTAAAGGGTGAATCAGACAGCGGGCCTTTTGCCATGGAGACAGGTCTGAAGAAAATGGGCGCCATGCTGGGCGACCGCGTGGAGGTGGGCTGTAACAGTGTCCTGAATCCGGGGACCGTTATCGGCAGAGATTCCAATGTTTATCCTATCTCAAGTGTGAGAGGCTTCCTACCCGCAAAACATATCTTTAAGAAGGACTCTGAGGTTGTCGCCAAACGATGAGGCAGGGAATATTGACAGAATACGGATTATGGTGTATATTTTACTGTGATTATTTAGAACTTTAATCGGTTAAAGTTCTAAAATACCCGAGGAGGAGAGAATTATGAAAAAGAAAATGATGGCATTTCTGCTTGTGGCGGCAATGTCGGCCATGAGCCTGACAGGCTGCGGAGAGAAGCAGGAGGAGGTCTACAATGTGGGTATCTGCCAGCTGGTGGAGCACGCGGCGCTGGATGCTGCGACCCAGGGCTTTCAGGATGCGCTGAAGGATAAGCTTGGCGACAAGGTGAAGTTTAATCTGCAGAATGCGCAGGGTGAGCAGACGACTGCGGCGACGATCTGTAACGGCTTTGTGTCTGACGGAGTGGATCTGATCCTTGCAAACGCCACTTCTCCCCTGCAGGCAGCGGCAGCGGCAACCACTTCCATACCGGTTCTGGGCACTTCGGTGACAGATTATGCCACAGCTCTGGAGCTGAGCGGCTGGACCGGGACTACCGGCAGAAATATCTCCGGTACCTCCGATCTTGCGCCTATCGCAGAGCAGGAGGATATGCTGGTGGAGCTTTTCCCTGACGTAAAGCAGGTGGGACTGCTGTACTGCTCGGCAGAGGCGAACTCACTGTATCAGGTTGAGCTTTTCGGAGCCGCGCTGGATGAGGACGGCATCGCTTACAAGACATATCCTATTGCCGATACCAACGAGGTGCAGGCGGTGACTACCGCTGCTGCAGGCGAGTGCGATGTGCTCTATATTCCCACCGACAATACGCTGGCATCTGTCACAGAGACTGTCTACAATGTGGTAGGACCCGCAAAAATCCCCGTCATTGCAGGTGAGGAGGGAATCTGCGGCGGCTGTGGCGTGGCTACGCTTTCTATCAGCTATTACGATCTCGGTTATACCACGGGCGAGATGGCATATGAGATTCTGGAGGGCGGTGCGGATATCTCCATTATGGAGGTTCGTTTTGCTCCCAATGTGACCAAGAAATACAATGAGAAGATCTGCGCGGAGCTTGGGATCACAGTGCCCGAGGGCTATGTTGCGATTGAGCTTCCTCAGGAATAATGAGAATTTATTAAGGACAATATGATTTTGGGATAGGGATGGCGCCAGATGCGGTATCCCTGTCTTTGAATCAGGGGAAAAAGGAGAGAGAAGATGGAATACTTTTTGTCACTGAATCCAATGGCGCTTCTGCGCGCATGGCCGGGCTCCATCGCACAGGGAATGATATGGGGCATTATGGCGCTGGGCGTTTATATCACCTTCCGGCTGCTGGATTTCGCAGATCTGACAGTGGACGGCTCCATTACCACGGGTGCGGCGGTATCGGTAATGCTGATACGGGGAGGCGTTTCTCCCATCCTGACTCTGCCCATCGCTTTTGCTGCGGGTATGCTGGCCGGGTTGGTGACGGGGCTCTTAAATACTTCCCTGGGGATACCGGGGATTTTGGCAAGTATTCTGACGCAGCTTTCTCTGTATTCGGTCAATCTGGTGATCATGGGAAAGGCCAATCAGCCCGTGAGTGTGGACAAGTATCCGCTGGTGGTATCGCTGCGCTATGTGACGGGTGGAAGCACGGGGTCCAGAATTTTGTTTTTTGCAGGACTAGCTCTGTTTCTGGTGGTGCTCGTAGGAATCCTGTACTGGTATTTCGGGACGGAGAGCGGGCAGGCCATCCGTGCCACAGGCTGTAATTCCAGCATGGCCAGGGCACAGGGAATCAACACGGATCTTGTCAAGGTGCTCGCCCTGATGATCTCTAACGGTATGGTAGGTATGTGCGGCGCGCTCTACGTGCAGTTTCAGGGCTCGGCGGATGTCAACATGGGACGCGGCGCCATCGTTATCGGTCTGGCTGCCGTGATTATCGGCGAAGTGCTCTTTGGAAAATTTGCCGCAAAGCAGAAGCTGGCCTTTGCGTTCACGCAGATGGCCGTAATCATTGGAGCGGTAATTTACTATATGGTTTATCAGTTTGTGCTTTGGCTGAAAATGCCTTCAGACTATATGAAATTATTCTCCGCCGTCGTTGTGGCGCTGTTTCTGGCAGTTCCTTATCTGAAGGAGAAGCATTTGAGGAAGAAGGGGGTGGTCAAGGCATGAGCAAGACGGGATATGCGCTGGAGATCTCAAATGTCCATAAGGTGTTTAACCGTGGAACCATCAACGAGAAGGCGGCCTTAAACGGTGTTGATCTGAATCTGAATCCGGGAGATTTTGTCACGATCATCGGAGGCAACGGCGCGGGCAAATCGACCACGCTGAACGCCATTGCAGGAGTCTGGCCCACGGACGAGGGCCGGATCATCATAGACGGCACCGATATCACCAGACTGGCTGAGCACAAGCGTGCCCCATATCTGGGAAGGGTGTTTCAGGATCCCATGACCGGGACTGCCGCCACCATGGATATCGAGGAGAACCTGGCCATCGCTTATCGCAGAGGCCAGAGACGCACTTTGAAATGGGGTATTTCAAAGCCGGAGCGGGAGCTGTTCCGCGAGAAGCTGTGTGTCCTGGGGCTTGGACTCGAGGATCGAATGACCAGCAAGGTCGGACTTTTGTCCGGCGGGCAGAGGCAGGCCATCACGCTGCTCATGGCGTCCTTAAAACAGCCCAAACTGCTGTTGCTGGACGAACACACTGCGGCGCTGGACCCCAAAACGGCAGCCAAGGTGCTGGAGATCAGTGATCAGATCATCTCTGAAAACCACCTCACCGCCATGATGGTAACTCACAATATGAAAGATGCCATCGCCCATGGCAACCGCCTGATCATGATGCATGAGGGCCGCGTGATTTACGATGTCTCCGGTGAAGAGAAGAAAAATCTCCATGTGAAAGACCTGCTGGCCAGGTTCGAGGAAGTCAGCGGAGGAGAGTTCGCCAACGACAGGATGATTTTAGCGTAGCGGCCTGTCGTTGTGTGACAGGATGATTTTAGCGTAAATAATTGTTAAAACTACTGGATTTTTTTGTATAAATATGCGAAAATAAAAAAGAGTTATGTTATTTTCGGGGGAATGACAGCATCCCCGGACATAATCATAAGCAAGAGATTTGAAAGGAGAGTTCACATGATTTATTCAAAAGAAGTTGAAGAGATGTGTCCCGTAGCGCAGGGAGTCAACCACGGCTGTGCGCCCATTCCCGAAGAAGCAAAGTGGGTGAAGGCAAAGGATGTCAAGGATATTTCCGGTCTGACTCACGGTGTGGGCTGGTGTGCGCCTCAGCAGGGTGCCTGCAAGCTGACTTTGAACGTAAAGGAAGGTATTATTCAGGAGGCTCTGGTGGAGACAATCGGGTGCTCCGGAATGACGCATTCCGCAGCCATGGCGGCTGAGATCCTTCCCGGGAGAACCGTTATGGAAGCATTGAATACAGACTTGGTGTGCGATGCGATCAACACTGCCATGAGAGAACTGTTCCTGCAGATTGTATATGGCCGTACGCAGAGCGCATTTTCCGAGGACGGTCTGCCCGTAGGCGCAGGGCTGGAAGATCTGGGCAAGGGGCTCAGAAGCCAGGTCGGCACTATGTATGGTACATTGAAAAAAGGTCCCCGCTATCTGGAGATGGCAGAGGGTTATGTGACCGGTATTGCACTGGACGCCGACGATCAGATCATCGGTTACCAGTTTGTGAGCCTTGGAAAGATGACCGACTTCATCAAAAAGGGCGATGATCCCAACACTGCTTACGAGAAGGCGAAAGGTCAGTACGGCCGTGTCGCTGACGCTGTGAAGATTATTGACCCCAGACAGGAATAAGAGAAGGAGGACACGCGAGATGGCTTTATTTGAATCATATGAGAGAAGAATTGACAAGATCAATTCCGTATTAAACAGCTACGGCATCGCTTCCATTGAAGAGGCTGAGAAGATCACAAAGGATGCCGGACTTGATGTTTACAATCAGGTAAAGGGCATTCAGCCCATCTGCTTTTAGAATGCCTGCTGGGCTTACACGGTGGGCGCTGCGATCGCGATCAAGAAGGACTGCAGAAAAGCTGCAGATGCGGCTGCCGCCATCGGTGAGGGCCTTCAGGCTTTCTGTATCCCCGGTTCCGTTGCGGACACCCGCAAGGTTGGTCTCGGACACGGCAATCTGGGCAAGATGCTCCTGGAGGAGGAGACGGAGTGCTTCTGTTTCCTGGCAGGTCATGAGTCCTTTGCCGCTGCGGAGGGCGCTATCGGTATCGCAGAGAAGGCAAACAAGGTACGCACCAAGCCTTTGAGAGTAATTCTGAACGGTCTGGGCAAGGATGCTGCACAGATCATCTCCCGTATCAACGGCTTCACCTTTGTTGAGACGGAGTATGATCCCTATACCAACACGGTGAAGGAAGTGTTCCGCAAGTCCTATTCCGACGGGCTTCGCGCAAAGGTAAACTGCTATGGCGCAAACGATGTCTGCGAGGGCGTTGCGATCATGCATAAGGAGGGCGTTGATGTCTCCATCACAGGAAACTCCACCAATCCCACCAGATTCCAGCATCCTGTGGCAGGTACATACAAAAAGGAATGCATCGAGCAGGGCAAAAAATACTTTTCCGTTGCATCCGGCGGCGGCACCGGGCGTACCCTTCATCCCGACAACATGGCTGCAGGTCCTGCATCCTACGGCATGACCGACACGCTGGGACGTATGCACTCCGACGCACAGTTTGCAGGTTCTTCTTCTGTTCCGGCTCATGTGGAGATGATGGGGCTGATCGGTGCAGGAAATAATCCTATGGTAGGCATGACGGTGGCAGTCGCAGTATCGATTGAGGAGGCAGCCGCTGCAGGCAAGTTTTAGAGAGGGGGTCTCTAAATGAAAATGGGATTAAAAGCGAAGCTGATCGCATTGGTATTGATTCCGCTGATGCTGCTCGGCGTGGTGGTGAGCGTCTTTTCCGTCTTTCTGGCGGAGAAGTCCCTGATCGAAGCCAACAAAAACCAGCTCAATATCGCTTTGAACGGATATCTCAGCGAAGACATCAATGCTTATAAGAGTATGGATGTGGACGTAACGGTATTCGAGGGCGACACCAGAGTGGAGAGCTCTATCGAGGGCGCCGTGGGTACCAAGGCGTCCCCCGAAGTCGTGGAGGCAGTCATCGGCCAGGGTCAGGAATACTTCAGCACGGATGTCAATGTGAACGGTGTGAGCTATTATGGCTATTATGTTCCCGTGGAGGGAGGCATGGTATTTGCCGGTAAACCCCAGGCGGAGGTTCAGGAGGCTCTGAACAAGCTGCTGGTATCAATTCTGGCTATGGGAGTCGGCATTCTGCTGGTATCTGCCGTGGTTGTCTATCTGGTGGCCGGAAGAATTGCCAGAACTATTCTGCGGGTGAGCGAGACTGTCAATCAGGTAGCTGACGGCGATCTGACAGGCGATCAGGAGCCCATGAAGGGATTTGACGAGGTTGCCAAGATGGATGGGCATGTCAAGAAGATGCTGAGCAATCTGAACAATGTGGTGACCAATATCAATTCTGTGGGCATCAGTGTTCACGGCACAGCGGAAACTCTCAAGGAGACGGCAGTTTCCACTTTGAGTGCATCCAAGGAGATTGCAACTGCCATCGAGGAGGTGGCAAACGGAAGCACTCAGATGGCACAGGTGGTCAGTGATGTAAATAATTCTGTTAATCTGGTGCAGGAGAGCAGCAGTGATATTCAGCACTCTGTCACTAATATTGTGGATTGCTCCGGGCGTCTGAGTGACAATGGCACCAGTATGCAGGAAAAGATTGAATCTGTGAGCGAGAGCAGCGAAAATATGACTGAGAGTGTCAGAAGCATCGCAGAGAAAATCAAGGCAACAAATGAGGTTATCGCCCAGATGGTAGATATTGTCAAGAGTATTGACGAGATTGCATCCCAGACAAAGCTCTTGAGTCTCAACGCTTCCATCGAGGCCTCCCGTGCAGGAGAGTCCGGCCGGGGCTTCTCTGTTGTGGCTGGCAGCATCCGCGATTTGAGCGAGAAGACCAGCGAGGATCTCAGCAGTATTAAAGTCATAATTGAGAACATTACTTATGATTTCAAGGAGTGTGCCGACTGCATTGAGGATGTGGTGGCAAACAACGACAACAATATCAAGGGCATCAAAGATGTCATCAGATCCTTTGAGAGTGTGAATGCAGACATTGAGGAAATCGGTGCGAGAGTAGCGGAGATTGACAAAGCGGTTGAGAATACTGTGAGGGAGATCAATAATATTTCCGGTGAGGTTGAGAAGCTGGGCGACACCTCCGAGTCCAACGCGGCTGCGGCTCAGGAGATCAGCGCTTCCGTCGAGGAATTGACGGATCTGATGCATGATATGGAAGCACATGCCGTCGAGGTGGCAGGACAGGCGGAGAACCTTACAAGCAGCATGCAGGTATTCAAGGTATAAAATACTTGCAAAGCTGTCATATATCGTGTATACTGTCCATTATGTGAGTTTTAGCCTGAGATTGACCTAAAACAGACATAGAGCTCATATATTGTTCATGAGGGGGCGCGAATACTTATAAGGATCATGTCTGGATTTTGTTTCAGCAAACAATTTAGGTAAAAGGAGAAAGAAGAATGGACGGACAGAATTTTCAAAACGAGCAAAACGGACAGAACGGGCAGGTGACGGGAAATAATACCAACACCTACTATCAGGACAACACAAACCAGTACTCCGGAAACATTTACACAGATCCCGTGGTGGAGAACAATTCCGAAACCACTCCCGGTCTTGCGATTGCAGCGCTGGTGATGGGTATCATTGCCATCGTAATGACCTGTTGCTGCGGCGGCGGTATTATTTTCGGTATTGCCGGACTGATTATGGCTATCATAGCGAACAAGCAGAGTAAGAGCGGTGTAGGTACGGCAGGATTGATCTGTTCCATCGTCGGTATTGTATTCAATGTTTTTTCGATGATTTATTACATTTTTGTGTTTCTGCTTGAGGCAATGTAAAGAGATCTGTTGAACCGGCAGGAAAAAAGAATGATTTACAAAAGAAGAGTTCTGCCGATGCAGGACTCTTCTTATATTCCTATGAGGAAAAGGCTTTTGCCAGGGGTGCGGCGGCAATGGAGTGATTGATCGATATGAGAGAGAAAGAGAAAAAACTATTAAGCACGGAGGAGTATCTTTACCGGACGGGATGGGTTCTGCTGCCGATAGGGATCATCGGCGCTTTCCTGATCACCAATTGGCTTGTGCCGCTACTACCGGAGTCGTCGGAATGCCTGTTTTGGAAATTTTGGGGAATCTACTGTCCCGGATGCGGCGGAACGAGATCGCTGCTCGCGCTTTTTCGCGGAGATTTTCTGCAGTCAGCCTGGTATCACCCTCTGGTGATGTATGTGGTATTGATGTATGCATGGTTCATGCTCAGCCACACTCTGGAGAAGCTGCGTGTTCCTCTGATAAAAGGGATGAAGTTTGAGGTGTGGATCATGTACGGAATGGTGGTCGTACTGGTACTGAACTGCATACTCAAAAATGTACTGAAATTTGGCTTTGGCATCCTGATGTAGAATCTTATGTTTTTATGAAAGTTTCCTAAAAGCTTTCTTAAAAATGTATCTTTACAAAAGCCTTTACATGTGATATCATACCTTTTGACATGATATATTTACAGTCCTAATGGGCGGAAAAGGAGAAAATTATGAATAAGAAAGTAACTGGTATTTTTGCGTATCTCGGCATCATCTTCTGGTTGATTGCATTCCTTGCAGGAGACAAGGAAGGTGCTAAGTTCCACTTGAATCAGGGTCTGGTTCTGTTCCTCTTTATGATGATTCTGAGTGTGCTGAGCGTGATTCCCGTTGTTGGCTGGATCGTTGCCTGCGTTGGGTATGTTGCTTGGCTGGTGTTTGTAATTATGGGTATTGTTTCTGTCTGCAAGGATGAGGAGAAAGAGCTTCCTCTGATTGGCAAGATTCATCTCCTGAAATAATAAGGGTGATAAGAGCCATAATGATAAACAAGTCATACATAAAGGCTGCTGCAGGGATCTGCGGCAGCCTTTCATAATACCCTTTTTGTTGTTTAAATACAGGAACCGTTTAATCGGCCGCTGAGTCTGTCTGTGCGGCTGACGGGTCTTCGCCCCGGAGAATACTCATAATGATCTGTACGCGTTTTAGCGCTCTTGCAGAGTTTTCTCTGGCATAAGCGGCAGTGTCCTTATTAAAAGCTTCGCTTTCGTAGACCTGGTGATAGCTGTTAACGGCTTCTGTCATATAGTCGCCCGCCTCGTCGGCGAGAGGCTCCAGGTAGTCATACTCTTTGGGAAAATCGAGCTCTGCGAAGTCCTGAAACTGTCTGTCGAGCTGATCCAGATATGTGAGTACCAATGCTGCGGAATCGTCGGACTGCGCATCGATCCCGTTGATGGATTCATGCAATTCAGCAACGGAGGTACAGAACGCGTCTACCTCCTTCTTAAACTGTGTAATCTCAGGATCTGTACCACAGGCCGAAAGTGCGGCAGCTGCCAGCAGTCCCGTAAGCATCCGTAAAGTTTTCTTTTTCAAATCTACTTCCTCCGATGTAAAGCTATTTACAAATTTATCATATTCCCAATAGGTTAGCAACAATTATCAGAAATCTTAAGAAGTTATTTGCGGAGCAGGCGGCGGTGTGGTATATTTATCTCTAGGCAATATTGAAATGCCGGACTATTTTAGAATAATTGATGGGGTATCTGTATGACAAAAGCTGAATTTTTAGAATTAGCAGGACAGGGGATTCTGTATCTTGACGGTGCCACGGGCTCTAATCTGGTGGATGCGGGAATGCCGTCAGGGGTCTGTCCGGAGAAGTGGATTCTTGAGCACCGGGACGTGCTGCAGAACCTGCAGGAACGATATGTGGCGGCGGGAACGGATATTCTTTACGCGCCTACTTTTACGGCAAATAGAATCAAGCTTGCGGAATACGGTCTGGAAAATCAGATGGAACGCATGATCCGTGATCTGGTGGGTATCTCAAAACGGGCGGCACAGACCGTTGTGGGGCGAAAGGTCTATGTGGCCGGAGATATCACTATGACCGGAGAACAATTGCGGCCCATGGGCAAAATGGAGCTTGAGACGTTGATTGATGTCTACAAGGAGCAGATACTTTTGTTGGCGGATGCGGGAGCGGATCTGCTGGTTGTGGAGACGATGATGAGCCTTGCGGAGACAAGAGCGGCTCTGATTGCGGCGAAGGAGGTCTGTGAACTGCCCGTGATGGTGAGCTTTACCTTTGAGGCCCAGGGACGTATGCTCTATGGCACGGATGCCAGGACAGCGGCCGTGGTAGCGGAGAGCCTTGGAGCCTGTGCCATAGGAGTGAATTGCTCCACCGGGCCTGAGAAAATGCAGGAAATCCTGCAAAATATTGCAGAAGTGACTACAGTACCAATAATCGCCAAACCGAATGCAGGATTTCCGTCTCTGAATGCGGAGGGCCGCACCTGCTATGATATGGGAGCGGAGGAGTTCGGGGAGAAAATGTGTCTGCTTTATGATGTGGGCGCCACTGTGCTGGGCGGATGCTGCGGTACCACGCCGGAGCATATCCAAGCATTGTATGGGCGTCTTGGAAAGAGGGAAGGCGCCAAGGTGAGCCGCCGGCCGGAGGGGATGAGATATCTTGCCAGCGAGCGCATGACGGTGGAATTCAATCTGAACGGAAATTTCATGGTGGTAGGCGAGCGCATTAATCCCACCGGCAAAAAGGCATTGCAGGCAGAGCTTCGGGAGGGAATAACGGACCGGGCGCTCCGGTTCGCGGAGGAGCAGGAGGCCGGCGGTGCGCAGATTCTGGATATCAATATGGGAATGAGCGGAATCGACGAGAAAGCCATGATGCTCCGGGTTCTGGAGGAGATCAGCGAGGTGACCAATCTGCCCCTGTCGCTGGATTCCAGCCATGTGGAGGTACTGGAGGCGGCGCTGCGCCATTACCCCGGCCGGGCGCTGATCAATTCCATCTCTTACGAAAAAGATAAATTTGAGAAGCTTTTGCCGCTGGCGGCCAAATATGGGGCTATGTTCATTCTGCTTCCTCTGTCGGACAAGGGTCTTCCGGAGAATCAGGAGGAGAAGATAAGCATCATAGAGACGATCCTCGGGCGGGCGCTGGATATCGGCATGCGCAGGGAGGACATTGTAGTGGACGGCCTGGTAGCCACGGTGGGAGCCGACAGGCGCGCGGCGCTGGAGACGCTGAGGACCATCCGTTTCTGCCGGGAAAAGGGACTTGCCACCATCTGCGGACTGTCCAATATCTCCTTTGGCATGCCGGAGCGCAGTTTTGTCAACGCAGCGTTTCTGACCATGGCTATCAGAGAGGGACTGACGATGGCTATTGCCAATCCCTGCCAGGAGCTTTTGATGTGCTGTGCGCTGGCCACCGATTTGCTGTTGAATAAGGACGGAGCGGATCTGCGCTACATTGAGCTGGCGGGTGCGGTAAAGGAGAAGCGCGAGGCGAAGGAGGCCGCAGCACAGACCACAGAGAGGGTTACTGCGGCACGGACCACAGAGAGGGTTACCGTCGCGCAGAAGACGACAGAAGACGGCAGCGCTCTCTATCACGCGGTTCTGAAAGGTAATCGAAACGGAATCGCGAGACTGACCGAGGAAACGCTGGGCGCGGGTGAAAAGCCTGATGCGATCTTAAATGAGGTATTGCTGCCCGCCATTAATCAGGTGGGAGAGTATTTTGACAAGGGCAGGTATTTTCTTCCGCAGCTGATCGCTTCCGCAGAAGCTATGAAAAATGCTATCGAAGTGTTGGAACCGCTGCTTCTGCAGGAGGCGTCGGACAAGGACATGCCGGTGGTCGTCATCGCTACTGTGGAGGGAGATATCCACGATATCGGCAAGAACCTGGTGGCTTTGATGCTGAAGAACTACGGGTTTCGGGTTATTGATCTGGGCAAGGATGTACCCGCTGAGCAGATCCTTGCGGCGGCCAGGGAAAATCATGCGCGGATCATTGCGCTGTCTGCGCTGATGACCACTACCATGCAGCGTATGCGGGAGGTCATTGCGGATGCCAGACAAGCCGGGCTGCCGGCCAAGGTGATGATCGGAGGAGCTGTGATCACCCAGGAGTACGCGGATGAGATCGGGGCGGACGGCTATTCGAAGGATGCTGCGGAGGCCGTGAAGCTGGCAAAGCGCCTGAACGAGACCATAGACTGAGCGGACAGGGAAAACGGTTGCTTTCACCCGGCCGTGATCTGTCAGTATTAAGGCATGGTTGAACGAAAGGGTGCAGATGTGTTAAAATAGATAAGTGTCGGAAAAGAAGGAGGAGAAAGTATGATTGGAGCAGATGCCATTGTAAAGTGTCTGGAGACGGAGGGCGTCACCACAGTGTTTGGTTATCCGGGTGTTGCGATCTGTCCTTTTTATAATAGTATTTTGGATTCTGATATCAGGACGATTTTGATCCGAACGGAGCAAAATGCCGCGCATGCGGCCAGCGGCGTGGCGCGCATCACGGGACGCCCCGGTGTGTGTGCGGTCACAAGCGGTCCGGGGGCGACCAATGTCATCACCGGTATTGCCACCGCCTTTGCGGACTCTATTCCGCTGATCTGTATCACCGGTCAGGTGAACAGTGAGCTTTTAGGAAGCGACGTATTTCAGGAGGCGGATATCACCGGTGCGGTGGAGTCGTTTGTAAAATACAGCTATCTGGTGAAGGACGCGAATGAGATACCGAGAGTGTTCAAGGAAGCGTTTCACATTGCTAATACCGGCCGGAAGGGTCCTGTGCTGATCGATATTCCGATCGACGTTCAGAATGCCGTGATCGGTAAATTCAAGTACCCCGGGGAAATCTCTCTGCGCACCTATAAGCCCACGGTAAAGGGCAATGCGGTGCAGATCAAAAAGGTGGTAAAAGAGCTGGAGCGCGCGAAGCATCCCATAATCTGTGCGGGCGGCGGCGTGCTTTTGGCCGAGGCGGAGCAGGAGCTTTGCAGCTTTGCGGAGAGACACCAGATCCCTGTGGTATCCACAATGATGGGAATCGGCATTATGCCCACCAGACATCCGCTGTATTTCGGGATGGTGGGAAACAATGGCAGGGCCTGTGCCAACCGTGCCATGAATGAGTCTGATCTGCTGATCATGGTGGGAGCCAGGGTTGCCGACCGCGCTGTGAATCAGCCGGATCTCATCACCAGGGACAAGGTGTTGGTCCACATTGATGTAGACCCTGCGGAGATCGGCAAGAATGCCGGCCCCACCATACCTTTAGTGGGAGATGCCAGACACATTTTTGAAGATCTGGAGAAAGAGGAATTTGAGTGCAATTGTAAAGAATGGATCGACACTCTGAATCAGTACCGTATCGCTATGGAGAAAAAGCGTACGCCCAATCCCGATTATGTGGATCCGGCGGCCTTTATCACCATGCTGTCCGAGAAGATGCAGGATGACGCCGTCTATGTGGCGGATGTGGGTCAGAATCAGATCTGGTCCTGCGGGTATCACATTGTCAAAAAAGGAAGATTTCTCACCTCCGGCGGTATGGGTACCATGGGTTATTCCATACCTGCAGCCATGGGAGCCAAGGTGGCGGCCATGGACAGGCAGGTGATCGCTGTGTGCGGGGACGGCTCTTTTCAGATGTCCATGATGGAGCTCGCGACCATGAGGCAGCACCGGATCCCTGTGAAAATCATCGTTCTGAAGAACAATTATCTGGGCATGGTGAGGGAGTATCAGCACTATACCTACAAAGACAGCTATTCTGTGGTAGATCTTTCGGGAAGTCCCGATCTGGAAAAGCTGGCGGCCGCATACGATCTGCCATTCCTGCGGCTTGTCAATATGGAGCGGGCGGAGGAGGTCATCGACAGCTTCCTGAAAAACGATGAGTCCATATTGCTGGAATGTCTCATTGACCCCATGGATCTGGTAAAGTGACAGATGTTGCATATAGGTAGAGGATAAGAAAGACGAGGAATTTGATATGAATAAGAGAATCTATTCCGTTTGGGTGGAGAACCGATCAGGCGTACTCTGCAAGGTAGCCGGACTCTTCTCCAGAAGGTGTTTTAATATCGATTCGCTTGCCGTGGGTGAGACGGACGCGCCGGATGTGTCCTGCATGACCATTGTATCCAGCGGCGATGAACGAACTATCGAACAGATTGAGAAACAGCTCAACAAGAAGCTGGATGTCATTAAAGTAAAAACCTTTGAGGAGCAGCAGTGCATTACCAGGGAGCTGATGCTGGTCAAAGTCAAATACAATAAAAACAACAGGCGGGATATCACGGAGCTTTGTGATATCATGAAGGCTGAGATTGTCGATATGTCCAAACACTTTATGATGATTCAGGTCTGTGATACGCCGGAGCGGATCCGGCTGTTCTTAAAGCTGCTGCAGAGCATCAGCATCGTGGAGGTGGCCCGCACGGGAACCCTTGCGCTCTCAAAATGCATGGAGAATGATGGTTGATTTTAGCTTCAATATGCCGATATAATATAGATGAGGAAACCGACGGTCAAGATAAGGGGGAAACCGGATATGGGATTGTATGGCATAGGGAAAACAAACTTTTACACGGCACAGACATCACAGGAGAAACGCAACACGGAGACCGGACGCGTGGTTTTTACCAATGCGTCAGATATCGGAAAGGCTCTGTCGTCCCGCAAGGTGAATGTGGACGGGGTGACAGTGGAATTGTCCGACGAGGCGCTGCAGGCGCTTTTTGACGCGCGCAGCAAATTTTATGCCGACAGAGATGCGGAGTCCGAGCGGTATATGGTAGAATTCAACAGCTATGTTGCAAAGCAGCAGAGCGAGGCCTATGAGGATGCGGCGGAGGATATGGCCAAGGCCCTGGAGACTGCCAGAAGGATTGCAAATGGCGATATTGTTCCGGCGCAGGATGAAAAAAAGCTGCTGGAATATGACGAGGAGCTGTACCAGATGGCCAAAAACGCTGCCATGCTTCATGCCATGGACGAGGAGCGCGAAAAGCACAAATCCTTATACGGAGATGAAGAGGACCGTGAGTATACAGATCCGGAGGCGGAGACTGCTCCCGAACAGAAATACGGTGTGGAGGTGGAGATCTCACTGGGTGCCGCACCTGCGGTGGAGAGTATTTCTGAGGGAGTTCTGGAGTAATGTATGAAGAGAGGATGCACAAGATGAAAAAGCTCAAAAAACAAATTCTGAAAAAGGCACAGAAAAAAGCGTTGGGTATGCTCATGGCTGTCACGATGCTTTTTTCCTCTGTCGAAATAACGACTGTCGCAGCGGAGGCGTATATACCGCAGACACACGAGGCTGAGTATGGGCTTGAAAGTCCGGACGGAACCACGGATGGCGCTCCCGCGGCTTTTCGGAAAACGGCGGATATGATTAAGGACGGATACATCTCTTATAGTGCAACTTATATTAATCCGATTTATGCCTCTGTTATCAAAGAAGAGGATTTAATTTCAGCAGGAAATCTTGAGGGGCCAAAGGCTGAGCTCTATGCATCGGAAGAATTGCAGGCATGCAGTTCGATTGAAGAGGCGGGCGTACAGCTGAGGGAGCAATTGAAAAAACGCACCGGTGATATAGAGATTTCATATGAGACACAGGATGAAGTTCAAGAGACGATAATAGCTGAAATATTCGATCGCGCGATACAGCATACGGGAAATGCAACGGAAGGGGACTATATCAGATTTCAGTTTGCCGGATATAAAGCAGACATGTCGGGATATAAGGCGGACAACACAAACTACCTGACGATAAAATATGCGGTAACATATTATACCACGGAAGAACAGGAACAGCTTGTAGATGCAAAAATCCGGCAGATTCTTGAGGAATTAAATCTTGACGGAAAGAGTGACTACCACAAAATCAAGTCGGTATATGACTATGTTTGCGCAAATGTGACCTATGATCATGACAACCTCAATGACGATGCATATGTGTTAAAGTATTCCGCATATGCCGCGCTGATCAACAAAACCGCAGTGTGTCAGGGATATGCGAACTCGATATATCGTTTGCTGCTGGAGAGCGGGGTTGATAGCCGTATCATAGACGGAATCGGAAACGGCGGAGCTCATGCCTGGAATATCGCACAGGCAGGAACGCTGTATTATAATCTGGATGCCACATGGGATGCGGGACAAAACGCCTATTCCTGCTTTTTGAGAGGGGCAGACAACTTTAGCGACCATCAGGCAAACGATGAATATTTGTCGGAGACATTCCGTTCCAGGTATGTGATCTCAGATGAGGACGCTGTCGAGCCGGGCGAAGGAGACAGCGGAACAGGAGACGGCTCGGACGAGGGAGAGACAAAGGTCACGGATACCTGGCAGAATCACGCCGCGGAAGTATTTTCGGGAGGAAGCGGGACAAAAGAGGACCCCTATCAGATCGGTTCGGCGGAAGAACTTGCGCTGCTTGCGAAAAAAGTAAATGACGGAGAATCAAGTTATCAGAAAGCCTTTTATATTCTGACCAACGATATTGATTTACGGTTCTATGAATGGATGCCAATCGGATACGGAACTTTGGGCAATGATGAAATTACAAGCATAAGCACTGCTTTTTACGGAACCTTTGACGGTGATAACCATACCATCAGAAATCTGCATATCAGGAATCTGCGTATGGGAGACAAGCGTGAAGTTTATTTTTACGGATTGTTTGGACTGACATTCGGCAATATCAGGAATGTAGTGTTAGAGAATGTTGATATTTTGGTAGAAAGTGTTGACGAAGGCTGGGTGTCATCGAACGGCATGGTCTCACAACAATATGCAGGCGGTCTTACAGGCGTTTTGTATAGTTGGGGGAATGGAGTCGAAGAGAGAACTCAGATTGAAAATTGTAAAGTGGACGCTGATATCAAGATGTATACCCAGATGTCCGTCAGCTGCGGTACGGTTGTCGGTTCTGCAATCCGCGCCAATCTGATCAACACTCAGGCCACCGGAAATCTTGTGGTTGCAGCGAAAAGGGCGCTCCAGGCCGGCGGATTTGCCGGCAATCTGTCATGGGCCACCGTCGAGGACTGCAGTTTTGAAGGTACGGTCTCTTCTACAAATGACGGTATTATAACGGAGGTTGAGGATAAAGATGAGGAAGGCTATTACTATCTTCATTATGTAGGCGGTTTTACTTCAGGACTGGAAGGCAGCAACGATATTGTGATGAAACGCTGCCGCGCAAAAGCAAAGGTCACGGGAAGCAGCGAGAGAACCGTTAATGCGGGAGGATTTATCGGAACGATCGGCATTATACACGGAACGGCGCACTTTCAGGATCTTTATTGCGATGCCACAGTGACAGTGTCAGATATAAACGGAGAATCAAAGTCACGGGACTTTGTTGGCGGCGGATATATTGCGATATGGGAGGATTGTACGGATGATGCGATTGTAGAAAGCTGCTATTCCAAGGGGGAGTATGACGGAGATATTTATGTTACGCAGGGCGTGACGGATATAGGGGAGAGTATTTTTGAGAACAATAATAAACTGATCCGCATCAGTATTCCGATGAGTGTAACAAATATCGGAGATTCCGCTTTTAACGGGTGCGGCAGTTTGACGGATGTATATTATGGCAGCGATGAAGCCGCATGGCTGCAGATAAAGATCGGTATCAACAATGAGAGCCTGACAAATGCAGTAATTCACTACAATACGACAGAGATACCGGAAACGGAGACACCGGGGACAGAAGAATTCGAAGGCACAGACGGAAACTTCACCTATTTGATCAGGAACGGAAAGGCCTATTTGACGGCTTATACCGGGGATGAGGAACTGGTGATCGTACCCTCCGCTTTTAAGGAATATCCTTTGGAGGCAGTTTGCAGAAAGGCATTTAATAACAGTAAAAAGCTGAAGAGTATAACCTTCAGTGAAGGATTGGTGTCTATGGAGGCAAAAAGTATCAGCGCCTGTCCGAATCTGGAGTCCGTATCTCTTCCGGCCTCGTTTGTTCTCAGTGACGATATCAATATAAACGAAATGATTTACGGGTGTGAGAAGCTGTCGTCAATCTCTGTTTCGGAAGATCATGCAAAGCTCAGCACGGCGGGAGGCGTATTGTATACGAAAGCCATGGACGGACTGTTGTTTTATCCGCCAGCCGCCGGAGGAGTGACATTCAGAATTCCGGACAGCGTTTCATACATAGGCGAGAGCGCCTTTTATGGTGCAGGTAATATAAAAGAGCTGGTATTTCCGGAAGGTATAAAATCCATAGGGAACTATGCATTTTCTTCCTGCAGTCATCTGGAGACGATTAATCTGCCCGACGGAATTGAACTGATCGGAGATTATGCTTTTTATGGCTGCAGCAGCATAAAGGTTGTAAATTACGGCGGAAGCGACGAACAATGGTCGAAAATTGCGATCGGTATCGGCAATGAGTGTCTGACCGCAGCAAGAAACGGGTTATACAGCGTGGTATTCCATGGCACGGATATTGCTCCGCTTACGGGTATTCGGAAGGGAAGTAAAATAGAAGCGCCGACACCTCCCGTACTGTCGGGATATCTTTTTACCGGTTGGTACAAGGATGCGGAATGCACGGTTTTATGGGATTTCGATACGGATACGGTGCAGTCGGATCTTGTTCTTTATCCGGGGTGGAAACCGGAGACGGAGCCGGATGACCCGGATAAGCCGGTTGATCCTGACAATCCCGATATCCCGAATGGTTTCTGGATGACGGAGGTTCCGGCACAGACCTATACCGGGAAAGCGATCAAGCCCGCCGTGCAGGTATATGACGGTGCGACTCTTCTGACTGAGAAGGTGGACTACTCGATTTCTTACAAGAACACTACCAAGGCTAATAATGCTGAGAACGCCCGCACTGCCCCCACTATCACCGTCACCGGAAAGGGAAGCTACAGCGGCAAAGAAACGGTCACGTTTGCAATCAATCAGAGGGATATGAACGATACGGACGAGGACGGGAATTACCTTGTGTCCGCGGGCGAGCTGATCGCGGCGGCATCCGGCAAGGTACAAAAACCGGTGCCGGTTCTGATCTATAACGGCAAAAAGCTTGCAAATAAAAGAGATTTCACGGTTTCCTATCCCGATGAGGGAGAACCGAACGCTTACAAGGCAGCCGGAACCTATCGTGTCAAAGTCACGGGAATCGGAAACTACACCGGAGAACGGATGATCGAGTTTACCGTCACTGATAAGACGCTGCTCACCAAGGCGAAGATCAGTGCCATTTCAGCGCAGGCCTATACCGGACAGGCGGTAGAACCCGAGATCAAGGTAACCTTTGGTAAGAATGTGCTGATACAGGATACGCACTATACGGTCAGCTACCGGAACAATACACAGATCGGTAAGGCAACCGTCACGATTACGGGTATCGGCGAATATGCGGGAAGTAAGTCGGCCACCTTCCAAATCAAAGGAGAGTCCATTGCGAAAGCAGTGATAACCGGTTTGGAAGACAAGGTTTACAACGGAGAGGCACAGACACAGGAGAACCTTCAGGTTGCTCTGGGCGGCAAAGTTCTGACGCGGGAGACCGACTATACGGTAGCCTATACCAAAGAGACAAATGCGGGCACCGCCACTGTAATCGTCACGGGAACGGGAGGTTACAGCGGGAAGGTGAAGAAAACCTTTAAAATCGCACCCTATGATCTGACGGCTGACAAGGGAGCTTTCATTAGCGGAATCCCCCGGGATTTGACGGTTCCCTACACGAAGGGAGGGTGTGCTCCCGCGGTAAGCCCTGTCTTTGACGGTACGGACATGGCGGTAAAGCGGGATTATACAATAACTTATGCCAACAACAAGAAAGTCGCCTCGGCGGCGGATGCCAAGCCGCCTCTCATAACAATCAAGGGCAGGGGTAACTTCAAAGGGGCGATCCTCATTCCGTTTAACATTGTGCAGAGCAGCTTTGACGAAGGACTTGTATCGATTTTTGCAGCGGACGTTGCATATGTAAACAAAGCGGGCAAATACATCAGTAAGCCTGTTCTGACGGATTCCAACGGCAAAAAGCTGACAGCCGGTACGGACTATGAGAAGAACATTGCCTACACGCTCACGGACGGCACAAAGCTTGACGGCAAAAGCATTGTGCCAGAAGGGGAGACCGTCCTGGTGACCGTGACGGGAAAGGGCGCTTACCGGGGCACTCTGACAGCATCCTACCATATCACGAAAGTTTCTTTCGGAAAGGCCAGAATCACAGTGGCGCAGCAAAGCTTTACCGGCAGCGCCGTCACTCTGAAACCGGAAGATATCACAGTGAAGATCGGATCAAATACGCTTGTTTACGGCAGGGATTTTACAATTGATCCGGACAGCTACCGGAACAATGTGAAAAAGGGTACTGCCAGCGTAACCATCAAGGGAATGGGCGATTACGGCGGAACCAAAACCGTGAAGTTCAAAATTACTGCAAAGAAGATTACCTGGTATTGGAGAGGCCGCTTACTCTTTGGGGCGGCAGGTGATTTTTGTTGACATTAACGCTTTAACTTGCTATAGTATAAGCTAGCAGTTTTAAACAGAAGGAATCGGGAAGGAATTGCCATGCAGAAAAAAGTTTTTCAGTTGTTGGTCGATAATACCTCCGGGGTTTTGAGTCGGATTTCGGGACTCTTCTCCCGCAGAGGCTATAATATAGAGAGTATCACCGCGGGAGTGACCGCAGATTCGGGATTTACGCGAATCACCATCGTTACAAGCGGTGACGATGAGATTTTGGAGCAGATAGAAAAGCAGCTCGCAAAGCTGGTGGATATCCGGGATATCAAGGAGTTAAAGCCTGACGAGAGCGTCTACAGGGAGCTGGTACTGATCAAGGTGAAGGCGCCTGCGGATAAAAGACAGAGTATCTCGGCGATCGTGGATATCTTTCGGGCCAAGATCATCGATGTTGCGCCTGAGTGTATGATCATTGAGCTCACGGGCAATCAGTCCAAGATCGATGCGTTTATCGGCCTTCTGGATGATTATGAGATTCTTGAGATTGCGCGCACCGGTATCGCGGGGCTGTGCAGAGGCATGGAGAATGTCACCGTACTGTGAGAAACGATGTTAGCTCTAGGAGAATGTTCCTATCAGTTATATAATGTTTTAATTCTTTTCAAACAATAAGGAGGAAATAGAAAAATGGCAAAGATTTTTTATCAGGAGGACTGCAATCTCTCCCTGCTCGAAGGCAAGACGATCGCAATCATCGGTTACGGCAGCCAGGGACATGCCCATGCGCTGAATCTGAAGGATTCAGGCTGTCATGTCATCATCGGTCTGTATGAGGGCTCCAGGTCATGGGACAAGGCCGTGGCACAGGGATTTGAGGTATATACTGCGGCTGAGGCTGCAAAGAAGGCTGATATCATCATGATCCTGATCAATGATGAGAAGCAGGCCGATCTCTACAAGCAGGATATTGAGCCCAATCTGGAGGAGGGCAATATGCTGATGTTTGCCCATGGCTTTAATATTCACTTTGGCTGTATCGTGCCTCCTGCAAATGTCGATGTGACCATGATCGCGCCCAAGGGTCCTGGACATACTGTGAGAAGCGAGTATCAGGCCGGCAAGGGCGTTCCCTGTCTGATCGCTGTGGAGCAGGATGCCACCGGAAAGGCTCAGGATCTGGCGCTGGCATATGCGCTGGGCATCGGCGGTGCCAGAGCGGGCGTTCTGGAGACCAATTTCCGCACCGAGACAGAGACCGATCTCTTTGGAGAGCAGGCTGTTTTGTGCGGAGGCGTTTGCGCACTGATGCAGGCGGGCTTTGAGACCTTGGTTGAGGCCGGTTACGACCCCAGAAATGCATATTTCGAGTGCATTCATGAGATGAAGCTGATCGTGGATCTGATTTATCAGTCCGGCTTTGCGGGTATGAGATACTCCATCTCCAATACGGCTGAGTACGGCGACTATATCACCGGTCCCAAGATTATTACCGAGGATACCAAGAAAGCCATGAAGAAGATTTTGAGCGATATTCAGGACGGCACCTTTGCGAAGGACTTCCTGCTGGATATGTCGCCCGCAGGCAGACAGGTTCACTTTAAGGCCATGAGAAAGCTTGCAGGAGAGCATCCCGCTGAGAAGGTCGGTGAGGAGGTTCGTAAGCTCTACAGCTGGAACAACGAGGAAGACAAGCTGATCAATAACTAAAAGGATGTTATTTATGACGGAAGGATGCATTTTTTGCATCCTTCCTCTTTTGTGAGAGACTTTTGCTGCCGATAATAAAATAGATGTTGTTATTCGATACAACTGTATGATTGACAAATATTTGACTTTAGGCTTATATTAATATAAAGCATTGGCTTTATATGGAAGCAGAAAGCCTATAGAAAAGTATGGAAAGGCAGGCATGCAACATGGAAAAGAGGATGAGTCAAAAAACAATATTGGCGATTTCCGCTGTGGTGGTTGCATTGATCGTCATTGTTTCAGTGGTACTGATCTGGAAGAGCCAACATCAGTCCTACCGCTCCATTAAAATCGTGGAAATGGACGGAGCAGTGACCATCGACAGGGAAGGGATTTCCGGTCTCAACGCATCAGTGAATATGAATCTGGTCTCGGGAGATTATCTGACCACGGGGGAGGATGCCTATGTGGTACTGCGACTGGACACAGACAAATATGTGATGCTGGGTGAGTGCGGCGCCATGCAGGTACATGCACAGGGAACGGCGGCAGCCGCCAGGACTTCCATACAGCTGGAAGCGGGCAGCGTATTGAGTGAGATTCAGAATCCGCTGGGTCAGGATGCCACTTATGATATAGTGACGCCGAACGCAACCATGTCTGTCAGAGGAACCGTATTTGAAGTGCGCAAAAATGAAAGTGACAGTGACGGGGAGGGAACTGTTTCGGTTCTTGTCTATGACGGCTGTGTGGCGGTTGCACCGGACGGAATGGAGCCCCGCGAGTATCATGCCGGAGAATACACAGAGTTTACCGACAGCGCTTCCCCGAGCTTTTTGACAGAGCAGGGAATGATCACGGAAGAGCAGATGAACAGTCAGATGCTGGAGCGTCTGAGAAAAATAGAACAGTCGGGAAGATCGTTGAATATGGATGCGATTACGACCCTTGCGTCCGCAGAGTCGGAGCAGCCTTCTACCGGAGAGGATCAGGCATCAGGCTCAAAGGAACCGTCCGTCCCGGACGGGAAGACAGAAACCGGGAAAGAGACAGAGTCCTCCTCACAGAATCCGGTAGAGGAGTCCCGCGAAGCCTCAACTGAACCGGTAAAAACAAAACCTGTGAAGCCTTCCGCTCCTTCGGAGTCGGTTCCCGAATCTGTTCCCGAGACATCGGAGGCAGAGCCGGAAGAGGATGATTCGGACGATGATTCGGATAAAAAGCCTTCCAAACCCAAGCCCAAGCCTTCGGAGCCTTCCACAGAGGAACCTACAAAGCCTTCGGAACCGACAGAGCCGGATCCTTCCGGGCCGTCTGAACCTTCGGAACCGACAGAGCCGACGGAGCCGACGGAACCTTCAGAACCGTCCGAACCTTCGGAGCCTTCCAGGAAATTCAGAGTAGCTTATTATCTTCCCTATATTGCTTTGTGGGGCGAGAATGAGGACGGAAGCAAGTATTCAACCATTATGGATATCGCGCCCAACAATTCCGTTGAAAACAATTCCGTCGACAGCGGAAGCAAGCTGCAGAAACCGTCGGATGTCACGGTAAGCATGACGCCTGAAGGGTGAGTTTCCGAAAAGAAAGACCTCACTCACGCAGGCTGGTGTACGATAGACGGCAGAGAGTGGGATTATGACAAGGATGTGGTGACGGAGGATACCTTGCTGTATCCTATCTGGCAGGATGCGGAGGGCAGGAAGTATTATCCTTATATTTACACCACGGGAACGAAGACTTATCCCTGCAACAGCATTATCGAGGGATCCAAACCGGAACTTCCATAATCAGGAAAGAAGAGAATAACATATAGGGTATTAGAATGAAGGATGAGAATCAATCAATACAGGGGGCAAGGCTGGTATTGCTCACAGTCTTGGCCGGATTTCTGGCTGGGGTGCTCGCGTATGCGGCACCCCTTGACAGTGCAGAATTATGGCTGTGCGACAGTCTGTATGTTCATGAGAAGCCGGTGGACAACCGGATCAAGATCATCGGAATAGACGAGGCTTCTCTGCAGGAGCTGGGGCCCTTTTCCGGTTGGAGCAGGCAACAGGCGGCCGATCTGATCAACGCCTTTGATACAGATTATGCTCCGGCCGTAATTGCCTTTGATATCAATTATTTCGGTGAGCACGATGAAGAGGGAGACCGGGCTCTGGCGGAGGCTGCAGCAAAGTACGACAATGTGGTGATGGCATCCTATATTTCCTATGAGGCGCGTCTGGAACCGCAGCCTGACGGCAGTCTGCAGATGAATACCATGCATGTGGCACAGGTGGAGAAGCCTTATGAAGCCTTGGACGCCGTGAGCTATAACGGGTTTACCAACACAGTGCAGGATACGGATAATTATGTGCGCCGCGCTTTGCTCTCTGTGGACTGGAACGGCGAGACCACCCATAATTTTGCCTATGAGGTTTATAACAGATACATACAGTCTGCAGGAGCGGTTTCCCAATCTGATGTGCCGGCCACAGACGACAGAGGTATCTATGGATTTGACTATACGGCACCGCCGGGCATGTACGAGGTGTATTCCTACGCGGATGTGGCTGCGGGCCGCTGTGACGCCAGAGTGTTTCAGGATTGTATTGTGCTGGTGGGAGCGTATTGCTCCGGAATGATGGATCAATATATGGTTCCCATCGCCCGGAGTACCGTCATGAACGGAGTGGAAGGCCAGGCAAATCACGTCAATGCGCTTCTGGAGGGTCGAACCTTTCGCGGGCTGCCCGGATGGTGCGGCGCGCTGTCTGCGGCAGTTATTGTGGGAGGCTATGTGTGGCTTGTCTCACACAGCCGTTTTCAGATCGGAATGGCGGGAGGTCTGATTCTTGAGGGCATCCTGTTGGGAGCGGCAAAATATCTGTATACCCAGGGTCTGTACTGGAAATGCCTGACGCCTGTTCTGGGAGTGGCTGCAGTTGCTCTGGTGAGGGTAGTGACCGGATATCTAATGGAACGTGTGCGCAAAAAGAAGATATTGGATGTGTTCCGTACCTATATGGCGCCCCAGGTGGTAGATGAGCTTTCCAGAACCAGGAATTTCCAGGTAGAGCTCGGGGGCAGGAATCAGGAGATCGCGGTCCTTTTTGTGGATATCAGAGGTTTTACTTCATTGTCTGAAAGTCTTACGCCCGGCGAGGTGGTGGAGATACTGAACCGTTATCTGGAACAGGTGACAGAAGCGATCTTCAGACAGGAAGGGACACTGGACAAATTTATCGGGGACGCAGTGATGGCAGTGTATAACGCGCCTCTGGATGTGAAGGATTATCCGCTGAAGGCTGTCCGTACCGGACTGGATATCGTGCGGGCAGTGGAGAGCCTGAATGACGGTCTGAAGCGGGATTTTGGCGTGGAGATTGCCTGCGGTGTGGGCATTCACTGCGGGAGAGCCATTGTGGGCAATATCGGATGTGATTTCCGAATGGATTACACCGCCATAGGGGACACGGTTAATACAGCGGAGAGGCTGGAGAGTATCGCAAAAGGCGGTCAGGTGCTCCTCAGCGAGGAGATGTACGAACAGGTGAAACAGCATTTTCATGCGGAGTTTCTGGGAGAGCATACCTTAAAGGGAAAACAGGAAAAGATTAAGGTATTCCTGGTTGAAGAATCAGGATCAGAGTTCGGGGGTAAAAATAATGGAACAGACTCAGGCAGATAAAATATTGGAAATCGGCATTTTGTTGGCTGCAGAGAGGAATTATGACGAACTGTTGTCTAAGATCGTAGAGTGCGCCATGGAGCTGACACAGAGCGATGGTGGGACTCTTTATCTGTATGAAGAGGATCAGCTGAAATTCTGTATCACGAAAACGCTGTCCCGGCATGTCAACCGCAAGGGAATGAGCGGGGAGCAGTATCCTCCCGTGGCCATGGATGAGAGAAATGTCTGCGCATACTCGGCCATTCACAGGAAGCTCCTCAACATTGATGATGTGTACAGCTGTGAGGAGTTTAATTTCAGCGGGCCCAGAGAATACGATAAGCTGACCGGTTATCACACCAAGTCCATGCTGGTGTTTCCTCTGGTGAATCACGAGGAGAAGCTGGTGGGTGTGGTGCAGCTCATCAACGCCCAGAATGAGGCGAAAGAAGTGGTGCCCTATAAAAAGAAATACGAAAAGATTCTGGAATCGCTGGGATCTCAGGCGGCGGTAGCCGTCTCCAACATGAAATATGTCCAGGAGATGGAACAGCTGATGTTCACGATCACACAGGTGTTTACAGACGCTATAGATACCCGTATCCCATATAATTATTATCACTCCAGGAATGTTTATCTCTATGCAAGAGAGCTGGTGGATTATATCAACAGACAGCATGAGCAAGGACTGTGTGACCGTTCTTTTACCGCCGAGGAGCGGGATGAACTTCTGATGGCGGCGTTGATGCACGATATCGGTAAGATGGTCATTCCCAATGAGGTGATCAATAAGACCACCCGTCTGGACAAGAGACAGGATCTGGTGGAGGAGCGGTTTGAACACTTGGCTGCCCTGTATTATATCGATTATCTGAAAGGCAGGATAGCCGGGGAGGAGTGGGAGAAGACCGGCGAGTATCTTGCACAGGCCAGGGTGCGGACGGAGGAAATCAATGTAAAGCCGCATCTGTCGGATGAGGATGTGGCCTATATCACGGATCTGGCGTCAAGAGTCTACACAGACGCAGACGGCAGACAGATTCGTTATCTCACACCGGAGGAGGAAGAATGCCTGACTGTGAGACGCGGCAACCTGACACAGGGCGAGAGGGACATTATCTGTTCTCATGTCACTTACACGGAAACCTATCTGAGGAAGATGAATTTCGGAAAGCGATATCCGCATATCATTCAGTGGACGGGAGCGCATCATGAGTATCTGGACGGAAGCGGTTATCCCAGAGGTCTTAAGGGGGATGAGATTCCTTTTGAGGCCAGGATCCTGACGGTGGTCGATATGTTTGAGGCTTTGACCAGCGCCGACCGCCCGTATAAGAAGTCGATTCAGGACGACAAGGCGTTTGCGATGCTTGCTGACATGGCTGCAGAGGGTAAGATCGACAAAAGGATACAGGAATTATTTCAGGCGGCGTATGGGGAGATGGATGAAAAGCCTCCCCTGTCCCAATGGCATGATTCATAGAATGTGAGGTTTTGACATGACAGCTGACAGAAACATAACTCATATCATCCCCAGATGGAGGGAAATGGAGACTTATGTGGAATTTGCCCAAAAATATTCCCTCGGTTTTGAATACAATGATTTTTTTAATCCGGCCCTTCTGGACGATAAGGAGGCTTTGGCACAGCGTATCGCTTTCTATAAAAGCTTTGACAGACCAAAGGCAACGGATACGCTTCACGGCGCTTTTTATGATATCGTTCCCTTCAGCTGGGACAGCGGGATCAGCAGCCACAGCATTTACCGTATGCAGCAATCGGTGGAGATTGCCGCACAGCTTGGCTGCCGCGGCGTCATCTTTCACACAAATCTGATGCCCGGTCTGGCGGACGATCACAAATACCGCTCCAACTGGCTGGAGGTGATGGCGGACACCGTGCGGATGCTGCTGAAGCAGGATGCTGTGGTGGAAATTTATATTGAAAATATGTTTGACGAATCTCCCCGGGAACTGGCAGAGCTGGCAGAGCTGCTTCAGGGTGAAAAGCGTTTTGGAATCTGCCTCGACATCGGGCATATGATGCTGGCAACGGATCAGCCCAAACAGTGGTTTGAGGCGATGGGACCTTATGTGCGCCATTTTCATGTCAATGACAATCACCTGAGGCGGGATGAACACTTGGCGCTGGGATGCGGGAAGATAGACTGGCCCTATATTTTTAAGCTGATTCAGGAGTATGGCTTGCAAAAGAGCAGCATGCTTTTGGAGGTAAACAGTCCGGACAAGATAGAGGCAAGTCTGAATTATCTTGAAACCTGCGGCTATTCGGTATGATAGGAGGAATGCATGAACGAAAGTACTGATAAAACGATAAAGAATACAAAAAAATCTTCTTTTGAGAAAAAGATGCGGCCTCCGAAGGGAATCGAGCCCGAGACCTGGATTGCGGAGTGTTACCGCAGATATGAGGGGCATCCGCTGAAAATACTGCTGGCTGTATACAAGGGGAATTATCACAAATTTTTCCTTGCGATATTATTCTTCTTTATTAAGCATGCCTGTGTGTGGGTGCTGCCCATCGTCACGGCCAATATCATAAACGACATCACGTCCGGAAACCCGGACTGTCTGCGCAACACCGTATTTTACTCGATTCTGATGGTGGTGCTGATCGCTCTGAATGTGCCCATGAATTATCTTTATACGGATTATAAGAGTCAGGCCACGCGCTATGCGGAGACCGGGCTCAGAAAGGCTTTGATACGAAAGCTCCAGCAGCTCTCTATCGCCTATCATGTGGAGACCCGTTCGGGGCGGCTGCAGTCCAAGATCATGCGTGACGTGGAGGCTGTTGAGGGACTTACCACCCAGATGTTCCTGAATGTGTTGAATATCGCGCTGAATATTATCGTGGCTCTGGTGGTGACTGTGAACAAGAGCTTTATGGTGTTTTTGTTCTTTCTTCTCACGACGCCTATCGCGGCCGTCTCCATGGTCACCTTCCGAAGTGTGATGAAAAAGCGCAATGCGGAATTCAGAAAAGAGATGGAGGAGACCTCCGCCAGAGTCATGGAGATGGTGGAGCTGATTCCGGTCACAAGGGCTCATGCACTGGAGGAGGAAGAGGTGCAGAAGATGAGCAGTCAGCTCTTTACGGTGGCGGAGAGAGGCTACAAGCTGGATCTGGTGCAGGCGCTGTTCGGTTCTGTGGGCTGGGCGATCTTTCAGGTCTTCCAGGTGATCTGCCTTGGATTTACGGCCTGGCTGGCGCTGCAAACCCGGATCATGGTAGGCGACATCGCGCTTTATCAAAATTATTTTGCCACGATCGTCAATCAGGTGTCAGCCATCATCGCACTGGTTCCGGTCATTGCAAAGGGGATAGAGTCTGTCACCTCCATCGGTGAGGTGATTTTGTCCGACGATGTGGAGAGCAATGAGGGCAAGCGTGAAATTGACGGCGTACAGGGTAGCTTTTCCTTCCGGGATGTATATTTTGGATATAAGGACGGCGGAAAAAACACCTTAAACGGTCTGAATCTGGAGGTAAAGCCCGGGGAGACCATCGCCCTGGTAGGAGAATCAGGCGCGGGCAAGACCACGATTCTGAATATGGTCATCGGTTTTTATCTCACGGACAGAGGACAGGTACTGCTGGACGGACAGAATTTAAATGAGATTGATCTGCGAAGCTATCGCAGATATCTGGCAGTAGTCCCGCAGACTTCCATCCTTTTTTCGGGAACGATCCGGGATAATATCACTTACGGGTGTGAGAATGTGACGGCAGCCCGGCTGGATCAGGTCATCCGGGCTGCCAATCTAAAGGAGCTCATCGAATCGCTTCCGGACGGACTGGAGACAAGGGTGGGCGAACACGGAGGGAAGCTCTCGGGAGGACAGAGACAGCGTATTTCTATCGCCAGGGCACTGATCCGCGATCCCAGAGTGATCGTGCTGGATGAGGCCACATCGGCATTGGACAGCATCTCGGAGAAGCTGATCCAGGAGGCGGTGAATAATCTTACCGCAAACCGTACCACATTCATTGTGGCCCATCGTCTCTCCACCATCAGAGAGGCGGATAAGATTGCGGTGATCGATGAGGGACGCTGTGTGGAATACGGAACCTATGAGGAGCTCATGGCGCTGCAGGGAAGATTTTACCAGATGAAGAAGATTCAGAGCTGAGCTACCCCGGATCATATGATTATTAAGCAATAATTTAGTTTTTCTTTGGAATTTTTTGTCGGCATACTTTATATTTACCCCTTACACTGATAGACAAGGAGGCGGGCAGTACCGATCGTTCACTGTCTATCTGTGTAAAGGGGGTTTTTTTATGGATACGGCAGCTTTGACTATGTATTTTACGCAATATGGAGGTATCGCTATTTTTGTGATCGTTTTTCTGGAGTATCTGAATCTTCCGGGGTTTCCGGCGGGAGTGATCATGCCGCTGGCGGGAGTGATGGCGGCCAGAGGGCAGATTCCATTTGTGTGGGTGATGGCGATCACGGTAGCCGCAGGACTTCTGGGCAGCCTGCTATTGTATTTTATCGGGAAACGAGGCGGCTGGATCATCATGAAGATCTATCTCAGGCATTTTCCCAGACAGGAGGAGGCGCTGCAGAAAAGTCTGGACTGGGTGAGAATGCATGGACCGGCGGGACTTTTTGTGGCCAAGCTGATTCCCATGCTGCGCACTTTGATCTCGATTCCGGCGGGAGTGATGCAGATGCCGCTGGCATCTTATGTCACCAGCTCTGCGCTGGGGATCGCCGTCTGGAATCTGGTCTTTGTGGGGGCCGGTTATCTGATGGGAGATCAGATCTTTCAATGGCTGGACATGCTGTGATATTATATCAGGTTGCATGTCGGACACTTTCGGTCTATACTTATTCTATATTGCGTTTGTCAGGCGGAGGACGACGCGGAATTTACAGAAGGTGAGGGCCGGATATGGAAGACTATTGTATTTTGGTAGTGGAGGATGACAACGAAATTCGCAGCGGCGTGGAGATTTATCTGCGCAACCAGGGGTATCAGGTGATGACTGCTGCGAACGGCAGCGAAGGCCTGGAACTGATCAGAAGCCAAGAGCCGCATTTGGCCATTGTGGATATCATGATGCCTGTGATGGACGGCGTGACCATGCTCATGAAGCTTCGGGCCGAGAATTATGAATTTCCCGTGATAATGCTTTCTGCCAAGTCCGAGGAGGTAGACAAGATCATGGGCTTGAATATGGGGGCGGACGATTATGTCACCAAACCGTTTACCCCTCTGGAACTTCTGGCGAGAGTCAACTCACAGCTCAGACGTTATAAGAAATATCTGAACGCGGTGGGAGCCGGGGTGGAGAACGAGCATGTTTTCCGTGTGGGCGGACTGGAACTGAACGAAGATACCGTAGAGGTGACCGTGGACGATGAGCCTGTGAAACTGACCCCTATGGAATTCAAGATCGTGCAGCTTCTGATCAAGAATCCGGGCAGAGTCTTTTCTGCGGACGAGATTTATGAGCGGGTGTGGAACGAGCGGGCGGTCAATACGGACACGATCATGGTACATGTGCGAAATATCAGGGAAAAGATCGAGATCGATCCCAAGAATCCCAAGTATTTGAAAGTGGTCTGGGGAGTCGGCTATAAAATCGAAAAGCAATGAGGAAATTTATGACAACAAATCCGATGAAAAAATATTCCAGAAGAATACGGTGGGGACTGCTGGTCTGTCTGATCGCCGCAGGTGTCTTTATGTCCTGCTACGGACTGTTTGACAGACGCTGTGAAGCGCTCAGGGACTCGAGTCCGCTGACGAGACAGAGTACCATAAACTGGCTTGCACGGAGCAGCTATGTGCTTTTTCGGGATCTGCAGATGAGAACCTCTTCTGAGCCCTTAGACTATCTGGATGTTTTTGTGAAGCCGCGGGAGAATTGCCAGTGGGTGCTGGATGAGCGGCTGCAGCAGGCATGGTTTGCGGATGAGCTGGATTATGCGTCCGTTGAAGGCCTGTCTGCCGACTGCGGGAGGGTGTTCACTTATCTGAGATGGCTGGAAAACAATCTGGAGGAGCTGGAGCAGACCTTTCCCAGCCTGAACGCTTCTTTTGGCTACAGCTGTGAGGACCTGCAGACAGGAGAGCGTGTGGGAAATCTGGACAAGGCCCAGATGCTTCCCGAAAATCAGCATCTGTATCTGGCATTTTTGTTTGACGAGCATGGCAACTGTACGGTAGAAAATGCAAAGTTCGGGGCTGATTCCACAGAGATACGCAAGCTGGCCAGCCAGGCTGCCAGAAATATACGTCTGGAAAATGACGACAATTATGTGGAGCTAGATCAGGCTGCAGATGTGAGACTGAGCGCCTATATGACCTTGAGCGCGCCCTCTGACTGCCGTATCATCTACAGTATCTCCGAGGAGGAGTGGTCCAGGCTGCAAAAGGGCAGCGCGCTGTATCTGGCAAACAATATGTATTATCTGGACGACACGGGCTATTATGCCTATTTTAGCTGCGGCGCAGACGCAATCCTGATCTGTCTGTGGCTGCTTGTTCTGTTTGCGGCAGTTTTTCTGCCCCTTGACGAGAACGGAACAGGAAAAACGGATACGGTCCGGGCGGCACGATTCAGATATTCTTTGGAATTTCTGCTGCTTCTCTTATACGCAGGCATGGGACCCGGAACCTATTTATCAATCTGTATGCTTGCCGGGCTTCGCAGCGAAGCTGCGTTGTGGGTGCTGGAACAGAGCATGGGGATCGGGTATGACCATGTGGGGACGGCCCTGCTCTATGGGGCGGATATGCTGCTTCTGACGGTTGTGTTTGGAATTGCCTGGTATATCGGCTGCAGCCTGCGGGAGATCAGAAGCCTCGGATTCAGAAAATATATGAGACAGCGCTGCCTGACCTATCAGATATTCCCTTATATCAAGTCAAAGTTCAGAGTAACATATGATGCGTTCCTTCATTTCGACGTGACACGCAAAGCCAACAAAATGATCCTGAAGCTGGTTTTGATCAACGGGGTGATCCTGTTTGTCATCAGCAGTCTGTGGATGGGAGGATTTACAGTGGCTCTGCTCTATTCGCTCCTGCTCTATTTCGTGCTGCGTAAATATATTTCTGATCTTCAGAAAAAATACTCGATCCTTCTCAGGGCGATCTATGAGATAGCCCAGGGCAATCTCAATGTCCAGATCAAGGAGGATCTGGGAGTATTTGAGACATTTAAACCTCAAATACAGCGCATACAGCAGGGCTTTCGCAAAGCGGTGGAAGATGAGACAAAGAGCCAGCGGATGCGGGCTGAGCTTGTCACCAATGTATCACACGATCTCAAGACGCCTCTGACTGCTATCATCACCTATATCAATCTGTTGAAGGAGGATTCGGTCACGGAAGAGCAGCGGGTGGAATATCTGGATACACTCGAGCGCAAATCGCTGCGCCTGAAGGCTCTGATCGAGGATCTGTTTGAGATCAGCAAGGCGGACTCCCAGAATATGAGTCTGAATCTGATGGAAGTGGATATCATGAATCTGGTGAAACAGGTGGCGTTTGAGATGGGAGATAAAATGACAGAGCGGCAGCTGGATATGCGTCTGGATCTTCCCGAGAGCAAGGTGCTTCTGCTTCTGGATTCTCAGCGCACCTACCGTATCTACGAAAATCTGCTTGGAAATATCACCAAGTATGCCATGCCCGGCACCCGGGTGTATGTCTCGGGAAAAGTACAGAAGGACAGGGTGATCATTGTGCTGAAGAATATAACGGCGCAGGAGATCGCTGTGAATCCTCAGGAGCTCACGGAGCGCTTTGTCCGGGGAGACGCCTCCAGAAATACGGAGGGGAGCGGCCTGGGACTGGCCATAGCCAAGAGCTTTGCCCAGCTTCAGGGCGGACAGCTGGAGATCGAGGTGGACGGGGACTTGTTCAAGGTGACCACTGTCTGGAAACTGGAGCCGCAGGGCCCGTATCATAAATAGTATAAAAATCTGTTTCAAAATGCGGTCAGTTGTGCTATGATTATTTGTGAACATCAGATTATTTATGGAGGAGAAACAGCATGGGTATGACAATGACGCAGAAAATCCTGGCTGCCGCTGCAGGGCTTGAGCAGGTGGAAGCCGGACAGCTGATCGAGGCAGATCTGGATTTGGTACTGGGCAACGATATCACAAGCCCCGTAGCCATTCATGAGATGGATAAAATGAAAGTGGACGGCGTGTTTGACAAAAACAAGATCGCTCTGGTGCCTGACCACTTTGTTCCCAATAAGGACATTAAGTCCGCAGAGCACTGTAAATGCGTGAGAGAGTTTGCGCGCAAAAATGAGATTACCAATTATTTTGAGGTGGGAGAAATGGGGATCGAGCACGCCCTGCTCCCCGAAAAAGGTCTGACCGTGGCAGGGGATGTGATCATCGGAGCGGATTCTCACACCTGTACTTACGGTGCGCTGGGAGCTTTCTCCACAGGCGTGGGCAGCACGGATATGGCTGCCGGTATGGCCACAGGAAAGGCATGGTTCAAGGTGCCCGCCGCGATTCGTTTCAATCTCATCGGAAAGCCCGCAAAATGGGTCAGCGGCAAGGATGTGATCTTACATATCATCGGAATGATCGGAGTGGACGGAGCACTGTATAAGTCCATGGAATTTGTGGGGGACGGCATTGCCGGCCTGTCCATGGACGACCGTTTTACCATCGCCAATATGGCCATTGAGGCGGGCGGCAAAAACGGTATCTTCCCTGTGGATGAGCTTGCAATCGCATATATGAAAGAACACAGCACAAGAGCGTATCAGATTTATGAGGCGGATGCCGACGCCGTGTATGATGCGGAGTATACCATTGATCTGAGCACGCTGCGGCCCACCGTGGCATTTCCTCATCTGCCCGAGAATACGCACACCATCGATGAGATTCGTGAGATGGACGATATCCGCATCGACCAGGTTGTGATCGGCTCCTGCACCAACGGACGTCTGGATGATCTGCGCAAGGCCGCCGAGGTTCTCTCCGGCCGTCATGTGGCGAAGGGAATGCGCTGTATCGTGATTCCGGCTACCCAAAAGATTTACATGCAGGCCATGGACGAGGGCCTTTTGAAGACCTTTATCGAGGCGGGCGCCATTGTGAGCACACCCACCTGCGGTCCCTGTCTGGGGGGCTATATGGGAATTCTCGCGGAGGGAGAGCGCTGCGTATCCACCACCAATCGAAACTTTGTGGGACGTATGGGACATATCAACTCCGAAATTTATCTGGCGAGTCCCGCCGTCGCGGCAGCAAGTGCCGTTACGGGCAAGATTTCCTGCCCCTGCGAATTATAATATTTCAGGCATAAAATTTGAGTGTGCGCCGCGGCGCGCAGAGGGAGTAAATATGAACAACGCTAAAGGAATGGTTTTTAAATACGGAGACAATGTGGATACAGACGTCATCATCCCCGCACGATACCTGAATTCTTCTGATCCTGCGGAGCTTGCGACTCACTGTATGGAGGATATCGACAAGGATTTTATCAAGAATGTTAAGAAGGGCGATATCATCGTCGCCGAGAAAAATTTCGGCTGCGGCTCTTCGAGAGAACACGCGCCTATAGCCATCAAGGCTGCAGGAGTAAGCTGTGTCATAGCTGAGACCTTCGCCAGAATTTTTTATCGGAACGCCATCAATATCGGTCTTCCCATCATTGAATGTCCTGAGGCTGCAAAGGGGATCGAGGCCGGAGATGAGGTGGAGGTAAATTTTGACACCGGAGTGATCACCGACGTGACAAAGGGAACCAGCTTCCAGGGTCAGGCTTTCCCGGAATTTATGCAGAGGATCATCGCTGCGGAGGGCTTGGTAAACTATATTAACAGCGGCCGGTAAGCTTTTCAATCGAAAAGTCTGAGAGCGCTGCATCAAAGGAGCGGGCACTGTCGGTGAGACAGTGCCTGATTAACGTGTCGGTTGGCATGTTAATCGGCATGGGAAGGAGGAATGCGACATGACAGAACAGTCGGGTGTGCGCACAGGATCAAAAGCGGCAAAGTATGAGATCGATATGTGCAGCGGTCCCTTTATCGGGAAAATTCTTGTTTTTTATATTCCGTTGATGCTCTCGGGTATCTTACAGCTTTTATTCAATGCAGCCGATATTGTGGTTGTGGGAAAGTTTGCCGGGAATGAGGCGCTGGCGGCGGTGGGTTCCACCAGTTCGCTGATCAATCTGCTGGTAAATCTTTTTATCGGTCTCTCCGTCGGGGCAAATGTGCTTGTGGCGCGTTTCTATGGTGCCGGACAGAAGTCGGAGCTGTCAGAGATGGTGCATACGGCGCTTCTGACGGCGTTGGCCGGCGGCTGTATCCTGGTGTTTGCGGGAATTGCGGTGGCAGGACCTGCGCTCACACAGATGGGCACACCGGACGATGTCATCGGACAGTCCGTGCTGTATATGCGAATCTATTTTATCGGTATGCCATTTACCATGCTTTATAATTTCGGCGCTGCGGTGCTGCGTGCCGTGGGTGATACCCGGCGTCCGCTGTATTATCTGTCAGGCGCCGGTGTGGTCAATGTGATCCTGAATCTGATCTTCGTGATCGTCTTCTCGCTGGGGGTGGCGGGCGTTGCCATGGCTACCGTGGTGTCGCAGGCAATTTCTGCGGCCCTTGTGCTGCGCTGTCTGCTCCTCTCGGATGCGGATTACAAATTAGAGCTGTCAAAGCTTCGGGTCGCCCCCGACAAGCTCAAGAAGATGCTTCAGATCGGACTGCCGGCGGGATTGCAGAGTTCTCTGTTTTCCATCTCCAATGTGCTGATTCAGTCTTCGGTAAATTCCTTCGGTTCCATCGCCATGGCGGGGAACACGGCGGCGTCCAATATTGAGGGCTTTGTGTATACTTCCATGAACGCCTTTTCCCAGACAGCGATCAGCTTTACCGGACAAAATTACGGGGCGAGAAATTACAGACATATCGGAAGGATTCTGCTCATCTGTCAGGGGCTGGTGATCGCAGTGGGACTGGTGTTCGGCAATCTTGCCTATCTGGGCTCGGGGCTGTTGCTGCAGTTGTATTCCTCCGATGCGGAGGTGATCCGGTACGGCATTCTCCGGATGAGCATCATCTGTACCACTTATTGTCTCTGCGGCATGATGGCCGTGATGGTGGGCTCTCTGAGGGGAATGGGGTATTCCGTCATGCCCATGCTGGTATCCCTCACAGGGGCCTGCCTGTTCCGTGTGGTTTGGATTTATACCGTATTCCGGAGTTATCACACATTGGCCTGCCTGTATTGGTCCTATCCCATCAGCTGGACATTGACGTTTGCCGTGCATGTACTCTGTTTTGTGTTTGTCTACTGCAGACTGCTGAAAAAACTTACTTAGTTGGTTCCCAACGGAATTTCAACGAATCCTTTTGGTAGACACTAGCAAACAGATTAAACTAACTCTTGAAACATACGTTCGTAAATGCTATAATATTTCTATGCGAAATCTTAACCTTTGATTTTAGTGTGTTATTTAATGTGTCTAATTTTACTTACAAACATTTATTGAAAGTTAAGGGAATATGGTGGTATGAAACCAGTATTAACAATTGAAAATTTGATTAAGGAAGCAGAGAAATTTTGCAGTTTTATGTCTGAAGAAAATCATATAGAATTGCTTGGGATAACGGATGGAAAAGCTGTTGGAACATATGTAGAACATAGATTTCAACAGTATCTTTTAGAACATTACATAGTAACTGTTGGCAACAGTGCAAAAGGAATAGACTTTCCTGATGAACATATTCAGACCGATATAAAAGTTACATCTATTATACAACCTCAATCAAGTTGTCCTTTTAAGAATGCTCGCCAGAAAATTTATGGTTTAGGATATAATATATTAGTACTTGTATATGATAAGAGAGATATTGAAAACAGGTGTTCTCTTCGCTTTACTCATTGTACTTTTATTGATAGTATGAGAACAGCAGACTTCACAATCACTAAGCGACTCAGAGAAATGATAGCAGATGGGGCATATAAAGAAGATATCATTGGCTTTTTAGAGGATAGGAATGTTCCAGGGGATAGCATTGTGTATAATGATTTGGCTGAAGAAATTCTTATAAATCCTCCAATACAGGGATATTTGACTATTAGTAATGCACTACAGTGGAGACTGCAGTACACACGAGTAATTACATTGAACAACAAAGTTTATGGGATTGTTAACTATGAATGGTAAGCGAGCATATGGAGACTACCAAACACCTGAAGACTTTTCATTGGATGTCTGTCGGTATCTAAAAGAAAATAGAAAAGTTACACCATCTATTGTCATAGAACCCACTTGTGGTACAGGTAGTTTTGTAAAAAGCAGTTTAATCTTTGAAGCATCAGAAATTATAGGTATAGAACTCAATTCTAAGTATTGCGAAATGTGCGAAGAAACCATAGATGACTCTCGAGTCCATATTTTAAATGCTGATTTTTTTTCTTTTGACTTTAAATCTATCATTAATAAGAAAGAGCATATACTTATTGTAGGAAATCCACCATGGGTTAACAATAGTACATTATCTAACTTAAATTCTGATAATCTTCCTGTCAAATCGAATTTTAAAGGTTTAAAGGGTATGGACGCAATAACTGGTTCAAGCAATTTTGATATATGTGAATATATTATTTTGCGATTACTAGCATCATTACACGGAACTAGTTCTACCATTGCAATGTTGTGTAAAACATCCGTGGCACGAAATATTTTTATAGAAATGAAGCGTACACATACAGCTTTTAAAACATGCGATATATTTGAATTTAATGCTAAGAAAGTGTTTGGTATTAATGCTAATGCATGTTTACTGATAATTGAACTAAGTAAACAAGATATTTCCACAGATATTTGTAATGTATACTCTTTTAGTAATCCTAAAAAAATTATTCGTTCTTTTGGATATATAGGTGGAAAATTCTATAGTAATATAGCAAATGATGTTGATGATTTTTCTGGTAAGTGTTGTTTTGAGTGGAGACAGGGTATAAAACATGATTGTTCTAAAGTCATGGAATTGACATTTCAAGGATCAGCATTGATAAACGGTTTGGGTGAAAAAGTTGATATAGAGGATAAATATATATATCCGCTTATAAAGAGCAGTATGTTTAAATTGCCAATTGTTCAAAGGTTGAATAAATATGTGATAGTGACGCAAAAAAAGATTCGCGAGGATACATCCCATATAGAGATTGATGCGCCCAAAACATGGGATTATTTGATGTCCCATAAAGAGTTTTTTTCGGATAGGAAGAGTTCAATTTATAAAAATGCTCCCAATTTTTCTATGTTTGGTATTGGCGATTATTCATATTCCCGATATAAGGTGGGAGTTAGTGGATTCTATAAAAAACCTCTTTTTTGTGTATTACAATGTGATAACAAAAAGCCAGTGATGATTGATGATACTGGTTACTTTATTGCTTTTCCAACATACGATGCCGCATATACTGCTATGTTGATATTGAATTCTGAACGTGTACAGAAATTTCTTTTATCTGTTGCTTTTTTAGACGCTAAGCGACCATTTACTAAGAAAGTTCTGGAAAGAATAGATTTTCATAAAATACTTAGCTCGATTAAGGTATGTGAATTGATTGATACAGAAAAACAGCTAAAACTTAAAACACATTTTAAAGCGCATATGTTGACGGAGTTTAAACTCTTACCCGAACTGACTCAGGAATCTTTGGTGATGTGTATTTGATACTAAGAAAAGGAAGGATATTCTGTATATGATTGCATATGTCAGCGGAACGATAGAGGACATTGCCCCGGATAATGTGGTGGTTGACGTGGGCGGGATCGGCTATAATATCAAGATTTCCGCGGATACGGCATCTCGTCTGCCCGGAGTGGGGGAGGAGGTCAAGCTTTACACCTACTACAGCGTTCGGGAGGACGCCCAGTGGCTGTACGGTTTCCTCAGCCGGAATGCTCTTGAGCTTTTCAAAAAGTGTATCACGGTTAACGGAATAGGACCGAAGGGCGTGCTGGCGCTTTTGTCGGTGATGGATGCGGATTCTCTGAGGTTTGCCATTGTGTCGGGCGATGTGAAGGCCATATCCAAAGCGCCGGGAATCGGCGCAAGGACGGCGGAGCGGCTGATCCTTGATCTGAAGGACAAGCTCCAGATAGACGATGCCATGATCGGCAGAGAGATTGCGGCTGCCGCCGCAGGCCAGAGCACGGCACAGGGACTCAGCCCGCAGAAGCAGGAAGCTGTGGAGGCCCTTGTATCTCTCGGATACGGGCGGCCAGAGAGTGTCAGGGCCGTAAATGCCATTTCGGATATTGAGGCCATGGATTCCGGCGCAGTATTGAAGGCCGCATTAAAGAATCTGTTTTAGCGGATGCAGTTTTTCAGGGTCGGGACCAAAGCCGAAATGAATGATATAGCGAGGATACTATGCAGAAACGAATGATCGAGACGAATCTGACACAAGAGGATGTAAAGATCGAAGGGTCTCTCAGACCGCAGTCTCTCAGGGATTATATCGGACAGACCAAGATCAAAGAGAATCTGAATATCTATATCGAGGCGGCGAAGCAGCGCAGGGATGCGCTGGATCACGTTCTCTTTTACGGGCCTCCGGGACTTGGCAAGACGACTCTGGCCGGAATCATCGCCAATGAGATGGGAGTGCATCTGAAGGTCACCAGCGGCCCTGCAATCGAAAAGCCGGGGGAGATGGCGGCGATTCTCAACAATCTCGAGGAGGGGGATCTGCTCTTTGTGGATGAGATACACCGGCTGAACCGTCAGGTGGAGGAAGTGCTCTACCCGGCAATGGAGGATTACTGTATTGACATCCTGATCGGAAAAGGCTCTTCCGCCCGTTCCGTGCGGCTTGATCTGCCCCGCTTTACACTGGTGGGAGCCACCACTCGGGCAGGGCTGCTCACCGCGCCTCTCAGGGATCGTTTCGGCATGGTCTATCATCTGGAATTCTACGAGGTAGAAGAACTGCAGCAGATTATCATCCATTCCGCACAGGTGCTGAATGTGGAGATAGAGCGGGGCGGAGCGCTGGAGATGGCCAGAAGAAGCAGAGGTACCCCCAGGCTTGCGAACCGGATTCTGAAGCGCGTGAGGGATTTCGCACAGGTGAAATATGACGGTGTGATTACGGAAGCGGTGGCACACACAGCTCTTGACCTGATGGATGTGGACAGGTTGGGACTGGATCATATAGACCGCACTCTGCTCATTACTATGATCCGGAAGTTCCAGGGCGGTCCCGTGGGGCTGGATACGCTGGCTGCCGCCATAGGAGAGGATTCCGGGACGATAGAAGATGTGTATGAACCCTATCTGATCAAGACCGGATTGATCAACCGCACGCCCAGAGGCAGAGTGGTTACGGATATGGCCTATCGCCATCTGGGACCGGATGCCTTGTGAAGGACCGGCCCTTTTGTTGGAGCTTTGCCTAAAAAAAGTGTTGCCTGTAGATGCAATCTGATATATAATAGATGTTGTATTATAAATTGGTTTCGGGGACAGATATTGTAGTTTGGATTGCGGACCAGGATTGCAAAAGAGGTGTGTAATGTCATCCAGAACAGATACGGAAGTGATAATCGGGGGAAAGGTGTTTACCCTGAGCGGCAACGAGAGCGAGGAATACCTGCAGAAGGTGGCCTCCTACATTAATAATAAGATCAATGAATACGGCAAAGTAGACAGCTTTAAACGTCAGCCTATGGATATGCAGAATGTCCTGTTGCAATTAAATATCGCTGACGATTTCTTTAAGGCAAAGAAACAGATCAGCGTTCTGGAGGAAGAATTGCAGAACAAGGAGAAGGAGCTTTACAGCCTCAAACATGATCTGATCTCGGCGCAGATCAAGCTGGAAACTTCCGAGGGCAGGATCAAGGAGCTTCAGGACGGGGCTAATGAAAGCGCCAAGAGGATCGTACGTTTGGAGACAGAGCTGAAAAATAAAAAAGAAGACCGGAAATAGGATTGCTTGGCTGTCCGTACAGGGCAGCCTTGCGTTTTGTTTATGAGGAAGAGCAGATGAAGCGAAGGGTTGAGCTTCTGGCCCCTGCGGGTAATCCCGAAGGGTTTTACGGCGCAGTCTGCGCCGGGGCGGACGCTGTGTATCTGGGAGGCAGCCGCTATGGCGCACGGGCGTATGCTGACAATTTCACAGAGGAGGAACTGCTTGAATGCATCCGATACGCTCATATCTGGGGCCGGCGCGTCTATCTGACCGTTAACACGCTGATCAAAGATCCTGAGATGGAAGAGCTTTTTCCCTATCTGCGGCCGTTGTATGAGGCGGGACTGGACGGGGTAATCGTTCAGGATATCGGTGTGTTTTCTTTTATCAGGAAACATTTTCCCGGCCTGGAACTCCATGTGAGCACACAGGCTGCGGTGGCCAGCCGTTATGGCGCAGAAATATTCCGAAAAATGGGGGCCGTGCGGGTGGTGCCCGCCAGAGAGCTCAGTCTCGGCGAGATTCGGGAACTGAAGGAGTCCACTGGCCTTCAGGTAGAGACCTTTATCCACGGAGCAATGTGCTATTGCTACTCCGGACAATGCCTTTTCAGCAGTATTCTGGGCGGAAGAAGCGGCAACAGAGGCCGCTGTGCCCAGCCCTGCCGGCTTCCCTACCGTGTGGAGCGCGGAATGCGCGTCACGGAGGAATGCTATCCCTTAAGCCTGAAGGATATGTGTACCATAGAACACTTACCGGAGCTCATCGGGGCGGGTATCGATTCCCTCAAGATAGAGGGCCGTATGAAAAAGCCGGAATACACGGCGGGAGTTACGGCAATTTACCGCAAATATATCGATAAATATTATGCGGGCGGGGACTGCAGTGTAGCGAAGGAGGATATGGAGGCTCTGGCAGGACTCTATATTCGCAGTGACAGACAGGACGGTTATTATTACCGCCACAACGGCAGGGATATGGTGACGCTTGCAAGTCCTTCCTACAGCGGCTGTGACGATGCGCTTCTCGAGGAGATCAGAGCGCGTTATCTGCGGCAGCGTCCGCGCATGGAGATCAAGATCTCGGCAAAATTCAAGGTCGGCGCTCCGGCACAGCTGACACTTAAAGTTCCGGAACCTGCAAATTCCGGAATGACGCCGCTGCAGGTCACTGTGGAGGGAGAGACGGTTTCCGCGGCGGTAAAACAGCCCATCACAGAGGAGAATGTGCGCAGGCAGCTCGGAAAGCTTGGAGACACCGTGTTCTCAGCAGATAAGCCGGAACTGACTCTGGATGAAAATGCATTTTATCCCCTGAAGGCCATAAATGATCTCCGCAGACAAGCCGTACACATGCTTGAAGAGCTTATGGTCCGGGAGCAATATCGGCATATTCAAAACAGTCATGCGCAAAGCGATGCGGCGGACAGCTCCCCGCGGGCAGAAAAAGCCGGATGGAGCCGGTCCCGGTGCGGGACATTCCATGCGCTCGTGCGCACGGAATGTCAGCTGGATGCTCTGACACAACTCGTCTCGGACAGCGGGAAACTATCCAGAGTCTATCTGGAGGCAGGACTGGTCTACAAACTGGAGGAGAAGCAGGAGCTACAAAGTAAACTCCGGGGACTGGCGGATCACCGCTGTGAATTGGCGATCGCTCTGCCTCCCGTGATCCGTAACAGCGATGAAGCGTATCTGGAAGAGCTGTGGGATATCTATGTTCAAAACAACGATCTGATCAAGGGATTTTTGGTGCGTTCCGTGGACGGACTCGGATTTCTCACTTCCATGACCTCTGCGGCGTCCGGCGCCGAGGAAGATCTTTCATCCGATCAGGGACGGGACGCCCTTTCCCCTATGGTGTACGGGGACGCAGGACTCTATATATGGAACCGGGAGAGTCTCGAAGCCCTGAGTGCAGAAGAAGGCGAGGATTCTTTTGCCGGGCTGGACGGATTTTGCCTCCCTTTTGAACTCAGAGCATCCGATCAACACAGACTGCTGGAGGGAATTGGGGCAAAAGCGCAGGAGACGGCCGGATCGGAAGCTGCGCGCAAGAAGATGTGTTGTGAGAAGGTGGTCTATGGGCGCATTCCGCTCATGATTACAGCCAACTGTGTGTTCAACACCATAGACGGCTGCAGCGGAGACAGGGAACCGGAGATCTGTTTTCTGGAGGACCGCAGGGGGATGCGGTTTCCTGTGCTCAAAAACTGCAGACATTGCATGAATATCATTTATAACAGTCTGCCGCTGTCACTCCATGCGGAGCTTTCCAAATGGCGCGGCACAGTGGACTTCAGACTGGATTTTACAATAGAGGACGGAGAGGAGACCGCAAAGATCCTGCGGTATTTCACAGACGGGGCCTGGGGGGAGAGACCTTTCGGGGCGTACACTACCGGACACGAAAAACGGGGAGCGGAGTAAAACATGGGTGAATACATTGTTGAGTTATCCAAATATTTTATATGCGGTATGATGGTGCTGTATACGATTAGCTGTCTCTATGCATTCCGCTATGCGGGGGATGGAGGTAAGCGTCCGGTGTATGTGATTCAGAATATTCTGATGTTTCTGATACAGACGCTGTGTTTTGTAAATCTGATCCTGGTCAGCCGCGGCAGCGTGACCTATCTGTTTGAGGAGAGCAGCACGGGCGCGTACAGCAACAGTGTGCTCTATCTGTTCCTGTTTGCATTTGTTGAGGTTTTTCTGCTGGCGGTTTTATTGCTGGTGCCTGCCATCTATGAGAATTGCAACAGGCAGCTTTTGAACAATATGTGTATGCTGCTCGGCATTGGACTGATGATGATCTCCAGGCTTTCCTATCTGCGGGCCATTAAGCAGTATGTGATCGTGCTGGTCTCGCTGATCGTTTCTCTGCTGATCCCGTTTATTTTCAGCAGGGTGCGTTTTCTCAAAAGGATTACCTGGCTCTATGCGGCGGTGGGGATCGTGCTGCTGAGCGCGGTGCTGATCATGGGCGAGGTGACGAGGGGGTCCAATATTTCCGTTGAGATCGCGGGATTATCCTTTCAGCCCTCGGAGTTTGTAAAGATTATTTTTATCTTTTTCCTTGCCGGGGCACTCTGGGAGGATACTTCGTTTCTGAGGGTGGCGCTGACCGCAGTGCTGGCGGGCATCCATGTGATCGTGCTGGTACTCTCCAAGGATCTGGGGGGAGCGTTGATTTTCTTTATAGCCTATGTACTGATGGTATTTGTGGCCACCAGAAATTATCTGTATCTCCTGACAGGAGTCCTGGGTGGAAGCGGCGCCGCGGTGGCGGCCTACCGGCTGTTTGCCCATGTGCGCGTCCGTGTGCTTGCATGGCAGAATCCCTGGAGCTATATTGATAATCAGGGGTATCAGATCACGCAGTCGCTCTTTGCAGTGGGCAGCGGAAGCTGGTTTGGGATGGGACTGTTAAAGGGCGATCCCAATGTGATCCCGTTTGTCTCTGCGGACTTTATTTTTTCTTCGATCTGCGAGGAGCTGGGAGTCGTCTTCGGTATCTGTCTGATTCTGGTGTGCGTGAGCTGTTTTATCACCATCATGCAGATCGCCCTGCGCATCAATGACCGTTTTTATCAGCTGATCGTCTATGGCATCGGCGCTATGTATATTTTTCAGATATTCCTCACAATAGGCGGAGGGATCAAGTTTATTCCTCTCACAGGTGTGACGCTTCCTTTTATCAGCTATGGGGGAAGTTCTGTGATGAGTACCATGATGATGTTCTTTATCATTCAGGGAATCTATATTCGGCTGGAGCAGGAAGGAGGGGCACACAGTGGCAGAACAGGAAGGCATTAAACGCGTCGGAAAAAAGAGCAGAAGAAAAAAACGTGTGAACAATTTCCATGAGATTGTGCTGACCATGTGCCTGTTTGGTGTGCTCTTTTTGTGTATGTCCGTGTATCTGGTGCATTTTGTGGCCACCAGCGAACAGGATATGATCAACAACAGTTATAATTCCCGCCAGGAAATCCTGTTGTCCAGAAACTACCGCGGAAGCATCTATTCCAGGGACGGTGAAGTGCTGGCGGAGACGGTAATGGATGAGGGGCAGAACGAGACCAGAGTCTATCCTTTTTCAAATCTGTTTTCCCACATCGTGGGTTACTCCACACAGGGACGCATGGGAGTGGAGGCTATGGCCAATTATTATCTCATCAATACCAACACTTCCATCAACAACAAAGTGGCAAATGATATGGCCGGGGTCAAAAATCCGGGTGACAATGTCTATACCACGCTGGATGTACAGATTCAGCAGGTGGCGGACGAACAGCTGAGCATCTATAAAGGGGCGGTGATTGTGACGGAAGTATCCACCGGCAGGGTGCTGGCGTTGATCTCACATCCTGACTTTGATCCCAATGAGATCAGTGAAATATGGGAGGATCTGCTGGAGGACGAAAACAGCTCTGTGCTCTTAAATCGTGCCACGCAGGGACTCTATCCTCCCGGGTCCACCTTTAAGATCATTACGGCACTGGAATATTTCCGGGAGAATCCCAAAAGCTATAACAGCTACAGTTATCAGTGCAACGGTTCCTACCGCCGCGGAGAGAGCAGGATCAACTGTTATCACGGGACCAATCACGGGACGGTGGGATTTGAGAGCTCCTTTGCCAAGTCCTGTAATTCTTCTTTTGCAAATATCGGTATGCTGCTGGACCGGGAGAAATTCCAGTCCACTCTGGACGATCTGCTCTTTGGGAAAGAGCTGCCTCTTACGCTCAACTATGCAAAGAGCATGGCGGAAGTTTCCGGGGAAATGACTGAGGACGCCATGATTCAGACCTCCATCGGACAGGGCAGGACGCAGATCACACCCATCCATCTGAATATGCTCACCTGCGCTATCGCCAACAAGGGGACTTTGATGAAACCCTATGTGATCGACCGTGTGGAAAATGATGCAGGTTCTGTGGTAAAAAGCTTTAAACCCTCCTCATACGGACGTCTGATGACCGAGGAGGAAGCAGGGCTTTTGAGCGGGCTGATGACTTCTGTAGTGGAAAACGGTACTGCCACCAAATTAAAAGGTCTGGATTACACGGCGGCGGGTAAAACCGGCTCCGCCGAGTATAATAATGTAAAGGGCGACAGTCATGCATGGTTTACGGGATTTGCTCCTGTGGAAGATCCGGAAGTGTGCGTCACCATTATAGTGGAGGGCGCAGGATCGGGAGGCGATTACGCAGTTCCCATAGCCAGAAGATTGTTTGACGCGTACTTTCGGGAAAAGGCTGTGATATCGCAGGAGGTTGCACAATGATAGAGACGGTCAGCTGCGGCGGCATTGTCATTTTCCGGGGAAAGATTTTGCTGTTGTATAAAAACTACAAAAATAAATATGACGGATGGGTGCTGCCGAAGGGAACGGTTGAACCGGGAGAGGAGTATCCTGAGACAGCTCTCAGGGAAGTGCGGGAGGAGACGGGTGTAAGAGCCGAGATTGTCAAATATATCGGGCGAAGCGTTTATTCTTTCGCAGTGCCCGAAGATACAGTGGAGAAGGAGGTTCACTGGTATCTGATGTCTGCGGAGAATTATCACAGCAGGCCGCAGAGAGAGGAATTCTTTTTGGATTCAGGCTATTATAAATATCATGAGGCATGGCATCTCTTGAAATTTGCCAACGAGAAACAAATCCTGGAACAGGCATACAGCGGGTATCAGGATCTGCGCAGAAAAGGAAAATGGGACGGCGTTTTTTAGGCCGTCCCATTAATCATTTCGGAAATTATAGATTTTCCTGTCGAAATATGAAACCAAAAGAAAGCAGATTGAATATATTATAAAAAAAGAATGGAGTATCTTATGAAATATTTGTATCTTGCCGCAGGAATTCTTGTGGTGCTGATCCTCCTGATTGTGATATGGATACTCGTCCGGAGGCATCGGGCGAGATGCAGAGTCTGCTGTCGCACCGACGAGGAAAAATGCAGGGATCTGAACAACGCACTGTTTCCTTTTGGCTTCCAATATGATATCTGCTGTGATCTGTTCTATTCGACAAGAGACGCGTGGCAGCGGGAGATGGGCTACGGACGGATTTATGACGAACATGCCATCGGCATGAACATGATCATCGACTGCGAGCCGTTGTATTTTTCGTATGAGGGAAGAAATTATCTTCTGGAACTGTGGAAGGGACAATACGGTATGGCCTCCGGTGCGGAGATCGGCTTCTATGTATCGGATGAAATGTCGGAGCACCATCCCGAAAAGCTTTTTTACCACAGTGTCACGGATGAGGCCATGTTAAACATGCGCTTTGTTCTGAGAAAACGGAATCGTATGCTGGCGGTACGCGAGTCACAGACATGGTGGCTCACGGGCTTTGTGCTGGGAGAATATTCCTGCAAAGAGGAGCTGCATATGGACGTATCCATCACCTTCCCTGACTGCAGAATGCGGAATGCTTTTTATGAGGCCCTTCTTCAGGCGGGATATACAAAGGAGGAAATCCGGTTGTGCGGCACCCGTGTAAGCTTTTGTTTTGTAAGACCCCGAACCGTGCAGCCGAGGCATTGCAGACTGCGCGTTCTGTGGGTACAGTGGAAAAACCGGCATAACTGCAAAAAATACCTTCGCGTCACAAGATATTTTGTGCGCACCATCGACAGAGTGGATTATCTGGGCATGTGCTTCCCGAGGCTCTATCGCATGCTGGGCAGATTCAGCAGAATACCTGCCGGGAAATGCAGGAGACGGCGGTGAGTACGCAAAGCCGCCTGAATGCCCTGTATCGTGAGGCAGAAAGGATACGAATCGGTACGGACAGCAGGATTGTACTGATGAGCGATTGTCACCGTGGCGTGGGAAACCACGGTGACAATTTCCTGAATAACCAGAATCTTGTCTACGCGGCGCTGTCTTACTATAACTGCAGGAACTTCACCTATGTGGAACTGGGAGACGGTGACGAGCTGTGGGAGAACCGGCGGATTCAACCGATTATCCAGACACACAGCAATATTTTCTGGCTTCTCTCCCGGTTTTACTGTCAGGGCCGATTTATCATGCTGTACGGAAATCATGACCGCAAGAAAGAACAGCCCCGGTTTCTGAAGCGGTTCTATGAGCAGTATTACGATGAGAGCAGGGACTGTGAGCAGGAATTGTTTCCGGGACTTACCGTGAGGGAAGGGATCGTGTTCGAGCTGACCGACACCGGAAATCAGATATTTCTGGTGCACGGGCATCAGGGAGATCTGATGAATGATACGCTATGGCCCCTCACACGTTTTCTGGTACGGCATCTGTGGCGCAAACTGGAGCTGGGAGGCGTGCAGGATCCCACCAGCGCCGCCAAGAACTACAAACGCAAAAAGGCCACTGAGCGACGGCTGTCCGCCTGGGCGGACGAGGCGGGGATCCTCCTGGTTGCGGGACATACGCACAGGCCGGTGCTGCCCAAGCCCGGAGAGTCCATGTATCTCAATGACGGGAGCTGTGTGCATCCCCGTTGTATAACGGCTCTGGAGATTGAGCAGGGATATATCACACTGGTAAAATGGTGTACGAAAGTGGGCATAAATAATGGTTTGTATGTGGGGCGCGAGGTTTTGGAGGGCCCTTACAGACTGGAAAATTATTTTTGATTTGCCATGGTGTTTGTACCAAATATATGCTATACTGACTCTATGTATCGTTTGTTGAGGAAATCAGTATGGAGAGAATGCTGACGTTTTATCCCAAACTGTACCTGGGTGAGGGCATTAAGGAGACAAAACTGGATAAAATAAAAAAGAAACTGGTAAAAAATCCGCTTATGGCGAATGTGTTTGTCTTGACTTTTGCACGAAATCAGGCGGATCAGTTAGAGTTCTTTGACGCAAGACAGCTCAGACAGCACTTTTATGACAGCTATCCGCTGGAAGTGATCGGAATTGCCGGGGATTATAAGGACGCTCTGAAGCTGGTGGAGCGGATCACCCGGGAGTGTCTGTGTGAACGCGGAGACTGCAGACTGAAGGAGTACCTGACATGTTGACAATCATATTGAAAATTCTCAGCATTTTGGGCATTCTGCTGCTGGTGCTTCTGGGCGTGCTGTTATCAGCCATACTGCTTGTCCTCTTCGTACCCGTCACTTACCGGGTGCAGGCGGACAGGCAGGAGGCTGTGCCGGACGGAGCCGGGGCCCCGGCGGCTTCACCGCTGATGCACATTTCGGTGAAGGCCGGCTGGCTGTTGGGTGTTCTGCGGGTGCGGTTTCAGTATCCCGACCCGGGTACGGTCACGGTGAAGCTTTTGTGTTTTACGCTGTTTGATTCCGGCAAAGAGGATGTTGGGACCAAAGAGCACACAAAAGCTGACGGAAAGACGCATGAATCACAGAACCGCACGGAAACGGACAAACAGGCTAAAGCGGCGGATGCGCAGGCAGATACGACAGAACGGAAAATAACAAAAACGGAACCCGCAAAGGACCGGAAGGACGAAGCAAAGAGTCCTGACAGCGGATACGGGAAAGAGAAGGCTCAAGCCGGGAAAGAAGCCCGTCCGAAACAGAGCCTGTTAGAAAAAATACGGTACACATTCGAGAAAATATATGCTAGAATAAAAGAGCTATGGGAAAATTTTACCTATTACAAAGAGGTTCTTTTATGTGAGGATACCAGAGGTCTGGCACATCATGCACTGATGCGGCTCGGCAGAATATTAAAGAGTATCCGTCCCAGAAAGCTGCGGGCGGACATTCGATTCGGGACAGGCTCTCCGGACACTACCGGATATGCGTTCGGCGTCTATGGCATGTTCTGTTCCTGGCTCGGAAAGCAGGTGATCCTCACACCGGATTTTGAGCGTGCCGTTCTGGCCGGAGAACTGGATGCTGCAGGGCATATCGCGGTGTTTAAGCTCTTGTGGCATGGCCTGAGGCTTGTCACGGACCGCAGGCTGCGGGAACTGATCGCTAAATTGAGAAACGCATAAAGACAGACTCAAAAACATACGCGCAAGAATAAATTGTGCGGGAACGGAGAGAATATGGCAAACAAAGAGAATGAATTTCAGGGCGTAGTTGAATCTTTGCTGCAGGGCATGGATACGGTTCTGTCCACCAAGACTGTGGTGGGCGAGGCCACGACTGTAGGAGACACGATTATCCTTCCCCTGGTGGATGTGACCTTCGGCGTGGGGGCAGGCGCCGGCAGCAACACCCAGAAGGGTTCCGGTTCCGGAGCCGGCGGACTGGGCGGTAAGATGACTCCCAGTGCGGTGCTGGTGATCAGAGACGGCTCCGTAAAGCTTGTGAATATCAAGAATCAGGATACGGTGACCAAGATTCTGGACATGATTCCCGATCTGGTGGATAAGTTTACCCAGCCCAAAGAGAAAGAAGCCATGAGCGACACGGAAATCGTGGATATTGCCTTTCCCGAGGAGCCCCAATAAATTTTTATCAAAAATCTGTCATAAAATGCGGGAAAGAACCATATAATACAGCGAGATAATATGCATGTGAGCGATTTCATGAAAAAACTCATTGGTCTGGTCTCTTTTCTGCTCGCATTGGGAATGCTTTTAATGTTGATCGCAGGCAATCGCCTGATTGGCCTGATTATTGTCGCCCTGCTGCTCTTTGTGGGCTATAATTGTCTGTGCGGCGACTAAGAGGAATTAGAAATGAAGGACTGGGAAGAAATCATAAGGGCGGAGAGTTCAGAAGAACTGAAGGAAGTCAAACTCTGGTTATTTCAGGAATATATGCGTCTGGATCAGGAGCGCAAAGATTTGAGCGATACAATGGACAAGTTCCGAAAGGAGCGCACGTCCTTCCAGGAGGAGATGAACGCCTTGAACCGCCGCAGTGTCATGGAACGCAAACGGCTGCGGGAGGAAAATCTGTTTTTTGATAAGAAGATGGCGATCCTGCAGGAAGGTTTCAGGCAGCTGGAAGCAGACCGCAAGACTCTGGAGCGGGAGCGCAGCAGTCTGGAGCGGGAGCGGGAACTGATGGACCGCGGCCGGGCTCTGGATTTTTATGGTGATGATTCGCTGATGGAGCTGCTTTTCAGAAATGCGACCAATCCGCTGGCGCTGAGAAAGCGTTATAAGGATCTGGTGAAAATCTTTCATCCCGACAATGTGGCCGGGGACGAGGAACTGGTACAGAGAATCAACAGAGAGTTTGCCAGACGCAGGAGAGAAGAGGCGTAAGCATCAGTTTGAGACAACAAAAAAGGGAAGGCAACCGCTTTCCCTTTTGTCTGTTAAGTAAAAAATGATAGAACCTCGTGTTAAGCGCGCTCAACGCTGCCGGATCTCAAGCAGCTGGTGCATACATGCATTCTCTTTGTTCCGCCATTTACTTTGCACTTTACGCTCTTTACATTAGCGTTCCAGATTGCATTGCTTCTTCTATGAGAATGGCTTACGTTATTACCAAAATGAACGCCCTTGCCGCAAACATCACACTTAGCCATTTTGACACCTCCTAAACATGCTAAACTCACAACAGTGATATATTACCAGAAATATGGAATAAAAGCAAGCAATTTTTTCAATAAATTTTTTATAGAAACAGTTTTCTTTTTAGGAAAAAGCTGGTAAAATAATCTATGTGTATGTCTATACCGAAAAGGAGGTAGAACATGAAAGGTTCTTCTATGAATACCCACATGGGAAATATTGTCATAAACAACGAGGTTATCGCTCAGTATGCGGGCAGCGTGGCGGTGGAGTGCTTCGGTATCGTAGGCATGGCCGGGGTGAATGTCAGGGACGGCCTGGTGCGTCTGCTCAAGATGGACAGTCTCACCAGAGGCATCAATGTATCGCTCAACAATAATAAGCTGACTCTGGACTTTCATGTGATCGTGGCTTACGGGGTGAGTATTATCGCCGTGTCGGACAATCTGGTCAGCAATGTTAAATATAAGGTGGAGGAATTCACCGGTATTGAGATAGAGAAGATCAACATCTTTGTTGAAGGTGTAAGAGTGATTGATTAAGGAGGAACTTGATTGTGAGTTTGCAGAAAATCGACGCTAAGATGCTTTCAAAGATGTTCTTAGCAGGCGCCAAAAATCTTGAAAGTAAAAAAGAATGGATCAATGAGCTGAACGTGTTTCCCGTACCCGACGGAGACACCGGAACCAATATGACGATGACGATCATGTCTGCGGCCAGAGAGGTAGCCGCTCTGGGAGAGAACGCAGATATGGAGTCTATCTGTAAAGCGATTTCCTCCGGTTCCCTTCGCGGAGCGAGGGGAAATTCCGGCGTGATCCTCTCACAGCTGTTCCGCGGTTTTACCAAGGTGATCAGGACTCAGACGCAGCTTACCGTATCCGTGTTTGCGGACGCCTTTGACAAGGCGGTGGAAACGGCTTACAAGGCGGTTATGAAGCCCAAGGAGGGTACGATACTGACAGTGGCCCGCGGAGCGGCGGAGCGGGCAAAGGAACTCGCCGAGGGAGGCGGGGAGGATCTGGAAACCTTTTTCCGCGCTGTGATCGAGCAGGCGGAGTATGTTTTGAGTCAGACCCCCGAGATGCTGCCCGTGCTGAAACAGGCAGGCGTGGTGGACTCCGGCGGCCAGGGACTGGTGGAGGTGCTTCACGGCGCTTTCGACGCCTTTATGGGCAAGGAAGTGAATCTGGATCTGAACGCTCCTGCAGCCCCCGAGAGGAAAACCGGTGCCGGCTCTTCCTATGAGGCGCAGGCAAATGCGGAGATCCGGTTTGGATACTGCACCGAATTCATCATTTTGCTGAACAAGCCCTTCAATGTCAAGACAGAGAAGGATTTCAAGAGCTTTTTAGAGTCCATCGGCGATTCGATTGTCTGTGTAGCGGACGATGATGTGGTAAAGGTGCATGTACACACCAATGACCCGGGTATGGCGATTCAGCGCGCATTGAAATACGGCGCGCTCTCTAATATGAAGATTGACAACATGCGGCTGGAGCATCAGGAGAAGCTTTTTAAGATGTCCGAGAGCGGCAAGGCTGAGGTAAAGGCTGTTGAAGCTACGGGCGTTGCCGGGCAGCCTGAAACTTCCCCGGCGGAGCCTCAGATGCCCCACAAGGAGGTGGGATTCATCGCTGTATCCGTGGGCGAGGGCGTAAATGAGATATTCAGAAGTCTGGGTGTGGATTATATTATCGAGGGCGGACAGACCATGAATCCGAGCACTGCGGATATTCTGGATGCGGTTGAGAAGGTCAACGCGGATACGGTCTTCATCCTTCCGAACAACAAGAATATTATTCTTGCGGCCAATCAGGCGGCTGAGCTTATGACAGATAAGAACCTGTTGGTCATTCCCACCAAGACCATTCCGCAGGGAATTACCGCCGTCATCAATTTTGTCCCCGATATCTCTGTGGATGAGAACGAGCAGACCATGCTGGAGGAGATTGGAAATGTAAAGACCGGCCAGGTGACCTACGCGGTGCGCGACACTGTGATCGACGGGAAGGAGATCCGCAAGGACGATTATATGGGTATCGGAGATGCGGGGATTCTCGCCGTGGGCCAGGATATGGCCAAGGTGACGGAGGAGATGGTCGCCGCTATGGTGGACGAGGATTCCGAGCTCATCAGCATCTATTACGGTTCCGACGTGGATGAGACTGCCGCCGAAGAACTCCGCGATACGCTTGAGAGCGCATATCCCTCCTGCGACATTGAGCTGCAGGCCGGCGGACAGCCTATTTACTATTATGTGATTTCAGTAGAATAAAAATAGTGAGCTGGATCGAAGGAGGCAGTTTTGTCTCCTTCTTTTCTATTAAATTTTCTATCTAAAATAAAGCATTTAAGCAGATCGGAGAAATTTGAAGACGTCAAAGAAGCGAGGTGCCGGGATGAATCAAAATACACCGATCATAGAGCTGAAGGGTGTGGGCGAAAAATCAAAAGAGCTCTTTTCCAGAATCGATGTGGCTACCGTGGGAGACCTGCTGTCTCATTATCCGAGAGATTACGAAACCTTCGCGCCGCCGGTTCCTGTGAAAGAAACAGTGCCCGGAGAGATTTGCGCGGTCTACTGCTCTGTGGCAGGGATTCCGAGTCAGAAAAAGATCCGCAGTCTGACGGTCCTGAATGTGCTCGTGCGGGACATATCCGGCGGGCTGCAGCTTACCTTTTTTAATATGCCCTTTCTGAAGAAAACGCTGAAACCGGGCGGATATTATGTATTTCGTGGGTTGGTACAGACCCGTGGAACAGCAAAGATTATGGAACAGCCCAAAATATACGGTCTGGAGGATTATCACAGACAATGCGGTCAGCTCATGCCCAAATATGCACTCACCAAAGGATTGACCAATCAGGCGGTCTTAAAAGCGGTGCGTCAGGCTCTGGATGGCTTTGCGTATGAGGAGGAATTTTATCCCCGCAAGCTGTTGGAGCGGTATGATCTGGTCTCTGTCCGGGAGGCCTTGTGCCGCGTTCATTTTCCGACAGATTATGAATCTCTGAAAAAGGCCCGTAAGCGTCTGGCTTTTGATGAGTTTTTCGGATTTATCCTGATGCTGCGCAGGAACAAGGAACTGGTTCAGGGGCTCGGCAACAGTTATCCGATGCTGGAGACTGCCGATACCGTGCGTTTTCTGGAGCAGCTTCCCTTTCCGCTGACCAATGCGCAGAAGAGAGTGTGGAGTGAGCTGCGCGAGGATATGGCGGGAGCACACTGCATGAATCGGCTGATACAGGGAGATGTGGGAAGCGGCAAGACCATTGTGGCGGTGCTCGCGCTTCTCATGTGTGCGGCAAACGGCTGTCAGGGAGCGCTGATGGCTCCCACCGAGGTGCTGGCCAAACAGCACTATGAAGGTATCTGTGCTTACACCAGACAATATCATCTGATCTTCAAGCCGGTACTTCTGGTGGGCAGCATGACGGCAGCACAAAAAAGGGAGGCATATGCACAGATATCCTCCGGGGAGGCCAATCTGATCGTGGGCACCCATGCGTTGATCCAGAGCAAAGTATCCTATCACAAGCTTGCGCTGGTGGTGACAGATGAACAGCACCGTTTTGGCGTCCGCCAGAGGGAGAGCCTTGCGGGCAAAGCGGAACAGGGAACCGCTGCTTCCGGAGAAGGCCATCCGCATGTGCTGGTCATGAGCGCTACCCCCATTCCGCGGACACTGGCCATCATTCTCTACGGGGACCTGTCGGTCTCTGTGATAGACGAGCTGCCGGCGGACAGACTGCCCGTCAAAAACTGTGTGGTCAACACCGCCTATCGCCCCAAGGCATACTCCTTTATAGCAAAGGAGGCGGCTGCGGGACGGCAGGCCTATGTCATCTGTGCCCAGGTGGAAGCCGGAGAGCTTGAGGATGTGGAAAATGTGGTGGAATATACCGGGAAGCTGCGTGCGGAGCTACCCGAGTCCCTTCAGATCGCATATCTGCACGGCAAAATGCACCCCGCGGACAAAAACAGGATTATGGAGGAATTTGCGGCTCATAATATAGATGTGCTGGTGTCCACTACTGTGATCGAGGTGGGCATCAATGTGCCTAACGCCACGGTGATGATGGTCGAAAACGCAGAGCGGTTCGGCCTGGCACAGCTGCATCAGCTGCGCGGGCGTGTGGGCCGCGGAGAGCATCAGAGCTATTGCATTTTTGTGAGCTCCAATGAGAAGAAAGAAACCATGGAACGCCTCGATATCCTGAATCATTCCAACGACGGATTTTATATTGCGGCCCAGGATTTAAAGCTTAGAGGCCCCGGAGAACTGCTGGGCGTCAGACAGAGCGGAGATCTTGCATTTCAGATCGGGGACGTGTATGCGGATGCGGCGGTTCTGCAGAAGGCCGCAGGCGCTGTGGATGCACTGCTTCGGGAGGATGCAGAGCTTGCAAAGGAGGAGCATCAACCCATGATACGGCATTTTGTATCCGGCGGGAAACCAGGCATAAATTCCATTGACTTTCGCACGATATAAAAGTAAAATAATACTATCTATACGAAATGAGGGAGAGATCAAATGGCAAAAATAGCAGTGGTCACAGACAGTAACAGCGGGATTACGCAGGCACAGGCTCCTGAGCTTGGGATACATGTTCTGCCGATGCCCTTTATGATTAACGGACAAACCTTTTTTGAAGATATTGATCTGACACAGGAACAATTCTATGAAATGCTTGCAACAGGAGCGGATATCTCCACCAGCCAGCCCTCTCCCGAGGCAGTGATGAAGCTGTGGGATGAGCTTTTGAAGGAGTATGACGAGATCGTTCACATTCCCATGTCCAGCGGGCTTTCGGGCTCCTGCCAAAGTGCAGTCATGCTCGCGCAGGAATATGAGGGCAGAGTGCAGGTGGTGAACAATCAGCGCATCTCCGTGACGCAGAGACGCTCGGCGCTGGATGCCCGGGAGCTTGCCGCAAAAGGAATGAATGCCGCACAGATCAAGGATACTCTGGAGCGGGATAAGTTTAACAGCAGTATCTATATTATGCTGGATACACTGTATTATCTGAAGAAGGGCGGCAGGATCACGCCGGCTGCAGCGGCTATCGGCACATTGCTCAAATTAAAGCCTGTGCTGCAGATACAGGGAGAGAAGCTGGATGCCTTTGCAAAGGCCCGCACCACGAGCCAGGGGAAATCCATCATGATCAATGCCATAAAAAATGATATCAACAATCGTTTCGGAGGATTTACGGAGCGCAGGGAAGTGCGGCTTGCAGTGGCATATACTTTTGACAAGGACGCCGCTCTGGCATGGAGAGACGAGGTGTCGGCGGCCTTTCCCGGCTATGAAATGCACATGGATCCGCTCTCTTTAAGTGTCGCCTGCCATATCGGGCCCGGGGCATTGGCTGTGACATGCTGTAAAAAGCTGGAGACAGAGTAGCAAGAGCGGTAATGACATGATAATAGATGCATTAAGGCGGACAGGGGGCGTTTATGCCCCTTTCACTGTATGTCAGTCCGTATGCATGACAGTAAGGAGTATTTTCAATGGCAAAAGAAAACCATTACGACGCCTCCAGTATCACAGTGCTGGAGGGACTTGAGGCGGTGCGCAAACGTCCGGGAATGTATATCGGAAGCGTCTCCACGAAGGGCCTGAATCACTTGATCTATGAGATCGTGGACAATTCCGTGGATGAGCATCTGGCCGGATATTGCGATACCATCTCCGTCACACTCGAAGCGGACGGCTCCGCCACGGTTTCTGACAATGGCCGCGGTATTCCCGTGGGAATGCACGAAAAAGGCATCAGCGCGGAGCGTCTGGTCTTCACTACACTGCATGCCGGAGGTAAGTTTGACAATACGGCATATAAGACCAGCGGGGGACTTCACGGGGTAGGTTCTTCTGTGGTAAATGCTCTTTCCGCAAGGTTGACCGTGAGAGTCAAAACGGACGGATGTATCTATGAGGACCGGTATGAGCGGGGCGTTCCCGTGGTAGATCTGATAGACGGCTTGCTGCCTGTGGTGGGCAGGACAAAAGAAAGCGGCACTGCCATCAGCTTTCTGCCTGACGACACGATTTTTGATAAAACCCGTTTTAAGGAGGACGATGTCAAGAGCCGCCTTCATGAGACCGCTTATCTGAATCCCAATCTGACCATCCTATTCACGGATAAACGAAAGGATGACCCGGAGCAGATCACCTTTCATGAGCCGGAGGGCATTGTGGGCTTTATCAAGGATATGAACAAATCGGCAGAGACGGTTCACGATGTGATCTATTTCAGCGGAGAGAGCGAGGGAATCTCCGTTGAGGGAGCCTTTCAGTATATCAATGAATTCCATGAGAATGTTCTGGGATTCTGCAATAATATCTATAATTCCGAGGGAGGAACTCATCTGACAGGTTTTAAGACCATGTTTACCAATGTCATCAACACCTATGCCAGAGAGCTGAATATACTTAAGGAGAAGGATGTCAACTTTACAGGTGCGG
>CATKXY010000008.1 GCA_949840915.1 uncultured Lachnospiraceae bacterium | reverse complement strand
CTATAAAATTTTCTATAAGAGTAATAAAATTTTTGTACCCAAATCGTACCCACTGCCACCCAAAAAATCCCCGCAAGCCCTGATTTTTCAAGGCTTGCGAGGATTTTACTTCTCACTCGAACTCTATAGTTCCGGGCGGCTTACTCGTACAGTCATACACTACCCGATTCACGCCCTTCACCTCATTCACAATTCTGTTTGTGACCCTTCCGAGCACTTCCCAGGGCAGCTGCGCCGCCTCGGCAGTCATGAAGTCACTGGTGGTAACTGCTCTGAGTGCCACGGCATAGTCATATGTCCTTTCATCGCCCATGCACCCGACGCTGCGCATATTGGTGAGAGCTGCGAAATACTGTCCCAACTCCTTATCCACACCCGCTTTTGCAATTTCCTCACGATAGATGGCATCCGCATCCTGAACGATTTTCACCTTCTCGGCGGTAACCTCGCCGATAATACGAATTCCGAGGCCGGGGCCGGGGAAAGGCTGACGATACACCAGATACTCGGGAATGCCAAGCTCCAGCCCCGCCTTGCGCACTTCATCCTTAAACAGCAGTCTTAGAGGCTCTATAATTTCCTTAAAATCAACGCAGTCCGGCAGTCCTCCCACATTGTGATGAGATTTGATGACAGCCGATTTACCGAGGCCCGACTCAATGACATCCGGATAAATGGTACCCTGTACCAGATAGTCCACAGAACCGATCTTTTTAGCCTCCTCCTCAAAAACACGGATAAATTCCTCGCCGATGATCTTTCTCTTCTGCTCAGGCTCAGTCACACCGGCTAATCTGGAGTAAAAGCGTTCCTGGGCATTGACGCGGATGAAATTCAAATTATAAGGGCCGTCCGGGCCAAATACCGCTTCTACTTCATCGCCCTCGTTTTTGCGAAGCAGTCCGTGATCCACAAATACACAGGTCAATTGTCTGCCGACGGCCTTGGCCAGAAGTACCGCCGCCACAGAGGAATCAACACCGCCGGACAGCGCGCAGAGTACCTTGCCTCCGCCCACTTTCTCCCTGATCGCCTTGATATTAGTCTCCACAAAGGAGTCCATTTTCCAGTCTGCTCTGCAGCCGCAGGCCTGAAGGACAAAATTGGAGAGCATTTTCATGCCTTCCTGTGTATGCATGACCTCCGGGTGAAACTGAACGGCATAGAGCTTTCTGTCAGGACATTCCATGGCTGCAACCGGACACACCGGCGTGTGGGCAGTAACCGTAAAGTCTGAAGGAGCACTTTCGATATAATCGGTATGACTCATCCAGCAGATAGTCCTGGAAGACACACCCTGAAACAACACGGTATCCGTGTTTACCTGCACCTCGGTCTTGCCGTACTCGCTGACCGGAGCCGATGCCACCTTTCCGCCCAGCATATAAGCCATAATCTGCGAGCCATAGCAGATACCCAGTACGGGTACACCGAGCTCAAACACCGCTTTGTCACAGATAGGCGAACCCTCGCCATAAACGCTGTTTGGCCCGCCCGTGAAAATAATGCCTTTGGGGTTCATGGCCCTCAGCTGATCCATGCTCATATTATAGGGATGTACTTCACAATACACATTGCACTCTCTGACTCTGCGGGCAATCAGTTGATTATACTGACCGCCGAAATCCAGAACCACTATCATCTCTCTGTCCATGGTATTCTCCTCTGACGTTCAAAACTCCATATTCAGTCTACATGCTGCATTTACTGTTTTGTCCGTATGCTGTATTTACTGTCGTATCCGCATGCTCTTTCATTATAATGGCAGGCCCGGCACTTGTCAAACGCAAACCGGGGCAGCTGCCTGTCTGCAGGCATATTTTTTCCCGGTCCTGTTTGAGTTTACAATCATCAAAAATTCTCAAAGTATTCGTCCAGCCAGGTCATTCTCCTCTCCTGATAGTCCAGTCGCGAAGTGATGTCCAGCGACATCTGATACCCCGGCCAGCGCGTATTCTCCCGCTCCATGACTCCGGCATTGAGCAGATAATCCCGATTGGCCTCCATAATATCCAGAATATGTTCCGTACTCAGAAAGGTCTCTCTGCATGACAGCCAGCGGTCTCTTAATTGAGTTCTTACCAGCTCCGGCTGAGTGTCCCGCAAAAAAGGTACGGCCGCTTCCTCATACACTACGGTGACGTCATCCTTGAATGCTTTTCCCGGAATTGTGCCAAAAGTCAAGTCCAGGTCCCACGGAATCTGGCGCATGACATAGTCACCCGCGTCGTCCACGTCCGCCACAAAATACATATTTTTATAGTGATTGTCACTGCCGCTGACAGCCATGTTAAACAGAATCATATCTATGGCGTTGGAAAGATACAGCTTTGTCTCCGCAGGTCTTTCGTCCCCCGCTCCACGGTAAAAGGTATTGAGATAGTCCCTGACCGGGCCCCATGCCTTCTGATAATCGTCAATGGGATCAGGATAGCGCACACGGATAAATGTCATGATCTTCCAGCGGTGCTCAACCGCATAGTCAAAGTCTTCATCCTCCGGCACCATCCAGTTGGTAAATTTATAGAGTATATCCCTTTTATCCAGCGCCAGCTTTTTGGAGTCCACAGGCTCCACCAGACCATAGAGACCCATATACTCATTGTCCATGACAAGTTCCAGATATTCCATGCGGGGACCTGACTCATTGACCTCACTGTTGGAGAGGGCAAATTCTTCCCAGAGTTGACAGGCAGTTTTCTCGTTGATTTTCTCAGGGTCCAAAACCATGGCCTTCAGCTTCCAGCTATTGTCGGATCTCATGCCCAGGAGCGAGGCGTCCAGCTTCTCACCCTTGGCGTCCAGCAGGCTGATGGAATAGCTCTTTTTCTTAAAGTTTGCGCTCCCGGCTCCTCTGTGATAGTAGCGCACCCCGGATTCCATAATCTCATACTGAGACACGCCCAGACCGGGATTGAATACCTGAAGCTGTCCGAAATACAAGGTGTCAGGGTCATAATAAAAGCGATCCGGATCTGTCTCATAATCTCCCAGATCCTGTTTCTCAGAACGCTGAGTGGAGAGCGTCATCACCGGCATACCGCAGACTGCCAGTGCCAATTCATAATAACAGTCTTCTTCCACGAGCCAGAGTCTGAAGATATGATTGTCACGGATGCTTCCTGCCTTGTCCTCCCATGCGGCGTCCGGCAGCGTACAGAGAAACGAATCCTGCGAGTTCGTCGTCAGTTCCCCCATCCATTTCTCCACTTCAAAATCCTGGGACAGATAGAGCGTGCCGTCAGCCGAATAGGGAAGCAGCGTCTGTTCAAAACAAACTCCCGGATTGCATTCGGAGGTCCGCGCCTCTCTGCCCTCCAGAAAGTCCAGATTTTCCACAATGGGAACGGACATGATCCTGCCCTGATAGGGAACCGGAACTTGATAATCCATATATATTTTATACCCGTAGCTGCCGGCCAAAAACAGCATCATTAAAACGGTGATTCCAAGCACCAGGCCTGTTCTTCGTCTTCTCATCGCTCACTTCTCATGTCCCGGATCAATGATCTTGAAAACATTTCATCCGGGTCTGCTAACTTATCCAATCCAAATAAACTGTCCGATATCTATATAGATATCTCCCCGTCATGAGATAACAGGGAAACCGCATCAATGCCGGGAAGCTGATTGATGGCTCGCACCATCTCCGCCTCATCCTTTTTAATGCGCAGCTCCATGACCATATCCATGCCGTCCTTCGTGAGATTTCTGGATTTTACACGATAATGTCTGGCATATCCGGAGACGATGGCGGTGACCTCATCCTCCAGCTTCTCATCCCGTGCGTTGAGCACCAAAAGCATGGGTGCGCTGGCCGTAGGAAAGTAATCCAGCACAATCACAGCAATGGTCACACACAGGGACAGCATAAGGGCCATGCCATAGAGCCCTGCGCCGCAGATAATTCCCACAGCGATGGACCAGAACAGAAAAACCAGATCCATAGGATCCTTCACCGCTGTCCTGAAACGGACAATGGAGAGCGCGCCCACCATACCCAGCGAGATCACCACACTGGACTGGATCGCCAAAATGATCGCCGCTGTGATAAGCGCCATCGCCACCAGTGAAATATTAAAGCTCTTAGAATAAAAAGCCTTTCTGGAGATCAGACGATACACCAGATAAATATAGATTCCCAGTGCCGCTGTCACGGCCAGAGTCAATGCAACAGATGCGATGCTGAAATCAGCCACATTCACTCCCTCAAGAAATGATTTTTTCAGTACATCCTTAAATCCCATAATTTTCTCTCCCGTCTTATCTATCCTATTGATTCCTGTCTGTTACGAAGTCTGTTCAGTCCCGGGTAAATCTGCGGGCCGCATAATATTTGGAATAAGCGGTCTGCTGCAGATTCTCCAGCTGCAGTTCATTATAAATATAATCCGGCAGCAGCTCGTCATACTTGACCTCCAGAAGCTGCATACCGCTCGGCATCACCGGTCTGGCATAAAGCTTCGGCTTCAGGAAATTCTGCACCCGGGAGCTGGCTGAAATATTGCGGTCAAAGGTGATGCGAACATTTCCCGCACGGTATAAAAATGGCGTCCGCTCATACTCTACTATGACTTTTGGCCTGTAAAATCTGGTACGATAATTCAGGAAAAATTTATTCAGCACCGGATCCGAGGCTTCCGGGAGCCGAAAGCTTCCCCGCAGAATATCCCGGCATTGCTCATAGCTCAGAGCGCAGGCATACTTGTGGTTTTTACCATTTATCTTCTGCTTGCACTCCAGCGTTATGTCGTCCGTATTGCCGTTATAAATGCGGATGCGGAACTTCTCGCGCCGATTCACGCCATCCTCATTTTCATAATAGCATGAATTCCAATAATCATCAAAATAGACGCTGCGCACGGTATAGCGTCCGTCCGCTCCCGCATTGGGATCCGGCGGGCACAGATGTCTGATGCGCATCTCCAGCATACGCAGCTGCTGTTCACTGCACTGATATTTCAGCTCATTCCGGTACTTAATCTGTTCCATAAATTTTCTCATCCTCGAAAGCCTGCGCGGATCCAAGCGTCTGTATCCGATCTGCCAGTGCTATGGTGGAAGGCCTGTGTGCGATCATGAGCAATGTCCTCTGTCCATGCATATCCTTCAGCGCTGCATTGACCAGTCTCTCGGACTCATTGTCCAGGGCTGACGTAGCCTCGTCCAAAAGGATTACCGGAGCATTTTTCAGGATTGCCCGCGCAATGGCGATACGCTGTCTCTGTCCGCCGGAGAGCCGTCCGCCCCGCTCGCCCACTTCCGTGTCATAGCCGTCTTCCAGCTTCTCTATAAATTCATGTGCATAGGCCAGCCTGGCCGCCTGTACGATCTCCTCGTCTGTGGCATCAATTCTGCCCACCCGTATATTCTCGCGGATGCTCCCCCGGAAGAGATACGGCTCCTGAGGCACATAGGCGATGCGCTGCCGGATCTGGGCATTGGTCAATTCTTTATAGGAATCTCCGCACAGCCGGATATCTCCCGACTTCACGGGGTACAAGCCCAGCAACAGTCTTGACAGCGTGGACTTGCCGCAGCCGGAATGCCCGGTAAGCGCCACGCTCTCCCCCGTGTCCACATGCATGGAAAATCCGTCAAGCAGCGGTTTGTCCGGCCGATAAGAAAAGCAGATATCAGACATCGTCACCGCAGGCATCCCCTCCTCAGACAGGTCTTCCCCGGATATACGCTTCTCCGGTACCTCCTCCGCAGAAACACGGTTCTGTTTTGCCTTTATCTCCGAAACATCGTCTCTGTACCAGCTCTCAGGCTCCTCCGCCTCCTCCATAAACTTGAAAATATTGTCAGCGTTGGCCAGACAGCCCACCAGCTCCGGCAGATATCTCCCCAATTGCAGAAACTGATTGGAAAAATTGCCGTAAAGACTGTAGATAGCCGTCAGCGCCCCAAGGGTAGTGTGCCCCTGTGCCACAAAAGAAATTCCCACCATGAGAAACGCAAGCGCGCAGAGCAGGTCAAATCCGTTATTTGCACTTTCAAGACATGCCGTGTAAATAATCCTGCGATTATTTTTCTTTGCAAAAATCTTGTTCTGCTCCAGAAATTCCAGTACGGTTTCCTTGCCGGCCGCATACATTCTGGCCTGCTCCATGCCCTGAAGGAGATTGGACAGCTTCTCCGTCATTTTGCCGTTTGTGGCCGCCAGATCCTGCGCCACACGTTTCATCGGTTTGATGAGCACACCGTTGATGAGGAGCATCAACAGATTCACTCCTACCAGACACAATGTGATCTGCCAGCTTAGAATCAGCATGGGCGCCAGATACACCAGCACCTGCAGGATCGGAGCAACGGTCCTTCTCAGGCGGGAACCGTAGATACTGCCCACCTTTTCCATATCATACGAAAGCTTGGACATAAAGTCTCCGCTGTGGTGTTCCTCATAGTATGTGTAGGGAAGCCGCACCTCATGCGCGTAGATGAGCTTACAGAGCTTTCCGTAGGCACGTTTCGCCTCCACATTATATGCGATGGCTGCGGCGCGATAGATCAGCATGGACAGCAGACCGCCCAGAATATTGCCGATAATGACATTGCGCATTCTGCGCGTATCTCCCGTCTGAGCGGCATCCACCACATTTTTTATCAAAAGAGAGGACATAACCGTAAACATGGCCCAGCCGGTGCTCATGAAAAAAATGCCCGACAGGTAGATCACACAGCGGCTGCCCATGATTTTCATCACGCGGAAAAACAATTTCGTCAGCTTCATCTATGCTTCCTCCTCCCCGTACATGGCTTTATAGATACCGTTTCGTGCCATCAGCTCCACATGGCTCCCGCTCTCGGCGACAGCGCCGTCCTTGAGCACCAGGATCTTGTCCGCATGGCGCACCGTGGAGAGCCTGTGGGCGATGATCACACAGGTTCTGCCCTCAGAAAGTCTCTCCATCGCCGCCTGAATCAGGCCTTCCGTCTCCACGTCCACCGCGGAGGTCGGTTCGTCCATCAAAAGAATCGGTGCATTTTTCAGAAATGCTCTGGCAATTGAGATACGCTGACGTTCACCGCCGGAGAGCAGCACGCCCCGCTCGCCCACCTCCGTGTCATACTGCTCGGGCAGACTCATGATAAAATCATGAATACCGGCATTCCTGCAGGCTTCCCTGACCGCATCGTCGTCCGCCGACCGGTCGGCATAGGCCACATTGGCGCGAATTGTATCAGGAAACAGAAATACATTCTGGGACACCAGCGCAATCTGCTCTCTGGCAGCCTCCACATTCCAGTCCCGGAAACTTTTTCCGTATAAGAGATAGTCTCCCCCGCAGGGTTTGTAAAATCCGCAAAGCAGACGGAATATCGTACTCTTTCCGCCCCCCGAATCCCCGACGAAAGCCACGGTGCTGTTGTTTGGAATCCGGAAGGAAAGCTCCCGAAGCACAGGCACGTTCTCTGTATAATGAAACGAGACTCTGTCAAAAACCAGAGCATCCGCATCGCGCTGCCCGCTGACCTCCGTGCCGCTCTCCTCATCCTGCTGCCGCAGAATATCCTCCACACGGCGGATGCAGACCCAATGCTCTCTTGCCTCCACAACATCATAGGGCAGACCCACAAAAGCGTCCACAAATCTTCCCAGAATCAGGATAAAGGTCATCAGACCGCCTATGCTGACGACTCCCCGGGTCACCAACACATAGGCATAGATTGCACAGATGATATTGGGCATCCAACTCAGGATCCTGCGGGTCAAAATAGCGTTGTTGGAGGTGCGGGTGCGCTTCTCCTCATTTGCCACCAGATCGTCCGCCGCCTGCGCCAGCTTTCGCCCGAAATGCTCCTCCGCACCAAAAGCCCGCAGCACCAGAATACCGCTCATACAGTCCTGAGCAATCTCCGTGATGGTATCCGACTTTTGTCTGTGCACCTTTTTAAGACTCATCAGTTTTTTCACTACGCGGTTCGTGAACCACAACACAGCCGGATAACAGATCAGCATGATCAGCAGCAGCGACTTATTGATGGACGCCACATAGAACGCATAGGTGACCGCCGCCACCGCATCCGTACAGATAAAGGGCAGCGCCTCGCCAAGAAGCGCATCCGCCTCCGCGATATCGGCATTCATCTTGTTGATGACAGTGGCCGAGCCGTTTTCATCGAAATAGCGGTATTCCAGTCGATAAAGCTTGCGGGCAACCAGTGCCTTGTAGCGGGTCTGCACCCGGATGCTGAAATGAGAAGCGGTAAAGCTTTTGAAAAAGGCGGCCAAAAAACCGATACCTGTGAGAATCAGCAGAGACACCAAAAAGGAAGTGAATACCACTTCCTCCCCGGCCAGCAGACTATCCACCGCAGTCCCGATCAGACTGTTGCCCTCCACCACGGCCCTGGCCAACACCCAGGACAGCACAAGCTCCAGCAAGAACAGCGGACAATATCTAAGAACACATTTCAGAAATATATTTTCTCTCATAATCCCTCTTCCTTTGCTTTTTCTCGAGCGTTTTTATCTGTATCCGTCCTGGCAATTCACGGTATGTCGATTTTACTCTAACTATTCTATCATAATATAAAAGCAATTGCGAGAAATTTATCCCGCCTGCGCCTCGATCAGTTCCTCCAATGTACCAAAACTGTAACCCATATCCTCCCACTTGGTCAGCAGTTCATCGAGTATCTCTCCGTTTGTCCTGGAAGTGTTATGTAACAGCACCACCGCCCCGGGATGAATACGTTTGGTAAGCTTCTCAAAGGCTTCCTCATGACTGGGCTGACTGTCCACATTCCAGTCCACATAGGCCAGACTCCAGAAAAAGGTGGAATAGCCCAGATCCTTTGCCATCTGCAGATTGGCGACGCTGTATTTTCCCTGGGGCGGACGATAGTACATGGCCATCTCCTGTCCCGTTATCTCCTGATAGAGACTGCGCACGTCATCCATCTCCTTTTGAAATGACGCGGCATCCGAAATCTTGGACATATCGGGGTGGTGATAGGTGTGATTGCCCAGAGTATGCCCCTCGTCCACCATACGCCTGACCAGATCCGGGGCGGACTCCAGATAATGTCCCACGACAAAAAAAGTGGCCGAAACATTATGCTTTTTCAGCGCATCCAGAATCGCTTCCGTGTTGCCGTTCTCATAACCGCAGTCAAACGTCAGATATATCTTTTTCTCTTTTGTATCTTTCACATAATAGGCATTGTATTTTTGAAGCTCCTGCGCAGAGCTGTTTCCCGTGGGGCACTTCCCGGACTCCCCAAAGCCCAGTCCCCAGTTCTCCGTAAAGAGCAGTCCCCATGTCTGGGACTGCTGAAGCGGGATCGTCTCCCCCTGCACTCCCACCGAGGCTGCCGTCTGTGTGTAACCTGCTTCTCTGCCGCCTTCTCCGGTTTTATTTTCCTCCACAGCTCCCGCCATCGACCTGCCCAGCAGAAAGGCCGCCGCCAGAAAACATACGGTGGGAACTGCATTTTTGGAGAACAGCTTATTCCCCCAGACATATTTCTTTAACTTCTCTTCCATATGCATTCTCATAGATACGTTTTGGTACAATATATGAAAAAGCCTGCGGGTTCATGCCCACAGGCCTCCTGATAAAATGCCGCAGCGGCAGGCCGGAATCTTTTATTTCACACTCCGATCATGGCGTCAAACACCCCCGCGATATTTAAACGTCCAAAGCCAAATTCCCTGTTCGGATAGTTCAGGGAGGCGTCCCTGGACGCACCTCTGATAAAATAATTCTTCACCTCTCTGCTCTCCGCGTTGATATTATGTCTCTCCACCACGGCCCACTGCATGAACTGGGCCACCGCTCCCGCCGCAATACACGAGGCCAGACTGGTTCCGGTGGATTTACCGAAGATCGTGGACACATTGACACCCGGCGCCGCAAAATCGGGACAGGTGACTCCCATCCGGTTAAATCCTCTGCCGGATTCCGTATAGAAGCTGTTATTCTCGGAATTGTAAGCGGTAACGCTGATAATATCCGACGCCATGGCGGGCTCTGTCAGAGTGGTATAAGGATTGGGCTCCAGAAAATAGATTTCTGCATTCATAAAATCCGTGATTGGCAGCCATATATTGAACTCTCCATTGTGTACTTCTCCCACGGCATTGACCCGGAAGGTCCAGATACCCGGGGTGGGATCCTCCACCCGGAACCGGATCAGCTGCTCCCCCGATGTCTGTTCCACCAGCGTTCCGTCTATTGTGACCCGGCTCTTTTCATAGACGAAACCATAGGTGATGCTCTGATGTACTCCCAGCCGCACGGGAGCTATACTCTCCCCGCCGGGCGTTCTGATACCTACATTAAAGACATCCGGCGTATTTCCCCACAATTCCATGTAAAATCCCTTTGCCTCCGCATCCACCCGGATCTCCACATCCACGCTGCTGGCCGAAGCGTCGGAACGTGCAGGCAGCATTCCTCTGTAGTGATGGGACGCGTTACCCTCGTTGCCGCCGCATACCACGATGGCTCTGCTGCGTTTTAAGCCTACGACGTTCAGATAGCGGGAGAAAAAGGAACTCCCCATATGATCTCCCATATTGGTTCCCACTCCCAGACAGATCACCACAGGCCGCCGGAATACCTGCGTAAAAGAATCCGCATATTTCACGGCAAGCATCAGATCGTTTTCCTGATAAGCCGGAACTCCCTCCGGCACCAGATAAAAATCTCTGAGATAGGGCTTACACTCTTTGAGCTTTACCACCACGATATCGGCGTCGGGAGCCGCACCCTGATAAATATAACCTCCGCCCAGCCTGCTCCCGGCGGCCACTCCCGCCATGGAGCTGCCATGGCCGATCTCATCCTTTGACGGAACGACGGAATAAGGATCCTCCTCCTGCAGGGCACGGTTGATGTCCTCCCTTGTGTACTCGCTCCCGTAGAGAAATCCCTCCGGCGGCGTCCCGTCCTGTATGGTCTGATCCCATATAGCCAGGATGCGACTGTCTCCGTTGGCATCCCGAAACACTTCGTTGGTATAGTCTATTCCGGTGTCAATAAAGCATAAGATCACGCCTCTGCCCGTCAGATTCAGAGGCGCGCTCTGCACCTGGGTAATGCCGCTGGCAATTAAATTATTGGGGTTAAAGCCCGGAGCCGCCCCCGTGTCCTGCATCAGTCCGTATAACTTAGGTATATTTCGATAGTCATAGAGATTGTCTAACAGCTTGGGCAGCCCCACACTGTTGATGTAGAGAACATGAAACCCGTCACTCACTTCCGTATAACACAGATCATAGTCCGCCGTGTCCAACAGTCTCAGCGGATAATCCGTAATAATGTCATAAAAATTGTTGGAAAGGATTTTATCCCTGCAGTCCATAAAGCCACCAAATCCGCATTTTGATTAATATATGTAACTACCCGCGACGCGGTGAAAATATTAGCGGCCTTTCCCGGGAGAAGTATCACCTGACCTGAAGAATGATCTCCACCCTGCTCTGTATGATATGTGCCACGTCCCACGCATCCTTATCTCCGGCAAAATACGCGGCTGTCTCCTCCTGAATCACCGACCGGATATCCGGATCAAGCAATCCGCTGCACAGTCTGCCGTTGATAAGGATATCCTCCAGAATTGCGATTTCTGTATCCGTTATTGTCAGCATCTCCCCTCCCGATCTTAATTCCATACTCTTAGACTCTTCCTCCAGATCCTCCAGAACGGAGCGGCGGACGGGAAATCCGGGGTTAGTGATGCCGCTGTACTTTTGGTTTGATTCCAACAGCAGACTCTCTATAAATTCCCAGGCGCCTTCCTTCCGATCGCTGCCGGAATAAATAGCACAGCTGTCGGAGCAGGAAATAACCTCATACACCTGCCCGGAAAACGCGGGATATCCATAGACAGGATACTCTCTGCCATATACGCCTGCATAATGTAAATAATCAATGAAACCGGATCCAAACAGCACTTCCTGACATAAGGTGTGATGTCGTCTCTCCTCCGCAGTCCATTCCTCTATATCCGGCCAGTCTGCCTCCGCATATTCCCTGCACAGCTCCAGCATACTCACAAACTCTTCCGTATCAAAAAAAGCTTTACACTGCTCCCTGTCAATAAACTCCTCCTGACTGCCCTTCAGCAGAAAAAGCAGCAATGCCTCCGGATCACCCGGCAGTCCCCCGATCAGAAACCGATTCCACTGATTTTGCTCAACCAGATTCAAAAAAGCCTCCATGTTCCATTCTTGCACGGCACTCTCATACTCCGGATGTATCGCAGTCCCACTCAGTTGAACCTGCGGAGTAAAGAGGTATAAACCGCCATCTATCCTGTATGTGTCCAGAATATTCCATATAATGTCATCCTTGTACTGCGATTGCTCCAGAAAAGGGGACAAATCCTCAAGATAACCGTTTGCCGCATAGGATTCATAATATTCGGTATAGGTCATGTCTATGATATCCGGCCCGTTTCCGGCCGCCATATCCGTGTGCAGCCGGTCAACATTGTTGTCATAGTTTTTAATTGTCACATAATAGTCCCGGCTGGTCTGATTAAACGCTGTGATGGCCTTCCATATACTGGAAGAATCGCCGTTATTCACGCCTCCCACCATTCCATATACAAGCTCTGTCCTCTGTTCTTCGGATGTTTCTCTCTCTCTTAGCTGACTGTACTTCAGTCCCTCCGCTCCGCTCCCGGATGATCCGTACAGCAGCATTGTCCCGGCCGTCTCATCATAATATCCGGCCAGAACAGAGGAGACTCCCATCTTCATCGTATCGGTTTTGGCCAGCAGGCTTCCGGTTTCGCGATCCACAAACAGCAGCTCCAGATCCGCTGCCAGGCACAGCTTCTCCCCGCTGCCGGTGCAAACGCCGCAGACTCTTTGAGTGGATGTCTGTATTGTCCACTTCTCCTCCGCTCCGGTCTCCGTCAGCCCATACAAGGCGATCCCGTCCGCCGCTGCCGTCACACATTCCACCTGCCCGCTGTCGTTTTCTAACCACAGGCAGACCTTGCCCCGCAGCTTCCAGGAACCACTCTGCTGCCCTTCCCCGCTGAAGCGCGTGACCTCATCCCCACCGGCCAGGTATACATTTTCACTTTTATCCACAAAAAATCCGGTTCCCATGACGGCATAATCTTCCCGGTTCTCCACCCTGACAGACATGACGGCACTCCATGTTCCTCCTGTGCGCAGTTTGCGGATCTCAAAGCTGTCATCCTCCCGGTTCCTCGTCTCCACATACAGCGTCCCCTGCCGCTCTGCAATGTTCACAAGGTCATATTTTCCGTCTGACTGCCACTCGATCTGCTCTGTCCCGGTTCCCGGCTTCTGCGGGTTCCAGCGGCAGATGGGATCCCGCTTTGCGGCGGTAATGATCCATGCGCCGTCTGAATCGCAGACCACCTGAACGAGCGACGGGAATTCTTTCTCCTGCGAATAATCCGTACCGAAAATTTTTTCCGGGATTTCCTCTCGTTCTCCCTTACCGCAGGCACACAGAATGATTGCCGTAAAGACGACGGACAGACTGATCAATACTAAGTAATTTCGTTTCCGCACCCGGTTTTCTCCTTTTCTGATTCCGATAAATGCAGAGCAACACATAAGATTATGTTGCTCTGCTCCATATGGCTGTATTGAGTGAATCTAAGTTTATTGTTGATTACCTGTCTGTACGAACAAACAGATCAATAGGTGCCTGATTCTCCATAGATATCACACCATGCCCTAAGTGTAACTTTAGCATTGGTCGCTTTGTTTACCAATACTACGGATGCATAACATCTATCACCCGAGAAAGAAGCAGTAGCCGCATTCGGCATATTATACTTGTCTCTGCTGTTGTTTGTAGCGCCGACAAGCTTTACGCTGTTTCCGTCAGAGTAGCTGAATGTAAACGTAACGCTGGCATCGCCGCTCTGAGCATCCTGATAAATATTTGCTCTGGCGCTCTTTGTCTGATGCTCGGCCGCACTTACATACACCACTGATGTGCCGCACAGCACTGCCATTGCCAATAATGATACAAGAAATCTTTTAAATCGTTTCATATGTTTTTCTCCCTTCGTAAATACTCACCCAATATAGCCGAAGTTCTGTCTCACCCTTTTTTATAACCGCAATCTCTCCGGGAATTTACCACTCCCATAATTAATGATATGCTGACAATAAAGAACGTCATCCCGATGCTTCGCAGTAAAATGTACCACTGAAAGCACACTGCCAGAAAATAGGCCGCTCCCTCTGCCGCCAGGATCCTTCTGCTCCTCCTGCGGTACTCTCTGTATTCAAGCTCATCCAATTCCTTGGACGGATTGCCGACAGGAGCCAGCGTCCATATCATACATCCGGACACTATGGCTGCTATCGCGTAAAATGCCATCGTATGTTCGGCCGCCGCAAAAACCGCAAAAGCTGTTAACAATATCCCCGCAGATATAAACAGGCATTTCGCTCTGGTTGAGGCATGAAATCCTCCCGCATTTTTTCTCAGCGGAAACAGACAAAGCCACAAAAGCAATGCGTCTAAAATATGTCCGAAGAGCATTCCGACGGTCAACGTCAAAAGGATGCCCAACAAATTTCCCTCCATACTCTCAAGGCCAAAACGAACGATTTCCTTATCTTCATCCGAGATGATTCCCTCACAGAATAAAGAGTTTGTCAGGCGGTCTGTCAGCCTCAAAACTTACGCAGTTTCTTTACACTCTGCGGCTCCTTAGGTTGAAAGTTAATACAGGGGCATGTTGTATTCGCCTCTACAACAGCAGATCTTTTTGCCATATTTACAATGGTCTTCTTTACAATTCTTGTAATTCTCTGCATAACACAATCCCTCCTTTCTGGAAAGACTGTATCATAAAACGACCCCTTGTGCCGTTTCTTGTCATAATTGCTATATATTCTTGTATTAATCAAAAGTCATCCTTCATATATAAGATCAGTCTCACACTAAAAATATCATCTCGTGTCTCCACCTTCATATCGCCGCTATAAGATTCCACAATTTTCTTAACATTGTTTAAACCGATACCATGTCTCTCTTTTTCCTTTTTCGTTGTCAGAAATGTCCTGTGTCCGTCTATCTGAACATCCTTTACGGCTAAAAAACTGTTTTCAATCTGAATATCCATCACACCTCTCGATAATACAACGTAAACGCTCAGATACTTTTTATCTGTCTGCCCTGCTGCTTCTATAGCGTTTTCCAACAGATTGCCCAGCAGGACATTGATATCAAAAGAATGCGTTACATCCTCCGGCAGCATCACTTTGACTCTGACTGTTTCCAGCTCCTCCTTCGCTCTCTGCAGCATATAATTCAAAATACTGTCAATCTCAATATTACCGGAAGCAATAATCTCTTTCGGATTATCTATAAATGCATCCATTTGATCTATATAGTTATTGATTTCCGTCATATTGGACTTATTGGCGAGTAATCTTATCTCATTCATATGATGTTTCATATCATGTTTTAAAGCCTTGACTTTTTCTTCACTCTGCAGAATTGTGTCAAGCTGATTTGCATATACCCGTACTTTTTGCCGAAGTATTTCCGCCTCATATTTTTGTGAAATAGAGTGCAGCAAAAGATTATACAGGTACAACATAAAAAAATTGACTATCAGCAATCCGATAGCCACTATCGCAATTCCCATCTCCTCACAAGTTCCCGAATAAATTAAGAGACAGATGACGGCAACACTGCTCAAAGGCACGACGATCAGAGGAAAATCAGGGGCGTCCTCCATGTTTTTCTGATTCGTCACAATCTTCTCTGTCAACAGTTCACAGATAAAGATCAAAAAAACAGATACTGCCGCATAAATCTGGCTGTGTCTCTGCCCGTCATGATAACTGATAAACAGTAGAGTGCCTGCCACATCGCATCCCATGTTTATCAAATAGATAATGCTTGTTACAAATACATTGGTCTTGAAAGATTTTGTATATAACCGGACAATCACACCAATGCCTGTCAGATTGCAGACAATATTGATCCAAGCCAGGTGAAATCCCCAGAACAGGGTCGTATTAACCGCAAAAAAACATATAGATACAAGAACGGCTTTATATCTTTCCCTTATCGTTTTTCCTGAAAAAGCGGCTGCAAACCTATATACCAAATAAATACGGAAAAGATTCGTCACCGCGCTTATCGTAAAATCAAACATCGTACTTCTCCCTCAAAAGGCTTTCCCGAACCTGTTTCCTCTTTATCTGACTGATCACTAAAACAATACCATTCACCATTTCCACCATCTCATAGGTATATCGGAACACACACTGCTTATTAATCAAATAAGACTGGTGAATAAAAATAAAATCCTCCGGCAGTCTTTTAATGATCTCTTTCAGCCTGCCATAAAACTCATAGGTATGCTGCAAGGTTATGATTCTTACCTTTCTCCCCATACTTTCAAAAAAGACAATATCCCCCATGGGTATATAATAGTACTCTTTGCCTATTTGAAATTCAAATCTCTCGTTCTTCCTTTTTAGGATCCTGACAGCAGTTTCAATCGTGTTATTGATTTGTTCCTGTAGAATCGGTTTAATCAAAAAATCCAGGGGCTGTGTCTTAAACAATTGCTGCGCATAGGACGATTTTCCTGATATGTAAATAATCTGCAGGCCCATATTATCTAATCCGTTTCTGATGTAACTGCCGACCTCTATTCCCGTCATTCTATATAACTCAATGTCAAGAAACAGAATATCCAAATGGCCCCCCTGCGTCAAATAATCGCTCAAGCCCTCCCCTGTGTACCAAATTAATATATTAAACTGAATTTCTTTTTCCGCTGCACACCGCAGCAGCATATTCTCGATGGAGGTGCAAATATTTTCCCCATCGTCACATACCCCTATGTCATACATGTCACACCTCATAATGCCTTTTTCCTGCCGTCATATCAGCATAATTTCCGCAAACTTATTTCATTTGCCGTATGTCTGATTATATCTTATAATATATATTAATTACAACACTATTACAATAAATCATAACAAAATTTCCAAAGCGGCAACCGGATTAACGCCGGCTGACAGAGTACAAACAAAAACGAGCGAAAAGCTCATACCGATATACCGCTTTTCGCTCGATTTTATTCATTTTTTCAGTTTCCCTATTTGTCACATACGCTGGAAATCCGTATCGGCTCAATAAGGAATGTCCTGACATTCCCCATCCGGGAATATCTGCATCATTCCATACTAATCCCTTCCTGTCTGCGCATGTTCCAGAATACGCAGATAGTGATTCGCTTCGCGGAGTACATGATCCGCCAAAAGCGGAAGAATGACGGAGCGGATCTCACAGCCTGTAATCCCTTCCGTTCCCGCTGTTTTAAACTGCTGATATTGCCTTGTTGTCTGTAACGTCTTAGCGGTCAGGGCATTCATCGCCCTTCTGTCCTGTTCTCTCGCCTCTTCCAAAAGACGGCAATAATCTTCGGCAAATCCATCGGCCGTTTTCATCAATTCACATTCCGTCGGGTCTAACAGTCCCCGAATAAACTGTGCATGTTCCATCATGATCCGGTTCCAGAATATTTCGAGATTTCTTAAATCCGGTGCGGTGATTCTCCCTTGCTGCGCAAGTTCCAAAATTATCTGACGATACAGTTTCGCTTCCCGCAGGATGTGTTCGATCAGCAACGGATAGTTTGCTGTATAAAGCCTGCAGCTTGTCACTTCTCTCAGGATCTCCTCCTTAAAGGAAATCAATCCGTCCAAGCTTCTGAGCATCTGCCGATTCAGCATTCTTACCTGACAAGCGGTTTCTCTGTTCACCATACCACAACTGCCGGCACGGAGCCGTTCTTCTGCCTCTGTAATCCTTGTATCAATCGGAATCCCTGTCAGGTTTTTCGTCTGGCACTCCGCTTTCCCCGTAAATTCCGTCACAACCTCCCCGGATCTCAAAACCGATTTACTTACGATACCGTCCGCAAGTTCTACAGTCCTTCTGAGTCCTTCTTCAAATTCTTTCCGGAACTGATCCGCGCGCCGAATAAGCTCTGTTTCCTTCGCAGGGAATCCGGCGAGTAGGAAAAAGGAGTGTTCCTTCATGATCCTTCCGAAGAAAAGATGTGTTTCCAATGATAAAGTCGCATATTCCTTCATATTTCAGCATACCCTTATAATTTATACTTTTTTATAATATATGCAAAAAATATCAAAATTTGCACTTTTATATAAAATATTCGTGCCGCGGTCAAGGGTACCTAAAAGAATCTTGTTAAGCGAACTAAAAATATTCTAATTTACATATATGGCATCTACAGCCTGTATTCTACGCTTCATTTTGGCACGAATGTTTAACGGTTCTAAGCACTCACATTTATCGCCAAAACCAAGAAGAATATCATAGTAATATTCATTTTCTTTAAACGGGAAATCAACAATGTAATATTCGCTACCGTCCGGAGAAAAGTGTTCATAACTACAATAATCAAGAACTCTGTCCATGATAGATTTATGAATACGAATTTTTATTGGTGTTTGCAAGGCTTTCAGAGTTTCCTCAAAGTCTAAAATCGGTTTTTGATAATCCCGTGGTGTAAAAATCTCCTTTTCTATATGCAAATTTGATATGCGGGATAATCTAAATAAACGAAAATCATTTCGTATATGGCAATATCCATGAAAATACCAATGACTGCTTTTTAGAACAAGTTGATACGGCTCAACCGTCCGTATCGTTTTCTTTCCGTAATGTGCTATATATTCAAAGGAAACCAGCCTGCAATCCTGTATAGCTGTTTTGATCATTTCTAAATTGGATTGTGTGTTCCGGTTGCCGATCCAGGGGCTTAAATCTATACATATTTGATTTGTTTTTAATTCTATGTCATCCGCTTTATCAGCAGGGATAAAACTTTTGACTTTTGCAAGAGCGTTTATCAGTTCGTTTCCCCGTATCATGTCCGAAAGGCTTGAAAGCCCTATTAGGATAGCGGAAAGGTCAGCAGTTGAAAAAACATTTTTATCAATTTTGTATTTCTGCATAATTTCAAAGCCGCCGCCCACTCCCGATACGGAACGAATAGGAATACCCGCCATGTTGATAGTATCTATATCCCGGTAAATTGTGCGGGGAGATACTTCAAACATATCCGCTAATTCCTGCGCCCCTATTCGCTCTTTATCAAGAAGCACCATAATAATGCTAACGAGTCTGTCAATTTTCATTGTGATCCGCCCTTCAAAATTAATTATCCTAACCATTGTTGCCATAATGTTGTCAGCAATTACATGATACAATAAAAAAGCAAACACATCAATAAAGCAATGAAAAGGGAGGCCATTTATGTTTACAATCTATGTTTATGTTCTTGAAACTTTAGCCGATTGGGAATTAGGCTATGTTACTCCAGAGCTGCATTCCGGGCGTTTTTTCAAAAAGAACGCTGAGTGTGTATCGCTTAAAACTGTCAGTTATTCAAAAGAACCAATCCATACAATGGGAGGGCTAACAGTCATACCCGATTGTTTGATTGATGATATTGTTGTAAGTGAAACAAGCGTATTGCTATTACCGGGTGCAGATACATGGAATGACCCAAAACATGGTGCAATCATTAAAAAGGCAAGCGAATTTCTCTCTACAGGAGCTACGGTCGGGGCAATTTGTGGGGCTACCACTGCACTAGCTAATTTTGGATTGCTGGATAATCGCCGGCATACCAGCAATGGACAGGGTTTTCTTGAAATGTTTTCACCCACTTATAAAGGACAGCGTTTCTATATTGACGAACCATCTGTAGCAGATTATAATCTTATTACTGCAAATTCTACAAGCTCTCTGTTGTGGGCAAAACAAATCATTGAGCGTTTAGGTGTTTTTCAACCAGACACACTAGAATTTTGGTATGAGTATTTTAGTACCGGGAAAGCGGAATCTTTCTTTGCCCTCATGCAAACATTACCACCCGACAATGAGAAATGATATATCAAGCCCCATGGAATGTAAAGGAGAAAATCATATGGAAAAGTTGATGTACATGATGATGATTGAGAAAAGCAAGACCTATAATAAAATGACAAAACAGGTAGTTATGGAACACGTTGAGAACATAAGAAAGCTGGACGATGAGGGAAAGCTGGAAATCTGCGGTGTCTTTAAAGGTTATCCGGGAATGGCAGGTATGTATATCCTGAAAACAGAGAGCCGTGAGGAAGCAGAAGAAATTTGCAAAGCAGAGCCGCTGGTTATGGGAGGATATGCGACCTACAAATTAGTCGGTTTACAGATTGCAAACCGGGAAAATAATTACTTGCTGTAAGCATGAAAAGGTTTCCTGTTTTTTGCGCCCATTTTGCTCTTTCCCACTCTGCTGCGCGGCGAAAGTAATACCGGCCTCACCGGGACATCTCAGTATTCAATCCCCTTGCGTGCCGTCACACACTTCTCGTAGGGATGTCTCACACAGCGCATCTCAGTGATATAATCCGCCGCATCCGCCAAAAAATCCGCCGCATCCCTGCCTGTTAGCACAAGCTCCGCATGCTTGTATTGCAACAGCCGCCGCAGCTTATCCTGATCCAAAAGTCCCCATCTCACAGGGTATGTGATCTCGTCCAGCACTATCATTCCACATGTCCCGGACTCTGCCTCCGCCAGGAGCGTGTCAAGCAGTCCGTTGTGTATCTGCGTCAATTCCCGTTTATCCTGCCCGCTCATGGAACCGTAAAATCCGAAATCTCTGGGGCTGCGACAGATCCGCACCCGTTCAAGCTGCGCTAGGCTGTGCAGCTCCCCCGTGTCGCTTCCCTTCATAAACTGCGCAAAGATCACTGACATGCCGCTGCCTGCCGCCCGCACTGCAAGACCGACGGCCGCAGTCGTTTTCCCTTTTCCGTCCCCGGTGTACAAATGGATCATGTGCATTTCCTCCCTGTCATAACAAGCCAAAAATCTGTCCGTATCCGTAGGTAAACGGCCCGTCCGGACTGTGCGGCCCAACGGTCTGTACCGCCGCCTTTTCCAATCTGTTGGGACAGTGCAAGCTGCCGCAGCCCTCACAGATGCCCTCGCAGACAGCTCCCGGCTCCGACGTCAGCTCCGCATAAAAAACAACACTTTTCCTGGGCAACAGGCAGTACGCCTCATTACAGACCACGGGAACTCCAAGCTCCCGCAAAAGCTCCGGTATCCTCTCCAAAGCACAGGACTCATCGCTGCCCGGAAAATGATAGCGTCTTACCCTCAGTCCGCTCCGGCCAGCCAGCCAGAGGTTCCACAGCGGATAAGCCTGCAGCAAAAGCTCAGCAGCGATCGCCTCGATCATATAGGCCTCCGTCAGCAAGCCCTGCTCCAGATAAACCTCCTGCAGACTGTCGATGCCCGGTCCAAGCGTAATACTGACGGGCGTCAAGGGCATGAGTCCTCCCCAATTCCACCCTGCCTTCTCATTCCTGACATCCCGCAGCAGCTGTTTTTGCATACATTCAGACACAGCCGCCAGCACTGGCAGCTGTGTCTCACTGTAGTGATATTTTACACAAATCTCTCTCAAAAACGCGCGCTCCGTCATCCGATCCGACAATGTCTCAAAAAAGGGATATAACATGATTTTATCCTCATAGTTTTCTTCTGTCCCGGTCTACCTTTTTATTTTCAGGCAGCGGATGGCATTGAGTACGGCAATCACCATGACGCCCACATCTGCAAAGATAGCCATCCACATTCCGGCGATGCCCAGCGCACCCAGAATCAGACACAAAGCCTTCACGCCCAAAGCAAAGGCAATATTTTCATATACAATGCGCAGACATTTTCTGGAGATACGCATAGCCAGCGCAATCTTTACAGGATCATCGTCCATGAGGACGATATCTGCCGCCTCGATGGCCGCATCAGAACCCATAGCCCCCATGGCGATGCCGATGTCCGCCCGGGAGAGCACAGGCGCATCATTGATACCGTCGCCCACAAACGCCAGCTTCTCCCTGCGGTTTCTGCTCTGCAGAAGTTCCTCCACCCGCTCAACTTTATCTGCCGGAAGCAGCTCACTGTGCACCTCATCCACACCAAGCCCGGCAGCCACATGATCCGCCACTGCCTTCGCATCTCCGGTCAGCATCACGGTCTTTTTCACACCGGCCTTCTTCAGAGCTGCAATCGCCTCTCCGGCAGTCTCCTTCACCACATCGGCAATCAAAATATATCCTGCATACACGCCGTCCACCGCCAAATGCACCACTGTACCGACTCCGTCCGGCGTCGCGCACTGCAGTCCCAGCCTCCGCATCAGTCTGGCATTGCCCGCAGCCACCGCATGGCCGTCCACCCGGGCAGTGACACCCTCACCGCCGGTCTCTTCCACCTCAGTCACCTGCTCGCTGTCTATAGCCCCGCCGTAGGCTTCCCGAAGACTCTTGCTGATGGGATGGCTGGAATAGCTCTCCGCATGGGCCGCATAGTACAAAAGCGTTCGGGAATCTCCCTCCGTCCACGCCTGTACCGGCACCGCCTCCGTAACCTGAAAAACTCCCTTTGTCAGTGTCCCGGTCTTATCAAACACCACGCAGCCCGTCTGTGCCAGCGCCTCCAGATAGTTGGAACCCTTCACCAAGATACCGCAGGCGGAAGCACCTCCGATCCCCCCAAAAAAGCTCAGCGGAATGGAAATGACCAGCGCACAGGGACAACTGATCACCAAAAAAGTCAGCGCACGGGTGATCCACATACTCCAATCCGCCGCATTACCCATGAGCGTCATAAACAGCGGCGGAACCACGGCCAGAGCCAATGCTCCATAACAGACCGCGGGAGTGTAATATTTCGCAAACCTGGTGATGAAATTTTCCGAGCGGGACTTTTTCATGCTGGAATTTTCCACCAGATCCAGGATCTTAGACACAGTGGATTCCCCGAATTCCCTGGTCGTCCTGATCTTCAAAAGCCCTGTCAGATTCACGCAGCCGCTGATGATCTCATCTCCCGCAGCCGCCTCTCTGGGCACACTCTCGCCGGTCAGCGCGCTGGTGTTTAAAGAGGAAGCGCCCTCCACCACAAATCCGTCGATAGGTACCTTCTCGCCGGGACACACCACGATGACCGTACCCACAGCTACCTCATCCGGAGACACTTGCTCCAGCTTTCCGTCCTCCTTCTCAATATTTGCATAGTCCGGCCTGATATCCATCAGTGCACTGATATTTCTGCGGCTCTTGCCCACGGCCACCGCCTGGAACAATTCTCCGATCTGATAGAAGAGCATCACCGCCACGCCCTCCTGATATTCTCCCAGAAGAATGGCTCCCACAGTAGCCACTGCCATCAGGAAATTCTCGTCAAAAACCTCTCTGTGCAGCAGCCCCAGAAACGCTTTTCGCAAAATATCATAGCCAATAACCACATAGGGAATCAGATACAATACAAACTTAACCGCCCCCGTCACCGGAAGGAAATAAAATCCGATCAATAAAGCCGCCGCCAGCACAATCCGCACCAGCATCTTCTTCTGCTTTTTTGTCATGACAAAACACCTCTCTTCCAAAAACGCCCGGCTGTGTCAGCCGGGCGCTCAAACTCACAGATAAATCTCGCAGTCGTCCTCCACCTTCTTGCAGGCCTTCAGAACCGCCTGCATCACGGTCTTGTCATCCGCCCCTTCCGCAAATTCCACATTCATTTTCTGTGTCATAAAGCTTACCACCGCGTCCTTGACTCCATCCACGCTTTTGGCGGCCTCCTCCATCTTCAATGCACAGTTAGCGCAGTCCACTTCAATCTTATAGGTTTTTTTCATAAAAGTTCCCCCTTTACTGCAGGCAGCACCCTGCCAAATATATTATGTTTATCGGTTCATATGAACAATTATTCATATATTAATGATACCAAACTTCTCCGATTTGTCAACAGTTTTTTTACAAATTGGGCTCGTTCATTTTAATCTTCCAAAGAAGCCTCATTAATCTGACTGCTCCTGATATCGATCATGGGCCCGCCCGTACCCTCGATGTATTCGCGAGTGATCGTGACAATCCCGATATTGTCATCCTTGGGGATCTCATACATGATATCCAGCATAAACTCCTCGATGATGGAGCGCAGCGCTCTGGCACCCGTATCGCGCTTCATGGCCTTCTCGGCGATGGCATCCAGCGCCTCGTCCGTAAACTGCAGCTTCACCTCATCCAGCTCCAGAAGCTTCTGATACTGTTTTAAAATGGCATTCTTGGGCTCTTTTAAGATTTTCACCATCATTTCCCTGCTGAGCCCCTCCAGGGTGTAAATAATGGGAAGCCGTCCTATAAACTCAGGAATCATGCCGAATTTGCGGATATCTTCCACGGTGACTTTCGATAAAATATTTTTATCCTTGTCGTATTTGTCCTTGAGTTCGGACCCGAATCCGATAGCCGCGCTCTTTCTGAGCCGTTCCTTGATGATATCCTCCAGCTCCGGGAACGCGCCGCCGCAGATAAAGAGAATATTGCGGGTGTTTACGGTGGCAAGAGGCACCATGGCATTCTTGCTGTTGGCTCCCACAGGCACCTCCACCTCGGCTCCCTCCAAAAGCTTCAGCAGTCCCTGCTGCACACTCTCACCGCTGACATCCCGGCTGTGAGTTTCTTTCTTTTTGGCTATTTTGTCTATCTCATCGATAAATACGATACCCTGCTCCGCTTTCTCCACATCGTTATCCGCCGCTGCCAGAAGCTTTGATACCACGCTCTCGATGTCGTCTCCGATATAGCCCGCCTCGGTCAGAGAGGTGGCGTCAGCAATAGCCAGAGGCACATCCAGCAGCCTCGCCAGCGTTTTCACCAGATAGGTTTTGCCGCATCCCGTGGGACCGATCATCAGCATATTGGATTTCTCGATCTCGATACTGTCCATAGAGTTGGTGGCTACCCGCTTATAGTGATTGTATACCGCCACGGAGATCACCTTTTTGGCATACTCCTGCCCCACCACATACTCGTCCAGACTGGCCTTGATCTTGTGGGGTGCGGGAATGCTGCGGATATCCAGTGCGGGCGCCTTTGCCTCTTTGCGTTTTTTGGGCTTCTGTTTGTTGGGGATTCCGCCCTCTCCCCGCAGATCGGCCAGATTGACAAAGCTGATATTGGGAAAACCGTTCTGTCTGGATATCTCGTCAAACTCCTTCTGGATGTTGGGATTATTAAGCATTCCCTGATAGTCGAACTGGCTCACGGTCTCCATCGTCTTGTGCATACAATCGTCACAGACACAGATATTGTTGGGCAGCTTGAACATTCTGCCCGCTTTGGATTCCGGCCTGCGGCAGACAAAACACACATCCTCATACTCATTGTTGTCGCTTTTGCCCATCCCGGACGAGGCTTGGGCAGAATTTTGCTCCTGACCGGATTCCTGCTCTTCTCTGTCCTCGTTGTTATCTTCAAATAAATCTGACATCGCCATCTCCTTTTTGTAATGCATTCCAGTATCATGCGTCTTGGGATTTCGCACCTGATTTGTATAACATCCATTATACCCAATATACGGAGACAGCACAAGTGCCGTTGTGGCAATCTGTTCCATGCGAATTGATTTTTCCTGTTTTTCCGGGCGGCATTTCTGGACAGGTTTTGCAGAACTGTGCTAAAATTATATTAAGTACCGCACCAAACCCGGGAACACAAGCAGCAAATGATATACAGGGACGACCAGATATGCAGAAAATAATGATTGTTGAAGATGATACCGCCATTCGGGAAGAACTGGCGCTGATATTAAAAAACGAGGGCTACCTTCCCCTGCCTGTAACCGATTTTACGGATGTGCCAAGGCAGGCTGAGCAAAGCTGCCCGGATCTCATCCTGCTGGATATCGGACTGCCCGGGCAGGACGGTTTCGCAATCTGTAAGGAGCTTGGCAGATCCGTCGGCGCACCGGTCATTTTTGTCACCAGCAGGGACTCCAGTCTCGATGAAGTACAGGCGCTGAGTCTGGGCGGGGATGACTATATTGCCAAACCCTACAGCATCCCCGTACTGATGGCCAGAATCAAAGCCGTGCTGCGCAGAAAGGGCAAGGTGTCGGAGCCTGATATCCTTGAGGTCAGGGGACTTCGTCTTGACCTGATAAAAGGAGCGATCGCAGCGGATGCGGGAACAACTACTCTGACCCGCAACGAGCTGCAGATTTTAGCCTGTCTGATGGAGCGCCCCGGAGAGATTATCTCCCGCGCCGATCTCATTGAGACTCTGTGGGATCATCAGATTTATATTGACGACAACACGCTCAGCGTCAATGTGACCAGACTTCGCGGAAAGCTGTCAGAGCTTGGCCTGGGGGATCTCATAAAAACGCGCAGAGGAATGGGATACCAGTTGATTTGAGAGCGCAGCACATAGGAGCATCGATATGACGATAATTGAATTTTTATCCGACCGCCTGGGACAGCTTGTTCTGCAGGCGGTCTTTGCAGCGTCGGCCGCTGCCTTTTTGACGGGCACGGGTACCGGGAGCGGAGTCGTGGTGATTTTACTGATCGCATGGTTTCTGGTTCTGTTATGTACCCAGACCGTCGCTTTCCTCAGATATCATTCCCGTCTGAGGGAACTGGAAAACATCATGGACGGTCTGGATCAAAAATATCTGTTTACCGAGTGCATGCCGGAGGCCGCAGACTGCTATGAGCGCCGGCTGCTGGATCTGTTCCGCCGGGCGGGAAGGTCCATGATCGGTGCCGTCTCCGACGCCCGGGCTGCCAGTCAGGAATACCGGGAATATGTGGAGAGCTGGGTTCACGAGATCAAGACTCCTATCACTGCAGCCGGATTGATCTGCCGCGGCGCCGGCCCCGAAATACGGCAGAAGCTCTCCCGGGAACTGGCCCAGATAGAGGCCCATGTCGAGCGGGCCCTTTTCTATGCGCGGGCGGAAAGCCCTGAGAAGGACTTTATCATTCATCAGGTCCGTCTCGCGGACATAGCGGCCCAGGCCATCGAGCGTCACCGGACTCTGCTGATCCAGAGCAATATACGGGTGGAGACGGATTGTCTGGAGCAGAGCGTCTATACCGACGAGAAATGGACGGCCTTTATTCTGGGGCAGCTGCTGCAGAACGCAGCCCGCTACCGCAGCGAACACCCGGTAGTCACTCTGACCGCCAGACCTCTGGGGCAGCGGATTCAGCTGATCCTGCGCGACAACGGTATCGGCATTCCCGCCCATGAACTGCCCCGCGTCTTTGACCGCGGTTTTACGGGCATCAACGGACGCATCCGGGGCGGCTCCACGGGAATGGGCCTGTATCTGTGCCGCAGGCTGGCCTCCTGTCTGGAGATAGAACTGCAGATCCGCTCGGAGACTCAGGATGAAACAAAAAGGGGGACTGAGGTGATACTTACCTTCCCTGCCACGGGTAATCTTTCAAAAACGTAAGATAAATCAATATGATTTCGATACAAGGCTCAGTACTTTTCGTGTATCATAACGCCATGAGCAAACGAACGCATAGGACTCTATATCATACGAGGAGGCAGTTATATGCTACAGGTAAAAAATATCGAAAAGTATTACGGCAGCAAAAATAATGTCACAAAAGCGCTTGACCGTGTCAGCTTTGATGTGGCAAAAGGCGAGTTCATCGCCATTATGGGAGCGTCGGGCAGCGGCAAGACCACTCTGCTCAACTGTATCTCCACCATCGATACGGTGAGCGCCGGGGATATTCTCCTGGACGGAGAGAGTATTGCCAAACTCCCTGCAGGCGAGCTGGCCCGGTTCCGCAGAGAACGTCTGGGATTTGTGTTTCAGGATTTTAATTTATTGGACACTCTGACTATTGAAGAAAACATTGGTCTGGCCCTGTCTCTCAATCACGTCGATCCCCGCGACGTCCGCCGCCGGGTAAAAGCAGCAGCACAGAAACTGGGCATTGAAGATATCCTGGAGAAATTTCCCTACCAGGTATCCGGAGGCCAAAAACAACGGGCCGCCTGCGCCCGGGCAATGGTGGCGGGACAATCCCTGCTGCTGGCCGACGAGCCAACCGGAGCGTTGGATTCCAAGTCTTCCAAAAATCTCCTGGAGATCCTGTCCCGGATGAATGAGGACATGTCCGCCACAATCCTCATGGTCACACATGACGCATACAGCGCAAGCTATGCGGGAAGAATCCTGTTCCTCAAGGACGGGCGTATTTTTAATGAACTGCTCCGGGGGGAGCGGTCCAGATCCGATTTCTATCACGAGATTCTGGATGTACTGGCTTTGTTGGGAGGTGATATCAGTGACGTTATTTAAATTATCCCTTCGCAATGCAAAGCGGCAGGCCAGAGATTATCTGGTCTACTTCGTCACCATCGTCCTGACCGTGGCTATGATCTATGCCTTTAACGGGCTGGTATTCTCAGAGGAACTGCTGTCCTTAGCTCTTATGATGAAAAGTCTTCCTCTTATGGTGACTCTCACCAGCATTGCCGTGGTGTGTATCATGGGCTGGCTGGTTCACTATATCACGGGCTTCATGCTCTCCCGCCGCAGCAGAGAGTTTGGAACCTATATTCTGATCGGACTGGAAAACAGGCAGGTAGCAAGGCTGTTCTTCCTGGAAAATCTGGCGGTGGGCTGCTGCGCCCTGGTCTTTGGCATCCTGTTGGGAAACCTTCTCTATCAGGTTCTCCGCGCGCTGGTACTGGCTCTGTTCAGAGTGCCCTATCACTTCGGTTTTACCTTTTCTGTGCGGGCCGTGGCGCTGACGCTGTTTTACTTTCTGTTCATCTATCTCCTTGCCCAGATGAAAAGCCGCAGGCGTATTCGCTCCATGAAGATTTATGATCTGATTTATTTTGAACGGCAGAATGAGGAAGCCATATTCCGCACCTCCGGGACCCGCAGAAACATATTTATCGTCTCTGTTGTACTGGGGGTGTCGGGTACGATTCTGCTCATGGCCGGCAGTCTTCTGACGGGCCTGATCGGCGCGGGATGTATCATCGCATTTATGTATGGGTTCTTCGGCAGCTTTTCCTCGGGTGTTCCCGCCTGGTTTGCCAAGCGCCCCGCCTGCAAATACAAGGGTGTGACTCTGCTGATCTTCAGGACGCTCTCCGCCAAGCTGGCCACCATGGGCATCGTCATGGCCACGGTATCTCTGTTGTTCACCGCTGTGCTCATCTCCCAGGGAAGCGGGCTGGTATTCAGCGATCTGTTCCGCAACCGGGCCATACAGACTACCGTATTTGATCTGTGTATCGGTTTTGACGATTCGGATACCACCGATCTGCCCCTGCTGCTGAAGCCTTATCTGGACTATATTGACGCCAATGTCCCTCTCGCCGCTTCCAGACAATATGCGGTCTATTCCTCCGAAGGCTCGGCGGTGACAGATTACATTCTGGAGAGCGGAATCAGTTACTATAACTATTACAAGAAGGATACCGTGATGAAATACAGCGATTATGCCGCCCTGCGGGAAATGCTGGGCTATCCGCAAGTCCCTCTGGAATCCGGCAGATATCTTATTCACAGCGCCTTATACCTGCAGGATGTGCTGAGCCGTTATGAGCTGCCCGTCGCTCTGGGCGGCGATACCCTGATACCCGGTGGAATCCACACTGAATACTTCAATCAATATTGGGATATCAACGGCATGGGCTTTATTCTGGTGGTGCCGGACGAAGCGGCCGGCAACTGCTCCATCCACCACAGCCTGTATGTCGCCATGACCGCCGAACCGCTGACTCAGACACAGTTTGCGGCCCTGAAGGCTATCCGCGACGATGACAGCCGCCCGAAATACGACACGCTGCTGAGCAAAACAAACGAGGCGGCGCAAGCCGCCGCCTCTACTGCCATATTGGTATTTCCTCTCTACTATCTGGCACTGGTGCTTGCCATGACCGCGGCCACAGTCCTCACCATCCAGCAGTTCAGCGAATCGGTCCGCTACCGCCGCCAGTTTGCTCTGCTGCGAAAGCTGGGTATGGACAGCCGGGATATGGCGAGAGCACTGCGCTGTCAATTCGCGATCTACTATGCCATGCCCGCACTGCCGCCCATTCTGATCGCAGTTCCCTTCATCCTGAATCTGGGAGCCGCTACGGAACCGGGCATTCTGGTGGGATCCAGCCATCCCGTGATGATCTCCCTCGTCACGCTGGGATTGTTTTTCCTGATCTATGCCGTCTATATCCTGATGTCCTATGTCGGCATAAAACGGAATGTGCTGTCCGCAAGTGTTTAAGTCTTATCTGGAGGCAGGCTTCTTGCCCAGCGTCAGGGTGAGCTCGCGCTCCACATACTCTCCGTTCTCAGGGCGCATCACTGTCACCTTGACCGTATCGCCGGAGGCGTAATATTGTAATGTGGTCTGAAGATCCGAAAAACAGGTAATCCTGCTGCCGTCAAATTTGGTGATGACGTCGCCCTTATTCATCCCGGCAGTCTCTGCGGCAGAGCCCTCCTGCACGGAGGTCACATAAACGCCCTTGGGCATGCCGTATAACAATGAGATCTGATCCGTCACATCCTGCGGTCCGATTCCCAGATAACCGATGTCGGAATCCGCAACCTTATTGCGGGTTCTGCGCTCCATCAAATCTGCGATGATCGGACTTGCGGTTGTGATGGGGATGGCATAGCCCATGCCCTCGATGGAGCTGCCGCCGATCTTATTGGAATTAATGCCGATCACCTGTCCAGCCGCATTCAGCAGCGCACCGCCCGAATTGCCGGGGTTAATAGCCGCGTCAGTCTGTATAAAGCTCTTAATGGAGCCATCGTCCAATTCAATCTCTCTGTCCAGAGCGGAGATATATCCCACTGTCACGGACTGCCCGTAGCCCAGGGCATTGCCGATAGCGATCACCTGCTCGCCCAGCTCCAGATTATCGCTGTCGCCCAGTGTTGCAATGGCGATATTGTTCAGAGTCTCATCGTTGAGATCATCCAGGCTGATGGCGATCACCGCCAGATCCATGTCCGCATCCATCCCCTTGATCCTGGCCTCGACCTGCGTGTTATCGATCAGCGTCACCAGAAGCTGGTTGGCGTCGGACACCACATGATGGTTCGTCACGATCAGAAGCTCCGTATCGCTCTTTGCAACAATAATACCCGAACCGCTGGCGGAGAGATCCTCCCGATAAGTCTGTCCCCAGAAGGAAGTCACTTCCGTATAATTATTGATGATGGATACCATTGCAGGCATCACATCCTTCACAATGCCCGAGACATTGGCCTGCGCGCCTGTATACACAATACTGGAACCTGCCTGCTGAATCTGGGGAATCGTCTCCCCCGGCTGCAGATCAACCAGATCCGTTTTTTCCTGAACCGGGCTGTCTATTTCAACCTCATTATCCTGCAGTGCTCCGGTGACCTGCATCACACCGTAAAATCCAACCCCGGCAAAAATACCGAAAAACAATCCGAGGCTGATACTCAGCATGATCTTCTGCCCAATCCCCAGTTTCTTCTCCTCATGCCGCCGTCTGTTTACAGGAGCTTCCTGCCCTGCCTGCGGCCGGGCCTCTTCCGCTGACTGCGGATTCGGGGAGACCGGCGTCCGGATCTCTTCCGAAGCATCAATATGATTGAAATAAGCCGTGTCGGAGGAGGCGCTGCCGTTTACGCCATAGTTGTCCTCCGTTCTTTCCGGACTGCTCACTCCGCTGAAATTTCCGGTCACCGGACTGCCGGCTGTGTGTTCACGATCAGTGCTGCCATACATTTCATTATCGTACATATGAATCCCTCTTTTCTGATTTATCCTGCCGGGAAAACCTTTGTGAGATCTTTGTTTCCCTTTGATAAGCTCAGTATATCCCGCATTTGTGTTCAAACTGTGATGAAATCGTGAAACAAAAATGAAATTGATTCGCGTTTATCTTGTCGATTTATTCCACCGTGACAGATTTGGCCAGATTTCTGGGCTTATCCACATCACAGCCTCTGCCCACCGCCACATAATAGGCAAAAAGCTGCAGCGGAATGATGGCCAGCGAATTGGCAAAACAGGGCGCCGTCTCGGGCAGATATACCACATAGTCCGCCGCCTTCTCCACGGCCTTGTTGCCCTCGTTTGTCACCGCCATGACGAATGCTCCCCGGGCCTTCACCTCCACGATATTGCTTATCGTTTTCTGGAACAGCTCCTCCTGGGTGGAGAGCGCCACCACCAAGGTGCCATCCTCGATCAGGGAGATGGTGCCATGCTTTAACTCGCCTGCGGCATAAGCCTCCGAATGAATATAGGATATCTCTTTCAGCTTAAGGGAACCCTCCAGAGAAATCGCATAATCGATACCTCTTCCGATGAAGAAAATATCCCTTGCTCCCACATAACGGTTTGCAAAATGCTGTATCTTCTCCTTCTGGCCCAGAAGCATCTCTATCTGATCCGGCAGACAGCGCAGCTCATACAAAAGCTTTTCGAATACCGCCTGATCTATGGTCCCTCTCACCTTTGCAAATTTCATCGCCAGCATATACAGCGCTGCGAGCTGTGCGCTGTATGCCTTGGTGGTGGCCACCGCGATCTCCGGCCCGGCCCAGGTATACATCACGCTGTCGGCCTCTCTGGCAATTGAGCTTCCCACCACATTGACAATGCCCAGAACCTGAAAGCCTCTGGCCTTGGACTCTCTGAGCGCCGCCAGAGTGTCGGCAGTCTCCCCCGACTGGCTGATGACGATCACCATGCCCCCTTCCTCCAGAATCGGATTGCGATAGCGGAATTCGCTTGCCACATCCACCTCCACAGGGATGCGTGCCAGATCCTCGATGACATATTTGGCGGTGACGCCCGTGTGATAAGCGGAGCCGCAGCCCACGATGTGAATCTTGCGGATTGCCCTGAGCTCCTCGTCGGTCATATTCAGCTCTTCTATGACAATATCATTGTTCTGAATGCGGGGGGATATGGTATCGGTGACTGTCTTCGGTTGCTCGTACATCTCCTTCAGCATAAAGTGCTCATAACCGGACTTTTCCGCCGCATCCGCATCCCAGTCGATGGTGGAAGCCGTCTTTTGCAGTTCCTCCTCATCCACAGAGAAAAACTGCAGCCCGTCGGCCATGAGACGCACCACCTCCTGATTCTCCATATAAAAAACACTTCTGGTATACTTCAGGATCGCGGGCACATCGGAAGCGATAAAGCAGCCCTCGACATTCTGTCCCACGATCAGAGGACTGTCCTTTCTCGCCGCATAGAGCTCACCCGGGAAATCTGCAAACATGATTCCCAGCGCGTAGGACCCTTCCACACGGTGCAGCACCTTGGTCACCGCCTCCAGCGGATTGCCTTTGTAATAATAATCCAGCAGCTTGGCCAGAACCTCCGTGTCCGTGTCGGACACAAATTCATAGCCCTTGTCCCGGAGCTTTTTCTTCAGAGGAATATAATTCTCTATAATACCGTTGTGAACAACGGCGATGGTACCTGTCTTATTCGTGTGGGGATGGGCGTTGAGATCGTTCGGCGCTCCGTGGGTGGCCCATCTGGTGTGTCCGATTCCGGAATATCCCTGCATGGTCTCCCCGCCATGTGTCAGGTGCTCGAGTACCGCCAGACGCCCCGCCGCCTTCTCCGTGCGAATATGTTCTCCGTCAAAGACAGCCATCCCTGCAGAATCATAGCCACGGTATTCCAGCTTGGAAAGTCCGTCCAGAATAATGGGCGCCGCCTGCTTTTTACCGATATAACCAACAATGCCACACATAGAAAATCCTCCAATCAATTATTGTTTCCAGTAGTCAGGGCTTGCGGTGCAGGCAAGCACCAGCTTCCTGGGAAGCTTTGCATAATGCTTTCCCAAAAGGTACCCTGCGTATTTACAAAAACACTGCAGATAAAAATACGGTATCTTTCTCCGCATATGATTCTTTTCAAGATATGCCGTAGCCGCCTTCACCATTCGCTTCCCCTCCGCCTCGGATCTTACACCGGAGAAGATCTCCGGGTGCTGAGCCTGCGAAACTCCCAGATCAAAATTGCGGTGGAACTGCTGACTGCAATTATAATTGTGGGAATGGACTACCCTGGCCTGCGCCTCGTAAGCGATGGAATATCCCGCTTTGACCGCCCCGGCAGCATAGATCATATCTTCATTAAATATAGTATGTTTCACAAAACCGCCCAGCCGGTCATAGATGTCCCTGCGATACGCCGCACAGACATTCGAGCAGAAATAGGCCTTAATACCCAGCCTTTCCACATCCTTCTCCGACTTGACCAGCGATTTCTCAGGATAATTGAACTGCCTGCCAAAGCGTTCCAGCACACTGCATCCGGCATCCGGGAGCTGGCGGGCATAGGCCACTGCCGCACCCTGCTCCAGTGCAGCCGCCAGTTTCTCCAGCACAAACTCATCGGCAGGCATGGCGTCCTGAGTCATCATCACAAACACCGGTGCGTCGGATCTGGCCACACCCTTGCGCCTGGTCATACCATGATCAAACTCTCTCTTGGAGAGATGGTAAACCCTCACATTCTTATATCTGTGGTCAAAATCCGTTCCATAGACCAGCCGTGCAAAATATTTTTCTTCCGTATTCATCAAAATGATGCTGTTTATGGGAATCGTCTGCTGTTTCAACCGGTCCAGCAGGGTAAACAGCTCCCGGCCCGGCTTATACAGCGGGATGATAATGTCAATTTCCATGATGTCACTCCTCTTGTTCTTTCCCATTATACTTGAATCCCGCCGGGTGTACAAGCTCAAAATCAAAAAGGGAACCTGCTTGTCACAAGCTCCCCTTGATCTTTATTTTAATATTTTACATAGGATGCGGTGTCTGATTTGATCTTGGCAGCACACTCCTTGACAGTGTCGGAAACGGTGTAATCCTCATCCTCAAAGAGGAACTGATGCAGCCATACCACATTGCTCTCCAGATCCAGAGGCACAACACAGCTTCCCTTTGCGCCCAGGGTAGGTGTAGCGCGCATATCCTCCTGAGGGAATCCGGATTCGTCCACGATGCGGTAATTGTTGATATTGCCCACAAGATCAAGCAGATCCTTGCTGTCCATACTGGTGTAAATCTCTTCGATTACCTTGTTGAAGACGGAGGTCAGAGTCACCAGATCGGTCTTCTTGGCCTGCTCTTCAATTGCCTTGATCACTTCCTGCTGATTGGAGGCACGCCCGAAGTCTCCGCCGGGGATATCGTAACGGATACGGCAGTATGCGGTTGCCTGCAGACCGTTCAGTTTCTGATATCCGGTCTCCTTCACCGGTGTGTAGCCACCCAGATTCAGATCCTTGTTGATCGTGATCTGATAGTTGTTGATATGCTTGAGCTCATTTTTATCCACATCGATGTAAACGCCGCCCAATCCGTCGATCAGGTCGATCAGGCTGTTATAATTCACCGTCACAAAATTTGTGATATCCATATCCAGATTCATATTCAGCATCTTGATGGCCTGCTCTGCACCGCCGTTTGAATAGGCATGGCAGCACTTGTCATATTTGTCCGTCCCCAGATTCAGGTAGGTATCGCGGTATATGCTGACAAGCTTGATATCGCCGGTGTCCATATTAATACTTGCGATCATGGTACAGTCGCTCCGGCTGCCCTTGAAAAGACCCTTCGGCGTGGTGGCGTCCACACCAAACAGAGCGATATTCATATAACCGGTGTCAACGATTGCTCCGGGCTCAACCGTGGGCGTATCGTTTTCAGGCTGATTCTTATTGTTCAGCACACCCTCGTTGATACCGAGATTATCGGTGTCCAGATCCACTACCTTGGGACCCTCGCTCCCCTTTGTCATCACCAGAAAAAGTATCGCGAGCATAATGAGGATCAACAAAATCTCCACCGCAAAAATAATGATCTTGCTCTTACTCTTAGATGCCTTTTTTGTAGCTGCACTTCCCTTGGAACTCTCTGCCATAACCCTTTTCTCCTTCATCTGCATTGACTGCGTTTTTTAATATGCATTTTTATTAATAAATCCTGTGAAAAACGTCAGGAATATAATCTTGATGTCAAATCCCAGTGTCCAGTTTTCAATATAATAGATATCGTATTCTATTCTCTTACGGATGGAAGTGTCCCCCCGCAGTCCGTTCACCTGCGCCCAGCCGGTCAGTCCCGGCCGAACCTGATGCTTTACCATATAACGGGGAATCTCCTCCCGGAACTTCTCCACAAAATGAGGTCTCTCCGGTCTCGGGCCCACCAGACTCATATCTCCCTTGAGAATATTGAACAACTGCGGCAGCTCATCCAGACTGGTGCGTCTCATCACCTTGCCCACCCCTGTCACTCTGGGATCATCCTTCACGGTCCAGGCCTTTTTCTCCCTGCCCGGAGTCTGCAGCTCCATGCTGCGGAACTTATACATAAAAAACGGCTTATTGTGCAGTCCGACCCGCTCCTGTTTAAAGATCACCGGCCCCGGACTGCTGAGCTTCACCGCAAGGGCGCATATCAGCATGACAGGCGATGTGATCAGAATGCCAAACAGCGATCCCGCAATATCCACGATCCGCTTCACGAGCATGTTGCCCGTATTTGTCAGCGGCACATAGCGGATATTGATCACCGGAAGTCCCATCAGATCCTCCGTGTACGGCCTTGTGGGTATCAGACTGTTGTAATCCGGTATAAATTTGGTGTGAACACCGGATTTCTCACAGATATTTACAATCTCCGCCAGATAGTCATAATCTCTCAGAGAAAGTGTGATGGCGATCTCATCCAGCTTGTTCTCGGGCAGAATGATCTCCAGATTCCCCAGGCTTCCCAGCACCTTCACACCCTTGTACAGCGTTCCGGCCGGAATGTGGTCGTCCAGTATCCCGCACACCACATAACCCCACTGCGGATTGTCCTGCAGGCGGTCGATATACTCCTCGGTAGCCCTGGAATATCCCACCATCAGCATGTGCTTCAGATTGTAGCCCTTGCTGCGCATGGTCTGTAGACTTTTGCGCAATGCGATCCGCAGACAGCTGGTGAGGAAAATGTTCAGCATATAGAAAAACATAATCACTGAACGGGAGTAGTTGATCTCTTTCACCACCATGTAGAGCAGAATGATCATGGCGGCAAGCCCTACCGTATTGGCCTGAATGATACCGTATATCTCAAATCTGCGGCGCACCGTACGCTTGGGTGCGTAAACTCCGCATCTGTAATACAGCAGAATAAAGCCCGGAACCATAAAGAGGAGCAACGAAACATAATCCTCCGCAGGCAGCACGCCCGGCCCGGGACCGTCATTCAGGATATAAAATTTAATATAGTAGGCAAACATAAAAGAGGCAGCAATAATGACCGCATCCAATATGACCAGCAATCTGTTAAACACCTTCTGATTGTCTTTTATCATAAGCGCCACCCGGTCTCTTTCACACAAAAGCTCTGCACCCATGAATCATTTTACAAGAATGCCTATATATCGTCAACTTAAGTATTTATGAAGCCATTTCTTAAGAAATCATAAGATTTTGACGTTTCATGGCGTTTTTTGCAGAATCATCCCGACAGATTACAGGAGCAGGCTCCAACTGTATTATCTGCATTTCATGGCTAAACTGTGCATAAAAATACTGGAAAAAAATGAAAATGTGTTTGAAAGAAACCGGATATTTATACGCAGCGGAAACGGTTACCTGATCTGCTCGAGAATAAACGGATCCTTTATCTTCCTATCCTCCGCAAACAGCAGAACCTCAGAGATGATCTGCGCTGTTTTGGGATCATCGTCCACAAAGGGCAAAAACAGCTTTCCCCTGTGTTGTGAGTGAACCGGCAGAACATTGATCATCGGGCCGCCCTGCAGATGCACCACTCCGCTGCCCAGGTGAATCGAATAGTCTGCACGTTCTCCGGTGATAAACGCATGCGTTCCCTCAAGCCGCACATTTTTCAGCTTGAACAACGGCAGCGTAAGCTCGATGAGCGCCCTGCGCATTTCCACTGTGGAGTGGCTGGTCTCGGGATCCACGCCGCCCGCATGCGCCACGCTCACAGCCATGTCGATATCACGCATTACCTCCGAGAAAATAATATCCGGCACATCCTCAATTTTGATGGGCCTGTAAGTCTTTCTGTCGAAAAATCCCACCCACTCCAGCGTCGGAGCCTCGATATCCGCAGGGGAGAACCAGTCTGCCAGCGCATAGACGGACGCGATGATATTCTCCCTGTAATAGATCTTCTGCAGTCCCTCCTCCACATCGGCCACCCAGCGTCTGGTCTTGAGGCAGGCCTTTGCCTTGAGCGGCTGAATCTGATTGCCCGCATAGCGCAGAGAATGATAAATCTGTGATTCCTCGGGTGTTTTGACATACAGCTCTCTGAACACCTGCTTAAAGGGCTGCCGTATCCCGTTTTCAAACAGATACCGCTGATATTCGTGCCAGTGCCCCTCCAGATAAATATCATAGGGATGCGCTATTTTGAGAATCGTCCCGGCGGTTATTTTGATCTCCCCGCCCGACCGGTCTCTCAGGACAGCGCCGTCCAGAAATCCCAGCCTGTCCCCCATCTTGTACACAAGCCTTGAAACAATAGGATGAAGGGCGGGATTCGTACACAGCAGATTCAGTTCCTCCACAGTAAACTCCGTCTCGTTCTCCATGGCCTCCTCAAACATCTGACGCGTCCTGCGGTACTGTTCAGTCAACTGCTTCCTGGTCTCGTTAAAGGCCAGGATCTTTTCGTTCTTCTTGTATTTGGCGGGAAGCGATTTTAAAGCCTTGCCGCCCTTTTCGCAATTGATCTCAGCCTTTCCATTGTCATCAATCCCGATCTTGATCCTGATCTCGTCTATTTCATTCCAGTCGAGCATGTATTCTATGTTCTCAAACAATTTGGTTTCCATTCGCAGAGTAAGTCTGGAGACATCCGAAAATCCCGCGTTCTTTGCCAGATTCTGCAATGCGCAGTCCGCGGCAGTACTCTCGCTGGCTCTCCTCTGGGCCCCGAACTTTTTGCTCTGCTTTTTGAATTCCTGGATAAACAGATAGCGCCCGACCATGTCCTGATCACCGTCAAGGGGGATCAACGCATAGGCCATCAGCGTATCCTTGTTGCGCTTTTGAGTGATCTCCCCGGCAGTTTTTGCCTTATCAAGCTGACCTCTCACCGCATCCGCATACTTTCTCGCCCGCGTATGCTTTGCGCCGCTTGAGATGTATTTTGCGGCTTGATAGATCTGATTAAAACGCTCCTCGCCCACGGTCCGGAGCGCATCCTTAAACCATTCGGGGTCAAAAGCCCCCTCGTTCAGATCCTCTGTGGATACAGGAGTATATTTTGCAATGACAGCCTTGGTTCTATCATCTACCGATTCGTTCATATGGGCTATAAAATAATAACATGCCGACTTGAAGCCGTTCCAGCCCAGATATTCCTCCACAAGGTCAAGCCACGCTGGAGAGAACAACGCCGCCTCGATCATCCGGTTTTCCGTGATGTCCGTCTTTGAGATAAGCTCCTTTAATCCGGCGGCACTGTCATTCCGGTCGGGAACGCAGACACCCAGCAGATAGCTTAAGGCCTGTTTTTTAGACACACCGTTATAGGAATAAAAGTAGGTGGAGCGGTCCAGTGTATCCCTACCCATTGCCGCCAGAATCCTGACCAGATTATCTCCGCCGTAAATGCGCTTGATATTGCCGATGGTTCTTGAGAACTCTGTCTCGGTATCGCCCCTTGTCAACTCAGCTTTCAAAACCACCCCTATGATGTTCTCCCCGATCTGTGCCGCAAAATTCAGCTTTCTATTGTCCTCGTCCGTAAATTCATGCCCGGAGAGAGTTTCGGAGGTCTGAAGCTCCAGCAGCGCCCTGATAAAACCTTCGCTGTTCCGATAATTATAAAACCTTGAGGCCGCTTTTGCCTCTCCCGACTTTTGGAAGGAAATCAGCTGGGACAGATCGCTCAGCGCACCGGGCAGCAGCTTTGTCATAAGCATCCTGTACATAAAGCCGCTGCTGATTATTTGCCTGTACCCCGCCAGAATGAGCGAGCATACCGTAAACGGCACATATAACTCCTGCGATATCTGATAATTCTGTCTGTCCTTAGCACCCGCGTCAAAAAATCCGAAGCGTTTCCCCAGCAGAAATCTGATGGAGAAAATGTCTATGAAGCGATCTTTAAGAGCTGCCGGAACCGTATCAGCCGAATCAGAATCAAACACGTTCAGCATAGCCAGAACAGGTTTTAACTTTTCATCGGAAATTGCAGTGACGACAGCCTTATAATCCGTATTGTCAAATTTAAGCTTCTTTCCGTCAAGAAAGAAGGTGATAACAGATGCCCTGTTGCCATAGGACGGACCGGCAATAAAATCATAAAGCTCCTTTTGTTCCGCCTCACACGCAATATAATATCCCAGGGCACAGGCGGCGGTAAAATGATCCGCACTCCTCAAATGTTTCCGGCAATAGTAAGCTATTATCCGTGCTATTTTTGCCGGGTGTATATAGGAATGCTTCCCCGCAAACTCACTGCCGTAAATCTTTTCGGCGAATTTATCGGAAACCTTTCGCCCGGTATTGTCTCCCACCAGGTAGATCATAAGCTTGAAAAGCAACTCTTCCTCCTGAATATGCCGCGTATAGAACTCGTCCCAAAGCTCTCTGAACGCAATATGGCAGGTTCCGTCCTGCTCCTTTATCTCAAAGTGATGATAACTCGAATCATCGCCAAGCAGTCTTTCTCCCGCATAGGTATCCAGATATTCGTCATTTTTGTGTTCCTCGATCAGCTGATCCAGAGCTGAGATCACTTCGTGCATGACATTGTTTTTCCCGGCATTGGGCCTGCCCTCTTTATTGCCGAATAGATGGGTCCCGGGAAACAGCTTTATAAAATCAGCCTTGCATGAAGCGATAAACTCCCCGTCAATCTGCGGTGTGAAATCGTCCGTTCCGCAGTAAAGCCCATAGCCCTCCGGGGCCTCCTCCCCGCTCTCGTCCGCACGGATTCTGTCGATGAGAATCTGCTCCTTTGAGGTGGGATTTTCTATGATCTGCACAAAAGCCTTAGATTCAGACTTGACTGTCTCTGTTCTGTCGGATTCGCTGATTCTGATAATCATATCAAGTCCGGCCGTGCGCTTTTCTTCTTTCTTATCCGTACAAAGCCGTCTTATGCATTCCATAAGCTGTTTCTCCGGCTGCCTGAAAAGTGTGTCGATCAGACTCTGCCGCATATCCGCGGCTTTATATTTCAGCATGTCCTCAAGCATTTTATAATGCTTTTCCGAAAGTTCGCATCCGGATAGAATATCAAAAACTGCTTTTCTTGAATATTCTTCCTTGTCACATGCAAGACTCACAAGGGTATCAAGCTGCACCTCGGTCCGCGGATTGTCCAGCAGCAGTTTGATCTGCTGGCTTCTCCCTGTCCCGTAATAATTTGTGTTCTTGATCATCGGGATTTTGACACAGGTCTCGTCTATTTTATCCTCATCGCCAAGGTCGTCTGCGATGACGCAAAGCCTCTTCACAATATCCGTCTTTGTCAGATATGCAGCGTTCCAGGGAAATACACAGGGATTGAATTCCAGATCGTTTTTGGGCAGCTTCAGAAGCATTTCGTTCAAGACATCATACAGCTTTTTTGCGGTTTCCCTGTCATAGCGATGGGATATGTCGGTCTTTATCTGCTTCCTCTCGCTGTTTGAATAATAAGAATTGGTACTGGCGATCATGGGGAGATATACCGCCATAACATCAAGCTCTTCGTGTCGTAGCAACACAGTCTTTACCGCAAGTCTGTGTCGGGCGTCAGAACCAAGATTCTGCACGAACACCCCCACGGTCATGGCCTGATGAGCCGTGCCGGATTCCGCGAACCCGGCAATCCTTTTCTCGCAGTCTCTAAATTCCCGGCAGGCCAGAGCCCAGAGCGCAACATAGAGCTTCATGGAATCTTCGCTGCACAGACAATCGTCTCTGTAATGACCGTCCTCGAGACAATTGATCATGAGATCAAGACTCTTAGCGCTTATGCGCTCCAAATCCCTGCTCTCTTCGGTAAGGAGGCCGATAAAGCATCCCACCGCTCTCTTCACCGATGAAAAACGGATCAGATCGTTGTCCCGGATCGTGCGCAGCATCATGATAAACGGCTCAATTCTGCCTCCGTCAGAGTTTTCACAGATAGCTTGTCTCAGCCCTTCCTGCAGTCTCGCCGCCAGAAGCAGTCGGCATACAAGCTCGTGCAGCTCAGTATGTTTGCTCATAAAAATGCCCGAGAGCAGTTTGTAGCTCACTGCGTTATCACTGCCGCTGTCAAGCGCGTCCTTCACATAGTTTATGACGCGGGTGTTCCCCGCATCTATCTCATACGCCAGCAGATAATCATTCACGCCAAACCCGTTCTCATGCTTGTATGCCGCCTGCTCCTCCGGGAGATTGTCCTCCACAAAATCCATAAGCTCCACATCGAAAGCGTTGATTTTCCTGAAGCTTGTCATCATATCATAAAGCTTGGCCCAATAAAGCGAAGTATCCTCGGAGCGAAAAGACCTTCTGCTCCAGCCCGTCTGATAGACAAAAGCCGTGCAGTTATCCGCCATATACAGAAAAGCGTCTCTGTGGCGATCGAGAATACAGCCGCCAAACAGCCATTTCCCCTCTGTCCGGAAAAATTCCGAAGGGTTTTTGCCGCTGTTGAGGCATTCTATCAACTCATCGTTGAGCCTGCCCTGATAACCGCCGATAAATTTCTTTTGCTCGTCATCCAGCGAATTGTACACTTGATTCCAACGGGCGTTCACCTTTTCTTTATACGTTTCCGCAAGCTTCTTTCGTTTTGCTCTCTGTTCGTTCGTGAGTTTCTCCATATCACCACATCCTCCCCGCAAGCATGGTCAGTCTGATAAAAGTAAGGGTGTCGTTCTCCTTCACATCGATTTCCTCATCCAGCCTCTCCAGCTCATCGTCATTTAAAAACACCCGGTAAAGCCCGTCCTCAAAGGACTGGAGGGCATTATCCACCGCTTTGTCCGCCGCCTGTTCTCTGCCGCCGTAATTAATTCCGAAGGCAATCTTGCCGATATCCGCCAGATCGGTAATCTGCTCTTCCGAGAGAGGCTTCGTGTGATCCTCTCCTTTGCGGACACGCTCGTTATAGGAGTCAACACAGTTTATGACGGTCTGTGCAATCAGCTCCCGAACCGTTTCCGGCACGGGATGATACTCAAAATCAACGGGCGCAATTCTCTGCTTTCGCCGGCCTATCTGTTTCAGATTGATTTTTAAGATCATATCCACTCTCCTGTAAAATAGATTACCGCTTTTATCTGCGGGTCAAGAGCCCCACCAGATTTACATACAGCTCCTGCTGTATCTCAAGATAATGTCCCAGATTGCTCCATCGGAAAGGAACCTTCGCCGCGCGTCCCAAAGGATGTCTGCAGCGTCGTATGCCCTCCGCAATACCTTTGAGATAGACCGTTCCCATCCTCTTGCGGCAGAAAAACAGCCATTTGATCAAAAATCCCGGAATCAGAAACGGCAGATTCCAAATCAGCTGCAAAAGAGGCATATTCTTGTATACGATATAGACAGAGTTGGCGGACGCCAGCTCTGTCTTGCGCAGATTATAGCGCGAGCCGGTGGACGCGCTGCCAAAATGCAGCACCTCAGCCCCCGGCTCATATAAATTGCAATATCCATAAATGCGCGCCCGATATCCCAGATCCAAATCCTCCAGATAGGCAAAGTGCAGCTCATCAAAAAGACCGATCTCCTCCAGGATGCTGCGCCTGTAGATGGCAGCGCCGGCGCAGGCAGAGAACACCTTAACTTTCCTGTCATAGTTTTGGGCAGGTCTCCCCTTGCCACGGGCATAAGCCCATCCCATGACCGTGTAGAGATCCCCCGCATCGTCCGTCAGCTCCGGTCTGTCCCACATCAGCATCCTGGCACTGACCGAAAAAGCTCTTTTATTTTTTCGGATAGCATCATAAAGATTTTTAACAAATCCTGCTTTAACTTTTGTATCATTGTTCAGCAAAATAATATAAGGAGTGTCGGAGGCCCTGATCCCCACATTCACCGCATGACTGAAACCCGTATTCTCCGAGAGACGGATGACACGGACGGCAGGGAAAAGCGCTTCCGCCTGCTCTGCACTTTTGTCACTTGATCCGTTATCCACCACCAGCACCTGAAAGTCCGGTGTTCCCGCCTCCTGTGCATAGAGGGTTTCCAGACAGCCCCTGAGATAATCCATTCCGTTGTAGTTAGGTATCACGACCGTTATTTTATCCATCCCAATCCTCCTCCGACACACTCGTCCCTGCACCAGAGAATGCGATAGCCCCGTTCTCTGATGGCGCGGCACAGCTTCAGGCTCAGGGTCTTCATATCCGCGTCCTCAGGCAGCAAAGATACGTCAAATACCGCCTCCCCCGGCCTGCAGCAATAAGAAACACCTGTTATATCACGAAACAGCTCATACAATTCCTTCCGCAGTGCAAGACAGCGGATATCCACCGCCTCCGCGTCCTGTGTGAGCACTGCCCTGTGCAAGTAGCCACTATAGTGGACGCCGAGTCCCCGATAGTAGACTTTTCCGCCTGCGCTCATCCTGCCGCCTGCGATTTTCCCCCGTCTGACCACAGGCCCCCCCACGGCGCCCAGATCGGGCCTGGAAGAAAAAACGGAGTCCGGAAAAGCTCCCACATGGTACTTTACACAGTAAAATCCCACATGCTTTAAAGCGAACGCCTGACCCGCAATGCCGTTCTCAGCGATATGCTCCTGCAGCGCACGCTGCCCTGCCTTATAGGCATAGGCCTTGCTGCGCGGGTTCTCAGCGGTGGAGGCCGTATGGCACCGCCAGTGATAGAGCACCTTCGGTACATGACAGATCAGGGACTCTCTCTCCGGCCGGCGAGGAATCTCCAACTCCGTCAGCGCACGCAGAACAAAATCATAATCCTGCGCGCCGTCAAATTTCGGTCGAAACTTCAGTTTCCGTATCAGCCCTCGTTCCGCTACCATAAAATGACATATGTAATTATTGCTCAATATCAAATCATAATTAAACTTTTCTTTGCGATTGGGTTCATAATACAGAACTCCCTCGCCGTCACACTTATCCTCATCGGAATAGAGCAGCAGCGGCTCCTCTCCCCGCTCCCTCCCCCGGCGGATCGCCTCCGCCATCTCAAAGAGCGCGTCCGGCGTCAGGATATCGTCATGATCCAATAGACCTATATATGCATTCCGGGCATATTCCAGGGCCTCATTGGTGTTGCCGGAAATACCCGAATTCTTCGAGAGTCTGATATAACGGACGCCGGGACTGTCCGCATATGCTTCTGCGGCCGCTTTCACACTGTCGTCCTCTGTGGCGTCTGCCAGAATCAGTTCCCAATCGGGATAACTCTGGGCCTGCACGGAGGCGATCAGCTCCCGAAGATACCGGGCCGGCGTGCGATAGGCCGGCACCACGATGCTGAACGTAATTCCCTCATATGCGCCTCTCCCCGCTCCCTCCCGGACTGCCTGCCGCTGTCTTTCGAGCTGTGCTTTCGCGGGAGGCTCATAGACATAGGGCGGCGCCTTTCTGTCCTCGAGACGTTCCCGCACGGCGTACCATGTGCTGCGCAGACCGTTTCTCTGCAGATAATATATGGTTTTTCTTATGTTAGCCAGATTTACCGCTCCCACAGTCCGCTCCTCTCCCGGCACGCAGCCCTTTTCGATACAGTGTAGTTTAAAACGCAATTTAATTTTATCTCTCCACATAAGGAAACAGCAAATTCCACGCCATATCTATTCATTGCGAAGGCGGAAATTCGCTGTTTCTCTCATCAGTACCTCTTAACGGCATTACTCAGAAATGCCCCTCCGGTATTTTGCGGATATTTTACAGCAGCGCCTTGATATCCTCGGTCAGCTTTGCGTTCTTTGCCGCCGCATCCTCGATGCTGTTCCCCTTTACACCGATATAGAACTTGATCTTCGGCTCCGTGCCGGACGGACGGGCACAGCACCAGTTGTTGTCGGGCAGCTCAAAATAGAGCACATTAGACTTGGGCAGACCGGTAGCGGTCTTCTCTCCGGTCTCCATATCCAGGATCACATCCTCCTGGTAATCGCGGAATTTCAATACCTTCAAATCACCGAATGCCTTGGGAGGATCCTTGCGCAGTTTATCCATGATCTCGGCAATCTGCTTTGCTCCGTCAATGCCCTTCAGGGTGATAGTGTACTGGGTCTCTTTGAAATAGCCGTATTTTTCATAGGTCTCGAGCATCATATCCCAGAGTGTCTTGCCATGCTTCTTGCAGTAAGCCGCAACCTCACACAGGCACATTACAGCCACAATGGCATCCTTATCTCTGGCATGTGTTCCCACCAGACATCCGTAGGACTCCTCCAGGCCAAAGACATAATTATTGCTGCCGCTCTGCTCAAACAGCTTGATCTGCTCACCGATAAACTTGAATCCCGTCAGAACCTCAATAAGCTTCACATTGTAGCTTGCAGCGATGGGGAAGGTCATGTTGGTAGTCACGATCGTAGTGATCATGGCAGGATTTGCAGGCATGGTGCCTGTGGCAGCCTTTTCCCGCAGCACATACTCGGCGATGAGCATACCGGACATATTTCCGGTGAAAGCCACATACTCTCCGGTCTTTGCGTCCTTGGCATACACTCCAAGGCGGTCCGCGTCGGGATCAGTGGCAAGCACGATATCCGCATCCTTCTCCTTTGCCAGATTCAGGGCATAGGTAAATGCCTTGGGGTCCTCGGGATTAGGATATTCCAATGTGGTGAAATCAGGATCCGGATTCTCCTGCTCGGGAACCACATACACATTCTTGAAGCCCAGCTCAGACAGCACGCGCTGTACGGGCTTATTGCCGGTTCCGCAGAGGGGAGTATATACAATCTTGATGTCGTCCGCCACTTCCGCGATGACGTCGGGATGGATGATCTGCTTTTTCAGCTCCACCATGTAGGCATCGTCGATCTCCTTGCCGATAACCTGATACAGTCCTGCCTTCTCAGCCTCAGCCCTGTCCATGGTCTTCAGGCTGTGGTAATCCGTGATATTCAAAACTTCCGTAATGATCTCTTTATCCTTGGGCGCAGTTACCTGTGCGCCGTCCTCCCAGTATACCTTGTATCCATTGTACTCAGGGGGATTGTGACTGGCTGTCACCATGATGCCCGCGGTGCAGCCCAGCGTGCGCAGCGCAAAGGAAAGCTCCGGAGTGGGTCTGAGACTCTCGAATATGTATGCCTTGATACCATTGGCCGCCAGACACAGCGCAGCGACATTGGCAAATTCAGTTGACATGCGGCGATTGTCATAGGAGATGGCAACACCCTTGCTCTGAGTGCCCTGCTTCAGAATAAAATTAGCCAGTCCCTGAGTAGCCTTGCGGACAGTGTAAATATTCATGCGGTTGGTTCCTGCGCCGATGATGCCGCGCATTCCTCCGGTGCCAAACTCAAGCTCTTTGTAAAAACGCTCTTCGATCTCCGCCGCATCATCCTTGATGGCCTCCAGCTCCTTCCTGGTGTCCGGATCAAAATAATCGTCCTCCAGCCAGAACTTGTATTCCTCCATATAACCCATCTGTACTTCCTCCTTTATTTCTTTATATGCGACACCCTCAGGTGTAACATTATCCCGTTCCGCGCTCTGCGCATCATAAAGCAACGCTTGTCAGAGACTATTCTGTCTAAATATTTTACCACACATTTACAATTCTGAAAAGGAATTTATGTCCTGAATTGATGCAAAAAGAATTGAATTATGATGCATAAAATATGCACCTGTGTGATAATTTCAATTTATCACACGCGGGAGGAGCACAGAGGATAAAATGGAAGAAAAACAAGCGGTCACGGACAAAATAAAATCCACAGAGCACAATAAAACCACAAAGCTTCCGATGCTCATCCTATTATGTATCTCATGCATTATATACCCCGGTTTGCTCTCCTCAGAGAAAACCGTTAACTATGTAGAAAAAGCAGCACTTATGCTGGAAGAAGACGAAGCGTCCCAGGACGCTTGCCCGGGGGAGAAAGACGGCCCGCTGCCCTGGGGCGACTTCTACCGCAAAATGTATGAGCAGATGCATCAGCAGGCACTGGAGACCCAGGCCGAAATCAACCGGAAGGTATACCTGCACGACATCCGCGGAAATGTCTATGCGGTGCCCTATGTCAGATATCTCACCGATTATGCACATGCAAATAAATACTACAGAGGGAGCGAAGGGGATTCCGTAAAGAACAGAGACGAGCGCTATACAGCCTATCTGGACGAGTTATATGAACGTCGGGGAATGCCCGTCAGCGAAATATACGACGCAAAACCCGCCTACACCTATCTCAGCATCCAGCATTATGCATCTTGGCGTTCCATATTCACAGATCATTTTGCAATTTACTTTCCAAATGATGTCAGCTACGGCAGCTCCGACGAGTGTGCGGACATGCTCTACACGCGCACAGAGGAAGAGCTTGCCGCCGAAGGCTTCGAACGCCTGACGATTCAATGGGAACGGGATATGAGACTTGAGGAGAACCGGCTTGCCGACCGGGGCCGCCTCTATCTGCTGGCCGTCTCGGGAGAAAATTATGCGGAAGAAGGATTGTCCGCTCATGACATCGATCTGCCGGGCATCGAAGAATTGCTGGCCCGTGAAAATATTGCCTCAAGGATCCGCTCCGTCCTCCCGGAGGAGGTCGCCTGGACAGACTGCCGCTTTGTCTCCACCCCATACCACGAATACGCTCATGCCCGGGGAGAGACCACTCTCAGAAACATCGCCGTGTATCTGCCTCAGATGCGGGAGCATGAAAGCTTCCAGTGGATTCTTCTCATAGAAGAATTCAAGGACGGCGCGGAAGATAAAACGGGGATATTTGAATGCCGCCAGGACATCATCGACCGTTTTATCATCTTTCCCTATTGGTACGAAATCGAAGAGGGCGATACCCTCTGGAACCTGGCCGGACGCTTCTTTGACAGAACCCATCCCCTGGCTGTGGAACGCACCATAGAGACCATCTGCAGTGATCCTCTGAACCGGATTGAAAACCCGGACGTTATCTCGCCGGGGCAGCGTCTGTTTCTCGCGCCTCATGTCTTTGTGAATTGATGCTTATTGTCCGTTAAGCTTTAGAGAGAAATCGCTGCGGTCCAGAGAGAAATTGGGATTGTAGTAAGGATCCCCCGCCTCCAGCAAAGCCTTCCATCTCTCCCGGAAGCTCTCGCACTCCCGCTCATAGCGCCGTGCCTTCTCTCCGCTGTCGTCCGCTCCCCGGGAGACCGACTCATAATGAAAGAGCTCGGCAAAGGGCGTAAACACATTTAACAGCCCCCTCTCCCGCAGCTTCAGGCAAAAGTCCACATCATTCAAAGAGACTGCAAAGCGCTCCTCCAGACCTCCCGCCTCTTCATACAGGCTCCTCTTTACCATCAGACAGGCTCCGGTCACAGCGCTGACATTCTGAGCGTAGCAAAGTCTTCCCATATAGCCGAGATTCTGTCTGGACTGCCGGTAATGGGTATGCCCCGCCGTGCGGTGCGCCCCCAGTCCGACGACCACACCCGCATGCTGGATGGTGCGGTCTCCGTAATAGAGCTTTGCTCCCACCGCGCCCACATCCTCGCGCTGGGCATACATCAAAAGCTCCTCCATCCAGTTGACGGTGATGACCTCCGTATCATTATTCAAAAGCAGGATATAATCTCCCGCCGCATATTGTACTCCCAGATTATTTACAGCCGAATAATTGAATTCACCCTTATATATAACAACCGTTATGTTGTCTTTTCTGATGCATCCGCCGTCATGGACGGCTTGCGTTCCTCCCTGCCCGGAAGCCTCGCCTGCACAGGCGGCAAAATCACAGTCCAAAAGCTCCCCGTAATAATCAAACAGCTCCGGCGACGTACTGTTATTCTCCACAATGACAATCTCGTAATTGTCATAGGTGGATTTCTCCCGGATAGAAGCCACACAGCGGCGCAAATCCTCCGTATGATCCCTGTTTGCAATGATTATGCTGATCTTTGGCGTCCCCTTGATCTCATATCGAATGCGGAAAATCGTCTCAAAAGCGCGGGTGCTGATGATATGAAAATGATCATATCCGTGCTTTTTCAAATGCTCTGCCACCGCTCCTTTGGCGGCCGTGATAGCATAGGGCTTGGCCTCGATACCGGAGGCGACGCTGCCCGCATGACTTCTCCAATAGTACAACAGCTTGGGTACATGTACGATCTTTTTCGCATTATCCGTCAGGCGCAGAATCATATCATGATCCTGGCTCCCGTCATATTTCGTGCGGAAAAGCTCTGCGCCATCCAGCAGTTTTCTGGAAAACACGCTAAAATGACAGATGTAATTATTTGCCCGCAGATTATCCGGCGCATAATCGGGCTTAAAATGCATGGTGAGCATCCTGTCGATATTTCCGCTCCTGAAAGTAGTCTCGTCACAGTACAGATAGTCCGCTCCCTGCTCGTTGATCGCTTTCACATACTCATAGAGTACGGAGGGATGCAGAATATCATCCTGATCAAACAATCCGATATACTCGCCTGTAGCCAGTTCCAGACAGGCATTGGTATTGCCCGAGATCCCCAGGTTTTTCTCCAGCTTCCGGTAAACAATCCTGCCGCCTGCCCGCGACGCATACTCTCTGCACAGCTCTCCGATATAGGCATGCTCCTCATCGGAGCCGTCCGCCAGGCACAATTCCCAGTTCTGATAGGTCTGGTTCATGACGGAATCCAGCATCTCGATCTGAAATTCCCGTCGGTTGTTCCAGAGCGGCACCAGAATACTGATCTTCACCATGCGGGGAAATTCCGCATTCCGTTCCAGAAGCACCCGCTCCTGGTCGGGAAAGCTCTCCGTCCCGTAACTGCTCATAACCGCCCGCTCCCGCTTCTTATAGTCCAGCTTGCGGAACACACCTCTGACGCCGCCGCAGTTTCGCAGCCTGTCCCACTGTCTGATGCCCCAGTGCATGACATTGCGGAGGGGCCTGCTCAGCTTCCAGAGCGGATTGTTCCTGATGCGGTTCAGCTTCCAGTTCAGCTCCTCGTTGGCAGACTCCAGATCCGCAACGCGCGAGGCCAGATCCGCGCATTTCAAATGCTCCCGCTCATATTCCGCTCTCCATGATACGGCTTCGTCTGCCGTCTTTATCTCATCTGTCATATCCATCGTCTCCGTCATATATCCACCACCCGATTACTCCAGTTTATCAGCCTGGTGCCTGTCACCCGGTTCCCGGCCAAAGCCCCGACGCGATACCTGCCCTCAGGCAGAGCCGCGTACATAAGCTCAACCTGATAACCGCACAGCCCCACATTGACCTGATCCGGCATATTCTCCGTCAAATCCGGCCGATACTGCCCCTGCAGGGGAATCCTGTAAAATTCCACTGCCTCGTCCGCTGTAGTCTCTGCCTGCGGACGCAGGATCAGCTCCTTTTCGTAACATGCGTTATTATCTCCCAGAACCACACTCCAGCCTGTGACGATCACACCGCTCTGCTCCCCGTTTGCCAGCGCAGACTCCACTCTCACCATCAGGCACGGGTCCTGCCGGTAACCCGCCGGCTCCGGTCCTGAGCCGCCCGCTGTCAGCCGTTCTACCCGCTGCACACGATTGCCCTGTGTCTCATACTGCGGGCGGATATGTGTGTCCAGTCCTTCCCGGTTCCAGTACGCGGAATAATAAGGATCCACCCCCGCAAGCAGCGGATGTCTCTCATACAATCTCCTGCGCTCCCCCAACAGTCTCTCCAGCTTCTCCGGCGCCTCATCGTCCCCTCTGCTGTAGGATTCGTCATGGAAAGCAAAACAGTCGCACTGGCACACATTCTCATAACCCAGCTCATAGAGCTGAAAACACAGATCCACGTCATTAAATGCCACCTGTAATTCTTTGGCGAAGCCCCCGGCCTCCATGAATTTTTCCTTCTCCACCATCAGACAGGCCGCCGTCACCGCCAATACATTCTGCCTGCCTCTGTTCCTGCCCAAAGCATAAACCTTCTCGTCTGAACAAAACTGCAGCTTGTGCACCGGACCCATGGGCAGATTCGTGATACCCGCATGCTGGATGCGCCTCAGCTCCTTTCCGTCCGGATACAGAAGCTTTAAGCCCACAGCCCCCGTAAAAGGTCTGGCCGCCATCTGAGCCATTCCCTTCAGACATCCCGGTTCCACCAGCTCCACATCATCATTCAGAAATAAGAGCAGCTCTCCTGAAGCCTTTCTCGCCCCCAGATTGCACATTCTTGAAAAATCAAACTCCATGGGCTCATAATGATAGAGCAACCGGGCAAGCCCCGCTGCGCCGCTGCGCCGCACAGCCTTTAACAAGGCTTCCAGCTGCACTCGGTTCTCCTGTGAGGAACCATTGTCAACCACTATGATTTCATAGCGCAGATCCGCGGACGTCTCCAGAATGCCATGAATACACTTTTCCAGCAGATCGGGATTATCCTTGGAGGGAATGATGACAGACAACATTCCGGAAACGGCTTCTCCCTCCGAAAGCGCCTGAGAGTTACATCCATACGGCGGCTTCCCGTAATTCATCCACGCCTCTCCGGCCGCCTCGCTCTCATTGTGGAACAAAATGCGGGGAATGTGGAGGATCGTTCTCCTTCCGCGCCCCTTCTCATACCCGCCCGCCAGTTCAACCAGGCGGCACACAAGAGACCGGGTGTCACAGTTGTAATCCGTAAGCTCTCCCGTGCATGTCTCAAACCATTCCTTCCGCACAGCCACAAAACCGCCCGGATAAAACTGCCCGGCCAGCAGATCCGGCGACCAGTCCGGTTTAAAATACGGCGATCTGCGCTCCTCTCCCTCCGGCCAGACATCCTCATCCCCATAGAGTATCAGAGCTTCCGGGAAACGGGCAAACCAGCTTCCGGCCCACAACCTTGCATGCTCGGCCTCACGTCCCCGGGGATTACATAATACCACAAATTCCACCGGGCAGGAAGCGGATGCGCAATCACATCCTCCGTCAGTCCCGCAATCTGAGGAGCCCGGCCCGGACTCCAGATCTGCGATCCAGTCCCGGTAACTGACCCTCCGACTGTTCAGTTCATTTTCATAACGCTTGTTATATTTATTTATGAATACCTGCTTTACAAGCTTTTTCAGTCCCATAAGCCCTTTCCGGTATACTGATTACAGTATCCTCTTTACCGCTTTCGCCATATCCTGTGCCATGTCCAGGGGCAGACGCACAATCTCCATGCGCGCATGCAGAATATTTTCTGCCCGTCTCTCCAGAAGGGTCAGATCGATATAGATATTGGGATCCGTCACCGGGAAAACAATACCCGGCTGACAACGCCCCTCATCCCGCCCCGAAGACTTCAAAATCCGCCCGTTGCTCTGCAGAACCTTTCGCTTCTCCAGGGGAACCGGCTCTCCGTTAAAGCTCATATCCAAAATTTTGACCATACAGCAGTCAAATGCCGGATCAATGCGCAGCAAATGCACATTCCCGTCCACCGCCAGCTCCAGCTCAATAAGCTGCTCATTCTGATAGGCGTCACGAACGAAATAAGATTCCTCCTCCTTGCAGCCCTCGCCCCGATCCTCGTATATCTGAACCCGATTCACCGACTCCAGATCCTGGCATCGCTCCAGCCACTTCTGAGGCGCTATACAGCGATACCCGATGGCATCGCGCATCTGTGCCATGGAGAGGCGATTGCCGGTGACAAATTTCTGGAAATCCATCTCCTGTTCCCGAAAGCCCTCCGCGTCTCCCTCCGTAATCTCCAGTTCGCTCATTATCAAATCGAGATTTAATTTAGTTCGTTTTTCATCCTCCAATAAATAACAGTAGATTGCGCGGAACGCCAATTCCTTGGTGCTGATGGGTTTTCCGAAGGTCCACTCATAATCAATCAAGGTCCAGGTATCTCCATGAACCAGAATATTGGAAAAGATCAGATCAAAGTCGGCCACCGCAAAGCTGCTGTTGTAGCCGATCCGCTCCACATATTCCTTAAAATACCTGTGGAAACCCTCCTGATCGTCGTTCTCCAGACACTGATCCATGTACTGGGAAAGAGCGATTCCTTCCACAAAGGCAAACTCCGCATACAGTGTCTCCCCCTGTTCCACAACCCTGCACTCATTGATCTCCAGTCTGCCTCCCTCATACTTTTTCAGGAGATTCTCATAAGCCAGCGCCATACCCCGCACATGCTCCCTGGCCTCCTTTGTCATGGGATACTTGCGCACATAGGCCCTGCCGGCCCCGTCCTTTCCGATCTCGGTGCGGATGGCATACTCCGCCGCCCTGTCGTTGGAATATTTGGTATATTTCAGAGGAAACCCTCCGCCGATCACCGCCACATAGGAATTGGCAAACACAGAGAACAGCTCATCCTCCACCACGCCGTTAAAGGCAGCCCGCTCCGAGAACAGCAGCATCCTGTCCCTGTCAAAATTCCGCAGATTATTGGTAAGCTCTCCCTTCCCCGGCTGATACACATCGCTGTAGAGCGTAGTCATGAATTTATAATCGGGATAAGGATAATAAAAATGGTACTCCTCCACACCGCAGCGCTGGAAAATACGCTCCAGTCCCTTGCGGCTGAAGGTTCTGACTCCGCCCCCGTCCTCATAATTCTCGATGCCGGAGAAATACGTTCCCAGATGATCCTCCTTGCAGCCCGCAAAATACTTCATGCCGTATTTGTTTTCGATGGCAATGATGATCCTGCCGCCCTTCTTCAAATGGGGCAGAAGGATACGCAAAAATTCCGAGTAAGGCGCTTTGCCGCCGATATAGCTCTTACCATACTCGAACACTCCGATCAGACAGATATAGTCATAATCCCTGGGCAGATCCGGCTCGATATCCTTGAAATTACCCACATGAATCCTCACGTTCTCACATTCGCTGTGACGGTAAGCATTGATCAGACTGCGTTTCCCGGACAGATCCACACAGGTCACGCTTCCCGCCTTCCTCGCAAGCGCTCCCGTGATGGCGCCGCAGCCGCTTCCCACCTCCAGCACCTTAGCGTCCCGCTCCATGGGGATCCACTCCACGATATTCTCCCGAAGAGGCGAAAGATGATAGAGAACAGGCCAGCTCTTTCGTTCCTCGATGACACGGGCATACTCCGCCTGAGACATGTCCCGCACAATCTGCAGAAGCTCGTCCTCCACATCGCCGTCACAGTACAGATCTTCCCCGGAATACCTGCTGTAATCCAGCGTCACCCTGCCGATTTTTTTTTCGTTCGTCTTGTCCCCCATAGCCTGTCTCCTATGCCTTCTTCATAAAGGGCACGACCCTGTCATGATCCGCAGCGCCCTCCGCAGCCTCCACGTCCGTTACCTTCACCGATGAATCCATATCATAGTATCCCACCGTATTTTTGTCTGATACCACCGTAATATTCAGCGCGTCATACAATCTGTGATATACCTCAAAAACATCCCCGTTATATCCCGTCACTCCCAGAGAGAGCAAGTATTCGCCGCCCTGCAGACTCATCTTCTGAGTAAAAGTCACATCCTTGACCTGCCCCGGCCTGCCCGGCTCCAGAAACGCGCGCTCAATCATGGAATTGGTGCCTGTGATCTCCGTTCCCTGCACATTTTTAAAAGAAAACGCAAAAATGGGCCCGGGAAGCATTTCTTTAAAACGCACCCGCATATGCACGGCAAACTCCGTACCCTTGATCACCGCAGTAGTTCTAACTCCCTTGTCGTCCGTCAGATAATACTCCAGAACCTCAGCCTGTCCGGTGCCGTATTCCTGTAATTCGGGATTCAGTCCCTTTGCCGCCGCCTGAAGCTCCTCATCCTCCAGCAGATTCTGCCGCCCGCTGTCCTCGGGAATCTCATACTGTCCCACCAGCACACGCTTATAGGCGTCTATCATCTCCCTGGGACTGCCATCCCCCAGAAGACTGCCCTTGTTCAACAAAAATACCCTGTCACAATACTTGCTGATGCTGCTCAGATCATGGCTGACAAACACAATGGTCTTGCCCATCTGCTTGAACTCTTCAAATTTATGATAACATTTCGCCTGAAAAAACACATCCCCCACGGACAGCGCCTCATCCACAATCAGGATCTCCGGCTCAATATTGATGGCCACCGCAAATGCCAGCCGCACAAACATACCGCTGGAATACGTTTTCACCGGCTGATACACATAATCCCCGATATCCGCGAACTCCAGAATGGACGGCAGCTTCGCGTCGATCTCCTTCTGGGAAAAACCCATCATGGTACCGTTGAGATAAACATTCTCGATTCCGTTGTACTCCTGATTAAAACCGGCCCCCAGCTCCAGCAGTGCGGAGATGCGGCCATCCACCGCGACCTCCCCCCCGGTGGGATTGAGCACTCCGGTGATAATCTTCAGGATCGTGGACTTGCCGGAGCCGTTGGTTCCGATGATCCCCACCGTCTCCCCGCGATAGATATTCATGCTGACGCCGTTTAAAGCATAATGCAGCTTGTGATTCTTCTTTCCGCCAAACCCCAGCGCTTCCTTCACCCGGTCCTGGGGCTTATCATACAATTTATAGACTTTTCGGACATCCTTCACCGCGATGGCGATCTCTGCCTGTCTCTCCATATTCTCTTCTCCGTCTCTCATACTCTTCCCCGTCATTTAGCCTGACCCGCAGCCTGATCCTGTCACTGCGGCCGTACCGGCTCCGCGCAGATAACAGCGTCCTTTCCGTACCATGCCTCCACGGCGCGATTGGACTCATTCTCAGGGTCGTCAGACAGATCTCCCATGCAGATCAGCCACGGCTTCCAGTGATAGGGAACTAGCACCGCCACAGGCTCATCACTCTTTAAAATCTCCACCCGGGCCAGATACTCCTGATAAAAATTATTGGCTTCCCCTGTGGAAATATAATAATATGCCCCATAAGAAGAAAACGAACCCGCTTTGTTCGGCTCCGCCCAAAATGACAGCAGCACCCCTGCCGCAACAAGCGGATAAAACCACCAGCGGCACATTCTCGCATCGTTCCGTTTCCGCCTACCAAGCCAGCCGCACCAATAGACCAGATTCAAAACCAGAAGAAGCTGCCATGTCAGTTTCACCGCATTCAAGGTTCTGTCCAGCCCGCCATGCCCCATGGAATACAGACTGGGCGTAAAGCCCGTGGCATACAGACACACCGACCACAGGCTCACCAGCACCGGATAACGGAAGGAAAAACGGGTGCGCTTTACGATATACCAAATCATGGGCAGCATCAAGAGAAGCAGCACTAATGTCATCCATCCCGTGAACTCCCAGAGATGCTTCCCGCCCTCCACAAAAGAATAAAACACTGCCTTTGCCGGAGACATGCCCCAGCCCTCATAACTGGCCGCACGCTTGTCATTGCCCGGTGCAGTCACATTCAGGACAAAACCGCCTGCATAGACTGCCAGCATGGGCAGCATATAAAGAGTCTGGCGCCTGCGGAGCAGACATCCCACTCCCCCAATGCTGAGAAGCAGCAGCAACCCCTGCAGACAGGTGACATAGTTTCCTCCGGCCACCACCAGAGACAGCACCGTGCCCAAAAAGGCTCCCATGCCCCGCTTCCAGCCCTGCTCCGCGCAGATCATGCTCACGGCAGATGCCGCGAGCAGCATGGCAAACGCATGCATCCCCACATAATGTACTCCGCCATTGTACCAGTAAAGCCCGGCCTGGGCCGTGTGGAGCAGCACTACCGCCATCGCCGCGCTGACTGCCGAAAGCCCGGCCGCGTGTACCCGGTCCGCCTTCAGCACATCCCGCAGAACCGTATACACCAGCACAAATACGGCAAAGGTCAGCAACAGGATCAAAAAGATCGGCCCGAAGCGATAATACTGCTCACCCCAGATTCCCGGCATCAGAACCATGAACCAAATAGAACTGTAAGTCCCCTGCCAGGCATACCAGGAAATCCTGATACACTCTGCCGCACCTTTCAGCGCGCTTCCCAGCGAGGGACCGGCCGCCTCCATAGCTGTCCTAGCATATCTGCCATAATTATAATCATCGTACCAGGGCACCGAATAAACCGCCAGCCGGATAAGCGGATACAACAGCAACAGCAGCGCTGCCGCTGCCCCCGCCGCATACAGCCCCGGCCCCGGTCGCCACCCGGCAATCTTTCTGATCCAGTCCTTCATATCATACCTCTGATTTTTAACTTATAATACATCCGCAAAATGTACCTTCAATCGCTTGAAGATCAACGCCCCCATGCCAAACAGCACCACCGTCACGATCCAGAAATACATCGTGGAGAAAAAGTCCTCAAAAAACCATTGTCTCCCATAGACCGCACTGCGGTATCCGTTCACGATATAGACCAACGGATTCAGCTTCAAAACACCGATCCACTTATTGCTCCCCAAAGTATTGATATCCCACAGAATAGGAGTGGCCCACATACCGATCTGCAGGGCAATCCCGATGATCTGGGATAAGTCCTTGAAGAACACCACCACTGCGCAGGTGGTATAACTAAGAGCCAGCACAAAGACGAACAGACAGGCGCTGTAATAAAACAGCTGAAGGGTGTAGACACTCGGATAATGCCCATAGACAGCGGCTACTGCCAGTAAAACCAGAATAAAAAAGGCATGGATGAAGGTCGCCGCAATCACCTTGATGATGGGCAGCACACTTATTTTAAAAACCACCTTTTTCACCAGATAATTGTATTCCCGGAGAGCGTTGGTTCCATTATTCAAGGCTTCGCTGAAGAAAAACCAGGGTACCAGTCCCGCCGTCAAAAACAGGACGAAAGGCACGTCCGCAGCCGTTCTGCTGGCATTGCCGCCCATGATGACATCGAATACCACATAGTACATACCCACTGTGACCACCGGCTGAGCCATAGCCCAGAAGCCCCCCAGATAAGAACCCGCATAGCGCTTCTTAAAATCATTCTTTGCAAGCTTCCAGATGAGATGCCTGTTCTGCCAAAGCTCCACCGGAAGCACGGTAAACTTGTCATACCACCTGACAAAAACAAGGCAGGAAGCCAGTATCGCTATAACGGATATCCCCTTTTTGAGCAGCTCCTGCCCCGGGTCGGCATCCGGGTTGCTATGTAGCAGGATGACTGCCGCCAGAAGAAACGCCGCCGCTATAAATAAGGTAATGCCGCCTTTTTTATTGATCCTCATGCCAATGACCATATCCTTTTCACGCTTTATTCTCCCGATACTCCTTCAAACCGCCCCAGTTTATATCCCGCTCAACCATCAAAAGCTCCATATCCTCCGTGATGGGCCAGTCAATACCGATCTCGGGGTCATTATAGCGAATACCGCCGTCGTCCCCGGGATGATAAAAGTCAGAGCATTTATAGCAGAACTCCGCATACTCGGACAATACCAGATAACCGTGGGCAAACTGTTTGGGAATAAAGAACTGCTTTTTGTTCTCCTCGGACAACACGATGCCATACCACTTTCCAAAGGTCTTGGAATCCTCCCGCAGATCCACCGCCACATCAAATACCTCGCCTCTGATGACCCGCACCAGCTTGTCCTGCGGAAATTCCTTCTGAAAATGCAGACCTCTGAGTACACCTCTCTTGGAGGCGGACTGATTGTCCTGCACAAAGACCTCGGGAATCCCCGCCGCCTTATAGTCCTCATAGTGATAGGTCTCCATGAAATACCCTCTCGCATCTCCGAACACCTTGGGCGTAATGATCTTCAAGCCCTCAATTTCGCATGTTTCCACTGTAATCTGTCCCATGGTACACTCCTCTCTATTCATACATAATGTTCATATCTACATTGCCGTCGATACCGTCGATGCGGCCCTTGGAGCTGTACTGCCACATCCGGTAATACCCCTGATACAAAGGTGCGCTGCGGTACTCCGCAAGCCAGATATAATAGTCCTCCAGTCTCTGGGTGTGCAGATTATTGTTATACCAGTTGCGGCTGGCATATACACCCGCCTGGTAACCCGCGTTCTCGATGGTGCGGCAGAACGCCTCGCACACCAGCGTGCGCATATCAATACCCAGACCGTCCGCACGTCCGTTTCCGCCCGCTCCCTCCGTATCGATGAAAATAGGATAGGTAATGTCATACTCCCGCACCCAGCTCAACACAGCCGAGGCCTCCTCCACCGCCTCCACCTCATTGGTGGCCTGGGTAAAGAAGTAGACTCCCACGGGTATGCCGGAGACTGCCGCCCCCTTCATATTGTCTTCAAAGTAAATATCCTGCACAAGACTTCCCGTGACGGAACCCCGGTATCCCGCACGCACAATGGCAAATTCCACACCGGCATTCTTGACCTTGTCCCAATCGATATCTCCGTTCCACTTGGACACGTCGATACCCGCCTTGGTCTTGCCGGAGAAGGCTTTGAGATCTGTCATCTCGGTCTTATCCGCATCCGCCAGCGCATCCCGCACACCGCTGTCCTCTGCAGCCGCATCTACTTCATCCTCTGTCTTAATCAAAAGCGAGATGTCCTCGATGGCCAGATACTCCACCTTGTCCTTCACCCGCACCCGCGTCCGGCTGACAGGTACCTTGTAGCCGCTGATGGGAGCCAGCTTCACGGAATACTCTCCCGCCTCGAGATCCCCGATATAGATGACGCCGTCCTTATCCAGATCCTTATAGGAGCCGTCCTGACCGGAGGGCGCCTGCCCCCCGAGTTCTCCTTCGTTCTCGGCAAGCCTGGCCAGCTCCACAAAGAAACTGCTGCCGCTTACGGGAACTCCCTCATTGTCCACCACCTGAATGCGCAGATCCTTTTCCACGGAGGTCACCACCAGAGACAGTCTGTTGCTCATATCCTTGGCTGCCTCAAGAACCGAATTGAGCTCGGGGTCAAAAAAGCTGTCGTCATATTCAAAGGCCTTCAGGTCATCGCCGATCTGTCCGATATTTACCTGCTGCCCGTTCTCCTCCGTCTCCGTCTCGGTCTCCTTTTCCGCCGGCACTCTGGGCGGAGCGGTATCCAGATTGGTAAACAGCACCGCCAGCGTCACCACCAAAATTGCCGCCAGACTGGAGAGAATGGCGATTTTCTGCAATTTAGAGTCCATTTGCCACCTCTGTCAGATACTTGCCGTAATTGGTCTTCATCAGGGGCTCCGCCAGCGCCAGCAGTTGTTCTCTGTCGATAAATCCCCTCTTGAATGCAATCTCCTCAATACAGGAGATGTAAAGTCCCTGCCTCTTCTGAAATGCCGCCACAAAGTCCGCCGCGTCCAGAAGCGCATCGTGATTGCCCGTGTCCAGCCAGGCGAAACCGCGTCCAAGCTGCTGTACCATCAGCGTCCCCCGTCTGAGATACTCATTATTGATGCTGGTGATCTCGATCTCCCCTCTGGCGGAAGGCTTCACCTGCTTCGCAATCTCCACCACATCATTGTCATAAAAATACAATCCGGGCACCGCATAATTAGACTTCGGTTTCTCCGGCTTTTCCTCAATGGAGAGCGCCCTCCCCTCCTCGTCAAATTCCACAACGCCGTACTCTCTGGGATCTCTCACATAATAGCCAAAGATCGTGGCCCCCTTCTCCCTGGACGCCACTTCCCGGAGCACCCGTGAAAAGCTCTGTCCGTAAAAGATATTATCGCCCAGTACCAGCGCCACCCTGTCCGTACCGATAAATTCCTCGCCAATGATGAAAGCATCCGCAAGTCCTCTGGGACTCTCCTGCACAGCGTAGGAAAATGTCATTCCCAGCTGCTTTCCGTCTCCTAAAAGCTCCTCAAATACAGGCAGATCCCTTGGCGTTGAAATGATCAGCACCTCCCTGATACCTGCCAGCATCAGAGTCGAGAGCGGATAATAAATCATGGGCTTGTCATATACAGGCATGATCTGCTTTGAGATCGCCTTGGTCAAAGGATACAGTCTGGTACCCGAACCGCCCGCCAAAATAATACCTTTCATTGTTTTCCTCCCGTTTGTCATTCGATTTCATAAAAGCAAAGATAGACTTTTCCGAAACCATGCCCGAAAAAGTCCGTTTTCTCTGCACTCATCTGCATTTATATGCACACTCCGGCCATCCTCAGCCGTTGCCGTACATATCGTCATAATACTTCTGATAGTCCCCGCTGGTGACATTCTTCATCCATTCCTCATGCTCGAAGAACCAGGCGATGGTCTTTCGGATGCCATCCTTGAACATCGTCTCAGGCTCCCATCCGATCTCGGATCTGATCTTGTCCGGCGCAATGGCATATCTGCGGTCATGTCCCTTGCGGTCCTCCACATAGGTGATCAGCTCCTCGCTCACCAAAGCCTTCCTCGGGTCGCCCTCCGGCAGCATCTCCTGCAGCGTTTCCAGAATAATGTGAAGGATCTCTATATTCTGCTTCTCATTATGTCCTCCGATATTGTAGACCTCAAAAAGTCTGCCCTGCTCCTGCACCATATCGATGGCCTTTGCATGATCCTCCACATACAGCCAGTCGCGGACATTTTTGCCATCGCCATAAACCGGAAGCTTTCTACCCTGCAGCGCATTGTTGATCATCAGCGGGATGAATTTCTCGGGAAACTGATAAGGGCCGTAATTGTTGGAGCAGTTGGTGATGTTTGCCGGGAATTTATAGGTGTCCATATATGCCTTCACCAGCATATCCGAGCTGGCCTTGCTGGCGGAATAGGGACTGTGGGGATCATAAGGCGTAGTCTCATAGAAAAACGCATCCTCGTCCTCGGGCAGACTCCCGTACACCTCGTCCGTAGACACATGCAGGAACTTCTTACCCGCCTTAAAGCTGCCGTCCGGCAGCTCCCACGCATCCTTGGCGCAGTTGAGCATCACGGCAGTGCCCAGCACATTGGTCTGCACGAACACCTCGGGATTACGGATGCTTCTGTCCACATGGCTCTCCGCAGCAAAATGCACCACCCTGTCGATGTCGTTCTCGGCAAAGATCCTGGCAATAGCCTCCTTATCGCAGATATCCGCCCGCACAAAGGTGTAATTGTCAAGATTCTCCACAGCCTTCAGGTTCTCCAGATTACCCGCATAAGTCAGGGCATCCACATTGATGATCCGTATGGTATCTCCGTATTTTCCAAACATATAATGAATATAATTAGAGCCGATAAATCCTGCTCCTCCGGTCACAAGATACGTCCTCATCCTCTTTCCTTTCTGCACGCTCTCACGCGTGCCCAAATCAATCCTTTTTGATGTTTACATCCGGGCTTAATATCCCATATAACTGAGATTCATATCCACATTGCCGCTGATACCGCTGACCTTTCCGGTGGACTTGTACTGCCACAGGTCATATCTGCCGCCGTAAGTGGGCGCTGCCGCATACTGAGCCAGCCAAATCTTATGGGCGCTCAGCTGCCCGGGATCCAGCATGGATTCCAGCCAGGTCTTATTGGCATAAATGCCCGCCGTATAACCTCCCGAGCTGATCGTGGCACAGAACGCCTTGCAGACTGCGGTTCTCTCGGCCCGGCTCAGATTGTCCGCCCGGCCCTTATGGCCGGCTGCCCCGCTGTACTCCACATCCAAAAAGATCGGATATGAAATACGATATCCCTTGACGGCATCCAGAACAAAGGACGCCTCTTCCACCGCTTCCACCTCGTCAACCGCCTGACTGAAGAAATAGACCCCGACCTTCAGGCCTGCCGCCGTGGCTCCCTTAATATTCTGCTCAAATTTCGGGTCTATAATCAGCGATCCCTGAGTATATCCGCGGTAACCGCACCGAATGATCACATAGGACACACCGGAATTCTTCACGGCGTTCCAGTCGATGGTCCCGTTGTGCTTGGACACGTCAATCCCCATCGTCCCGGATCCTGTCACCAGCACACCGTCGCTGTCGAAGGTATATTTCGCGCCCTGAATGACCTGTTCGCCCGTCACCTTTTTGCCCGACGCGTCAAAGAAATAAACTTTGCCGTCAATGGTCTGCCATCCGGTATATTTTGTCTCGCCCCGCTTGAAGAATTTCACACCGTCTTTGTAATAGTCCGCGCATACAGCCTGCCTGTATTTGTCATTCTCAAGCACATAGAGCTGATTGCCGTTATTGTCCTTCAACGGCGTGGAAGCCTCGTTGTCGGAATGCTTTTTCACTGTGACCGCACAGGTTGCGGTGACCTTCTCCCCGTTGTCGTCGTAAGCCGTCACGGTGATGGTAGCGGTTCCCGCCTTCACACCTTTGACAATGACGGATTCGTCATCCACCTCCGCGGTGGCGATATCCTTGTCGGAAGACTTTGCTTTTATTTCCGTATCACTGATATTGTGGAACAATACCTCCAGGGTCACAGAAGACCCCACATCCACAGACGCTGCAGCAGGATCGAGACGGATGCTCCCCGTGTCCTCCACTGTGACTGAAATATCCGCTGCAGGGGGATCCTCCACCGGCTTGTCCGCATAATTTACCACCACTGTCACAGTCGCTTCTCCGGCGCCCACAGCCGTGATCGTCAGCTTACCCTTCTTATCGATCTTTACCGTAGCCACCTTGGTATCGTCGCTTTTTGCGCTGTAGGAGAGCTTCTTTCCCTCCTCGAAACCGTCCGGCGTAGCCTGCACCGTCTCCTTTTCCTTCACCGTCAGCTCCACGAAGGGTGCATCCACCGACACAGTCCCGGCAAACGGTTCCTCGTCCGTCACGGTTACCTTACACTGGGCCTCATACTCGACTTCCTCTGTCTCCCCGTCCTTCTCCACCACTGCGCCGACAATGCAGGTGATGGTGGCCGTGCCCGGTGAAACCGCAGTCACCACGCCGTCCACATCCACCTCCGCCACATTGCTGTCGCTGCTGTTCCAGCTCACATACAGAACCTCCTCCAGCGAGTGAGAGGCCTTCAATTTCAATTCTCTCCCCCCCACCTTCAGCTTTGCCGAAGTCTCATTGAGCGTCACTTCCTTGGCCATGCGCAGAAAACTCCCCAGCTTTACCTGAAGCCCAGGATCCGTGATATTATTTTTGCTCACCTCTATATAAGTGCTGGTCACCGCGGTGCTCTCCACCCATTCCACCGTATCGGTCAGGGAAGACTCCACCTCCGGTTCCTGCTTCTTCTGCTCCTCTGTGGCCACATTTACCTGAGATTCCGTCTTGACCTCATCAGACACATCGATCTTCTGGTATGCAATATCCTTCTTGACCTCTGCCGTCCGCGCATCGCCCGGAAGCGTATATTTGGTATATTTGTCGCCGCTCAGGGCATTCACGGATATTTTGTAACTGCCCGGCGTAATCCCTTTCTTGTAGATGATTCCGTCCATATCGTCGTCGGACCAGGTCTCCGACTTGCCGCCCGGGGCGGTCACCGTCACTGTAAAGGGCACATTGGGAATCAGCTTTTCACTGCTCTTGTTTACAAACTTGATCTTCAGATCCTTCTGGACAGACACGGTCTTGAGCGCAACCGTCACGGCTTTATTGTAATCAGTCTCCTCATACTGCTGGTCATTCTGCTCCTTCTCCTGCTCTAACAGCTTCGCCGCCTCCTGTTTTCCGATGGCTGCGTCCGCCACCGCCAGAAGCCCTCTGTCGCCGATGACCTCAATGTCCTCAAGCTGCGTACCCACCGTTCCAAATGCAGACGTCTGACTCGCCGCCGTCCGGGAGCGCAGGAATACAACACCCGTGACAAGCGCCAGAACCACGGCGCACACACCGGCTCCGATCATTACCCTGTCCATGGCTGTCATGCGGAAAAACCATGCAAACGGCTGGGTTTCGTCCTCATCCCCGTATTCGCCGTCGTCCGCCTGGGAAAATCCGTCGTCCTCATAATACAGCGCTTCTACGTCCTCTGCGTAATATTCGTCCGGTTCCGCGTAGTACTCCTGTGGCCCGGCGTATTCTTCGGACTCCTCATAATACTCCGCGTCCTCGGATTCTTCGTAATATTCCTCCGATTCCGCGTAGTACTCCTGTGGCCCGGCATACTCTTCGGACTCCTCATAATACTCCGCGTCCTCGGATTCTTCGTAATATTCCTCCGGTTCCGCATAGTACTCCTGTGGCCCGGCATATTCTTCGGACTCCTCGTAATACTCCGCGTCCTCGGATTCTTCGTAATACTCCTCCGATTCCGCGTAGTACTCCTCCGGCTCTACCTCAAACTCTTCCGTCTCCTCATCCCAATTTTCGGCAGTATCCTCAAAATCCTCCCAATTTTCCTCGTCTTCTCTATATCTCTCAAAAAAATTTTTCATTCTCTTTGGCATTTTCTCCCACAAGCTATAGTATATAGTATTATAGCATCCCAAATTCTGCACTTCAAGCAAATTATCTTTTCTTCAAAATTTCTTAAATATTAAATATTCTTCAGATTTCTTAAATCTGCTGGAATAATCTGGACTTTTTATTTCCAAAATAGTAATATGGACTCTATACTACACACGGCCGGCAGGCAGAAACGAGGGTGCAATGCGCTTTAAACGATTTATCAATATACACACCATTCTGTTACTTGTATTTGTTATCACTATATTTGGTCTGTTATACCGCTTTTTTAACTGGGGACAAAAAATAGACCTGGGCGCCATAGACTTCGGCGGTCAGGAGGAGAAGCCGGACACTCTGGATATCATTCTTCCCGCGCTGGACTCAGAACATAATGTCATCATCGACAAGGACGATACTACCACCATTGTCTGCTTCGGCAACGCTCCCTTTGCGGACGATCGCGATTCCAAAGACAATCTGGCCAATCTGATCGCCGAAAAAACCGGAGCCACCGTATACAACTGCTCCATCGGCGGCAGTTACCTGGCAGCGGGCAATCCCACCATAGATCCCGACAGCTATCCTCTGGATTCCTACAATTTCTACTGGCTGACTCATGTGGCAGTCAAAAACTCAGTTTACACCCGGTGCAATGATGCCGCGGTAGTGCTGGGCGACAAAGCGGCTCCGGAAGCTCCGGAAGTCTACGATACCCTGTGGAATCTGAACTTTGAGGATGTGGATGTGGTAGCCATCATGTATGATGCCAGCGATTATCTGAACGGACACGAAATCTACAATATTGCCAACGAAACGGACATCCGTCAGTTCACCGGCAATCTGGAAGCGGGGATCGAGCTCCTTCAGAGCACATACCCCTGGCTGCGCATTATTGTGATGTCTCCCACCTATGCTTACGCCTTGGACGAGAACGGAAACTATGTCAGCAGCGATCTCTACACCTACGGCGAGGATGTGCTGGCCACCTATGTCATCCGGGAGCAGACCTCCTGCTTTAACAGAAGCGTTTCCTTTGTGGACAACCTCTACGGTACGATCACCGAGGACAATGCCAAAGATTATCTGACCGACCATCTGCACCTGAATCAGGCGGGCCGGGAACTGGTGGCAGAGCGCTTCATATATGCCCTTCACTATTATGATGAATAGACAACTCATATACCGGGATCAAAATACCGATCCCGGTATATGATATATCCGTCCGTCTCGAGAAACTTCTCATATCCCGTATCCTGCAGATTTCCTGTCACCGTCTTATCACCCGGAAGAATAATATAGACACATGCCGCCTGTCTCGCAAGCGATCCGAGTTTATCCGCCTCCACGATCTCTGCCTCCATGGCATCGCACAACTCATTCTGCACAGCCCATTCATTCCAGCTCTCCACCAGAACTTCACGCCCGTACGGCATACAGACCACCGGCGAATACTGGCGGACATACTGAACCATATCCAGAGGAAAGACCGCCATGACCTCCCTGCCCGGCACCTCGATGGCGTCACAGATATGCACCACGCTCTCCGGCATGTGATACAGATTCTCCGCCCTTGTAAAGACCGGATTGGCATAGATACAGCTTCCGGAGACCATAGCCAGAAGCATGGCCGAGACGACGGCCGCCGTTCTCTTCTTTCCGGTGAGCTTGCCGCAGATACACACACACGAGTAGGCGACCGACGCCGTCATCGGCAGAAGCCAGAGCATTCTGTAATAAATATCATCCCCTACATACCGCGTCATCAAGGCCGTAAACAGCGGATTGAAAAACAACAGCAAAAGAATAACAGGTACATACACAAAGAGAATACGGACAGACTTCCGCTCTTCCTTTAAAAACAGATACACCAGAGAAAACAGATACCAGATCACGATCAGGCCTGTCCCCATATATTCACGAAATAATACGATCGCATGGTTTGTTTCCATAGGTTTCCTTCCCATTCCCATCCTATTGCGGATTTCGACACACATTATAACGCCAGCAGATAGATCAGCGCATAACAGACACAGGGCGCACAGCAGAGCGCCAAAGGCGCCAGAACCTTCCACTTTCTATAGCTCACTGCCGCGCACAGTCCTGTCACCGCCATGAGCATACAGAGCAGAAACGCTCCCATGGTACTGCACAGACAACCCGCCAGAATCACGCAGCAGAGCAGAACCCAGCTTCCCGCGCCATATTTCAGATTATCCTGCAGACGCTCCAGGAGCGTCAGTAATAATAAAAACAGCATGGGCAGCACAATGCTCCCCAGCGCAGATTTTCCCTGCCTGCTTCTGGCGATCATAAAGTTTTCCACAGTATAATAGGAATAATCCCCGAAGATCACAAGCAGCTCCGCAAAGATCATAAACAGCGGCAAAAACCGCTCCCGCTTTGCGAACAGCTTTCTGCCGAGAAGATAAATGATCCCATAGGTCATGGGAATCAGAAGCAGAGGCACAGCCACATGCGCCACGCTGACAGCCTGCACGCCGCTGACTCTGGCCAAAAAGGCAATCCAAACCGGAAAGGGCGCAAGTCCGTGACGGATGTCCACCTCTGTAGTTCCCCCGGTATACGGAAGCTTCCGATACATAGTCTCCGCATTTTCCGTGATCGTGGACACCGCCACATAATAAGCGTCGTCCCCATCCCTGTAAGCCAGCCGCACCGCCTGCACCAATTGCAGCAAAAGCAAAGCCGTGAAGAAAATCCACAGCCATGCCCTGCGCTTTGCCAGGGGGCTCTTAGCCTCTGCGGACGCAGAATCCCGCAGCTTCCCCCTTCGCCCGGCATACATTATGGAGCTGCACACTCCGCCGGACGCCGTCAGCACGGCCGCAATCCCAAACAATGTCACCACATTGCCAAACTCCCGCTCCAGAAGCACCAGAGGTACACAGATCAACTGAAACACTCCCCACAGAAGCATCTGTCCGCTCACCCAGGAAAAAAGCATATCCTCTCCCGGCTTTCTTCTCTCCGTCCCCGGCATTATCCGAAAACAGCACCCCGCCGCCGCCGGAACCACAAACATCCAAAAAACCAAAAGCAATACTTGAATCATCCAAGGAAGATTTCCCATCTCATTTCTCCGCCATTCCAATCTATTCCGGCAAGTCCTTCATCACTCATTCATTGACGTTTCAAATAACAGCAACGTATCTCCATAGGCCTCTCCGCTCTCCAGAAGAACCTCCCGGCAGTACATATTTTGTTCTTCCAGGACAGCACTGACTGTCTCCCGATCCTTGCCATGCTTTAAGAGCACCACCACACGCTCCGAGCCGGACGCAAGATCCTGTCTGCCCAAAAGCTCCTCCTTCGTCAGAAGCAGCGTCCTGTCGTAACAAACGAATTCCGGAAGATTCTCATAATAGCCCACACCTTCATAGATGCAGATACAGGGATATCGGGCATAGTCCTGCGCTATCTTAAGCTGCCTGTCATACCCACGGTACAGATAAGAATCCTGATAGCGCAGGGGATCCCGCAGCTGACATCCCACAGTCACAAGCATCAGCAGCAGACCGGCAAGCCGCAGGGCTCTGTCCTTCCCGGCCTCCGCCCCCAGCAATAAAACCCCCACTCTGCATGCTGCCAGCACCAGGACAAGGATCAAAAACGGAAACAGCGGCATCACATAGCGGTCTACCAGATAAGGCGACATCCTTGCCGCCAGGAGAAAATAGCCGAGCACGGGAATGCACAGCAGACACCACACCGCAAACTCTCCCGTCGCCGCTCCTTTTTCCCGCTCCGGGCGCACGGCGCTTCCCGCCTTTTTGCCGCCCTCCGCGCTCCGCCCGCTCCATGCTCTCCACGCAAGCACCGCGGCACAGCAGAGCACAAAAAGCACACACACCGCCGCAAACCAAACGCCCAGACGCATGGATACGATCTTGAGAAATCCCGCCAGACGGCTCCCGTAACCCGCAACCCCCGAGGACAGCGCCCCCAGAGCCTCCACGCCTCTGCCGCTCCGGAATACATCCGCAATACTGAAAGGAAACACCGCCACACCGATCACAGCGGCAGCCGCCATGGAACGGATATAGCGCCACAGCTCCCTAAGCCGTCTCTGCCGCCACAAAAGCACCGCCGTCACTGCAGCCAGGGTCAGACAATAAAACAGGAAAAAATACTGCGTCCAAAATCCCAGCACCGTCACCAGAATCAGAAGCTTATTGCCCTCCGCAAATCCCTTTCCTCCCAGCTTCTCAGAGCAGAGCTTTCTCAGGTGAACGGCGAACAGAGCCACACAAAAAAGCGCCACCATGGCATACATCCGTATCAAAAGCACGGTGGACATGGCGCCCGCGGATAAACCGTAGATCGCCGCAGCCCATACCCCCGCAGACCGGCCGTACCGGCCACAGCCGGCCAAAGTCATAAGCTGCCTGCCCAGACGCATCATAATGACCATCATCAGCAGCACACACACCAGATTGATACCGCAGCCCATAAGAGGAGTCAGACGCCCTCTAAAGAGTGAGGATACCGTGTGCAGCGCCATGAAATGCAGCGGCGGATGATTGTCGTCCTTGACATTAAAATACACAGACAGATAATTGAACCCGTCCCTCTCTCCCACCGTGATATAATCCCGAAAGGTCTGTCCGGATATCCAGACCGGCTCCTCAAACACCTCCGCTTGATAGGACAATAATTTGCTCGCCCCGCGGTTCTGCAATACATCCTTCACCGTGTCCACGAGCCGGGCAAACGTCTCCCCGAAATTATCGCCCCGCAGCTCCTCCTCCACAAATCTGGCGAGCCGCCCCTGGGGCTGCGTCGGCACGATCCAGGGATTGAACTCTGCGTTTGCAAGCTCAAAGCTCAACAGCTCATCCATGTGATATCCCTGCTTCGCGCCAATATCACCCAGCAGAAGCAAGGCGCACACGGACAACACCACAAGCTCCGGCAGATATTCTTTTATTTTTGCCAATCCTTTGTTTAACCGTTTCACAATTCTGCCTCCGGCGCTTCCACCTCATAGAGATAAATATGATAATAGCTCTCCTCCGTCTGGAAGGGTTCCTCCCGCAGCAGCTTCAGTCCCAGCTCTTCCCCGTTGGCAATATAGGCCGCTGAGAACAGATAATTGCATCCCATCCCGCGCAGCGCCTCCACATCCAGCTCCAGATGAGTGAAATAGAACCCGTTCTTTTGAATCGTATAGTAACCCGGACATTCCGAGCCAAACAGATAACAGCGGTTGCCCCACTCGTCATAATAAGCTCTCAGATAATCGCTTGCCTCCAGCGCAGGTGCAATGACCTCCCGGAAGCGGTGCTTATATTCCAGAGAATAATTGTTCGAATACCCGTCCAGACAGTAAAATCCGTGATACAACGCCGCCGCAGGGTCAATACCCAGACTGACCGCGCGGTAATCCGGCTGCTCCAGCCCGGTACGCTGACACAAGAATTCCTCAACCTGTTCCATAACGCCCAGGGCATAATAATCCGCATAGCTCATGGCAGGATAATCCGCATTGCGAAGCTTCTGCACATTGGATTTGAAATCATTGCTCTTTACAATCTGCAGTCCGGTCAAAGCCACGGCCGCAGCCGCCAGCACACAGCATATACCTGCCTGCAGCCTGGCCGTCCGGCTCTTTTCCTCCCACGACTCCATGATCAGTGCGGCCGCGCATGCCAGAACCAGATACCACAGACAAGGGCTCAGCCACAGTACCCGATCCAGCTGGAACGCCCCCAGAGCACCCAGATGCTCCCGCAGCGCCACCCCGGCGGCGCTGTTCCATCCGGCAGCAATCCCCGCCAGAACCGCATTGCATCCAAGCGCGTACAGAATTGCCCTCGGCAGGCCTGACTTCCTACTCTCCTTCCGGTTCCGCAGCAAAGTCCACACAAGCGTCACTGCAGCCGCCGCCAAGAGATATAAATGATAATCCTGACTGTGCTGTCCCCCATAGAGAAAGCCTTCCGCCCAGCCCCGGAGAAAATCCTCCGACGCCAGCGCATACTCCGCCTTATGAGAGACCACAGACTCTCCCAATCCCAAAATCTGCCCCAGCAGAGACAGATTGGTCAGCAGATAAACCACACACATTACCAGCCACATGCCGGCCTGCGCGGCCAAGTTCCGACGCTTCTCCCGCCGCAGCGCCTCACCTGATATACCCGCCGCAAAAACCGCCAGCACGGCAAAGCCCGCCAGTACCAGCGAAGAATTCAGCGCGAACAAAGCGGCATAGACATAAGCGGACACCTGCCTTCTGCCCTTTCTAAGCTGCAGCACATACCACAGCAGCAAAGGCAGCCCGTATTGTGACAGTCCATACACAGGCAAAAAGGGCAGCGCGGCATACAGCCCTGCGGCAAGAACCGACGGCAGCTCTCTTCCTGTCACCTCCCGCCCCAACAGATACATTCCCACATATCCCGCAATACAGCCTGCAAACTGCATGACAAAAAAAGCCAAAAGCGCATGCTCCCCCGCAAACAGAAGGACACAGCCCGGTGCGGGCGGTATCAGGGCAGTCTTGGGCGCACCGCCCAGAAACTCCGGCAGCACGCTGCCGTGACCCAGATGCCGCGCCTGAAGCAGATAGGCGATCATCTCACCGTCCAACTGGTCATGATATGCGATTACCGCATTCTCTCCCAGAATCCATCCGGGCACAAGAATCAGGATTACCGCCAGAAAACCGGCGGCAAACAAAAATCTACCGCTCTTTTTCATCCGGTCTCCCTCCCATGACTCCCCGCACTCCCGCGGATGCCGCCCAAAGCACCCATACGCACAGTACAAACAGGGTATTTTTATAATCCATCCTCCCGGCTCCGCTCAGCGTATAGCCCGCGCACATCCCCAAGATCGTCAGACCTATAATCACAAGGCTTTCTCCGGTGCTCTTCCCGCGCTGCCTTTTCCTGCCGGCAATCCCCGTCAGGACTGCGGTCACAGACGCTGTCATAAGCCATCTGCAGCCATACTCCATATAAAATCTGCCAAGCTTTGGCGCAGGCTTTAGAATCTGCAGATAATTGCTTCCGGAGTAAGACTCATAAGCTCTCCCCTGAAGCTGCATCGGCAGCACTGCCGGAGCCGCCAGATAGCCCGCCAGATCCCAGGCAGTCTCCTTCATGATCTGCCTTTTATTTTTCTGCCACACTGTTTTGATCAGAGCCCTCAGAACCGCCTCTGCCTCCGGCTCTCCCAGATGCTCCTCCAGCGATGGGCGAAGAACCGTCTCAATCCCGGTGGCCTCATAGGTGCTGTTCACCATATCCCTGTATTTGATCATCGCCCTGGTCTCCTCGGGCAGATCGGCGTAGGTATTATACAGAGTCGTCCACACCACCCGGCTTGTCAGATGAGTCAGCAGCTTTTCCCTTGTCTGATAGAAACTGCCGATTCCCCAGGCAAGCCCTGCGACGGCACAGATCAACAACAGACGATACAACAGAGCTCTCTGCAGCCGCCCTTTTTCCTCCCCGCGCTCTCCTCTGCTCCGCGCACACCGCACACCTTCATACAGCCAGAAAACCGCCATGGGGACCCCTCCGATATACAGATACTCTCCCCGAAACAGTGCGGCCGCCGCCCATGCGCACAGACCTGCATAAAGAAACCGCCTGCTCTCACCCCGCTGCATGCTACGCAGAACGCACCCGGTCTCCACAAACAGCAGCGCCACGGCGGGCACACGCGTGTCAGGAGCTGTCAGACACTGCATCACCATGGGAAAGGTCAGCACAGACAAGACTCCGAACACACTTCCCCTCAAAGGCCCTGCAAAAAAGTACACGGCACCGCCCAGAACCGCAGTCTGGCACACGCAGACAATGCCTTCGCCCGCACTGTCCAGTCTGGCGAAAGCATTGCACATCCAGAGTATCCCTAACACGATCTGGATACTGAAGCCTATGAAGATGACTCTGCCGCAAACGGCAGCGCAATGCCCTGAAAGCTTTCGCATAAATACTCCCCAATATCCAACAGAAAAATCTCTCTGACAATCAGGCGAAAAACGCTGCCGCCTTGTCACAGATCAGATCCACCTGCTCCATAGTCAGTCCGTAATACATCGGCAGTCTCACCAGACGCTCGCTCTCCTTTGTAGTGTAGACATCCTCGCCGTGGAAACGCCCGAACTGCCGCCCTGCCGGGGCCGTATGCAGCGGGACATAATGGAACACCGTCATTATGCCCTGCTTTTTCATATATTCGATAAAAGCCGTGCGCTTCTCCAGATTCTCCAGCTTGATATAAAACATATGCGCATTGTGGACGCAGTCCCCGGGCACAACGGGCAGCTCTATCTGCCCCTGCTCCGCAAGGGGTTTTAACCTCTCATAATAATGGTTCCACACAGCCAGGCGCGCGTCGTTGATCTCATCCGCAATCTCCAGCTGCGCATACAGATACGCCGCGTTCATATCGCTGGGCAGATAGGAGGAACCCACATTCATCCATCGGTATTTGTCAACCTGGCCCCGGTAATACTGACTGCGGTTGGTGCCCTTTTCCCGGATGATCTCCGCGTCCTCCAACTTTTCCTTATCGCGGATGAGCAGCGCTCCGCCCTCTCCCATACTGTAATTCTTGGTCTCGTGAAAGCTGAAGCATCCGTAGTCGCCGATGGTTCCCAGCGCACGTCCCTTATAGGAAGCAAGAATCCCCTGGGCGGCGTCCTCAATGACCCACAGACCATGTCTTGCGGCAATATCCATAATGGTGTCCATCTCACATGCCACTCCGGCGTAATGTACGGGCACAATGCCCTTTGTCCGCCCGGTGATGGCGGACTCTATCTTGGTCTCATCCAGATTCATGGTGTCGGGCCTGATATCCACAAAGACCGGCACAGCACCTCTGAGCACAAAGGCATTTGCAGTGGACACAAACGTATAGGAGGGCATGATGACCTCATCCCCGGATCCCACTCCTGTCAGAAGAGCCGCCATCTCCGTGGCATGGGTGCAAGAGGTGGTGAGCATACACCCGGCTGTCTCGGTCTTCTTCTTGATCCACTCGCTGCACTTTGCAGTATAGCTGCCGTCCCCGCAGATCTTCTGATTCTTTACACATTCCTGTATATAGCCCGCCGCGGTCTCTACATAGGGCGGAATGTTAAATGGTATCTTGTAATCGCTCATAATCTCCTCGCTTTCTGCCGCCTGCGGCGGCATTGCCTATCGTTTCCGGGTTCCGGCGGCATTGCCGTTTACATTGTCCGTCACCCGGCTGATGATGTATTTGGGCCTTCCCTTGACTTCCTCATAAATCCGGGCGATATAATGCCCGATCACGCCAAGGCTCAGCATGATAAAGCCGCCTATGATCAAAATCAGTAAAATCACCGTGGTAAAGCCCTCCACCGACGTTCCCATGAGAAAGCGCACCAGCGTCTGAACGGCGAGGATCAGACTGCCCACAATGGACACCGCCCCCATCACCGTTACCATCTGCAGCGGCAGAGTGCTGAACGACGTGGCATTGGTAACGGCATATTTCATCAGACTCCAGAAAGACCATTTACTCTGTCCGAACTGCCGCTCCTGCACCTCGTACTCCACGGTCTCCGTGCGGAATCCGGCCCAGAACGTCAGGGCTCTGAAAAAGGTATTCCGCTCGGGAAGCTCCAGAAGCACATTGACTACCTTGCGGTCCAGCAGCTTAAAATCGGAGGAGGCATTCATGTCAATCTTGATGAGCCTGCTCATGATCTTGTAAAAAAGCCCCGCGGAAAGCCTGTAACCCAGACTTTCTTTTCCTCTGTCGGACTTGATCCCCTCAACGATCTCCGCGCCGGCCTTCCACTTCTCCCACATCAAAGGGATGACCTGGGGCGGATGCTGCAGATCACAGTCCATGACGATCACCGCATCTCCCAGGGCCAGCTCCAGACCGGCAAAGATTCCGGCCTCCTTGCCAAAGTTGCGGGAAAACTGCGCACCCTTGATCCGGGGGTTTTCTGCCGCGGCCTTCAGAATCTCCGCATAGGTATTGTCGCCGGAGCCGTCGCTGATAAAGACCAGTTCGTAGTCTATATCCTGCTCCTCCAAAAAGGCGGATAACACATGAGCCGTGTTTGCAATATTCTGTTCCTCATTATAAGCGGGTAAAACAATCGATAACATCGGCATCTGTCAATCTCTCCCCACATTCTCTGTCTTGATATACATGATCCCGTCCACGATCTTCACGGAAGACGGCGCGGGAAAACTCTCCATCTCGATATATTCCTGAGAAAAATAAATATCTCCCATCTCCTCGGGAGTCATGATATTCAGCGTGGCTCCCAGATAGTTTTTCATAAATACCTCATAGTTCTCACCGGTATACAAAAGCGTATCCCCGTTTAAACCGATCATATTGGAAGTCACATCCATGGTGATATCCGTCACGGGATAGGGGTTATAACCCACCACACCCACCATAGCGACCGGAATACCCTGATAATATCCTTCCGTCTGTTCGATGCGGTCCAGCAGCCGCATGCAGTAAGCATAGGTTTTTTCATACCGTTTATGCAGATTGGAATACCCGATATTGTCCGTCACCGCATAGTGGAAGATCAGCACAAACGCGGCGGCAAAGGCAGTCCACTGCGTCAGGTTTCCCCGGGCATCCCAGCCGGCATAACGGCTCACAAACGCCACCGCCAGTATCAGATACAGCACCCATTGATACCTCATCAGCAAATGATAGGTAACCTCCGGGGAGATCAAAAGGATCATGTTGGTGGCAAAGGGCGCCGCCGCTGCCGCCAAAGCTATTATAACGAAAAAACCGGGACTCTTCCACCATTTTCTCTGAAGAATCAGCCTCCCCAGCACAAACAGCACGGCACAGGCCAGCAAAACACAGGCTGCCAGTGAGAAAATCTTGTGATACAGCACATTTCCCTTCACACTGAAGCTTATAAAATCCCGATAGATGTGAAGGAATGCGTCCGCGCCAAGTCTCCCTCCTCCGTCCCCCATACCGCTGATTCCCTGGTAGGAGGCCAGCTCCTTTCCCTGAATCAGCAGCAAAACGCGCAGGATGCCATAATACAGCGCCACACCGAGCCCTCCCATATAGAGATATCTGAGCGATGCCCTCAGCTTTCCTCCCGGTTTTCCCGTCTCCATAAAAATCATCAGGACCTCATAGATACACAATAAGATGGTAAATGACAGATACGCCTGATAAGTCCCCATGCTAAAGGCCAGGCATACAGCCCCCCACAAAAAACCCCGTTTATGTCTCTTCGTGCAAAGCACCGCCAGCACCGCCAAAAGCAATGCCAGCATATAGCCGTCCATGGTAAACACATAGGCGAAAGTGGAAGCCAGCGCCGGAAAGCTGACCAGCAGCCCGCTGACCAGCACTACAGAGACCGTGTCCCGCAGCTCCAGGAGCGCCGTCAGCGCCGCCGCCGCAAGGGCCAGAAACAAAAGCCCCAGCAGACCGATCACCCACGGAATCGTAAAATAGGAGGAAAACCCGCAGGCCACCGTGAGAAACCATCTCCCGGAAGTGATCATATTCTGATCAAAATACATACTTCCCAGACCGTCGTGATTGGGGATATCCGACAGCACCACCGGCATATGGATCAACAATCCCATAAAAAAAGCCGCCAGAAACGCTGTCCTGTATTCTTTTCTGATTCCCCGCACCCACTGCGTTAACGCCTGTGTGGGAGATTTCTCCGTCAACACTGTCTTCATTGATATACCTCCTGCAATTCCAGACTCATCCCTCCTGCAGACACGCCGCCAGCTCATCCGCAATCAGCCGTCTGCCGTCCTCGTTGGGATGCAGTCCATCCTCCGTAAAAAGCTTCCAGTCCTCCCACTCCCCGCGGGGATACAAGCGGTGGTACAAATCTATGGCCTCTGTGTCAGACTCCTCTGCCACAGCCAGCATCTCCTCCACATACTCTCTCAGATAAGCGTCACCCGTCTTGTACTCCTCACAGGTCAGCTTCTTGGACCGATACCATGCATAAGTGGGCGTCACCAGCACGATCCGCATATCGGGATAACACTCCCGCAGCGTAGTCAGCACGCTCCGCAGCGCCCCGCCGTAGGTGGACTCATCCAACGGATTCTGACTGTTATCCAAGGCGATGCCCGCGTGATAGTCATTGATTCCAAAGGCCAGCACCAGGATCTCCACCTTCTCAAAATCAATGGCCGCAAGCTCGTCCACCGTATCTCCAAAATAATCCGTGATCTCTCTCCTGCTGCGCACAGTCTGCTGTGCGCCGAAATCCTCCGCCGCAATGGCCTTGGAAAGATTCACCATGTTTAACAGCTCCATACTGTAATTGTCTGAAAGCTCCTGCTCCTGCAGCGCCATACAGGTTCCGCCGAACGCCCCGTTAAATACCGGCCTGCCAAGCCTCTCTTCCAGCAGCTTTGCCACGGAGGTCTCATCCCGGCACTGCCCCATGAGACTGTCCCCCAGAATGACAACGGGGTATTGTGTCCGCCCGGTCTCCTCCGCCGCACTGCCCCGGCTCCAGAACCCGCACAAAAGAGCAAACACTGCCGCAGCAGTCACGCCATATGCTATTTGGGAAAACAATCCGCCTCTGTCCCTCACACACTTCCTCCACATAAAACTCCGGCCAGTCTGTATGCCCCCCGGCCGTCCACCAGCCGCCGCTCCCTTTCAGAATACTGCTGCCGCAGTGCGCGGTCGGCACACAAGCGGTCAAATTGCTGCCGCAGCCGCACACTGACCTCCGACGCATCCCGGTGCCACGCCCCCGCGCTCAACGCCGCCTGTGTGTGTCCGAGATATTCCACCAGAGCCTCCTGGTTCTCCGCATAGGAGAAACACACAAAGGGTACACCTACCGCCGCAAGCTCATACAGCGTGCTGCCTCCCGCGCTGACCGCCACATCGCAACCGCACATCAGCTCCGCCATATTCTGAACATCAAAATAAATCCGAATATTGTGCGCCGTCCGGGCCCGCTGCTGCCAGCTCTCAAAATGAGGGCTGAAACGCCCCACCAGCACATGATAAACAAGATCTTCCCGGTAGATGCCGTCCAGTACAGCTTTCGCAATATTGTCCGCATCCCCGCCTCCGGTGGTGAGCAGTACGTTTTCCACCCTTTCCTTCACATGATAGGACACATCGCAAAACTGCTCCCGCAGAGGGATATAATCCCCACCCAGACACAGCCGGACATTGCCCCCGGCATACAACGCCTCATAGACTGCTCTGTCCGCAAACAGATTATAATTGACGACTCCGTACACGGGATAGGCATGCCGCTGCATATCATCCATGAGATAGACTCTTCCATACCGGGAAATCGCCGACAGATAGGCGTCCGTCACATAATAGCTGTCCACAAGGATCGTGTTTGGGCCGCTGCCTGTCCACGGCTCCCATGCCCCGAGCTCCGTCTCCGGCTGCCGGTAATCCGTGTGAAACACCCCTGCCTCAAACCCGTGACGCTCCACCAGTGCAGCCGAATCCTCATCGGCACATAAAAACAAGATTTTGTCTCCCGACGCTGCGCACGCACCCGTCCCCGCCGCGTACCTCTTCACTGCCTCCCCGACGGTCAGACAGCGCATCAGATGCCCTGCACCGATTTTCGCATTTCCGTCCGCCCGAACAATAAACATTTGATCCCCCCGCATTTACTCCTCAAAATCAACCAAATCCCAGCTCATGGGGGTGCCCAGTCTGGCGTCACGGGAAATTTTCTTTCCCAGAAGCTCCTCATAATACTTTGTGTGCAGACCGCAGGCCGGCCTCACGGAACGAAGATTCTCCGGTGTGAACACATCCCCGGCCCGCATGTCCCCGGCCACAAAAAGCGATCGGGAATGCTCCCTCTCTCTGGTCTGTTTCTCTGTCAGCTCATAGGTCACCGTACCCAGCGCCTTTTCTATTTTGCGGATGTTCTCCGTCATGATACGGAATTCCTCCGGTTCCATGGAGAAAGCGGCGTCCGCGCCGCCGTCCGCCCGCGACAGCGTCAGATGCTTCTCCACAACCTTTGCGCCCAGCGCCACCGCCGCGTCCGCCACCGCATGTCCCATGCTGTGATCTGACAATCCGGCGATACAGTCGAAGGTCTGCGCCATGGAGGGAATGGTTCTCAGATTGATATCCTCATAGGGCGCAGGATAGGAGGAAGTACATTTCAGAAGGATCACATCCTCGTTTCCCTCTTCCCTGCAGGTGTTAAGCGCCAGCTCGATATCCGCCAGCCTGGCCACTCCCGTGGCAAAAATAACGGGCTTTCCCAGTCTTGCAATCTTCCTGATCAGGGGAATGTCATTGATTTCAAAGCTCGCGATCTTATAGGCGGGCACATTCAGCTCCTCCAGAAAATCCACGGCGCTGAAATCAAAGGGCGAGGAGAAAAACTCCAGTCCCATCTCCTCCGCCAGCTTCTGGAGCCTGGGCTGCCACTCCCATGGAGTATACGCCGTCTCGTAAAGCCTGTGCAGTGTGGTGCCGTCCCAGATCGTTCCCTGTGTGATCTGAAAACAAGGATCGTCACAGTCCAGAGTGATGGTGTCCGCCGTGTAGGTCTGAATCTTGACAGCATCCGCTCCCGCATCCTTTGCCGCCCGCATGACGGCCACCGCCCGGTCAAAGTCCATCAGATGATTGGCGGACATCTCCGCAATGATAAAGGTGGGAGACTGCTCGCTGATACTGTGCCCGCCGATTGTAATTTGCTTATTCAAAATTTCCGCTCCTCTCTGCCTTGGGGAACACGATCTTCTCGTACCGCTTCCCCTCCCGGATCTCTCTCCAATGCTCCCCGGTCATGCGCATATAGGTCACATCGTAATATACGCCTTCCTTCAGAACCGCCGCCCTGCGCTCCTCCACCACCTCGCAGCCGCAGAGTCTGTGAAGCTGAATGACGCCCGCGTTCAAAGTAAACACATCGCTGTAGACAGCCTGCTTCCCCAGCGCGATCAGCGCGTGATCGTACATGCTCATCTCCAGGGCCAGGGCGGTCTGAATACTTCTGAGCCGCTTTACACCCACATAATAAGCCCACCCCAGATTGCCGGAAGGCTCCGTGAGACCAGTGAGATTGATAACCCCCGCCGGCTCCCCGCCCACCTCGATCAGCCAATACTGCAGATCGGGATTCTGCCGGACGCCGGCCAGCCATTTTCGCTGTCCCTCCATGGTAAGTCTGGGATTGGTATTCATATAGCGGGTAACTTCCTCCGACATGCGCCAGTTCATGATATTTTCCAGATCATCCTCCCGGATGCCGCGCAATGTCACGCTCATAGACAACCCGCTTTCTCCAGAAGCTCCCGCACGCCGGTAAGCTCAATGGCGTCGTCCAGAGAGATCACCACTCCAAGCCTCTCCTCCAATTCCCCTATGATCATCACATGCATCAGAGAATCCCACTCCTCCACGTCCTCGATCCGGGTATCTATGGTGATCGTTCCCGCGGGAACCTTCAAAAGCTCTTCAATCAGAGCGATGATTTTCTCCTGCATATTCTCACTTCCCCTTTCCGTGCCGGCAAAAGTCCCGGCCTTTTGATTCTCTACTGCTCTCTCAATTCTCCCACAAAAGCTCTGCCGGAAGTCTCCCCCAGTGACAGCTCATAACAGATACCGCCGCCGTCCGCCGTGCACCCATTGGTGTCGGTCCTGACATAGCCCATCTTTGGGTATAATTCCTCCACGGGCTTGCTCTTTGCAGTGGGTTTATAAATCCCCCTGACACGGGCAAAACCCTCCGCCCGCAGGCAGGATTCCACATGCGTTAAAATTCCCTGTTCGATGTTTTTGCCCATGACGCGGCAGCTCATGACAAACTCCTCAATGACAGGGATCTCCCCCGCCACATCCGCAATCAACGCCGCCACCACGCCGTAATCTCCAAAGCAATCCTCCACGCGATAGAGGAATATCCTCTTTCCCGCATCCTCCGTCATGGCCTGCACCTCAGCCACGGTATGTCTTCTGGTGGTCAGATTAAACTGATTGGTCTTGTTGAGCAGGTCCGTCAGGCGGTTTACATGCTCGGACGCATCCACCCGGGTGACCACGATCTGAAGCCGGCTCAGATAATCCTCAAAACTCCCTGCATCCTGCTGCAGCCTGTTCCGTCTTGCATTATCCGCATACTGCGCCGTCTTGTCCAGATCCTCTGCCGTCAGCGCCGCCTTCTCGAAATAAGCATGATAAATCTCCGTCATGGCGGGGGCAAGCTCCTCCGCCTTCCCGGGGAACTCCGGCACCGTCACCTCCGGCAGCATGCGGCTCACCAGAAGACGCTCCTGGGGATTGTCGTCCCAGAACACAAAGGAATCCAGACCCAGATTCAGCTCTTGTGCAATCTCCCGGAGATTTTCATTCTTTGCCTTCCAATTGATACGCAATGCCGCAAAATGCTCCGGCCGGAGTACCATGTGCGGATGCCTTTCCAGAATCTCCAGTGCATCCTCCTCATTATTCTTGGAGACAATGACCAGTAGCACTCCCTGTCTCTGCATCTGCAGGATCACACGCTGCAGATTTTTATAAGCAAGGCCCGTATGCTCCTCCGACAGCACCACAGGACTCTCTTCATGTTCTCCGGCAAGCCCGCCCCAGAGCGTATTGTCCAGATCCAGCGCAAGCACCTTTTTGGCCGTCCGGTACTCGATCCGCACCCGGTCCAGGATCAGGGCTGCCAGACGCTTCCCCGCCTCACCGGAGAGCAGGATGCGCCCCATATACCACATCTTTGCGGAAAAGGCATTCTCCTCCCCCAGCTTCGTGATCAGACGATGATAGGGCAGTATGCGTACATTGGCATGACGCCCGCACAATGCCTGCAGTTCCTCATTCCAGAGCGCCTCCGGTCCGGAGATCTCAGTCCGGACACCCGCGGCATCCAGCTCAGCGCCCCACAGATAAGCGTCGCCGATATAATAAATACATTCCTTTGCCAGCGCGCTCTCCAAACCGGCAAACCAGCTCTCTATCGCAGTCTTCGCGGCAGGCTGCGACATCTCATGCCCCAAAAGCTCCAGCACATCCATCACCAGAAAGGTAATCTCAGGCCGGAAGGCATGATAAGAGGAAGCCGGATTTTTCAGGATTCCCAGCTCATTCCCGTACCCCTCCGCCTCATACACCTGCGCATCCTGCCGCAGGATACGGATGACGGCATTCATATTCACATTGGAGAGCAGCGCAATGCGCCTGCTTTGCACATTCGATTCCATGTCAATCACCCTGCCTCATCAGCCTGTATTTTATCTCAGCGATCTCCCAGTCTGTCTGATTGTCGATATCCTGCACTTCAAGCTCGGATACCACCATGGGCAGAATATTGCCCACCATAAGCTTTCGGTTTATCTGATATGCTTTTGTGCAGAACACATAAAACTGTCCTACGTCATGATAATGGGGTACCAGATCCTGCGAACGGCTGTCCAGATACTCCGGATATTCAAATACCAGTCTGTCATTCTCCACGATCATGGCGCGCTGGGGCGGATAAGAAAACGCCACCACAGGAATCAGAGTGTCCGCATCGCTGTCCTCCAGCTTCTCCACCGCGCGTTTCAGCTTCTCTGCCGTCACAAAGGGCGCTGTAGGATAGATGCACACCCCCGTGTCAAAATGCTGTCCCCTCTTTTCGTATTCCGCCAGCACCTCCAGCAGCACATCGTTCGTGGTGGCAAAGTCGCCCGCCGTCTCCGCACTCCTGTAAAAGGGCACCTCCGCGCCGTACTGCACGGCCACCTGCGCAATCTTTTCATCGTCCGTTGACACCATCACCGTATGAAAGATTCCCGACTCCAGCGCCGCCTGAATGGAATAGGCCAGAATCGGCTTCCCGCAGAATTCCCTGATATTTTTCCCGGGTATGCGCTTGCTGCCTCCCCGGGCCGTTATGATCGCAATTCTTTTATATTCCGTCTTTCGCTCCATTGTCCGCTCCCTTCCTCTGCCGCATACGAAGCTTGAGCCGCCGGATGCATAATTTGATCCGGTAATACCAGAAAAATTTCAGATCCGACTCCGCCTGCATGGCAATCAGCCGCTGCTCCTCCCCACCGGTAAACTGTCTGTAATACCGGTTGGCTCGGAATCCCGGAAAACGCTCCCTGACGCCTCTTTTTAACTCTTTCACAAAGGACAGCTTCGGATGCCGGACTCCCGACAGATAGGAAAACAGCGTGATCACATAATACAGCTCGCTGAAACGGTACTCGATCTCCGCATAGTACGCATCCAGGAATCCCCGCATTTTGCATTCCCCATACAAAAGCTCCGCAGCCTTCATCCGATCTCTGCACTTCTCCTCCGTGATGTGATGCACGGTTGAGACATCGTGCTGATAGTAATAATACAGGGGCTCCTCCACCCGCTCAAACCGGGTGAAATACAGGGACCACAGCGGCCCTGCACAATTGTCCTCATAAAAGATCCCCTCGGGAAAGCTCAGATGATGCTCCCTGATGATCTCATGTTTATAGATCTTAAGCACCATACTGCCGGGACGCATCAGAAGCTTTCTGTGCTTCTCCTCATTCAGCTCACCGGTCTGGTCCGGGGTGTTGTTCTGCACCACCTGTCCCACCGCCATGGTGTGTTCCCGCACCAAGCTGTAGTCGCATCCCACCATATCGGCCCCGGTCTCCTGTGCCCGCCTCAAAAGCTTCTCATAATAGTCCGGCGTCACCCAGTCATCGCTGTCGATAAAACCGATCCACTCTCCCGATGCGGCCCTCAGACCCTCGTTCTTGGCTCCGCCCTGACGCCTGTTTCGCTCATAATGTATGACCTTTACAAGCCCCGGATGCTTTCGCTCATAATCGCGCAGAATCTCCAGCGAATTGTCTGTGGAGGCGTCGTCCACCGCAATGATCTCATAGTCGGATCGGGCCAGCGTCTGGCCCGTCAGAGAATCCATGCAATAATTAAGTTTTCCACCGGATGCCATGTTGTAGACAGGCACGATAACACTCAGACGTACCATTCTATAAACTGCCCCTTTCGATCACTGCCTTCCCGTCCTCCACGCGATACACCAGATCGCATTTTTCAATGGTCTGCAGTCTGTGCGCAATGATGATCAGAGTCTTTCTCCCGTGCAGCCTGTTAATGGACTCCATGATGGCGGCTTCCGTGTCATTGTCCAGCGCAGAGGTGGCCTCATCCAGAATCAGTACTTCGGGATTGTTGTAGAGCGCCCGGGCAATGCCGATGCGCTGACGCTGTCCGCCGGAGAGCCGGATGCCCCGCTCGCCGATCCCTGTGTCCAGTCCTTCCGGCAGAGTCCTGATAAACTCATCCAACTGCGCCTCCCGCAGAACCTCCCAGAGACGCTCCTCATCGATTTTGTCCTCCGGCACCCCGAAGGCCACGTTCCGCCGGATGGTATCGTCCAGCATAAAAATCATCTGGGGGATATAACCCACATTTTTCAGCCACTTGCGATACTGCGTCCGGGTGTCCACACCGTCCGCCAGCACCACGCCGCTCTTTACCTGCAAAAGACCCAGCAGAATATCCACCACCGTGCTCTTGCCCGCCCCGGAGGTTCCCACGATACCCACCGAGGAACCAACGGGAACCGTTAGCCCGGCATGGTCAAAGATCAGTCTGTCCGTGCCCGGATAAGCGTAAGTGATATCCTTTAATTCAATGGCCTGCTTAACGGGAAGCTTTTCCTCCTCGTCGGTGGCGAAGGACATATCCACCTTCTCTCCGCTGATCTCGTCCTGAAGATTGTCGCTGACTCCCATAAAGAAGGGCTCGAAATAAGCGATGGAATTCATCTGATTGTTGATCCGGTTCACACAGGGCAGCAGAATAAAGGCCGCGGCCGCCAAAGTGGAAAACACGGTGAGCATATTCTCGGTCGGCACCCCCGTCACCACCAGATAGATCATATATCCCACCATGGTGGCCACACAGGCCGCCTCGATGAGCAGCTTCGGGATATTGTTATACAAACTGTAGCGCTGCACGGCGTTTACATACCCCTGCCCGCATTTTTTGTACTCATTTACAAAATACTGTTCTTTGCCGGCAATCTTTACTTCCTTGATTCCCTGCACCGTCTGGGAGATCCACTTGAACAGACTGCTGTAATAATCCTGATTATCCTTCCCCGCCTTATACATGACGGGCTTTAACACCACCTTCACACCGAACATCAATACCAGCATTACCACGGCCAGAAGTACGGTCATCGTTCCGTTGGTGACAAAACAATAGACAATGATAAAGAAAGACACCACCCCGTCGGACATCATCTGCAGAAGTGCCAGAATCAACGCATACATATTGTTCACATCCGATGTGATGCTCCGCTGCACCACTGCGGTGTCCGCGTTCAGATAAAACTCGTAGCTCCTGCGCAGATAATTACACATCATGCGCTCGGAGGTACGGAACTGATTGGTGTAGACAAACGCGAAGGTCAGCTTCTGCTGAACGAACAAAAAAACATTCTTTACCACAAAGGTTGCGATCAGCAGCGCCATGATGCTCACCGCAAAGCGCTCATAGTCGGGACTGCCAAAAAGCTCATAGACCCATGAAGCAATCCGGCTGTTCTGCACGGCCGAAGGGTCTATGACAATATTGACCACCTGCACCAATAGTCCCACCCCGGCGGTCTGTAAAAAGGCTCCGATCACCATGAGGACCATCAGTCCCGCCATGGTGCGCTTCTGTTTTTTATCCAACAAGATCTGAAGCTTCTTTATAATCTGCAACATTCTCACACCTCATGTACTTTACTGGCCGGAAGTATCTTTTCGCCGTGTAATGCCCACCTGCTCGTTCTGCCTGTGAATCAGGGGGTCTTCATAGGCGTCCATAAAATCCTCTCCCAGCCGCACCACCTCATCCGCAAACCGAATGGCCTTGATCTCCGTGAGCACGGCCACCACCTTCCGAAATCGGAGTCCCGGGAAAAAGTTCAGCATTTCCATGGGTACGGTGGCGTCAAACTGCGGATATTCGCCAAACAGCGTCTGATAGTCAAGCTCATCTCTCGGATGCGGCTTTAGGAAGATCGTGCCCTCGGACTCGTACATCCTGATGATATCTCTGAATATCCTCTCCCGTACGTCCAACGTGCATAAGGGATCCGTCAGGATCAGGATCTTGTCTCCCACCTCGCTGCTCTCCCGGATCTGGCGTTCCAGCTTCTCTCTGTCCCTGATAAATGCCTGCAGGATGATCTGCTTGTCCTCCTCCGTCAGCCTATCCACCAGCGCCTGCCTGGGCTCCTCAAGATAGCGGGGGCAGGGATACTGGATCGCAGATATATCGTTGACCTCCATGTCCAGACAATACTTGCCGTATCCGTTCTGCACAAAGATCAGATTGAGACGGCGGGACAAAAAGGCCTTCAATCCGAAATGCCCTCTGTTGTCATATCGCGCCGCATCAAAATTCTTCAGACAATTCAGCCCGTCCTCCAGCGCGTGATAGGGAATCCGTCTTTGGTTCAGATAGTACCCTATGGGATCGGAGTCACAGTAGACATAAACATCCCCATACTCCTTAAAATCCACAGGGATATACGGTTCCTGCAGCGCGGCATAACGCCTGGTAAAACGGATGCGCCTGAACAGATTGCCCAGAAACCCTCCGGCTGATTTACCTGCCGGATCCTTTCTCAGTCTGACCAGCTCCGGAAAACAGTTCTCATTTTTCTCGTCAAATTCCAATACCCCGGCAAACAGTCCCGTGCTCTCCACCCGCTCCTTGAGATTCTCAAAGTTACAGGACATCTTTGAGAGCACAAGCGTCGCTCCTCCCCTTTTACTGCGGGGGAGCTTCAGCTCCTTCAAAAAGGTTACATACACATGATAATAGGTATGGCAGACATAGATCCTGTCCTTGGTCTTCGTATTATTTTTATTGTTTCCATGATCCTTGTTCCTGTTTTCGCTCATCCGTCTCGCCTGCTGCCTTTTGAATTTAGCCTTTATTGTACCACATCTTTGCCTCTTAGTAAAATTTTCCTCCCAATATTCAGGAAAAACCTCCATAAAATTAAGAAAAGCGCAAGAATCTCGCCGCAATTTTGCCTGAAATACCACCATAGCGTTCTCTGTGACGGCGCTTTACTCCTGTGTCAGGGCATATAGCCAGATACCCCAATAGGAGTCTTCTGTGTCGAAATAGCCCATCAGGCTTAGTCCCATTCGATCCGCGTCCGCAATTTCTCCGCCCGAGAAGAGGTATTCGCAGCCCAGGTCCCTCAGGGCCTGCATATCGAATTCAAGTCCCTCATACACCACGCCGCTGCCTTTTTGCAGCATCCAGTAATTGCCCGTAAGCGAGTTAAAGAGATAACAGCGGTTTCCCCATTTATCAAAATACACTGCGGTTTCCGGGCTCTTGTCAAGCTCCGCCGCGATCACGCGGCGAAAGGCATGCTTGTACTCCAGAGCATAGTTGTTGGAGTAACCGTCCACTGTGTAAAAACCGTGCATCAGAGAGGGCGCGGGGCTGATGCCCAGATGCGCGACGCGATAGTCCGACATCTTTCTGCCGATAGCCTGTTCAAGCCGCTCCATCAGTTCCTCTGAATAATAGCTTTCCCATGAAATATAACCGGTGATACCCGAACCGTTATTCTTTTGATTCACATTCCTGTAAAAATCGGAATTGTGCAGCACCGTGTCCGCCGTGGGAATCAGTACAAGAGCAATCACCGCACACTGAACCGGAAGACTTAAAATGGCTTTTTTATATGAGGCCGGATGCTTCAGCTCCCTGCCCATGGTCCACCAGAACGAGGCGGCCATGGCGAATTCCAGATACCATCCCGCGGGATATAGCCAGTAAAAACGCTCCATCTGAAAATAGTGCAAAAATCCGGTGATACTGTTCTTCCATGCCGTCACCGGACCGGATTTGCACACGCCATAGAATACCGCAATGAAAAACAGTACTGCCATGCCGCTCAGTGCAGTCAGATACTGTACCCTGGCCTGACGATTGAATTTTCGGAAGAATATTCCGCCCAGGATCAGAGACAATCCTATGGGCAGGATCAGCTTCCCATGGTAGGTGAACGCATGCTGGCCGCTGCTCATAAACATGTCTCTCACAGCTCTTGCAAAAGACATGGCTCCGTTTACCATCTCCTCCCGGTGGCTCACATAAGCAGCCTGTCCATTCACAGATTTTCCGAACAGAATCTCTGTGATCAGACTCAGATTCGTCAGCAGATAAACCGATAATAACAGGATAAATCCCGCAAGCGTCCATTTGAGGGTTTGCCTGCCGGCATACTTGCCGATTTTCCTGTGCAGGGCCATGGCTGCCAGCGCGAGCAGCCATAGCCCCAGCACTGCATAGCCGGTGTAGACCAGGTGACTGGTGAGGCCGAATACTGCTGTCAGTGCTAAAGCAATGGGAATCCGTTTCGTTTGACAGAGGCAGAGGAATGCATAGAGGATCAAGGGTATGCCCATCTGAGAGAAGCCGTAGACGGGGTAGAGCGGCAGCATACAAAACAGACCTGCCGCAGCCACTGCCAGAATACTGCTGCCCGTCAGCTCCCGCACTGTCAGATACATCCCCAGAAAGCCGCCCAGAACCAGCAGACTATAGGTGCACAAAAATGCATAAAAGGGCGGTAACAGACGGTACAGGGGCACAAACAGAACGGCCGAGGGCGCAAGCCCGCTTGCATTGACACCGCAAAGCATCTCCGGGATGATCCCCTCCCCCGGATGTCTGGCCGTGAGGACATAGTTCATCATGGATTCATCCAGTTGGTCATGGATGGTAAAGACGCTGCCCTCCCCCAAAAGCAGATTGGGACCGATAACGATACAGAACAATAAAAGACCGACCCACCATAGGGGCAGGCCGTCTGTTTTCTTTATGATATTGTGAAGACGTTCCATCCATCCGGCGACTTTTCCTGTCATAAATCCGCCTCTCTCATGTCATGACGCCTCTTCCCATCGCCGAGAACAGGCTGCTGTAAATAAGTCGTTAAAAATGTACGATGATATAGTCTCCCCTGTCGACAATGGAACCTTCTGCAGGAAAACCGGGCAGATCCAGCGAATACTGCTCCGCCTCGTCGTAGCGGGAATTGTCCTTCAGCGGTTTGATCTCATGGCCATGGAACTGCATGAATCTCACCAGCTCCTCGTCGTTGTCAAAGGCATACTTGCCCCAGCTGATCACCGACAGGGACGGCGTCTGGGCCACCCACACTCCATACTCCCGATTGAACTTCTCCAGAAGCTGATCGTCCACCAGATCCGCAATACGCTTCATTTTGTAAAAGGTATCCGAATTGTACTGCACATAGGCGTCCTGAACCAGACTCCGGGGATTTTCCCACTGCCCCGTGAATACCACAGGCTTGGAGGTATCAAAATTTTTCTCCAGCTCCGCCGCCACCTGTGCAGTATACTCCTTCGCATACTCATATTTCCGATAATCCACATAAAACCAGCGGTTCAGATCCGTGCATTGATTCCAGATGATCACTGCCGCGGCCAGTAGCAGCAATCCGCGGCTTCCCCGCTCTGCAATCACCCGCAGTCTGCCTCCGTCTCTCTGCCTGCGGGTCCGGACAAAGCTCTGCACAGCCCAGGAGGCGATCAGCATCCCGTATCCGCAGATCAAGGGTAAAAACTGCGCCGAGCGATACAGCGTGGCCTTCCCCTCCACCACTGCCAGCAGAAATGCCGCGATGAAAGCGCCAAAGGTCAGCGGCAAGATCCAGCAATCCCTCAGGCGAATGCTGCGCCACAAAGCGTACAAGACCATCACCGCCGCGGCCAGCACAAAGATCCTGACCGGAAGATAAGCGTAGGCAAACACGCCATACATCACAAAGATCCGCTTAAGCGCCATGGCAAACTCCGCACCGGCACCGGGCTTGACCATCCATCCCAGAAGCTCCGTCACAGAACGCTGGACGGCTTCGTCTCTCAGATAATCCAGACCGAATACTGCCATCACAAGCTTCAGGATCACACTGCGCAATATCATGGCTGCAAGCGCTGTCACGGCAGCCGTCAACAGACTCTTCAAAACCGCAATGCGCACTCCCGCCAGCCGCTCTGTCAAAAGCATCAGCAGAATCCCCACCAGCCACACGATCATAAAGGATTCATAACAGCCCATGGAAACCGTGAGAGCTGCCGCCGCCAAAGCAAAAGCGCGAAATGCTTCCGCCGGCCTGCTCTTTTTGCCTCCCGCACGATTGAATCCCTCCCGCATCAGACACAGACTCACGCCACAGCTCAGATAACCAATGGCAATCCCGTTGTGCAGAAAATAGGTAAAGACCTCCGCAATGAGAGGACAGGTCAGAAATACACAGGAAAAAATCCAATAGCCATAACGCGGCAGCCTGTCTCCCAGAATGGAATAAAACAACAGCCCCCATACCGTCACCGCCAGCATCATGAACAGCACTGCGGCAAAGTCCGTCAGGAAGGGGGCAAAATCTGCCAGATGCACTACTTTATTTAACACAAACAGGACCCAGCGCCCCACCACAGGCGCCAGACCCTCCTTAAAATACCAGGCATAGGGTGTATCGTCAATCCCCATCGCCGGGTGAGCGATCTTAAAACCGTAACCGCAGGCAGCGACAAGGGATAAAAGCAACACATATGCCTTACTTCCATAAACTTTAAACAGATCTGTCTTCCACTTTTCCATAATGCATATTATACCTTTTATTGCCATTTTAATCAATATGCTGATAAAGAACAAAAAACTGTCTTTAACAGATAATACGCCCGGCGGTACAAAACCGCCGGGCGCCATTCAGATCCTGTTTTGAGAACTTCCGGATTCGGAAGATCTCCTACTTCCAGAATTTCTTCTTTTTTCCGTCCTTACCTTCTTTAGTCTCCTTACCGCCCTCGCCTGCGGACTCTTCCGCGGGCTTTGTGGCGTTCAGGGTATCGCCGGTCAGAGCGTCAAACTGTCTCAGCAGCTCCTTTGCCTCCGGCTTCAGTTTATCGGGAACCTCCACCACCAGCGTCACATAATGGTCTCCTCTGACCTCGCGGTTTCTAAGAGTAGGTACACCCTTTCCTTTGAGCCGGACCTTGGTGTCGGTCTGTGTACCCGCTTTCACATCGTAAATCACCCTGCCATCCACAGTATTGATGTATATCTCACCGCCCAGCGCAGCCACGGCAAAGGATACGGGAACAGTGGAATATATATTGAACTCTTGGCGCTGGAAGATGGGATGTCTGCCCACGATAACCTCCACCAGCACATCCCCTCTGGGGCCTCCGTTGATGCCGGGCTCTCCCAGGCCGGGCTGACGCACGGACTGTCCGTTGTCGATACCGGCCGGAATTTCCACGGAATAACGCTTCCGCATGGAAATATATCCCGTGCCGTGACAGTCCGCACACTTTTCTTTGATCACCTTACCGCTGCCCTGACAGTCGGGACATGTCTGCACATTGCGCACCGTGCCGAAGAAAGACTGCTGTGTAAACACCACCTGTCCTTTACCTCCGCACTTTCCGCAGGTCTCAGGCGTGGTACCCGGTTTCGCGCCGCTGCCGTTACAGGTCTTACAGGTCTCCTTCACGGTGAGATCAATCTCCTTGCTGCAGCCGAACACAGCCTCGTCAAAAGTGATCCGCACACTGGTACGGATATTCGCCCCCTTCATGGGTCCGTTGCTGCGTGCGCCGCTCCTGCGGCCGCCTCCGAAGAAATCGCCGAAGATATCGCCGAAGATATCACTGAAATCAGCGCCGGAGAAATCAAAACCGCCGGCGCCGTCAGCACCGCCCTCAAAGGCCGCATGACCAAATTGATCATACCGGCGCTTCTTATCCGGATCACTCAATACCGCATACGCCTCGGAGGCCTCCTTAAATTTCTTCTCTGCCTCCGCATCCCCGGGATTCACATCGGGATGATACTTCTTCGCCAGAGCGCGATATGCCTTTTTGATTGCCGCTTCATCGGCATTTTTATCCACACCGAGGACTTCATAATAGTCCCGCTTCTGTTCTGCCATAGTTTCCTCACTCCGCCGCACGCGCGGCACACTAAATCATTAAACTTCGCGGAAATCTCCGTCGATCACATCATCCTGGGGAGCTGAATTGTCTGAACCGGCATCTGCCGCGCCGCCCATATTGCTCATGTCAGGACCTGCTCCGCCCTGTGCCTGCTGCATGTTCTCATACATCTTGGTGAAAAGTGACTGTGCAGAGTTGGTCAGCTTCTCCTTCGCCGCCTTCAGCTCGTCGATATCGCTGTCGCTCATCTCTCCGTCCTTGGTGCGCTCGAGGATTGCCTTTACGGCATCCAGATCAGCCTGTACCTGGGACTTGTCGCCGTCGGATATCTTATCGCCCACTTCGCTCAGCGCCTTCTCGGTCTGGAACACGAAGGAGTCAGCCTCATTTCTGGTCTCAACCGCTTCTTTGCGCTTCTTATCCTGCGCTTCAAACTCAGCGGCTTCCTTCACTGCCTTCTCGATATCCTCATCGGACATGTTCGAGCCTGCCGTGATGGTGATATGCTGTTCCTTGCCCGTCCCCAGATCCTTGGCGGATACGTTTACGATGCCGTTGGCGTCGATATCGAAGGTAACCTCGATCTGAGGGATTCCTCTGGGCGCGGGAGGGATTCCGTCGAGACGGAACTGTCCCAGTGATTTATTGTCTCTTGCAAACTGTCTCTCACCCTGAACCACATTGATGTCTACCGCGGTCTGATTGTCCGCTGCGGTGGAGAATACCTGGCTCTTCTTGGTGGGAATGGTAGTATTTCTCTCGATCAGTCTGGTTGCCACGCCGCCCATGGTCTCGATGGACAGGGACAGAGGCGTTACGTCCAGAAGCAGGATATCGCCTGCGCCTGCGTCGCCGGCCAGCTTGCCGCCCTGTACGGAAGCGCCCAGAGCCACACACTCGTCGGGATTCAGCGTCTTGGAAGGCTCCTTGCCGGTGAGCTGTCTCACCTTATCCTGTACTGCGGGAATACGGGTGGAACCTCCTACCAGAAGCACCTGACCCAGATCGGAATTGTTGAGTCCCGCATCCTTCATGGCGTTCTGCACGGGAATCGCAGTCTTCTCCACCAGATCATGAGTCAGCTCGTCAAATTTTGCACGGGTCAGATTGACGTCAAAATGCTTGGGACCTGCATCTGTAGCCGTGATGAAAGGCAGGTTGATATTGGTGGTCATGGCGCTGGAAAGCTCTTTCTTTGCCTTCTCTGCGGCCTCTTTCAATCTCTGCATGGCCATCTTGTCTCCTGACAGATCCACGCCCTCAGTCTTTTTAAACTCCTCCAGCATCCACTGCGTGATGCGGTTGTCAAAATCATCGCCCCCAAGGAAGGTGTCGCCGTTGGTGGCAAGTACTGTGATCACGCCGTCGGCGATCTCGATAATGGAAACGTCGAAAGTACCGCCGCCCAGGTCATAAACCATGATATTCTGCTCTTTTTCATTGTCCAGGCCATAAGCCAGCGCTGCCGCGGTGGGCTCGTTGATAATACGCTTCACTTCCAGACCCGCGATCTTACCTGCATCCTTGGTAGCCTGACGCTGTGCGTCATTGAAATATGCGGGAACCGTGATAACCGCCTCCGTCACCTTCTCGCCCAGATAGCTCTCCGCATCTGCTTTCAACTTCTGCAGGATCATTGCGGAAATCTGCTGGGGAGAATACTTCTTGTCGTCAACCGCACGCTTGTGGTCCGTACCCATCTCTCTCTTGATGGACGAGATGGTCTTCTCCGCGTTGGTCACTGCCTGACGCTTTGCAGGCTCCCCTACCAGACGCTCTCCGTTTTTGGTAAATGCCACTACGGAAGGTGTCGTTCTCGCACCTTCGGCATTGGCTATCACGGTGGGCTTTCCACCTTCCATAACCGCTACGCAGCTATTGGTCGTTCCCAAGTCGATTCCGATAATTTTACTCATTTTATTCTCCTCCTGTTTTGATAACTGATTTATTACTGTACTACTGCCACCATGCTATGTCTCACTACCGCATCGCGATAGGTGTAACCCTTCTGTAATTCCTGCGCCACCACACCGCTCTCGTATTCCCCGCTCTCCACCTGCATCACTGCATTGTGAAGATTGGGATCGAACTCACAGCCCACCGCCTCGATAGGCTTCACACCGATGTTTTCAAGCTCGGTGAGCAGCTGTTTATAAATACGGTTCATACCGTCCACAAACGGGTCCTCCCGCTGCGCCTCGGGAACCGTCGCCAGTCCCCTCTCAAAATTGTCCACAACAGGAAGCAGCTTCTCGATCACACTCTTTGCCCCTGTCTCAAACATGGCCTGCTTTTCCTTGTCCGTGCGCTTGCGGAAGTTCTCAAACTCCGCCATCTGACGCTTGACCCTGTCCTCGAGCTGCTCGATCTGCTCTTTGTAGATATCGCTCTTTTTATCCTGTCTGGCCTGTTTTTTGGCCGCCCGCTGCTCTGCCCGGGTCATGCCTTTTTCCGGCCCGCCGTCCGCTGCAGACTCCCCTGTCTCCTCAGAATCCGCTGACTGTTGCTCTGCCGCGTCCTGCTCATCCGCCAAATCTTCCTCCATGGCTGCCTGCATGCTCTCCTCCAGATTTTCCTTCAAATCCATTTCCTGATTTTCCATGCCGCACCTTCCTTTCTCAAACTTTCGGCCGTGCCTTCTCACACTTCTCTGTATATCTCATCGAGTTTACTCTGTAAAGTCTTTAAAGTACCTACGACCTTGTCATAATCCATTCGCTTGGGTCCGACAATTCCTATAGTACCCTTCATGCCTTCTCCCAATTCATAGGTGGCTGTCACTATGCTGCAGTCCCTCATGCTCTTCACTGGAGTCTCATCCCCGATATAAACCTGAATTCCGGGACTGTCCTCCTCGGCCAATGTATTCTGGAGAAGATTGCTCAGAAGCTGCTTTTCCTCAAAGGTAGTGATCAGCTCGCTGGCCTTCTGCTGATCGGCAAGCTCCGGGTAGCGGAAAATATTGTTGGTTCCGCTGGTGTAGATCTCCAGATCTTCCTCGGCCTTGATCGCCTCCGCCACCGCGTCGATCACCTCACTCACGATAGCGCTGTGGATACCTGCCTGCTGCTTCATTGCCGCTATCATTCCCAGATTGATCTCCTGCATGGACATTCCGTTCAGATTTGTGTTGAGCAGAATATTCAGCTTCAGCAGTGTCTCGTCTGACAATTCCTCCCCCACGGCGAGAATATTATTTTTGATCACATTTCCCTCTGCCACAATGACTGCCAGAAGCTGACCCTCATCCACGCGGGAGAGCTGTATGAATTTCACCTTGCTGCCGTGGGTCTGGGGCGCGGATATCAACGTGGCGTACTGCGTATTCTGCGCCAGCACTCTGGCAACCTGCTGCAGCATCTGCTCCATCTTGTCCTGACGCTCTAACAGCATCTCTTTCATCTCCACCACCTCGCGTTCCCGCGCTTCCATCATGGTGTCAACATAAAAGCGATACCCCTTGTCGGAAGGGATGCGTCCCGCAGAGGTATGGGGCTGGAGAATATATCCCATCTCTTCCAGATCGGCCATCTCATTTCGAATCGTCGCTGAGCTCAGATTTAAATCAGTGTACTTGGAAATGGTTCTGCTGCCCACCGGCTCGCCTGTCTCCAGGTAATTTCGGATGATCGCCTGCAAAATTTTTGCCTTTCTCTCGTCCACTGTATCCGCTCACTCCTCTCCGCCAGTCTCTCAACCTTACAGTACTGTTTCCCTGTGGCTTGTTTGTTAGCACTCATTTAAGGGGAGTGCTAACATCTTCTTTACATAAGATAGCACCAAGGCCATTTATTGTCAACAGATTTCCCTGAAAAAAAGTATAAATTAATTATAAAAATTATAAAACAAAAAGACCACGGAAAACCGCCGCATCCGCAGCCTGTTTCCATGGTCCGGTAAGTCTGTATGTCTATTCAAATCTCTTTTTAGTCTATAACTAGACGGCAAAGCTGCCTGTGAACTCCTTGTTCATCACATAGTAAACGGTCTGCTCCTCAGGCTTAACATAGAGCTCAATGCTGGTCAGATCAGCGAGATCCCCGTTCAGATCATAGGTCCACACATCCTTTGCGATCTTTACAAGATCCTCCTGTGTGTAGGACTTGCCGGAAAACTGTACATGTACCTCACTCTTGATCTCTGCCTTCTTGGCTGCGGTCTTTACTTCCTTCTTGGCGGGTGCCTTCTTAGCCGGAGCCTTCTTTACGGTTTCTTTCTTAGCGGTCTCTTTCTTAACAGCTGCGGGCTTCTCTGCCTTTGCTGCTGCCTTAACTTCTGCTGCAGGAGCCTCTGCCTTCTTCGTCTCTGCCTTAACTTCTGTCGTCACTTCTGCGGGGGTCTCTGTCTTTTTTGCCTCAGCCTTAGGCGTGGTCGCTGCAGACGTCACTGCAACGGGCTTTACGGTCTTCTTTGCTGCCATTACACGTCTCCCTTCTGAATCCTTTCCGGATTTCCTCTCTATCTCATACTCTTTACAAGTCCCCGAGATATCCGAATAATTAATAAAAAATAACCTGACAAGACACAGTTTATCTCTTTTAACTACACTTGTCAACCGCATTTGTCACAAAAACGTATACATTTATCACAAAAATAGTATGCTTTTTGTCTAATATTGTGCATCTCCCGTGTAGGCGATCAGCGTAGCCTTCCCAACACCCTCCACCTTTAAGATCTCGCTCAGGGTCTGCTCCGGATTTTTGTGCAGCACACAGGTCAGCTCTACCCTGCTCCCGTCTCCCGCCTTGGATTTTAATCTGCCCTTGCTTTGGCAGATCAGCGCCGCTACCTTCTCCTCTGCGGATTTTTCGTAATCGGCCACCAGAAGGTAGCTTGTCCGTCCTCTTCCGATCCAGCGCATACACACAAAGATAAAGCAGATAACCACCGTACCCAGAAACGCGATAAAAAACAGTCCCGCGCCGGCTGTCAGCCCGGCAGCAATGCCCAGGAACAGAAATCCCACGTCCAGCGGGTCCTTTACCGCAGCCCTGAAGCGGACAATGGACAGCGCACCCACCATACCTAACGAAAGCACAATATTAGAGGAAATAGTCATGATGATAAAGGCCACCGTCAAGGTCGTCATCAGGATCAACAGTCCGAAATTTTCCGAATACACCGCACCCTGATAAAAAAACTTATAGACAATATATAATAAAATCCCGCACAGAAAAGCCGTGCTCAGAACCAGACATATATATTGAAGAGACAGGTTTTCCACCAATCCCATCTGGCTGATGCTCTCTTTCAAAATACTTTTTAATGTATTCATATTGCACTCCGTTTCCGCACCCCTGAAGGCGCTGTTCTCAATATCCTCTTGCGGCACGCTGGGATTCCACGCAGGCCACATACTTGGACACCGCTGTCTGTATCGGTCCCACGGACGATAAGATATCGCTGATATGTCCCGGCAGATATTCATTGTATTTTACTTCCAGCACTACACTGTCAACATAAGTGTTGCACAGGTATCTCTCGTGGCTCAGACAATCCTCCACAGGTCCCCACGCAATCTCCTTGTCAAAGGTGACGCGCAGATCCGACAGCGGCAGTACATAAGCCTCCCTCACATAATCCACGGTCACCGCCGGGGCTAGGCCCTCGGTTTCTATGCCGGTCTGAAGCGTGCGCAGCAGTGAATCCTGCCCTGTAATCTCTCCCGCCCGGGCGTCAAGCAGCATATCCGTCTCCGTCTCGGTCAGCAGCTGCCCTCTCTTGGCAATCCGTGTTCCCGTCTTCTCCTTACACTCCAGCCTGCATTTCGACGAGTCGCCGTCATAAAAACGGATCCGGTACTTTCTGCGGTCATGCACACCGTTTTGCTTTTCGCGCAGAGCACGCCTGTCCGGTGTGTCAAAATACACGCTTCGGATAAAGTACTCTCCTGACTCCCCGGCGTGCTCATCCGGCCGCATCACCCATTTTAATCTGCTCTGCAGCAGGATATACTGAATGGGTGTGAGCACATACTTTAGTTCATGTCTGCTCCCGTTTCTGTTCCACATAAATTCCTCTTCTGAAATCTCTCACATAGACTCCGTCCGCCGACATCTTCGGAATCACCACGCTGTCCACCGGCTTCTCTGCCAGAGTCAATGTCAGAGTCTCCCCTTCCTTCAGATTAAATCCAAAAGAAAACTGCCCCAGGCTCTCGGCACCGTGATTGTCCTCTCCCACCAGCCTCATCGTTTCACCCGGCTTCAGAACCACAACCGGAAGCGCGTACTGATAGGGATCGTCGCCGTCGCTGAGATAATACCCCCTGGTGCTCACTGTCTGTCCCGACAGATTCACCAGCTCCACATAGTCCTCTTTTCCCCTTGCGGCCACAGCCTGTATCCGCAGCCCGGGCTCCGGCGACTCTCTCATCACGATCTCCACCTTCACCGCATCCCCGGCAATGTCATTTTCCTGCAGCACCAGCTTCTCATTCCTGTACGCTACTCCGTCCACAAGCCAGTGATCAAACTCTTCATTGGGTCCCGGACAGGGTGTCAGAGTCACCGGGATCTCCTTTAGATACGTTCCTGTAAAAACGGACCCGGCATAATACTTCCCGTTTATTATTACGGGGTAATCGGCATTTTCCGACAATACTGTCAACTTGTATTGCCGGGCATATCCGAACTTTTCTGCGATATCCTGAAAAACATACTGCGGTCTCTCAGCCGCAAAGCTCTTGATCTGCCCGATATTTTTTTCCACGGTCTCCATAGTAAGCGGCTCGTCCTCCAAAAGCACTCCGCCAACCAGACCCTCCGTGTCAAGCATCCGGGCAATCTCCTGTTTATGAGAAGCGTGCATCGCGTCCGTCAGCTCTGCCACATGCTCTGCCCTCATAACGCCGTTCATCAGATCCAGTGTATACGATACAAAAAATCTGCGGCAGTCCTCCCGCTGCATCAGCGCCGCAAACAAGGGTGACTCTCCGTTCATCAGCTTGTCCAGCGTCATTTCATTCACCAGGCAGCCGATGGTGTCATGATAAAACATTAATCCGAAGCCATAGTCCGCGTCATACAAAAGCATTCGATAGCGTCCGTCAAAGACTCCGCCCTCGCGGTAGCCCTGCTCCCCTGCCTCATACCGGTAGGTCTTCACATTTCCCCCGGGCCAGTCGTCATTTCCCACATAATTCTCTATGGCAAAATACCGCAGATAATTCTCCACATCCAGAAACTCACACAGCTTTTGGTAATTGTCCTCCCGGGTCATATCCAGCTCCGACAAGGCTTCGTAGCTGGCGTTAAATTCCTCAGCCTGCCGGATCTCCTCCGTATCCGTCTCGTCCGACGGAAGCTTTTTGACATCACTGCCCTCAAGCACCACAAAACTTCCGTCGAATTCCCCGTAACGATTCTCAAAATACTGCTCATCATAATTAGTACAGAGCCAATAGCTTCCATAATAGAGTCCGTTGATATAGACGCAGACAGGCCGGACATGCTGCGTGTCCTCAAATCCCGCCTCAGCCGCCAGACGGTTCACAAGCTCATTGCGCACAAAACCGTAACCGTAATCCTGTCCCGAATTTCTCAGCAACAGCCGCTTATGACTTCTGCCCAGAGTACCGTCCTCCAGAGAATACAACGTATCAAAGAAACTGCCTGCGAATTTATTCTGTGCGTCATACTCCTTTCGGGCATACAGCCGCAGCGATCTGTGATTGTGAAGCCTGGACGCGCCTCCGGCCACTCTCACCCCGCCCTGCTGAGACAAAAGCATTCCGCCGTCCGAGCCAAACAGCTCCAGCACAACCTCCCGCTCCCACTCTCTGCCCCGCATGGTGTAATTGGCCTCCAGCCCGCTGCCCGGATGCACACCCGGATGTTCCTCCGTATAGGCGTCATATTTGGCTCCCGGCACCAGGATGCCCGCCTCATAGCCAAACAGGCCCTCCGGGTCTCCCACAATGCTGAGCACCTGCATATCGTACCTATTCTCAATCCCGCTGCCGCAAAAATACGTCCGGGTGATCGTCTCAGACTCCGTGCCATCCTCGTAATACGCCTTAAAGCGCAGCACATAAACCTGCTCCTCCTCACCGGCATATAAAGGGATGGGCTCCGTGTAGGCCTGTCCCGTCTCAGGACCCGGCTCCGCGCAGTCAAAGCTGTAATATACGCTTGCCCCCCTCGGTGCCGCAACCCGTACCTCAGTATCCCTGTCATAAAAACCGCTGTCCGTGAGAACGGCAAGGGTCCCTGCGGCTTCCCCGCCGCCATCGTCCCGGATATTGCCGTCCCCGCCGCGCTCTGTCCACGCCACCGCGGCAGCGCACACCAGAAACAGCGTCCCCATAACTGCGAGGAAGCTGCCCATTTTTCTGATCGTCATTCCCTCCAAAAACACTCCTCCGCCTCAAACACGATGCCGTTTATCTCTGTTCCGTACAATTCCGTTAAATTCTATGCCGCCAAACCAAAGTATGCCAGCACGATCAGGCCCAGCGCAATCCTGTACCAGCCGAATATCTTAAAGTCATGCTTCTTGATATAACCCATCAGAAATCTCAGCACAAACAGGGACATCACAAAGGACACCGCCGTACCCAGAAGCAGCAGCACAAGCTCCAGCGAAGAGAAGGCAAAACCGAATTTAACCACCTTCAGCAGACTCGCACCAAACATCACCGGGATAGCCAGAAAGAACGTGTACTCCGCCGCCACCGTGCGAGAGATTCCTATGAGCAGCGCACCCACAATGGTGGCGCCTGACCTGGAGGTGCCCGGGAATACAGCCGCGATTACCTGAAACACGCCGATCATCAGAGCCATCTGATAAGTCAGGCCGGCAAGCTCGTTCACCTTGGGACTGCGTCCCTTATTCCAGTTCTCAATTATGATGAAAGCCACGCCGAATACAATCAGAGCCAGCGCCACACATACGGGATTATAAAAGAGTGCATCCAACACATCGTCAAACAGGATGCCTATGACTGCCGCAGGCACACAGGACACCAGAATCTTAAACCACAGCGTCATGATATCCGTTTTGACAAAGGACATCGGACCGCTCTTCCCCTTCCTCTCTTTCTCTGTCAGGGCAAAGGGCCAGATCTGATTCCAGAACAGCACCACCACTGCCAGAATCGCCCCCAGTTGGATCACCACATCAAACATACCAAAGAAGTCCTCGCTGACACCTTGAAACGGGATCAGCTCCTCCACCAGGATCAGATGCCCTGTGCTGCTGATGGGAAGCCATTCCGTGATGCCCTCCACAATACCATAAATGATTGCCTTGATTATTTCAAACATAATTTTTCCACCCTGTTTTCATCGTAATTTTCTCAGACGGACTTATCTCTCCAGATAGCCCAACAGTTCCTCATAGCGCCCGGCGGCATCCGCATACCCTTCCTCATAGAGTGCCCGCATCCTTTCTTTATCGCGCTCAATACGTCTCACCCTGCTGAGTCTCTGAGGCCGAATGACAAATATCTGACCCTTGTTCTCAAGTCTCTGAATGTAATCCAGACATTCATTATATACGATGTGGCGATTCGCCATAAGACCTGCTACTTTAGGATATTTTGCATAACGCACTTTTATGAGTGACAGCTGAACCGGGTCTATGGGCTTCCTCCGAAATCCGGTCTCCTTTGTCATGACCACCACATTCCTGCGGTTGCCGTCCAGCACCGCCTTCTGTATAGGGATAGAATCGCTGAGACCCCCGTCCAGATAAGGCTTTCCATCAATCGTTACCGTCCGGGCTACCAACGGCAGCGACGCGGATGCCCGCACCTTGTCGATATCCTTCTTCAGATCGCGAAGCCGCAGATATTCCGCCTTCCCGGTGACCAGATTGGTGGCCACACTGTAGGCTTTTCCCTCATAACGGCCGAAAGCCTCATGGTCAAAGGGATACAGGTAATCCGGAATGGTGTGATAGCACATGTTCACATTCAGCAGATCACCGGTAAACAGCAGGCTCTCCAGACTGCAATAGCGCTTGCTGTCCAGATAATCAATGCTCACATCCCTGGTCCTTCCCCGCTGCCCTGACAGATAGCTGCACATATTGCAAGCCCCCGCCGACACTCCGTATACATTGGAAAATTCCAGCCCTTTATCCAGAAAGAAATCAAGTACGCCGGCGGTATAAATTCCCTTCATGCCGCCGCCCTCCAAAACTAATCCTGCATGATACATAGCAAACCTCCATTTATCCGTCAACTCAGCTAACGGCCTGTCTGCCGGCTCATCCGTCACCGGTCCGGATATTCCGTCTCCACAAATCTTCTGAGCACCGCCAGAGACCGTTCCACCTTCTCCGTGTCGATGCAGTAGGCCATGCGGAAATACCCCTTCGCCCCGAAAGTATCTCCCGGTACCAGAATCAGATCATATTTCAGAGCCTTCTGACAAAACAGCACGGCGTCCTCCTCCAGCGCTTTGGGGAAAATATAAAAGGTGCCGCCCGGCTTTACACAGGTAAAGCCCAGCTTTATCAGTTCCTCATAGATCAGATTCCTGTTCGTCTCGTAGACACTCAGATCCGCTGTCTGATCCAACACCTGCGCCACCGCCAGCTGAATGATGGACGGCGGGCAGTTATGGCCGATTCCTCTGGATATCTGTCCGCACATATTCACCATGGTCTCCGCATCCGGGCAGGCGGGGTTCACCGCCACATAACCGATGCGCTCCCCGGGAAGAGACAGCGACTTAGAGAAGGAATAGCACATGATGCTGTTCTCGTAAAAGCGGGACACACAGGGGGCATCCGCATCCGCAAAAAGTATCTCCCGATACGGTTCATCAGATATCAGATAAATCTCATGTCCGTACTGCTTTGATTTTGCCCGCAGAATATCCGTCAATTTCTGAATGGTCTCTGTGGAATACACAATACCGGAAGGATTATTCGGCGTATTGACAAGCACCGCCTTCACCTTCTCCGAGAGCATTTCCTCAAAGGCCTCAAAATTGATCTGGAAAGTGTCCGTGTCAGGCGGCACCACTCTCAGCACCGCTCCCGTCAGATTCACATAAGGTCCATACTCCGGAAAATACGGAGCAAACGTGACTATCTCATCCCCCGGTTCCGTCACCAGCCGAAATGCGTGTGCCAATGCCCCCGCCGCACCGGATGCCATAAAAATATGCTCCCTGCGGTAAGGAATGCCAAATCGTTTTTCAAGAGACGCCGCCACGGCCTCGCGCACGGAAGTGATTCCGAGACTCGGACTGTAACCGTGAAGCTCCATGGGATTTTGCTCTGACAACATCCGTATCATGGCATCCGTAAACTCCTGCGGTGCAGGTACGGAAGGATTCCCCAGGCTGTAATCGAACACATTCTCATAACCGATCTTTTGTCCCCTGGCGGCGGCAAACTCGGAGAGCTGCCGGATCACCGACTTTCCAGACAACATATCTATATACTTTTGTACCAGCATACTATACATACTCCTTCTATTATTTATGCTAAAAGCTCACGAATCCGCCGACTCTTTCTCTTCCTCCGCCCATGCCAGCGCACATTTCACGGCTCTGCACCAGCCCTTTAAAAGTCCGGCCCTTCTTCCGGCCTCCATCCCGGGCTCAAACACAGCCTCTACGCTTCTGTTGGCCCTGATCTCTTCCTTATCCTTCCAATAGCCCACAGCCAGACCCGCCAGATACGCCGCACCCAGCGCAGTGGTCTCGATACAGCTGGGTCTCTCGACCTGCGTCTCCACAATATCCGACTGGAACTGCATGAGGAAATCGTTAGCGCTGGCACCACCGTCCACCCTCAGACTCCTCAAGGCTATCCCGCTGTCCTGCTCCATTGCCCGGATCACATCCGCCGTCTGATAGGCAATGGACTCAAGAACCGCCCGGATAATATGCGCCTTGGTGCAGCCCCTTGTGATACCCGTTACCGTACCTCTGGCATATTGATTCCAATAGGGCGCTCCCAGACCCGCAAATGCCGGCACCACATACACTCCCGCAGTATCCTCCACCTGCTCTGCAAGCTCCTGAGACTGAGGTGTGCTGCGAATCATATCCAGACTGTCTCTCAGCCACTGCACTCCCGCTCCTGCCACAAACACACTGCCCTCTAAAGCATACTCCACACTGCCGTCCGCTGTGGCGGCAATCGTGGTAAGCAGTCCCGATTGGGATTCAATAGCCTGCGCTCCGGTATTCATCAAGAGAAAACATCCCGTTCCGTATGTGTTTTTCACCTCGCCCTGCTCAAAACAGCACTGTCCGAACAACGCGGCCTGCTGGTCTCCCGCGATCCCTGCAATGGGAATGGGCCCGCCCAGAACAGACGCCTCCACCGTCCCGCACTGTCCGGCGGACGCTGTCACCCGGGGCAGCATGGTCTTGGGAATTCTGAAATACTCCAGAATTTGGTCGTCCCATTCCAGCTTATGAATATCGAAGAGCATGGTGCGGGAGGCATTGGTATAATCCGTCACATGAGTCTTGCCCCTCGTCAGATTCCAGATCAGCCAGGTATCCACCGTGCCGGACAAAAGCTCTCCGGCCTCCGCACGCTCCCTCGCACCGGGGACATTGTCCAGGATCCAGGCGATCTTCGTGGCGCTGAAATAAGCGTCGGGAATCAATCCCGTTCTCTCTTGCAGCACCTTGTCGAAGCCGTCTCTCTTGAGCGCCTCGATGCGGTCCGAGGTGCGGCGGCACTGCCACACGATGGCATTGTACACCGGCTCCCCGGTATGCCTGTCCCATACGATCGTAGTTTCCCTCTGATTGGTGATACCGATACCGCAGATCTGATCGGCTCCCACCCCCAGCTTGGCCATAGCCTCCGCGGCCACAGCAAGCTGTGACGACCAGATCTCCATGGGATCATGCTCCACCCAGCCGGGCTTCGGATAAATCTGTGTAAACTCCTTCTGGGCTATAGAACAAATATTGCCCTTCCTGTCAAAAAGAATACAGCGGGAACTGGTGGTTCCCTGATCAAGAGCCATGATATAACCTTGCATAAAGCCTCCCGTCATAATCTTTGTTTCTCTCTCGTCTATATTCACAAAGACCCGGCCCTCCACCGCCGAAGCAGCCGAGAGCCGGACCTCCCTCATTCATCCTCTAAAAAACCGAATTCAGATCCACATATGTGCCGCCGGGAATCTCCACTACCTTTACATCCTCCAAAAGCAGCCAGACACTCATCGCATTGGGATTGAACACCGCATTGCCGTCCGCGGAAAAATGCAGGTTCTTCGCTGCAGTCATATAATCCACGATCTCAATATTGGTAGCATACCAGATATCCTCTCTGCCCCCCATATACTCACAGAATTTTTCAATGACTTCCCAGTTGTCGTTCTTGTCAAACTCATAGCTGTGCCCCCACACATACATTAGCTTCAGATACTGGGGCTTCTTGAACTCCGCAAAAAACTCGGCTTTTTCCATCAGCTTCGGATCATCGTGATGACAGGTAGCCTTCCACTCCATGAAATCCACCGGCAGCTCAAACTCACCCGTTGTCTCCACAACGCGGGCATACGCAACACCCAGCTGGCGGAAAAGCTGCTTGATCTCCTCACTGTAGGAGCCGTTGGGATAAGCATGTCCGCGAACCAGCGTCCCCATGATACGCTCCAATCCGATCCTGTCGTCCAGAACCTCTTTCGCCACCGCCGTCATGGGACAGCGCGCAATGGTGGGATGGGTCATGGTGTGGGTCGCCACCTCATGTCCCTGATAGAGCTCCTTGATCTGCTCCTCCGGCAGACGCGGAATCGGCTTGTCCATTCCCATCATACCATAATTCAGATTAAAAGTAGCCTTGATCCCATGCTTGTTAAAAATATCGACCAGACGCACATCCTGCGGCTTGCCGTCATCATAACTCATGGTCAGAACCTTTGCCTTCCCCCCCGGGAAACATACATATACCTTCATCTCCATACCTCCGACTGCCATCTGTACCCTAAATACAGGGCCGTCTCTTTCCTGTTTTCTTTCCTTCTATAGTATAACTTTTTTTACCATTTCGCAACTCTTTTATAAATATGTTTCAAATCGGGAAAGTTTTTCAAACTGTATTATTTTGCTTTTAACCATTTTATAAAATTATCGTAGCCCTCTTCAAATTCCAATAGTTCCTCTCCGTTTACCGATATAGCCACAATCGGCATTACATATCCGTCTCCGAGATATTTTGGGGCAGTAATGAATTCTATAATTACTTTTTTCCGTATAATATTTATTCATTTTCATCGAAGTACACGCTGATAAAACAAGCCTTATAAACATTAAAAGCAATATTAAAATGATACTTGATTTCTTAAATTTACCTATTCGTCTCATTTATTTTCTCCATTTCTTTTTATTTTTAGATAACCAAGCAAGTACGCCGTACATTATACCTGCATCTAAATATGTGAATCCCGCATCAATATCATCTTGTGAATGTACCCTGTATTCTACACCTCCATAAATATCGGCTGTAATTTCCCATGGTTTATCATAATATTCACCACCGCCCCACTCCAGCCATGAAGGTAAGCTGATACATAAAGCATATTTATAAGTACCCATTTGATTTAATTGCTGAGTATGACTATATTCATGCCGAACCATATCTTCTGCATAATCTCGATCATTGGCTTCTCTTGTTATAACATAGCACCGAATGATCCCGACCGATCTCCTTCCGTCCGGAATACTGGTACCCCTTTATAAGAAAAAAATATCACTTGTATTATTTTATCAAAATTAAGCCCGTATCCTGTCGAATCGGTCATATCAACGGATTATTAAAGCAGTATGCAAACAAGTTGTGTCCTGTACGGAAGTTCCCGCGCTGGCAATCAGATTATCCGGACTGACAAATCTCCGGATCATAGAACCTTGTACTCAGGTTATAGAACCCTGTCTCGGCTGGACATCTCACCGTCTGATAACACCATCCGAAAAGAGAAGCCTTGCCCTCCAGATACCGTAAAAACGTACCCGTTTCCGACTGGAATCGCTGTTCCGGTAGACGGCGGTGATGTCTCCCTGCAGGTTTCTGGCGTAGAAGTAGCGCAGGGTCTCGTCTCCGGTCTGTTTGGAGAGGAGAATGCTGTTGCTATGGTGGTAAATGGTAGTTTTGCCGTTTACCGTTCTCGTGCGGCACTGGCCGTTGGAGATGTACAATTACTGTTCTACCATATCAATATAGAGGATATAGCCACTTTTAGGAAGATACGTTACCGATACATAGTTTCCCACCTTTAAGGAACCTTTTACAGGCGCTGTACACTGAATACCATTGATGGTAAATTCATAGCCGGTAGGATCGCCATATGTAGGATTATCATAATAATCACATTCTATGATTGGGAGTGAATAACAATTCAACCCAGTAATCTCTGTGATTTCTCCCTGCATCTCCACGGCATCAGACTCCTTTTCCCGAAGCAGATAGATTCCCCCATACGATAATTGTCCTATAACCATGCACATGCTCTCTATTGTACCCAGTACAACAATCAAAATTATAAGGCGTATTCCGGGCAAGGTACGCAAGGTACGTCTCATGCTTATCCCAAAAATGATAGCAGCCAACGTACCCAATATAATAGATATCAGATCTTCAAGTGGTATATTTAAACATTCCCGAACATATCCTGCATAATCAAAATACATATCTCTCACCTACCAAAAAAATAATTGTGTCGGATCAGAATATTTGTCACGCCCCGTACCAAGACCTATTGTTTTCGGACACTACAGGGTCACACCTGCATTAAACGTAATAGCTGTCGCTTTTGTAGCCACTCTATAGTCCACCTCCGGGTTCCAACAATGATCCATTCCAATCAAAGGCCCTCCATTCACATCTGCAAAAGGACCGGCATAATCCTCTGGTTTTGTATAATTATCGACCAGCCCCACCGAATGAGAAGCCGATAATCCGGCTGAGTTACAAGTAACAGATCCCGTGTGCGTATAATAATTTACATTATCATTTTTAAAGTCTACCACCACGGAAGCACCAGCTTTTTTCCCTTATATTACCGATATTGCACCCGAGATATCTACCACCATTGCCGAATCCGTTGCTGCAGCACAGGTAGTAACTGCACCGGTAGCTGTCACAGCAGCTGCAACCAACATCACTCCTATCGGGGTACCGGTACCACAGCTTCCTATTATAATCACACCTGCAGCAACAAGGCTTAATCCCACAATGACACCTCCCCAGTCCCAGTTGCCTGTAGGATCATATCCCATGACAGGATTATTCCCACAATACGCAAACAGGTTGTAGCCTGTTACGGTTTCATCTGCCCCAAGATACGACATGTCATCTGCGCTGATAAACCGTCTCACTTCCGGATCGTAGTAGCGTGCATTCAGATAATAGAACCCTGTCTCAGTATCATAGTAGTACCCCCGGTAGCGGAAGGGATTCTTAGTCAGGATCCCGTCTGTGTCGATGCCTGCGCTTGCTTCTTTGACGCTGACAGGTCTCCCCCACAGGTCGTATTCATAGGTACCGATCAGCTTGGAATCACTGTTCCGGTAGATGGCGGTGATGTCTCCCTGCAGGTTTCTGGCGTAGAAGTAGCTGACTTCTGCCTTAGTGCCTTTCTTGTAGGTCAGGGTGGTCACTTTTCCGGCGGCGTCGTAGTAGTAGCGCAGGGTCTCGTCTCCGGTCTGTTCCGAGAGGAGGATGCCGTTGTTGTAGTGGTAAGTGGTGGTCTTTCCGTTTACCGTTTTCGTGCGGCGCTGCCCGTCGGAAGTGTAGGTATAACGGATGGTGCCGTTAGCTGTATTTCCTATGGCGGTCAGGTTTCCTGTATTGTTCCAGGTCATGGTCTTTCCCATGTAATCAGTGGGGCGTCCCATCTTGTCATAGGTGATGGTCTTTCCGTCATACTTTATCAGTTTGTCTTTCCAGACGGTGTCGTATGCGTAGGTATGGCGGATGCCGTCTCTGGTCTCGGCAAGGAGGTTTCCGCCGTTGTCGTAGGTATAGGTGTAGGTCTTCTGGCGGCCGGCCTTGTCTTTGATGCCTGTGATGTTGCCCCATGCGTCGTAAGTGTAGGTGTATTCGGACACGGGGTGCCGGAGCTGCCGAACTTGTTGCTGTAGGTGCTCACCAGATCGGCAGTCGTCTTTCTGGTCTTGCCGTCCACGACGAACTGGGGGGGCTGGTACTGCAGGGTGGCTTTGGTGGGTCTGTCATCGGTGGCGTATTCATAGGTGTAGCGTTTACAGAGCTGTTGTTGATGGTCTTTGCTGTTATGTGTCCGTAGGCATCGTAGGTGGCCCGGATGGTGGTGCCGTTGTTGGGGGTGTATTCGCAGCTGGCTCCGCCCCAGAGATCGTATTCGTTGGCGTCACTGATATCTCGCCGGATTTTTCTGGTATAGCAGTAGCTGATTTCTGCCTTTGATATTGTTTATCATTTTATTCTATATCGGCAGCATTTCTGTCTATTTCAGCAATATATAAGATATAGCCGCTTTTGGGCAGATATTTTACCGTTACATAATCCCCCACTTCCAGAGAGCCTTTATCAACACCTTTACAACGAACTCCATCAATGGTAAATTCATAACCATTCTTTTCCTCATATAGATAATTGCCTTTCACTACCGGAAAAGTAAAATCTCCTAAACCTTTGATATTAGAAATCTCCCCCTGTATCTCAACCACATCGGTTTCTTTCTCATTCCACAAGTAAATCCCACCATTTATAAGATATCTAATCAGGATACACACCAATCCACTTAATGCTGCAAGCAATAATAGATGTAGACCATTTTTTTTCCAACTCCATTTCCCTGTCCAAGCCATATAAACAAGCCATACTCCATGGGCCAAAACGACGATGGAAACTCCTATCGCAAACATTAGTGGAGCTTCGTAACAGTACGCTTTATAATCATCATAATTAAAATACATACATTTCACCTACCATTTCAAAATCTGAACTGGTTTAAAAAACCAATCTCCACCAAGTCCAAAGCTAAAATCATTTGAAAAGGTACCTGATGTAGCCATTGCACCCACACCATGTTTTTTCTTGGGATCCCAGCAATGATCCGCCCCCAGCCACATAGCTGCATTAACGTCTATAAAGGGCCCCTTATAATCATCCGGTATCTCATAATTCTCCACCATACCGACAGCAACACTCGGACCACATTGATATCCTATGCCTCCACCAAGATGAGGATAAATATTCATATTATCACTTCCAAAATCAATCACTGCAGACATACCTGTTTTTCCATATAAAGGCACTCCGTATGCACCTGATGCATCCACAACCATTACGGAATCCGTTGCCGCTGCGTAAGTTACCACTGCTCCCGCAGCAAAGACGCCTATTGTTGCCAAGATAACCGGTGCAGATACCGGGCCGCCACAGACTGCTAAAGCAGCAGCGGCAACAACAGCGGTTCCCATCAGTCCGGCTCCTACAAGAACCCCGCCCCAGTCCCAGTTGCCTGTAGGATCATATCCCATGACAGGATTATTCCCACAATACGCAAACAGGTTGTAGCCTGTTACGGTTTCATCTGCCCCAAGATACGACATGTCATCTGCGCTGATAAACCGTCTCACTTCCGGATCGTAGTAGCGTGCATTCAGATAATAGAACCCTGTCTCAGTATCATAGTAGTACCCCCGGTAACGGAAGGGATTCTTAGTCAGGATCCCGTCTGTATCAATACCTGCGCTTGCTTCTTTGACGCTGACTGGTCTGCCCCATAAATCGTATTCGTAGGTACCGATCAGCTTGGAGTCGCTGTTGCGGTAGACAGCGGTGATGTCTCCCTGCAGGTTTCTGGCGTAGAAGTAGCTGACTTCTGCTCCGATGCCTTTCTTGTAGGTCAGGGTGGTCACTTTTCCGGCGGCGTCGTAGTAGTAGCGCAGGGTCTCGTCTCCGGTCTGTTCCGAGAGGAGGATGCCGTTGTTGTAGTGGTAGGTGGTGGTCTTTCCGTTCACCGTTTTCGTGCGGCGCTGCCCGTCGGAAGTGTAGGTATAACGGATAGTGCCGTCAGCTGTATTTCCTATGGCGGTCAGGTTTCCTGTATTGTTCCAGGTCATGGTCTTGCCCATGTAATCAGTGGGGCGTCCCATCTTGTCATAGGTGATGGTCTTTCCGTCATATTTTATCAGTTTGTCTTTCCAGA